>NZ_JCAWAI010000001.1:0-696335 GCF_059691875.1 Mucilaginibacter sp. 320_HR
GCCTGGAGCGCCAAGAAAGCACCTATTGTAAAGAAAGCCGTAGAAGGCGAGATCTCCGGCGATGTGCCGGCCACCTACCTGCAGCTATCCGACCATGTGGAGTTCGTGTTGGACGAAGGGGCGGCCTCCGGCCTTACCCGCTTTGATACCCCCTGGCTGGTAAAGGATTGCGTATGGGACAACCTGCTCAAAAAGAAAGCCGTTATCTGGCTTTCCGGCGCGGTAAACAAACCCATCCTCAAGCTGACAGAAGAAGACTACAACAACCACGGCATGGCACAGCTTGCCGTAGAACAGGGCCCGGTATACAACATCAATATCGACATCTTTAACCAGGTGCAGCATACCATCACCGGCTGGCCGGGCGGAAAGCCCGGTGCGGACGACAGCCAAAGGCCGGAACGCGCAGAACCCGCGAGAAAACGCTCCATCGTGTTCTCTCCCCACCCGGATGATGATGTCATCTCCATGGGCGGTACCTTTATCCGCCTGGTAGACCAGGGGCATGATGTACACGTCGCCTACCAGACCTCCGGCAACACCGCTGTATGGGATGATGATGTATTGCGCTTTGTAGAGTTCGCCATAGACTTTAAGGAAAGCGTAGGGGAAGATACCGCTGCCATGAAAGCCACTTATGAGGAAATGCGCCAGTTCATGGGCAGCAAGCTGCCTAACCAGATCGATACGCAGGAGATCCGCAACGTAAAAGGCTTTATCCGCAAAACAGAAGCTATCTCCGGTGCGCGGTTCGCGGGCCTGCCCGACAGCAACATTCACTTCCAGGCACTGCCATTCTACGAGACCGGCAAGACCAAGAAGAACGCTGTAGGTGAAGAGGACGTACGCCTCACCATAGAGCTTTTACAAAAGATAAAACCCCAGCAGGTATTTGCAGCAGGCGACTTTGCCGACCCGAACGGTACCCACCTGGTGTGCTTCAACATCATCCTTGCCGCGCTGAACAAGCTGAAAGAAACGGAGGACTGGGTAAAGGACTGCTGGCTATGGCTGTACCGCGGTGCATGGCACGAGTTTGCCACACACGAGATAGAGATGGCCGTACCGTTATCTCCTGCAGAGGTGATCCGCAAGCGGAACGCGATCTTCAAGCACCAGAGCCAAAAGGATCGTCCGGTGTTCCCGGGAGACGACGAACGCGAGTTCTGGGTACGTGCCGAGGACCGCAACCGCGAGACGGCGCAGAACTACGATAAGCTGGGCATGGCCGAGTACGCGGCTATGGAGGCCTTCGTCAGGTATAAGTTCTAACACTACAGGTGTAACACGCGCGCGTGTTACACCTGTTACACTTTTTCGGGGCTTAAAACAGTTAAGAAGCTGTAATACATAGCTTTAACAAAAACCTGTGTTACAGTTTTTGGAACCATGATACAGTTTGGCTAAAAAGGCCATTTTAGCAACTTGCTATATAACAGCTACTTGGCAGCATTGGCCTGTTTCATCGCTGTAACGCGGTGTTACAGTTTCCCGGGGCAAAATACCCACTCAATGTATCATCACGGCAATGATTTCTGCACAGCCCAAAACCTGCAAAAACCACACGGTTTGTAACATCTTACATGAAAGTAATAGCAGCATGATCCGGCTGCGCTAAAAACTTTAATTTTTAAGCAGGCATTATCTATATTACAGCACCAATTGTAAAACGGATGTCTGCAACAACCATCAAACCTAAGCGCCTGCTCTCCCTCGACGTTTTTCGCGGTGCTACCATTGCCTTTATGATACTGGTGAACGACCCAGGCGACTGGGGCCACATCTACGCGCCACTGGAACACTCGGTATGGAACGGCTGCACACCTACCGATCTGGTGTTTCCCTTCTTCCTGTTCATGGTGGGCGTGTCTATTGTGTACGCTATGGAAAGCCGCAAGGCATCTGGCGAGAACCAGTCGAAGATGATCCTAACCGCACTGCGCCGTATGGTCATCCTGATGCTCATCACCTGGTGTACCCAATTAATCCTGCGCTGGAACTTTGATCTGGGTAAGCTGCGTCTGCCCGGTGTATTGCCGCGTATTGCCCTGGTATATTTTATCTGCACCGTGCTTTACCTCAAAACTTCACAAAAAACGCGCGACTGGATATTTGTAATAGCGCTTGTAGGTTACTACCTGCTCATGACCCTTGTGCCCGTGCCCGGTGTGGGTTATGCCAACCTGGAACCCGAAACTAACCTGGGCGCATGGGTAGACCGCACCCTGCTTACGCCTGACCACCTCTGGCGTTCGTCGCACACGTGGGACCCCGAAGGTTTGCTGGGCACCCTCCCGGCCATTGGGACTGGGCTGTTTGGTATACGGGTAGGCACCTGGGTAAAACGTAAGGACCGCGACGATACCATAAAAACCACCTGGATGTTCACTTACGGCGTTATTGCTGTTGTAGCAGCCTTAATTTGGGACCTTTTCTTCCCCATAAACAAAGCCTTGTGGACAAGCTCTTTTGTGCTGTACACCGGCGGACTAGCTACCATAACGTTGGCCAGCTGTTTCTGGCTGATTGATGTGCAGGGTCACAAGCGTTTTACTTATCCCTTTGTGGTGTTCGGCACCAATGCCATAACGGCCTACGTGCTGTCGGGCTTTATTCCGCATTATTTAAACCTGATTAAGCTGGGCGATAAATCCATCTATCAAACACTTTTTCAGCCCTACTTCAGCCCGGTAAATGCGTCGTTGCTGGGCGCCATTTTTATTGTTTTGATACTATGGCTGGTGATGTGGATATTCTATCTTAGGAAAATATTTATAAAGATATAGTGATGAAAATTAAACTAATGATGGCCTGCCTGTTGTTTTGCATTGCGGCAAAAGCACAAACGCCGGCAGTAACACCGACACAGTTAAAAGCGGCAGAAGATGTATTGGTAGCCTCACAGTCCGAAGCGCAATTTAAATCGGGCATCACGGTGATGCTAAAACAGGCCAGCGCATCGGTACCCGAAGATAAACGCACCAAGTTTATAGAGGTGATGAACACCTTTGTAACCAAATATGTAAGCTGGGCAACCATTAAAGACCAAATGGCCAGCCTTTACGCCCAGCAGTTCACCGAAAAAGAACTAAAGGACCTCGCCGCGTTTTACCGCAGCCCGCTAGGGACAAAATTCGTACAAAAGCAGCCCGTGCTGATGGAAAAGAGCGCAGACCTTGGCCGCCAGGCTGTGCAAATGCACCAGGCCGACCTGCAGCAGATGATGACGGAAGCGTTTAAGGAGTAATAATGGTTGAATATGATGACCAAGTCTGACAATGTAACTGGCCAAGTACTACAATAATCTCGCTTGCATGTTCACAGAAGAAGAACAATTAGGGATTGATATAGATTGGTTTTTCACCAATCACAAACACATTCCTTTTGCTGCATCAGGAGGAGGAGTATTGCCCATATCAATCTCTAAAGCTACCGGAAATTGTAACTTACTTTCAGCTTATTTTATGGGCTTGCCAGAAACATCTGAAATTTTAATAAATAAAGATTTAAGTCAGATAATCGGCTTTAAAGCTGATGAGCGATATCTTAGTGATTTTGTTTTTATGGCGAAGAAAGGGTTGTTTTCATTTGATAAAACCATACCTGGTAACTTTAATAACACTAATTATCACATGGTAGCAAAACCATTAAACCCGCTTACTCTTGATAAAATACCTCCTGAAATTGTGGATATATTATCAAGGTCAATATATGCTGGAAATATAGATGCATTTTGCGACAGTAAATGCCTCTCTCACTAGCGCGAGAAAAGCTAAATATGAATAATTGAACTAAATTGAAAACTCTTGGAGAAGACGTCGCGAGGCTTAATCAAGCTGCCGTTATTATAATAGGATTCAGCGTCATAGCATTCACTATCATAAAGAAGGAATATGACACCGCTACGTTAGTTATCATGACAATCGCGTTAATGTTTTTTGTTGTTGTCTCTTTTTCGCTTAATGATGTGTTTTATAATGAGGATCAAGTAGTCTTAAAGAAGCTGTTCTATAAAAGGGTACTTCAACGTTCAGAGCCAATTAAAATAAAATGGTATTTGTTTGGTATTGGCGTAATTAGAAATGAAAAGGAATCTTTCTATTTTATTACAGGATCTTTTAGAATGAATGATAGTTATCTTTAGCACAAGTCGCCCCCCGCTGGCGCAAGTATGCAGCGTGGACCAAAGCATGGCCCCCTGCTGGCGCAAGTATGCAGTGGAGGATAAAAGCATGGCGTACTTGTGCCTCTCGAACCTTTTACTTTACTAACATTGCCAGATAGCCTATTGTACTTACATTTATAATGTGAGCAGTAAGTATAAATTTCATGACCCCGCTGGCGCAGGTATGCGGTGCAGGCCAATGCATGGCGTACTTGTGCTTCTCAAGCTGTATCGGCAATTAAATAATACTATTTTGATGATCAATCTTAAAAAATCCGCCTCAATCATCCTGTTACTCGCATTAGGATTGTCTGCATGCGACGGTAAAAGAGGGGTATTAACAGGAATATACGATAACAGGGACAAACTTATGCAGCTGTGCCAGCATAAAAGCCTGCTAGTAAGCCGAGGGGGCAATTACTATTTTTTGTATACGTACAGCAAAAACAAAACAAATGCTTATTACATGGCGCTAAATAATGACAAGTTAATGTGGGTGCGCGATTCTATAGAGTACAAACCAGAGATAAACAACTGGGATAAATCGCCTGATTCTTCCAGCCGAAAGAAGCATATCTTAAGCTTTACAACTAAGCTGAAAAATGATTTGCAGGCATTTAGTATTACCGGGTTTAGAACAGACTTTGCCGACCTGGGCGAACCATTAAAATTGTACCTGGATGATGGCAAGACTGTTTTTTACATTCCGGAGATTAAGAAGATATCATCTTTAGATTCATTGTACAGAAAGAGCCTGAAAAAAATAGATAAGAACTGGTATTATATCGATTAAGATTGATTACGTATTCGGCAGTTGGGCTGACTTGATACCAAGTGTTAAATTCACCACAACGCATTGTGTATCACGTAGAGCGTTATGAACATAAAGCTTTACGGCTATTTCATCATCCAAATATTATTCGAAGGATCAATGTCGGCATCGTAAGCATCGCCTAACACCAGCTTGCCTATCTTTCCTTTGGCGGTGAAGGTCAGTTTTAAAGAGGCGGTACCTTTGGCCCAGCAATCAATGCTGCGGTGGATGGTCCGGGTGTGCCCGTCCTGGTAAATTACAGAAAGGTGTACAGGTACTGCGGCTTTGCCAATGTTGTTTATGCCTACCGTGTAATTATTTTGATGGCGCTTCACTTCATTAATGGCTAAATCGGGAACGGCCTTTTCATAAAACCAATTTTGCCAAAACCAATTAAGGTTGGTCTTTGCCCCTGCGTTCATGCAGTAAAAAAAGTCGTATGGCGTAGGGTGCCTGCCTTTCCAGGTATTAATGTAATACTTCAATGCATCATAAAAAAGCTTTTCACCCAGCATGTCTTTCAGGTAATGCAGGGCGAGCGCCGGTTTAAGGTCCTTATCAGCAAAACGTGCTTTACCGTAAAGCTGAGGGGTGAGGGTCATTACAGGCACATCCTGATCGCTGCCGGCGGTATTATTTACCGGTGACAGGTCATACCCGTTCGGCGCGCCGGGCTCTATCAGCGGCCGCAGGGTAAATTCGGCCAGGGTGGCGGGGCCTTCGTCCATAAACGAGTATTTGGTTTCGTTACTGCCCACGTAAAAGGGGAACAGGGAATGAAATATCTCGTGTGCGGTAAAGTAAGCCACATCGTTTTTATCAAACGGCAGGTTGTTCACCATCATGGGGTATTCCATTGCATCTAATCCTTCAAATATGGTTTGGTGTGAATAAGGGAAAGGTACACCCGGTACCCGGAAACTTATTGCCTCGACGGTGTTGCGCGCCAAAGTGATAACGGGATCAAAATTGGTATGATGCGGGTTATACACAGCATCTACCCGGGTGCGCCTTTTTGTGGTGGCATCCACCATTACGCTTGATGCTTTCCATATGTAATGGTTGCTTACAGCAAAGGCGAAATCGGTCACATTGCGCGCTTCAAAAAGCCAGGTATTATTGCCGTTTTCATTTTTGGTTATGTGCCCGTTTTTAAAGTCTTGTTCTGTAATTATATCTGTTATCGCATCTTTATTTTTGGCGTAGGCTATGCGTTTGGCAAATTCAGGTTCATAAACATCAGCAATGTTCTTTAAGTCGCCTGTTGCCCAAACCTGGTTTTTGCCGGGCGTAGTAATGGCTACCTTAAAGTTGCAGTAATCGTTATAAAACTCTTCCTTGCCTAAGTACGGGTATTCGTTCCACCCATCTATGTCGTCGTACACGGCAATGCGTGGAAAGAAATATGCTATCATATAAGCACCATTTTCTACCCTGCCTGTACGGATAAAAGAGGTGTCATTTAGCTGGTAATTATAGGTAACGTCAAAACGGGCAGTTGCACCGGGAGCTATGGCAACACCGTTGATGTAAAGATTGGTGCCGCGAACCGAACGTTTCTTGCTATCTATCACCTTGTTGTTTAGGCGCATCGTCGAGATATTTACGCCCTCGCCGGTGGCAGCGTCATCAATAATCACGTTGCGCATGGCAGTAGGTTTAAAAATATTCGGATACAACTTAAAAACCACCTTCTTAAGCGTATCCGCACTATTGTTTATGTACCTGATGGACTCAGTGCCTGTAATTGAACCTTGATCAAAAGTCACCTTAATATCGTAGTCGGCGGTACTTTGCCAGTACTTTTTTCCGGGACGGCCGCTTACATCACGCGTTTGGTTGGCGTAGGCCTTTCTGAAATTTGTTGCCACGGGTAATTTGGCTTGTCCCCATGCCCCGGAAACGAATAGTGCGAATAGAATGGTGAGCCGAATACGCATAAAGAATAAAAAAGTAAATATGAACTAAAGGACGCCGCGTGCAAAATTAAGTTGCAGCTGGATCAACCGGATTGATTTTAATACTTTAAGTTATCATGATTTGGTTAAAGGGCGGCTATTAACTGGCAGGCTATCATTTTTGCTTAATTGATTTTATATTTTCATATTTGTTTTTTAGCTATCTATAACACCATTTTCCTTTGAACATCGACCTCAGTAACTGCGATAAGGAGCCTATCCATATCCCGGGCAAAATACAGGCGCACGGTTTTTTAATCGTGATGGATAAAAAGTTCATCGTGCGTTTTTACAGTGATAATCTGCATGCTTTTGTACCTAACATGCCAGCCAATATCCTGGGTGAACATGTAACAGCTATTGAGCCGCTGATAGGCGCTAACGAGCCGCCAAATTTTATCAGCCAGCTGATTCTTTTTGGTAAGAACAACGGGTTTGAACAAACCAATCCTTTTAATACGGATATCCAGGGTAAACCCTTTCACCTGATCATTTCTTCATCGGCAGAGTATTACCTGCTGGAGTTTGAGCCGGCACGGTCAGATAGCGAGACCGATGTGCAAAGGGCCATAGGCCGCTCACTCTCTGAAATGCTTACCGACAAGAACCTGCAAAATCTGCTTAAGAATAGCGTGATGCAGGTGAAAAACGTTATAGGTTACGATAGGGTGATGATATACCGTTTTGCGGAAGACGGCCACGGCGAAGTGGTTGCCGAAGCGGCAGATGCCGACCTGCAATCGTGGCTGGGGCTGCACTATCCCGCGTCAGATATCCCGCAGCAGGCACGTGAATTATATAAGCGTAACTTTACCCGCCTGATTGCTGATGTACATACCGAACCATCGGGTATTGTACGCGAAGACAACGGCGACGATACACCGCTGGACCTTACCCCGTCGCAGTTACGCGCGGTTTCGCCTATACACATCCAGTACCTCAAGAACATGGGTGTTGCCTCCAGTTTTAGCATATCGCTTATTTATAAGCAGGAGCTTTGGGGGCTTATTGCCTGCCACAACTACACGCCGCGTTTTATTGATTATCGTTCGCGCGAGTCGGCAAAGCTTATCGGGCAAATTTTGTCGTCAGCACTGGAGTTCAGGCAGGACGAGGAGAACCAGTTCATACAAGAGCGTTATAAAACCGCTGTTGATCAACTAAGCAGGCTGATGCTGAAAGACAACGAGATTGAGGTAGCACTTACCGGCAACCCGGTGACATTGTTAGATGTTACCGATGCTGACGGGGCTGTGCTGGTTTTTGAGAACAATATTAAAAAGCTGGGCAACACACCAACTAATGATCAGCTAACAGGATTAATTGGGTGGATAAAGGCTAATGTAAATGAGTCGGTATACTATACGCATCACCTCTCTGCAGAGTTTGAGCGGGCTAAGGCATTTAAAGAAGTAGCTTCGGGCATGATGGTGCTTACCATTTCTAAAGAGTTGGGCGAGTATGTAATTTGGTTTAAGCCCGAACAGCTGCAAACTATAGTATGGGCCGGCAACCCGGAGAAACCTGTTGAAGTAAGCGGTAATGGCATGATGCAGATCTCTCCGCGCAAATCTTTTGAGGAATGGTCGCAAACCGTTACGGGTACATCAAAGCCATGGGGAGCCGAGGAAGTAAAGTCTATAGTAAGGCTTAAAAGCGAGATCTCCTACGCAATCAACCAAAAAGCAGGCGCCATACGTTTGCTGAACGAGCGCCTAAAACAAGCTTACGAAGAACTGGACACGTTTAGCTTTACTATATCGCACGATCTTAAAAACCCGATAGCGGTTATAAAGAGTTATGCGCAGATCTTAAGCAGGGACAAGGAGCTTAAGCCGCAGGCACTTAGAGCGCTCGACCGTATAAGAGAAGGTGCCGACAAGATGAATAACATGATTGAGGAGGTGCTGGACTACTCCCGTATTGGCCGAAGCGAGCCGGTGACAACTGATATTGATGTGGCGCATATCATCAACGAGCAGGTAAAAGATATGGTACTTGTGTACAAAGCCGAAAATACCAGGATCACTATTGGCGATACCCCACGAATACAGGGCGATCCGGTGATGATATCGCAGGTTTTTGCAAATATCATCAGCAACGCTATTAAATATTCAATAAAGTCGGAACCACCTATGGTGGAAATAAACGGTACGGAGAATGACCTTGAGGTTGTTTACACCGTAACAGATAACGGGTTGGGCATAGATATAAAACAGCTGCCGCGCGTATTCGAGCTTTTTCACCGTATGGATAACGTGGGCGACATTGAAGGCACCGGAGTAGGGCTGGCTATTGTTAAGCGTATTGTAGAGAAGCACAAAGGCAAAATATGGGTTGACAGCGAACTTGGGCGCGGCACCACTTTCAGCATCGCTTTCCGCAAATAGCGTTAGTTTTCGCTGTTTTTAAACCAATCGCCAAACTTGCGGAACGTTTCATTGGCTGCGGCTATCACCACTGCTTCCTGTTCGGGGTTGGTTGCTTGCGTATTCAGCATTTCCTTAAAGGTGCCCCACATCTGCATGGATTGATCGCCGTATCCTTCAAAAAAAGTTACACCGTCGTTTGTTAGGCCAAGCTGCTGCTGCATCATTTTACTGATGATCTTTCCGCCCAGGGTCGATCCTTCAATAACATACATCGCTCCTACGGCCTGCAGGTGGTTGTTGATGGAGGGAAGGGCAGCTCCGGTAGCCTTATCAGCAACCTGTCCGCCTAAAAACTTAATATCATTTGACAGCGCCTCTGCTTTGCGGCGTTCGGCTGCATCCGGTAGTTGGGTTTTATCGAATACTTCATCTATTTTGACTTCCAGTCCGCCAAAGTAGCTGTAAAACTTCTGTAACAAAGCCGCGTACTCCCCGTTAGTGCGGATGGCTTTTAAATCCTTTACCATCATTTTCTCGAGGTACTGATGATCTTGCTGTGTTTGTTCTTTTAGTTTTTCTGAAAGCATCGTATTGTGTTAATTCACGCCAGCCACCTGCGCCTTTCATTGTAGGGTGACTGGAAAGTAGGAACGCACTATTATAGTAAATAGTTTTGTGCACTGAAAATCGAGTTGTCTTAGTTTATAAGGCATTTCAGGATGTCGCACGCTATTTTATTTGTGATTGTAAAATATAATTTCTACCATTGTGTAGTATAGACACAAAGATTGTCTTTCAACCAGTTATAATTTTAAACGCTTACTATTTACCCGTTACAGACGCATGTTTAGCCTGGTTCTTCCTGTGCTCGTTTGTGCCTGTTTGTTGGCAACCAACAGTTAAGATCATTTTACAACAACTCTAAATAAATGAAAAAACGATATCTGCTGCTTAGCATGATGCTGCCAATGGCTGCGGCAGCCCAAACCAAGTACACCGAAAACAAAGTAGGTGACATTGTTTTTGTGACCAACAAAGCCGGCCAGAAGTTGGGCTATTCCACTACATCGGGCGTAAAATTGCTTACGGTGGACGGGTTAGCTTTTAAGGACCTGAACAAGAATGGTAAGCTGGACAAGTACGAGGACTGGCGACTGCCGGTTGATGAGCGCGCTAGAGACCTGGCTGCGAAAATGAGCGTTGAGCAGATTGCAGGGCTGATGTTATACAGCCGGCATCAGCCTATACCGGCGGCACCGGCAGGCCCTTTTGCTGGTAGCTATAATGGTAAGGTATTTGCCGAAAGCGGTGCAAATGCCTGGGATCTTAGCGATCAGCAAAAGAAATTCTTAACAGAAGACAACGTACGGCATGTGTTGATCACATCGGTACAAAGCGCGGAAGTTGCGGCCAAGTGGAACAATAATGCGCAGGCACTGGTAGAGGGCATTGGCTTGGGAATACCAGCCAACAACAGCAGCGACCCGCGGCATGGCACACGTGCTACCGCCGAGTTTAACGCGGGTGCAGGTGGTTCTATTTCTATGTGGCCGGGCTCGTTAGGGATGGCTGCTACGTTCGACCCATCTGTAACGCAAAAGTTCGGCAGCATTGCAGGGCAGGAGTACCGCGCGTTAGGCATTGCTACCGCTTTGTCTCCGCAAATTGATATAGCTACAGACCCGCGCTGGAACCGCTTTAGCGGAACCTTCGGCGAGGACCCTTACCTGGCTGCTGATATGGCCAGAGCTTACGTAGAGGGCTTCCAAACTTCTACCGGTAAAGACGAAATTGCCAAAGGCTGGGGTTACGTAAGCGTGAATGCTATGGTGAAACACTGGCCGGGCGGTGGCGCCGGTGAGGGCGGGCGTGATGCCCATTACGGTTTCGGCAAGTACGCTGTTTACCCGGGCAATAACTTTGCCCAGCACATGGTGCCATTTACCGAAGGCGCTTTCAAGCTGAACGGCAAAACCAAAATGGCCGCCGCCGTAATGCCTTATTACACTATTAGCTGGAAGCAGGACACCAAGAACCACGAAAATGTAGCCAACAACTACAATAAATACATTATTACCGACCTATTGCGCAATAGATACCACTACGATGGCGTGGTGTGTACAGACTGGCTGGTTACCGGTGATGAAACGGTTATCAACAGCTTTTTGTCCGGTAAATCGTGGGGGATGGAAAAAGCGACAATTGCCCAGCGTCACTATAAAATATTAATGGCGGGGGTAGACCAGTTTGGCGGTAATAACGATATGAAGCCTGTTATAGAAGCCTACCAGCTGGGGGTAAAAGAGCATGGCGAAAAATTTATGCGTGCTCGTTTTGAACTATCGGCTACCCGTTTACTGCGCAATATATTCCAGACCGGCTTGTTTGAGAACCCGTACCTGGATGCAGAGCAATCAAAGAAAACTGTAGGCAATCCGGAGTTTATGGCAGCAGGTTACGATGCCCAATTGAAGTCTATCGTAATGCTAAAAAACAAGAACAACGTGCTGCCGCTGCAAACCGGCAAAACGGTTTACGTTCCTAAGAAGTTTACGCCTGCAGGCGTAAACTTCCTTGGCATGAAAACGCCGGAATCATTAGAGTACCCGGTAAATATAGAAACGGTTAAAAAGTACTTTAAGGTCACTGACAACCCGGACGAGGCGGATTACGCCCTTGTGTTTATCGCCAGCCCAATTGGCCGCGGCGGCTACGATGCCGACGATGCCAAAAACGGCGGTAATGGTTATCTGCCAATTTCGTTGCAATACGGTAAGTACGTGGCGGCAACAGCGCGTGCAACCAGTATTGCAGGCGGAGATCCGCTGGAGTCTTTTACCAACAGGAGCTATAAAGGTAAAGCAGAAACATCTACCAATGTTACCGACCTCGCCATGGTAACGGATACTTACACAAAAATGAAGGGTAGACCGGTTATCGTATCGGTCAACCTCAACAACCCGATGGTGTTTAGCGAGTTTGAAAAACAGGCGAGTGCTATTATTGGAGATTTTGGTGTACAGGGACAAGCCAGCCTGGATATAATGACCGGAAAAGCGGAGCCATCTGCATTGCTGCCGATGCAGATGCCTGCAGATATGGCTACCGTTGAAGCACAGTTTGAAGATGTGCCTCATGACATGAAAGTATTTAAAGACGGTGAGGGGCATGCTTATGACTTTGGCTACGGCTTAAACTGGAAAGGTGTTATTAATGATCCCCGTACAGCTAAGTATGTAAAAGCCACAGCAAAACCATAATTTAGCAACAACCAATTAGCCGCTTATGAAACGCTTGCTCATTCTTCCGCTATTGTTGTTATGCTCCTTTGCTGTAGCGCAGGATGCATTCAAAGTTGCGAAAACCAGTGCCGGGCCAATCGCCGGCGCCGCCAGTGCCGATGGTGCTGTTATGTCCTTTAAGGGAATACCTTTTGCCGCGCCACCCGTGGGAGAGCTGCGCTGGAAGGCGCCGCAGCCTGTAACACCATGGATGGATGTAAGGGCCTGTACAAACTTTGCACAAAGCCCCATGCAAGGTAAGCCAAACGAGTTCGGCGTTTATACGCGCGAGTTTTTGATTAAAGATGAACCCCTGAGCGAAGATTGTTTGTACCTGAACGTTTGGACGGGCGCTAAAGCCGTAAGTGAGAAGCGGCCGGTAATTGTATGGGTGTACGGCGGAGGATTTGTAAGTGGTGGAACTAACGTACCTATATACGACGGCGAAGCACTAGCCAGGAAGGGCGTGCTGTTGGTGAGCGTCCCTTACCGGGTGGGTATCTTCGGCTTTTTTGCACATCCCGAACTAACAAAAGAATCGCCTAATCATGCCTCTGGTAATTACGGGTTGATGGACCTTATTGCAGCCTTGCAATGGGTGAAAACCAATATAGCCGCCTTTGGTGGAGACCCAGATAATGTGACCATAGCAGGGCAATCTGCAGGATCATTTGCCGTAAATTACCTGGTAGCATCGCCGCAGGCTAAAGGTTTGTTTAAACGCGCTATTGCCGAAAGCGGGGCTGGTTTTATCAGTGGTCCGCTGGGTGCTACTACACTTGCCCAGGCTGAAAAGGGCGGGGTGGAGACCGCCAAGAAATTAGGTGCCAACTCATTGGCGGATCTTAGGAAGCTGTCTGCAGAGGAACTGTTGAAACAGCATAATGCACGGCCCATTGTAGATGGTTATATACTGCCGCAGGATGTAGCTACTATCTTTGCAGCCGGGAAAGAGAACAAAGCAGACCTGCTTACCGGCTGGAACATGGACGACGCATTTATCGGCAAGCTGAAGAATGCTGCCGATTATAAGGCAGACGCACAAAAGCAATATAAAGAAAAAGCCGGCGAGTTCCTGAAGTTATACCCTGCCAATACCGACGCGGAAGCGGAGCGCTCGCAGATTAATATCTCGCGCGATATTACCTTTGGTATACAAAACTTTACCTGGGCCAATGTACAGGCAAATAAAGGCAGACCTGTTTACCTGTACCGGTTTGTACGCCGGGTGCCTGCTACCGAGGCATTTAAAAAATATGGGTCGTTCCACACGGCAGAGGTTGCTTATGCCTTTAATAATCTAAAGTTCCTGAACCGGCCTTTTGAACCGGGAGATCAAAAGCTGGCGGATGTGATGTCAAGCTATTGGGTAAACTTTGCAACTAAGGGAGACCCTAACGGCCCGGGGTTACCCGTATGGCCGATGTATAAAACTACTAACAGCAAAATGATGCAGCTTGGCGAAAAACAAGTGCCAAAAGCGCTTTTTGATAAAGCTGCACTGGAGTTTATGGTAAAGCAATCGGCGGAAAATAAGTAGCTTAGCTGTAGTGCGCGTAACGGGCGCCACTCGTCATCAATCTGTATTTATGAAGAACTTTTGCGCATCTCTCTTCATGTTTTGTTGTGCTTTAACGTCCCTTTTTGCTCAGGATGTAAACCCGGAGCTTTTAACGCAGCAGTGGAAAGCATCATGGATAGCCGTGCCGAATGAACCTGCACATGAATATGGCGTGTACCACTTCAGCAAATCTGCGGACCTGCCCGCAAAACCCACGAAGTTCCTGGTTCATGTTTCTGCAGATAACCGTTACAAACTGTACGTTAACCATACCCTGGTATCACAAGGCCCTGCCAGGGGAGATCTTTATTACTGGAGATACGAAACAGTCGATATAGCTCCTTATTTAACTGCGGGTCATAATACTATAGCGGCTACAGTATGGAATGAAGGCGAAAGCCGCGCGGAAGCCCAGATATCTGTTCGTACAGCTTTTATCCTGCAAGGCGATAGCGATAAAGAAGGGGTATTTAATACGGATGATACCTGGAAAGGCATTAGGGATGTGGCATACAAACCGCTAAATGGCGTTGGTTACAGCACGTATTATGTAGCTGGGCCAGGTGAGCTGGTTGATATGCATCAGTCAACAAAAAGCTGGATGGATGATGCGGGCAAATGGCCCGGCGTGCAAAAAATTGACAAGGGAAATCCAAAGGGGTACAAAAATGCTTTTTACTGGATGCTGGTGCCATCTACACTTCCTCAAATGGAAATGAAGCTTCAACGGCTGGTAAGTGTGCGTAAAGCTACGGGCATTAATCTTCCTTCTGGTTTTCCGGCGGAAAAAAAGGCCTTCAGCATTCCTGCAAATACCAAAGCTTCGTTTCTTTTAGATCAATCGTATCTCACCAATGCCTATCTTACCTTCAATTTCAGCGGCGGCAATAATGCTGGTGTATCCTTTACCTATTGCGAGTCGCCCATGGTAAATGTTGGTAATACCTGGCAAATAGTTAAGCCAAACCGCAACCAGGTAGATGGTTACAAGTTTGTAGGGCGTAAGGATAGCATTATTGCTGACGGAAGCCGTCAAAGCTTTACCACGCTGTCATTCCGCACGTTTAGGTACATCTTCGTTAATGTTACAACGAAAGATGAACCGTTGACCATTGACGACCTCTATGGCACATTCACCGGTTATCCGCTCAAGCTTAATGCAAAGCTGAATAGCGGCAATCCCGAAATGCAGGAGATTCTGGATATAGGCTGGCGTACCGCACGGTCTTGCGCAATGGAAACCTATTACGATTGCCCCTATTACGAACAACTGCAATACATAGGCGACGGGCGGATACAGGCACTTATTTCATACTTTAACAGCGGCGACGATCGTTTGGCCCGCAACGCCATCAACCTTATAGATAATTCGCGCCTGGCAGAGGGCGTCACACTTAGCAGGCATCCGTCGTATAGTCCGCAAATCATATCAACTTTCTCACTTTGGTATATCTCTATGCTGCACGACTACTGGATGTACCGTAATGATGAGGCTTTTGTAAAAAACAAGCTTGATGGCGCGCGGGACGTGCTGCGGTTCTTTAAAAAATATCAGCAAGCAGACGGATCGCTTAAAGATGCACCTTATTGGACCTTTGTAGACTGGGTATCGCAAAAAGGTTGGGATTTTGGTCAGGCACCTAAAGATGCAGACGGAAACACTGCAATATTGGATATGCAGTTGCTCCTGGCTTACCACGAAGCGGCAGAGATGGAAGCAAAAATAGGCATGCCGGCATTTGCACAGCTTTACCGGGCAGAGGCTGCAAAACTACAGGCCACAATTCAACGAAAGTACTGGAACGCCGGGAGAGGCCTTTATGCTGACAGTAAAAGCAAGGACACTTACTCACAGCATGCAAATGCACTGGCTATCCTCAGTGGCGTTGCAGGTGCAAACGCGGGTGTGCTGGCTAAAAAAATAGAGAAAGACACCAGCCTGGTGAAATGTACTATTTACTTTAAGTACTACCTGCACCAGGCGCTTACCAAAGGCGGGCTTGGTAATAATTACCTAAACTGGCTGGATGTATGGCGTGATAACATCAAGATGGGCCTTACTACCTGGGCCGAAATATCTGACCTTGAGCATAACCGCAGCGATTGCCATGCATGGGGAGCCAGCCCTAATGTGGAGTTCTTCCGCACTGTGCTGGGAATAGATAGCTATGCGCCGGGTTTCGGCAAGATAAAGATAGAACCGCATTTAGGTGCGCTGGAAAAGGCCTCCGGTGAAATTCCACATCCAAACGGAACAGTAGCGGTTAACTACGCAAAACTAGGTGGCAAGTGGCGTATGGAGATTAGCTTGCCCGTGAAAACAGAGGGCGTATTGGTTTGGCATGGAAAGCGGTACCATCTGAAGGGCGGCAGGAACGTACTTAGTATTTAAGGCATTGTTGTTAATAGCATCCTGCTTTTGTCTTTTTAGCTGTTAGGTGTTTAAACAATGTCATAAAAGTTGGCATGGCTAACTTTTATAAAGGTGGTGCTGTTACATTTGGAGCGCATACAAATATAACACCGGCGTTATGCCCAGGTTACGTTTGATTTTTTTATTTGATGTTCAATATTATAGCTAAATAATACCTAATTATTATTTAAAATGTGATATTTACACGCACAACATCACCATTACACCACTGGTTCAAATGAAAAACACCACTGCCCAGTTAAGAATACTCTCTATAGATATAGGTGGCTCAAGCATTAAGGGCACAATCCTGGATAACAAAGGCGCGCTGAAGATGGATTACAAGAAAGTTGTAACTCCAAACCCGGCCAATCCTGATAATGTTATCAAATCCATAAAAACACTGGTTAAAGACTTTCCGGAGTATGACCGTATATCAGTTGGCTTTCCTGGTTATGTACGTAACGGCGTTGTAAAAACAGCACCTAACCTGGGCAACGAATACTGGAAGGACGTTGACTTTCGCCAGTTGCTGGTTACCGCCCTTGGTAAAGATGCACAAGTGGTAAATGATGCAGATATGCAGGGGCTTGGCGTAGTAGAAGGCAAAGGGCTGGAGATGGTGATAACACTTGGTACCGGCTTTGGTACTGCATTGCTGATGGACGGGCACTTGCTGCCGCACCTTGAAGTAGCGCATCACCCCATATCTAAAGGCCGCGACTACGATGAGTACATTGGCGATAAGGCATTAGACAAGGAAGGTGTAAAGAAATGGAACACACGAATTAAAAAAGTTTTTAAAGTTTTAAAAACCGTATTCAACTACGACTACTTATACATAGGCGGCGGAAACTCCGACAAGCTTAATTTTAAGCTGGACAAGAACATGAAAATAGTAACCAATGCCGACGGCATTAAAGGCGGGGCAAGATTATGGCAGGAGGATAAACACCCGGTTACACACACGGCTATGGCTACTCCTACTAAATAATTAAAACTCCAATCAACTCACAATAATGGAAAAACCGAACGAAGAACTGGAAAAGTTAGCAATTGACACCGTAAGGGTACTGTCTGCGGACGCTGTACAGAAAGCAAACTCAGGCCACCCCGGTACTGCAATGGCACTTGCGCCGCTGGGCCATGTGCTTTGGACAAAATTTTTAAACTATAATCCTAAAAACCCGGATTGGGCAAACCGCGACAGGTTTATTTTGTCGGCGGGTCATGCTTGTATCCTGCAATATAACTTCTTACACCTAACCGGTTACGATTTATCTTTGGATGATCTGAAGGCTTTTCGCCAGATGAACAGCAAAACCGCTGGCCACCCCGAGTATGGGTTGGCACCGGGGGTTGATGTAACAACCGGGCCGTTGGGCCAGGGCTTTGCCAATGGTGTAGGTTTCGGCATAGCGCAAAAGCATTTAGCTGCCCGTTACAACAAGCCAGGTTTCTCTCTTTTTGATTATTACATCTATTCTATCGTAAGTGATGGCGATATGATGGAAGGTGTTACATCTGAAGCGGCTTCTTTAGCAGGGCATCTTGAGTTAGGCAATCTCATTTATATATACGATGATAACCACATCTCTATAGAAGGCAGCACCAACATCGCGTTTAACGAGGATGTAAGCGCACGTTTCCGTGCATATGGCTGGCATGTGCAGGACCTTCCGGATGTTAACGATACCCATGCTTTGGAGCTTGCTTTGATAAACGCACGGTCCGAAACTCAAAAGCCATCGCTCATCCGTGTTCGTTCACTGATTGCATACGGTAGTCCTAACAAATCAGGAACTGCAGGTTCTCACGGTTCACCGCTTGGTGCAGATGAGATTAAGTTGGTTAAAGAATTCTTTGGCTTTGATCCTGAAAAGTCTTTCGAAATACCTGAGGAAGTTGCCAAATACTACGCAGAAAAAGGCGCACGCGGCGGCAAAAAAGAGGATAAGTGGAACGAGTTGTTCGCCAAGTACAAAGAAAAGTTCCCTGAACTTGCAGCTGAGTATGAAGCTGCGTTTAAAGGCGAACTACCTTCTGGCTGGGCCGACAAGCTGCCTGTGTTTAAAGGCTCTGATCCTAAGATGGCCACACGCCAGGCTTCCGGAAAAGTGTTAAATGCAATTGCGGCAGGTTTGCCAAATCTAATTGGCGGCGCGGCTGACCTTGCGCCATCAACTGAAACTAACCTGAAGGACTTTGATTCATTTACTTCAGAGAACCGTGGTGGCCGCAACTTCCACTTCGGTATCCGTGAGCATGCAATGGGTTCGGCACTTAATGGTATGGCTTTAACAAAAGGCCTCCTGCCATTTGGCGCAACCTTCCTGCAATTTGCTGATTATATGCGTCCGCCGATCCGTTTGGCAGCCATCATGAAGATCAACCCGATATTTGTTTATACTCACGACAGTATTGGCTTAGGAGAAGACGGAACGACACACCAGCCAATTGAACATCTGGCTTCTCTTCGCGCTATTCCAAACGTAACGGTTATCCGTCCGGCTGATGCTAACGAAACTGCTTACGCCTGGAAAGTGGCCATTGAGAAAAAAGGTGGACCAACCGTATTGATCTTCACTCGCCAGGGATTGCCTATCCTTGATCAGGATAAATACGGTAAGGCTGCCGACCTGGAAAAAGGCGCGTATGTGCTTTCAAAAGAAAGTGGTAACCCCGATCTGATATTAATGGCGACCGGCTCAGAAGTAGCACTAATACTACAAGCACAGGAAAAATTGGAAGCTGAAGGCATCTCTACACGTGTGGTAAGCATGCCATCGTGGGAGCTGTTCGAGAAACAAAGTGCCGAGTATAAAGAATCGGTGTTACCTAAAGCAAGCCGTAAACGCTTGGCAGTGGAAATGGCTTCTCCAATGGGCTGGCACAAATACACTACAGACGAAGGCGACATGTTGGGTATGACCACCTTTGGCGAATCTGCACCTGCTGAAGATTTGTATAAACACTTTGGCTTTACAGTAGAGAACGTAGTAGCCAAAGCAAAAGCAATATTGTAAATAGTTGAGTTGTAAATAGTGAGTGGTGAGCGGTTAAACTGCGATAAACTACTCACTATTGACCACTCACCACTCCACTATAACATGAGCGATCTGATAAAAGACCTCCAATGGTCTGGTACAATCACCAATGTTACGGGCAAGCAAAAAGTTGCCTCCCAGATAGCTGCCATGGTAAAAGATGGCGACGTGCTGGGTGTGGGCTCCGGTTCAACAGTTTACCTTGCTCTCCTGGCTATTGCCGAAAGGATAAAAACTGAAAAGCTGAACATACTGGCTATCCCAACATCATTGGAAATATCTATGTTCTGCGCTAAGTTGGGTATTCCGCTCACCAGTACATTCGAGCATACACCTGACTGGCTGTTTGATGGTGCGGACGAAGTTGACCCCAATAATTGGCTTATTAAAGGCCGCGGTGGTGCAATGTTCAAAGAAAAACTGCTGATAAGCAGCAGCGCAGTCAACTACATTATTGTGGACGAAAGTAAGATGGTGCAAAAAATAAACACCAACTTTCCGGTACCTGTAGAGGTGTTCCCGCAGGCGCTGTTGCACGTTGGTTCGGAACTAAGAAAGATAGGTGCCAATAATGTATCTATCCGCCCTGCTAAAGGGAAGGATGGTCCTGTGATCACAGAGAACAACAATATGGTGCTCGATTGCTATTTCGACAATGTGACAAATAGTTTAGAGCGAGATATTAAATCAATAACCGGCGTAATAGAAAGCGGCCTGTTTATTGGTTACGACCTGAACATACTGGTAGCTGCTAATGAGTAGTACAATTACACTCCTGTAGCTAAAGAATGATATTGAGATTATACGCTACAGTTGCATTGGCCCCAACTTTGCCGCTGTAGAACAATTTACTATTAGAACAACAACAAATTAAACATACCTGATATGGCAACTAGCAATGTGAAGCAAATACACGATTTCGGTCAGAGCATCTGGCTTGATTTTATTGATCGCGAGATCATCTCCTCAGGCAAGCTGAAGAAATTAATTGACGAGGATGGCGTAAGAGGGGTAACCTCAAATCCAGCCATTTTCGAAAAGGCAATTAGCAGCAGCAGCGATTACGATGCCGACGTAAAAGAACTCGGTGCAAATGCAGAAACTACTGAAAAGTTGTTTTTTGAACTTGCTGTAAAAGACATACAGGCAGCCTGCGACATTTTCGACAGCGTGTACAACGAAGGCGTTGTTGGTGCAGATGGCTATGTTAGTTTGGAAGTATCTCCTTTCCTCGCGCTTGATACCGAAGGTACTATAAAACAAGCAGAGGAGCTTTGGAAAAAAGTTGATCGTAAAAACGTGATGATCAAGATCCCTGGTACTAAGCCTGGGTTGCAAGCCATCCGCGAAACGATAGCAAAAGGCATTAACGTAAACGTTACCCTGCTTTTTGGACTGGAGCGTTACGAAGCCGTTACAGAGGCGTACATCTCAGGTCTGGAAGATCATTTAGCCGCCGGTCACAAAATAGCGCATATATCATCAGTAGCTAGTTTCTTTTTAAGCCGTATAGACGTGGTTGTTGATCCTTTATTGGAAGAGAAAGGTGAAAAAGAGCTGGTTGGTGAAGTAGCCGTTGCATCTGCAAAGAAGGCATATGAAATTTACAAACGCGTATTTAGCACCGAGCGTTGGAAAAAACTTGAGGAGCAGGGTGCAAAACCACAGCGTTTGCTTTGGGCGAGTACCGGCAGCAAGAACCCTGCATTTAAAGATACTAAATACGTAGAAGCTCTTATTGGTCCGGACACTGTTGATACAGTTCCATTAGAAACTATAGATGCCTTCCGCGACCATGGTGTGGCTGCAAATACATTAGAGCAAGGCCTGGATAAAGCAACAGAAACGCTTGCTAAATTAAAAGAATTAGGTATTGATCTTGACGCGATAACTCAGCAGCTGGAAGACGAGGGTATCGAGAAATTTAACAAGCCATTCGAGAAATTGCTCAAAGCAATAGAGGATCAACAAAGCAAAGCATAAGCACACCCCGATGGCAAAGTATAATGATCTAAAGATCCTCTTCTTTGACGTTGGCGGCATACTGCTTACGAACGGTTGGGGCCACGAGTCTCGCCGTGAAGCTGCAAAGAAATTTGGCATAGATTACGAGGAAGTTAACGCCTTGCACAACTTTATCTTCAACGTTTACGAGATAGGAAGCATTACGCTTGACCAGTACCTGGATACCGTGATCTTTAATCAGCCACGGGATTTTGTACGCGAAGATTTCAAGGAGTTTATGTACTCACAGTCTGTGGAACTTCCAGACATGCTGGCCTGGTTAAAGGAGTGGAAAAAAGACTGTGGCTTCCGCATTATCTCTATTAATAACGAGGGTAAGGAGCTGAACGATTACCGGGTGCAAAAGTTTAAACTGCACGAGTGTTTTGATGCATTCATCTCCTCCTGCGAGGTTAAAATGCGTAAACCAGATCCCGGTATATGGCAGCTGGCTATGGGCATTGCCCAGGCTTCACCAAATCAGTGTGTGTACTTTGATGACAGGATAATGTTTGTAAAAATGGCAGAGAACCTGGGCATTCGTGCTTACCAGCACACGGATTTTGAGACAACAAAAAGGATATTGAACGAACTTAAAGAGCAAAAACTCAACTAACATGAGCACAACAACAGATAAGTACGCTTTTGGTATGATTGGCCTTGGTGTTATGGGCCGAAGCCTGCTATTGAATATGGCCGACCATGGGTTTGCCGTGGCGGGGCACGATAAAGATCAGGGTAAGGTAGATTCGCTTAACCAGGAGGGCGACAAGTTTGCCGTTAAGGGTTTTATTGATGTTAACGAATTTATACAAAGCCTTACTACGCCACGCGCCATTATGATGCTGGTGCCTGCGGGCAAGCCTGTGGATAGCGTTATTGCGGAGTTGAGCCCGTTGTTGGATAAAGGTGATATTTTAATTGATGGCGGGAACTCCCACTTTACCGACACCAACCGCCGTGTAGAAGAGCTGGAAGCTAAAGGTTTGCATTTCTTTGGTATGGGTGTATCAGGCGGTGAGGAAGGTGCACGCAAAGGCCCAAGCATGATGCCGGGCGGCGACAAAGATGCATACAACGTAATGAAGCCCATCTTTGAAGCTATCGCGGCAAAGGTAGATGGCGCGCCATGCGTAACTTACATTGGTCCGGGTGCATCGGGTCACTTTGTAAAAATGGTGCATAACGGCATTGAGTACGGTATAATGCAATTGCTTGCCGAAACGTACGAGATCATGAAAAAGGGCTTGAAGATGGATAACGCCCACATGGGAGAAATATTTGCCCAGTGGAACGATGGCCGATTGCAGTCATTCCTGCTGGATATTACCAAAGATATCTTCAAATTTAATGCTCCAGGTACGGACCACCTGTTGTTAGACGATATTAAGGATGAAGCGCGTGCTAAAGGTACCGGTAAATGGACCTCGCAAAGCGCTATGGACCTGCAGGCACCTATCCCAACGGTAGATACCGCTGTTGCCATGCGCGACCTTTCTAAGTACAAGGAGCTACGCACTAACGCAGCGGGCATTTACAGTACAGCAGATCACCAGCAGATAGAGGGTGATCAGGCAGAGTTGCTGGCTGCTTTGGAACAAGCCTTTTATTTTACAATGATCATCAGCTACGCGCAGGGCATGCACATGCTCTCCAATGCGTCTGCTGAATACAAATACGACCTGAAGCTTGATGATATAGCCAAGATATGGCGCGGCGGATGTATCATCCGTTCCAAATTCCTGGAGAATATATATGGTGCATACGGTAAAGACCCTAAGTTAGCGCACTTGCTGCTTGACGGCGACGTAAGGGAAATTGTAACTAGCTTGCTGCCGGGCATTCGTAAAGTGGTAGCAGCCGCAGTTAATGCAGGCATAGCAGCGCCTGCTTACGCAGCATCGCTAAGCTATTTTGATGCTTTCCGCAGCGAACGCATGCCATCTAACCTTACTCAAGCCCAGCGCGATTATTTTGGCGCGCACACTTACGAGCTGATAGGCAAAGAAGGTACATTCCATACGCAATGGACCGCTAAACAAGACTAACGAATAGAATCGAGAAGTGAGGAATCAAGAGTCAAGATAAACAATTTGTTACTCGTGTCTTGATTCTTTACTCTTAACTGCTGACTCTCAAAAAATACATCATGAGCAACGTTAAATCGCCCCCTACCATATTTGTGATCTTCGGTGCAACCGGAGACCTTAACTCACGCAAAATAGCTCCGGCTTTATATAACCTCTTTCTTGACGGATGGCTGCCAGATCAGTTTTCTATTATAGGTACAGGTCGTACAAAGCTTACTGACGAGCAATTCCGTGAGAACATGTTTAACGACATTAACCAATTTTCGCGCAGCGGAAAAGTTGACGGCAAAAAATGGGAAAAGTTTGTAAACAGCATTTACTACCAGGTATCTGACGCAACAGATTTTGAGACCTATAAAGAGTTTGGCAAACGCATAGAAAAGCATAACGAGGAATGGAAAACCCAGGCTAACGTGATCTTCTATCTGGCGGTTGCACCAAACTTCTTCCCTATCATCGCTTCAAATATTTCCAAAGCTCAATTAGCTGAAGATAAGAACCGCGTTAGGATCATCATTGAGAAACCATTCGGGCATGACCTGGAAACGGCAAAGGAACTTAACCAGCTACTGTCAGGTATTTTTGACGAGTGCCAGATCTACCGTATAGACCATTATCTGGGCAAGGAAACTGTTCAGAACATCATGGCATTCCGTTTTGCCAACTCCATTATGGAGCCGCTGTGGAACCGGAACTATATCGAACACGTACAGATATCAGTTACTGAGCAACTGGGCGTGGAAGAGCGGGGAGACTATTATGATGGCTCAGGCGCTATGCGCGACATGATACAAAATCATCTATTGCAATTACTTTGCCACATTGCCATGGAGCCGCCGGTTAGCTTTAATGCTAACGAGGTGCGCGACCGAAAGGTAGATGTGCTAAGGGCCATGCGCAAGTTCACGCCGGAAGATGTGCGTAACTCAGCAGTTAGAGGCCAGTATGGTAGCGGCTGGATGAAGGGTAAAGAAGTACCGGGTTACCGCGAGGAGCCTAAGGTAGACCCGCAATCGAACACCGAGACGTTTGCCGCTATCAAATTCTTTGTAGACAACTGGCGCTGGCAGGGTGTGCCGTTTTACCTCCGTACAGGTAAGCGCATGCATCAGTCATCGTCGGTGATTACCATCCAGTTCAAGGATGTACCGCACCTGATATTCCCTACCGAAGCCGCTGAAAGCTGGCAGCAAAACAGGTTGATCATCAGTATACAGCCGGAAATGAGCATCCGTTTACAGGTGCAAGCCAAACGCCCTGGTATTGACATGGTGCTGAATCCTGTAGATATGGTATTTGATTATAAAGGCACTTACACCAACCAGGCGCCGGAAGCTTACGAAACCTTAATATTGGATACCATGCTTGGCGACCAGACATTATTTATGCGTGGCGACCAGGTAGAAGCAGCGTGGGAGCTGGTTATGCCGATCCTGAGCACCTGGCAAAATAAGAAGAGCTTGAACTTCCCTAATTATAGTGCCGATTCATGGGGGCCAGAGTCTGCTGAGGCATTAATAGCCCGCGATGGTTTCAATTGGTTCACACTGCCTGTTAACGGTAAAAAATAAGCAATATGCATCTTAACATAGCTAACACGCCCGATGATGTAATAGCGCAACTTGCGATGTACTTTGCTAAGTTAGCTGCTGAAGCTATCAAAGAGCGTGATCGTTTTACGGTAGCACTAAGCGGCGGTAGTTCTCCGAAGAAACTTCATGAACTGCTGGCAAGCGAGTACCGCGACAAAATTGAGTGGGACAAGGTTTATTTCTTTTTTGGTGATGAGCGTGATGTGCCGTTAACAGATCAGCAAAGTAACTACCTGATGGCGAAGAACACTTTGTTTGATCCGCTGGGAATAGATGAGTCGCAGATTTTTGCTATAGAGACCCATTTAGGTGCGGAAGAAGCAGCAAAAGAGTACACAACCGCCTTACTGAACTTTTTTGATGAGGGAAACGCAAGTTTCGACCTTATCATTTTAGGGTTGGGTGATAACTCTCACACCGCGTCGTTGTTCCCGAATACACCGGTTTTACATGATGAAAGTGCAAGCGTGCAGGCATTATATATCGACGAAGTGAAGATGAACCGGATAACCTTTACGGCACCGCTCATTAACATAGCGCACCACATTGCTTTTCTAGTTTATGGCGAAGGCAAAGCAGAAGCGGTAAAACACATCCTTGAGGACGAGCAAAATATCGAACTTTATCCTGCTCAATTGATAAAGCCGGTGAGCGGTGACCTGTTTTGGTTTATGGATAAAGCCGCCGCATCAAAACTGGAGAACCAGTATGGCCGCATGACGCAGGTGGTTTTGCCTCCACCACCGTCAAATTAAATTTTTAGTACTTGTTATTCCCCCATTTTGCGGATAGCATTTTAAACTTTTCATGCCTATGAGCGACTTTAAAGATCAACTGCAGGCCATGTTCGTGCCTGAAGAGCAGATACCTGCCGAACATCGGATAGAGGAGATACATCAACGCGAGTACTTGGTTAATGGCGAAATGCGCCAGTGGAACGGCGAGGTAAGTGAGGTGTATTCGCCTGTGATGATACCGCAGGCTGATGGTAGTTACAAGCGTAAGCTAATTGGTACCTATCCCGTCTGCACCGAAGCCGAAGCCATGGAGGCTATGGATGCCGCTTTGCAAGCTTATGATAATGGCCGCGGCGAATGGCCAACGATGAGCGTAGCAGACCGCATCAAGTGTATGGATAAGTTCGTGTACAAAATGATCGAGCAGCGTACGCTGATTGTAAAGCTCATTATGTGGGAAATAGGCAAGTCCTATGCCGATTCCATCAAAGAATTTGACCGCACCGTAGAATACATAAACGCAACCATTGATGGGTTGAAAGACATTGACCGTCAATCATCCCGATTTGAAATGGCCGAAGGGTTGGTAGCGCAGATCCGACGCTCGCCGTTGGGTGTTGTGCTGTGTATGGGGCCATTTAACTATCCCCTTAACGAGACCTTTACTACGCTAATTCCGGCGCTGATAATGGGGAACACCATTCTGTTTAAACCACCAAAGCATGGTACTCTACTGCACTATCCTTTATTAGAGGCATTTAAAGACGCTTTCCCTAAGGGTGTGGTAAATACGGTTTATGGCCGTGGAGCAGTGGTTACACCGGGACTTATGGCTACCGGTAAGATAAACGTATTGGCATTTATTGGCAGCAGTAAGGTGGCAAATGATCTTAAAAAGCGCCATCCAAAAGTAAACCGCCTGCGTGCAGTATTGAGCCTGGATGCCAAGAACGCTGCTATCGTAACCAAGCACGCCGATCTGAAACTTGCCGTAAGCGAGTGTATCCTTGGCGCGTTATCTTTCAACGGACAACGTTGTACGGCTATCAAGATGATATTTGTACACAAAGAAGTTGCAGACGAGTTCCTGAAACTGCTTAGCAATACAGTAGACGCGATGAAGCCCGGCCTGCCCTGGGAAAAGGATGTAAAGCTTACACCATTGCCCGAACCGCACAAGCCCGACTACCTGAGAGAATGCATAGATGACGCCATTGCCAATGGTGCCAAGGTGATGAACCAACACGGCGGCATCACCGCCGGATCCTTTGTTTTCCCTGCTGTGGTTTATCCCGTAAATGAGAAAATGAAGCTATATCGCGAGGAGCAGTTTGGCCCGGTAATTCCGGTTGTACCGTTTGAGGATATTGAGGAACCAATTGAATACCAGATAGATTCGCCACATGGTATGCAGGTGAGTATTTTCAGTAACGATGCCAAAGAGATATCGGCATTGATCGATCCGTTTGTCAACCTGGTAAGCCGCGTGAACATCAATAGCCAATGCCAGCGCGGGCCAGATGTGTTCCCGTTCACCGGCCGTAAGGATAGTGCCGAGGGCACCCTGTCTGTACATGACGCTTTGCGCTCGTTCTCTATACGATCATTGGTTGCTACCAAGATGAATGATACCAACAAGCAGCTTATCAATGAGATTGTGAATGATAACGATTCCAATTTTCTGAGCACGAAGTATATTCTTTAGCAATCACTTCATCTCATAAAAAAAAAGACGCGGCACAACGCGTCTTTTTTGTTCAGTGTTTTTCGTGAACGCCGAAAATGAACACTTGTGTAACCGGCTATTTACCAGCAAGAACCACACTTTTTTGCACCATTAAAAACAGCTATTTTCACCATTATTTGGATTAATGCAAAAAATTCTGTATGTGAATTATGGTGCTTACAAATGATACTTTCGTGATAAACAAACCGGCACTTTCACCGTATATTTGTAAGGCAAACTTATTAGTTTACTTAATTAAATGAGCAAAGTTGATATTGATGATTTGGCATCTCAGTTACGCGTAACCGTAACCCGGTTGATAAAGAAGTTGCGGAAAGAATCTGCTACAGGCAGCAGGCTTTCGCTAACCGAACGGTCTACCCTGGCGTTGCTGGATAAAACGCAGCTTTTACCAAGCGAGCTTGCCGCAATGGAGAAGATCACCAATCAGTCCATGTCGCAAATTTTAAGCCATTTGGATGAGTTAGGATACATCAGTCGCACTGCTTCAGAAACAGATAAGCGTAAGGTGCTGATCTCGTTATCTGCCGAAGGGGAGAAGGTGTTGTCGCAGATCCGTAACGAGCGGGTGGAGTGGTTAAGCCATGCCATTGCAGCCACCTGTACAGCCGAAGAGCAGGAGATTTTATTAAAAGCAATTGCACCATTAACAAAGCTTGTAGAGATAGAGTAACCCCGTGAGTTTGCGTATAAAAGGGTTATAATATGAATATTAGTACTTTCAAAGCGTTCCGCAGCCGTAATTACCGGTTATACTTTGCGGGGCAATCGGTATCGCTCATCGGTACCTGGATGCAGAAGACCGCTGTAAGTTGGGTTATTTACACACTTACCCATTCTACGTTTATGCTGGGGCTTACGCTGTTTGCCAGCCAGTTCCCTTCCTTTATTTTTTCGTTAATAGGTGGCGTAGCGAGCGACCGCTATAACAAGTTTAAGGTGTTGCTTACTACACAAGTGCTCTCCATGGTACAGGCTGTGCTGCTGGCATTACTTATATTTTTTAACCATTACGAGGTGTGGCAAATACTGGCGCTAAGCGTGGTACTGGGTATTATCAACGCGTTTGATGTGCCGGCGAGGCAATCGCTGGTTTATGACATGGTGGAAGATAAAAGTGATCTGCCCAATGCCCTGGCGTTAAACTCCTCTATGGTAAACCTGTCGCGGCTTATAGGCCCTGGTATTGCCGGGCTGGTGCTGGAGACCTTTGGCGACGACGCCTGCTTCGGAATAAATGCCGTCAGCTTTATTGCTGTTATTGGTTCCTTACTAATGATGAGGTTGCCTAAGGTAGAACATAAACCGCATGCCGGTAATGCCTTTGCCGACCTGAAAGAAGGCTTTACATACATCAAGCAAACACCATCCATAGGTTTTGTGCTTATTATGCTTGCGCTCATTAGCCTGTTTGTATTGCCGTTTAGTACGCTTATACCTTTCTACGCCAAGGACGTTTTCCATGGTACAGCATCAACCTTTGGTGTTATAGATAGCTTTATTGGCCTTGGTGCTTTTTCTGGCGCCATATTCCTGGCATCGCTGAAGCCGGGCAGCAACCTTAAACAAATCCTGTTCATCAATACACTGGTATTTGGCACCGGGTTAATCCTGTTCTCGCACGAGGGGAGTTATCCACTGGCGCTGCTGTTTGTAACCATTGCTGGGTTTGGCATGATGTCGCAGATCACCATCAGCAATACTTTAATACAAACAACTGTTGCTTATGACATGCGCGGACGAGTGATCAGCTTTTACGCTATGGCTTTCTTTGGTATGCAGCCGCTGGGCGGGTTGGTTATAGGTGCAGTATCTAAGTGGATAGGTACCACTAATACCATGCTGCTGGAGGGTGTTGCAGCGCTGCTGATAGGCACACTGCACTGGCGTTATCTGCACAAAGAAAAGCTTAAAGAAAAACAGGCGCCGGTTTTAGAGGCAACAGTTGCGCATGCGGTATAAAAAACAGCGTAATCTTGATCTAAAGTACTAGCTATCAGTGTATTTAGAACACTATAGGTTTTGCCTATAACCCATAGATATTAAGAATGAAATCCGCATGGTTTTAGCCGTATATTTGTTGCATAAATTTTAATAAAACATCTGTTATGTTAACGATAGGACAAAAATTTCCGGAATTTTCTAAAACTGCAGTAACCAGCATCGAAAAAGGTAAAGAGTTTGAAACCATTACATCAGAGTTCCTGGTGAATGAAGATAACGTATGGACCGTAATGTTCTGGTGGCCAAAAGATTTTACTTTTGTTTGCCCAACTGAGATTGCTGAGTTCAACAGAGCTTACGGTGAGTTCCGCGACCGCGACACCCGTTTAATTGGTGCTTCTACTGATTCTGAATTCGTTCACGCTGCATGGAGAAGAAACCATGACGATCTGCGCGATCTGAAATTCCCGATGCTTGCTGATACTTCAAAATCATTGGCTGAAGACCTGGGTATTTTAGAGCCAAATGAAAAGATCGCTTACCGTGCTACTTTCATTGTAGACCCACAAGGTATCATCCGTTGGGTATCTGTTAACGACCTGAATGTTGGCCGTAATGTTAAAGAAGTACTACGCGTGCTTGACGGTTTACAAACTGACGAGCTTTGCCCTTGCAACTGGGAAAAAGGCCAAGAAACTTTAACTGTATAAGTACCCGCTTAGCAATAGCTTTTAACCACAGGGAGCACAAAGAAGGCACAGGGTACACGGGGATAAACTCTGCCACTCTGTAAATACCTCTGCGTTCTCTGTGGTTATTTTTTTGTCTACCATTTTAAATAAAAAACATCATGTCAGAAAGTACCGAACTGATACAAGAGATACTACAAAGCGTAGGTCTCGAGAATAATTACCGCACCGTTAGTCTAACCTTGCTTGAAAAAGGCGAATCACGCTACCTGCGCGATTTTAAATTGAATTTTACCAGCACGCTTACTTCAGCTCATCTTACCGAAAAAGAATGCGCGTTACTTGGCCTGAGCACCGCTGTAAACAATAATAACCTGCCGCTTACCAACTACTATACAAAGTATGCCGAAGAGCAGGGCGCAACTGCCGCAGACATTGCAGAGGCTGTTGGCTGTGCATCGTTACTGGCATCAAATAACGTGTTCTACAGGTTCCGTCACTTCACTCAAAAGGAGAAGTACACGCAGATACCTGCACGCATACGCATGCAGCTGATGATGAAGCCGGTTACCGGTAAAGAGTTTTTTGAACTGATGAGCCTGGCCATTTCTGCAGTTAATGGTTGCGAAATGTGCGTTAACGCTCACGAAGACTCTCTTATAAAGCTGGGCACAACCGAAGAGCGCATTTTTGACGCTGTACGCATTGCATCATTGGTAACTGCTACCGGCAAAGTAATATTCTAAGCTTCTCTAAAAGCTTAACAATAAAAAAGGAGATGGTTTATACCATCTCCTTTTTTACGTAAACTGAATTATGAAAATTTTATGAAATTAAATTTGCGTTTGTTAATTTAAAACAAGTAATTTTAAGGCATAAGATTATACCGCCTCTTCCGATCATAAGATTTTTTAACTGAAACTTGTTGTGAACCCGGTTTGGGCTGCAGAATTTAATTGTTGATTTTTTTGGAGAAGCCGTTACGTCGATAAGACTGTAACGGCTTTTATTTTAATCCCCGATGGGAGGGCGCATTTTATGATACCTCCACATCTAAAGTCCCTTTGTTAATGTGCATCTGCAACAGCCTTCATGTTCTTACGGAACGGCTGTAAATAGATCAATGGAATGGAGAACAGCATAATTAACCCGGATACCCAATACGCATCGTCATACGATAAAAGCATCGTTTGCCTGATAACAGTACCCTCTATTGCTGCATAAGCCATATGTGTAGCGTCGAGCATAGATTTCCCTTTGGCCATAAAGGCATGAGTAAGCATATTTAAACGCTCGGTAAACGCATTATTATATGGATTGATGTGTGTTACCAATGATGTGCGGTGAAAGCCCTGGCGCACATGTATAAGTGTTGTAAGAGCAGCAATACCAAAAGAGCCACCCAGTTGGCGCATCATATTGTTTAATCCAGAGCCCTGACCCAGCTCCGGCCCCTTTAGGTCGGACATGGCCAATGTGGTAAGCGGCACAAACAATAGCGCCATACCAACGCCCCTTATCAAAAGCGGTATTAACACATCACCCTGTCCTGTTTGCAGCGTAGAGTTGCTTAACATGGTGGTGAATACAAAAAACAAGAACATACCTCCTGTTGCCATAAACTGCGCCGGTATGCCCTTATTAAGCATTTTACCTATAAAAGGCATCATCACAATAGTACAGACACCGCCGGGGAACAAGAGCTCGCCCGTTTGCTGCGCGTTAAAGCCCAGCAGGTTTTGACAGAATACCGGGAACACGAATACCGAACCATATAAACCAAAGCCCAAAATGAAGGATGTAAACATGCCTACAGAGAAGCTTCGATGCCGCATGATAGCGAAGTTCACGATAGGGTGATCGGTACTTAGTTCCCTCCAGATGAACAGGATGGTACCCAATACTGCGGTAATGGTGAGCACAAGTATATACGTTTTTGCAAACCAGTCTTCCGATTCTCCTTTTTCAAGGATGGTTTGTAAGCTACCAACAGCAACAGCAAGCAAACCAATTCCCCACCAGTCGATAGGTTTTTTCTCCTCCTTGGGCGTTTCCCTTACGTAAGTGACGGTCAGGAATACGGCCAGCGCACCTACCGGTATGTTCACATAGAATATCCATGGCCACGCGTAGTTCTCGGTTATCCATCCGCCTATTGTTGGGCCAACAGTAGGGCCTACAACCGCACCTAAACCAAACAGAGCGGTAGCTGTACCAATCTGTTCGCGGGGCCAGGTCTCTATCAGTATGGTTTGGCCGGTAGATATTAGCCCACCACCTGCAATTCCCTGTAATATCCTGAACATTACAAGCTGGTTGAGCGATGTAGCATTACCGCAAAGAAACGATGCTATGGTGAATACAATAATTGATGTAAGAAAGTAGTTCTTACGGCCAAAGCGGCCCCCAAGCCATCCAGACATGGGCAATATGATAACGTTGGCAACCGCGTAGCCGGTTACTACCCATGCAATGTCTTCCAGCGTTGCACCCAGGTTACCCTGTATGTGCGGAATAGCAACATTCACAATAGTAGTATCTATCAGCTCGAGCAGCGATGCCATAATTACCGTAATGGTAATTATCCATTTTTTAAAGCCAGTTTCAGCCATTTTATTATTCTTTTATTAACACGGATACATCTGTGCTCATGCCCGGGCGCAGTTTGGCAATATCTTCGGCTTTGCCGGTTATCTTAATTTTCACAGGAACACGCTGTACCACTTTCACGAAGTTACCGGTAGCATTATCCGGAGGGAGCAGTGAAAATTTAGCACCTGTAGCAGGCGAGAAGTTGTACACAGTACCGCTAATTTCCATATCAGGGTATGCGTCAACCTTAACCTCAACCTTCTGTCCGTTACGAATGTTGTTCAGCTGTGTTTCTTTAAAGTTTGCAGTGATGTAAATACTGTTATCATTAACAATGTTGAACAGCGTTTGCCCCGCCTGTACTAACTGACCTACCTGAACATTCTTTTTAGAAGCAATGCCAGCAGCAGGTGATTTTACATTGGTGTACGACAGTTGCAACTTTGCGTAGTCAATATCAACCTTCTTTTGGCTTACACCGGTGTTGGTTACAGTTAATTGGCTCCTGGTAGTGGCTACTTGTTCCTGTGCTGCCCTGTATTTATCCTGTGAAGCGCGGTAGTTTGCTTTTGCTACATCCAAATCGGCCTTAGCCTGGTCAAATTGCTGGCGGGTGATAGATCCGTCTTTCACCAGGTTTGCATAGCGGTCATAGTCTTTCTGTACCTTTTCCAGGCGTGCAGCTGCAGATGCAACATCAGCACGGGCGCTGGCTGCACTTGCTGCAGTGGTAGATATTTGTGACTGACCAACACCTATGCCGGCACTTGCGCCAACCTGTGCAGCTTGTGCCTGCTCCAATTTAATGCGATAGTCGTGGTCATCTATTTTAACCAGCTGCTGGCCTTTGTTAACGTGCGTGTTTTCTTCAAAGTAGATAGAGTCTACATAGCCGCCTACACGTGCTACTACCGGGCTTATGTCGCCGTCTATCTGCGCATCGTCGGTATCAACGTGCTTGCTAAAGTAGATATATTCTTTTATACCGAAAATTATACCGCCGATAAGTACGATCCCCAGTATAATGGGAAGTACCTTATTTGGTTTCTTTTTTGGTTCTGTTTCCTGAGTTGCCATTGTATTTAGTCTTTATTATTTGTTAAGAGTTCCGGTTGATTTTAGTAAAGTATAGTAAGCCAAACCTGCATCGGCTTTAGCCAGTTCCAGGTTTATTTGTGCCTGGTATAACAAGGTTTGCGCATCGGCACGGTCTGTAGCGGTCGACACATTGCTGCGGTACCTGTTTTCCAGTATGCGGTTATTTTCCAACGCCTGGTTAATAGAGGTTTGCAGCAGGTTTATCCTGTCCACAGCTGCTTTATAGTTCTGATAGCTTTGGTTCACTTCGTTCTTGACGTTATCTGTAGTAATTCCTTTGCTGATCAATACCTGTTCGCGCTGTATTCTGGCCTCTGTTACCTTGTTTTTATTGGTCCAAAGCGCGCCAAAGTTCCAGCCAAGGGTTACACCTAATGAAATAGGTGTGATAAAGTTGCCTGATTTTGGTATCGGGTTGCCTGAAATGCCTACATAATAAGCACTACCCGAAGCAGAAAGCGTTGGGCTTAAGTTAGCCTGTATGCTTTTGATGTTGGTTTCTGCAACTTGTGTGCGCAGGTCAAGCTGCCTTAGTTCAGGGCGGTGTGCAACTGCTGTGTCCAGGTAGGCCGCTAACGGCGCTGGTGTTGCAGTTGCTTCTTTAATTTCCGCAATGGTAAGCTGGGTGTCCTCAGGTAAACCAAGCAGAATATTCATGTTATAGTTGATTATGCGACGATTGTTCTCCAGATCGATGCCGTTCAGTTCAATAGTTGAACGTTGTAACTGGAAGCGAAGAACATCGTTTTTGGTTACCAAACCTTGCTCAAAAAAGCGCTGTGACTGCTTTATTTGTGCATCAACTGTGTTCAGGTTCTGCTCTACTACTTTTTTGCTTTGCAGTACCTTGTACAGGTTGTAGTAAGAGTTAATAATGTTGTAAGCAATCTCGTCGCGATCATTAACCGCGTCCAGCCTGGCCACTTGTGTAAGCAGGTTGGTGGATTCGCGGGCATAGCGCAGCCTGTTACCCGCCCATATGGTTTGATTTAACGATACCGTACCCAGGTAAGCGTTAGCACTGGTAGGCAATGTAAGGCTTTCTTCGCCAACGTTTAGCTTATTGGCAGGTATCTGAGCGCGGTTGTAGCCAAAGCTGGCACTGCCGGTAGGCAACGAGCGGTCCTTAGCCTGGTTGTACTGCGATACTGCCTGGTCTATCCTGGCCTGTGATAGTTTAAGTGTTTTACTGTTGTCCAATCCCAGCTTAACAGCTTCGTCAAGCGTGATGGTTCTGTCCTGGGCAGCGGCGGGATCAGCAAAAAGCAACGCCGCTGTGAGTACGGCCATGCTACCCGCTGCCTTTACAGCTCTTTTTAGTAGATGAGGTTTCAAGGGATGATTATTAGTTGTTGTCATTGTCGTTTGATAAATAGCATTTAAGCAACCTTTTCATGTAAGCTTTAAGGCGTGGCTTAAGTATTTCCTGATTATTGCTATCGGTTACGTCATAACCAATAATGCGTGATGAAATATTAGGGGTATTTACAATGTAATTTTTGGTGCCGTACATGGTAGCTACAAGCAGCTCCACGTCGGCATCTTTGCTAAAGTGTCCGCTTTTAATTCCGTTGCGGATAATGTCTTGAAAAACAGATACGTTTTTCATCACAATATTTGTGATCTGGTCAGAAAGGTCCGTTTTCTTTTGCTTGCTTAGTTCGCGGTTGATGATAACGTGAAAACAGTTATTATTTACAACACGCTCTACGTAGCTGTCAATATACTTCTCCAGCTTTTCCCATGGGTCAATAGTTTCATCTACACCTATACCGGCAAGTACCGACTGAAATGAGGCAATCCGGCGTTCAAAAATTGCAACGAACACACCTTCTTTAGAACCGAAGTAATAGTTAAGCATCGCCATATTGACACCCGCTTCAGCAGAAATCATTCTGGTTGAAGCGCCATCGTAACCAAACTCAGCAAACACACGCTCCGCTGCGTCCAGTATGTGATCTTTTTTATCAATCTTTTCTTTTTCCATTGCTTTAATCTGGTGCAAAGTTAATCAAACGATTGATTAGTTAAAATGTATATTGTCTTTGTAATGTCTGTTTTGAACTTTTAAGTGATAACCATGCCAAAACAATGGCCTAGCCTGCACATCGACACGAAATATTAGTTTATGATGATATAATAATACATGTGAGCCTATAGTGAAGGACTGCTTTACAATATATTTGCCTTATGATGCGTAAATTATTCTTCACATTGTCTTTGTTAGTAGTCGTTGGTAATGTTATGGCTCAAACTGCACCGCCTGCAGATATCCGCACTATACGGCAAAATCTTAAGAAATTAAATGTACTTGGCAGTGTGTTGTATATAGCCGCTCATCCGGATGATGAGAACACCCGCCTGCTTGCCTACCTGGCACAGGAAAAACATTACCGCACAGGCTATTTATCGCTTACCCGGGGCGACGGCGGCCAAAACCTTATTGGTACCGAGCAGGGCGAACTACTGGGCCTTATACGTACGCAGGAACTATTGGCTGCAAGGCGGGTTGATGGCGCGGAGCAATTTTTTAGTCGTGCAAATGATTTTGGGTTCTCAAAAAATCCGGAGGAAACACTTAAGTTTTGGGACAAAGAAAAGGTACTTGGCGATATGGTTTGGGTAATACGCAAGTTTCGCCCGGATGTGATGATCTGCAGGTTCCCTACTACAGGTGAGGGCGGCCATGGCAACCACACGGCATCAGCCATACTTGCGCAAGAGGCGTTCAGCGCCGCTGCCGACCCTAAGCGTTACCCGGAACAACTAAAATATGTACAGGTTTGGCAGGCAAAAAGGCTGCTGTGGAATACCTTTAGCTTCGGTAATACCAATACCACATCAGAAGATCAGTTTAAGCTGAATGTTGGTACTTACAACCCCGTCCTGGGTGAAAGCTATGGTGAATTAGCTGCAGAAAGCCGTAGTAACCACAAAACACAGGGCTTTGGCTCGGCACGCCAACGCGGTGACGCTTTTGAATACTTTAAAACCATTTTAGGCGATGCACCAAAGGCCGACCTGATGGACGGCGTACAAACTACCTGGATCAGGATACCCGCCGGGGCGGCCATAGGTACAGAAGTTGCGGCAATAACGAAAGACTTTAATGACGATGCCCCCCAAAACTCCGTAAAGGCTTTGGTAGGTTTACTGGATAAGGTAGATAAAACCATTGCTACCGATAAGGCCGTGCAAACTGTACGGCTTACCGCGACGGCTGCTGCAGATTACGAATACTGGCACAAGCAAAAAACAACTGAAGTAAAAGACCTGATTGCTGCTTGCGCCGGCGTATGGTTTGAAAGTTACGCCGCACAGCCAACCTATGCTCTTGGCGATAGCATGACCGTAAATAACCAGATGATAAACAGGAACAAAGTGCCGATATTTGGTTTGAAAGTAGATGGAGGGGGCGAAACAATAAAAGCCATGACCGGAACGGATAGCTGGAATCTTAGCGCCAGTGAGGTTACTACTGTGCCATTTGATAACAAAGATCTTCGTATGCCTTTAAAGGTACTATCTCAACCTTATTGGCTGCAGACATCTCACGGCATTGGTTCCTATGTGCTGGCGAACGATACTTTAGCGGGCTATCCCGAAAATCCATATGCCCCAAAGGTGTCTTACATCTTCAACATTTACGGCAGGGATATAAGTTATAACCGCCCTGTTCAGTTCAAATATGTTGATCCGGCTCGTGGCGAAATATATCAGCCGCTGGTAATTGCCCCGCCGATTACGGCCAACATTGCGGAAAAGGCTTACATCTTTAATTCTACACAGCCGCAAACTGTTCAAGTGAAATTGAAGGCTTTCACTAATGCATCTGGTTCGGTAAGTGTTAAACCTGTAACTGGATGGAAGATATCTCCTGAGAAAATAGATTATACAGGCAAGAAAGCCGGCGACGAATGGACGGTTGCATTTACTGTAGCCCCAACAGACACTAAAACAAATACCGCAGGCTTTGATGTGGTAGCGACAGCCAATGGCAAACAGTTTTCTCAAGGCTTGCTGCAGATGAGGTATGAGCATATCCCATCAATTACATTGTTCCCGCCTGCCCAGGCAAAACTGGTAAACATCAGCCTGAAAACTGCCGGCAAGAAAATTGGCTACATTGCAGGTGCCGGTGACTTAATACCTGATGCGCTGCGTGAGGTTGGTTACGAAGTTCATCCGCTTACAGAGAACGAAATATTAAATGGGGACCTGAGTTCCTACGATGCCATTGTGCTTGGCGTACGGTCATACAACACCAATCAGCGCTTGCCTTATCAGCAACCGAGATTAATGGAGTATGTAAAGAACGGCGGCAATCTGGTAGTACAGTATAACGTGAATAACCCATTGGTTACACGGGAGATCGGCCCTTATCCGTTCACCATCGTTAATCAGCGCGTAACTAATGAAGATGCGCCGGTTACCATTACAGACAGCAATAACCCTGTACTTAACTACCCTAACAAGATAACACAAGACGACTTTAAGGATTGGATACAGGAACGGAGCATTTATATGCTAACCAATCTGGCGCCTGAGTACCAAACACCGCTGCAAATGGGCGATCCTAATGAGGCCCAAAGCAAAGGCGCGCTGGCGGTGGCAAACTACGGCAAAGGGCGCTTTGTATATACATCGCTGGTGTTCTTCCGGGAGTTACCGGCCGGCGTACCGGGTGCATACCGCCTGTTTGTTAATTTATTAAGCAAGCCGAAAAATTGATAATACAATTAGGCTTCAAGCGTTTATTAGTATAAATTTGCTTCGGATTTTTAAACCGTAATACTATGTCTCATAATCACCACGAAGAAGAAAAGAACTTTGACTATATTTTTTACCTGGTAGCACTGTTAGCCGGAATGTTTGTTGGCGCTATAGTAGACAGGGGATTTATTTATATACCTGTAGGTGGAGTTTTAGGCTTACTTACTGCTGCCTTGTTTATCAAATTTTTGGTGAGAGGCCGTGAAAACGTCTGAGGATAGCCTCCCTTCTTTCATAAAAAGCTGGAACCAGTTTTACGCCCTTGTGGTTGTATGGCTGGTTTTTTTAATTTTAATGTTCTGGCTTATTACCCGTTCGTTTGAATGAGCAGCGCCGACTGGATAGTGCTGGGCTTTACGCTGCTGGCCATTGTGCTTTACGGCGTATGGAAAAGCGGCGGTAACAAAAACATTGATCAATATCTGGGCAGCCGCTCGCTTCCCTGGTATCATGTGGGCCTATCGGTGATGGCTACGCAAGCCAGCGCCATTACCTTCCTCTCTGCGCCCGGGCAGGCGTATAGTGACGGGATGCGCTTTGTTCAGTTTTACTTTGGGTTGCCACTGGCCATGATCGTGCTTTGCGTAACCTTTGTACCTATCTTTCATAAACTGAAAGTTTATACAGCATATGAATACCTGGAGCAACGTTTTGATCTAAAAACGCGTGTGCTCACCTCAACGTTGTTCCTTATACAAAGAGGGCTTTCTACGGGTATTACCATTTATGCTCCTTCTATCGTTCTATCAGGAATATTGCATCTTAACATAACCTATACCACCTTATTCATAGGCTTACTGGTATTGTTTTATACCGTTTACGGCGGCTCTAAAGCAGTATCGTATACACAGCTGATACAGATGAGTATCATCTTTGCCGGCATCTTCCTGGCTGCGATATTTGTTGTAATGCTGATGCCGGGTGATATAGGTTTCGTAAGATCAATTAAGTTGGCCGGATATGCCGGGAGGATGAACGTTATAGATTGGAAATTTGATCCGGATAACCGCTATAATATATGGAGTGGCCTTATAGGTGGATTTTTCCTGCAGCTATCTTATTTTGGTACAGATCAAAGCCAGGTAGGCCGGTACTTAACAGGTTGTAATGTTGGACAAAGCCGTATGGGGTTAATCATGAACGGTTTGTTGAAAATACCCATGCAGTTCCTGATATTACTGGTAGGCGTACTGGTGTTCAGTTTTTACCAGTTTAACCGTCCGCCGGTGTTTTTTAACAACTACGAAGAAGAACAAGTTAAGAAAAGCGCTTATGCGGGAGACTACAATAAGTTAGAGCAGCAATACAACGTGCTTTTTGAGCAAAGGAAAGCATCTGCTATACAGCTAGACAACGCGATAAAGTCGGAGGATCAGCAATTGATCAATACCGCGAAGTCTCGGATGAAACTGGCAGATGTGCAAATGAATAAAGTGCGTACAAATGCTATTGCAGTAATAAAGAAAAATAACGGCAAGGCTGATGTTAATGATACTAACTACGTGTTCCTCACTTTTGTAACCCGCTATTTGCCACGCGGGCTGGTTGGGCTGCTTATTGCTGTCATCTTTTTGGCATCGATGGGGTCAACCGCAAGTGGGCTTAATTCCCTTGCTTCAACAACAGTGGTAGATATTTATAAGCGAATCATTAATCCAACAGCGTCAGATCGGAGTTATGTAATCGCCTCACGGCTGGCAACGGTATTTTGGGGATTGGTTTGCATTGTAATGGCGCTATATGCCGGTAAAATTGGCAATCTTTTAGAGGCTGTGAACCAGCTGGGCTCTTACATCTACGGTACTATCCTTGGTGTTTTTGTTGTCGCCTTTTATCTTAAGCGGATCAAGTCTACCCCCGTTTTTATTGCCGCGGTACTTACCGAAGCTATAATTTGTGTTATGGGTTATTATAACGTTGTAGCTTATTTGTGGCTCAATGCCATCGGCTGCATTGGCGTCATAATCCTTGCATCTCTGTTAAACCTTTTTATAAAGGAGAACCCAACATCAACAGTCGGTACAGAATTAAGTTAAGCGCCCTAAAACAAGAAGAGCCGCTTAATGCGGCTCTTCAATATCATATAAGAAAGTTTTAATTTTTAGCCTGAGTAATTACAGCTTCGTTAAGCCTGACGTACTCCTCGTCATCTGTAGCTTTAGCCAGCTTTATGCCTTCCTGCGCAGTAGCTATTGCCTTAGCTTTATCGCCCATTTTTAACTGTATACGGGCTTTCCACAACTTGTACCATGGTGCTTTCGGTTCAATTTTTTCTGCTTCCAGCGCCCATGTCATGGCTTTCTTCAAATCTTTGTCGTTTTCGTAATAATACTGTATAGCGTTAAAGTAAGGGCGTTTGTTTACATCAGGATTTAGCATCAACTTTTCGATGTTAGCTGTTATTTGCGCGTCATCATCGGTCTGCATATGTATGATAACACCGGTATGGTCCCAAACTATGTATAAGTCGTTGCTTTTTGTTGTACAGTTTGCAAATTGTAGCGTAAAGGTTTCACGTTTTTCAGATAAGTAGATAGACTTCACCTTGAAACGTAGCAGATCGTCCTCTTGCTTGTAACCATAAGCGCCCCATTGTTTTGCGGTTTTATTTAAGATAATGGTCCACTCCTTTTCTTCAGGAATGCTGAAGAGAGAATAGGTGCCCGCAGGTACTTTGTTGCCTTCTACAATAACGTTTTCACTAAAGGTGATGGTGGTAGCGGAGTTGGCACCAGTGCGCCAAACCTGACCGTAAGGGTTAATACCGCCAAATATTTTGCGGCCTTTTACGTTAGGCCTGGAATAGGTAATGGTGATTTTACCTAACCCAAAATCCTGTATAAGCGTTTGTGTAGAGCTGGCTTCGGGAATACGGGGCTCCTGTGCAAATGTTTTTGTAGTTATGCAACACGCCATAAGCATGCTGAACAAGTATATTAAAGGCTGTTTCATTTAGTTTTATACAATTGCGCTAAGGTAGCAATTGTAGGATGAATTTCTTGTGAAATGGTTTAACCATGACGTTTGCTTTTAAAACAGAAATTAAATAGCTCGTAAAAAAATAAAAGCCTCCCAACCTTGCGCCGGGAGACTTTCAACCTAAACCTTATCACAATTAACCGGTAGATTACCGGTCCGTACAAGTATTTACAAACACCGTACCAAAATAGGTTGCATTTGTTTTAATATGTTTAAAGGTGTAAAGCTTACATTAAGTTTATGGTAAAACTGTAAAGGCATTTGTACAATGTGTCAGCAAAATTGTACACCACAAATGCTAAACTTGCTTCAAACCCGATTTTTTTTTCAGGAGCGAATCGCCCAGGAATAATCCCATCACCAAGCCAAAAAACAGGAATCCCTTCATAAGGGCGCCAGAAAAGATATTGCTTATGTGTGCCGCATTAAGTTGTTGCGGAAGTTTAACCCCGGTGCTTGCTGTAGTTGTCCAATTAAGGGAGCTGAATGCAACAACCAGCAAAGCAAATATTGTTACAATGAAGAAGGCGGCAATGCTCCATATAATACGCTTGTTTATAGCCGCTTTCAGTGGTTGCTTAGCGTGCTCGGCACGTATACCCTCCATAACATGGTAAGTAAACGCCATTGGCGGTTCGTCCAGTTCCATAGTGCTAAATTCATCATTCAGCTTTAGCAGCTCATGATATTTTAACCGGTACACTTCGTCTTGCTCAATAAGCCCGGCAATAAGCTGTGCTTCTGCTGTTGTGCAGGAACCATCAATATAGTTCCAAAGCTTTTCTTCTATGTGGTTCATATCAATTCGTTCACTTCGTGTTTTAGATTGTGCTCCAGCTTGTCTTTCAAACGCTGGCGCGCCCTGAATAGTTTTACTTTAACTGTGTTGGCTTCAATGCCCATCGTGCGGGCTATTTCTTCAAGAGATTGCTCCCCTTTGTAAAACATAGTAATAATTGCAGCATCATCTGCCGACAATTGTTCTATAGCCTGGTTAAGGTAAAACGACCTCGATTTATTCTCTGCATTATGCGTGTCATAAGCGCTTGGCCGGCTTTCTATTTGCAGATAGGTTGCTTCATCATCAATCGACGATGTGTCTACCCGTTTTTTACGCAAGAAAGTCATAGCAGTGGTATAAACAATACTATAGAGCCATGTGCTAAATTTTGATTGCTTTTGAAAGCCGGTGAGTGACCTGTAAGCTTTTATAAAGCAATCCTGTGCAACCTCTTCAGCATCCTCGCGGCGTTTGGTAAACCGCAAAGCAAGCGTAAAAACAAAGCGCTGGTGCCTTTTTACCAGATCGGCATAAGCCGACTGGTTGCCTGCCAGTGTTTGCTCAATTAGCTCTATGTCCGAAAACTTGCTTATCATATCAATAATAGCTCTGACAACAGCGCCATAAATTAGGTTACACCTAAATTTAATATTTTAAATTGATAATTGACGTGACGATAGTAGACGGTGACAGCAATAGAACTCTATTCGCCACCTGAGTAAATTAAAGATGTAAATTTTAATACCAGCCTGTAACCTCGTTAAAAGATGTGTAGTCAGAGCTGACAAATACACCACAACGGTGTGTTTAACAACACAAATTATACACTTAAAATTATACTTATCATGGAAGGAGTTTTGGTACCCATATTAGTTCCACTGGGGTTTTTCGCAATGATCTTTGGCGTTTTTTATATCCGCAACCGCGAGCGGATGGCAATGATTGAAAGGGGCATGAACCCCAAAGTTGATCTGCCGCAGCCACACACCAATTTGAAATGGGGCTTGCTGCTTATTGGATGTGGTTTGGGATTGTTTTTAGCATACCTGCTTGATTCCACTGTTCTGCACCATGAGGGTGAAGAAAATCCGGCAGTATACTTTTCTTTAATTGCAATATTTGGTGGTATAGGCTTATACCTGTCTTATAAGGCAGATATGAAGTATTTAGAGAAGCAAGGCTCTAAAGAGTAGCTTAATAAACAATAGCAGTTAATTAATATTTAATTACTATTGTTTATTATTTAATCGTAGCTATCTTTATAAGGTGATGCAAATTGGTTGTAATTGAACCAGATTGCTAAAGATATTTTCAAACCTGACCGGAAAAGCGGGGCATACTTACGAGTTGCTCCGCTTTTTTTATTGGTAACGCTCTTTAATCAGTTGATGATGGTACAGTTCGTGCCCGGCGGTAATGTAAATCAATGCGCTTACTTTTACTATGTATCCGCTCGCCATGCCGCTCTGTTGGAGTTGCTCATTACTAAATGACTCGTACAAGAATAAAGTAGTTGTACGGAGCGCTTTAAACTCTTCTGCAAGGCTTAATATGGTGCGGCTGTTAAAATCAGTACTGTTAACGTAGGTGTCCTGGTCAAATCCCGGCAATGCAATGTCTTCCCGTGAAAACACAAACGCGCGGAAACTGAACACCCGTTCAGTGTCTATCATGTGTCCCAGCATCTCCTTCAGCGTCCACTTGCCTGGTGCATAGCTATGCATAGCTTGCTCTTCGGTCATGTTGCTGAACAAATCGTAAGTGATCTGCTGATTGTCTCTGAGCAACTGTAATACATCAGCTCCTTCCGGAACTTGTGCTACGTAATTTGTAGCCTGTGGCGAATAGTCATCATGATGTGGTCTTGGTATCATTGTTTAAGCTTTTTAAAACGATGCGGAAGGTAGTGCCCTTACCAACTTCAGAATCCCTTACCACTATTTGCCCGTTATGATAGTTGTTTATTATACGTTTGGTAAGCGACAGACCCAGCCCCCAGCCGCGCTTACGAGTGGTATAGCCTGGCTGAAACACGGTCTCAAACTTAGAACGGGGTATGCCTTTCCCCGTATCTGTAACATCTATAAATACTTGTTTTTTAGCGCGGCTTCCGCTGATATTAACCTTAATACTGCCGGTACCTTCTATGGCGTTAACGGCGTTCTTTAGCAGGTTTTCTAAAACCCAGTCAAACAGCGGGATGTTCAACCCGGCTATCAACCTTCGGTTACCGGTAAGCTCAAAGCTTATCTTATCGCTTACCCTTACCTTAAAGTAATCTACAAAATCTTTTACTACTTCGTAAACGGAATGTGTTTCCAGCTTAGGTTTAGAGCCGATCTTAGAAAACCGGTCGGCAACAATTTCCAGGCGCTTTACATCGTTTTCCATTTCCGCCATTAGCGGGTCATCCTCGGCGTTAAACTTATCTTTTATTAGCTCAATCCACGCCATAAGCGACGATATGGGTGTACCCAGTTGATGCGCGGTTTCCTTTGCTAGTCCAACCCAAACCTGGTTCTGTTCAGACCGGCGGGATGAGCTGAACGCCGTATAAGCTACCATCAGGAATATAGCAATTACAGACAGCTGCACATACGGGAATATTTTCAATTGCCTCAACAGGTCGGAGTCTTTGTAATAAACCAACAAATTATCACCCAGCATTTTTATGCGGATAGGCTCATGCTGCTCTTTCATGTACTGCAGCTCGCCTTTAAAATAGTCAAGATCGTAGGTTTGCTTCTTAAGTTTAAGCTCCTGCGGATCCATTTTAATAAATGTCTTGGTACTATCCAGTCCGCGGGTGAACTTCATATCCCCTTGTTCATTAACAATAATAGCCGGCACAGTAGAGCTATCCCTCACCGCTATCACATAGCTCAGGAAATCGGCATCATCTGATGATGTGATCTGTTTCATGCTCAGCGCCCATACCTGTGCCCGCGTGCGCTCACTTTGGGCAATGTTGCGCACCAGGTAACTGGTGTAAAATAAAGAGCCGCTGGCAATAACTACTGCAAACGCCAGCAGCGAATATTTCCAGGTGCGTTTTTGTTGATAGGGGTTCATTTACAAGATCAAATAACGGAAAAATTTCCAGCATAGCAACGCGCTGCCACGAGCAGGAACGTAACAAATGGATTGGCAGTATTGTTATGTTGGCGGAGGTTTTTACCTTTAACCATTATGAAGCTAGCACAACTTACAGCTTACCTGGAAAGCCTTGCGCCACTGACCTACCAGGAAGATTATGATAACAGCGGGCTTATTGTAGGCAATCCGGAGCAGGATGTTCACCAGGCGCTAGTATCCTTAGATTGCACCGAAGCGGTAGTTGATGAGGCAATTGCTAATGGTTGCCAGGTGATCATCTCGCACCATCCGATAGTTTTTAAAGGATTAAAGAAGTTTAATGGTAAAACATATGTAGAGCGTGTAGTAGAAAAAGCTATCCGCAACAACATTGCGCTTTATGCCATACACACCAACCTGGATAACATAATGACCGGTGTAAACGCCCGTATCTGCGAAACCCTGGGACTAGTGAATACGCGTATACTCTCGCCGAAAAGCGGACTGCTGAAGAAACTGGTTACGTACGTGCCGGTTGCGCAAGCTGAGCAGGTACGGTCGGCGTTGTTTGAAGCGGGGGCGGGCCATATTGGTAACTACAGCGAAACAAGTTTCAGCGCGGAAGGATTTGGTACTTTTAAAGCTAACGAGAACGCGACACCTTTTGTGGGCGAAGCGGGCAAACGCCACCGGGAGCACGAAATCCGAATCGAAACCATTTATCCCGCTAATCTGGAAAGTAAGATCATTATGGCACTGGTGCTGTCACATCCTTACGAGGAAGTGGCGTATGACCTGTACCACCTTACCAACCAGCACCAGCAAATTGGCAGCGGTATGATAGGTGAGCTGGAAAACGCCGAATCGGCTGAAGTTTTTTTGGGCCTGGTAAAGCAAAAAATGAATGCGGCAGTAATACGGCACACCGCTTTAACGGGTAAATCTATCCGTAAAGTGGCGGTTTGCGGCGGCTCCGGCGGCTTCCTGCTCAAGCATGCTATTGCGGCCGGCGCAGACATTTTTATCACTGCTGATTACAAATACCACGAGTTTTTTGATGCTGAGGGAAAGATAGTGATTGCAGACATCGGACATTTTGAAAGTGAGCAATTTACGCAGCAATTATTGTGTGAAATTATTCAGAAAAAATTTGTTAACTTTGCCGTCCGTTTAACAACAGTGAATACAAACCCCGTCAAATATTTTATTTAATGGAACAAACCGTAGAACAAAAGCTTAAGGCTTTATACGACCTGCAAACTATCCACACAAAAATTGACAAGATACGCCAGGTAAGAGGCGAATTGCCAATGGAAGTTGCCGACCTGGAAGATGATGTTGCCGGGCTTGAAACCCGCATTCAGAAAATAAAAAATGAGCTTGACGATCTTGAGGACGAAATTGTAACCCGCAAGAACCTTATTAAAGAGGCGCAAGCGAACACTAAAAAATACGAAGCACAGCTTAACGAGGTTAAGAACAACCGCGAGTACGACGCTATATCAAAAGAAATTGAGATACAAGGCCTTGATGTACAGGTAAGCGAAAAGAAGATACGTGAGTTTGGTTTTGAGATTGCATCTAAAACCACTATTTACGAGAAAGCACTTGCCGACCTTGAAGCACGCCGTGCTGACCTGCAGGCTAAAAAAGACGAGTTGGGCACCATTACAGCTGAAACTGAAAAGGACGAGAACGAGTTAACATCTCAGGTAGAGAAAGCTACGGCTAACATAGAAGAGCGCCTGCTTATTGCTTACAACCGTTTACGTAATAACGCTAAGAACGGCCTTGCAGTAGTTACTATCCAGCGCGATTCTTGTTCAGGTTGCTTTAACCAGATCCCGCCACAGCGCCAGAGCGATATACGCCAGCGCAAAAAGATCATCGTATGCGAGCATTGCGGCCGTATATTGGTAGATGAGCAGATGGCGCTTGAAGAAGAGAACGCACAATAAGCAAACCCCGCATAACTTATATCTAAAGCCATCCTAAAAGGGTGGCTTTTTTATTTTTGCACCGTCAGTTTAAAAATAGCAGAGCCGATGTTCCCTTTCAAATCTGTACCATTTATAGTTATCGTGTAGGTAGCAGGCGAATCTGCGCAGTAGAAACTTACCAGGGCATTCCCCTGTTCGTTTGTAAAAACGTTAGGCGCCCAATAAACAGTTGACCGGATGTCTGGTGCATTTTTAGGGAGTTTAGCGCCTGTGTACTTCGGCGAATCGAATTGTGAGGGATAGCTTAGCCCCAAAGGTTTATACAGGTAATTGCCAATGCTGCGGCTCGTGTTTGGGCCTCCTCCCGAGCGGGTTGTTATTTCAATAAAGGCAAAATCACGATAAGCTAGTTCTTCAGTGGGCATTTGCCAACGTCTGAAATAAGCATTGGTGTATTTGTTGTTTATGTTTACCTCTATGCCCTTTATATCCTCCGCGGAAAAGTTTTGCAGTAAACTTTTATATTCGGTAAAAACAAAAGGATCTAAAAATGGCTTTACATCTATGCCATCAATAAACACTATTGCAAGCTTATCTTTTATAAAATACCATGGGGTTGGATCTTTAGTACCCCTTAGCCAATTCTCAAAATTAATTACAGATTGGGGGCGAATATTGCCGGGCCTCGTTTGCGGGGTATAAAAAAAACCCTCTCGAAATCCATTTACCCGTTCTAACAGCAACTGCAGCAGGTTTTTTTTGCCGGCTTTCTCAAGTTCCTTCTCGTCCAGCACTATGTCGGCGTTCCCGCCACCGTTCCAGTTCTTAGAATCTTTAACTACCTTTTTAGCAACAATCTTAACTTCTTTAAGGTGATGGTCCACACCTTCAAGCTTTTCTATGTAACGCTGAAATGCTTGTTTTTTGCCTGCCATCTTACGGGCTATCGTATCTGCCGCTGCATTTCCTGGTGCCGAAAGCTGATTCAGGTTGTTTTTGCCGAACGTAGGTGCTGGTGCGTCATCCATGCGGATATCTACGTTAAACATACGTCCCGGCTTGTTTTTAGCCTGGAGGATATAAATGGCCGTATCGCTCAGCGGAATATTTTTAAACACGAAGTGGCCCGTGGCATCAGTAACTGCTTCAGACACCAGCGAGGGCTTGCGCGACAGCAGCGCTATCACTGCTTTTTGCACCGGTTTGTTAAACACGTTAACCACCTGCCCAGCCACCAGGAACTCCGTTTCGGCAGGAAACGCAGGCTTAGCAGGTTGCTCGTTCCAGCCCGTATTTGCAAAGTTTTCAGTAGTTTTTGTGATGATATTAGCATTGATGCTTGTATTTGGTTTTATCTGCGAGTCATCCGTTACAGATACTGAAAAGTTGCCAGATGCAGGGCGTCCGCCCGCGTCGATAACTGCTATTTGCAAGGTTACGCTATCTCGCGGATTATAAACGGGTTTGTTGCCGATGAGCTTTATCTGCAAGGCATCTTTGTGATCTACCATCGTATGAGACTCTGACACCGTTGTTCCCGTAGTATCCAGCAAATAAAAGGACACTCCTCCGGATGGAAAAAGCTTTGTGGGCAACCGTTTATTAAAGGTTTGCTGATTAAGCATTATTGTTGCCGCATAGCAAATAATTCCTCTTGCTTTCGCCACCAGAAAATAAGGCTGCTTGCCGGTTTTACCATAATTTCCTGGTTGAATAGAGACGCCAATGGAATCTGTAATGTCAGCCACAGTTACGCCCAGTACTGCGGTGCCTGGCTTATTGTTAATTTTTTTTTGTGTTGATTGATTTGGAACATACATCAACGGTTGGGCTACGTTGCCGCTACTATCAATAACGGAAAAGGATTGATAACAAAAATGCTGATCGCGAAAGTTGCGCATCCAGGTGGTATAAGCCCTTATCAGGTAAGCGCCCGGTTTAAAATCAGTTGGATTCAGCTGTATATCACCCCAGCTAACACCTGATACTGCGGCGGTACGCATTTGTTTGACTAGCTTACCCGATGCATCGGCTATGTCGATATACAGGAAACCGCTTTTTGTTGATGGCGTGAGGTAACTGCTGTTAAGAACATACGCTTTAAACCACAACGTGTCGCTTTCTGCGTAGTAGGGTTTGTCCAACTGCATGTAAATTGTTTCGCGTGGCATTTGGCTGTTCATGCTATCTGATTGGGCGGTAAGCCGAAGAAGTTTTTCAGATAATCCCTGGGATTGTGCAATGCCGTGCAAAGCCATTATAAGGCAAAAAGCGAGGGAAACAACTACACGTGAAAAGGAAGGCATGATAAAAGGTTTAACTAAAGGTAGCTAAACCTTTTATCAAAACATACTTGTCTGCTTGCCATTTTTAGGCGTAAACAAGCTGAGGTCATACTCCGGCATGTCGCGACCGGCTAGAAAACGCGTACATGCCATCCGGTACATTTGATGGATGGAGTTGGCTATTGGCCCGCTGCCGCTCATGCGCCGGCCAAAGTCGCTGTCGTTTAAGTTGCCACCATGGCAGGCCTTAATCATGTTCAGCACCTTTTCGGCGCGGTCGGGGAAGGCCTTGTGCACCCAGTCGGTAAATATTTCGGCTATGGCACCGTTAAGCCTTACAATAGTGAACCCTGCCGATACGGCACCACGGTCGGCAGCGGCCTTTATAATGTCGGGCACCTCGTTGCTATTTAGCCCCGGTATAATAGGTGCTACCATAATGCGCACAGGGATGCCTGCCTCAGAGAGGCGCTGTATAACGGCCAGCCTGCCGGTTGCCGTAACGGTACGTGGCTCCAGTTTTTGGCGTAGCTGTTCGTTAAGGGAATTTAGCGAAACATTAACATGCGCCAGTTTCATCTTTGCCATCTGCGACAGAATATCCATATCGCGGAGCACCAGGTTGTTCTTGGTGATAATGCTTACCGGGTTGCGGTATTTAAGGAACACCTCCAGTAGCGCACGAGTTATCTTTAGTTTGCGTTCTATAGGCTGGTAGCAGTCTGTATTGCCTGATAGTACAATGGGCACCGGTTGGTAACCGCGGCGGTTAAAATACGTCTCCAGCAACTCCGGGGCGTTTCGCTTTACAATTATCTTGCGTTCAAAATCAAGCCCGGCACTAAAGCCAAAATACTCGTGGCTATTGCGCGCGTAGCAGTATATACACCCGTGTTCGCAACCCTGGTAAGGATTGATAGAAAAGAAATGGCTCAGGTCCGGGCTGTTGCTTTCGCTTACAATTTTCTTTGGTGTTTCCTCAAAAAGCTGTGTAGTGGTATTTTCCAGCAGTTGTTCGTCCAACCCTTCGGGGTGTTCTAAAACATACTTACTTTTTAAAAAGCGGTTGTGTGTATTTACCTGGGCCCCTCTACCCTTAAAAAACTCCGGGTTATCCTCATGCGACATACAGCAAATTTGCTAAAATAATTAGCAAATTACAACTGTACCAGGTTATTTTTAATAGCGTATAGCACAAGGCCTACGCGGCTTTTTATCTGCAGTTTTTCAAAAAGCTGGTCGCGGTAGCCGTCTACTGTGCGCGCGCTGATGCACATCTGGTCGGCAATCTCTTTGTAGGTAAGTTCGGTACCGGCAAGTTTTAAAAACTCCAGTTCGCGGCTGTTCAGTTTAATTTCGTTCGCGTTCTTATTAAAACTGTTTACAATATGGCGGGTAACAAATTCGGGGTAATACAGTTCGCCTTGCGAAACTTTGCGCAACGCGTGCTCAAACTCGTAAGGTTCAGAGTCCTTAAGCAGATAACCCTTAACGCCCAGCTTTACCATGGTAAGCACCTTTTCGGCATCCTCAAACATGGATAGTACTATAACGCAAACCTCGGGGTAATTGGCTTTTAACCACTGCGCGGTTTCTACACCATCCATCACCGGCATGTTTATGTCCAATAAAATTATATCAGGTTTTAATTGCGGAGATATTTTGCGGGTAAGCTCTTCGCCGTTTGCAGCCTCAAAAAGTATTTGGTAGCCACCAAGACTGCTGATTAATGACACAAGGCCGCTGCGAAATAAGCGGTGGTCATCAACTAAAACTATTTGAATAGCTTCCGTCGTTGGCATATTGTTGTTGTAAGAGGGGGTCAATAGTAATTGTAATACAACAACCCTCACCAGGCGCGCTGCTTATTTGTGCAGCGCCACCTATCAAGGCTGCTCTGTTTTGCATATTTCTGAGGCCAGATCCGCCATCTTTCAACGTATCAACAGTAAACCCGGCACCATCATCAGCGATGGTTAAATTAAACAAATGTTCAGAATACTGCAAGCCAATTTTTAGCTGACTTGCACCGGAGTGCTTAAGACTGTTGTTGAGCGCTTCCTGGAAGATTCGGAAAATAACCAGCTCCCGCTGATCGCCCAGGCTTACGGGGCTGCCACTAACTGTAAGCGTTGCTTCCATCAAGCCACTTTTGTTCAGTCGGTCTGCCTCTATGCTGATGGTTTTAACCAGGCCAAGCTGGGCAATGTGCTCAAAGCTCAGGCTTTTAGATAAATCTCGCAGGTCTGTAATGGCTTGTGATACCAGTTTGCGGCTCTCGTCAACCTTGCGGCTTTTATCCTCATCACTTAAATTACCTTTAATGGCCAGGTTCATTTTAACAAAGGATAGTACCTGGGTAATATTATCATGTATTTCCCTGCTTACGTAATTAAGGGTCTGTTCCTGCATTTCTACCTGCGATTGAAGAAGTTCCTGCTTGAACGCCGACTTTAATTGTTCCCGGGCCGCAATGTTTGCATTGTGCCTGCGCTGATAAAAAAACAGGAAGCTAACAATAAACATCCCCAGCAGCAACAGCATAATAGTACCCGCTATAATGATACTTATCGGGCTGATCTCTTCCTGAAGCATAAGAAGACTGCTGTTAAACATGAGTACAATATAGCAATTGCAATGTTAACGATAACCTGGAATAGAAGCAGATAATTTGGGTCGCCACTGTACGCCATGATTGCAAAGGACGCGTAAAACAAAAAATTGGCGAGGCAAAAGAAAAGCAACCCGGTGTTTAACCAAAACCCGGGTATGCTTGTTACAGAAAGTTGTTCGTTTGCATAGTGCATCAGCTCGTAGAAAAACAGCCCGTTAAAAACGATTATAACAATAAACTGCAGCAGGATTGTATAGGAATCGAGGTCCCAAAAACCCTGAAAAAAAGCCTCGTTTAGTAGCGAAAGGGCAAGCGTAATTACTACCGCAAACCGCATCCATTTTTTAAATGCCGGCGTACGTGTTAACCGGGTTAACAAAAAACCAAATACCGCGAAAAAGATGTTCCATGAAATGTTGGCAATGTAAAGGTTGCGATGATTGATAGCGAACCAGTGGCTTATTGTACCGTATTCATAAACCAGAACCAGGAAAAGATATGGTAGCAGGTATTTATAAGGCGTATGCTTATACTTTGGATACAGAGCTACTGCCACTATGAATGACAGTAGCTCAAAAAAAATGTATATCTGCTCAAGCATTGCCACTAATATACAGTATTAAGAGCCGCAATCGCGACTGGGTGGACATAATTTTCCACTGTCCAAACCATCGCCCGTGCCTGCCAGCGCAAGAGCTTCCGTATCGCTTTTGTCGTGCAAATTATCTACCTCGTTTGTTGTTGACACCAGCACAACCATCATCTTGTGGTGATAGTTGGGATCAAGCGTTCCGCCCGGGTTGAAGATGTCGGGATGGTGCATGCCGAAGTAGATCTTTAATCCGTCGCTGCCGGGGTTGGCTGCGAAAAGCGCATCCAGATCGGCTTTTTTAAAGTACACAGACCGTGTATCATTTTTCTTGGGATCGCGGGGATCATCGCAGCTCATTGGGCGATGGCCACTGCCATCGTCTACCTGGAGGCGTTTAAAAAAATTTTGAGAAAGCTGTTTGATCTTAGCTTTTGAAACCCACTTGGGATCGGGGGTAACCGGGCGTTCTTGTGACATAATTAGGGAATTTAGATTGAGTGAAAAATTAATCACCCCCAATTTATACATATTCGGAGTAAAAGAACCACCCGTGTTTTCACGGTATTTTACACGTTAAAGTACCTGCCCGTTTGGGTGCTATCCTGCTTTGCTTACGGGTATTGCCGGGCTATATTTGTTACACAGATAAATAGTTGATCGTAAGCCGGGTTGTACAACAAGGCTTAAGAAATGTGTTTAAAACGTACGGTTCGCTCAAACTACACGTTAGAAAAAATCCCTACTTCGGGGGAATTTAGGGAGGAAGGTTCGGTTCAGGGGGGCGCAAGCTCCCCACGCCCCTTCCAAAATCCTCAAGGCGTACGCCCTGCATCTACCTACCAACAAATCCGGCTTTTGCATGTTAACCAGCAATGCGCCGTTTTTTGCAAAAATTGCTTTATAAACCTATTGCCCGGCTGGCCGATAAGTATTCTTCCCGCCCTGATAAGGGAAGGGTGAACAAGGCGCTTGATGAGCTTCATCAGAACATATCCACAAACGACGGAAAGAAGGGACCGGTTATTCCTTTTGATCCCATGCGCGACAAGTTTATCATACTTTCGGATCAGCACAAGGGTGCCCGAGACGGTGCAGACATGTTTGCCAAAGCTGCCGGCAATTACCTCAACGCGCTGGACTATTATTATCAACAAAACTATTTTTACATTAACCTTGGCGATAGCGAGGAGTTATGGGGAAACATATTCCTAACGGTTAAGCGGCACAATAAGGCTACATTTGAGAAAGAGAAGCTATTTATTGACGCAGACAGGTTTGTGAAGATATTTGGCAATCACGATTTGTACTGGGGTAACGACCCGCTTGCTGCGGTAAGCCTCACGCAGATTTACGGGACAGCCATCAGGATATATGAAGGTGCCTTGCTGCAAACAACGGTAAACAATAAACCGCTATCTATATTTATGACCCACGGCCACCAGGGCGACCTGCAAAGCGATGGCAACTGGTTCAGCAAATGGTTTGTGTCGAACATATGGGGGCCCCTTCAGGCTTACCTGGAAATAAACCCTAATACACCGGCATTTAGTAATCAGCTTAAAACCGACCACAACCGTATTATGTACGAGTGGAGCGCCCAGCGGAAAGAAATGCTGCTGATAACCGGGCACACCCATCAACCAGTGTTCCGCTCGCTAACTCAGCTGGAAATATTATACAGCAATCTGGAAGATGCCAAAGCCGCTAACAATCTGGAGAAGGCAGCTGTGCTGGAAAAGAAGATAATAGCCTTACATCTGAAGGCCGGCGACCAGCCCAACTTTAATGGCTATTTGGACACTTACTTTAATACCGGCTGCTGCTGCTTTGATGATGGCGATATCACCGGCATTGAGATTGCTGATGGTGGTATCCGGCTTATTAAATGGAGTTACAAAAATAAGCAAAGCGAAAGGCTTGTTTTGGAGGAGTGCAAGCTTGGTGAGCTCACAATATAAACTGCCATGAGCTTACCTTTCTGGTTTGTTACAGGATGGTTAAATGCCTGCCTATTTGTAAAACATCATGTTTAAAAAAAGTGTGGCTTTTGCAGATTTTTGTCTGCCTGAACTTACTTAAATGCTAGAAATGAGTGCCTGAGTGTGAAAACTAAAGGTATTTCGCAATTACCCGTCCAGCAGGAACACGAACAGTTCTTTTGGCCCGTGGGCACCTAAAACAAGGGTTTTTTCGATGTCGGCAGTTCGGCTCGGCCCTGTCACATTAGTAATCATGGAAGGGATATTCGGCCCGTACTTTTGCTTGATCAGTTTAAGGCCGTCCTTAACGTCAAGCACCATTTGGGAGGTGTAAGCCAGTACAATGTGCACTGGTGGATAGATACTTAAACGTCGCCCTGCAGCATTGCCGTTAGAGAGCAGGATACTGCCATTGCGGGATATTAAGGCCTCGCACAAAGTAAAGCCAACGTCAGCCTGGTCAAAGTTCTTGTCGGTTTCAAAGTAAGGGTACTCGTAAGTAGCAAGTAGTTGTTGCAGTGCTGGTTCCCAGCAGTATATCTTGTGCCACTTGCGCTCTTCGGCTAGTTCAAGCAGGTTTTCTATAAACTGCACTTCGTCTTCGCAAAACACAAATTGACCACTTACTGCTGTAAACTGTTCGGCAAATATTACCTCTAATATGTCCTCTGCAGGAGGATACATGGGCAATTCTTCCAGGTTTGGGTAAGGGTTATCACGCTTCTCTAAAAGGGCTTTGCGCACCTTTTTAAGCAGTTTTTCTTTCGATGTTGTGATATCCCTCATAGTTAGTCAAAAGTAAAAAGTCTAAAGTCATAAGTCAACGTAATTGAGCTTATAACTTTAGACCTTAGATCTCGATTCGGATCTTATTCTGTAGCTGTGCTTGGCTCGCTGCCTTCGCCCGGGTTCCTGCTAAAGGTACCTGAGTGATCCCCGACACCTTCATGCACTAAGTTTTGCGCAACCGGGTCTTGGTTTGATTCGCCTTCTCCGTTTACAAACTCGTCGTAAGTGGTACGATTATCAAACGGGCGTTTACCCAGTAACTCTTCCAGGTCCGACTGGAACAGGATCTCTTTTTCAATCAGCTTGTTAGCCAGCTTCTCTAAACCCTCACGCTTGTCTGTAAGCAATTGCTTGGTACGCGCATAAACATCATTGATCAGGTTACGAACCTCGTTATCAATTAGCTCAGAAGTCTTCTCAGAGTATGGCTTATTGAATTGGTACTCGCCCTGTGTATCGTTGAAAGATACATTACCAACTTTCTCGTTCATACCGTATATAGTCACCATGGCATAACCAAGTTTAGTAATACGCTCCAGGTCATTTTGTGCCCCGGTTGATATTTTTCCGAACACAATGTCCTCAGCAACACGGCCGCCCATAGTCATGCACATACCGTCAAGCAGTTGCTCTGTGGTGTAAAGGAACTGTTCTTTAGGCAGGTATTGAGCGTAGCCCAATGCTGCTACACCACGCGGCACTATTGACACTTTCACCAATGGATCTGCATGCTCCAGGAACCAGCCTGCGATAGCATGACCCGCTTCGTGGTAAGCTACAATACGTTTTTCTTCGGGAGATATGATCTTGTTCTTTTTCTCCAAACCGCCAATCACGCGGTCAATAGCATCTTGAAAATCCTGCATGTCAACAGCTTCCTTGTTCTTACGTGCAGCTATCAATGCGGCTTCGTTACAAACATTTGCTATCTCAGCACCTGCAAAGCCCGGGGTTTGTGCAGATAGCTTTTTCGCATCAACACCATCAGCTAATTTAACTGGCTTTAAATGCACTTTAAATATCTGCTCACGACCAACCAAATCTGGTTTGTCAATAGACACCTGCCTGTCAAAACGACCGGGACGAAGCAAAGCAGAGTCTAGTACATCGGGGCGGTTGGTTGCAGCAAGGATAATAATACCGGAATCGGTACCAAAACCATCCATTTCTACCAGCAACTGGTTCAGGGTGTTCTCACGCTCGTCGTTACCACCCACAATGTTGTTTTTACCACGGGCACGACCGATAGCATCAATCTCATCTATAAAAATGATACATGGTGCCTTATCTTTAGCCTGGCGGAACAGGTCACGCACACGAGAAGCACCCACACCAACAAACATCTCCACAAAGTCTGAACCTGACAGAGAGAAGAATGGTACCTGTGCTTCGCCTGCTACAGCCTTAGCAAGCAACGTTTTACCTGTACCCGGAGAACCTACCAGCAATGCGCCTTTAGGAATTTTACCACCCAGATTGGTGTATTTCTTAGGATTTTTAAGGAAGTCGACAATTTCCATCACCTCTTGCTTGGCTTCTTCCAAGCCGGCAACATCGTTAAAGGTTACAGATACTTGCGCTTCTTTATCAAACAGGGTAGCTTTCGACTTACCGATATTAAATATCTGGCCGCCCGGGCCGCCACCACCACCGCTGCCCATTCTCCGCATAATAAACAACCAAACGCCAACCAGCAATACGGCCATTATAATGCACTGTACCAGCCAGTTGCTTAACAGGTTTTCTTTGCCTTGCTCGTACTGGATAGGCGTTTTCATCGCATCCGGAACGTCTTTCTCAGCATTAGTGATTGACTGTTTAAGGCTTTCGTAAGAAGCATCGGTAAAGTAATACTGAGGCCCGTCTGATGCCATGCTCAATCCGCGCTGGTTCTTATTAGCATCGGCGTATTCCGGCTTGCTTAGGCTGTCTTTTTTAATGTAAACTTCTGCTACTACAAGGTCGCCGTTTTTGTAGGCAATAATTTTAGATACGTCATGCTTTTTCAGCATATCGTTGCTAAACCGCTGAAAGTCGATAGGTTTGCCGCTGTTTCCGCCTAATAAAGTTGGTACAACAAGTAAGCCTAAAATAGCAATGGCATACAGCCACATCAAGTTAAATTTCGGAGGTTTCGGACTGATCTTTTTATTGGAGATTTTCCGTATAGGTTTTTGGCCGTCGGCCTTAGTGTCTTTATCTTTCATTTCGATATAAGCTCATTCAGTCAATCAATAATTTTAGAGGTATATATTTACGAGCTTATTAAGCGCTTTTGAAGCTTTTAATTTCAGCATCACCCCAAAGGTCTTCAACACCGTAATACTCACGTTTATCGGTCCTGAAGACATGTACTACCACGTCAACATAATCCAGCAATATCCACTCACCGTACTCCAGGCCTTCTTTGCGCCATGGTTCTGTTTGTATAGCTTTAAAGATCTCGTCTTCTACGCTGTTTGCTATTGCTTTAACTTGTGTGGCAGAATCGGCATGGCAAATCACAAAATAATCTGCCACCGAGCTTTTAATATTTCGCAGGTCGAGCCTTACGAGTTCGTTCCCCTTTTTTTCCTGCATGCCGTGTATAGCCAATTCAGATATGTAAGTGGATTCATTTATCACTTTACTTTTTACCATCAAAAAGATTTAGTTTTGAACGATTTCGGTTTTTAATTTATTATACGTTGCAAAATAACATATTTTCAGGATTATTTGTTGGACAAAATTTAGTGTCACTTAAAGAAGTTGACTCTACCAACAATTACCTAAAAGATATGCTGTCAAATTCCAAGCCAGTACCCGAGGGGACAGTCATTATGGCAGACACCCAGTTTGCTGGCCGCGGTCAGCAAAATAACGTTTGGCATGCTCAGCCGGGCAAGAATCTTACCTTTAGCTTATTGCTTAAACCATCTTTTATATCTCCACAACAACAGTTTGACCTTACAAAAGCAATCAGTTTAGGTGTTTATGACGCTTTATACCCCTTGTTGCGTGACAGATTAAAGATAAAATGGCCAAATGATATTTATTTTGGCGACAGGAAACTAGGCGGAATGCTGATTGAAAATATGATACAAGGCGGACAAATCAAGAGTTCGGTTGTTGGCATTGGCATAAATGTTAATCAGGATAACTTTCCTGTTGAGTCAGGCGCTCCTATCTCCATTTGCCAGATATTACAAAGGGATTATGATTTGCAGCAGATATTATCGCAAATTTGCAGCCATATAGAGGGCTGGTACCTTAAACTGAAAGCCGGAAACGTAAACTTGATAAGAGAAAAGTATTTGGCTTGCTTATACCGTTTAAACGAACAGCATCTATTCAGGTCAAACAACCAGGTTTTTACCGGCGAAATAACCGGAGTAACGGTTATAGGGCAACTGGTTGTACTAAGCAACGGTGAAGAGAAGCTTTATAACTTAAAAGAGATAGAATTTTTAAATAAAGACAAATGAAGAAATTATTGTTAGCGGTTATAGCCGTTCTAATGGCATTTGGAGCTAAAGCACAGATTGAAAATCCGGTTAGGTGGTCTTATGCGGCCAAGAAGGTTAGCGCGACCGAAGCTGTGGTATACCTGAAAGCAACCATTGATAAGGACTGGCATATCTACTCCCAAACGGTTAAGGATGGTGGACCGGTGAAAACCAGCTTTACTTTCAGCCCTTCCAAAGAATACACACCGGTAGGTAAAACTATCGAGCCAGCCCCTATATCTAAGTTCGAGAAAGTTTTCGGGATGAATGTTGGTTATTTTGAGAACTCCGTAGTATTCCAGCAAAAGGTAAAATTGAAATCTGCAAAGGCCGCTGCTGTAAAAGGTAAGTTGGAGTACATGGTTTGTAATAATTCTAAGTGCCTTCCGCCGGAAGAGGTAGAGTTTTCCATTCCTTTAGGTAAATAACATTTAGCATACTATTGATGAAGGCACACGGCAGCCGCAACCTGTTGCGTAAAGCATTATTATTTCTATCGGTAATCATTTTACTTGGGTCATTTGTCCCAAATGCGGCATTTGCTCAGCAAAAAGCAGCTGATACTGCCGGACTTAATTTTACCGATATACCAACCGCATCCGATAGCATAAGCTTGAATAAGGATAATGCTAAGAAGGATAGCTTTAGTAATGCGGCGAGTGAAGCAGTAACTAAGGTGCAAAAACCAGGTTCGGCAGCAAGTACAGCTTCCGGCGTGGAAATGCCTAAAAGCTTGTGGCAGTTGTTTATTATAGGCTTTTTAGGTGGTTTTGCTGCGTTTTTACTGCCTTGCGTTTATCCTATGCTGCCGCTTACCGTTAGTTTTTTCACTAAAAAAGGCGGTACCCGAGCAAAGGCTATCTGGCAGTCTTGTTTGTACGGCTTATCTATCATTTTTATCTATGTATTCTTTGGCCTGATTATAACATTAATATTCGGACCCGCTGCCCTTAATGGTCTAGCTACCAACGGAATTTTTAATTTCTTTTTCTTTTTGATGCTGGTTGTATTTGGGGTATCATTCCTCGGTGCATTTGAAATAACATTACCAAGTTCACTTGCCAACAAGCTTGATCAAAACTCTGATAAAGGGGGCTTGGCTGGTATATTTTTTATGGCTGCAACTTTGGTTGTTGTTTCATTTTCCTGCACAGGCCCAGCAATTGGTGGGGTGCTGGCAAATGCGTTTATAAAGGGAGAAAGGCTGGCCCCTATTGTAGTAATGTTCGGGTTTTCTTTAGCCATTGCGTTGCCATTCACCATTTTTGCCATGTTCCCTTCGCTGCTAAAAAGCTTGCCGAAATCCGGTGGTTGGCTTAACTCGGTTAAGGTGGTGCTTGGCTTTATAGAACTTGCATTTGCGCTTAAGTTTTTATCGAACGTTGACCTGGCTTATCACTGGAATTTGATAGACCGGGAGGTTGTACTTTCCGTATGGATAGCTATAGGCATACTGCTAAGTTTATACTTGATCGGAAAGATTAAGTTTTCGCATGATAGTGATGTAGCGCATCTAACAGTTACGCGAACCTTCTTTGCAATGTCAGCGTTTGCTTTTACTGTTTATATGATACCTGGTTTATGGGGTGCTCCGCTTAAGTCGATTAGTGCTTTACTTCCACCTTTAAGTACGCAGGACTTTGATATTTCGGCAGGCGGTGCTGCTGTACCTGCGGGTACTTCTGAACAGTTGGGTATTATTAAGGAAAAGAAATACGAAGAATTGTTCGCTCGGCTTCCAAAGGTAAAAGGCCTCGATGAATGGTACGATTACGATCAGGCAGTGCAGCTATCCAAACAGCTGCATAAGCCAATAATGATTGATTTTACGGGGTGGAATTGCGTGAACTGCCGTAAAATGGAGCAAGAGGTGTTCCCTGATCCGGGAGTATTAAAGCGCTTGCAAAATGACTTTATTATACTGCAGATGGTTATTGACGATAAAACAGAACTGCCCGAAGCGGATAAGTATACTTCTGATGTTACTCATAAGAAGATTACTACTATTGGGGGTAAGATGCTGGATTTTGAAATAAAAAACTACCAAACCAATGCGCAGCCATTTTATGTCATTATCAACGAAAAAGGGGAAAAGTTGGTTGAACCGGTTGGCGCAACTGATATAAACACTTTTACTTCTTATCTGGATAGCGGCTTCAAAGCTTACAATGCTGCCAAATAATCTGTATAAGTAACAGTTAATCTCAAAGCAATCTCAATTCTACAGGTCAGGTTTGACAAAAAAATGTAAATTTGCGCGACTTTTAACCAATGCTTATTATACAGCTTGCTGATTAATGGCGTTTAAAGGTTAGGTAAATTAATCATTTATAAGCTATTGAGCGTTTTCCCCAGCAAATGACGCAAATCAAAAAAATAGGACTTTTTACTTCAGGCGGCGATGCGCCGGGAATGAATGCTGCCATTAGGGCAGTGGTGCGTTCTGCTCAATACTATAACATTGAAGTTATTGGTATTCGCCGTGGCTATGAGGGCATGATAAATGGTGAGTTCATACCGATGGACGTCAAATCTGTTGCTAACATTATACAGCGTGGCGGCACCATATTAAAGACCGCCCGTAGTGAGCAATTTCGTACACCGGAAGGCCGCAGGTTGGCTTACGATCAGCTAAAACGTAACGAAATTGACGGCCTTGTTGCTATTGGTGGTGATGGTACATTTACCGGTGCGCGCATATTCGGCAATGAGTTTGATGTGCCTGTTGTAGGTTTACCCGGTACCATCGACAATGATTTGTACGGAACTGATTTCACCATTGGTTACGACACTGCTATAAACACCGTTATAGACGCCGTAGATAAAATACGCGATACTGCTGAGTCTCACGACCGGGTGTTTATTGTAGAGGTAATGGGCCGCGATTGTGGGTTAATTGCGCTACGTACTGGTATTGCTTCTGGTGCTGAGGCTATTATGATCCCTGAAACCAAGCGTGATCTTAATGCGCTGATGGACAAGCTGGAGCATGGCCGTAAGGATAAATCATCCAAGATTGTTATTGTAGCAGAAGGCGAAGAAGCCGGCAATGCTTTTGAGATTGGCCACCATGTAAAAGAGAAGTTCCCAAACTACGATACCCGCGTATCTATACTGGGGCACATACAACGTGGGGGCAAACCTACCTGTATGGACCGTGTATTGGCCAGCCGTATAGGTGTAGCTGCCGTAGAAGCGTTACGCGACGGGCACCGTAATGAGATGATAGGCATCGTACATAACGAGATTTCTTATACCTCGTTTGAGCATGCCTGCAAGCATAACGTAGAGATAAACGCTAACTTTTTAAAGATCGTAGAGATACTGTCTATATAGCGCAAGTGTTCAAAAGTGTTCACGTTTTTTTGTGCCGCGGGTATTTTGAACACTTTTAAGTTACCTGCAATAAAAGGCTTCTAAACGCATCAATTTGTCGGTTTTTGCCTTTATTTTGGTGCGGGAACCTTCAAAAACCACACGTAAAAAACAGGCTATATTAAATTTTATTTGCAAGTAATAGTATAAACTACAGGTATAATTTAGGCCTGGTTGAGGACTAAAAAAAGAGCGGCTGATCTATGGGATCAGCCGCTCTTTTTTGCTTCGTGTAAATAGGCGTTAGATGGTTTCGGGCTTTTTAGCTTCGCTTTCGCGCTGTAGTTTCTTCAGCATCTCGTTGCCTATAAGGGCATCTATCATACCGCCGCTGCCGCCGTCTTTACCGCTCACCAGAATTTCCGGTACCAGTTTCACGCCGTTGCTGGCAAGGGCTTCGGCTACGCGTACTATGGCGTATTGTTCGGTACCCATCGCTTCGGTTTTTTGCTTGGTTACCTCGGCTTCCGCCAAACCTACCGCTTTAATCTTACCAGCTTCCGCATTACCATTTACTTCGGTTGCAGCGGCATCGGCTTTCGCGTTGATGGTTTTGGCCTCGGCATCAGCTTTGGCGATAATGGTTTTATTTTCCGCATCTGCCTTGGCATTAATAATGCGCGATTCCGCGTCACCCTTCGCGGCAGCCACTTTTGAAGCCGCCATCTGGGTGTTTATTTCTACCTGGCGGGTAGATTTTACAACCTCCGGCTGCATATCGGCACCGGCCTTAGCGCTTTCAAATTCTTTACGTTCTATCTGTGCGCTCTTTTGTATCTCATAGGTAACACGTTCCTGCTCGGCTATCTTACGGTCAGTAAGGGTACGCATTAACGCTTCCGGTGGCACTATGTCGCCAATCAGCGTGTCCACGCCCTCAACGTTATAGTCGGCCAGCACTTTACCTATCTGTGCACGGGCGTCTTCCTGCCTTTGTGAACGGTTGGTGAGGAATTCTATAACACCGCTCTTTTGTGCCGAGTTACGGAAATAGTTGGCAATGGTAGGCTCAAGCACCTGCGATACCAGGTTTTTCATGTTACCAAACCTCGCAATGACTTTTGGCGCTTCATTGCGCGGTATGTGGATGATCTGTGACACATCCAGGTTAAAGGTAAAACCATCTGATGAACGCACACTGATGGTACACAGGTTTTTATCCAGCTCATGCGACTCGGTGCGGCTATTTGCCCAATTAAGCACTATGTTGGTGGTTGGTACAATCTCTACCGTATGGGTGTAAATGTTTACAGGGTGTTTACCGGGATCCAGAGGCTCGTCCCACACGCCCTTTTGAAATTTCTTAACAATGTTACCATGAGTAAAGCCTATGCCGCTGGTATCGGTACCTTCGGGACCTACAAAGGAGTTTACCACGCCCACGTAACCGATGTGGATGTGTATCATCTCTACCTGTTCAACAATAGCAAACCACGGGTTAAGGTAATAGGTACCTGCCAGTATAACATCTTCCTGCAAGCCTTTTTTACCGCCCGATTGAATGAACGCCATTGGGTCCTGGTAGTTACGGTGCCCTGCAACAGATCCGCCGGCTATTTCACCTTTGTCAAGCGGCTCGCCGTCAAGCGTGGTTACAATGCCTACCTTGTTTTCCTGAATACGGGTAATGGGCACCATTTCTATTTCGAACAGAAAGGTGTTAATACGATAGCTACCCGGTGTTAGGAAAGCGGCCTGCGGGCCTTTCTGGCCGTTGTTTTCCAGGAAAGCCTGCGCATCCTGGAACTTATCGCACGCGACAGGCTTGCCCAATACGCGACCGGTGTCCATAGGTGCACCGTCTTTGGCTTTTACCAGGCCCAGTTTGTCTTGCGGAATAACCGTAAAGTGCTCCATGGTAATGGTGTATTGCCATGGCCATAAGCGCCAGTACAAACCCGGGGCAAGGGGTTTTGCCTGCATACCGGCCTCGCCCTGTATGGCTATAATGCGGCCATCGGGCAACCGCTTATCGCCATAAAGCGTAAATTTTTTAACAACCAAACCAATGCGGGCATCAGGAACGATGATCATACCGAAAAAAACTTGCAGTACAAATTTGTACGCCAGGAGGGCGGCAACAAGCGGCAGCACCCACCAGAATTGGAGGATAGAATCAGACATTTTGAAATTAATTTGATTTAACGGGGCCCTTAAGGTGCGGGCTCCTCACAAAAACTTATAGCTTTATGAGACCTTGGCTATATAGCGATTATAAGATAGCCGGCCAGTGTAATTGTTACACAAAATCAAAAAATTTTTAGCTGATTTAGACCAGTTTGTCGGTGAAAGTGTTGTCAACAATCAGGCGTATAACTTTGTCTATTTCCTTACCTACATCTACAAGGTAACGTATGGTTTGCTCGTTCTCGGGATTATCAAATTGGTTAAGGTCAATCAGGCTTAGTAAACCCAGCATACTGGCAACCGGCCGCCTCAGTTCGTGCGAGCTTAAGTTGGCAATTTGTTTTAAACGCTCATTCTGGAGTATGATCTCGTTCTCGTACTCAAGCCTTAAGGTAATATCATGTGCAAAACAACCTACGCCCGCTATTAATCCTTCGTCATTAAAAATGGGGCTGAAATTTATCTCGTAATAAACATCGTTACCGCTTTCCGGGTCAATCGCATTGTTTACAACATCAAAGCGGTCGCCATTAAATGCCCTGGCGTAATAGCCCTTCCACTGTTCGGCTATAGCACCGGGGTAGCCATAATAGCTAACTTTCTGCCCGTCGGCAGGCCTTTGCCCGGTTGCTTTTTCAAGATTATTTTTAAATGCGTTATTGGTATAGATGTAGCACCCGGAGGTATCTATGGACCATATCAGGTCATCAATATTGTTGATCAACGACTCCAGGTTCCTCCGTGCGCGGTTTAGCTCTTCTTCTGTTGTACGCTGTGTTGTTATATCCCGTATAAAAACAGTAAGCCCATCTGTAGAAGCATATATTGTAGACCGCAGCCATCTTTTTAGCGGCGTGAAGTAAGTGCTAAAGTGCACTGTCTGCAGGTTTTCGGCCGCTTTGCGGTAAGCACTTTCAAATTCTGTATTTACAAAAAAGGGGAATACGTTCCATAACACGCCACCTATAATATTGTGCCTGCCCGTGTTCATCAATTCCTCAAACGCCGGGTTTGTTCTAATGAACCGCCAGTTCTTATCAACTATAAAAAAGCCATCGGTAACGCTCTCAATAAAGTTTTCCAGCCGGGTAGCTGCCTGCGCGGCCTGTTCTTCCATTTCTACCCGCTGGCTAATGTCCTGCCCTACGCCTTGTATCTCGGTAACTTCGCCGTTCTGGTTTGTTACTGCAATAAACTCCCATTCAGACGGATGCCTGGCGCCGGTTTTATCCAGCTTGCTGCGTATAAGCGTTACTAACTCGCCGGGTTCGGCAAGGCACCGCTCAAAGGCCAGCTGGCAGCGTTCCATATCTTCGGGTGCGGTATTAATGGAAAAGTGCTGGCCCAAAAGTTCCTCAGAGCAGTACCCGAATACCTGGCAGTAGCGCCTGTTTACAAAGGTGAAATGGCCTTTGTTGTCCAGCCGTATCAAAAAGTTGGTTTGGGAGTTGATGAGCGAGAGCAGGAACTGTTCGCGTTTAAGCGCATCCTCTTCGGTTTGGCCTGCAACCGACAAAGACGTATCGCCAGTATGCTCATTTATTATACTCATTACTACGCGGCTGCCGGTTGCACCGTCGTAGTACATGTTTCGTCTTTCGCTTATATAACGCGTTTCTTTGCTGTTAACGTGCACAAGGCGATAGCTGATATCCAGGCTGTTGTTTATGGTTATCTGCTGATAAGCGGCCTTAACCCTTTCCAGATCTGCCGGGTGTACCAGCTGTAACCAAAAATCCTGTACGCTTATTGGGGTGCCTTGCTTAAACCCTGCAAGTTCTCCCAGGTATGGCCCAATAGTAAGGTGTTGCTGCTTATCAAGATCGTAAGCAACAACGCATTCGCTTATTACCGGTAAAGTAAGCTGCTCCATACCATTGCGGGTTTAGTATATCTAAATTAATACCTTGTTAAGGTAATTGTTTGTGGGGAGTTTAACAAATTACGCTATCTGTAAAAGTACAATCAAAGTATTAATAGTAAGGGTTTTAATTTTTAATAAATATGATTACCTTTGCGTCCCCGCAGAAAGAACTCCGGGGACAATGTTGAATACATAAAATAAAAGAATGGCAACTAAGATCAGACTGCAAAGACACGGTAAAAAAGGCAAGCCTTTTTACTACATTGTAGTGGCAGACGCCCGCGCACCACGCGACGGCCGTTTTATTGAGCGTGTAGGTTCATACAACCCAAACACCAACCCTGCTACTATCGAGATTAATTTTGACAAAACCTTCGAGTGGGTAAACAATGGCGCACAGCCAACTGATACCTGCCGTGCAATACTTTCTTACAAAGGGGTATTATACAAAAAACACTTACAGGGCGGTGTTACTAAAGGTGCTTTAACCCAAGAGCAGGCAGATGCTAAATTTGCTGAATGGACCGAGCAAAAACAAGGTAAGATCACCGGTAAGAAAACCGGCCTTACATCTGCAAAAGAAGAAGCCCGCAAAGCTGCTTTAGCTGCAGAAGCTAAAAAGAAAGAAGACAGGGCTGCTGCAATAGCTGCTAAGAACGCTCCTGTTGCTGAAGAAGAAGCTCCTGCTGAAGAAGCAGCTGCTACCGAAACTGAAGCAGAAAGCGCTGAATAATATTGATTATTTGAGTCAAGAACATTTTTAGATTTGGGGATCTTGATTCCTGATTCTCAACTCTTGATTTTTACCCCAATGGCGAAGCACCTAACAGTCTTCGCCATTGTTGTTTAAAAACAATACGCATGAGCAATACCACTGAGCATTTTAAAATAGGTACGATACTGAAGACCAAGGGCCTGAAAGGTGAAATGGTTTTTTATGTTGATTTTGAGGATACTGAAAAGATAAAGCTGAATTCGGTTTTTATTGACGTTGCCGGTAAACTGGTTCCTTATTTTGTAAGCTCAATTAAATACCTGCAAAAAAGCCAGGCCTATTTACAACTGGAGGATATAGACACGGTTGAAAAGGCATCGGTACTGGTTAAAAAAGATGTTTACGTATCTAACAAGCAAAAGCCTAAAAAGAAGAAAGAAGAGTTTACGCTAAAGGACCTGAAAGGCTTTTTGGCAGTAGATGAAACTCACGGGGAACTTGGCGAGGTAACAGATATTATGGAGTACCCGCAACAGCTAATTGCAGCTGTTCAGTTCAAGGGAAAAGAAGTGTTGTTTCCGCTTAATGTGGAGATCATAAAAGGCATTGATGTTGAAGGGGAAGAGTTTTACGTAGACCTGCCCGAAGGACTACTTGATATTTATCTGGAATCATAAATACCCGGGCGCTTTTAACAGGCGCCTTTTTTGTTAATGGCGGTAAACAGATACCATCATCTGCCGCCACGCTGCCGATCTGTTTTGCTTGTCAAAAAAGCGATGATTAAAGCGTTATTTTCAACACTTATTAAAAACTAACTGGCGTTTAATTACTTTCGCATATATGGGCAATACCGCAGAGGAGTTTTTGGTAGCATCGGAGGAGAAAGCCTTTGAGATGGACCACCGGCGTATTATCAATTACAACATTGATAAATACGATACAGCTGTTACCCGCGGCCTTGCCAGGATGATAAACCTGGACCATTCTAAAAAGAAAGGCCATGCCATAAAGTGGAAGGTGATGGAGAACCTGGACAAGTTTTTGCCCGAGTTTGAAGCCAACTTTCAAAAGCGCGGCGGCAAGGTGATATGGGCAAACGATGCCGAAGAAGCAAACCGCGAGATACTTAACATTATCCAAAAAGCCGGTGCAAAAACGGTGATCAAATCCAAGTCGATGGCTACGGAGGAGATACATCTTAATGAGTTTTTAGAGCAACACCAGGTTGAGTCGGTAGAGAGCGACCTGGGCGAATACATAGTGCAGCTGCTTGGGCAGCCGCCTTATCATATTGTTACCCCGGCAATGCACCTCTCCAAAGAGGACATAGCAAAGCTGTTTAACGAACGATTTGGTACGCCGATAGACTCCACCCCCGAACAACTCACCCAAAAAGCACGCGAACTACTGCGCGACAAGTACCTGAGCGCAGATGTAGGGATAACAGGAGCCAACTTTCTGATTGCCGATACCGGCAGTATAGCCATTAGCGAGAACGAAGGTAATGCCAGGCTGACTACCTCATTTCCTAAAATTCACATTGCGGTAGTTGGGATAGAAAAACTAATACCATCTATAACCGACCTTGATTTGTTTTGGCCCATGCTGGCTACCCATGGTACGGGGCAGAACTTAACCGTTTACAACACCATACTGAGCGGCCCACGCCAACCTAACGAAACGGACGGGCCCGACGAGATGTACGTTGTGCTGCTGGATAACGGCCGCACTAACCTGCTGGCGCAAAAAGAACAGCGGCAAGGCTTATACTGCATACGCTGCGGAGCATGCCTTAACGTATGCCCGGTGTATAAGAACATTGGGGGCCATACTTATGATACTACTTACAGCGGGCCGATAGGATCTGTAATAACCCCTCACATGAAGGGCATGGAAGAGTTTAAACATTTGAGCTATGCCTCCAGCCTTTGCGGTAAGTGCACCGAAGTATGCCCGGTGAAGATAGACATCCATAAAATGCTGCTGCTGAACAGGCGCGACGCGGTTAACGAAGGGATAGTGCCCAAAAAAGAAAAGTGGGGTTGGGCGCTTTGGAAAAAAGGTATGCTGAAACGCAGCCTTACCGACTTCTTTAAAGGCAAAACAAAGAACTGGATGATGCGGACGTTCTTTAAGAAATCATGGGGGCATTTCCGTGAGATGCCGCAGGTGGCAGAAAAATCGTTCAGCCAGCAATGGGCAGAGCGTAACCAGGCAGACAAAGAAGTTTAAATGCGAAAGATCATACTGAACGTAGCCGTTACACTCGACGGATTTATAGAAGGCCCTAACGGTGAATACGATTGGTGCCTAACCGACCAGGACTATGGAATGGCTGCTTTCTTTGAAGAAACGGACGCCATTTTTATCGGTCGTAAAAGCTACGAGCTGATCAAAGCAGAAGATTATAGCTTCCCGGGTAAAAAGATGTATGTGTTCTCGGACACGTTAACCCCGGGGAAAAATGAAGATGTTGAGGTGATCCCGTCAACTAATTTCGATCACGCGGTTGACGGCATCCTTAATGAGGCGGGTAAAAGCATCTGGATGTTTGGCGGGGCCAGTTTGCTCTCTGCCTTTATAAATAAGAACCTGGTTGCAGAACTTTTGCTCTCCGTTCATCCCGTGATACTTGGATCAGGAAAGCCACTGTTCGGCAATCTTGAGCAAAAGCTTGATCTGGAACTTATCAGCCAGCAAACATACACTACCGGCCTTGTGCAATTACGTTATAGCATTAAGCCAAGGTTTAACATGGATATGCTTAACCTGCTTTAGTGCTTATCACCAAAGCCGAACTCTTTGTAGGTATTTGGTAGCTCATCGCGGTTGCTGAATGCAAAGGAGTAAGTTGCGCACCAGGTATCAAAATCAGCATCGTTTGTTTTAGAGGGGGCTATCTGTACGCAGCGGATCATGTAAATACCATCCCGGCTCGGGGTAAAGTTAAATACGCCATCTGCATCTGTTTTAAACAAGTCCTTGTGCACGTTGCCAGATGCCGACTTTATGTAAAGGCTTACATTGCCTTCCTTAAGCGGTTTCCCCTGAAAGTTTACAACAGCGGTAATATCGTCGCCGTAGCTTTTCTTGTATGGGTTTTGTTTAAGCACAATTTCCAGTTCATCGCCCGTAACTTTATTGTAATTGCTGCCGCCGCCGTTATCAACACTAACCAGTGTCTTTAGAAAATACCGGTACTTTTCAACCAGGTTTAACCGGGTATCATCTTTTATTTTATCGGCCAAATTATCGTATCCCTGCTTTTGCAGGTAAGCCACAAAGTCCTCGTGAGGTAATTCGTTCACTTCGGGTTTAAGCGTCATGCCGATAAGTACCAGCCCGTTGTTTGCAGGAGTATAGCTAAGTACCGGGGCGGCGCTGTCCTTAGCTACCTTTAGCAGGTCGGTAGGTTTAGAGCCGTCGTATATATTAAATTTGACCGTCTTTTTGGAATTGTAGCGGTCTTCACCTTCCTTGGTAAAGTCATCGCCGCTAAGCAGGTGTACGCTTAATTTATCGCCTTTATGCAGGTAGAAGTTCTCGGGGAGCAGAAAGCTGTCAGGCGAGAATGCAACAAGGCCCGAGCCAACAAATATCACCAGTAGGATAACGTACAATTGCTTCATAGTAAATAGGAATGTTCAAACATACAAAGTTTTAAAAACTTCTTAGATTAGGGGTATGATTTTCGACCGTAAAAATATCGATAATGACGGTTTAATAACGTTTTACAAGAAACTATTATTGCCACGTTTGGTCGAAGAGAAGATGCTGATCCTGCTGCGCCAGGGCCGCATATCCAAATGGTTCTCCGGTATTGGCCAGGAAGCTATTGCTGTAGGCAGTACGCTTGCTATGCAGCCTGATGAATACATCTTGCCCATGCATCGCAATTTGGGCGTATTTACCGCGCGAAATATCCCTATATCACGCTTAATGGCACAGTGGCAGGGCAAGATGTCCGGCTTTACGCGGGGCCGCGACAGGTCCTTTCATTTTGGCACCCAGGAGTACAAGGTAATTGGAATGATCTCGCATTTGGGGCCGCAACTTGCCTTAGCCGATGGTATAGCACTGGCTGATAAACTTAGCCGACAGCAGAAAGTGACGTTGGTATACACCGGAGAAGGTGCCACCAGCGAAGGGGATTTCCACGAAGCACTTAACATAGCAGCAGTTTGGGATCTGCCCGTCATTTTTATCATAGAAAACAACGGCTATGCACTATCTACTCCTACTAACGAACAATATCGGTGTGAAGCGTTGGTAGACCGGGCAATTGGTTATGGCATAGAGGGACGACGAATTAACGGTAACAACATACTTGAGGTTTATCATACCGTGAACGAACTGGCGCAGGATATGCGCCGGAAACCACGGCCGGTGTTGCTGGAGTGTATGACCTTCAGGATGCGCGGGCATGAGGAGGCATCCGGAACCAAGTATGTACCCCAGCACTTGTTTGAAGAGTGGCGGCAACATGATCCGCTGGATAACTTTGAGCAATACTTGCTGGATGAACAGGTACTCCGTAAAGAATGGGTGCCTTACCTGCGTGAGGAGTTCACAAAATTGATAGATATAGAAATAGAGAAGGTTTTCAACGAGCCGGATATTGTACCCCATGCTCAAACGGAGTTGAACTCAGTCTATCGGATGTATCACAAACCGGAACCTAGGCCATACGAGGTATTATCCGGTAAAAGATACATAGACGCTATTAGTGATGGCCTGAGGCAAAGTATGCGGAAATACAACAACCTGATAATCATGGGGCAAGACATTGCCGAGTATGGTGGCGCATTTAAAATTAGCCAGGGCTTTGTTGAAGAATTTGGAAAAGAGCGGGTACGCAATACACCGATCTGCGAGTCGGGTATTGTGGGTGCTGCCATGGGGCTTGCACTCAATGGCTATAAGGCCGTGGTTGAAATGCAGTTTGCCGATTTTGTAAGCAGCGGCTTTAACCAGGTTGTAAACAACCTGGCAAAGACATACTATCGCTGGGGGCAGCATGTAGACGTGGTGATACGAATGCCTACCGGGGCAGGTACTGGTGCGGGGCCGTTTCATTCGCAATCTAACGAAGCCTGGTTTACTAAAACTCCCGGATTAAAAGTGGTATACCCAGCATTTCCTGATGATGCCAAAGGGCTGCTTATGTCGGCTATTGAAGATCCTAACCCTATAATGTATTTCGAGCATAAATATCTATACCGTAGCACTACCGGCAATGTTCCGGACGATGATTATTATGTGGAGATAGGTAAGGCCAATATTGTAAGAAAGGGTACTAAAGCCAGCATTATTACCTACGGACTTGGCGTGCACTGGGCTATGGAGTATGCAGACAATCATCCGGACCAATCTATAGAGATACTTGATTTGCGCAGCTTGCAGCCGTGGGACAAAGAGGCTGTTGAGAAAACAGTAATGAAGACATCCAAAGTGCTGATACTGCATGAGGACACACTCACCAGCGGATTCGGTGGTGAATTAGCCGCTTACATCGGTGAGCACTTGTTTAAGTATCTTGATGCTCCTGTAATGCGGTGCGGCAGTCTGGATACGCCTATACCCATGAACAAGGCGCTGGAAGATCAGTTCCTGGCAAAGGCCAGGCTTGAAGAGTGTATGGACAGGTTACTCAGGTTTTAAGAGCAGGGCACACTTTAGGTGCCCTAACCTTCAATTAATTCCACCTCGGCAACAGGGTTGAAAAGGTATACCCGCTTGCTGCTTACCTCTACGCATTTAAACCGTTTGCGCAGCTTTTCTCCCTTACGAAATACCCTACCGTCCTTTAATTTGAAAACGGCATTTACAGGCAGCTTTTCTACGGTATGTACATCTTCTTTCGGAGCGTCGTATTTTCTTAAGGAACGATAAAGTGTAAGGTCTGAACAGGTGGACGCAGCCGGATTATTAAGGTAACTGGTTATAGCATGTTTAATATCTGCTGGAAATATGTCCTTTTCAAAAAAAGGCTGCATCATCCGCTTAAAGTTGCTTTTCCATTCGGTGCCGTGTGGTTTTGCATTTTGCTTATGCTCGTTCCAGGTATGCAAATGCGCAAACTCGTGTACGGTTGTTACCAGGAAAGCGTAAGGGTTGAGATCATAATTTACAGATATGCGGTGACCCTTACCACCATAAGGTGCACGGTAATCGCCAAATTTGCTGTTACGGTTACGGGAGATCTTAAACTCGCATTTAAAGTAATCTATCCAGCGGCCGATAAGAGGGGCCGCACCCGGTGGAAGATACTTTTCCAGAACTTTTACTTTATCCAATGTCTACCTCTGTATCAAAGATAATTAGAATAGCTTACAGACAAAAGTCCCGCGTTATTTTAGAAGGTTATATACCAAAAATGCAGCCCCATATGCCAGTACGGTCATGTACAGGAACTGTGCGGCCGGCCAGCGCCAGTTTTTTGTTTCGCGGTAAACCACGGCTACGGTGCTGGCACATTGCATAGCAAAAGCATAAAACATCATCAGGGAGAAAGCAACTGCCAGCGTAAACACCGGTTTGCCTGTTTGCGGATTACGGGCGTTCCGCATTTTATCCTGTACAGAATCTATTCGGTCGGCATCACCTTCTACACTGTAAATGGTGGCCATTGTGCCCACGAATACTTCGCGTGCGGCAAATGATGTAATTAGCGAAATGCCTATTTTCCAGTCGAAGCCAAGCGGCTTTATTGCCGGCTCTATTGCATGCCCCAGTACCCCGGCATAAGAATTTTCGAGTTTTTCTGATGAAATAATCCGGTTCAGTTCGTCAGGTTTCACGTTGCCGGTATATTTAGGCGCACTGTACTTTTGTTCAATCTTTTGGAAGCGGTCGCCCGGTCCATAAGAAGATAATACCCAAAGGATAACAGATACTGCAATTATAACTTTGCCGGCTTCGAGCACAAAGGTCTTAGCACGATCGTACATAGAAAGCAATACGTTGTTCCACCGCGGCATACGATACACGGGCAGCTCCATAATAAAGTATCCACGCTCGCGCGCCTTCAAAATATACTTCATTACAAATGCTACTACTATTGCCGATACCAGGCTGAGCAGGTACATGCCTGTTAGCGCAAGCCCTTGTAAGTTAAACAGCCACCAAATGTTGCGGTTTGGCACTACAAGAGATATAAGCAATACGTAAACTGGCAGGCGTGCCGAGCAGGTTATAAGCGGCGTAACCATTATGGTTATCATCCTGTCTTTCCAGTTCTCTATTGTACGCGTACTCATAATAGATGGTACCGCACAAGCGAAGCCTCCTATTAGCGGCACTACCGATTTGCCATTAAGGCCTACCTTACGCATTATCTTGTCCATCATGAACGTTACGCGGGCCATATAGCCGGTATCTTCGAGGATGGAGATAAATGCAAATAGAATAGCTATCTGGGGAATAAATACCATTACTCCGCTTAAACCGGCAACTACACCATCTATAATCAAATCGGCTACCGGGCCTGCAGGTAAAACGTTCCGCAGTATTACTTCTATCCAAACAAAAAGATCTTCGATAAGCGACATGGGATAAGCCGACCATGCAAAGATGGACTGAAACATAAACAACAGTACCCCAATGAAAATTAAAAAGCCAAAGACTTTGTGTGTGAGAACACGGTCTATTTTATTGCTTATGCTTTCTTCGTGCGCTGTTTCGGGTGTTTTAACCGTATCGTAAAGTACATCGTTAATGTAATTGTACCGCGCTATGGTTTCAGTTGCCTGAGCTTTTTGCGAATGGAAATTATGTTTTTTCTCCAGTTCCTCTATACGGTCACTCTGCTGCGGTTTAAGAAACTTCAGCGTTTCATGCTGGTGCGCCAGCTGCAAAGCAAAATAGGGGTTGTCAGTATTTATCTCCTCAGCTATATCATCAATTAATGCTGGTGCCAGCGCGCGTACATCAATAGTATCTACCTGTAGTGCAAACTTGCTTATATATGAGATTGCTTTTTTCAGTTCATCTATGCCTTCGCTTTTACGTGCAGAAACCGGTACAACGGGCACTCCAAGCCTTGCCGATAGTAGATTAATATCAATCCGGATATTGGCTTTCTTGGCCATATCCATCATGTTAAGCGCAATTATTACAGGTATTTTAAGGTCGGCTACCTGCGTATATAGCAGCAGGTTGCGTTTGAGATTAGTAGCATCAAGAATGATGACCACCAGGTCGGGCGTTAATTCTGAATCTTTATCGGCTAAAACGCTAAATACAATAGATTCGTCGCGGCTTTTGGGATAAAGACTGTATGTTCCAGGAAGATCTACGATTTCGGCCTTTCGGCCATCAGGCAATTGAGAAAAGCCTACTTTCTTATCAACAGTAACGCCGGGGAAATTGCCTATTTTTTGGTTAAGGCCCGTTAGGGCGTTAAAAAGTGTTGATTTACCGGTATTAGGATTGCCTACGAGCGCTACTCTTATATCAACTTTCAATGGGCCAAAAGAACTACTGCAAAATTATTGTTGACGCTTCAAACTTGCGCAAACTTAATTGATAGCCGGAAACATGAATAGCAATAGGGTCACCAAGTGGAGCTACCCGTGCTACAGTTATCTTTTCTCCGGGCAGGCAGCCCATTTCCATTAGTTTAACAGACATTTCAAGGTCAGTAAACTCTTTTACTGTACCTGCTTCTCCTACTGAAAGTTCTGATAAATTCATTTGCGTAAATTTCTACACAAATGTAAGCTTATTTAAAATAAATCCAAATAAGATTAGGGGTATTTTTTAGATGATCGTCTACGATCTGTAAACTTTTTGAGTAGGCTTACGGGCACCAAAATGCGGGCAACCACAATCTTTCTTAAAGATGCCGCATGACGAAACAACAACAGTGGCAAGTATGCCGAGCAGTATAATTTTAGCTGTTTTCATGATTTAATGCAGTAGCAGTTACCAATACGGCAAATATGCCCATGCAAGCACCAACAGTGTCGGCAAACAAGTCGGTAGCGTCGCCGGTGCGCCAAGTAAATATATACATTTGTAAAACTTCTATCAATGCACCATAGCTAATCAGCACAATGGTGTTCTTCATTGCTATCTCTATTCTCAAGCCCCGGGTTTTAAACCGCCTGATGCTGCCGAAGCAATAAAGCGTTGCAAGCACAAAGAACAAACCGCAGTGCACCAGTTTATCAAACCCGGGAAAAAACCTTGGCGACTTATCTATCCCGCCCATAGGCAGGCTGCAAATAATTAAAATAAAGAGGGCCCACAAAATAGCGGGCCCGTAATATTTAAGCTTTCCGGTCATTAAACGCCAATTACGCCTTTATAATCGTCTGCAGATAATAACTCGTCAACCTCGGTAACGTCACTCAGTGTAATTTTTACCATCCAGCCGTCACCGTAAGGGTCGCTGTTTACCAATTCAGGCTGAGTATCTAATAGCGGGTTAATTTCAGCTACGGTACCATTTACCGGCATGAATAAGTCAGATACTGTTTTTACAGCCTCAACGGTGCCAAAAACAGCCTCTTTGGCAACATCCTGCCCAACAGTATTGATATCGATGTAAACAATGTCACCCAATTCGCCTTGGGCAAATTCGGTAATTCCTATAGTAGCAGTGTTGCCTTCAACCCTAATCCACTCGTGATCTTTCGTATACTTTAACTCGGCAGGAAAATTCATAATGTTGATTTTATATGTGTCAAAAATAACAAAACTTTGGCTATAACAATACTGCTGTTTAACAAGAATAAGGTGCCCGAAAACTAATTGTGCGAAAAAGTGTTAACTAAAAAACAAATACATAACCTACAAAATGAAAAAGATCAGTTTAGTGGCAATGATAGGGCTTGCAGCCTTGTCGTTCCAGGCATGTAACAATGCCGCAAAAGACAGTAAAGAAAGTGCCGATAGCGTTAACCAGGTTAAGGATACAACTACAACCGGTGCTACCGGTATAGCAGTTGACGAAATGGACGCTAAGTTTGCTACTGACGTAGCAAATGGTGGCCTTGCAGAAGTTGCATTGGGCAAATTGGCAGCTGAAAAAGCAACAAACCCGCAAGTAAAAGAATTTGCCAACATGATGGTAATGGACCACGGTAAAGCAAACGAAGAACTGATGGCGATTGCTAAAACCAAGAATATTACATTACCGGTTGCACCTGATGAAGAGCACCAGAAAAAAGCTACTGAGCTTGCAGGTAAATCAGGCAAAGAGTTTGATAAAGCTTATGTAGACGCAATGGTTGATGGCCATAAAAAAACTGCATCGTTACTTGAAGATGGTTCTAAAAACTGCAAAGACAAGGAACTGATGGCATTTGCTACCAAAACCTTGCCTGTGGTACAAGCACACCTGGCTAAAATAGAAGCCATCCAAAAATCGATGAAATAATCGGTTTTTTAAATAAGAGAGAAAAGGGGAACTGGCGCTGCTTGTTCCCCTTTTTTTTGTTGATTATTTATTGCCGCGTGTATTAATAATGATAATTTTACCAATATGTCAGCACCTATTGTAACCGGTTTAATGGCCTACGGCATGTCCGGTAGAATTTTCCACGCACCTTTCATCCACACTAATGCCAATTTCAGGTTAAAGGCAATAGTAGAACGCAGTCAGAAAAAGGCAGCGGAAATTTATCCGGATGTTATCAGCTATAATTCAATAGACGATTTATTAAACGACGATGAAATTGAGCTGGTCATAGTAAATACGCCCAGCAACCTGCACCTGGAGCATGCCATTAAAGCGATGGAGGCCGGCAAGCACGTGCTGATTGAAAAGCCCGCAGCTGCTACAGCGGAGCAAATAAAGTATTTGTTTGATAAAGGCCGCGAGCTGCAGAAGCACGTGATGATATATCAGAATCGCAGGTACGACAGTGGTTTTCTTTCGGTGAAAGAAGTTATCGAAAGCGGCCGTTTGGGTACTTTGCAGGAGGTGATCTTCAGGATGGACAGGTACAAGGCACAGATAGGGGTTAAAGCCTTTAAAGAAACTAAAGACGTGCCCGCAAATGGCCTGGTGTGTGATTTAGGTGCACACCTGGTAGATAACACTATTGCTTTGTTTGGAAGACCGTTGTCTTTTGAAAAAACCACGGGTATCTATCGTGAGGGATCAGAAGTTCCTGATTATTTCCATTTTCATCTGAAGTACCCTAATCAGCTTAATGTTTACCTAACCTCGGGCTTGCTGATTGCTGAGGAACAGCCCGGGTTTATTGTTAACGGTACCGCAGGCAGCTTTGTTAAGAACCGCACCGATGTGCAGGAAGCACAGTTAGACAAGGGCATGATGCCCGATAACGGCGAGTATGGTGTAGAACCGGCAGGAAACGAAGGTAAGCTGGTGATAATGGATATTGACAACCGCAAGTGTGTAGAAGCGGTACCATCACATAAAGGCAATTATATGCAGATATTTGATGCTGTGTATCATACCGTGCGCGAAAACGCGTTATTCCCTGTAACTGAAGAGCACATTTACTGGCAGCTGGAGCTGCTGGAAGCTTAGCATAAAGATGTTATACCAAAAGATGAAAAGACTTTTATTTGCCCTTGGCCTTATTATGGCTACAGGCTGCATTAAAGCGCAGCCACCCGTTATAGCACCTTATAAGATGCTCAAAATGGATAATACCTATACTACCAATGCAGATCTGCAGAAGAATAAGCCTGTTATGCTTATCTATTTTGCACCGGATTGCAGCCATTGCCAAAAGCTGATCTACGACATGAAGCCGAAGATGAACAGCTTTAAGGATTTACAGGTGGTAATGATAACTTTTACGGACATTAAGATGGTTAAAGCCTTTGACCATGACTTTAACATATCTGCCTACAAGAACTTTACTATGGGTACCGAAGGTTACGGCGGCAGCGTGCAGAAGTACTACCAGATAACCACAACGCCCTTTGTGGCAGTATACGACAGGAATGGCTTCCTGGTGAAATCCTTTGCGAAAGTTCCCAAGGTACCCGAACTGATTGAAGCTGTAAAGAAAGTTTAAACCGAAATAACCATCAAAAGAAAAGCCCTGATCACGTTTAGTGATCAGGGCTTTTTTATTAAAAGCGTAAAATTAGTTTTCTCCGCCGGTGTGCTCGTGCGCCTTTTCTTCACGGAAAAGCTTAGCACTGTAATAATCATTGTTCATGCGGCCAATGTTCATCAGCGTTATCTCTTTGGGGCATTCTGCTTCGCAGGCACCTGTATTGGTACAGTTACCAAAACCTTCAGCATCCATCTGCGCCACCATTGATTGTACACGGCTGTAACGCTCCGGCTGGCCTTGCGGCAATAAACCCAGCTGAGTGATTTTTGCAGATACAAACAGCATTGCCGATGCATTCTTACATGCTGCAACGCAGGCACCGCACTGTATACAGGTAGCAGAGTTGAAAGCTTCGTCAGCAACTACTTTAGGGATAAGTATTGCGTTAGCATCCTGTGCACCACCAGTATTAACTGATATAAAGCCACCTGCTTGCTGTATCCTGTCAAATGCAGAACGATCTGTACCCAGGTCTTTTATCACAGGGAACGCAGCTGAGCGCCATGGCTCGATGGTGATGGTTTCGCCGTCGCTAAAGCTGCGCATGTGTAACTGGCAGGTGGTAATAGCCCTTTTAGGGCCATGAGGGCGGCCATTGATATACAATGAACATGATCCGCAAATACCTTCGCGGCAATCATGGTCAAAATAAATTGGCTCATCGCCTTTTCTGGTAAGGCTTTCGTTCACTACGTCCAGCATCTCCAGGAAGGACATGTCCGGAGAAATACCTTCGGCCTTATAGGTCACAAACTTACCTGATGTTTGTGAGTTTTTTTGGCGCCATACTTTCAGCGTCAGGTTCATATTTCCTTGACTCATCTTTATTGAGATTAGTGAGTAAATTGATCATTCTTCAGCAACAAAACGTCGCCTGCAGCCTGATTTGCTTACTCTTACTTGTAACTTCTTTGTGTTAACTTAACGTTTTCAAATACCAGATCTTCTTTGTGCAGCACTTCTTCCTGGTCTTCTCCTCTAAATTCCCAGGCAGCTACATAAGCGTAATTTTCATCATCGCGCAATGCTTCACCTTCTTCTGTCTGAGACTCCAAACGGAAGTGTCCGCCACATGATTCGTTGCGGTTAAGTGCATCAGTAACCATAAGCTCGCCCAGTTCAATAAAGTCAGCAACACGGCCGGCTCTCTCAAGCGCAGCGTTCACCTCATCGTTTTCACCGGTCAAAATTGCGTTCTTCCAGAAGTCAGCTTTTAGAGCTTTGATCATCGCTTTCGCTTTGGTCAGGCCTTCTGCCGTACGTGCCATTCCACAATACTCCCACATGATATGGCCAAGCTCACGATGGTATTCTACTACAGTTTTATTGCCTTTTAATGCAAGCAGTTTGTTGTTGTATGCTATTACGTCCTGCTTGGTTTTTTCAAAAGCTGGGTGGTTCTTATCAACTGGTTTAGGGCCGATGGTAGCCAGGTAGTCGCCCAGTGTGTAAGGGATAACAAAGTACCCGTCGCTCAGGCCCTGCATTAGTGCAGATGCACCCAAACGGTTAGCGCCGTGGTCGCTAAAGTTACACTCGCCCATTGCATATAACCCCGGTACATTAGTGCTGAGGTTATAATCAACCCAAAGCCCACCCATAGTGTAGTGCACTGCAGGATAAATACGCATTGGCTGTTTGTAAGGGTTTTCGTCGGTAATTTGATAGTACATATCAAACAAGTTGCCATACTTAGCCCTTACGGTGTCCTCGCCCATTCGTTCGATTGCTTCTGCAAAGTCAAGATAAACAGCCAGACCAGATGTACCAACACCTTTGCCTTCATCAGCCATTTCCTTGGCGTTACGTGAAGCCACGTCACGCGGAACAAGGTTACCAAATGATGGATATTTCCTTTCCAGGAAGTAATCTCTTTCGTCTTCTTTGACCTGTGCGGCGGTTATCTCTTTTTTGCGAAGTTTTTCAGCAATTTCTACTGTTTTGGGAGCCCAAACACGTCCGTCATTACGTAACGACTCAGACATCAGCGTAAGCTTACTCTGGTGGTCGCCGGTAACCGGTATACAAGTTGGGTGTATTTGTGTGTAGCATGGGTTTGCAAAATAAGCGCCACGCTTGTGAGCACGCCATGCTGCTGTTACATTAGAACCGATAGCGTTTGTAGATAGATAGAAAACGTTACCGTAGCCGCCTGTAGCTAGCAGAACCGCGTGTCCGGAGTGTGTTTCTATTGCGCCGGTGATCAGGTTGCGTGTAACAATACCTTTAGCATGGCCGTCAATTACCACCACATCCAGCATTTCTGTACGGGTGTACATTTTAACCTTACCCAGGTTTATCTGGCGGTTAAGTGCTGAAAAGGCTCCCAACAGCAATTGCTGCCCTGTTTGGCCACGGGCGTAAAAAGTACGTGATACCTGTGAACCACCAAATGAACGGTTATCCAGCAAGCCGCCATACTCGCGGGCAAATGGTACACCCTGTGCCACGCACTGGTCAATAATATTTACGGAAACCTCCGCTAAACGATAAACGTTTCCTTCACGGGCGCGGTAGTCGCCACCTTTAATAGTATCGTAAAACAGACGGTAAACGCTGTCACCGTCGTTCTGATAGTTTTTAGCAGCGTTTATACCACCCTGCGCGGCAATTGAGTGTGCGCGGCGTGGGCTGTCCTGAAAGCAGAATGACTTAACATTGTAACCAAGCTCGGCCAGAGATGCCGCTGCTGAAGCGCCTGCCAAGCCCGTACCTACAACTATTACATCGTATTTACGCTTGTTAGCAGGGTTAACCAGCTTTAAGTTAAATTTATGCTTGCTCCATTTTTCGGCCAGCGGGCCCTGCGGAATTTTAGCATCTAAACTCATATTCTTCTTTAAATTAAAGAGGCGAGATTTCAAGCGTTTAACAGCTGTGTTCTTTCCTCTGTCGGTATTTTTGTTGTCTTGAATCGTGATTCTTATCCCGATTCCTTCTCAAGTATTATTTACTTAAACTTTGAAAGTAGTACACTACAGGCATCAAAGCGAACCCTAATGGTATGATCACCGCGAACAACCAGGTGCCGATAAAGTAAATGATAGGTTTATACTTCCTGTGCATCCAACCAAAAGTTTGGAAAGCACTTTGGAAACCATGCAGCAAGTGGAACGATAATGCGCCCATTGCAATTACGTAGAATGCCACATACCAAAGGTGGCTAAAGCTCCACTGTATACGGGAATGAAGGTCTTTAACACGCATGATCTCGATATCGCCATCAGTAGTGAAAGAACGCTCGAATTCCTGGTTAGGCGGGTTAAAATCAACAACTGTACGCTCGCCGGTAACCTGGTTAGTACGGTATTCTTTAAATCCAAGAATGTGCTTGTACTTATAAGTAAGCCAGAAATCGCCCATATGGATTACAATGAACAATAACAGGATAGAACCCAACAGCCCCATGTTCTTGGATGACCATGATGCAGGTGACTTTGTACGTACAGCATAATCTACAGGCCTGGCGCGGCGGTTTTTAACAGTAAGTACCAATGCATAGATGGCATGCAGGATAATAGCCAAATACAAAATGTAAGCTATTACTTCTATTGGAGGGAAGTGTGTCAGGAAGTTTGCATAGGCGTTAAAAGAGTACCCTTGGTCGTGTTTAAACAACAGCAAGTTACCACCTAAGTGCACAATTAAAAAAGTACACAAAAACAAGCCTGTTAAAGCCATGATAAGCTTCTTTCCCAGCGAGGAGTTAAAGGTTTGTTTGAATTCGCTCATTATTCGGTCATATTAATTTAGGCAAAAGTATTTATTAAAAACTAAATGATATAAATGGTTTCGGCTTAATACAGAACAATCGGTTATTTAGAAACAATCTAAAATTGCGATGCTGACGTGTTAGTTAGACTAGTAATAAGTTTATTTACCCGGCCGGTTCAACAACTGGTAAATTATTCTTTATTTAGGTTGACTAAACCAGTATATGAAACTACACTATGCCGCAGCACTAATTTTGCTGCTTTTTGCCTGTAATAAACCATCCGGATTAAAGTTAACTGTCAAAGCGCCGGAGATTGCTAACGGAATTATAATCATCAAACAGAATAATCAAGAAGTAATAAATGAGCCACTTAGGAGCGGGAAACTTAACTTTTCCCGGCAATTACAGTCACCCGGCTATTATACCTTAACCTTATTTAACACTGATAAGGCAATTAAGAACAACATGAGCTATGACATTTATTTAGATAATAGTGAGTACAGCATAGATGTAAATACTGCTAAGCCGGACACCTATCCTAAAATAGAGACAGCATCAGCTACGCAGAGAGAACTTAACGATTATTACGCCGGGGAGTACAAAGCTACATCCCGTATAGTTGAGCAGATAGATTCTGCAAAACATCAGCTGGCTTCAAACGAGGTTTCCCGGTTATCTAAATCAGAGCGGAACAAGTTGTACGAGAGCACCCGTGCGCTACAAAAGAAACAACGGGAATTACAATTAGATGTACTTAAGCAGTATGTAGATAAGCACCCAAAAACAGCAATAGGCGCGCACATTATGGCAAGCCAATACTTTGTTGAGGATCCATCGGCTTACTATGCTATTTTTCAGAAGCTAAGTGATAGCGTAAAGAACAGCGACGACGGACTTAACATCAGCAACAAACTTATGCCTTTAGTTAACATGATTGCCGGAGCTGAGGCACCGCAGATCAAAGGCAACACCTCGGATGGCAAGCCGTTCAACAAAAACCAGGTCGGCAACAAAGTTATACTTGTTGAATTCTGGAAGCCAGATAACGACATGAGCCAACTGACGCACGAGCGTATTGTTCCCGGTATGATACTTACACCCGCCGACCGAAAGTATTTCAGTGTTGTAAGTGTATCGGTGGGAGACGACGACGCTGCCTGGAAAAAAGCGATAAAAGGGAATCATGTAGCCTGGTTACAGGTATCAGATAATAAAGGTGATGCTTCACCTAATGTAAGCAGCTGGGGTATAAAAAAGTTACCGGCGTTTTTCTTGTTAGATAAGAATTGGAGGATACTGAAACCGAATATCGCTTTTGAAGAAGTAGACACGGAAGTGCACGAGTATTTGAAAACTCACTAACTTATCGCGATCACTTTATCTTTCAACACGCCGAAAATGCTGTCACTCTTAAGACTGCGGATTGCAACCTTACCCGTGAACTTGCCAAAAGAAGGTAGGATTGCCTGGTTTTTCCCGAATGCAAAGCAGGGCAAAGTAACGCTCTGCCGGCCGCGGCCTACTAGGCTAACGCCGGGGTGTATATGGCCGCAAAGCACATAGCCGCCATCCTGCCGTTTGGTTGGGTCGTTTAGGGGGTGGTGGAGCATCAGGAAAGGGCCTACGCTCAGGTGCTCTGTTAATACAATATCCAGCTCGAGGTAATGTCTGTCGTGTATAATGTCATGGTTGCCTTTTACCAGTATGATCTGGAGCTTGGGGAACTGTTTGCGCCATAGTACAAACCAGTCCCAATCGGCATTCATATCGCTGTGGAAGAGGTCGCCCAGAAAGATGATCTTCTCCGGCCGGTGCTCAGCAATAAGGTCCGACAGTACGGCCAGGTCATCCTGCTCCATATTTAGCGGAACGGCTATGCCTGCCTTGCGAAAGTGCCCCACCTTACCCAAATGTACGTCCGCAGCTATCAACGCTTTCTCCTGTTCCCAGTAAATAGCTTTTTGCGGCAGCAATAAAAGGTCCTGGTCTAAAAACTTAAAAGGGGTACCCGCACTCATCGTCATATCGGCAGCAAAGATACACGCCACAAAGGCGGCCTCCAAAAAAGAAGATGTTCAAAAGTGTTCAGCGTTTTTTGAGCCGGTGCGTTTTGAACACTTTTTTAACCGCACAAAAAAACCTTTATAAAAACACCGAAATAACATCAATAAGGCTGTTTTCTGGCCATTTTTCATGCAGTCACCTTCAAAAACCGCACGTTTTTACACGGCTATTTTCACATAAATTTGCAAGTAATAGTATAAATTACAGGTTAAAAGTACCTCCATATGAGCACAAAAAAAGGCCACCTTTTGGGTGGCCTTTAATATTCAAAATTGCTCAATTACTGAACTTCAAAAACGTTGTTAAAGCTTCCGCCGTTCGGGTAAACACCGCTGATGATCAGTCGGCCGTTACGCAGGTTGGTGATCACTTTATCCATATCTTCAATGCTGCTGATTGGCTGCCTGTTGATAGAGGTGATAACAGAACCTACCGGGATTTCGGTATCATCAAATATACCGCCAGTACGAACCTGGGTAACCACTACGCCATTGCTCACATGGAACTTAGCTTTTTGAGCCGCACTTATTGGCGCAAAGCTGGCACCCAGTTTATTAAACAGTTCTGATGCTGATTTTGACAGCGTCGCGGTTTTAGCAACAGGTGCCTCTTCTTTCAGCGTTACATCAAAGCTTTTCTCGCTGCCGTTACGCAATACAGTGATATTTATTTTATCGCCAGGCTGTAAACGTGCAACACGCTCCTGGAGGTCTGATGATTCGTATACGGTGTTACCTTCAACCTTAGTAATAATATCACCTGGCTGTATTCCTGCTTTTTCTGCACCACCACCTGCTACCAGGCTGTTTACGTACAAGCCGTTAGTCTTATCGGTTTTAATGCCTTGCGCTGCTTCAGGGTCGCTAAGGTCTGCAAAGCTTATACCAATATAACCACGTTTTACCGAACCGTATTTCTTAATATCATTTAATACCTTTTTGGCAAGGTTAATAGGAATGGCAAAGCCATAACCTTCGTATGAACCTGTGTGCGACGCGATAGCAGCGTTAATACCAATTAGTTCACCATTGGTGTTTATCAGCGCGCCACCACTATTACCCGGGTTAATAGCCGCATCTGTCTGAATAAAAGATTCAATACCTTTTCTCAGGGTTGGAGTTTGCTGCCTAACCGGGCCAAACGGGTTTTGGTTATCGTCGTCCTCATCGTTATTGCCAATGATGTTTATGCTGCGGCCTTTCGCGCTTACAATACCTGCAGTAACGGTAGAGGTTAGTTTAAAAGGGTTACCTACAGCAAGCACCCACTCGCCAACGCGTACCGCGTCAGAGTTGCCCAGTTTTACAATAGGCAGGTTGGTTGCGTTAATTTTGATCAGGGCAAGGTCGGTGTTAGGGTCGGTACCAATTACCTTTGCTTCAAACTGGCGGTGGTCGTTAGTGGTGATCTGTATCTTCTCGGCCTTAGCTACCACGTGGTTGTTGGTAACAATGTAGCCGTCGGTAGAGATAATCACGCCCGAACCTGAAGCCATTTGCGGGCCTTGTGGTCGCATACGCTGGCCAAACATCTGGCCGAACATCTGCTCAAACTGGTCCTGGTCGCCGCCTGACTTTGACGCGTAAGTGGTGCGGATGTAAACTACCGCCGGGGTAGCTTCTGCAGCAGCCTGGGTAAAGTCCACCGTACCGGCAGATGAGGTAATAGGTGCAGCAGAACGGTTGTTAGCAAAATATACCTTTTGCTTATCTTCAAAAGACATGCCCTGGTCGTACTTGTTTTCGGCATATTTGTATACGCCTAACGCCATGGCACCGCCTGCGAAAGCGGTAAGTAGTGTTAAACCAAATCTTTTCATATCCATATATATTTTCTCTTTTATGTTTACGGTTATGTATACCGTAGTGTCAAATTTAATACCATATAGACGACATAAACAATGATAAGTTATGTGCAATTTTGTTAAAAATTGTTAAATAGACCTTTACAGTTGCTTACGTTTGTTACATGTGGTTGGTCTAAAAGGAACAACAGTAATCAAAAATAGATTTTTGTGAACGCTAAATTTTATAAATACCAGGGCGCCGGAAACGATTTCATCCTGATAGACAATAGGCAAAATGCTGTAAAACAGCTTAGTACTGAAACTGTAGCGCGGCTTTGCGACCGCCGTTTTGGTGTTGGCGCCGACGGACTTATGCTGCTGGAGAACCTGGACGGGTACGACTTTAAGATGGTGTATTACAATGCCGATGGTAAAGAAGGCAGCATGTGCGGCAACGGCGGCAGGTGTATTGTGGCCTTTGCCAAGTACCTGGGTGTAATAAATGACACGACAAAATTTCTTGCTACTGATGGGATTCATCATGCCAAAATTTCAGATGCAGGCAATTGGGTGAGTTTGCAGATGATAGATGTTGACACGATTGAAAAGGACGGCAGCGCTTATGTGCTAAATACAGGCTCGCCACACTACGTAAAACAGGCAACGGAACTTAAGGTAAAAGACGTTTATAATGAAGGTTACGCCATACGCAACAATGCGACTTACAAGACAGAAGGCATTAACGTGAACTTTGTTGAGAAAGAAGGTGACGGCTATTTTGTGCGTACGTTCGAACGCGGTGTAGAGAACGAGACCTACGCCTGCGGCACGGGTGTTACCGCCGTAGCACTGGCTATGGCAAAACATAACCAGCAGTATGGCACCATTAACACACCTATAAAAGTATTGGGCGGCGATCTGAACATCCGGTTTGATCACGACGGCGAAAAGTTTAGCAACATTTTCCTGGAAGGGCCAGCTGAATTGGTGTTTACAGGAGAAGTGGAAGTTTAGGGTGCTATCAACCCCTTAGCTAAGGGTTGCACCTCCGGCGCAGATCATGGATTTAGCCTTTTATCTACAAAGCTTTTTTCGCCCAACGAATGCGGACATCCCAAATTATGAGGTGCTGAAACAAATTCAGCATGACAGGATAAAAGGGTCTCTGCCCAATTGTTAATAAAAATCCTGCTAAAGAATTTGGTTTCCTATAATTTCTGTTTACGTTTGAATTTTTTCTGATCGTAGCTTGCATTAATTTTTTACCTGTGATTAATGTTACGCGTCGATAGTACCAAACCCTGCCAGATAATTTATGCCATTGCCCGGCATGATTTCCTGTCGTATGTTATCGAACCGCACATTGTTCAGCTGAATCCCAACGGCGAATTTTCATTTACACATCAGCGCCTTTTTAGTAACACTGCCGAAGAGTTTACCCACTGTATAGATGATACCGACCGTAAGCTGATAAAGATACTGGAGGATATTGAGCAGGGTAACATTATCAAACGCTTCTATAAAAAACCTATCCGCCCATTTGAATTTTTTGCCAAGGTTTTTAACGAACAGCTTTTTGAGACCATCCGCCCTAAAATAGAAAAGAAGATTGTGGAAGCGCTGGGCCTTTTAGGCAGCAGCAAAAAGCAATTGTACCTCATGAGCAAAGAGGGCTACCCGGCAGGCCGGCAGGTGCACATTGCCGATGAAGCGGCAACCGTGCTGTTCCATTTCCGCAGGAACGAAGAGGAGATACGTTACTTCCCTACCATTAAGTACCAAAACCTGCGGATAGAGTTCATGTTTAAGGATGCGGAGATCATTTGCAACCACCCGGCTTGGATGCTGCTTGATGATACCTTATACTATTTTGATAAGGATATTGAGGGTAAAAAGCTGCAGCCTTTCCTTAACAAACGGTACATTTCTATTCCAAAATCTTCAGAACATTCTTACTTCGAAAAATTTGTTGCGCCCCTGATAGAGAAGCACAATGTATATGCGGAGGGCTTTACCATAAATACCGAAAAGTACGATGCGGTAGCGGTTGTAAAACCTATTTATGTAGAAGGCGGCACATCGCAGCTGCAATTGTATTTTAAGTACGCTGGCTATGTATTCCCTTACGGCGATGGCAGGAATGTATCTGTCCGGATGGAAAAGAACGGCGACGATTACCTTTTTCACCGCATCCGCCGCTCGGTAAGCTGGGAAAAAGGGAAGCTGTCGCAGCTGGAGGGTATGGGTCTTAAAACCACATCGTCGCTGTTCCAAAACCTTGAGGTTGCAGTGAGTGATGAGGAGGGCGACCGCTCGTTCCCCATTTTTGAGTGGCTCAACCAGCATCATGATGAACTGGTTGAAAAAGGATTTGAAATAGAGCAGCCGGACGGCCAAAAGCGCTACGTATTCGGTGCCACCAAAATAGATCTGCAGGTAAAAGAGAACAATGACTGGTTTGACATTAATGCGGTAGTTTACTTCGGCCCGTACGCTATACCTTTCATCCAACTGAAAAATCATATTTTAAGCCGTAAGAAAGAATTTGTTTTGCCATCAGGCGAGATAGCGGTAATACCCGAGCACTGGTTCTCCCAATTTGGTAACCTGCTGCATTTTTCAGAATCGGGCGAAGACATAAAGCTTCGGCGCCACCACCTTGGTTTGGTGAGTGATTTGGGAGGAGAAATGGCAGAAACCGCCATGAACCGCAAACTGCAAAAGCTTACAGACTTTGAGGAAACTGAAGACGTTCCTATGCCTCAAAACTTTGCCGGCAGCCTGCGACCTTACCAGAAGGCCGGTTACAATTGGTTCCACTTCTTAAAAGATTTCCATTTCGGTGGCTGTCTGGCGGATGATATGGGCTTGGGTAAAACCATACAAACACTGGCGCTGCTGCAAAAACATAAAGAAGATACCGAGGCAAACGGTGGCAAAGGCACTTCGCTGGTGATAATGCCTACTTCGCTGATATACAACTGGCTTAATGAAGCCAAGAAGTTTGCACCGCAGCTGCGCATTATGGTACATACAGGCGCTTTCAGGTACAAATCTGCCGATGTATTTGCCAACTACGATGCCGTGATAACTACATACGGCATAAGCCGTATAGATATAGAAATGTTTAAGGCGTTCTTTTTTGAGTATGTTATACTTGACGAGAGCCAGAACATCAAAAATCCGTCATCCAAATCTTACCAGGCCGTAAGGCAACTAAAGTCGAGGTATAAGCTTATACTCAGCGGCACACCGGTAGAGAACTCGGTAAACGACCTGTGGACGCAGATGTCGTTCATTAACCCGGGCCTGCTGGGTTCTCAGCAATATTTTCACAACGAGTTTGTGGCGCCGATAGAAAAGAAGAAAGATGAGGAGAAGGCGCGCAAGCTGCAGGCTATTATAAAGCCTTTTGTACTGCGCCGTACGAAAGAACAGGTAGCTACAGAGCTGCCGCCAAAAACGGAAAACCTGTTCTACTGCCAGATGAGCGAAGAACAAACCGAGGTGTACGAGAAAGTACGGTCAGAATACCGGAACGAGTTGCTGCGCAGCCTGGAAGATGGTACTTATGCTAAAACGCAGATACAGGTATTACAGGGATTGATCAAGCTTAGGCAAATAGCTAATCATCCTGCCATGATAGACGCCGAATACGAAGGTGATTCGGGCAAATTTGAGAACGTAGTGCATACGCTTGCCAACGTGCTGGATGGCGGGCATAAGGTGCTTATCTTCTCGCAGTTTGTAAAACAGCTGAACATTTACCGCGAACACGTAGAGAAGGAGGGTATCCCTTACGTTTACCTGGATGGAAGCACCCAAAACCGCGGCGATGTGGTGAGGCAGTTCCAGGAGGATAAAAAGACAAGGGTGTTCCTGATCTCGATAAAAGCAGGAGGTGTGGGCCTAAACTTAACAGAGGCAGACTATGTGTTTATACTGGATCCATGGTGGAACCCGGCTGTAGAGCAGCAGGCTATAGACCGTACGCACCGTATTGGCCAAACCAAAAACGTGTTCATATACAAGTTCATCACCAAAGACACGGTAGAAGAAAAAATACTTGCCCTGCAGCAACGTAAGCTAAGCGTTGCCCGCTCGCTAATCACTACCGAAGAAAGCTTTATCAAGTCGTTATCTGCAGATGATATCCGGGAGATATTAGGGTAGGCATGCAGGTACAAAACAAAATATATACAACATTGTCTTACCAAAGCCAAATTGCTGCCATACCTCTACATTATGGGCAGACAAGCGCGCGGCTTGCCGCGGCTTTTTGTAACATTGCAACAAATTCTATTTAATTGACCGCGTACGCTAAAAAGTTTCTCTCGTACCTGCTTAAAGCGGGCATACTGTTCCTGGCGGCGCTGTTCATCTACCACAAGTTCCTAACCAAAAACACCGATCTTAGGCAGTTCGAGCTGTTGATATCAAAAATAAGCAGGCAGCAGGTACTAATTACGCTTAGTGCAATAGTGCTGCTCATGTTCCTGAACTGGCTGCTGGAAAGTTTAAAATGGCAGTACCTGGCAAAGCGGCTGGTTGCAATATCTGTATGGGAAGCGATCGAAGCGGTTTTTTGTGGCCTGACATGGGCTGTGTTTACCCCAAACCGCATAGGCGAATATGGTGGGAGGGTAATGTTCCTGCCGAGCCGTAAACGTATACATGGTGTGTTTGCAATGGCTGTAGGTGCTTTTGCGCAAAACGTGGTTACCAATCTTACCGGCATCCTGGCTGGTTTGGTATTTATATATACCTATCTAAAGTTGGATCCTTGGTTATTAGCAGGGATCACGATATTATCGCTTATCGTCCTGGGTTTGTTCCTGGTGTTCTATTTCCATATTAGCTGGCTGGTTGCCCTGCTGGACCGCATTAAGTTTCTGCGTAAGTATCACCGCTTCTTTTACATAATGGGCCGCTATAATAAGCGCGAATTGATAGTAGTGATGGCATACAGCATAGCCAGGTTCGCGGTGTTTACGTTCCAGTACTATTTGGTTATACATCTGTTGCTGCCTGTTATACCATTTGGCCCAATGATGCTTACCGTGATTGTCTTTATTTTCATCCAGTCGGCCCTTCCCTCATTGGACCTTTTAGATATAGGTGTACGCAGCTTTACCGCAGCGCATTTGTTTCTGTACATTACCACCCAGCAAATAGCTATTATTGCAGCTGTTTCGTCTATTTGGCTTATTAATCTCATTATCCCTGCGATACTGGGTTCTGTGTTTGTTCTTAAATTAAAATTCTTTGATCGTACCTAGTATCATTTCTCTTCTGCTCACCGCTGTTTATCTGGTGGTTGTAGCCTATCTTATAAAAGGATGGAGCAACTTAAAACGCCCGAAAACAGATGGCGCGCCGCTTAATACAAAAGTAACCATACTGATAGCCGCCCGTAACGAAGAGGAACGCATACGCTATACTATTGATGACATCCTGGCGCAGGATTACCCCAGGCACCTTACAGAAGTGATCATAGTAGATGACCACTCTACCGATAGCACCGCCGAGATCATCCGTAGCTATGCCGGCCGGGGTATTAAGCTGATGCAGCTGCAGGAGGATGAACCGCTCAATTCTTACAAGAAAAAGGCCATTGCCGAAGCCATAAGCCGCTCTACCGGCGACCTGATGGTAGCAACAGACGCTGACTGCCGTATGGGTACCAAATGGTTGAGCTCTGTAGTTGCTTATTACGAGACACATGATCTGGTGATGATATCCTCACCGGTTACTTATTTTGAAGAACGCAGCCTTTTTGAACGTTTGCAAACGCTGGAGTTTGCTTACCTGATTGGCATAGGCGGTGCATTCATCGGCAATGGACGAGCATCTAACTGCAACGGGGCTAACCTGGCTTACCGTAAAGATGTTTTTCATGAAGTTGGCGGCTTTAAAGGTATAGATGACCTTGCCTCCGGCGATGACGAACTGCTGCTGCAGAAAATAGCCGTAGTATACCCCAATCGCATAGGCTTTTTAAAAAACACCGATGCGGTGGTTTATACCCATGCCAAGCATACCCTGAGGGAATTTCTTCAGCAACGCAGGCGCTGGGCGTCAAAATCCACACGGTATAAGGACAAAAAGATAGTTGCGCTTGCCGTTGCTATCTGGCTCTTTAACCTTTCTATGCTGGTGAATGCCCTACTAGGTTTTTATAATATCTCGTTCCTGGTGTTATTCCTGGTGCAGTACCTGCTAAAGTATTTGTTCGAGGCAGCATACCTGTTACCGATTACCTCATTTTTTAAGCGCAGCAGCCTGGTAGCATTGCTGGCAATACTTATTCCTGTTCATATTATCTACTTTGTGTACATAGGTTTAATGGGGAACACGCGTAAATACTCCTGGAAAGGCCGTGTAGTGCGATAGCAGCACGAAATTTGTTCTGCATAAGCAGCTAAATAATTCCGTTTGAATTAAATTTCATTACTTTAGACTGCCTAACAAATAATGCAAAATCTACAGGGTAACTCGGGAGAGGAAGAATTAATCCGGCTGCTGCTTAAGCGGCAAACGGAGCTAAACTCTTTGCTCGAAATTACTAGAGCGATCAACAAGAACGCCTCTACACCCGACCTTATACGGATGCTGGAGGTAATTTTGCAGCGCTACCTGCAGGTAGGCAAGTTCCGTTTCCTGATAGAAAAGGAGGGTGTTTACAGCTGTATCTCTAAATACGGCGGCCACATTGAACGTGCCAACGTACTCAACAACACCTGGAAACACCTTAGCAAGTTAAAGGCCCCCTCCGCATTAAATAACCATAGCGACCCTATTTTAGGCACGTACAACTATTTTATTCCCATTTACCACAAAAACAAGGCATTGGCATATGCGCTCATCGGTGATTTTAACACCAACGGCGAAATGCTCAACAATGACCTGACCTTTATTCAAACGCTTATTAACGTTATAGTAGTAGCGCTGGAAAACAAAAGGTTGTTCCGCGAACGCCTCCAGACCGAACGCTTGACGCGCGAGATGGAGCTGGCAGTTGAGGTGCAGAACATGCTTATTCCTATGCGGGTGTATAAGGAGAATGGTGTTGAAGTTGGGGCCAAATACCTGCCGCACCAAACCATCGGCGGGGATTACTTCGATTTTATACGGCTGAATGAAGACGAGTTCCTGTGGTGCATTGCCGATGTATCAGGCAAGGGAATATCCGCGGCTTTGCTGATGGCCAACTTTCAGGCGAGCTTGCAGGGACTGGCCGCCATTGAAGACGACCTTACCACTATAATAGAACGCCTTAATAAACTGGTTATCCAAAATACAAAAGGCGAACGTTTTATCACGATGTTCCTGGCGCGTTTCAATCAAAAAACGAGGAAACTGAATTACGTTAACGCGGGGCACAATCCAACCATCCTGTATTGCCAGGGTGAGGCGGTTCCGTTGAAGTTGGGAACAACCATGATCGGTGCTTTTGAAGAACTGCCTTTTTTAAACGAAGGCGAGATTGATATAGAGCCTGAAAGCCTGTTCTTTAACTACACAGACGGCCTGATGGATCACGAACTACAGAATTATGAGGCCTGGAGTGAGGAAAAACTGCTGGAGTTTGTAATAGAAAACGGCGAACTCTCACCAGACGACTTTAACAACGCAATGATGGAACACATCAACACCGTTATAAAAGGCAAACCTATTGATGATATTACACTGCTTGCGGTAAAGATCTCCTAAAGCAACGCCTTTTACCCAAACAGCAACCCAAACACTTCCTCTATTCTGCCAACAGGCTTTACATCTATAGTATAGCGCGTCAGGTCCAGCCGCTTTTTATCTTTTGCAGCTGAAGGCATATTGTACTTAGAAATAAAGATCTGCTCAAATCCAAGCTTTTGCGCTTCAGCTATACGTTGTTCTATGCGGTTAACCGCACGTATTTCACCCGAAAGCCCTATCTCGCCCGCAAAGCAGGTTTTTGCAGGAATGGGGATGTCCTGGTAAGAGGAAACAATGGCAGCTGCAAGGCCCAGGTCAATTGCAGGGTCTTCCACCCGTATACCACCTGTAATGTTCAGGAATACATCCTGCGTACCCAGTTTAAAGCCACAGCGCTTCTCTAATACTGCCAGCAGCATGCTCATGCGTTTAGTATCAAAACCGGTAGCGGTACGTTGCGGTGTGCCGTATGCAGATGTACTCACCAGCGCCTGTGTTTCTATCAGCATCGGGCGCATACCCTCTAGTGTTACTGATATCGTGATACCGCTTAACGGTTCATCCCGTTGTGATAACAATATCTCCGACGGGTTTGATACTTCGCGTAAGCCCTCGCCAAGCATTTCGTATATACCCAGTTCCGATGCGGAGCCAAAACGGTTTTTAATGGTGCGCAATATGCGGTAAACATGGTGCCTGTCGCCCTCAAACTGTAGAACGGTATCAACCATGTGTTCCAGTATTTTGGGGCCGGCTATCATACCGTCCTTAGTTATGTGGCCGATAAGGAACACCGGTGTAGCGGTCTCTTTAGCAAATCGAAGCAATTCGGCAGTACATTCCCGTACCTGCGACACACTCCCGGGAGTAGACTCTACATGCGCGGAATGCAGGGTCTGGATAGAATCAATCACTACTAGGTCGGGCTGTAGTTCTTCTATTTGTTTGAATATATTTTGGGTGGAAGTTTCGGTAAGGATGAAAGCCCCCCGGCCCCCTGAAGGGGGTGTAGAAGTCCCATTAATTCCAAAAACTCCCCCTTCAGGGGGGTGGGGGGTTAACCTTTCCGCCCGCATCTTTATCTGGTGGTCGCTTTCCTCGCCGGATACATACAGCACCTTTATATTGGGCATTGTCAGCGCTATCTGCAGCATCAGGGTAGATTTACCTATGCCCGGTTCCCCGCCCATCAGCACCAGCGATCCGGCAACAATGCCGCCGCCAAGTACCCGGTTAAATTCTTTATCCGGAGTAAGCAGGCGGTGCTCCTCTTTAAATACAATGTCCGCTACAGGCACTGGCTTGTTGGCCCGTTGAGATGATGTAGGCGTAGCCTTCCACGTAGGAACCGCCGCTGCCGATTTCTCAAGTATCTCTTCTACAAATGTGTTCCATTGCTGGCAGCTTGGGCATTTGCCCAGCCATTTAGGCGATTCATAGCCGCAGCTCTGGCAGAAGTATGCTATTTTGGTTTTAGCCATTGTAAAGGTGCAGATATGCTGGTTGCAAATTGCTAATGAACAAAGCTAAGAAAAATCCGCGGTATTGCTAATAATATTAGTTAAGCGGCGCGGCATTATAATGCCTAAGGTTATTCGTCACGCAGACTTTTTACGGGGTTTGCCACGGCTGCTTTGAAGGCCTGAAAACTTATTGTAAGAGCAGCCACACCACAAACGCACAAACCTACCACAGCAAAAACCCACCATTCTATAGTTATCCTGTAATTGTAATTATCCAGCCACTTGTAAGTAAAATAGCGTGAAATAGGTATAGCCAGCACAACAGCGATGAGTATAAGCTTTAAAAAATCTTTTGAGAGTAACCCCGCTATACCTGTTACACCAGCACCTAAAACCTTGCGGATGCCTATTTCTTTAACACGCTGTTCTGCGGAATACACAGTGAGGCCAAATAATCCTAAACAACCTACAAAAATTGTCAACCCTGCGAAGAACAGGATAAAACGCGCGGTACGTTTATCATCCTGGTAGGACTGATCCAACGCTTCATCAAGAAACGAATAGCTAAAGCTGACCGCAGGTTCGTACCCTTGATAAATCTTTTGTATGTGTGCTAATACATCTTCTGCTTTACCTGGTGTAATTTTTAAGAATAGCCCAAAGTACCGGTCTTTAGGCTGGTACCTGAATATATATGGTTCTACAGCGGCATTGAGGGGTTTGTAATTAAAGTCCTTAACAACGCCTATAATTTTTCCTTTAGCGCCCCAAAAGGTTACCTGCTTGCCAATTGCCGAACTTTGGTTATAGCCCATACGCATAGCTGCAGATTGATTAATGATGTAATTGGCTGTGTCGTTACTTAGTTGTTGTGAAAAATTAACCCCTTTTATTAAACGCATCCCAAGCGTACCTATAAAGTAGGGATCAATGTTGGCCTGGGTTATTAAAAACTTATCATCTTTTTGCATGCCTTCCCATTCCATATAGCTGGAGTTTTCATCATTTACCAGCGATGACGTTGCAAGCGAAGCCGACTCCACTCCGGCGAGTTGCTGTATATCGTGTTTAAATACGCCTGCCTTTTCCATTAGCTTACCACCAAGGCGCACTCGCAAAACTTGTTCCTTGTTAAAACCAAGATCTTTATTCCTTATAAATTGAAATTGTTGATACATGAAGCACACGCAGATAATGAGTGTTACCGAAATTGCAAATTGCCCCACCACCATTGATTGCCTGAATAACTTGCCGGATTGTACAGCCTCAGCTTTCTTCAACACCCTGGAAGGGGTAAACGACGACAAAACAAAGGCGGGATAAATACCTGCGCATAAGCCTATCACAACAACAAAAAGAATGAAGAAAGGAATAATCATTGATCCGGAGGGACTTATATCAATATTAAGACCTGCGAGAGCAGCGATGACAGGCTTACCTAAACTTATCAGGAACACTGCGAGTAACCCTGAAATAATAGCGATAAGCAGAGATTCACTTAAAAATTGCACTATTAACTGTTTGCGTGATGCACCGGTTACTTTGCGGATGCCAACCTCTGTTGATCGCTTAAGCGATCTGGCGGTAGAAAGGTTTATAAAGTTTACGCAGGCGATAAGCAATAATATAAACCCGACACCTAAAAAGATACGGATGTACTTTATATTGCTTCTTTTACCCCAATCTGTATTAAAATCAAAATTTGAGTAGAGGTATTGCTCTTTAAGCGGTTGCAAACTTAGTTTATCGCCCGAGTTGTTGTTATAAAAACGTAACCTGCTTTCTATCTTTTTTTGAAACGCATTCGCATTAGTACCTTGTTTTAATTGTAGATAGGTGTGGTAGTTATTGCTGTTCCACTTATTTGAAAATGGATCGGAGTTGAGAAGGTAAGCCAGTGGTAATAACACATCAAAACGAATGCTGGAGTTTGCAGGTACATCTTTAGCTACTCCGGTCAGTTTAAAATCAGTCTCGTTGTTAAAGCGAAATGTTTGGCCTATTACGTTTGGATTGTTGCGCCAATTTTTTCCGAAATACTGTTCTGCTATTTTCTCTGTAACAACCAGGCCACTAGGGTCCTTTAAAGCGGTTTTTGGGTTGCCCTTAACTAAAGGGAAGTCAAATACGCTAAAAATGGAATTGTCTGTAAGTTGTATTGATCCCTGCTCGAAACTTTGTTTACCATTTGCCAGTATCCCGCTCCAGCTGCCAAATCGTACTGTATTGGCAATCTCCGGAAAGTCCTTTTGCAGAGCGGCAGATAGCGGCCCCGGGGTTACCGCAACATTGTACATTTTACCCGCTTGATTTTGCAGCTCTGTTACGCGATATATTTGCTGTATTTTCTTGTGAAATGAATCCTCATTCCACTCATTCCAAACATAAAGAGATGTTAGCATGCAGCAAGCGATACTTAACGCAAGGCCAAAGATGTTAATAGCCGAGAAGACTCTGTTTCTTAAGATATTACGAAAAGCAATTTTCAGGTTGAACATGGTCATACAACTTCGGTGTAATTTTACCGCTACCGTTGAGCACTAGCCCAATAGGCATGCCAACACCATAATATGCCTTATTGAGCTCATTTACAAATAACTACGAAGTGAGCTGTACGTAAACGTACAGTTTTAGTGCGATATCGAACGGGATAAATGAGCAAATGGTGTAACAAAAAAGCGGAGATGCTACATTAGCATCACCGCTTTCCTTCATCCGCATGGTGAGTGCGATACTATATTAAAGCTTTATTTCTTCGTCCTTATTGGAGAAAAAGTGGAACTCGGTGATCTGATAGGCAGGGTTGCTTTTTATTTTGATCCACTGGTTGTACTTAAAGTACCATTTAAGCTGGCGATTAAAAAAGCCCTTTTTAATGTAAGCTTCTATGTACGGGTGTACGCAAAGCGTAATATTTTTTTCATTCTGCTCCTCCAGTATGTAATTGAAGTTGTTCTCAATATCATCCAGCAGCAGTATGGTTGGCCGTATAGTTCCGGTTCCGTTACAGGTAGGGCAAACTTCGGTAGTTACAATGTTCATCTCCGGGCGCACGCGCTGGCGGGTAATTTGCACTAAACCAAATTTACTAGGAGGCAGTATGGTGTGCTTAGCACGGTCATGCGCCATCTCGGCCCTAAGGTGGTCAAAAAGGTCCTTACGGTTAGTTGGCTTGTGCATGTCAATAAAATCGACCACTACAATACCGCCCATATCCCTGAGGCGCAACTGGCGGGCAATTTCGCGCGCAGCTTCTTTGTTTACCTGGAAAGCGTTCTCCTCCTGGTTCTCCTTGTTGGCAGTGCGGTTACCGCTGTTTACGTCTATAACGTGCAGCGCTTCGGTATGCTCAATTACCAGGTAAGCTCCGCCGGCAAGGTTTACCGTTTTGCCAAAAGCACCCTTAATCTGCTTTTCTATACCATGGTATTCAAACAGCGGGTCCTTATGCTTGTGCAGGCGCACAATGCTTTCCATCTCGGGCGATATCTCGTGTATATACGAGCGCACCTCATCATACATCCCCTGTTCGTTGGTGTATATATGCTGAAAGTCGGGGTTTAAAATATCCCTCAGGATGGTTGATGTGCGGCCAATTTCGCCAAGCACTTTCTTAGCAGGTTCGGTACCGGGTAGCTTGGTAACAAAGGTTTCCCATTTGGCTATCAAATCAAGCAGGTCCTTTTGCAGTTCCTGTACACCTTTACCCTCAGATACCGTACGTATAATTACCCCAAAATGCTGCGGCTTAATGCTTTCCACCACTTTACGGAGGCGTGTACGCTCAGTATTGCTTTTTATCTTTTTAGAGATAGAGATAACTTCCGAAAAAGGCACCAGTACAACATAACGGCCGGCTATTGACAGATCTGAACTAAGGCGCGGGCCTTTGGTAGAGATAGGTTCTTTGGCAATTTGTACAGGTATAAGCCCGCCTTTCGCTAAAACATCAGAGATCTTGCCTCCTTTGTTTATATCGGCTTCGAGCTTAAAGTTATCTAAAAGCTTTGATTGGTATCCCCCGCTACGTACCTGTTTGGTAAGCTTAAGCAGGCTTTGTACCTGCGGCCCCAAATCAAGGTAATGCAAAAAGGCATCCTTCTCATAACCTACATCCACAAAAGCAGCGTTCAGGCTCGGCATAATTTTTTTAATGCGGCCTAAATAAATATCTCCAACAGTATAATTATTGGTGATCTGCTCTTTATGGAGTTCTACAAGTTGTTTGTCCTGTAATAATGCAATAGTAGCCCCGTTGGGGGATGAATCGATAATTAATTCTTTTATCAATTGCTACTCCATTTCTTAAAATGGCGCGTTGGAGCGCCATATGTTATAAGTGGACAAAAACATACATAAAAGCCCCCTAACGGGGGCATAAACTACTTAAAGCAGCTTATTTTTTCTTATGCCTGTTTTTTCTTAAACGCTTTTTGCGTTTGTGGGTAGCCATTTTATGTCTCTTACGTTTTTTACCGCTTGGCATGATAATAATTTTTAAGTGTTTGTTATTTTTTTAATTCCTTTATATACTCGTCAATGCGTTGCCCGGCAACGGGGTCGTCCATTAATTTTTTGCACCTTTCGTAAGCTTCAATAGCGTCCTGCTTTTGGCCCAGCTGCTTATAGCTTTCTGCCAGGTAAAACAATGGCTCCACTTCTTCTTTGGTTTGCAGCATGGTTTTAAACCTGCCTACTGCTTTGTCATACTGCCCGCTCTTCATGGCAAACATGCCAAGGTTAAGCAATGCTGCATGATTTTTTGGGTCTTGCTTTACTACATCAAGCAGTAAAGTAATACCCTGCATAGGCATACCGCCACCATTTACAAGTGCCACCCCTAAGCCGGTTTTGGCTTCAAGATCATCAGGCTTTTGTTTGGTCGCATTTTGAAAAGCTTCTGCGGCATTAGCGGCAAGGCCTGCTTGCTGCGCCTGGTCTTCAGTTGCTTTTGTTGCTTCGTTAAAACGGTTACCTGTGTTAACCCAGTCGGCAAATTCGTTGTTCTTACGGGCAAGCGCCCGGTAATAAAACGCAGCTGGTGCAGGTTGCTGTGCCTGGTCCCACAATGTAGCCAACTGGCGCTGAAGGGCCGGCTTGTCGGCCTCACCTGCAGCTTTCAGCTTTTCTTCCAGCGTGTTTATTTGCTGAAGCTGTTCCTGCGATAGTCCTGGTTTTGCAAGTGCTGCAGCTGCTTCCTCGGTAACATTGGCGGCTTGCTGCTGTGCCGGTGCAACGCCGGCAGTGCTGTTGCTTGTTTCTTTTGGCTTTACAAGGCCTTTAACAGGCAATACATACAAATAGCCCATAGTAGCAACTACTATCGCACTTACGACTATTTGTTTTTTGTTCATACTTATTATTTGCTTGCTTTAGCAGATTTGTTGCCTGTGCGTACTTTCTCTACAAAAGTTTTAGCTGGCTTAAAGCTGGGTACAAAATGCTCAGGGATAATAATGGCAGTGTTTTTTGAAATGTTACGCGCGGTCTTTTTAGCTCTTTTCTTTACCACAAAGCTACCGAAACCTCTTACGTAAACATTCTCGCCGCCTACCATTGAGCTTTTCACTACTTTGAAAAACGCTTCAACAGTTTCCTGCACGTCCACCTTCTCGATACCTGTTTTAGAAGAGATTTCAGCTATAATTTCTGCCTTGGTCATATCCTGTTTTCTTTTATTTAATTGTATAAATACTTAACTGTTTTGGGGTTGCAAAAGTATCGCTTTAAAATTAAAGATTAAAATAAATGGCGCATTTTTTTTGGAAGCGGCATCAAACACGTTTTCTGAGTTAAAATTATGATACTAAAATGGATAATGTATTTTTGTATTGAATGGATCTATCCTCCAAACTCATCACCTGGTATACCGAAAATAAACGTGATCTTCCATGGCGAAATACAACAGATGCTTACACCATTTGGCTGTCTGAAATTATACTGCAGCAAACGCGCGTAGAGCAGGGTTTACCGTATTTTAACCGCTTTTTGGACCGCTACCCTACCGTTACTGATTTTGCGGCTGCACCCGAAGACGATATTTTAAAACTTTGGCAAGGCCTTGGGTATTATTCCCGCGGACGCAATATGCTCAAAACGGCGCAGTTGGTGCAGGAGCATTATAATGGTGTGTTCCCCGTGACGTATAGCCAGCTGCTTAAGCTTAAAGGGATAGGCGAGTACACCGCAGCAGCTATCTCGTCCTTTGCAGCTAATGAGGCCAAGGCCGTGGTTGACGGCAATGTTTACCGCGTGCTGGCACGGTACTTTGGTGTAGATGAACCTATAAATCTACCTAAGGGGAAAAAGCTGTTCCAGCAATTGGCTGATGAGGTACTTGACCAGGAACGACCGGGATTGCACAACCAGGCAATGATGGAGTTTGGGGCAATGCTGTGTAAACCCCGTAACCCTGCATGTGGTATTTGCCCGGTAAGGCTTAACTGTGTTGCATTTAAATTAAACTCGACAACGGCACTTCCCGTAAAAGTGAACAAGATCAAGAAGCGGGTAAGATTTTTTAACTATTTGTTAAATATTGAAAATGATAAGCTTGTACTTAATAAGCGCGACGAAAGTGGTATTTGGGCAAATATGTATGATTTACCCCTGTTTGAAAGTGACAGGCAGTTAACGCCGGACGAAGTTTTAGATATAGTTGAAGTACAGGAATATTTTGGAGAAAAAGTAAAAATTAAGTATAATTCGGCTGTTGTGAAACATGTTTTGACACACCAGGAGCTGTTTATACAGTTTATAGTAATTGAAGAGAAACCTATAAAAATGAAACCGGAATGGTTTTTTACAAATGTTGCTGATTTGGAAAAATTAGCCTTGCCAAAACCGATTTTTATATTTATAAAATATTTTTTTAATTTCTAAATAATTCTCCGTTAATTTATGCCATGTCTGGAATTAATAAAGTAATACTTGTTGGTCATTTAGGAAAAGACCCTGAGGTAAGGCATTTGGAGGGCGGCGTTGCCGTTGCTAGTTTTCCTTTGGCTACTTCTGAAACATTTAATAAAGAAGGCAGAAAAGTAGAGCAGACAGAGTGGCACAACATCGTGATGTGGCGCGGTCTTGCTGATGTTGCTGCAAAATTTTTACAAAAAGGAAAACTTGTTTATATAGAGGGAAAATTACGCACCCGTTCCTTTGAAGATAAAGAGGGAATAAAAAAATACACTACAGAAGTAGTGGCTGAGAACTTTACTATGCTTGGCCGTAAAACTGATTTTGAAAGCGGCGAAAGCCGTGTTGCCAGAGCTGTAGAAAATGAAAATTTTAAGGGTGGCGACAGTGACGACCTCCAGTACTAACCAATAATACACCTAATTAAAGCCCTGCTACCTGCGGGGCTTTTTTTATGCCATAAAGTTTGTAACAGGGGTGTAACACTTGTTACAGTGTAAAAAAGAGAGGTATATATAAATCTCTGTATTTCAGCATATTGTTCTATAAGCTGTTTTGGGTAAACTGTATCACCATTTTAAAACTGTAACATGGGATTTTGTTAAATAGCTCAGCAGTAAGTTTTTAGATGTTTTTAAAGCGAGCAAAGTGTAACAGGTGTAACACGCGCGCGTGTTACACCTGTTACACAAAACTAAGCCCAAATACCGAAAGGTATCTGGGCTTAGTTCTTAAGGCAAAGCGCGTAAGCTCATCCTGATAATTACCGTGCACCCGGGGCGCAATGTTCCCGCAGGTAATTGGTGTACAATGTGCGCAAGTGCTGCGTAGTGCCCGGCCCTTCAGCTATGCCGTGGGTACGGTTAGGATAGCTCATCAATTCAAATTGTCGGTTATATTTCACCAGCTCATTTATCAGCTGCTCGGCATTGTTATAGTGTACGTTATCATCGCCAGTACCATGTATATAAAGCAGGTTGCCTTTCAAGTTTTTAGCATAAGTTATCGGTGAACCTTTGCGGTACGCTTCACGGCCGGCTTCGTCTACCGGTACGCCGGTATAACGTTCCTGGTAAATGTTGTCATAATTGAGCTGGTTACCTACTGCAGCAACAGCTATGCCTGTTTTAAATATCTCCGGATATTGGAACATCAGGTTAAGTGTTGATGATCCGCCACCGCTCCATCCCCAAACAGCCACGCGAGAGCTATCCATGTATGCACGGTCTTTAAGCATTTGTTTCATACCTAAAGCAAGGTCGCGTATGTTTAAGGTGCCTATCCCTTTATATATAGATTTGCGCCATTCACGTCCCTTAGGTACAGGTGTACCCCTGTTGTCTATAGAAACGTATATATAGCCGTCTTTCGCCATGTTACCGGTGTACAAGAAGTTGTAAGTAGCGCCAAACTCGTCTTTAACATTTTGTCCCCATGGTTCGCCGTAAACGTAAAGAACAACAGGGTATTTCTTTTTAGGGTCGAAGTTATCAGGCTTTTGCATCCATCCGTCCATTTCCACGCCTTCTTCGTCTTTAACTTTAAAGAATTCAATATTAGAACGTGTTTTGGCAGCGGCAGACGCAGCAATAGCTTTAGCTACTTCTTCGGCACCGCTAAAGGTCTTGTGCTCAGGCAGGGATACTACTTCATTAGCTTCCTGGGTGTAATAATTGGAGAAGGAATGTGTCGCCGCTTTGCCATTCGGCGATACGTCGTAGCTGTGTGTGCCGGGTTGGCTCATTGGGGTAAGGCGCTCTGCAACTCCGCTACCATCCAGCTTTGTACGGTAAAGATATTTTTGAGTAGCGTTTTGGGGAGAGGCAGAAAAATACACATAGCCCGATTTCTCGTCTACCGCGTTGATCTGCATTACATCATAGTTGCCCTTGGTTATGAGCTTCTCTTTTTTACCATCATGGCTAATGCGGTACAGGTGGCGCCATCCGTCCTTTTCACTGGCCCACATAAATTCCTTGCCGTTATTAAACCAATCCCATCCGCCGTAGTAATAATGCTCCTCCCACTCGGGCAAAATGTCCAGCCAGGCTGCGTCTTTTTCCTCGTAAATAGTTTTTGCAGCGCCTGTGCCTACGTTGCACAGCATTATCTCGGTTTGGTTCTGGGCGCGGTTAAGGTGTTGGATGATCAGTTCTGAATTATTTGCCGCCCACTCCATGCGGGGCACGTATGATTGAAGTACAGGATCTGTCGGGATGTCCATCCATTTAGTACTGCCGCCTGCAGCGCTTACCACACCAATTTTAAATGGTGACGGCGCTTCGCCCGCTACCGGGTATTCAACAGGCTTAACAAACGGGTAAATCGAATCGGTAGTGTTCAGCATCAAATAGTTTCTGGTCTTGCTGGCGTCTATTTGCCAGTAAGCTATCTGTTTGCTGTCGGGGCTCCAGCGGAAACCATCGCGGCAAAAAAATTCTTCTTCGTAAGCCCAGTCAAAAGTGCCGTTTATAAGTTTTTCGGTGCCGTCAGTTGTTAGCTGTTTTATGCTGTTGTCTGCAAGTGTTTCTACGTAGATGTTGTGGCCGCTGACATAGCCCACTTTGGTGGCATCCGGCGAAAATTTGCCAAACATTAATGATGATGCAGGCAACTGCCCACCAAGTTTGGTGAGCTTTTTAGCGGCCATGTCATATACCCAATAATCTCCGCGTGTTGCATAGCGCCAAACACGTTTCGCTTTCGTATAGATGAGCGCTTTCTGCCCGTCTTCAGAAAGGTAGAAATTACGCACTGCAACAGGCTCCTGGCCGGCTGGCGTTAGCATGGCACGACTTAGTACAACCGTTTTCTTGGACGCATCGCGCGCGTCCAGCATCACTACTTCGCCGTTTTGCACTTTGTAGTACTGATAGCCATCTGTAGCCCAATGAGTAGACGGAATTTGCGCAAAAGCAGTTTGTATGCTTAGTGCCATTAACAATAAAAGGAATACCCTGCCCCAATTAAAACTTTTCATCATCACTAATTTCTAATTATGGGCTGAATATACTGAAATGAGGTATTATTTCAATACCTCACCTATCGGAGTTCCTATATTACCGCTGGGTGCCTGTATGTGCAATAGTGCCGCAAGGGTAGCTGCTATATCCGTCATGTGCGTTTCACGAACAAGGCTTCCATGTTTAATACCCCAACCCATAAACACTAATGGAATATGTGCATCGTAAGGGTTCCAGGTGCCGTGGGTTGTACCGGTGCCACCGTGGCCGCCATACCAACCTGGTTTCAGCACTATTTGTACAGTCCCGCTGCGCTCGGCATTGTAGCCGTTTATAATACGTGTACGTAAATCTGCCGGAATGTTAGCGGTTTGGGCCCGCTGCATATCTACTACGTAAGCAACACCAGCCTGTTTTTGCAATAACTGGATACAATCTGCCTTAACACCTTCTTCGCTGATCTTTTCCTTTTCAAGCGAGGTGTAGTTTAAGTTTACCTGATAATTAGATAGTGATCGTACAAGTCCCTTTGTTTTGTATTTGTCTTCCAGGGCTGTGTTAAGCTTTGTTAATGCAGCACTTTCGTCCCAGTACCCTGCAGGAATGTTGTGGTCAATAAGGAAATTAGGATTGTGTGCAGCTCCGTGGTCAGCACTCAGGAATACACTGTAGTTACCTTTACCGAGCTTGCCATCCAGAAAAGTAAAAAATGCAGCCAGGTCTTTATCCAGGCGAAGGTAAGTGTCTTCAACCTCTATTGAGTTAGGCCCAAACTGGTGGCCAATATAATCGGTAGACGACAGGCTCACCGCCAGGAAGTCTGTTACCGTGTTCTGTCCCATTTTCTCGTTATCTACCGCAGCGCGGGCAAGGTCCAGAGTCATGGAGTTGCCATACGGTGTATTGCGGATCATGCCCACGCGGCCTTTATATAACTCCGAAGTTTTTATTGGGAAGGTAGGCGTTTCGGCTCCTGCAAATTTGCCTTCGTATTTAGGGCTGTTGTCTGCGGCGCTTTGTAAATAGGTGTTTACAGGGTACAGTGTGTTCCAGTCCTGCTTTAGGTACTTTTCTGCAGGCTTGCCCGCATTAAAGGTTTTTACCCATGCCGGAAGCGCGTTCATGTAGAACGTGCTTGTTATCCAGTTGCCGCTTGCATCGTCAAACCAGTAGGCAGCGTTTGCTGCATGCCCTGCTGGCAGTATGCCGCCACGGTCTTTCAACGCTATACCGATAACTTTAGAGCGAAAGTTAGTGGCAAGCTTCAACTCGTCTGTAATGGTGCTGGCCTGCAAATTTTTTGGAGACATTTTGCCCGCCACTGAGGTGCTGCCCACTGTACTAACCGTAGTATCTTCAGTGCAGTACATTGATCTTCCGGTAGCCTGTACAATAAAGTCGTTACCGGCAATGCCATGAATAGCAGGAACCGAGCCGGTATAAATAGAGCTATGACCAATAGCTGTTACTGTTGGTATATAGGGTATAAGGGTATTCTCACATGTAAATCCCTCATTAAGCATGCGCTTAAAACCACCCGCCTGGTAGCGGTCATAATATCGGTACAAGTAATCCCATCGCATCTGGTCTACAACTATCCCAACCACCAGTTTGGGCCTTGGTAAAGCAGTTTGGATTACTGTAGATGTTTTTTTGTTTTGTGCGAAACTACCGGCTGAATACAATAGCGCGGCTAAGAGAAGATACTTAACTTTCATTGGGTAAATGTTAACAAAACGCAAATATGGGTAATGCGTTTTACATCCAATGTGATATTTATGTTATATAACCGTTTAGTAGAAAACAGCCCCTCGGTTAAAAGATAAAGGCTGCCGTATGTGGGCAGCCTTTATTATGGAATTGAGTTTATGTTATTTATTAAATGCGTCGTACAAGGTTTTAGCTATCAACTCTCCGCCCTTTTCTCCCGGGTGCTTGCCATCAGGATTCATGTAGCCCTGATCGATAGATGCCTGGCTGAAATGAGGGAACACAGCGGCAAGGTTTACAAATGCGGTATTGTTTTCTAAAGCAAGTTGGTATAGTGCGGCACCATAATCGGCAATCTTGTAAGCTTTCGGTTCCAGCTTTTCGTACTTTGTTTCCGGCGGGCACATTAATAATATATCACAATTAGGATGAGCTTCTCTCACTCTGTTTATTATGTATTGTACATTCACCCGCAAGTTTTCCGGTTCAATACCCAGTTCCATTTCGTTTGTGCCAAAACTTATGATCACTCCCTTTGGATTTAACACCTTTACCGCGTCTCTCCACTGATCATTCTGAGCAAAAAACACGGAAATTCCACCAGACATACCCGCCTTGTGAACTGTTAAATTTCCGCTTTTTCTACCCACTACGCCGCAAAAACGCTGCCCTGCTTTAAGCGACTCAATATCAAGGTTAATAACAGACCCGGCTGCTGATGTATTTACAATAACATTTGCTATGGTACTATTTGCTGCTTCGGCACTCATGGTTGTCCAGTCCCCTCCATTTACCCTGTACCGGAAACTTCCTGCACCCGGGTGTTGCTCATAGATGATGGTAATTGTATTAAGAGGGATAGTAGAAACAACATTGATAGGAGCATTGTCGATATTGCTTTTTACATCTCCGCATGGGCCAATTGCATCTGCCTGATTAAGTGCCCACTGCATTGCGCTGTAAGTAAACGTTAGTTGAGATGGGTCGATAGAACTGTCAATAGAGTTAGAGTCGTTTTCATCGAAACGGCCGAAACTGCAATAACCCGGGCCACCGTCTGAAAGGCCGCTATTAATCAATTTGCCTTTTAAGTTTAGGGTGTAGTAATCACCTTGAATATAAGAGTCGCCGATTGCAACAAGGTCATAACCTATAGATGGTGTTTTCTTAAAATTTTTAAACGCTACTATCTTATCAAGATTTGCAGTTGCTGGTATACCACCAGTGCCTTCATTTTTTATAATTGGCTCACCTGCTTTTTTACAACCAGCTGCAAGTAGTAAAACGGCAATAAGGGTTAAAGCCCCTGCACGGCTGCTCCATTTTTTTAATCCTTTCGTATTTAAATCAGCGCTAGACATCATTTTCATAAGTGTAAATAGTACCAGTAGATAATGAACATATATTGCAACAAGGGTGCGTTTAACAAAATATTTCGTCAATAAAAATAAAAAAAATTAAACGAAACCGCGGTTTAAATAATTATTTGGCAAAACTTGACAGTCGTTATCGTACCACAACTTGTAATCCATTCATCTTTAAACAACAAAAGGCAGCTTATCTGTAAATAAGCTGCCTTTGTAGGTTGTTGTATCTGATCAGAAACTTAAGGTTACAGAAGCCAGGAAGTTTCGTGTTGCCTGCGGAAAGTAGTAGTTGTAATTAACTACCTGTCCACCTTCAATATCCGGGTAGGTTGCGCCATTTGCCTCGTACTTTTTGCTGAATACGTTGCTAACCAGCAAGCCTAACCCGATATTCTTGATACAGTGTACGCTGAAATTGTAGCGTAGCCGTACATCATTTACAAAATAGCTGTTTAGCTTTCGGTCGGTTATAAAGCGGTTATCACCGGTCACCGGGAAACCAGCAGGGTTGGTGTTCATAGTATTATCTAAATACTGGCTGCCCACGTATTTGCTTACAAAAGCGATCTCGCTGCCTTTGAATGGAGCATAACTTAATTCACTATAACCGGTAAACGACGGCGAGAAAGCAATATCAGTTTTCTTAAATGTTTGCCCTACCAGCGTGTTATCATCGTAGTTTGAAAAGAACTGGCCGTAATTTTTAATTTTATTGGTGCTGATGGTTGCATTAGCCGCCCAGCTAAAGTTGTCGGTAATTTTTACGCGGCCATCAAGCTCGATACCGGCGCGGTAGCTATCCTTAACATTTTGCCGTATTGGCTCGCCTACATCGTTTAAAGCACCTGTTAATATTAGCTGGTTACTGTACAACATGTAAAACAGGTTAATGCCACCTTTGAAAACCTCACTTGTAGTACGGTAGCCTGCTTCAAAGTCTTTCAGGCTTTCTGCTTTGGGGCGTGTTAGCGGCGTGGAGTTAACGTAGTCGTCACGGTTAGGTTCGTGGTGGCCTACAGCAAATGAAGCATAAATGTTATTGTCGTCATTAAACTGGTAAGTTAAACCAACTTTAGGGTTAAAAAAGTTAAGTGTTGCCTCCTGTTGTGCATTGTTTAAGTTCTGGTCAAGGCCAAAGAAAGAATAAGCTACCCTGCGGTACTGCAAGTCACCGTATAAGGTAACATCACCCGCTTTAAATTCACCACGGGTGAAAATGTTGAAGTCGTTCTTTTTGGCATCGTCGCGGTAGTACTCGTAATTTGGTGTAATACCTGCGCTTTGCGCGGTATATATAATATTACCAAAGTGCGCGCCTGTGTAACGATTGTACGCGCCGCCCAACGTTAAATTAAGTGCATCAGTTGGCACGTACTTAAGGGCATAAGTAACGCCATAAAAGTCATTATCCAACCAGCGGCGACGCGCAAGGTCGGTCCTGACTATTGTATCTCCGCCGATAATTACAGGAGTTAAGCCATAGTCCGCTACTTTTGCGCCTGTTTTATATTCCTCGTAATAGCCTTTACCTTTGGTATAGTGCAATGCGCCGCTGAATGATAGTTTATCACTCAGCTTTTGATCATACAGTAATTGGTAATGGTTCTGTGTATAATCATCTACCTGGTCTTTGTAATACTGCCCGTTTGGCATCAGCCCCAATTCGTTATATGTGCGGTTGTTGGGGACGGTGTTATCGCCAATAATATAATCCGGCACACCGTTCCAGGCCTGGTAAGTACGTTCGTAGCCCGAGAATACGTTAGCCCGCAACGTGCTGGTTTTACCATAATAAGCACCGCTTACGAAGAATGACTTCAAATTTGACGAGGCCCTGTCTATATAGCCGTCGCTGCGAATGCGTGATAAACGGCCATCAACACTAAAATGACCACCAAGCAAGCCGGTTCCCAGGTTTACAGTGTTTTTAACAGTACCGAACGAACCTGCCGATGTGCTGATATCTGCATAACCGGTATCCCTGCGTGTTGTGGTCTGAATGTTTATACTGCCACCAAATGCACCTGCGCCGTTGGTAGATGTACCTACACCACGCTGCACCTGGATGTTGTTGATAGAGGATGCAATATCCGGCAGGTCAACAAAGTAAGAGCCCTGGCTCTCAGAGTCGTTATAGGGGATACCGTTAATGGTTACATTCACCCTTGTAGCATCGCTGCCACGGATGCGGATACCGGTATAACCCACACCTGCGCCGGCATCAGAAGTAGTAACTACCGATGGGGTTTGGTTGAGCAGGTACGGAAGATCCTGCCCGAAATTGCGCTTTTGCAGCTCCTGCCTGCTTACGTTTGTAAAAGCGGTGGGCGAATTTTTGCCCGCCCTCGTTGCGGTAACCGTAACTTCTTCAATACTTGTTGCATTAGCGCTAAGTATGAAGTTGATGGTTTGACTACCTTTTAAAACAACAGATTTGCTGTTGATAGTGTACCCTACATAGCTGGCTTCAATGGTGTAAGTGCCGGTAGTAAGATTGTTGAACTGATACTTGCCCGCCGCATCTGTTACGGTGGACGAAGCGGTTTGTTTTAAGCTGATGGTTGCGCCCGGCAGTGCCTCGCCGGTTTGACTAGTAACCTTTCCGCTGATGGAAAGTTGAGCCGATGCCAGTACAGGCAGCAGCAGGGCGATAAGCGCCGCAAAAAAGTTTTTCAAAATGTTTGAACAATAAATGAGTTAAACCATCTGCTCGCCGGGATAAAACGGCAGTACACTTAACTTGTTACCTCTCCCTACGCCGGCATTACCCGGATCAGGTGTCACTCCCCGGCCCTGTGTTAGCGGAGCTACTTACTTAGTCGACTTAAGTATTATAGCTCCCTTTCAGGGGGATGGGGGGTATGGGTTTGATCTCAGCCTGTCTTTCAGTTTGATTGCTCAAAGCAAGGCACCCCTTGAGAATTATGCGGCAAAGATATATTTTTTTAGTACCGAAAGGCTAAAACTCATTAAATAGCTGAGATTTTTAAAGGTAATAAGTGTTTTAAACACACTTTCCGCCGCGCTGACTTGCGGACTTCCCGACTAAAAACCTACTTTTGCAGACTTTTTAACAAGGAAACTATGCTACGTACACACACTTGCGGACAATTAAATATCAGCAATTTAGGCGAGACGGTAACCCTCTGCGGATGGGTGCAAAAATCGCGGGACCTGGGCGGCACCACCTTTATTGATGTGCGCGACCGTTATGGTTTAACCCAGTTGATATTTAATACCGATAGTAACGCGCAGCTGCGTGAAACCAGCCGTGGCCTAGGCCGCGAGTTTGTGATAAAAGTTACCGGTAAGGTGCTTGAGCGTACCAACAAGAACTTAAAAATACCCACCGGCGAAATTGAGATACTGGTAACCGAACTTGAGGTGCTTAACGCTGCAAAGATCCCACCTTTCCTGATAGAGGACGAAACTGATGGTGGTGAGGAACTCCGTGCTAAATACCGCTATCTGGACCTGCGCCGCAACCCTATACGTAACAATCTGGTGCTTCGCCATAAAATGGCACAGGAGATACGCCGTTACTTGTCTGAACTTGACTTTATAGAGGTAGAAACTCCGGTGCTTATCAAATCTACACCGGAAGGCGCGCGCGACTTTGTGGTGCCCAGCCGCATGAACCCGGGTGAGTTTTACGCGCTGCCGCAATCGCCGCAAACCTTTAAGCAGTTGCTGATGGTAAGCGGGTTTGACCGTTACTTTCAGATCGTTAAATGTTTTAGGGACGAAGACCTGCGCGCAGACCGCCAGCCGGAGTTTACCCAGATAGACTGCGAGATGTCGTTCATCACGCAGGAAGATATCCTGAACATTTTTGAAGGGTTAACCCGTCATTTGTTCCGCCATGTAAAGGGTGTGGAGTTTGAAGATTTTCCACGTATGCAGTACGCAGACGCTATGCGCCTGTACGGTTCCGACAAGCCCGACACTCGTTTCGGGATGCAGTTTGTTGAACTGACTGACGTTGTAAAAGGCAAGGGTTTTGGTGTTTTTGATAATGCCGAACTGGTAGTAGCCATTAATGCTAAAGGTTGCGCAAACTACACCCGCAAGCAAATAGATGAATTGACCGAATGGCTGAAGCGCCCGCAAATAGGTGCAACAGGTTTGATCTACGCCCGTCACAATGAGGATGGGACCATTAAATCATCTGTAGATAAGTTTTATAATGAAGAAGAGCTGGCCAAATGGTCGGCTGCTTTAGAAACCGAAAAGGGTGACCTTATCGTGGTGCTTGCCGGCCAAACCGACAAAGTACGCAAGCAAATGAACGAGCTGCGCCTGGAAATAGGCGGCCGTTTGGGCTTACGCAACAAAAATAAGTTCTCGCCGCTTTGGGTAGTAGATTTCCCGTTGCTGGAATGGGACGAAGAATCCGGCCGTTACCATGCCATGCACCACCCGTTCACTTCGCCAAAGCCGGAAGATATCGCCTTACTAGACACTGCCCCTGGTGATGTACGCGCCAACGCTTATGACCTTGTAATCAACGGTACCGAAATAGGTGGTGGTTCTATCCGTATCCACGACCGTGGTTTGCAATCGCTTATGTTTAAACACCTGGGCTTTTCTGCAGAAGAAGCACAGAAGCAATTTGGCTTTTTGATGGATGCTTTTGAGTTTGGCGCACCTCCGCATGGTGGCATTGCATTCGGTTTTGACAGGCTCGCCTCTATCTTTGCCGGATTGGATTCAATCCGCGATGTGATCGCCTTCCCGAAAAATAATTCCGGCCGTGATGTAATGATAGACTCGCCATCCACTATCGCCGAAGCACAGATGAACGAATTAAAAATAAAAACAACTGTATCGTAAGCCGCAGTTTTCCCGTTACCACAGATATGAAGAAAGTTTTATTAATTCTGAGTTTCGTAATTGTTGGCTTATCTGCCTGCAAGAAAGACAAGACTATTAGCGCCAGCGAGCAAGCTGCCATTGATGATGCTGCTATTCAAACTTACCTGGCTGCTAACCCCAGCATCAATGCAACTAAAGATCCATCCGGTGTATATTACCAGGTGCTTACTGAGGGTAATGGTACAAATCCAACATTGAGTTCTACTGTTACAGTTAATTACGTTGGTAAACTATTGGATGGTACGCAGTTTGAGAGTGGCAATATTACATATGCGCTAACATCTCTAATTAAAGGATGGCAGTATGGCGTGCCACATGTAAAATCTGGCGGCCGTATATTACTTATCATTCCATCCGGTTTGGCTTATGGTCCAAATGGATCAGGTAAAATTCCAGGTAATGCTAATCTGATATTTACTATCGACCTGTTAAGTTTTAAATAGACTCTATAACAACATAACTGAAAGCGACGGCACCTAACCGTCGCTTTTTTGTTATTCAGGGTTTGTGCAAGGCTGATGAAATTTCAACACATTTAGCATAACTTAAGCTGCCAAATCCCTCAATATGAAAAAGCGGTATACTTTGTTACTTTCCTTATCGGTTCTTTATGCTAACGCACAAACCTCCCAATATCTAAAAGCTGTTGCAACAAAAGCTGATGCCATGCAAACTCAAATTGTGTCCTGGCGGCGTGACTTTCATGAGCACCCTGAATTGGGTAACCGCGAGGTACGCACATCCGGCATTATTTCTAAATATTTAACCTCGCTGGGCATGGAAGTGAAAACCGGCATAGCCACCACCGGAGTTGTTGGGATATTAAAAGGTGCAAAGCCGGGGCCGGTTGTTGCTTTGCGGGCAGATATGGATGGCCTGCCTGTAACAGAACGTAATAATTTACCTTTTAAATCAACCGTAACTACCGAGTACAATGGGCAGCAGGTAGGCGTTATGCATGCCTGCGGGCACGACTCACACATGGCAATATTAATGGGCGTAGCCAAAGTGCTGTCTGATATGAAGGGCGATTTACACGGAACAGTGAAGTTTATTTTCCAGCCTGCAGAAGAAGGTGCTCCGGCTGGCGAAAAAGGTGGTGCAGAGGAAATGGTGGCTGAAGGCGTAATGCAGAACCCTAAAGTGGATGTGGTATTTGGTTTGCACATCAACTCTCAGACAGAAGTAGGTAAGATCACTTACCGGCCGGGTGGAACCATGGCAGGGGTAAGCGATATGCGCATTACAGTAAAAGGCCGCTCAGCACATGGCGCCTACCCATGGAGCAGTGTTGACCCGGTAGTTGTTTCAGCACAGATCATAAACAGTTTGCAAAGCATTGTAAGCCGCAATGTTAATGTTACGGAGAACCCGGCGGTAGTAACTGTAGGGGCGATAAAGGGTGGTACTCGCTTTAATATCATCCCCGAAAGTGTGCAGATGGACGGCACGCTACGTTATTTTACAGAGGGCGACCACAAGCTGCTTACTGAGAATGTGCGGCGTATTGCCATCAAAACCGCAGAGGCTTATGGTGCAACTGCCGAGGTACAAATACCCTATAGCAACCAATACCCGGTTACTTTTAATGATGTTGCTCTTACCCAAAAAATGCTACCTACACTACAGGCCACAGCAGGTGCAAACAACGTGCTGCTGGTACCACCGGTAACCGGAGCGGAAGATTTTAGCTTTTTTCAGCAAAAGGTTCCGGGCATATTTTTCTTTCTAGGGGGAATGCCTAAAAATGGTAATAGGCTAACCGCCCCGTCTCACCACACGCCGGACTTTTACATAGATGAAAGCGGATTTACCCTCGGTATTAAAGCGCTGTGTAATTTGACGCTGGATTATATGGCGATAAGTAAAGGAAAATAATACCTGGCGGGCGTTAAAGATAAAGCACGATGGCGTTTTTCAAGTACCTTAGAAGTAGCTCTCTTGATAATACAGAGATGTTTATGTCGGCAAATGAAGTCGATTATTTCCCCTTTCATATGCACGATTACTACTGCGTTTCTGTTATCACCGATGGAACGGAGGTGCTGCAAACCCGGCAATCAAGCTATTATGCCACCAGTGGCTCCATTTCTATTACTCAGGCTAATGAGGCGCATAAAAACTTCTCATTAGATGAGAGTGGTTACAGCTACAAAACGCTTTACGTAAATCCGGAAGTACTAAAATATTTTAATAAAGGAAAGGCTGTAAATAAACTTGAAAGAGTTATAGAAGACCAATTTATTGCTGACGCTATTAATGCTTTATTCGATGGTAGTGTTATCTGCAATGCACACCTTGATGGGATAATCAAAAATCTGGCGAAATATTCAACTGGTCCTGGCGAACAAAGTATAGATGTATTTACACGTATTGATGAAATGATATCTGAAGCAGGTTTTGAAAAAGTAACCTTAGATTGGCTAGCCCGCAGTTTTTGCATGAGTAAGTATCATTTTATCAGGAGGTTTAAAGCTGCAAAAGGCATTACACCTCAGGCCTATGTAACAATAAGCAGGTTAAAGGCAGCCAAGAGTTTGCTGCTAAATGGAGCGCCTGTAAAAGATGCTGCATTTGCCACCGGGTTCTACGACAGTACCCATCTGAATACTGCTTTAAAAAAGTTTTTCGGAGTAAACGCCTGTGCGATAAAAAATAGCAATATTATACATTGTACCTGAATTGGTTGGACCTAAATTTATAACAAAAAGTAAATGAAAGGTCTGTTGATGCTTATGTTGTTGGTAAAATGTTGCTGGGCACAAACCAATAATCACCTCCGCTCTAAAGTAACCGTTACTTATAACGTTAACCTCGAAACTTATTTTTTCGCGGAAAAGCTTGCAGTAGAACACATTAATGATTTTGTGTTTGACCATAAAGATTGGAACTATGCACACCAGCCAATAGTTTACTATGGGTATTTACAATTCAAGAACCATGCGAATAATTCGACCGTTTTGCGGATAGCTCAATTGATCAAACAAGTTAAGGATACTTACCAGGACAACGCGCCTATAATGGACTACCTTGTTAATCAGAAAGAGTTTCCCGCTACAGGCCCGCTTTATAACTCATCACTGGTTGATGGTAATGGTAACCATCCGGAGATGATCCAGGTGCTTGCTGAACTTACCGAAAGCCTAAGAAAGTTTTACTACCAAGCCAATGTTGCTTTGTTTCTTGAACAAAACAAGGCATTCTATCAAGGAACAATAGCTGAGGTGACGAAAGATGTCGATGTGGCATCATTTCCGGCATTGGAAAAGTGGTATGGTAAGAAGTTTCCTGCTTATAAGATTTTTGTGGTTCCTTCTATGCCAATTACAGCCGGCGTAGATAATTATCGCGGTATCAGTCCGCGTATTGTTTCGCCGCAGGGTTTTATACCGTCAATAGTGATGAGTTCGCACCGGGTGCTTCTGCTGCAAAACAGTTTGCATTCCTATAAAAAATTCGGATTTGATAATCCGGAGGTCACTCACCTGCTAACCAAACATGAGATTGGACATACATTCGTAAACCCGGAGGCTGAGAAGTTTGCTGATCAGATCAAAAAGGACTCTGCCTTGTTTACGGTCGCACTCCAAAAATCATTAGCACCGCACTACATCAATAACTGGTACATATGTGTAGTGGAGCATTTAGTGCGGCTTGGAGAAATAAGGACTGCCGTTGCAATGGGCAATAGCAAGGAAGTAAAACGCCTGAGGAGAGTTCATATTGGTGAATATAAATGCGTGCTTTTGCCACTACTTGAAACTCAGGCGAAGAAGTATGAAGCCAATCGGCAACGCTATCATAACTTTAAACAGTACCTGCCAAAGATGCTAGCTTACCTTCACTCGTTAACGCCGGTGATTATTGATCAACAGGTAAAAAAATATGGTAAGCCAAAGGGATAGCAAAGCTTATTTAAACGATTCATAGGATCGACTGGTTGATCCAGGGCATTCTGGTATAACAATCTAAAGCTATCAGGTTAAACAGAGCGCTCTAATTCACTTTTCTAAAATCATAAGGGTTGTACTCCACAAAGTCGGCCACCTTTACCCTAACACCTGTAACTTTGTTATCCTGAACAAAGAACGGAAATATCGCTTTACCGAAAGTTGGATCACTAAAAGTTACATAGAAGCGGTTGCCGCCGAGTGGCTGTAATTTGGCAAACATTTTTTGATGATGTTCAAAGCGCATTTCAAGTGTGTTGTTTTCACCTTGTATCACTTCCATATTGCCGTATAGCTCGTTGCTGTATTTGCCGGTGTATTTTTCCATGGAAAGCTGTGGTTTCCGCATCATAGCAACGGTATCACGCAGTTTACGGTTAGCTTCAAATCCCGCCGCTGTTTCTGCCTTACTTTGTGCCAGGTAAACTTCACTATAATTGCGGAAGCGCTGTTTAAAGTACGCATCCATTATTTCCCAGCGCAGCGCATCAAAAAAAGCATTCTTGTCGGTATTGGTTAGGATAACTATACCAAGCTTATCCTGCGGCACAACGGTAACGGATGTAACGTAGCCGTTTACGCCACCATCATGCATCACAAGCCGGTGATTGCTGTAGTCTTGTATCATCCAGCCCAATCCATAAAGCACATAGTTGGTCTCGCCGTTTAAGTGCCTGGTACTTCCCACTATATCCTGCGGTTGGCGGGTGGCCTGTATGGCTGCTGCAGGTATTACTTGCCTGTTGCCCACTTTGCCATCATTAAGCAGTGCCATTACCCACTTGCCCATATCAGCGGCAGACGAGCTGATAGATCCAGCAGGCGCCAGTCCATCGAGGTTGGCATAAGGAATAGCCATTAGCCGGCCGTCAACCAAAGTATGAGGAACGGTTTTGTTCAGCGCCTTTGGCATGTCTGCGCTTAAAGCAAGGGTGTTGGTCATACCCAGAGGAGCAAAGATGTTCTCTTTTAAGTAGGCCTCCCACTGTTTACCCGTTACCCTGGGGATGATCTCTCCGGCAGTTAAAAATGCTGAGTTGGTGTACCCCCAGGTAGTTCGGAAGGGGTAGGTAGCTTTCATTTGCCCCAACTTATCTATTACCTCGTGCCGGGTAAGGTTAGAATTGTAAAAAGTAAAGTCGCCCTGGAAGGTTCTAAATCCAAGCCGGTGAGAAAGCAGGTCCTTTATAATAGCCAGCTCCGCCGCAGGCTTGTTATCCAGCTTAAATTCAGGTATGTATTTGGTTACTTTATCATCTAAAGAAAGCTTTTTATCTGCCTGCAGCATGGCCAGGGCAGTGGCAGTGAAGGCTTTGGTATTGCTGCCTATCATGAACAGCGTGTTCTCGTCCACCTTGTTCATTATTCCCAGCTCTTTTGTGCCGTAGCCTTTCATGAATACAATTTTGCCATCTTTTACAATGCACACCGCAGCACCCGGAATGCGCCAGTTGGTGAGCGCGCGGTTAACATAATTATCAAGGCTGTCTTTGATGAATTTACTGCGGTCTATATTTTGTGCAGATGCGGCAAGTGTGAAGAAGCTCAATATCAGCAGGTATACTTTTCTCATTTTTGGCGACGGTGTTAACGGGTATATAGGTGCTAATTTAACGCAAAATTTACCAACTAGTTTTATCGCGAAAGAAGGATTAATTGCCCGGCGCGATTAACTTTGCCAAGCCGCAGATGGCTAATTATTTACCCATGAAAAAATATATCTCTAAATTCCACTATCTCACACAGGATCTTCCAAATCGCAACCACGTTGAGCAAGCCCGTATAGCCTGCGAAGCAGGAGCTAACTGGGTGCAATACCGTTGCATGTCTAAAACTGACGAAGAGCTCATTCCTGAAATAAACGAGATAGCAGCTATTTGCGACGACTGGGGTGCTACACTTATACTTACAAATCACTACCACTTACTGGATAAAGTTGATGCCCAAGGTGTACATATAGAAAACTTTGATGCTGATTTTGGAGCAATACGCCAAGCGATTGGGGACGACAAAACCCTTGGCGCTTCGGCTACCAATCCAGCTTTATTGCAGCGTGTACAGGATAGCAGCGTAGTAGATTATTGTGGTTATGGCCCTTTTGCGCATACCGATACCAAGCCTAACAACAAACCACTGCTGGGCTACAACGGCTACCGCGAGCTGGAAAAGCTGAACATTGACGTGCCGGTGATAGCAGTCGGTGGTGTACAGCTAAAAGATGTAGAGCCGCTACTGCAAACGGGTATTTACGGTATAGCAGTATCCGCGGCGGTGAATCTGTCGTTAGATCCGGCCGGTGCTGTAAAGGAGTTTTACAAAAAGATCTATTGATTTTTGGGATAAGCCGCGTATACATGCTCGTCCATAATCTTGCAGCGTTTGATTACGGAGCCCTTTAGGATGCCTTGTTTTTGATATCCTGCTTTTTCGAGTACCCGCATCGAAGCAGGGTTTTCACTAAACACAAATGCTTGTATGCATATCATATTTAACTGGTTGAAAGCATAGCTGGTGAGCAATTTTACGGCAGTGGTAGCAATGCCTTTACCCCAGTAAGTGCGGCCAAGCCAATAGCCGATCAGTGGTGTTCTGCAATGTACATCTTGCCTTAGGTCCAGCCCTATCATCCCGGCAAATTCACCCTCAATGTCTATGGCGTAAACAGTTTGAGGGTCCTCATTCATCTTTAGGTTAATGAAAAACTCGGCATCGGCGATGGTGTAAGGATAAGGGAATCTGTCATATAAAAAGGCAGACACACCCTCGTCGTCAGCATGCTTCTGAAGTGTTGCTGCATCATCTAACCGCAGGCGTCTTAATGCCACTTTGCCATCTTTGAGCTCCATATTGTAACAATAAGCTTATCCCGGTAAGATTATCTGCTAAACTGCTAAATTGCGGCGTATTTATGCTTGATTAAATGAAGAAACTTTTATTCCTGCCGCTTTTATTCTCCTGTGCTATTTCCGTAGCGCAAAACCTTGGTCCGCTTACTATAGAGAAGATAATGCGCGACCCTAAATGGATAGGCACCTCACCATCAAACATCCGCTGGAGCGACGACAGCCGCAAGGTATACTTTTCATGGAACCCCACCAATGCCGAACGCGACGACCTGTATGCGATAACCACAGGTAACTTAAAGCCACAGCTGGTTAGTGTAAACGAACACAAAAGCCTGCCGCCCGAAAATGGCCGCTGGAATAAAAATCACACTAAAAAGATATACGAGCAAAACGGAGATATCTTCCTGATCAGCGTCCCATCAGGCAAAACAATCCAGCTAACTTACACATCTGACAGGGAGAGCAATCCTGTTTTTACCGGTGACGAAAGCGCGGTGATCTACTCAAAAGACAACAACCTTTATAAGCTAAGTTTTGCCAAAGGCGAACTGGTGCAGCTGACCAATTTTGTAAAGGCAGCTTCGTCAAATGGTAAAAAGGGTGGAGATAACGCTCAGGAAAAGTGGCTTAAAAAGCAGCAGCTGGAACTGTTTGATATTATAAAGGTAGAAGAAAAGGACCGCAAGCTTGATTCTGCTGAACGGAAAGAATTGGCCGGGAGCAAGTTAAAAGAACTCGCCTTTGGCGACAAGCGCGTTGGTTCGGTACAGATAAGTCCGGATGAGCGGTATGTCACTTACCGGCTTGTACAACCTGCCGAAGGTGCCAAGAATGCCATTGTGCCCAACTATGTGACTGCATCAGGCTTTACCGAAGATATACCCAACCGTACAAAGGTAGGAGCGCCACAGTCCACATCGGTAAGCTACATTTTCGACCGGGAGCGTGATACCGTTTACGCCATCAGCACAAAAGAGATCCCAGGCATAAAGGACTTGCCTGACTACCTGAAAGATTACCCTAAACAACTGGAAGAACGTAAAAAAGCAAATGCCGACCGCAAAGTGGATATCAGCGCTGTGATCTGGAGCGATAACAGCAAGTATGCCGTTGTTATAGTGGAATCGCAGGATAATAAAGACCGCTGGATCATGAAGCTGGATGCTGCAACCGGTAAGCTAAGCCTGCTGGACCGCCAGCGGGACGAAGCATGGATAGGTGGCCCTGGTACGGGCGGGTTTTTTGCAGACGGTACATTAGGCTGGTTAGACAATACCCACTTTTATTACCAGAGCGAAGCCAGCGGCTACTCGCACCTGTATGTTGCAGATGTGGTAAGCGGCAACAAAAAACAGCTTACCTCCGGCAAGTGGGAAGTGCAAACACTGCGTTTATCAAACGACAAGAAAACATTCTACTTCACCGCCAATATAGAGCACCCTGGCGCTACAGCTTTTTATAAGATCCCGGCTGGCGGCGGTGCACCCGCAAAACTAACCACTATGAAGGGCGGCAACGAGATTGATCTTTCGCCTGACGAAAAGTGGCTGGCTATACGCTACTCCTACTCTAACAAACCCTGGGAGCTTTACCTGCAGCCAAACAAGCCCGGTGCAAAGGCGGTACAGGTAACCAATTCGGTAAGTGCGGAGTTCAAAAGCTACCCTTGGCGCGAACCGGAGGTGATCAGCTTTAAGAACCGTTACGGAAGCGATATTTATGCCCGGGTATATGCCCCTAAAAACCCCGACCCTGCAAAGCCCGCCGTGGTTTTTGTGCACGGGGCAGGCTACCTGCAAAACGCGCACTACTGGTGGAGCAGCTACTTCCGCGAGTATATGTTTAATAACATGCTGGTGGATAACGGCTATACGGTTATGGATATTGATTATACCGCCAGCTCTGGCTACGGGCGCGACATTCGTACCGGTATTTACCGGCACATGGGGGGCAGGGACCTTACCGACCAGGTGGACGGCGTAAAGTACCTGGTGGATAAATACGGCGTTAACCCTAAACACGTGGGACTGTACGGTGGCTCTTACGGCGGTTTTATCACGCTGATGGCGCTGTTTACCCAGCCGGATGTATTTGCATCCGGGGGTGCAATACGCTCTGTAACTGATTGGGCGCACTACAACCATGGTTATACGTCAAACATCCTTAACGAACCGTTTGAAGATGAGATTGCTTACAGGCAAAGCTCGCCTATCTATTTTGCAAACGGCTTAAAGGGCCGCCTGCTGATGCTGCATGGCATGGTAGACCAGAACGTAAACTACCAGGATATTATAAGACTGACACAAAAGTTGATTGAACTGCATAAAGAGAATTGGGAACTCGCATCGTACCCGGTAGAGGACCACGGCTTTGTGCAGCCCAGCAGCTGGACAGACGAGTACAAGCGCATATACAAACTGTTTGAAGAAACACTTAAGGGCAAGTAAGGCTATGGTAAGAACGGCAGGTTTACTGATAGTAATAGGCCTTGCTTTGTCGGCGTGCACAAAGCAACGCGCTGAGTCTAACATCGTGCACATCGCCTTAACTAATAATAAACAGTCTGTGCAATTTACCGGTCTAAGCAGCGAGGTAGTAAGTGAACTGGCGCATGACTCGTCCGCGCAGGTTTGGCAAAGCCTTGTACCGGTTTATAAAATGCCTGCCGATACAGATCTGAAGGCTTACCAGAACGCGCAGCCCGGCAAATATGTTGTTGCAGACAGTGTTGTAGTTTTTACGCCAGATACCCCTTTTGTAAAAGGACAGGCGTATTTTGTACGATGGTACAGGTATAATGCCGGCAAGCGCTCTTCGGATTACATTAGCGGTGCTAAACAGGTGGGCAAACAGCAGTTTACCGATTTGATTTTTAAGCAATAACATTTGCAATAAAAAATAATTTGTATATTTGTATCCGAATTTAAAAAGAGGGGGCGATTTGTCCCCTCTTTTATTTTATCGTTCAAAATAAACCGACCGGGAGTTTATGAATATCGAGAAAAGGGTAACCGAGCTGGTAGAGGAAAAGATAGCCGACAAACCCAACCTGTTTTTGGTGGATGTTAAAATGCATTCCAACGGCAAGCTGATGATTCTGGTTGATGGCGACAACGGCATTGGTATAGATGATTGTGTAGCCATAAGCAGGCACGTAGGGTTTCATCTGGAGGAAGAGAACGTGATAGAGACCGCCTACAACCTGGAGGTATCATCACCGGGCATTGATACTCCGCTTACGCTGGAGCGCCAATACACAAAGAACATTGGCCGTAACCTCGGTATTAAAATGGCAGACGGAACCAAGCGTGAAGGCATACTTAAAGCTGCCGGCAGCGGAACGATAACGATTGACGAAACTATAAAGCAAAAAGGGAAGAAAGCAGAAGTTGTTGAAAGCGTAATTCCCACAGAAAATATATCAGAAACAAAAGTTTTAATATCATTTAAGTAAGAAAATGAGCAATATTAATTTGATCGATTCCTTCCAGGAGTTTAAAGATTTTAAGAATATCGATCGCCCGACCATGATGAGTGTGCTTGAAGACGTTTTCAGGAGCATGATCAGGAAAAAATACGGTACTGATGAAAATTGCGACGTTATCGTAAATACCGATAATGGTGACCTTGAAATTTGGCGTACACGCACCGTTATGGAAGACGGTTTTAGCGAGGACGACGATCTGGAAATTGAACTTGCTGAAGCACATAAAATAGACCCTGACCTGGAAGTTGGCGACGACTACGTGGAGCAGATCACTTTAGAAAGCTTTGGCCGCCGTGCAATTTTAGCTGCACGCCAAACGCTGGTTTCTAAAATTCTGGAACTGGAAAAAGACGAAATATTTAAAAAGTATAAAGACCGCGTTGGCGAGATTGTTACCGGCGAGGTTTACCAGGTTTGGAAAAAAGAAACCCTGGTGCTTGACGATGAAGGCAACGAGCTTTTATTGCCAAAAACAGAGCAAATACCTGCCGACTACTTCAAAAAAGGAGACAGTGTACGTGCTGTGGTTAGCAAGGTAGACATGCTGAACGCTAATCCTAAGATCATTATCTCGCGTACAGCGCCTGAGTTTTTACAGCGTTTGTTCGAGATGGAGGTTCCGGAGATATTTGACGGTTTGATCACGATTAAAAAGATCGTACGCGAACCGGGCGAACGTGCGAAAGTTGCGGTAGAATCTTATGATGACCGTATCGATCCGGTGGGTGCTTGCGTAGGTATGAAAGGATCACGTATACATGGCATCGTTCGTGAGTTGAAGAACGAGAACATTGACGTTATCAACTTTACAAACAACATACAGTTATATATACAGCGTGCACTGTCTCCGGCCAAGATAACATCAATTAAGCTTGACGACGAGAAAAAGACCGCGGCAGTTTACTTAAAGCCCGACCAGGTATCATTAGCTATCGGTCGTGGTGGTCATAACATAAAATTGGCAGGTAAATTGACAGGTTATGAAATTGACGTTTACCGCGAGGCAGACGAGCATGATGAGGATGTGGATATTGAAGAATTCTCAGACGAGATTGATGGTTGGATAATTGACGAGTTCAAACGCATAGGGCTGGATACCGCTAAATCGGTTCTTTCCCTTTCTGTTGGCGAGCTTGTTAAGCGTACCGACCTTGAAGAAGAAACCGTTAAAGAAGTTTTATCAATTCTGCAGGCTGAGTTCGAATAAACAGAATAAGCAAAATTAAAATCGTATTTTTGCGATAATTAGCAGAGAAAATTTAATAAATGTCAGAAGACAAATCAATAAAGTTAATAAAAGCGGTAAAAGAACTCAACATTGGGATGGGTACTCTTGTCGACTTCCTGGCTACAAAAGGCTTCAAGGTGGACAAACATCCTATGGCCAAGCTGGACAGCGACATGTACACTACATTGCTGAAGGAGTTTGCTGCGGATAAAGTAATTAAAGAAGAAGCAAAGCAAATAAGTATTGGTAAGATACGGAAGGAAGAGCCGCTAACAGCGACTGATAAACCTGCCGAAGCACCACGCCGTTCCCGTGATTTCGAGAACGAGGAGATACTTATTAAAAACACCGGGCACTATTCGGCACCTGCTGCCGAAAAGCCAAAGCCTGCTGCTGAGCCTGTTGCTGCCCCTAAGGCGGCAGAGGAACGCACAGACGGTTTGCCTGGCGTAAAGGTGGTAGGTAAAATAGACCTCAACAACCTAAATGCTAAACCGGCGGTTGCTGCTGAAAAGCCTGCCGAGCCTGCTAAACCTGCCGCTGTAGAAGCGCCTAAAGCACCGGAACCGCCAAAGGCGGCCGAACCTGTTGCGGAAGCACCGAAAGCTGAAGTGCCTGCACCTGTGGCTGAAACGCCTGTTGCAGCACCTGCTGCTGTAGAAGCGCCAAAAGCACCGGAACCGCCAAAAGCGGCCGAGCCTGTTGCTGAAGCGCCAAAAGCGGAAGCACCTGCACCAGTGGCTGAAACGCCTGTTGCAGAAGCGCCAAACGCAGAAGCACCTGTAGAAGAGGAGAACGAAGTTATTCGCGCGAATGCTGAGCGCTTGTCGGGACCTAAGATCATAGGCAAGATACAACTGCCGGTTGAAACGCCTAAACGCGGTGGCCCTGTTGCCTCGTCGTCTGCTAACAATCCTAACAGTGCCGAAAATAAACGTAAGCGCAAGCGTAAAGAGGGTGGAAACGCTCCTCAACCACCGCCAAGCGGAACGATCAATCCTAATCGTCCGGATTTCAGGAACCGTCCGCCACAGCAAGGTGGCCCGGGTGGTGGAAACCGTCCCGATTTCAGGAACAACCGTAATGCTCCGCAAAGCACAGGTCCTAAAGAAGAACCAACAGAAAAAGATATACAAGACCAGATCAAGGCTACACTTGCACGCTTAAGCGGTGCAGGTAAGTCTGGCAAGTTTGCGCAGCGTGCAAAGTTCCGTCGTCAAAAACGTGATGATGTTGCTGCAAGTGCCGAAGAACTGGCAATGGAGCAGGATGCTCAGTCAAGGGTATTGAAGGTTACGGAGTTTGTTACGGCAAATGAACTGGCTATAATGATGGATGTATCTGTAACGCAGATCATCTCTACCTGTATGAGCCTGGGTATGTTCGTATCCATCAACCAGCGCCTTGACGCCGAAACCCTGAGCATTGTTGCGGATGAGTTTGGCTACCAGGTAGAGTTTGTAAAACCACAGGACGAAGAGGCCAACCTTGACATGCCGGATGATCCGGACCAGCTGATACCGCGTGCACCTATCGTAACCATTATGGGTCACGTCGATCACGGTAAAACATCCCTGTTGGACTTTATACGCAAAACCAACGTAATTGGCGGCGAAGCGGGTGGTATAACCCAGCACATTGGTGCTTATGAGGTTACCCTGCCTGGCGACAAAGGAAAAATCACCTTCCTGGATACACCTGGTCACGAGGCGTTTACCGCTATGCGTGCAAGGGGTGCACAGGTAACGGATATTGTTATTATAGTAATAGCTGCAGACGATAGCGTGATGCCGCAAACCCGCGAGGCCATAAACCACGCGCAGGCTGCCGGTGCGCCAATCATCTTCGCTTTCAACAAAATTGATAAACCGGGCGCTAACGCCGATAAGGTACGTGAGCAGTTATCTGCCATGAACATATTGGTAGAAGAATGGGGCGGTAAATACCAGACCCAGGAAATATCTGCCAAGACCGGCTTAAATGTTGATCTGCTGTTAGAAAAAGTATTGCTGGAAGCCGAGTTACTTGAGCTTAAAGCTAACCCTAACAAACGTGCGGTAGGTACCGTGATTGAAGCGGCGCTTGACAAAGGCCGTGGTATTGTTACCACCATATTGGTACAGGCAGGCCGTTTAAGAGTGGGCGACCCGATACTTGCAGGCTGTTACAGCGGGCGTGTTAAGGCGTTGACCAACGAACGTGGCCAGCGTGTAGAATCTGCAGGACCGTCTACACCGGTACAGGTGTTGGGTATGCAGGGTGCACCAACCGCGGGTGATAAGTTTAACGCGCTGGAAAGCGAGGTTGAAGCACGTGAGATTGCCAACAAGCGCCTGCAGTTGCAACGCGAGCAAGGTTTGCGTACACAGAAACACATTACGCTTGATGAGATTGGCCGCCGACTGGCAGTTGGTAACTTTAAGGAGCTTAACATTATTGTTAAGGGTGACGTGGATGGTTCTATCGAAGCGTTATCAGACTCGTTACTGAAACTTTCTACCGAGCAGATACAGGTTAATATTATCTCTAAAGCAGTTGGTCAGATCTCCGAATCAGACGTATTGCTGGCTTCTGCTTCAGACGCTATCATCATTGGTTTCCAGGTACGCCCTTCAGGCAGTGCCCGTAAGCTAGCCGAGGCTGAGCAGATCGACATCAGGCTATACTCTATCATTTACGACGCGATCAACGAGATCAAGGCAGCGATGGAAGGTATGCTTGCACCAACCTTTGAAGAGAAGATTGTTGCAAACGTGGAGATCCGCGAAACCTTCAAGATCAGCAAGGTTGGTACAATTGCCGGCTGTATGGTACTGGATGGTAAGATCACCCGTAACAGTAAGATCCGCATTGTTCGTGATGGTGTTGTAGTACATACCGGTGAACTGGCTTCACTTAAACGTTATAAAGACGATGTTAAAGAGGTTAACCAGGGTTACGAGTGCGGTTTGAACATAGCTAACTACAACAACATAGAGGTAGGTGACATTGTGGAAGCCTACGAAAATGTAGAAGTAAAAAGGAAACTTGCTTAAGCAGTTTTATTTAAATAAGATTAAAGGGACGGTTTTTACTGTCCCTTTTTGGTTTTAATATGCACTACGTTTTCACATGAAGCCTTTACTAACCATAAGGGCTATTTATTTTTAATCTTATCGTTTTGGACCGGTGAATAATCTGTTTTAAGCAAGCCATTTACCATCAGTTTTTCAAAGTAACATTTAATGCCGGTAGCGATATTCATGTCCTCGGTGTTCTGAATGTGAAAATGTAAGTGCGGTTCAGACGAGTTACCGGTGTTGCCACACAGCCCTAACTGATCACCCTGCTTAATCTGCTGCCCTTGTTTAACTACGATGCTATGCTGCTTAAAATGCGCAAAGAACAGGTGTTCGCTATTCGCAGTCTTAATAATTACAGTGTTACCAGGCACATATATAGGGTTTGAAACGCCTGGTTTATTATCCTTAATGCCATCAACCACTAATACTACCTCACCGTTGCAGGGTGCATATAAGGGTTTTCCAAATCCGTAATAGTCCTCGTTAGTCTTTCCATTGGTGCGGTAAGATTTACCTTTATCATCCGTTATCACCATATCGAAGGCGTTCTTTTGTGCCACACTTTCCACGTGATAGTTCAATGCTTCAGTGTCGCCACCCCAAATTACCGTCCATTCATCTTTAAAAGGCAGCATCAGTTTGGTGGTATTCCGTTCCGGCTTGGGCAAACTTTCGTCTGTGTAGGCTTTTACAAACAACCCGTTTATTTTTCCTTCGCTGTCAACAGAAATGTTTACCGTTAACAATGCTCTTTCAAAGTTAGTTTTGTAACCTGCATAACTGCCATTGCCGTAAGCGATAAATTCGCGTTTGGTAATCTTACCAGACGAAGCTTTAAGCTGCCCTAAAAACTCATTTGTTTTATCAATAGGTAACGCATTTTGCATACCAACCGCAAAAAGATTGTAAACACCGGTAAAGTCGTCGTTGTTATAACTCTTTTCAAAATTTTCGGCCGCTGCTTTGCTGGCAGTAGTCTCGGTTTGTGCGTTAACAGTTTTCACTGTACATATTAGTAAAAAAAGACAAATTAATATTCTCATACATTCCCAAAGGTTGTGGTAAGATAATCGAGTACTTAAACGAGGTCAACAGGTACATCTCTTTTTAGGATGGCTCTCCAACGTTTCATATGGCTGAAATTTACCTGTAATAATTTGTATTACCTGCAAATTAAAGTGAAAGTAGCTTGTAAAATTAGTGTAGTTTTTAAAGGTAGCTGCGGGCGTTTTGTTTGAAAAACTATCTGATTGGTGTTATTTCGCGCTTTTTTCAAAGTTTCTGAAGCAAGTGAAAAAGGTGTTCAAATTGTATCGGCACAAAAAAAGCTGAACACTTTTGAACACTCGTCCCTAAAAACCCTTCTTCCGGATAACACCAACACGACGGGGCTTTGGCGCGATTTTGCCGGCGTCTTCTTCGTCCACATGGTACCGCCGCGCCATTTTAGCAATGCGTTCTTCCATGGTCTCGGTAGTAAGCTTTTCGCGTCCAAGGCTGTCTACCATTATAGGGAAGGCAAAGGGTGTGGGGCGTTCAATCACCTTTAAAACAATGCTTTGTTTTTGTATACGCTGCAAGGCGGCCCTTAGACGAAACTCTTCAAGCTGAAACGCCAGCGCTTCGTTGTAAGCCTGCCGCACCAGCAGATTGTCCGGTTCGTACTCATTAAATACCTCAAATAATAACGAGGTGGAGGCCTGTAAATGCTTGTTCTTGATCTGCTGACCGGGGTAGCCGGTAAATACCAGCCCACCAATATGCGCAATATCCCTAAAGCGCCGGCGGGCCATTTCATTAGCATTCAAGCTGTTCTGGATGTCTTCTATCAGGTTATTAATGGAGAAAAAGTCAGCATCTTCCAATGCTTCTTCAATGGGGATATCTTCGTCGGTAAGCAGTTCAAAGCCATAATCATTCATGGCGATAGAAAAGCTGGCAGGCCTTATGCGCGATATGCGGTAAGCCAGCAAGCTGGCCATGCCCTCGTGTACCAAACGGCCCTCGAAAGGGTAAAATAGCAGGTGGTGGCCCTCTTTGGATTTAAACGATTCTATTAAAAACTCGTGGCTTTGCGGCAGGTGCGATAATTGGCTTTGCAGATCGAACAAGGGTTTAAGCGCCTTAACTTCTATATCCTGTTCTATGCCGTGTGCCACCTCGTCCAGTTTATCGCGGAACACCGCCGAAAGCTGAGATGACAGCGGCATACGCCCGCCTGCCCAGCTAGGAATAAGCCCCTTGGTCGCCTTAGACTTTTTAACATAGGCGGTCATGTCCTTCACCTTAATAAACTCTAGGCTGCGCCCCGCGAACCAGAAAGTGTTTCCGGGTTTTAGTTTAGAAATGAAGCCTTCCTCCAAGGTGCCCAGGCTCCCGCCGCTGAGCCATTTTACCCTTATGCTTAGCTCGCTGGTAATGGTACCAATGCTCAGGCGATGACGCATGGCCACCCGACGGCTGTTCACTTTAAACAGGCCGTTTTCCACTTCCACCTTCAGGAACTCGTCGTACTGGGCAAGGGTCTTGCCACCGCTCACAATAAAGTCCAAAAGTTTGTTGTATTCATCACGGCGCATGTCTGCAAACGCAAAGGTGCTTTTCAGTTCGGCAAACAGTTCATCAGCCCTAAAGCCATCAGAAACTGCCAGCGTTACCATATACTGTATCAGCACGTCAAAGGTAAGCAGCATTGGATCCCGGCTCTCGAACACGCCTTTCTTTATGGCATCTTTTAACGCGGCTCCCTCCAGCAACTCAAGTGAGTGGGTAGGTATAAAGTACGCCTTTGATATTGCCCCCGGGTGGTGGCCGCTACGGCCGGCGCGCTGCATAAAACGTGCTACACCTTTAGGGCTGCCTACCTGTACCACGGTATCCACTGGCCGGAAATCCACCCCGAGATCGAGACTGGAGGTACATACTACCACCTTTAAGGCTTCGGCATGCAGTGCCTGCTCTACCCAGTTGCGCAGTTCGTTATCCAGGGAACCATGGTGCATAGCCATAATGCCTGCGTATTCAGGGTAGTTATCAATTATGGCGTGGTACCATATCTCACTCTGTGAGCGGGTATTAGTAAATATCAGCGTGGTTTTGCTTTTAGCAACTATCTCCATCACCTGCGGCAGCAGCTTAACACCTATATGCCCGGCCCAGGAATAGTTCTCTATGTTCTCCGGGATAACGGATTCTATCACCAGCCGCTTTTCAATGTTTGCCCTTACCATCCTAATCTGGTCCGGTGGGAAATCGTTCCCGAGCAGTACCTCAGCTGCCTGCTCCAGGTTGCCAATGGTTGCAGATATACCCCAGATTTTGAGTCGGCGGCTTAAAGATCCCAGTTTGCGGTTTGCAGTTTGCGCTGAACTCAATTCGGTTGATTGCACACTGCTTATTGCAAATTGCTGGTCGCCTGCTGCCAACTTCTTCAGTCGACTCAATCCAAGTTCTACCTGTACGCCGCGTTTGGTGCCAAGCAGTTCGTGCCACTCGTCGCAAACCAGCACCTGCAAACCCTGGAAAACTTTTGCATATTCTTTTTGGGCAAGCATCAGGTGCAGGCTTTCGGGAGTGGTTAGCAGCACTTCTGGTAGTTTTCTTTTCAACGCAGCCTTATCCGCGGCAGATGTGTCGCCGGTACGGGTAAGTATCCGCCAGGGCATACCCAATTCGTCGCATACTTCCTGCATCGCTTTGCGGATGTCGTTAGTGAGCGCACGCAGAGGTGTAATCCATAGCATCAGCAAACCATTGTTGTTCTTGGTTTGATAAGTGTTGGGGTGCTTGTTGATGAAATCGGCAAGAAATGGCAAAAACAGCGCAAATGTTTTACCACTGCCTGTAGGGGCATTTAGCAGACCGGAGTAGCCGGAGAGGTAGGCTTCCTCCATCTCGCGCTGGAACGGAAACTGTTTCCATTGCTTCTGTTTATACCATTGCTGAATGACCTGCTGCCCTTTTGAATTCATCGTGCTAACAAAACCCCTTTTCTGAAGTTATATATCAACCGTAAAATACTCAAAATGTTATAATATGAAAATCTGCGGATATATACTGGTGTTTACAGCTCTTTTTTTCACAACTGCCTGCAAGCAAAAAAGCGGAAAGCAGATGGCCGATGTGCCCGACACCACCGAGGTCAGGGCAATACCGGCTGAACAGTTAATAGCACCCGGCATCAGCATTGGGCATATCAAGCTTAATAACAGCCTTGATTCGGCAGCCAGTACACTTGGCCGGCCGGATAGTAGCGATGCTGCTATGGGTAGTGCCCTTTATACCTGGTATGCAGACCATGATACTACCAAATACAAAACTAGCATATTTGCCCACCGCAACATGGGGGGTAAGGATGAAGCCGTACAGCGGATTAAAAAGATACTGGTGACCTCGCCATGGTTTAAAACTTCAGAGTACATCAGCACAGGAAATACGCTGGCCGACATTAAAAAGTACTATACCCTTAAACAGGGAAACAACCATAAAGCGCAGGGGCAAACTATACAAACTTACACCGATATAGATAAAGGAATTTCTTTCGAGATCAATCCCTCCGGTAAGTGCGTGGGCATACTGGTGTATCAGCCAAACTCGTCTGCCGACGCGTCTATAAATATGCACTAGCAAACTACTTCGATACAATATTAAACAAGAACGCCCGGTTGTGCCGGGCGTTCTTGTTTAAGTTACTTTTTTTCAGGCATTAATATCAGTTTGATAAGGTTACTGCTGTTGAGGTATTTTAAAGCAGTTGCCTTAGTGCTTGCCGGTGTTACCTGGTCCAGGTGGCTTACATGGCTCAGGATATCGTCGGGGTTTTGTCCATTTTGCGCTGCTGCGCCCAGGTACCCTGCCCAAAAAATGTTGTCCTTAAGCTGCACCTGGGTAGAGCGCGCTTCTTCAGCTACAAACTTTTGGATATCGGCAGGCTGTGCTCCGTTAAGCTTCAGTTTGCTTATCTCGTCCATTGTTGCAGCAATAAGTTTATCAACATTGGCGCTGCCGCAGGTAAAGTATATAGTAACGGTGTACCTTGCGGATGGTAGCTTGTTGTAAGCAAAACGCACGCCTGGCGCGTAAACGCTGCTTTCCTGTTCCCGCAAGCGCTCGGTTAGCTTAATATTGAGCACCTCTTCAAGGGCATCCATCTGCAGGTTGTTTGGTTCGCTATAGTCGTATTTGCCGCTAAACACCAGCTGAACGGTAGCTTTATCGTCTATACCTTTATAAACCGTTTTGGTGATCTGTCCTTCTGTTGGGTGAATATTCAAATCGCGGAATGTTTCTTTTTTGTTAGATGATGGAAGCGCGCCTAAATAAGCCTCTATGTAAGGTTTTAGCACTTCCGGGTCAAAGTTACCCACGAAGGTAAAAGTAAAGCCGCTAGCATCGCTAAAGCGATCCTTATAGAAGTTGTACGCCTTGTCCAGCGTTGCTGCGTTCAGGTTGGCAGTAGTGGTCACCATGGAGCGGAAGTTGTTATTGCTGAGTGCAGCCGCAACTGTATCCTGAAATACGCTACCGGGATCTACCCCACGGGTAGCCAGTATAGAACGTGTTTGGTTGATGTTACCCTTCCAGATGTCGGCATCTTTGCGCGGCTGAGTGAAATACAGGTAAATAAGCTGCATTGCTGTCTCGAAATCTGCAGGAGATGTGTTGGCATTTATACCCTGCGTAATATCGCTGATGTACGGGTTTACGCTAACGTTTTTACCAGCAAGCATTTTATCCAGCATGCCCTGGTTAAAATCGGCTATGCCGCTGCTGCCTATTATTGGCGCTGCCAGGTTAGCTGATGTAAAGTCCTGATCGCTTGCCAGGGAGGTTCCGCCAAAGCTGTAGCCGTTTATCAGTACCTGGTTGTTCTTAAAGTCAGTTGGTTTAAGTATTACCTTCACGCCATTTTGCAGCACGTAAGTAGTGGTACCTATAGCTTCGTCTTTAACTTCGCTTACTACTTTAGATCCTTCCGGCTTTTTATCCATTAACGGACGGGTGGTAACATTATCTACGTAAGCCGTAACGTTTGCACCTGCGGAGCCAATCCAGCCTAAAATTGTTTTATCAGACGGTAGTTTATCTTTATCAGCTTCCGGACCTTCAACTATAATCACCCGATTTTGGTCACTGATGAATTTACCTGCTAGGCCGTTCATTTCGGCAGTGCTGATGCGGTTGATGTTCTCTGCGATGAAAGTATATTCAAACGCTATACCCGGGATAGCTTCGCCGTTCAGGAAATTTTGGCTGTACTCGCGTATAAAGCTGGTAGAATTTGTTTTGTCGCGCTCGTTGTATGCGTTTTGTATTTGTACCAGCATGGCTTGCTTGGCACGTTCAAGTTCGGTAAGCGTAAAGCCAAACTTACGGGCGCGCTCTGTTTCGCCAACTAATACTTTGACAGCATGCTCCAGGCCACCCGGCTTTGATACCACGGTAGACGAAAACGCATCCTGGTTGCCTATAGTAGCCGCGTAATTTGCACGCGCGTACAGAAACGGCGGCTCGGGCTTTTGTTGCAACTCGTTTAGGCGCTCATTAATCATGTAGTTAAACAGGTTCACGCGCAGGCTTTGCATGTAGTTTGCCTGGGTACGAATGGTTGTTTTGGGGTGTTTAACAATTATCTGGGCCAGCGTGTATGGGAACTCTTTATCGGTAGCAATTTTCACTACCGTGCCGGGTGTTGGCGGTACGGTGTACACCACCCTTGGCTTTTCACCTGCCGGATTTGCCAGCGACGAAAATTTGTTTTTGATGTATTGCTCAACAGTTTTTACATCGAAGTCGCCAACGGCAATTACCGCTTGCAGGTCTGGCCGGTACCAATCCTTGTAAAAGCTTTTGATGGTTTCGCTATTGAACGTTTTAATAATGTCTTCTTTACCGATAGGCAGGCGGGTAGCGTAGCGCGAGTTGTTCGCAATTACAGGCAACGTTTGCTGGCTTAGCCGTTCTTGCGCGTTCTTGCCGCGAAGGCGTGCTTCTTCAAGCACAACACCGCGTTCTTTATCAATTTCAGATGGGTCAAAGCTGATCTGCCCTGCCCAGTTGGCCAAAATGTTAAACCCTTGTTGGAAAACCTCTGCGCTGTCTGTAGGGAGCGGCAGCTGGTAAACTGTTTCGTCAAAAGATGTATACGCGTTAAGGTCGGCGCCAAAGCGTACGCCCGATTTTTGCAGATAGTTTACCAGATTGTTCTTTGGATAGTCGCGCGTGCCGTTAAAGGCCATGTGCTCTACAAAGTGTGCAAGGCCCTTTTGAGCGTCAGTCTCCAGTACCGATCCTGCTTTTACCACGAGGTAAAGTTCGGCGCGGTTCTTAGGCTGCTCGTTGTGGCGGATGTAATAGGTTAAGCCGTTAGGCAGTTTGCCAATAAGCACGGATGGGTCCACCGGTAGTATGTTGCCGCGTACCTGGTCTGCCACGGGTACGGGTTTTTGTTTAGGGGATGGTGTAGGCTTTCTTTTAACTTGTGCAAAGCTGCCGCCGGCAATTAGCAGCGCCATTGCGGTTAAAGAAAGTTTTCTGTTAAAGTTCATAAATTAATTAAGAATGAGAGTGCTAAGATGCAAAACGAAAAATGGCTTTACAAATTGTTTTACCTCATTAAAGCCGGTACTATCAAAATAGGGCCATATTAATTTTCGTTAACTTTTGCTATGTTTTCCTTTTATTTGCAAAGAGGGATTCCCCTGGTACAACCGTTATAAATGTCTGCAAGCGAAAATAATCTAATTTCTGTTGAAGAGCAGTTCAGGCTGATGGCTGACGCCGCGCCTATGCTGATGTGGTTGGCCGGAACAGATAAGCTTTGCTACTTTTTTAACAAAGGTTGGCTTACGTTTACCGGCCGTACAATGCAACAGGAATATGGCAGCGGATGGACTGCAGGCATACACCCCAACGATCTACCGCAATGGCTGGAAAGTTATACAGCGTCGTTTGATACCCGTAAGGAATTCAAGATTAAATACCGGTTACGCAGGCATGATGGCCAATACCGTTGGATGCTGGACAAAGGCTCGCCAAGGTACACTGCTGATGGTGCGTTTGCAGGGTATATAGGCTCTTGTACCGACATTGACGAAGTAGCCGGTTCGCAGTCATCTACAGACAATATCAATCTAGCCGAAAGTTCATCGTCCGTAGCAACATTAGGTGATAAGCTCGCAATCTCAAACGAGGAGCTGGCGGCAAGTAACGAGGAACTGGCATCAATGAACGAAGACTTGAATGCCGCCAATGAACAGTTACAACTATCCAGGGAAGAACTTAGGGTTATTAACGCGAGCCTGGAAGGAAAAGTAGTGGCACGCACAGCAGAGCTGATAGCGGCCCAGTTGGAAGCGCTTAACCAGCGAGACCGTTTAAAGCGCTTCTTTTTACAGGCACCGGCGGGTATCTGCATCATGACAGGACCAGACCTGGTTTTTGAGCTGGTGAACACGTTTTACCAGCAACTTTTCCCGGGCAGGGAGCTACTGGGTAAACCGGTACTAGAGGCCGTGCCCGAAATAAAGGACCAGCCCATATGGGACATTTTGCAAGGGGTTTATCATACCGGGACAACCTTTGAGGGCAACGAACTGCTGATACCAATGGCCCGCACCGATGATGGCCCTGTTGAGGAACGGTATTTTAATTTCATATACCAGCCACAGCGAGATCTGCGCGATAATGTGAACGGCATACTGGTTTTTGTTATAGAAGTAACGGATACCGTATTAACCAAACGGGCAATACAGCGCAGTGCCGAGCAGTTTCAAATGCAACTGGATGTGATGCCGCAGATCGCGTGGACCAACAAGCCCGACGGAGAAGTTGATTTTTACAATCAGCAATGGTACAATTACACCGGCCTCGATTTTGAACAAACTAAAGCATGGGGATGGCGAGAGGTTATTCACCCGGATGACCTGCAATACAACCTGGACATGTATGGTAAGATACTAAGCGGGAATACAGGTGGCGAGTTTGAGATAAGGGAAAAGCGGGTAGATGGCGTTTATCGCTGGCACCTGGTGCGCATGCTGCCCCTGAAAAATGAGCATGGTGAAGTAATAAAGTGGATGGGGACCGCTACCGATATTCAGGACCTGAAAATGCTGCAGGCGCAAAAGGATGATTTTATAAGCATTGCCAGCCACGAGCTTAAAACGCCGGTAACCAGCCTGCGTGCCTCGCTGCAGTTGCTCAATAGGATGAAGGATAACCCTGTTCCTAATATTTTTCCGAAGCTTATAGACCAGGCTAACCGCAGTGTTGAGAAGATTGTTGAACTGATTGATGACCTGCTGGATGCCGGCCGGCTAAACGAAAGCCAGCTAACCATCAACAAAAAACGTTTCAGAATAGCCGAGTTGATGGATAACTGCTGCATGTATATCCGCACCAGTGGTAAGTACGAGCTGATTTTTCAGGGGGATAAAGATCTGGAGGTATATGGCGATGAACACCGGATAGACCAGGTGCTTAGCAATTTCATTAACAACGCCGTTAAGTATGCACCTGACTCAAAAGAGATATATCTTATTGCCGAAAAGCATGGCGACCAGATAAAAATTGCTGTTAAGGATAACGGGCCCGGCATAGCACCAGACAAAATACCGCACCTGTTCAGCAAATATTACCGCGCGGAGTACACCGGCTCCCAATTTTCCGGGCTTGGATTGGGTTTATACATCAGTTCGGAAATCATCAAAAGACATGGCGGCCAAATTGGGGTAGACAGCCAGCTGGGGCATGGCAGCACTTTTTGGATTTTATTACCTGCAGCTTAACTGCCAACACATTGCATTAGCGCGTGTAAACATTTATCTTGCCTTTCCGTTACCTAGAAATTCACGGCCGATCGTATGCACGAAATCTTATTGCTTTGCCTGGGGCTTATCCTCAGTGTATGTTTCCTTATCGTACTGGCAAAAAAGCTGCGCATAGCTTATCCTATATTTTTGGTGATAGCGGGTTTGGCTATCAGCTTTATACCTGGTATCCCGGTAATTAAGATTGATCCTGATATGGTATTTCTTGGCATATTGCCGCCCATATTGTACGATGCCGCCCAGAATACCTCCTGGAAAGCGCTTTGGAAATGGCGCCGTATTATCATCGCTATGGCTTTGGGGTTTGTGCTATTTACCGCAGGTACGGTGGCTTGGGTAAGCTGGCTCATTATCCCCGGCTTTACACTGGCACAAGGGTTTTTGCTGGGCGCTATCATCTCGCCGCCTGATGCCGCTGCTGCTACAGCGGTACTGCAGTTTGTGAAATTACCTAAAGGCATGGTATCCATATTAGAAGGCGAGAGCCTGCTTAATGATGCCACTAGCTTAACCGTGTTCAGGTTTGCGCTGGCAGCTATCATCAGCAGTAATTTTGTGTGGTACAATGCCGCGGGTGGTTTTGTGGTGGTGGTAATATCGGGTATTGCTATAGGGCTGCTGCTGGGTTTTGTATTTTATGCCATTTACCGCTGGCTACCCACCAACAGCAACCTGGATATCGCCTTCGCGCTGGTGCTACCGTATATTATTTATCTCGCTGCAGAAACGGTGCACTCCTCGGGCGTTTTGGCAGTGGTGAGCGGAGGCTTGTTCGTTTCCTATAAAAACCATTACGTGCTTACCCACAGCAGCAGGCTCAAAGCCAATGCCGTATGGCCCTCAATTGTATTCATTCTAAACGCGGTTATATTCTTTTTAATAGGCCTGCAATTACCGGCCATCATCGGTGGTATAGGTTCGATGTCGTTTTTTGACGCGCTCAAGATTTCGCTTATCATCACCGGAGTTGTTATCGTCTCCAGGTTGATATCGGCACTATTTGCAGGCTGGTTCACCAGTTTTATTGGTAAATACATTACCGTGGCGCAAAGAAAACCAGGATGGCGAAACCCACTTACGCTAAGCTGGATAGGCATGCGCGGTGTGGTATCGTTAGCATCTGCCCTTGCTATCCCGCTCATGATCAATGGCCACGCTTTCCCGCGCCGTCAGCTTATATTATTTATCACCTTCGTGGTCATTATTGTTACGCTTGTTGGGCAGGGATTCACCTTGCCTGCTATAATAAAGATAGTAAAACCGGAGAACCTGCCGGATGAAATGACCGAAGAACACCAGGTGGTTAAAATAGAGCAAAAGATGCTGGCAGAGTCAGAAAAGGTGCTTGGCGGCAAGTACAAGGACGATGTAGGTGCAAACGATCTGCTGAGCTGCAGGCTGGATATTATACGCTATAAGAAAGAACTGTACGAAGGCGCAACGGGTGATGACAAGAAGCTGGCCGAAGCCAACAAAATGTTTAAGCGATTTAAAGCCGTAATGGTAGACGTAATAGAAAGTGAGCGCAGCGCGCTCCACGCGTTCAGGACCGCAGATGGGTACGATGATGATGTTATAACCAGGATAGAGAACCGGCTGGACCTTGAGGAAGAAGGCCTGCAGGGAGAAGGCGATTAAAACCGTTAGATCATTAATCGGTTAAAAGAGAATACTAATTTTGGCGGGTAAGCCGCCATCCTGCATATGAAATTGAAACTGATATTACCCGCGCTGCTACTGTCTGCCGGTGTTTACGCGCAGCAGGCCAAACCGGATACCGCTGCAAAAGCTCCTGCCGCTAAAGAAGACTTTAGTGACGACTGGGCAGACCTACGCCACTACGCGGCAGAAAACAAAACGCTGCCTGCGCCAACCACTAAGCGTGTGGTGTTCCTGGGCAGCTCTATATTCGAGCGCTGGAAAGCATTGGTCCCATCGTACTTTAACAACCCCGATTATATTGACCGCGGAATAAGCGGGCAAATAGCGCCGCAGTTGCTGCTGCGTTTCAGGCAGGATGTTATCAACCTTAAACCAAAGGCTGTAATCATATTGGCGGGCAGTAACGACATTGCCGGTTCGCAGGGGCATGTCACTACCGAAAGAATAATGGACGATGTGGCCAGCATGGTAGAATTAGCCAAACTGCATCACATAAAAGTTATCCTGTGCGCTTACCTGCCGGTGTTTGATTACCCATGGCGCAAAGGCCTGCAGCCTGCAGAGAAGATCATCGCCTTGAACAAAGCAATTAAAGCTTATGCGGCTGCTAATGATTTGATCTTGCTTGACTATTTTACACCTTTGGTGGACAGCCGCAACGGGCAAAAGGCCGAACTGACACTTGATGGCGTGCACCCCAATGTAGCCGGTTACCAGATAATGGCGAAAGTGACCGAGGAGGCTATTGCCAAGGCATTAAAGTAAAACCGACATTATAGCACCAATACCATGAAAATAGCCACTTATAATGTAAACGGGGTTAATGGCCGTTTACCCGTGCTGCTGCGCTGGCTTAATGAGAGCGCCCCGGATATCGTTTGTTTACAGGAACTGAAAGCTCCGCAGGAGAAGTTTCCGGAGCAGGAGATACGTGATGCCGGGTACAATGCTATTTGGCATGGGCAAAAAAGCTGGAACGGCGTAGCGATACTGGCTAAGGGCCTGGATATAGAGGAACGTAGCAGGGTGCTGCCCGGTGATCCTGAAGACCTGCACAGCCGGTATATTGAAGCTAACGTAAACGACATTATTATAGGTGGCTTGTACCTGCCTAATGGCAACCCTGCGCCGGGACCGAAGTTTGACTATAAGCTGCAATGGTTCGACCGATTGATAAGACACGCTGCCGAACTGCTGAAGCTTGAATTGCCGGTTATCCTAACCGGAGATTATAATGTAATGCCAACAGAGCTTGATGTGTACAAGCCGGAACGCTGGGGTGAGGACGCCTTGTTTCGCCCGGAAACCCGCGCGGCATTTAAAGCGCTTACGGACCAGGGCTGGACGGATGCTATACGCAAGCTGTACCCGGATGAGGTGATCTATACCTTCTTTGATTATTTCCGCAATGCTTACGGCCGTAACGCCGGTTTACGCATAGATCACTTTTTGCTAAGCCCCGCAATAGCTCCAAGGCTAAAAGCCGCGCAGGTAGACCGCCATGTACGGGGCTGGGAAAAAACAAGCGACCATTGCCCCGTTTGGATAGAGGTGGAAGATAAGTAGCAGAGTGCTAGTTTGAATCTGCTGAAACAACCGCCACAAACAACGGTTAATACTTTAAATAACAGCATTATGAAAAGGTATTTTGTGATAGGCGGATTGTGTTTAAGCATGGCTGTAACAGCATGCGGCGGTAAAAGCGAAAAGAACAGCGGTGCAGACACCAGTTCGATGAGTGTGGACCCATCAGGCGGCGGAGACGCTACAGGTAGCGGAGCCACCGGCACCACTGCAGATACTTTGGGTATGCATTCTACTGATACGTCTGCTACCGCGGCGACAAAAGGCACAGGTAACGCAGCAGACACCACCCGAAAGTAAACTTGCCATAAGGCAGGAAAGTTAGGTTGGTTTAGCGGCACACCGGTAATCTTGTACATTTGCTGCATGGCACACGTATTGGATAACCCCACATGGAATGCGCTTACATCAAACAACCGGCATTTAGGTAGCGGGAACGACTACGTTAGATTTTTCGACGAGGACGTTTCGCCCTTTGTGGCTTTGGGGGAAAATACCGAAGAGAACTTTCGTGAACTTTACAACCTGATCCCTGCAGAAAGGTCGGTATTGTTTATGACTGCCGGGAGCACGGATATCCCGGATTTCTGGAAAGCAATAGCAACCATTCCAGGCTACCAAATGGTCCATACCGGCGGCACACCAGAGCCAAAAAACCTGGTGGCTGTTAGCGATCTTACAGCAGAGCACATCCCGCAGATGCTTGCCCTTACAAAACTTACCAATCCTGGTCCGTTTGCGCAACGGACGATAGAATTTGGTCACTACAAAGGTGTATTCAGCGGAGAAAAGCTGGTGGCAATGACAGGCCAGCGTATGCACGCAGGGAATTACATGGAAGTAAGCGCCGTTTGTACACATCCGGATCACCTGGGAAAAGGATACGCGCGGCAATTGTTGCTGCATCACATCATCCGCATAAAAGCCGAAGGCGGTACACCCTACCTGCACGTGCGCAGCGATAATGCACGTGCTATAAAAGTATACGAGGACATGGGTTTTGTTACCCGTATCCCGGTTACTTTCTACTTCATGCGTAAGCGCGTGTAGTAAAAAAGCCACGATAAATGTCGTGGCTTTTTTGTATCTTTATGTACGTGGTTTTTACGGTTGGCCTGCGCCGCCTGATGAACCGTAAACCTGCCCGGTAGCGTAGCTCGCATCTGCAGCGGCAAGCTGCACATAAATTGAGGCAAGTTCTGCCGGCTGGCCCGGTCTCTTGAAAGGAGTTTGACCGCCAAACTGTTTTAGCTTTTCCATAGTCGCGCCACCGCTCACCTGTAATGGTGTCCAGATTGGTCCCGGTGCTACACCGTTCACCCTTATGCCTTTTGGGGCAAACTGCTTTGCCAGCGATTTAACAAAGTTCATGGTAGCTGCCTTGGTCTGGGCATAATCATACAGGTCTGCCGACGGGTCGTAAGCCTGCTCTGATGTTGTACCAATAATGGCGGATCCGGGAGGCAAATGCGGCAAAGCTGCTTTAATGATCCAGAAAGGCGCGTATATGTTGGTCTTCATAGTAGCATCAAAATCCTCGGTGCTGATATCCAGTATAGACGGTTTGGTTTGCTGGCGGGCTGCATTGCTCACCAAAATGTCTAAACCGCCCAGTTCTCTAACAGCAGTGTCCACAAGCTTCTTGCAAAATGCCTCGTCGCGCAGGTCGCCGGGTATAGCTACCGCCTTGCGGCCTTCCGCTTTAATTAAAGCAATTACTTCTTTTGCATCCGGCTCTTCAGAAGGGTGGTAGTTAATAGCTACATCAGCACCTTCGCGTGCATAAGCAATGGCAGCAGCACGGCCCATACCAGAGTCGCCACCGGTTATGAGTGCTTTGCGGCCTTTAAGCCTGCCGGTGCCTTTGTAGCTTTTCTCACCATGGTCTGGCCGTGGGTTCATCTGGCTTGCTAGCCCCGGCCATGGCTGCGACTGCTCTTGGAAGGGTGGCTTAGGGTATTTTTGAGTTGGGTCTTCCAGCGGTGCTGCTGTGTTGCCACTTTCGGAGGCTGATGGTCCACCGGCTCCAAAAACCGGCGTTACGGCTGCCGTTGCAACCGCGGCACCTATGCCGCCAATCACCTGGCGGCGGGTTAATTTATCCTGTTCAATCATGGTCGATGTTTTTAATTATTGATTAAATAACCCGCCGTATGTAGATAAGTTTTTATTTCTTTAGAAAAATTGGGAATGATGTAAAGTGTCTAGATCTGATTTCTGCGAACAACTGCGGAGTGCTCAATGTATTGATAGTCAATGTTTAAATCCCTACTGAAAAAAGTGTGGTTTTTGAAGGTTTTTGCTCATGAAAATTGCCTTTGATGGTCGGGTGTTTAGATCTGATTTCATTATATTTGATATTATAAACCACCTGTTTCTATAAGAAAAGTTTGAGTGTACTGTCAGCCACTTGCGTTAGCCGGTATGAGCTTGCATATAGAAGTTATTGTATATTAAACCTTTATATAATTTGAAAAGAATTATACTATGCCTGTTGATGTGTGTGGCGGCTGTTTGTGCAAAGGCTCAAAAGGTGCTTAATGTTAATAATCAGCTAGATCAGCACAAATTTACCTTCAACGAAGTGTCTGTGCTGGAAGACAAAACCGGCAAGCTCACCTTTGCTGACGTGACAAGTAAAGGATTGGTATTCAAGAATAACCAATCATTATATCCCAGCAATAATGTTAATGCGTCCACCTATTGGATGCGTATACGCGTCATATTTAGTGAGACACTGGAAAGTAATACCCGTTTAATAGAGTTTTTTGATCAGACTACAGATGAGGTAACTGCTTATTTACCAGAAGGTAATGGCACATACATAGAGGTGAAGTCAGGCGCAGATGTTGGCTTTAGCAATCGTCTTTTCTACCATAAAAACTTCGAGTTTTTACTTAAAAATACCACAAAGGGGGAACATGTATACTATTTCAGGGTAAGGTCTCATAACCTGGTGAACATTATAATGGTGTATCGTACGGTTGGCTATTTTGTGCGGTACGCGCTTAATGAATACCTCGGTTATGGTCTGTTTTATGGCATGATTCTCATCTTTTGCTTTCACAACTTGCTGATGTTCATAGCTGTACGCAGGAAGCATTACTTGTTTTACGTATTCTACGTTATAAGTGTTGGCCTCTATGAAATGAGTGCTGATGGCATTGCTTTCCAGTACCTGTGGCCGGATATGCCGGTAATAAACCATTATGGATACGGGATAGCGCTGTACCTGATCAGCTTTTTCGCACTGGTATTCAGCAAAGAACTTCTGCAGGTAAAACACCGTGCTCCCTTGTTTAATAAGCTCATTAACTGGGTAATTGTGCTCAGGTCGGTGTATTTCCTGTACTGCCTTATGTTTGCTAAAGGGCTGTTTGTTTACAAGTTTGTGGAAGTAATACCACTATCCGTATGTTTTGCGGCAGGTATTTACATTTATAAAAAAGGGTTTCAGCCGGCGCGGTTTTTTGTTTTAGCCTATTCCATATTATTTGTAGGCTTCATAATTAAAGCACTTACCGCCCTAAAACTGCTCACCTTTTTACCGGCTGCGGTAAGTTATTACAGCTTAAGCGGCTGTTTTGTGATGGAAATGGTGCTTTTATCGTTTGCCATTGGCGACCAGGTACGGTTATTCAAAAAGGAGAAAGAAGCAGCTGATAACGAAGCAATGCTCCAAATGAAACTAAACGCCGAGCTAAAGGATTCTATTAACAGGGAACTTGAAACACAGGTAGTAATCCGGACGAAGGAGGTGGTGGAAAAATCTGAAAAATTGCAATTGCAGAAAGAGGTAATTGAGCGCCAAAACGGGCAACTATTGACTGTAAACAGGCAGTTGGAATTGCAGGCTGAGGAGATATCAAGAATGAATGTACTGCTGGAGAAAGACAATGTTGAACTTAAAACCAGCATTGAACGCGTTACTGAATCCCGGGCGCTTTCTGCCGAGTTAAGTTTTGATGAATTTAGCGCTAAGTACCCTGACCAGGAAACTTGTTTTGGTTTTTTATCCTCACTTAAGTGGAAGGATGGCTATACCTGCATACGCTGCGAGAACACCACGTATTGCGGTGGCCGGCTGCCGCACAGCCGACGCTGTACCAAGTGCAGTTACGAAGAGTCAGCTATTCACAATACCATTTTCGAGAACAACCGAATTCCTATAAATAAAGCATTTTACATCACCTACCTCATGTACATTACTAATGGTAGTATATCATCACACCAGCTGTCGGAGAAGTTGCAAATAAGGCAAAGTACCTGCTGGGCGTATGCTATGCGCATAAAGAAAGTAATGCAGGTGAAAAAGCGGTCAAAGTTAAAGGGCGATCAACAGGGCTGGAGCACGCTGGTGGTATGATCACCAGATTAAAGGGTGTCGTACCGGTAAATTGCGAATAATTTCCGTCACCTCAGGATCGTGGTCCAGTTTCATCCAGGTGTTTAGCCAGGCAACATTGCGGTAAGCCTGCGCGCCGAAAACAAGTGAGGGTTGTGCAACCGGCCAATTGTCCCAGTACATAACATCTTTACTAAATGACCAACTGCTTTTGTCTTTTAGGTACGGGTACAAGAACTCTATGCCCTTCTTTATGGATTTGCCATCGGCTGTAGAGTACTGCCAAAGATTATCCTGTTCGGTGCTTAGAATTTGGCAAATGGTGGCCATTGCATCGAGGTTGAAAATTGAATAGCCATAAGGTTTTGTACGCCTAAGTTCCAGCGGAAAGCTGCCATTTGCAGCCATTTGGTTGGGCAAAAGATCATTTTTAAAGCGCTCTCTGCAGAACGTTGTTAATGCTTCATTGCCGGTGAAACGTGCAAAGCAGGCAACCTGCATTACCCAGCAAGTGCCATGATTGTTGCGGGCATTCATCTCGTCTTTCCCGTATTTGCTGTTAACCAGCCAGTAAAGATAATTTTCGAACCAGCTTTTTATGGCCGATGTTGTACGATTATCAATTAAACCTGATGGTTGCATAGCTATCATTCCTTGTACCACTTCCATCAGGTGGATGGTGTCTATTATGCCTATTCCCCTGCCGGTTGCAACGCCTTTTATGGCTTGCGCATATTGCAGGTTCGGGTTCATCAGCGTTGCGGAATCTATAAACCAGGCTTGCAGATGTTTAACAGCCTGCAGAACGTACTTTTTATCATGAGTGATTTTATAAGCCGATGCAAGTGCGCCAATTACCCTGCTGAAGCGGATCATGGCCAGTCTGTGCGCAGCAAAGTTATCGGGGTTAGTTACACCATCTTTTTGTATGTAAGCGCCGTTTGGATCAGCAGGATTTGGCCACCAATAATCACCTTCCGAATAAAAGTCATGTACTCCACCGGTACTCCTGCCGCTGGCTTGTGCCGTTATGGTAACCGGCTGTTGTTGCATTGCCCAGGCCGCTTCCTTAAGGATGTATGGACGAAGGGTAGCCGTGATCCGATCCTCTATATTGTCGGACTGACTAAAGCCGCAAAGTGCTACTATCATTGGAATGATCAGCAAGAGCTTGCTCTTCATAGTTATAAACTTAAAGTTTGTGTTGGTATCCCGGCGCTGCTCACTGATATTGCAGACTTCCCTTTGTTTAACTTTACGGAGATTATTGCGCGTCCGTTATATACCTGTACTTTGCGTGAACCTGTTGGTGTGCCCAGGTCATCCATCAACTTACCGTCACCTGCAAGGGAGAAACTCACCCAATTTGTTGCATCCAGGCACTGTGCACCGTTGGCGTCGTACAGGGTGACCTGTATAGTTGCAACATCTCCAACTACGTTTACTTTGCTGAGTACAAGTTTTGCCGGTTTACTCCATTTGGCCGTTTGATAACGTTGAGAAATAGTGTCAGAAATGATTATCTTCCCCTTATAAGCTACAACCCTCAATTGATTATCACCCTCTTGATAAGGCACCATCCAGCGAAGCCCCGCTGCGGGGAAATCCTGCGAATTGCGTTGTTTTATGCCATAACTGTTCCCGTTTACAAATAGTTCAGCCCGATCGGCATTGGAGTAAACCTTCACCATTTTAAGCTCATTGGCATCTCCCCACCTAACCGGCCAGCTATGGCCATAAATATGCACCATCGGCTTTGTGGCCCAGTACGACTGAAAAACATAGTAAGATTCTTTTTTAGCAAGACCGCGGTCTACAACACCTTTTTGGTTCATGTAAGGCACAGGGTTGTCCGGCCGTATGGGTGTGGAGAAATCTTTGAATACCCAAAATGCTGAGCCTGTTAGCCAAGGCATAGTTTCCTGTTCTTTAAGATGCCAGTCGAAGAGATTGCAGATGTAGCTTTCACTCCAGTCTCCATCTTTAGAAACCCTGGCAGCACCGCCTATTAAAGATGCATCTCCTGTACGTTCGTCATTACCGCTGCCCGCTTTAATTGTAGCAAGTGCTTTGTCCGGGTTTTCCGAATGCCTGCCCGCGTGGCTATCGCCGCCCCACTCTGCGTGGAAGAAGTGTGGTACTTTGTTAAATTCCTCCTCAGATGTTTTCTTGTATTCGGTATAAACGCCCCTGTACCAGCCTGCCCATATCGATGGCGAGTATACGTCCGGTATGTCTTTACAGAAATCGCAGCGGCGGATAGTCGTTTTGCGGGATGGGTCAAGCTTATGTGCAATGTTGTTCAGCTCGCTCATGAACGTGCGAATCTTTTGCTTGTCAAACTCCTGGAAATCTCCTTCCCAGTCGTTTTCATTACCAAGCCCCCAAAGAATGATTGATGGATGGTTATAGTGCTGCGCAATCATATTGCTGAGCATGGCACGTGCCTGGGCCTTGTACTTGTCGCCACCCATGCCGCCCCGGCACCAGGGTATTTCTTCCCACACCAAAATGCCCAGGCTATCGCAAAGCTGTAATATTCTGCGGGATTGCTGGTAGTGCCCCAGCCTTATAAAGTTTGCGCCCATGTCTTTTATCAGCTGCATTTCGGCAAGCATCATACTATCTGTCATGGCTGCGGCTACGCCTGCATGGTCTTCATGGCGGTGGGTGCCACGTAACAGCAAACGTTTACCATTGAGGTAAAATGGCCCTTTATCTGCAAAAAGGAAGCTCCTGAAACCTACCTTTTCGGCGTGAGTAAATGTTTGTCCCCTATATTTTGCCGTTATCTCAACCGTGTATAGGTAAGGGTCTGTTACGGTCCATAAATGCGGGTTCTTAACGGTAAGCTTGCTTAACTCGTAAGTTGCTGAATCAGTTTTTACTAAATTGATGTCGATAGGCTGTTTGGCAACTATCTTCCCTAGTGTATTTTTCACCAGTATTTCTCCGGAGATATTCCCCCTAGCACCAGGATGATAAAAGGAGAATACAGGATTGATATAGCCTGATTTTATATCTGCCAACACACTTGTTTTAGCTTGCAGCTCACCAACGCTTACTGTAGGCAGGTAAAGCAGGTTAAGGTGACGGTAAATGCCACCATAAACATTAAAATCGGAGAGTTGGGAAGGGATGGTTTCCAGGTCGCGTGAGTTATCACATCGTATCTCCAGCGGTATTTTTCCTTTGAAACGTTTTTGAAAAGCCGGGTCATTCTTAAACTCTGCGACCGCATCTGTAATGTCTACCGTCCATTCATCATACCCGCCCAGATGGCTGCCCACCTTTTTAGTGTAGAGGTAAACATCCGACTTCTGTCCCGCACCCTCAAAGTGTAAAACTGTTCTTCCGCCCGGGTATGGGTTATTTATGCTAAGCTGAGTGCGGTACCAACCCGGCCCCTGGTAGTAATTAACATCCGGATCAACAGCATCCCGCATGTTAAAGCAATGCGGAAGGGTCACCGTTTCCCAAAGCGGCAACGTTTCTGGTCCGCCGGCCGTTTGCGGGCGAACGGCTTCCCACACGCCGCCAAGGTCGCCTTTAACAAACTCCCAGTTTTTTTTAAGTCGGGTTTTTTGCTGAGCCCACCCGGTAGATATTGTTGTGCATAATACAAGTAAGAAGGTAAGACGTAGGTGGGTTTTCATAATCAGGAATGTCAAAAAAGAAACATCAGCAGGTCGTTGCCTTCCAGAAATTTTCTGTCGAAGGCTTTAAGCTTCAGGTCGGGGTAAACAACGCGTGCGGTATGTACCATTCGCCTTATGTTCCCGTATTCGTAGCCGCCTATTTCCTGGTAGGGCCATGCTTGTTCGCCTGCGGCATAAGGCAGTAAAAACTCCAATGCTGTTTTAATGCCCTTGCTGCCCTCGGCAGTTTTATTATAAAGATCAATATTCAGTTGCTGGGCAATAAAGGCGAGCCGGTACCATGCCATTAAGTTCATGTTGGAGTAGTCCCACGCGCGGGTGCGGGCCAGTTCAAGTGGTTGGCGGCCATCTGCGGTAAATTGTTTAGCTATCCGGGGTACTGTATAGTCGGTGATTTCTTTTCTGGCTATCGCCTCGTCACCGGAGAACAGTGCATACACCACTACCTGTACATCATACCAGGTGCCGTGATTGTTTAGTTCTTTTTGCTCGGTTTTGCCATTGTTGCTGGTAAGCAGCCAATGCGTGTACGCTTTAAACCAATCCTTCAAGCCACTGATTAAATTAGCGTCCAATCCGTTCTGCAGGAGCGTTACCGCGTCTGGAATTGGCAGCAGGCGGTTTGTTTCTATAATGCCGATGCCCCTGCCTTCATTTACCCCCGGCACATATTGCGCGTAATTAAGATTAGGGTTCATGGCTGTTGCGGAATTAATAAACCAGGTCTTTAACAATTGGCCCGCTTTATTTGCATATGCCGCTTTTTTGCTGAAGTGATAAGCCAATGCCAGCTTTTTAACTGCAGATGCCATTTTCTCCATCTGCGCGGCATCGTGCAATTCGTAAATTTCGGGGTTGCGCCGGCCGTCTTTGCGTATGTAAGGCTTTCCATCGGCTTTGCTGGAATCAGGCCACCAGTAAGGTGCCTGGCTAAGGTAATCATGCGGATTGTTGCCTGGGGCTGTCTTTTTCTTATCAAAAGTTACCGACCACGGCCCTTGCGTTAACAGCGAGTCGGCTTGTTTCAGCAGGCTGTTTACCTGTAATACGGCATGATGATCATGGGATTGATAAAGTTGATCGGCGTTTTCCAGATCGGCCATGCTGAACAGGTGAACCCGGTTGGTACCGGCCATGCTTTGCGCACGGCCGATGCAACCGGAAACCAAAATTAAAATCAACGCATTAATCAATCTCCCCACACTGCGGGATGGGCTGTAGTTAACCAATCTAAAACCCACCGCACGCATTTGAAGTATTTTTACTGAACTCATTCAAGAGGTTCTATTTTGTCAGTGATATTACATATCGGGCCAGGTCTGCCATTGCCTTATCATTCTCGTAGCCTGCAGGCAATCGCCCGTTCACATATTCGTTATAGAGCCATGGATCACCCACCGCAATAACATATCCTTTACCATGCCTGCTAATTGCTGCAATGGCGGCGCCGGTGTTTGCGGTTAATAATGGCTTTGCATTGCCGGATAAGCCAATGCTGCACACGTCTTTGAGGAAAACCTTAGTTGCTGTTTTAAATACCTTATTGTTTTTAATGCCGATGGCGCCATCGTTAAAATGTGCATCGTCTATAACATGGTTTTGCATATCGTTATTAAAGTGCATGCCAAATTTTGCAGCCAGGATGTTGAAGTGCTGCAGCTCGGTATTAGCGCTGTCATTAGCCATTAACAAAAGCACGCCTCCTTTTTTTACCCATGCAGCAATAACATCTGCATGGGCAGGGGTAATGTAATTAGGACTAGCGCTTTCTTTCCTGGTGTCGGGGTCAACAATAATGTATATGCTTACGTTCTTCAGGTTTTCTGCTGTTGGTGCAACAGGTATCGAATCGAGCTTTGCGCCAAGTTTACTAAACTCCTTACCCCACAAGGAGAAACCCGAATTGCTTTGGTCTTCCCAGGTGTAGTGGAAACGCTGCATTGCACCGTTGGAAGTTTTCTTAACCTCACGGTTAAAATAGTAATCTAAAGCCACCGTTTGCGCCCGGATGTTACAGGCGAAACCTAAGCTTATCACAGTGCTTAACAGCAATTTTTTAATCACGATAGTAAAGTTATGTGCGTGCAAGTTTATAACTGGAAATAGTAGATGCACACCCAAAAGTATTGGCGCAGAGGCGTTAATTGCAGGTTAACGCTTTATTTATTTACGAAATCGTTTTCGGTATGTGGCAGTAAAAGGGACGCTTACACCTCCCGTGGAGCGGTTGATTTTCTTACGAATAATTGTGTTGGCAGGGTAACGGTTTCAAACTCGGTAACCGGCCGTTTGCTTAGTATCAGGTTTAAAAGCATTTCCGCAGCTTTCTGGCCCATCTCAAAGGCTGGCTGATACACGGATGTCAGCGGCGGGTTCAGAGCGTCTGCAAGGGTAGTGTTGGTGTAACCTACAAGCGCTATTTGCTCTGGTATTTTTATGCCCAGTTTATTTAGCAAAAGCAGTGTGGTAGTAGTAATCCTGTCAGACGTGGTGAAAATGGCATCCGGGCGTTCTTTAAGCGCCAGGAGCTCGTTTAAGGAGTTCTCTATCTCACCGATGTCGCGGCCACCGTGCGAGCAATGTTTAATATACTCCGGTGGTACAGTAAGGCCCGCATCTTTAAGCGCCTGGTTATATCCTGCAAGCCGCTCTTTGGTAATAGAGATGTTGGGCGGACTGGTTATATGCGCTATTTTACTATACCCGGAATCTATCAGGTGTTTTGTTGCATCATACCCGCCTTTAAAGTTATCAGCAATAACTTTATGCGTGTCTATCTCGTTGCTTATCCTGTCAAAAAAGACGATAGGCAACCCTCGTTTGTGCAAAAGTTTGAGATGCTCAATATCCTTTGTTTCTGTAGAAAGCGATATGAGCAAACCGTCAAGGGAATGGTGAGCCAGCTGATCTACGTTCTTAACTTCCATCTCATACGACTCGTGCGTTTGAGTGAAGATGACGTTGAACCCTGCCTGGTAAGCAACCGACTCGATACCGTTGATCACCTGTGAAAAAAATTGATTTTCGATAGTAGAAACAACAATTCCAATGGATTTACTGTTCCCTTTTTTAAGACTTTGCGCTATTGGATTAGGCCGGTAGTTGTTCTTTTCGGCATATTCAACAACCAGTTTTTTGGTCTTTTCGCTTATTTCGTAACTATCCCTTAAGGCTTTGGATACCGTTGATACTGAAAGCTGTAAAGCCCTGGCAATGTCCCTTATTGTAATCGCATTAAAATTCATATTTGGTAACTGTCCCTGCTCCTCCGAGTCTTTATTTGCAGTTACCAATGTAATAAAAATTTAGCAATGTCGGGCTATCATAAACCAAAGTGATCAGCGGATGTCCTCTATCTTCACAGCATCCATGTCGGTATAGTCGGTATTCTCACCCGCCATACCCCATATAAAACTGTAGCTCGCCGTGCCAGATCCGGAGTGTATGCTCCATGGAGGTGATGCCACCGCGCCATAATTGTTCACCAGTATATGCCTGGATTCGTGCCCTTCGCCCATGTAGTGAAATACCCGCTGCCCTTCCGGAACATCAAAGTAAAAGTAAGCTTCCATACGCCTGTCATGTACGTGTGCCGGCATGGTGTTCCAAACACTTCCGTTGTGTAAAATAGTAAGGCCCATCACCAGCTGGCAGCTTTGGATGCCATCGGCATGTATGTATTTGTTTATAGTACGGTCGTTAGCGGTCTCCGCGCTGCCTGCCTTTACCTTTGCCGCTTTTTCAAGCGTCATTAACTCTGTAGGGTATGTTTGATGTGCAGGGCATGATAAGATGTAGTAAACTGCCGGCTTGCTTGCATCAGCACTGCTAAAGCTGACTTCTTTTGCGCCTTTGCCTATATACAGGCAGTCCAGCTTCTTCATTTCATAGCCTTGTCCGTCGGCTGTTACCGTACCATCTCCACCAACATTAATGATGCCTATCTCGCGTCGCTCCAAAAAGTAGGCTGCCCGCAGGTTTGGATAGTTAGGTAGTTGCAGGGTCTCGTTCACGGGTTTTGCTCCACCTATTATCATGCGGTCATAGTGCGTGTAAACACAGTTTAGCTGATTGTCTTGTACCAGGTCTTCTATCAGGAAACGATCCCTGATTTTGTCGGTTTGGTAAGTTTTAAAATCTTCGGGGTGTACACTGTGTAATACTTTCAAAGCAATGGTATTTAAGTCGCAAAATAATAGCAGGCAATTCTAACGCAATGAGGTTTTAATAAAAAGAAACCCGGATGTTATTTCTACGAAAACGTTGTAGCCGCGCTGTTGCAGGTTTACTAAAACGTTGTAGTAGAAATATAGGTCGGTTTCGGGGCTTTCTATTGCATTACATCGTATAATTGGAGTTAAATACGGTGTAAGAGCACATCAAAATACCGTTAAACCAATTGTAAAAACCTATAAATTATGATAACTAAGTACACCACTAAGTTATTAATTGTTTGTGTTTTGTTGCTTTCGGCTATGCTGTCTGTTAAAGCGCAGGATACATCAAAAACTGTAGTAACGCGGGGACAGGCCAACAAGTGGCTTAAAGGAAGAAGCTGGGCCAACGGGACAACGCTTAAGCCGCATGCTTCTGTTTACGCCGCGGAGTTTTACCGCCAGTATCATGCCGCTCAAACTACCTGGGATAAAGCTTTTCAGTTCATAAAAGAGCATGATCTTGCTAACCTGGCGCCAGGCAAATACCCTATCGACGGAGATAACGCCTATGCCAGTATAACAGAAGCGCCGTCAAAAGAGCTGGACAAAGCAAACTGGGAATCGCATAAAAACTATATCGACCTCCAATATGTGATAACTGGTAAAGAGAAGATTGGAGTTGAGCAGGTTGCTAAAGCAACAGTCGCCAACGCTTATGATACAGCTAAAGATGTGGCAAACTACACGGCAGAGGGTAAGTACTATACAGCAGAGCCCGGTACGTTCTTCCTGTTTTTCCCTCAGGATGCACACCGGCCTAACATAAAGGTGGATGGCTTTGACAGAGTGAAGAAGCTGGTGATCAAAATTAAGGTTGCAAACTGATGATGATAAAAAAAATCACCATAGCGTTATTGCTATTTGCAGCAGGTTCCAAGACCTTTGCACAACAGGACTATAAGACCGCTTTTGTTTTCGCGCAGCATCAGGCAGATGTAATGCTGAAAGAAACTGAGAAAGCAAAGAATCCCGATAAGCCCAACCTGGTATCGCCACGTACACTGGGCAAAAACGGAGAACTAGTACTGGTGCCTACCCGCGATTGGTGCAGCGGTTTTTTTCCGGGCAATTTGTGGTTTTTGTACGAGTACACTGGTGCCGAAAGCTGGAAACAAAAGGCTATTCCGTTTACCACGTTAATGGAGGCGGAGAAGGCTAATGCGGGAACGCACGATATGGGCTTTAAGCTTTATAACAGCGAGGGGAATGCTTACAGGCTTACACATGATGCCCACTACAAAGATGTTGTATTAGAAGCGGCGAAAACGCTTGTGACAAGGTTTAATCCTAAAGTGGGCTCTCTTAAGTCGTGGGACAACCGTAAGGAATGGAAGTTCCCGGTGATCATAGATAATATGATGAACCTGGAATTGTTGTTCGAGGCAGCCAAACTCAGCGGCGATAAACGCTTTTACAACGTAGCTGTAACACATGCCAATACTACCATGAAGAACCACTTCAGGGAGAACTACAGCTCTTATCATGTAGTAGACTATGACCCTGAAACCGGAGCGGTTTTACACAAACAAACGCACCAGGGATTTGCAGACAGTTCATCGTGGGCAAGGGGACAAGCATGGGGGCTTTATGGTTTTACCATGTGCTACCGCGAAACCCATAATAAGGCTTACCTGCAGCAGGCAGAGCAAATAGCCAGGTTTATCTTTAGCAACCCTAACATGCCTGCTGATCTGGTACCTTACTGGGACTACGATGCTACTGATATTAAAACTCAGCCAAGGGATGCATCAGCAGCGGCGGTTGCCGCATCGGCACTTTATGAATTAAGCACCTACAGCAAAAACGGTAAAAAGTATAAAGCTACTGCTGACAAGATAATAAAGAGCCTGCACACCGCTTACCAGGCGCAGCCAGACAGTGCCAGAGGGTTCCTGCTGCTGCACAGTACCGGCCATTTACCCGCCAAGAGCGAGATAGATGTGCCAATAATTTATGCTGATTACTACTACCTGGAAGCATTATTAAGACAAAAGCGTTTAATTGAAAAGAAGCCGGTGATTAATGCAGCCGGTACTTTAAAGAACTGATATGATACAGAGCACGCTATTTCAATTTGAGGAAGACACGGACTGGCATAACGTGGCACCGGGCGTTATGCGCAAAGTACTAGGTTACGACGATAAGCTGATGATGGTGAAAGTTAAGTTTGACGAAGGTGGCCGTGGCGAATTACACATCCATCCGCATGCCCAGGTTACTTATGTGGAAAGCGGCGCGTTCGAGATGACCATGGGAGATACGGTGAAGATCATCCGCAAAGGCGACAGTTACTACGCCCCACCATATACGGTACATGGTTGCCTGTGTTTGGAAGATGGTATGCTGGTAGATGCATTTAGCCCCGTTAGGTGGGATTTTTTAAATACAAATGCCAATAATTACACGCTATAAGTAAAACCCAAATGAGTTTAGAACAAACATGGCGTTGGTACGGCCCTAATGATCCGGTATCGTTGGAAGACATTAAACAAGCTGGCGCTACCGGCATTGTTACTGCATTGCACCACATACCTAACGGCGAAGTATGGCCGGTTGAAGAAATACAAAAGCGTAAACAAATTATTGAAGAAGCGGACCTGTACTGGTCGGTTGTGGAAAGCGTACCTGTACACGAGGATATAAAAAAGCGCAAAGGCAATTACGAGCATTACATTGACAACTATAAAGCCTCGTTGCTTAACCTGGGCCAATGCGGGATTGATATTGTTTGTTACAATTTTATGCCCGTGCTGGACTGGACACGTACCGATCTGGATTATCCTATGCCTGATGGCTCAACCGCGTTAAGGTTTGATATGGTTGCATTCGCGGCATTTGATATTCATCTGCTGAAGCGCGCCGGAGCGGAAGAAAGCTATCCGGAGATCATCAGAGATAAAGCCGGCGAGTATTTTGATGCACTTTCAGCAGCAGAGGCTGAGCTGCTAGTGAAAAACATTATAGCAGGTTTACCCGGTGCCGAAGAAGGTTACACCATACAGGAATTTGCCGATGTGCTGGCCACTTACAAGGGCATAGATGCAGCAGCCTTAAAGGCCAACCTGGCTTACTTTTTACAGCAGGTGGTCCCCGCCGCAGAACAGGCCGGAGTGCTGATGTGCATCCATCCGGACGATCCGCCTTATGATATACTTGGTTTACCGCGCGTGGTAAGTAACCAGCAAGACATTCTGGACTTATACAATGCTTTTCATAGTAGGCATAACGGTTTAACTTTTTGCACCGGATCTTTTGGTGTGATAGCTAGCAACGACCTGCCGGCAATGGTAAAGCGCCTCGGCGACCGTATCCACTTTATACACCTGCGCAGCACTAAACGCGATGAGTTGGGTAACTTCCACGAGGCAGACCATCTGGCTGGGGATGTGGATATGTACGAAGTAATGAAAGCTTTGCTGGAAGAACAGCAAAAGCGCACTGCGAGTGGCAGAAAAGACACCCGAATGCCTTTCCGCCCGGATCATGGTCATAAGATGCTGGATGATCTGCATAAAAAAACGAACCCTGGCTACTCTGCTATAGGTCGTTTACGCGGCCTTGCCGAACTGCGCGGGTTGGAACTCGGTATTAAAAAAGCATTTAACTTCTAATTTCGGTATGAAGAAACTGGTTGCCATTTTCTCTTTGTTAATAGCATTTGTTGCTCAGCTGAACTCAGCTCAGGCGCAACGTACTATAATTAATTTGGATAAAGGCTGGCAGTTCGCTAAAGGAGCATATGGTTCGCCGTCTGAAAAAGCTTCAATGGTTTCTTTGCCACACACGTGGAACGCGAAAGACGTAATGGATGACGAGCCCGGTTACTATCGCGGCCCGGCAGTTTATACAAAACAGGTGCTTATTCCGGCAGCGGATAAAGGCGGTCAGGTTTACCTGTACATCAATGGCGCAAACCAAGCGGCAGACATTTACCTGAATGGCGAAAAAATAGCTGCCCACGCCGGAGGGTACACGCGCTTTAATGTAAACCTTAGCAAATACTTGAAGTATGGCCAGCAGAACGAACTGGCTATTGCTGTAGATAATGCTTACAACCAGAACATCCCGCCGCTTACTGCCGACTTCACTTTTTTTGGCGGGTTATACCGCGATGTCTATCTCGTAAAAACAAACACCACGCATTTCAATACAGACTTTGCTGCAGATGGTGTTTTCATCACCACGCCAAATGTTTCCGCAGAAAAGGCAGCGGTAAAGGTAACCGGTAAGGTCACCTCGATACAAACAAGTAAATTTTTGTTAAGCACAGTAGTGCTCGACAAAACAGGCAAAAAGGTAGCTCAAAAAAGTGTGGAAATTGAGGGAAATGGATCAGAGAATTCCTTTGAAACGGAACTGCCGGAAATTGCGGCCCCGCATTTATGGACACCCGAACACCCCTACCTATATAAGGTGGTATCTACTATAACCGATGCAAAAACCGGGAAGGTGCTGGACAAAGTAACCGAACCTTTGGGCCTGCGCTGGTATAAGTTTGATGGCGAAAAAGGTTTTTTCCTCAACGGTAAGCCATACAAATTGATGGGAGTAAGCCGCCACCAGGACTATGAAGGCCTTGGTAACGCGCTTACGGCTAAATACCACGTGCGCGATGTGGCTATGATTAAGAAAATGGGCGGTAACTTTTTGCGCGTAGCCCATTATCCGCAGGATAAAAAAGTACTTGATGCATGCGACAGCCTGGGCATATTAGCATCAGTAGAGATACCGGTAGTAAATGCCATTACCGAAACGCCGGAATTTACGCAAAACAGCAAAAACATGCTGATGGAGATGATTAAACAAAACTTTAATCATCCGAGCATCGTGATCTGGGCTTACATGAACGAGGTTTTGCTCCGGCCAAAGTTTAGTAACGACAAGCCCCGTCAGCAAGAATATTTTAAGAACGTACGACTGCTGGCGGCACAATTGGATAGCGTGGCGCGTAAAGAAGACCCGGCGCGGTACACCATGATAGCATGCCACGGAGATTACAAGCGCTATAAACAAGCCGGCATTGTTGATGTCCCAATGCTAATAGGTTGGAACTTATACCAGGGATGGTATGGCGGAAAAACAGAAGATTTTGGAAAATTCCTTGACAAATTTCACGGTGATTATCCGAAATTACCTATGCTGATCACCGAGTATGGTGCCGATGCGGATTCAAGGATACGGTCGTTAACACCAGAACGTTTTGACAAAAGCATTGATTACGCCATAGATTTTCACAAGGTTTATCTGGATGCTATAATGACCCGCCCTTTTGTTAGCGCTGGAATAATATGGAACCTCGCAGATTTCAGTTCTGAAGAACGGGCGGAAACTACGCCGCATATCAACTCAAAAGGCTTGCTTACTCAAAACCGTACGCCGAAAGATGTTTACTTTTTATATCAGGCGAATCTTCTTAAAACACCTTTTATAAAGATATCTAACTGGAATACCAGGGTGGGGCTTGCGGATAGCTTAAATCCCAGGATCTCCACACAATTAGTAAAGGTTTTTACCAATCAAAAAACTGTTTTGCTTAAGCTAAACGGCAAACCGCTTGGTACAAAAACCGCTGAGAATGGTATAACAAGCTGGAACGTGCCTTTTGTAAATGGCGCCAATCAGCTAGCTGCAACTTCTCCTTTTGGTAGTAAAGCAATCCGCGACGATGCAGCTGTAAAGTTTAACCTTTTACCAGCCAATCTGAAACAGCAAAAGTTAAAAGCTGTAAATATCAATGCATTGCTGGGGTCAAAAAGATTTTTCAACTCGTCAACGGAAACGGAGTGGATACCAGCGCCCATGTATACCAAAGGAGGCTTTGGCTACACAGGAGGGGCTCCGTTCAAACTTCCCGGAAATGGCCGGGTAGGTTACGGTACCGATCGCAACATAAATAAAACTTCAGATGACCCTATTTATCAAACGCAACAAGTTGGTATAAAGTCATTTAAAATGGATGTGCCTGACGGTAATTATCAGCTTACACTCCACGTTGCCGAACTAACTACCAACAAAAAAACGGAAGCTTTAGCTTACAATTTGGATAATGCGGATAAAGGAAGCCGCCTTGAGGACAGGGTATTTACTGTTGAAGTGAATGGCAGGGCAGTACTCCAAAATTTTTCAATTGCCGGTAAGTATGGTCCGCTGACTGCAGGAGCAGAAAAATTTACAGTCATTGCTTCAGGCGGCAAAGGTATTAACATTGTATTTGTACCTGTAAAGGGCGAACCGGTTTTAAACGCCTTACAACTCACCGCCAGGTAACTTAAACTCACCTCTATAACAGCTTTTTATGTTTTTTCCTTGGCTATCGTCTTACTTTAGCCAGTCAGTGATAGGCGCTATTATGCTGTAAACAAGCTATATGCTCCCTTTGTAATCACCCCTCATGCATAAACTTGCTCTTAAATAACGTAATATACATTTGTATAGTTCAACCTTAACCATCTCGCATTTTTGCATCGCACTTTAAGCGATAATCTTGTTTCCTGCTTTGGCATAGTTGAAATTACCGCCTTTAACTTAAGCCTTTACTGTAAATAGCCCAACGCAAAACTTACACTAATGTGGCCAGGCATTTAAATAGGATCATGAGATGAAAATTTGTTAAAATATCAGCTTTAAATGTAAAGTCGCAGGCAGAATTTATCAACAACAAACCTGCAAAAAGCTTGATTAAGCTGTTTAATGCAGTTAATCTACTCCCATTATTTTCATTTGCGTATTAAGCAAAAAAAAACAGGCATTAAAACAGCAGTTTTATAAGCGTTTTTTCATCAAAAAAGCGGTTTTAATATGGTTTTTATACAGTAATGAAAGGTCATCAAAATAGTTGATTTTTTTTCATTTTTTTTCTTGTGAAGCAAGCGTATTGCTGTGTCAGGCAAATTAAAAGCATTTGTACATAAACCCTGCATAAACAGCTATTTACGCTGTTTATGGCTTGTGATTAAAGCGTATCACAAAATTAATAACTGTCTTATTATCAGTTGTTTATCTATTGCATTTTATAGCCTTCCTACGTTACATTTACAGTTCCAATTACCAGTATTTAACCAATTAAAAACCGGAACTAAGCATGATGTAGTGAACTCCAGATCGCAGGTATCTGCACACGCAAAAATCAACAAACCAGGTTTGTTGATTTGACCATCCGCAGCTGAAATGCTGCTTAGTAAATCAGGAAACAATAATGATAGATTATGAAAAGAAAACTTACTTTAATTATTGCTCTGCTCCTTACAACTTTCACGGTGTCCTTTGCGCAGGAACTTACCGTAAAAGGTGTGATAAGGGATAGTAAGGGCGTTACAATTCCCGGTGTTACCGTAAAAAATAAGACAACGGGCACGGGGGTAATGAGCGATGTGAACGGCGCTTATACCATAAGCGTAGCCGGCAACGGTACGCTTGTATTCAGCTTTATAGGTTACACCACCCAGGAGGTACAAGTTAACGGGCGCACAACCGTGGACGTTACCCTGGCAGATAACAACAAGCAACTTGATGAAGTGGTGGTAATTGGTTACGGTACCCGTGCTCAAAAAGATGTTACCGGTGCCATTACCAGTGTTAAAGCCGAAAAGTTTGAGAATGATAACCCCACCAGCGTAACAGATGTTATAAGGGGGTCTGTTCCCGGTATATCAGTTGGGCTCAACACATCTGCCAAAGGCGGCGGTGTAGGCGATCTGCAGGTACGCGGCCAGGCTAGTTTATCTGGTAACGTGCGCCCGCTAATTGTACTGGACGGGGTTATTTACTTCGGTGACCTTGCCGACGTAAACCCAAATGACATTGACAGGGTAGACGTACTTCGCGACCCTAGTGCGCTTGCCGTTTATGGTGCCCAGGCAGCAGGCGGTGTGGTTGCAATTACTACTAAAAAAGGTAAAAAAGGTGGTTCAGTAGTTACCCTGAATGGTAACGTTGGTATTGCGCAGTTGCTGCAAAATCAACCGTACTACCAGGGCGAAGACTTCCTCAAATGGAGGGCCGATGTGCAGCGCAGCGCCAACTCATCTAACCCATCTTATTATTACAGCGACCCACGTGCATTACCTAGCGGCGTAACATTAGACCAGTTCCTGAACGGTGCCACAGGTGATCCGGTGACCATCTATTTACAGCGTTTAGGCTTATTTGGTAATGAGATAACCAACTACCAGAACGGCAAGGTAACCGACTGGTCTAAACTGATCTTCAGAAACGGTCTGCGCCAGGATTACACAGCGAGCTTGTCAGGTCGTGGTGATAACGTTAGCTACTACTTCTCAGGTAACTTCACCAACAACCAGAACCTGATCAAAGGCGGCGATTACAACAATACCCGTTTCCGTGTGAATTTGGAAGGGAAAGCTGCAAAGTTCCTTACCATAGGGGTGAACGCGCAATACGCAGTTCGTGATGAAAGTCATTCTGCAAATCCTTTCGGTCTTTCAGGTTACGACCTTAACGAGGCCGACTGGGGACAGATCATCAACTCTTCGCCTTATGGTGACGTATACAAACCAGATGGCAGTTTAACCAGGATAGACACCGACGACAGCGGCCTCAACCAGCGTAACCCTTTCCTGGGTAGTGTATACAACCAAAATGTTAATACACAGAATGTGCTGTTCGCAACACTGTTTACCAGGGTCGATCTGCCTTTCGGCTTCAAATACACCCTCAACTTTTCGCCACAGTTCGATTCTTATAAGAACTTCTTTTTCAGGCCGGGAGCTAACCCGAATGAGATACCAGTGAACGGCCTTACCGGTACGGCTTACCGTTCAATGGAGCAGCGCTACAGGTACAACCTGGATAACATCCTTACCTGGACCAAAACGTTCGGTATCCATTCATTTGACGCAACCTTCCTGCTTAACAAGGAAAAGTACCAAACCTGGTATACCCGTACCAACAACTCGCAGTTTGCCCCAACTGACGTTTTGGGCTATCATAACATAGGTGCTGGTACCCTGCCTGTAGAAAGCAGTGACGACCGCGTTTACAACGCCGACGCGATAATGGGCCGCATTAATTATACCTTGCTAAGCCGCTATAATTTCACGTTCACAGCACGCCGCGACGGCTTTTCGCCATTTGGTTTGAAACAGCCGCGCCAGGCTTATTATGATGGTGCAGTAGCATGGACGTTTAGCGATGAAAGCTTCTTTAAGACGGATGCATTTAAATGGCTGAACTTTGGTAAGCTTCGTTTCGGCTATGGCTCTAACGGTAACCGTTTACAAAGCGGTACTGCCGATCCAAGCCTTGCTTTGGCTATCATTAACAGCGCTAAATATCCAACAGTTAGCTCATCAGGTGTGCTTAACAACAACAACGTTATTTGGGTAGCATCATTACAAAATAATGATCTTACCTGGGAGCGCACAACCGGCCCTAACCTTGGTTTAGACTTTGCTATACTTGACAATCGCATCAGCGGATCAGTAGATGTATATGATCGCAAAACCACCGGCCTGATTGTGAGCCGTTCTTTACCAAGGATAGCGGGCTTAACCAATTCAAGTGTATTAACAAACATTGGTTCACTTAAAAATAGAGGTATAGAAGTACTGTTAGATGGAAAGGTGATGAAGAGCCGCAACTTTAACTGGAACGCTACCGCTACCTTCTACATGAACCGCAATAAGTTGGAACACCTTTACGGCGATGCAACTGTAACGGATGCAAGCGGAAACTCAGTAACCGTGCCCGAGAAAGATGACATTGGTAACGGCTGGTTCATCGGCCGCGATGTAAACGTAGTTTGGGATTACAAAATACTAGGCGTTTGGCAAACACCGGAAGCTAACGAAGCTGCAAAATATGGAGCTAAGCCGGGAGACTTTAAATTGCAGGACATGAACGGCGATTTTAAGTTCACCAACGATGATAAGGTATTTCTGGGTTCTACCACGCCTAAGTTTACATGGTCATTACGTAACGACTTCAACTTCCTTAAACATTTCGATTTCTCGTTTATGGTTGTATCAAGCATTGGCCAGCTAAGGCAGTTTAACCAGGCTACCAACAACGCAGGTAGCGTTGGCTACGGCCGCATGAACTCCTACGTGTTGCCTTACTGGACTCCGGAGAACCCTATTAATGATTACGCAAGATTGAATTCAGGCTCATCAGGTACAACTATAAACGTATGGCGCAAAGCTTCATTTGCAAGGTTGCAAACTGTTTCGTTGGGTTACACATTTAGTCCGCAACTCATCAAGCGTGCAGGAATGGCGAGCGCCAAGTTGTTCGTGAATGCCACCAACCTGGCTGTAGCTTCTAATTGGCCAATATGGGATCCGCAAAATGGAGGTCCTACGCCTCGTTTCCTGTCTGCGGGTTTTAACGTGACTTTCTAACCGATTAAGTGATTAAATATGAAAAAGATTAATAAAAATATAATTGCCGCGCTTGCATTGGCTTCGATGATTGCCGCCGGTGGATGTACCAAACGGAGTGAACTGGTGCCGGAAGCGCCGTCAAAGTTTACACCGGGTAATACATTAAACAGTCCTGCAGCTTTCAGAGCTGCGTTGCTTAACCTGAATAATAATGCCAGGATAGAGTTTTTCGGTGACGCTGCGCCAATGCTTACCGAATCTATCTTTACGGATGCTGCCGTAGAAGGAACAACAGATAAAACCACACCGGCACAGGATCTTAATTCAAGAATAACGCCTACAGCTAACCTGAACAGCGATGACTACAACAAGATAGGTCGTTATTGGGAAATCTGGTGGCAGGGCGTACACGATGCAAACGTGATTATTTCACGAATTGATGATGTAACCTGGTCATCACCGGATGAAAAGGACAAGGTTTTAGCAGCAGCTTATTTCCACCGCGCTTACAGGTACTATCGCCTGGTGCACGAGTTTGGAGATGTACCGCTGGTGTTGAAAGAAGAAAATACGGTTAATACCAGCTACTACAGCACTCAGCGTATGGTCATTCTTAAAAAAATGAAGGAAGACCTTGACTTTGCCGTAACCAAACTGGTAGACAACGGGAACAAGGGCGAGCCCACCAAAGGCGCTGCAGGTCACTTGCTTGCAAAAATAGATCTTGCTTTAGGTTTATTTGACGAGGCAATAGCGGCATGTAATATAGCAATTAACGGCCCGTATGCTTTAATGACCAACCGTTTTGGCGTGGTTGCCAGCGACGCGTCTAAAAACGTTGTTTGGGACCTTCACCGCCCCGAGAATAAAGCTATTGCAGCCAACACTGAAGCGCTTTATATTGTAGTCGACCGCGAGTCGCTTGAAGGCGCTACCACTAACGGATCGCAGGTGATGCGTAACTGTGTGCCGATGTGGCATAACGGTACGATTCTGACGCCGGGTGCTTTAAAGCCGGGTATTTCAGACAAGATTACTGAGGAATTCCCACTTACATTGTGGTATGGACGTGGTATTGGCCGCTTGCGCGGTACGCCTTATGCTACCAAATACATCTGGAACGATAACACCGACCTGCGCCACGCCAAAGGCATGTGGATGGACATGACCGACTTGGTTTACAACAACCCGGCGATTAAAACGTCTGACCCTACCTGGTATGGTAAAAAGCTGGAGCAATACACCGCAGATAACGTAAACAAACGTTTCCTGAACGGTGCTAAGGATACCATCCGGGCGTGGTTTGGCTGGCCGCACTACAAAGTGTTCATAGGTTCTGGTCCTACAGCTGTAGATAAATGGTGGAGCCCGCCACGCGGCACCAACACCGATTGGTACGTGTTCCGCCTGGCAGAGACCTACCTGCTGCGCGCCGAAGCTTACTGGTGGAAAGGGCAGAACGCCCAGGCTATGGACGATATTAACAAAGTGCGTGCCCGTGCAAAGGCACAGCCGCTTACCGATGCAAGTGCCGTTAATATTGGCACCATACTGGATGAGCGCCAGCGCGAACTGTACTGGGAAGAGCCGCGTAAAACCGAGCTTACCCGTATGGCCTTCATATTTGCGCAAACAGGTAAAGCTGCGTACAATGGTAAGTCGTATAATGTGGCCTCGTTCTCTACCAATAACTTCTTTTACGACAGGATTATGGAAAAGAACGATTTCTACAAGAACCCCAATGTGATAACCAACTCAGGTAACCATTACACTATATCGCCGTATCACGTGCTGTGGCCAATACCGCAAAACGATATAGACCTGAACATAAACGGTCACATCAATCAGAACAAAGGCTACGCCGGATCTGAAAGCAACATTGCGCCGTTAGATAAGGTACAATAAATACAGTCCCCCAAACCTTTCACCAGCCGGGTAAGCGTAAGCTTGCCCGGCTTTTTTATGTGCCAGGGTGCAGCCAAAAAGTAACGGTTGCATCAATAACGAGTGCTTAGTATATTATTAACTTTGATGTTTAATTAAACGCGCCGGGAGTAAACCTTCTGCCGTTAATTTAATTCCTACTTTTACTTAAACCGGCAACAAGCTTTAACTATACACAATGGCCAGCAAAAGCGTTAAGCAACAACCCAAAATAAAACCCGAAACCTCTCCCAAGTCAGAAGAAGGGTCCTCTAAAACAAAAAAGAGCAGGTCGTTTCCTATTGTAGCCATAGGCGGCTCGGCTGGTGCGTTCCCTTCGTTTGAGAAGTTCTTTACGCATATGCCTGCCGATAGCGGAATGGCATTTGTGATTATCATCCACCTGGACCCCGACCATAAAGGGCAGGTTGCCGAACTGATACAAAAATTTACCAGCATGCCGGTACTGGAGGCCTATGATGGTATTGCCGTAGAACAGGATAAGGTTTACATTATACCGCCCAATAAAGATATGGGCATACACAACCGCAAACTGCTGCTATTGGCCCCAAGCAAGCCTAATGGTTACCGCCAGCCTATAGATTACTTTTTGCAGAGCCTTGCCGATGATCAGTGGAACCGCGCCGTTGGTATCATCTTCTCGGGGATGGGGTCTGACGGTGAGACGGGCATCCGCATGATAAAGGAAAAACTGGGGATGGCCATGGCGCAGGACCCGAATACCGCGCAGTACAACAGCATGCCGCTGGCTGCTATAAGCACCAATCTGGTAGATTATGTGCTGTCGCCCGAGGAAATGCCGCTTAAGCTGATCCAGTACCTTAACCACCCGGTACTTACCGAAGAGGCAAGCGACCAGGTACGCACCGCCATACAAAACTCCAACTCTATACAAAAAATACTGATGCTGCTGCGATCGCAAACCGGGCACGATTTTTCTCTTTATAAAAAGAGCACCATCACCCGCCGTATCGACCGCAGGATAGCCTACCACCAGCTGCCGGATTATATTAGCTACGTTGGTTTCCTGAGAGAGAACCCGCCCGAAATAGATGTTTTATTTAACGAGTTGCTGATAGGGGTTACCAAATTTTTCAGGGATGCGCCGGCATTTGAGTCGCTTAAGAACAAGATGTGCGCGCTCATCAAACATAAAAAGCACGGAGATTCCTTACGGGTTTGGATAGCCGGCTGCTCCACCGGCGAGGAGGCTTACTCCGCAGCAATGCTGCTGATTGAATGCCTGGAGGACATGAAGAAAAAAGAGTGGCCCAAAATACAACTGTTTGCTACCGACCTGGATGCCGAAGCTATTGACCATGCGCGCAACGGCGTTTACTTTGATAATATAGTGGCAGATGTGTCTGAACAAAGGCTCGAGAAGTTCTTTACCAAGCGTGATAATACTTACCAGGTAAAAAAGGAACTGCGGGACATGATCGTTTTCGCACAGCATAATTTAATAAAGGACGCGCCCTTTACCCGGCTGGACCTGCTTTGCTGCCGCAACGTAATGATATACCTTACTACCGAGCTGCAAAAAAAGATCATCCCTATATTCCACTACGCGCTTAATCCTAACGCCATAATGTTTATGGGCCCTGCCGAAACCATCGGCGGCTTTACAGATATGTTTGTATCAACAGACCCCAAGTGGAAGCTGTACGAACGCAAGGATGGCAACCCGCTGATGTGGAAAATGATAGATTTTCCGTTCCATGTAGCTAAACAATATCCGCTTATCTCCAATAAAATGGATGACCCCGAAAAGCTGGCCAGCAAAAGCTCAGTAGCCGACACCTTTAACCGCATACTGCTCGAGAAATTTACGCCATCATCTGTACTGGTGAACGATAAGGGCGATATTTTGTACACCAACGGCAAAACCGGCAAGTTTTTAGAGCTGCCGAACGGCGAGGCTGCTATGAACATACATAAAATGGCCCGCGAAGAACTGCGGTATGTAGTAGGCAACCTTATTCACCAGGCCCGTGCACAAAAGGAGCACGCGAGCATAAACGATATAAAACTAAAAGAGGGTAACCAGGTACGGCTCATCAACCTTAAAGCCATGCTGCTGGAAGAAACAAGGCTGCAGGGCCTTGTACTGGTTATTTTCGAAGATAAAGGGTTGGTCAATAAACCGTCCCGGTCTAAAAAGACCAGCGAGCAGCCATCAGGTATTGTCGAGGAGTTGGAAAAAGAACTGGTATACACCAAGCAGCAGCTTAACAGCACTATAGAACAGATGGAAACATCGCTGGAGGAGCTAAAGTCTACCAACGAAGAGCTGCAAAGCACCAACGAAGAATTGCAGAGCACTAACGAAGAATCGCTCACTACAAAAGAGGAAATGCAGTCCCTTAACGAGGAGCTGATGACCATAAACATGCAGTACCAGGCCAAGGCAGAGGAGCTTACCCGCATGAACAACGACATGAAGAACCTGCTGGACTCTACCGAGATCGGTACCATCTTCCTGGATAACAACCTGGATATTTTGAGGTACACCCCGCAGGTACGCAAGCTGTTTAACCTTATCCCTACAGATGTTGGCCGGCCAATAGTACACGTTGTATCAAACTTTGATAACGTTACGCTGGAGAATGATATTAAAGAAGTGATAGAAAAGCTTACCAACAAAGAGATAGAGGTAAAAACCAAAACTGATGAATGGTACCGGGTACGTATAATGCCTTACCGTACGCTGGACAACTTTATATCCGGCGCGGTGCTAACCTTCACGCTCATTACCAATTATAAACAGCTGGAGTATAAACTGAAAACCCTTAGCCGCTATGCTGATGACGTTGTTAATGTAGTCACTGATGCTGTAATACAGTTAGACGGCGACTATAACGTAAAAGTAGTGAATAAAGCATTTCTGGACACCTTTTCTATGGCGGCGCAAGATGTAAAAGGCCACGACTTTATTGCAATATTATCTGCCTACACTAAAACAGACAAGGTGGTGAAAATGTTAAGTAAAAGCCAAAAGACACAGACACCCGAAACTGCTCAGGTTACCTTACAGGGCAGCGTTAACGGGAAATACAAGTTCACAGCCGTTCCCCTGCGCGATTTGAAAACGGACGCACCGTCGCTTACATTATTAACAATAACTAAAGAACAGGATTGAAGCCCAAATCAGGCATATCAAATAACATGTTACCCGGTCGGCTGAGAGATATGGCTGAGCAGGCGCTGAACAGCCTTGACGCAAATAACACGGAAGAGGCGGTACATGATGTGCAGGCTATACTGCAGGAGCTGCAGGTACACCAGATAGAGCTGGAAATGCAAAACGACGAGCTGAAGCTGGCCAACGAAGAGTTGGAATTGCAGCAGCTAAGGTTCTCCAGCATTTACAACCTTGCGCCTATAGGGTACTTTATCCTTAACAGCTCGGGCATAGTTACCGATGTTAATAATGCGGGTATAACATTGCTGGAAACCGGCAAAATGTGGCTTACCTCTAAGCGGCTGATACAATTTGTTGTACCAGCGCATACAGACATTTTTTATCGCTTTTACCATAATATGTTTGTAAGCCAGACGCGTGAAAGCTGCCAGCTTACCATGCGCTCGCAAACTGGGCGTGAATTTCATGCGCAGCTGGAGGGTATCGCTATAAAGCCGGCCTTGGGCGAACAGGCACAGTACTACGTAGCTGTTATTGATATAAACGAAAGTGTAGAAGCCAGGCAGAACCTTGCCGAAACAAGGGATAGGTTGCAGCTTTCGCTGGAGGCATCAGCGGCGGGTACCTGGGAGCTCGACCTGGAAACTATGGAGTTTTACCTGGACGAGTTTAACCGTAACATTTTAAGCGGAATGTACGGTAACGGCTTTGATCGGGGATACAAAACATTCATCAACATATTGCACCCCGACGACAGGAAAATGGTTGACAACTGCTTCCGCAACTCAATTAATTTTGATAAGGAGATTGATGTAGTAACCCGCATTATAAATAATGAGGGGAGGTTATCTTACGCCAGTATACGGGGCCATGTCATACATAATTTTGGAGACGCTAAACGGCTGGCCGGTATCATTATAGATATAACCGAAAAACGCAGGATAGAAGAGGAGACCGTTAAACTAAAGCATGACCAGCAAAATGCCATAAGCCTGGCCACCCTTGCCGCCGAGGAGAACGAGCGCAGGCGCATCAGCGATTCGCTGCACGACAGTGTAAGCCAGCTGTTGTACGGAATAAAGATAAAGCTTGGCTTGCTAAATGCAGGGCGGCCGCTTAGTAACGAGCAGCAGGACATAAATTTGCTGATAGACCAGGCAATTGCAGAAACCAGAAACATTTCATTTGAGCTTGCGCCATCTATTTTAACAGACTTTGGGTTGCCGGCCACTATAGAGGAGCTGGCCAAGCGCCTGTCATCATCCAAAATGCATATTCAAACCCGGGCTACCGGTTTTCATCAGCGGCCTGACATTGTACTGGAGACCAGCATCTTCCGTATTATACAGGAATTGCTAAACAACTGCATGAAACACTCGGGCGCCAGCCAGGTTAAAATAGAAATAAAGAAAAATAAACAAATAAAAATAGACGTAAAAGACAACGGAGTAGGCTTTAGGTATAAAGAGAATGAGAGAGCGGTATCCGGGTCGGGGTTAAGCAGTATCAAGAACCGGGTAAACCTGTACAATGGTAAGCTGGAGGTACAGTCGGCCCCGGGCAAAGGTACCGCTGTAAATATCACCCTTAATTTTTAAGCTACCCGGGAGAGACCATAGATAAATGGAACCAGAAAGAATAGTTGTTATAGGGACATCTGCCGGTGGTATTAAGGCAGTGAACCAGTTGATGGAGAAATTCCCGGCCGATTTGCCGGTTGCGATATTTGTGGTGATACACATGTCTAAACATTCGCAGGCCCATGTAATAAAAGAACAGTTGCAAAAAAGCACTGCATATACCTGCCGGGTACCTACAGATGGCGAGCAGATACAAGCCGGCCATTTATATATAAGCCCGGCAGATGTGCACATGCTGGTAAAACAGGGCGAAGTGAGGTTAGTGCTGGGGCCGCATGAAAACCGCTGGCGCCCCTCTATTGATGTGCTTTTCCGCTCGGCGGCAGTTGCCTACGCCGGCCGCACTATCGGCATTATATTAACTGGCTTGCTGGATGACGGTACCTCGGGCCTGGGGGCTATAAAGCGCAGTGGCGGTATAGGCATTGTGCAGGAGCCAGCTGAGGCCGAGTATGATGATATGCCGGTAAGTGCCATAAGCAATGTGGAGGTAGACAACCAGGTGTTGTTAGAAGATATGGGCTACATAGTGGCCGATATGGTGGCCAAGCCGGTTAAAGATTTGCCAATACCAGAGGACGTGAAAATTGAAGCCAATATAACTGAGCGTATGGCAAGCAAAATTACCGACATGGAAAAGATTGGCACCCATAGCAACTTCACCTGCCCTGATTGCGGCGGTGGCCTATGGCGGATAAAGAACGATAACTTCCCCAGGTACAGGTGCCACACCGGCCACGTATATACCGAGGCGGCGCTTATGCAAAGGCAGGCCGAAAACATGGAGGAATCTATATGGGTATCTATACGGATGCTGGAGGAGCGGCGTAACCTGCTGCTGGGCATCGTCTGGCGGGAAGAAAACGAGAATACCGGCAAGCAATATGCTGATTACAAAGTTAGGGCCGAAGAGTTGAGCATACATATAGAACGCCTAAAAGGCCTGCTTATATCTATGACCAGGACCGAATCGGATGACGAGGGGCATTTATAGTCACTGACAATTAAATAATATTAGTAGCCGGCCCTCTTAATTGTTGTAGAACGAATTTCAGAGTATTAAAATGATCAACATTATACTTGCAGAAGACCATAATATTGTAAGAAACGGCATAAAGTCTCTATTGGAGAAAGAACAGGACCTTATCATTGCCGGTGAGGCGGTTAACGGCCGGCAGGTTATAGATTTGCTTAACAATGGCACAAAAGCAGACGTTATACTCGCAGATATGAATATGCCCGAAATGGGAGGGCTTGAGTTAACGGAACACATAAAAAAGAACTACCCGGCAGTTAAAGTAATTATGTTAACCGCGCTGGATCATGAGAAATATGTAATTAAGGCTTTCCAGGCAAGCGCCAGTGGTTATATGCTTAAAAATGTAAGCGCTGCGGAACTTATATTTTCTATAAAACACGTGTGTGATGGCAACCAGTACATTTGCTCAGAACTGTCTACAAAGTTTTTAAAACGACTGCTTACCATACCCGACCCTGCATCGTTGCAGCCCATGCATGATATAGACCTTTCTCCTAAAGAAATTGAGATACTTGGGCTGATTACCGAAGGATACACCAACCAGGAAATAGCCGACAAGATTTTTGCAAGTAAACGGACAATAGAAAGCCAGCGACAAGCCCTGATAGATAAGACCGGTTCCCGCAATACCGCCGCACTCGTGAGGTACGCAATAATTAATGGAATAGTAAATTAGCTCTCAAAAACATTAATATTTAGGTATAATTTTATATTAATAATTAATTTTTGTGGTAAAATTTAGGGTGTTTACGTATAAATACGCTCTTAGTAAAAATCCTCTGCTGTAAATTTGTACTATAAATTTATAGTTAATAGCCCCAATGCCTTCTATGTTCCAACGGTTAAACAGCCCGGTAGCTGCTTACCTGCAATCTGCGTTGTTATATCCATCCCTTTGTAAAAATAAAGGTACATGCTGTAAGGTGATAATCACCTTAAAACAGTGTGCAGCCTGAAATTGTTAAGGAGCAATAGACCAACTGATGGAAAAGAGGATATTGATTGTTGACGATGACGCTGCTATACTGGAAGTACTTAACGAGGCGCTGGGCAGCGACGGCTTTAGTGTAAAAATGGCTGAGGGCGGAGACGACGTTTTTAAGCTGATTGACGAGTACCAGCCCGACCTGGTGATTATTGATTACATATTGAACGGCATTAACGGCGGTGAGATATGCCACCAGATTAAAACCAACGGAAAAACCAGCTATCTGCCGGTGATTATTTTGTCGGCACATCCAAGGGTAATTAGCTCTTTGGGTTATTACAACTGCGATGAATTTATAGCAAAGCCGTTTGACCTTGATTATTTATTAAACAAGGTACACGGCCTGGTAGAGCATGCCAGTACTAAATAAAAGAGAGATTTCAATACCATCATACCAATGAATCAGACATCATGTATAAACAAAGTGCTTTTGGTAGGACACGTTTACGACGACGCTAAGTGGCTTAAAGTAGAAAACCAGCAGTACCTGTATTGCCAGTTGGTTACCCAGGAAACGATCAGTAAAAAAGAAGGCCCGCATATGGAGTACCATCAGCTGCTGGTACCCGGAACCATCGTAAACTCTGAAGTAGAGTTTGCAAAGGGTGGGGTACTATATGTGGAGGGCAAAGTACAAACAACAGCCTTTAGAGATGCTAATGGTGTTAAGCGATACAACACCGAAATTTTGGTAAGCCGCTACAACACCATGAACAGTGTTTTGCAACCTGTAGCTTAAAACTTAAAAGCAAATTTATTTTAAAATAGCTGTTTTTATTGCTGCGATTTGGTGTGGAATTTGAAGCAGAGTGTATGTAAAAACGGCTTAAAAAGTGTGACCAGGCGCTTTTTCTAAAGTTTGACGCTAATTACCAAACATGTGTTCAAATTGCATGGGCGCAAAAAAAGCTGAACACTTTTAAACACTGTCGGCTTTTTTAGACAAGCTGTTTTAACCAGGGACTACATTGATATTACCCACAAGAGAGCCTCAGATTGTATGGTCTGAGGCTCTCTTGTTATCAGGGTTTAGCCCATGTTTGCCCGGGTATGGAGGGGTTAATGTCGAACTTCTGATATCGGATAGTCACCCGCTGATTACCGGAAGTGGTTATCTCTCCAAAGGGGATAAGCACGCCACTAACGTTACGGAAATCAGAATAGGCCGAGGTAGTTACCGTTTGTTCGCCCTGGTCTGCAGAAGCAACCATCCGCGACTGGCCGTTTATGATAAAGGCATGCCGCTGGCCGTCTTGTTCAGCTATTATGCTGTAGCCTGCGTTCGCCGGCTTTATACTTTTGATCTCCATTGCCTTAATAGCTGATTTCCGCAACCCCAGTATGCCCGAGCTAAAGCTTCCTCGCATCTCAGCCAGCCTTACGGCAGGCAACGAACTTGTTTTCCCTGCAGCCCATTTCCAGCCCTCCCCGCCTTCAACCTGTTCTACCTGAACTAATTTGCTCGCCTGGCGTACTTCCAGTCTTGCACGCTTATGTACAACATCAAGGTAGCCGTTTACCTGCAGGCCTTGCATGCTTGCTACAAAGCTTGCGCTTGTAACAGCATCAAGTGCGCTGCCGCCATGTACGGCATTGGCTTTTAGTAATATGCTTTTTGCGTCGGTCGTTTCGGCCTTCTCTTCTCCTGCTGTATTGTTGTTACCGGCTTTGCTGCTACTCGTGCTTTCTTTACCGGCCTGTGCACTAACCGGCCGTGACTTGTCTTTAACAAAAAAGATATCGCCGTCTATAACAGCCATTATTGGTTTATACCCGGGGCGGCAAAAAAAGGAATGTACCTCTTTAGCACCATTATCGTAAGTAAGTGTAAGTACCCCTTTGCTAATTTTATAAGTACCTCTGCCGCTTGTTTTGCGGCTGCCACCACCACCAATATTATCGCCTGAAATAGCTGTGGTTGATTGGCTATTGCTAGCAAAATTACCTCTGCCATCAAAATAAAGCCCTTTGTTGGAAAAGCTGCCTACATACGTCATCCCGCTACTGCCGCCACCCATACTGCTGGCGCCGGTAAATTCATAATTACCCGGGGGGATACTGCTGTCTGTTGGCTGCTTAATCAAATTAAAGCTTCCTGCATTCAGGTCGCCATCTTTGTCTATGGTATATTGCGCTACATTTTGCTTCCCTTCGCGGTTTAACGATACAGTATGGCCGCTTATGGCGTATCGGCCTGTTACACGGGTTTGCCAATCGGGTTTGTCGAGGTCGTCGGTATACGTGCCGTTAGGCCTAAACAGGACAACAATATCATTACGGTTCATTCCACCGCCCATTACGGTTGATAGCGTTAATTCAACACCGGCGTAAACACCGTTTAAAGTTTTAGGCTGTGCGCAAGCGGTGCCGCTGTACAATAGTATAAACAACAAACCACATCTGATCATCGTCTTCATAGCAAGGCGTTTGAATGTGCAATTACAACAAGCTAAGTCATTTACTTGTTTGAGTGTTGTTGATCAATTAGTTACACGCTTTGCTTAACGCGTGGGAAAGAAAGCGTATGCTATAGGCATTAAACAAAAAAAGGCTTTCTTATTCAGAAAGCCTTTTAACTTTTGTAGCGGGAGCAGGACTCGAACCTACGACCTTCGGGTTATGAGCCCGACGAGCTACCAACTGCTCCATCCCGCATTGTTTTTGTTGTTTACATAACGGTCATAACCTCCGAAATGTTTGTTCCAATTATCAAAAAAGCAATCTCGCTTTGTTTTTAATTGGACTGCAAAGATATAATTCGTTTCTTTGCAGTCCAAAAATATTTTAATTTATTTTTTTATGGCGCATAAAGCAGGTTTTGTAAGTATAATTGGTAAGCCCAATGCGGGTAAATCAACCCTTATGAATGCTTTGGTGGGAGAAAAGATGTCTATCATCACCCCAAAAGCACAGACAACGCGCCATAGAATATTAGGTATTGTTAATGAACCCGACTACCAGATTGTGTTTTCTGATACGCCGGGGATCATTAAGCCACACTACGCGCTTCACGAAAGCATGATGCACCAGGTAGAAGGTTCAATAGAGGATGCCGACCTGATATTGCTTGTTACAGACATTAAAGAAGAGTACGACGAGCAGGATGTTTTGAAAAAGCTGGAACGCTCGGACGCACCTGTGGTAATACTTATTAATAAGATTGACCTCAGCAATGAGGAAGAAGTAAAAGAAAAGGCTGCTTACTGGCAGGAAAAACTTCAGCCAAAAGCAGTGTTCGCGATATCTGCCCTGCATGATCATAATATAAAAGCCATAATAGATTTTATATTAGAGTACCTACCTGAGCATCCCCCATATTATGAAAAGGATGCTTTAACAGACAGGAACGACCGTTTCTTTGCATCGGAAATGATACGTGCACAGATACTGAAACAGTACAAAAAAGAAATTCCTTACAGTGCAGAAGTAGTTGTAACAGCATTTGTGGAAGGTGAAAAGTTGCACCGTATAAGCGCTGAGATCATCGTTGAGCGCGATTCGCAGAAAAATATACTTATTGGCGAAGGCGGAAAAATGCTGAAGATTGTTGGCACCTACGCTCGTCGGGACATGGAAGAGTTTTTCCAGCGAAAAGTATTTTTGGAAATGTTTGTTAAGGTTATTCCTGACTGGCGCAGCAAGAAAAATTATCTGAAGAAGTTTGGGTACGAATAGGTGCAACAGAATCAAGATGTAAGAATCACGATTCAAGATGAAAATAAATAATGAATTCAATAATTAAGATTGGATGCCGACTTTTGTAAAGTTGTCCTGATTCCTGACTCTTAATTCACTCTCAATAATCATGAGTAACATAGTAGCTATAGTAGGTCGCCCGAATGTTGGTAAATCTACCCTGTATAACCGCCTTACTGAAACCCGTAAAGCCATTGTTGATGACTTTAGCGGCGTAACACGCGACAGGCACTACGGCGTGTCTGAATGGACCGACCATAAGTTCACCGTGATTGACACAGGCGGCTATGTCGCGAACTCTGAAGATGTTTTTGAAGCTGCTATACGCGAACAGGTTATCATAGCCATTGAAGAGGCGAGCGTAATTTTGTTTATGGTGGATGTTACTACGGGTATTACCGATTTGGATGACGAGATAGCCACCTTACTACGCCGCAGCCAAAAGCCGGTATTTGTAGTAGTAAATAAGCTGGATAACAACAGCCAACTGGCTGATGCTACTGAGTTTTACAGCCTGGGCCTCGGGGAGATCTATACTATATCGTCTATGACGGGATCAGGTACCGGGGAATTGCTGGACGAAGTGGTTAAGCACTTTGAGAACGTGGAACTGGAAGAAAACGCCCGCCCTAAGTACGCCATTATTGGCCGCCCTAACGTTGGCAAATCCTCAATCATAAACTCATTAATTGGTGAAGAGCGTAACATAGTTACACCGATTGCAGGTACCACCCGCGATTCCATCCACATACATTTTAACAAGTACGGGCATGATTTCATGCTGATTGACACCGCAGGTTTGCGTAAGAAAACCAAGGTGAAAGAAAATATCGAGTTTTATTCGGTGATGCGTACTATAAAAGCGCTTGAAGAAGCAGATGTCGTGATCATCATGATCGATGCCGTTGAAGGTTTTGAAGCGCAGGACATGAACATTTTCCACCTGGCAGAAAAGAACAAGAAGGGCATTGTTATAGTAGTTAACAAGTGGGACTTAATTGAGAAAAACAACAAAACCGTTAAGGTTTTTGAAGAAACCATACGCGAGAAAACAGCACCTTTTACCGATGTGCCAATCGTATTTACTTCTGTAACCGAGAAGCAGCGTGTGTTAAAAGTTATCGAAACTGCTAATCAGGTCTATTACAACCGCGCACGAAAAGTGCCTACCTCAAAACTTAACGATGTAATGCTGCCGATTATTGAGAAATATCCGCCGCCATCTATCAAGGGCAAGTACGTTAAGATTAAGTATGCTACGCAGATCGCCGGAACATCGCCTATGTTCGCATTTTTTTGCAACCTGCCGCAATATGTTAAAGAACCATATTATCGTTTTATAGAAAATCAACTTCGTGAGAATTTTGAGTTCTCGGGTGCACCAATTCAAGTCTGGTTCAGGCAGAAGTAAAAGCGGCATTATACATTATTTATAGCGATGGTTATATTATCGCTATTTTTGTTTGTAGACGATCCTGACGCTTAAGCTATAATTTTTAGTATTTTTACTTAAGATTATGCAAGCTACTTCTAACAAATACAACGATAATTTTCAAAAAGCCCTTGCGGGACTTAATCCCGAACAATTGGCGGCTGTAAATAAAATGGATGGCCCGGTATTGGTGGTTGCCGGCCCTGGTACGGGTAAAACGCAGATATTGGCGGCCCGTATTGGTAAAATACTGACCGATACAGATGCCCGTCCGAATGAGATCCTTTGCCTAACTTATACCGACGCCGGAGCTGTAGCCATGCGCAAGCGCCTGTTCCAGTTTATTGGTCCGGATGCGTATCGTATCAACATCTACACTTTTCACGCTTTTTGTAATGACATTATCCAGGAGAACCTGGAGTATTTCGGCAAGCTAAACTTAGAAGCCCTGTCTGATCTTGAATCTGCAATGCTATTTCGTGAACTGGTTGATGAGTTTGGGAATGATCACCTGTTGAAGCGCTTTACCGGCGATATCTACTACGATGCGCCGCGGCTAAAAAGCCTTTTCTCCACCATGAAACGTGAGAACTGGAGCCGCGACGTAATAGAGAAAGCTGTAAAAGAATACCTGGAAGATTTGCCAAACCGCGAAGAGTTTATATATAAACGAGCTAATGCAAAAGCAGGGATAAAAATAGGCGATCCTAAGCAGAAGGAAATAGATAAGGCACACGAGACCATGAGCAAGCTGCTTGCTGCGGTAAGCGAGTACGATAATTACATCGCTAAAATGAAGCACCGCGGCAGGTATGACTACGACGATATGATCATGTGGGTGCTAAAGGCTTTTCGCGAGAACGACGAGATATTGCGCAAGTACCAGGAACGGTATCAATACATATTGGTAGATGAGTTTCAGGATACCAGCGGATCACAAAATGATCTGTTAAGGTTTTTGCTAAACTATTGGGATACGCCCAACGTTTTTGTGGTAGGCGATGATGATCAATCGATCTTCAAGTTCCAGGGTGCTAATATGAAAAACATCCTTGATTTTGCAGGCGACTATGTAGATACGCTTTATACGGTGGTACTAAAGCATAACTATCGCTCAAATCAGCACATTCTCGATATCTCTAAAGCGCTTATCAACAATAACCGCGAGCGCCTTACCACACAGTTAAGGTTGGATAAGAACCTTAGGTCGTCACATCCCCGCTTTGACGAGTTGGTTGTAGAGCCAATGATTAAGGAATATGAGAACCCCGCCCAAGAGCTGGTTGATGTTGCCATGCAAATAAAGCGGCTGGTGGCTAAAGGTATTCCTCCGGGTGAGATTGCTGTAATATACCGCAATCATAGCCAGGTAGAAGATTTGCTCACCTTTCTGGAGTCGGAAAAGATAGCAGTAAATACCAAGCGCAAGATAGATGTGCTCAGCATACCGTTTGGTGAGAAAATAACTAACATCCTGCGCTACCTGGCCATGGAACTTGATTCGCCTTACAGTGGAGACGAGCTGCTTTTCGAAATCCTGCATTACGACTTCTTCAACATTCCGCCTATCGAGATAGCAAAAGCTAGCGTAGCGGTATCAAAAGCCAACTTTGCTACAGTACGTAAGGACGAGCCAGTTACTAGTCTGCGCCGCTATATACACGAGTTGAGGGTGAACCCCCAGACCGATCTGTTTGGTACACAGCCAAACTTGCCTATGAAGTACCTTATCAATAATATTGATGAGTTGCTTAGCTCGGCCGTTAGTATCACGCTGCAGCAACTTTTCCAGGAGGTGATCTCCAAGATGGGCATTTTAAAGTACATCATGCAGCAGCAGGATAAAGGCACGCACATGCAAATGCTTACCAGCTTTTTTGATTTTTTGAAAGACGAAAGCCGCAAGAACCCGGAAATTAAACTTGCTGATTTAATTGCCACTATAGAACTGATGAAGAAGAATAACATCAGGATGGAACTGAATAAGACCATTTTCAGCGAAAATGGCATCAACTTCCTTACAGCACATGGTTCAAAAGGATTGGAATTTGAGCACGTCTTCTTTATTGGCTGCGATAAAAAGACCTGGGACAGTAAAGGTCGAAACAGCGGCTTCAGCTATCCCGATACATTAACCAGTGCTAAATCTGACGAAGAAGCACTGAAGGAAGAAGCCCGCCGTTTATTTTATGTAGCCGTTACCCGGGCTAAACAATGCCTGAATATATCCTATGCGGCAAAGGACGCCAAAGGTAAAGACCAGGAAGCATCGCAGTTTATAGGAGAGATACTGGCAGAATCGCACTTGCAACCTATGTACCCCAAAGTTGCAGAGGATGACATGATAGGCTTCATAGCTACACAGTTTAATCCTGAAGATAAACCGGTTGTAGAACTGCTGGACAGAAACTACATTAATCAATTGCTACAGAACTATACTTTGTCAGTTACTCACCTGAGCAACTACCTGGATTGCCCGTTGAGGTTTTATTTTCAATGTTTGATAAGGGTACCTTCAGGAAAAAGTCCGTCGGCCACTTTTGGTCAAGCCGTGCACTGGGCCTTGAACAAGGCTTATCGCAGGTTGCCCGAATTTGGTAACGAGTTTATGCCGACAGAGGAGTTTTTAAAAGAGTTTCACTGGTACATGTACCGCAACCGCGACTCTTTCACAAAAGCAGATTTCAAGTTGCGTGTGGATTACGGAGACAAGATATTGCCGGCTTATTACGAATTGAATGCACCTAACTGGAACAAGGTTGCGGTAACCGAACGCAGTATAAAGAATATTGAGGTGGAAGGCGTGCCGATAAAGGGGAACCTGGATAAGATGGAGTTTGACGGGAAAGATGTAACCGTGGTAGATTATAAAACCGGCCGGGTGCGCAACGCCAAAGATAAACTGCTGCGACCAACAAACGACAACCCTTATGGTGGCGATTACTGGCGCCAGGCTGTATTCTATAAAATTTTGGTTGATAACGACCGCACAAACGAATGGCAGGTAGTAAATACCGTATTCGATTTTGTTGAACCGGTCAACGACGAGTACTTTAAAGAAAAGATTGTCATCTCTCCGCAGGACATTGAAGAAGTAACAGGCCAAATCACCTCTGTTTATCAAAAGATAATGAATCATGAGTTTGATAAAGGCTGCGGCAAAAAAGAGTGTGACTGGTGCCACTTTGTAAAAAGCAATTTTAAACAGCCGGGTAATATTTTGGAGACAGTGGAAGGTGAGGATGCCAATTAATTAAATTGCCCTATGAAAAAGATTGCCACTCTGCTATTAACGTTTATCGTCTTCTCTGCTTCGGCACAAACTGTTGTTAAACAGGATGCAGGTATTAAGCAAATGGTAGATGGGGTATCGGCAAAAAACATTGAAGCTATCGTACGTAAATTGGTAAGCTTTAAAACCCGGCATACGCTAAGCGACACTACCAGCAAGACTACGGGCATAGGTGCCGCACGAAACTGGATAAAAGCAGAGTACGAGCGATACGCGGCAGCATCAAATGGCAGAATGAAGGTAGAGTTTGATGCTTTTGTACAGCCACAAGGCCGTAGGCTTACTAAAGCCACTCCGATGAAGAATGTACTGGCAATACTTAAAGGTACCGATACTGCCGATCACCGGATCTATATTATTTCTGGCCACTATGATTCACGGGCAACAAAGGCAATGGATTCTGCTTCGTTTGCGCCGGGCGCTGTTGACGATGCGTCGGGTACAGCCGTTTCCATGGAACTTGCTCGCGTAATGTCAAAGCGTTCTTTCCCGGCCACAATAATTTTCATGGCGGTTGTTGGTGAAGAACAAGGGCTTTATGGGTCTGCCAATGTAGCTAAACGTGCCAAAACAGAGGGCTGGCAGGTAGATGCCATGCTGAACAATGATATAGTGGGGAATACTTACGGCATGGAAACAGGGCTAAAAGATAACCGCAGTGTACGTGTTTTCAGCGACGGTGTGCCGACTGCCGCTACCGAAAAGGAGATTGCCGCACTAAAGTCGTTAGGTGGAGAGAATGACGGAACGTCCCGCCAGTTAGCCCGCTATGTGAAAGAAACAGGCGAGCGCTATGTAGATCAGCTGGATGTAAAGCTCATTTACCGAACAGATCGTTATCTGCGTGGTGGAGACCATCTGCCATTTCTTGAGCAGGGCTTTGCAGCCGTACGTATTACTGAGATGAACGAAGACTTTAATCGCCAGCATCAGGACGTGCGAAAAGAGAACGGTACCGAGTACGGCGACTTGCCCGACTTTGCAGATTACGAATACATACAAAAGGTAGCAAGAATGAACCTTTCGGTGTTGGCTAACTTAGCCCTGGCCACCGCACAACCGCGGAATGTTGGTATTATCACAAGTGACCTCACGAACAAAACAAAGCTTAAATGGGATGCGCCAAAAGGAAAAGCTCCTGCAGGTTATTATGTGCTGATGAGAGAAACGATCAGTCCGTATTGGGAAAAGAAGTTTTTTGTGACGGATACCAAAGCCGAGCTTGGTTACTCAAAAGATAATTACCTGTTTGCCGTACAAGCGGTGGATGCAGCAGGTCACGAGAGCTTGCCCGTGGTTCCGAAACCTGTGAGGTAATAGTTAAGTGGTTTGTAAAAGCCGATAAACAAGGAGAGCGGACTAAATGATCCGCTCTTCTTGTTTGGTGATGTCAATGTAAATAAAAGCATTCTCTAGTTATCACTTTACACTCCGGCGTTGTACAATGTAATATCCAAGTACAAATACCACTATCGATATAATGACACTTACGTATACGTCTTGGGTGAAAACATCTATAACCAAGTCGTTGGCTTTGCCTTTATTGGTCTTGATCATTGTTTTAAGTGCGCCAATCGGATGCGAATAAGGGAAAAGGTAAGCATATTGCCAGTTATTAGAGGCAAGGATTACTCCCGTAATGGTTGCCACAAAGCCTAACCCCATGGGTTTTAAGAAGTCGCTCCAAAGTAAGCTAAGCAAAAACTGTATAGACAATATGCCAAGTGCAGAAAGGAATAGTTTGAAGTACACCTGTGCTATTTCGGCCTCCATGTGATATTCGTTGAACTTCAACTCCGGCTTTAAAACACTTAAAAAGTTGCCAAAAGCTATAGTAAATACAACAAATAGCGTGAGGCACAAAAAGATCAAAAACAGAGCATAGAAATATTTAGCGCTGTATACTGCCCATCGCGAGATAGGCAGGCTAAAGATGGTCTTCCAGGTATCGGCTTTGTGCTCCACGTTATTTACTGAGTAAGCAATAAATATGGTGAACATAGGCAATAGCAATGAGCCCATGCTGCTTAGGCTAACTGCGGAGAACTGCACCCACAGTGTCATTGCCGGGGACATAGCAAATTTTTCGCTCTTGGTAAAAAACGCCAAAAAGGCAAGAATGCTAATAAGAAGCGGCAGTATTACAGCACCCCAAAAGCCAGCGGTTTTGCGGCTCTTATAAAATTCAGACCGGAGTGATAATAAAAATCCTTTCATCGTGATCAGGCTTTTTGAGTTATGGACAGGAATAGGTTTTCCAGGTCTTTATGTTGTTTATTAATGCTGTACACGGTAATGCCCTCGCGGTTAAGCAGCGCATTTATATCTCCCATTTGCTTCTTAGATATAAATGGAACGGTAAGGCTTTCGGTGTTAATGGCCGAAACAGTATAGCCATTTTTGGTAAGCAAGTTGCCCGCGTCCGCAGTGTTTTCTGTTTCAATGAATACCTGTGGCTGACTAATTTCTTCCAGATCAGTGATGCTTCCCTGGAAAAGCATCTCACCATTATTTATGATACCTACATGTGTAGCCATCCGTTCTATCTCGCCAAGCAGGTGGCTGCTGATGAAAACAGTTTTGCCGTGCTCACGGGTGAGGCGCATAAGCAGTTCACGTATCTCTATAATTCCATTTGGGTCAAGGCCGTTGGTAGGCTCATCAAGAATCAACAGCTTCGGGTCGCTTAATAGTGCAAGTGCAATGCCTAAGCGCTGTTTCATCCCCAACGAATACTGCCTGGCTTTTTTGCTGGCCGCATTGGTAAGTTTCACCAATGCCAGCATTTCATCAACACGTGCTTCTTTTACCCCGAGGAGCATGGCACGGTTAATAAGATTTTCGCGGCCGGTTAGGTGCCCGTAGATAGCGGGCTGTTCAATAAGCGAGCCAATTTTAGAGAGTATATCTATCCGGTTGGTTTGCAGTTCCTGCTCAAAAATAAAAATGCTGCCTTCATCTGTTTTGAGCAGATTAAGCAGCATTTTGATGGTAGTGGTCTTGCCGGCGCCATTAGGCCCCAGGAAACCGTAGATGCTTCCTTCCGGTACTTGCAATGATAGTGCTTTAACAACCTGCTGGCTGCCAAAGCTGAACGATAACCCTTCGGTGCGGATTACCATACGTTTTCTTTAGATATTGATGCAACCGTTTTTACCAGTGCAACGCCTTTAAAGAAAAGCGATTTAGCCTGAGCAGCAGATGTATGAGCAGCAGTAAATTTTTCAGTTTTTTGTTCGAACTGGTAGCTTACCCCCATTATGATGGCAAATAATACAGGTGCCAGCAGTAAGATAAATGGGTTTGAATTGGAAACTAACTTTTTCATTGTGTGATTGATTTTGATACTACAAAGGAATACTAAATGCACTGGGTACTAAAATCAATTAGACCAACAGCCACTAATTGTAGATGAACGCCAGTTTTAGTGATTAAACCCTGTTCATCGATTTTAAAAGCCAGTTGGTCGAATAATGAGTTGTTACCTGTATAATATACGAAGCATTTCGAAGCTAAATATTACTTTAGTTGCGGTTAGTACGTATCTATAGTTAATGAAAAAAAGCTGGCAAATATTCTGGCATGTACTTTTTTGGATAGGCATAATCTCCTTTTTTATGTTTATTGCCCATAATAATGCGCGTATGTCCGTGCAAACCATTGTTGTTCTTTTTGGTGTGTTTGGGCTTATTAACATCAGTATATTCTACATTAATTACCTGGTGCTGATACCTCGTTACCTGGATGTTAAAAAGTACAAGACCTATACACTTGCGCTCGTAATTACAGTTATTGTGTTTGGGTTAGCCAAATACGGGGTGGCATTTGCCTTTAAGCATGATGTGCTTATGCGCATGAAGGACAAAGTAGTCATCGGCTTTTGGTCGTATTTTACCAGCACGATATTTACCACCCTTATCTTTATTTTCCTGAGCACGGTTCTTAAGTTCACTATCGACTGGTTCCTGAACGAGCGTGTGCAGCGTGATCTCGAGAATCAGCGACTTAGTGCCGAGTTATCCTTTCTTAAATCGCAGATCAATCCGCACTTTTTATTTAACTCTCTTAATAGTATTTACTCGCTAGCGTATCAAAAGAGCGACACAACGCCCGAAGCTATTCTAAAGCTATCTGAAATAATGCGGTATATGCTTTATGAGTGTAATGATAACAAGGTAGACCTTGCCAAAGAACTGCAGTACCTGCAAAACTATATCGACCTGCAAAAAATTCGTTTTGGTAACAAGGCGTTTATTAATTATGAGGTTAACGGCGAAGTTACCAATCAGCAGATAGTGCCGCTGTTGCTTATATCTTTTATAGAGAATGCTTTTAAACATGGCGTGGCTAATGATCCGTCATCGCCAATTACTCTTCGGATAAACCTCACCGATGGTCACCTGTACTTTTTTGTGCAGAATAAAAAGCACAGCCACAACCGCGATGCATCCGGCGGGATAGGGCTTATAAATGTTCGTCGCCGGTTAGATCTCCTGTACCCATCTAAATATAATTTAGAAATTAGGGACGAGGACGACACTTACACTAGCCAATTATCATTAGTTTTATAGCCATGATTAAATGCCTTGTAGTTGACGACGAGCCGCTGGCCCTCCACATACTGGAAGACTATATCTCCAAAGTGCCTTTCCTTCAGCTGGTAAAAGCAACCACTAACCCCATAGAAGCACTTACCATGGTGCAGGACGGTAGTATTGACCTGGTTTTTCTTGACGTGCAAATGCCCGAACTCACCGGCATACAGTTTCTCCGTATCGCCAATGGCAAAACAAAAGTTATATTAACTACAGCATATCCGCAGTACGCGCTGGAAGGGTACGAGCTTGATGTGATTGACTACTTGTTGAAGCCTATTGCTTTCGACAGGTTTTACAAAGCGGCGCAAAAAGCGCAATCAATTATCTGCCCGGTTGCCAAACCGGTTGCGGTAACGGCAGAGCCTGTGCAGCAGGATGATTTCATGACGGACTTTATATTCGTGAAAACAGAGCATAAGATCCAAAAGGTTTACCTGCACGATATCTTATTTATAGAAGGATTAAAGGACTACGTTTCGATTTTTACACCCGGCGAGCGCATTATCACACTCCAGGGTATGAAAAAGATGGAAGATGCATTGCCTGATAGGCATTTTATGCGTGTACATAAGTCCTATATTGTTGCCATCAATAAAATAGATAGTATAGAGCGCTCACGGATTTTTATAGGCGACAAGATCATCCCGGTGGGCGACACCTATCGCGACGAGTTCTTCAGAGTAATTGACGGGAAGAATATCTAGCGTAATTGATGCTGCTCCCCCTTCAGGGGGTTGGGGGGGGTAAGAGGTTAGGGTGCTCATTATCCTTATTTCTTTTGGATAATAATTATTTATCCTGTTCGGCAATAGCTTGGCCCATCCAAGGGCATGCCCCTCGTACGTCATCAAACTCCATCCTTTATTATTGGAGACTATATCAATATTGTCCCGGCGCAAGTATTGTATCGCCTGCTCCTTGTTTAACGGGGTAGATAATACAGCATTCTTATTAATAAGTAAACTGAGTGCCAACTCGTGATCGGGAACGAGGTCTTTACCGGCAAGCTTACCAATACGCACGCCAGACTTCTTTATATATAAATGCCGGTGCAGCAAGTTCAGGCTTTCTTTATGCTCGCGGTTTATGGCCAACCAGTCCTCAGCTACCTTAAACAGGTAAAAACTATCTGGATTCTCAAGGTAACTATTGACCTGGTCCATTTCTTTAGCAGGTAACTTTTGCTGGGCATTGTTTTTGTAGTTGCTTTGCCCGGCGCTGCTTTCGCGCTTACGCAGGCAGGCTGCAAATAAACCTTCGCCCTGAACCTTGCCCGGGTAAAACCGGTATCCCCATGCTTTTGCGTTTGGCGATTGCGTTTCTACAATACCCCACTCCTTATATATAGGTATACGTACGGTCTCCAATTCAAATGTTGTGCATAGCCAGTCCAGTATATCTTCATTTTCCTGGTGCGAGTAAGAGCAGGTACTATATATAAGGTAGCCGTCTTCTGTAAGGGCCGGATAGATGTCTGCCAGTATACGTTCCTGCCGTTGATGGCAAAGGTTTACATTTGCTTCGCTCCACTCGCTCATGGCATCGGGGTCTTTCCTGAACATTCCTGATCCTGAGCAAGGGGCATCTACCAATACCACATCAAAAAAGTTTTTTAATGGGGAGTAATCCCGTGGATCGTTATTGGTAACTATTACGTTGCTCGTTCCCCACCGGCTTAGGTTATCAGTTAATATAGGTACGCGTGTTTTTATAATCTCGTTTGCCACCAACAGATCACTGCTTTGCAATGCCGAATTAAGCAACGTGCTTTTTCCACCTGGCGCTGCGCAAAGGTCAAGCACCTTTATGGGTTCGTCCTTGTTTGGCCTTATAGTATTTAATATATGGCCGATGAACATTGATGACGCCTCCTGTACATAATAACATCCGGCGTGAAACAGCGGGTCATATGTAAAAGATGGGCGGCTATCCAGGTAAAAACCATCTGTACACCAAGGCACCTGTTGCCCTGTTTTGGTTTTAGATGGTTTAAATGGATTAAGCCTGATGGAGGTTAAAGATGATTCAGTAGCATGTGCATCAACAAAATTCTGTATTTCGAAGCCCCGCTCGCCGGCTAACGAATCTAAAAAGTGCGGCGGAAAGATGTTTTTTTCCATATCAACATCAAACTTACACAAAAAAGCAGCTCCTTTTTCCGGCGTTTTCAGAAGCCGCTTCGAGCTAGATGTGGCTTTTTACGCGTTTTTAGGCCATTTTTTCGAGATGGAGAACTTAGTTTGGCGCCCATGTAGGCCTTGTTACAACAGTAATTGGGGTTGTTTAATATTAGTTTACAACGAGTTATGTTTTGTTTTAATTATTTTAAAATTCTTTTGTGTTGAGAGGGTGTTTCTCTTTACATTTGTATCCGCTCAAATAGAAAGGGCGTCGTTTTTTGAAGGTTTAGCAAATAAAAATTAGTTTAAGAAAAGTGAAAAAATCACTTGACAGGAGTTAAAATTATTTGCACCTTTGCACTCCGCAAATGAGGCAACGAAATTGCGGTAGTTAATTGAAATAAGGAAACGGAAAAGGGCAAAAAAATTAAAAAATAATTTTTGCAGAAATAAAAAACTTTTCTACCTTTGCAGTCCCAAAACGAGGGAGAAAAAATCGGAAACGAGATTTGAAAAATAACGTTAAAAAGCCGGAAGCGATTTCCGGGAAAAACAAAAGATTAAAGTTAAGCGTCGCAATGATGCAATAACATAAATGCTGAACCGCGAGGAGAAGCGAAAAGTTCTTAAAGAGATTAGAAGATTAGAATGCAGCGTAACGGTCCCACGGGATTAGTTATACTGAAAAGAAGAAGCTTGAAGAGCGATGGGATAATGTAAGAGAATATTTTTTTTACAGATTTCTATTGATTGAGTTTAATAGGGTCTGGATACAAACAACACATTTTACAATGGAGAGTTTGATCCTGGCTCAGGATGAACGCTAGCGGCAGGCCTAATACATGCAAGTCGGACGGGATTTGGGAGCTTGCTCCTGATGAGAGTGGCGCACGGGTGCGTAACACGTATGTAACCTACCTTGTTCAGGGGGATAGCCTCTCGAAAGAGAGATTAACACCGCATAAAATATCGATGTGGCATCACAATGATATCAAATATTTATAGGAACAAGATGGGCATGCGGAACATTAGCTAGTTGGTAAGGTAACGGCTTACCAAGGCTACGATGTTTAGGGGATCTGAGAGGATGACCCCCCACACTGGTACTGAGACACGGACCAGACTCCTACGGGAGGCAGCAGTAAGGAATATTGGTCAATGGGCGCAAGCCTGAACCAGCCATGCCGCGTGCAGGAAGACGGCCCTACGGGTTGTAAACTGCTTTTGTACCGGAATAAACCCTTTTACGTGTAAGAGGCTGAATGTACGGTAAGAATAAGGATCGGCTAACTCCGTGCCAGCAGCCGCGGTAATACGGAGGATCCGAGCGTTATCCGGATTTATTGGGTTTAAAGGGTGCGTAGGCGGCCTATTAAGTCAGGGGTGAAAGACGGTAGCTCAACTATCGCAGTGCCTTTGATACTGATGGGCTTGAATACACTTGAGGTAGGCGGAATGTGACAAGTAGCGGTGAAATGCATAGATATGTCACAGAACACCAATTGCGAAGGCAGCTTACTAAAGTGTGATTGACGCTGAGGCACGAAAGCGTGGGGATCAAACAGGATTAGATACCCTGGTAGTCCACGCCCTAAACGATGAATACTCGATGTTGGCGATATACGGTCAGCGTCTAAGCGAAAGCGTTAAGTATTCCACCTGGGGAGTACGCCCGCAAGGGTGAAACTCAAAGGAATTGACGGGGGCCCGCACAAGCGGAGGAGCATGTGGTTTAATTCGATGATACGCGAGGAACCTTACCCGGGCTTGAAAGTTAGTGAATAGAGCAGAGACGCTCTAGTCCTTCGGGACACGAAACTAGGTGCTGCATGGCTGTCGTCAGCTCGTGCCGTGAGGTGTTGGGTTAAGTCCCGCAACGAGCGCAACCCCTATGTTTAGTTGCCAGCATGTAATGATGGGGACTCTAAACAGACTGCCTATGCAAATAGAGAGGAAGGAGGGGACGACGTCAAGTCATCATGGCCCTTACGTCCGGGGCTACACACGTGCTACAATGGGCAGTACAGAGGGCAGCTACCTGGCAACAGGATGCCAATCTCCAAAAGCTGTTCACAGTTCGGATCGGGGTCTGCAACTCGACCCCGTGAAGTTGGATTCGCTAGTAATCGCGTATCAGCAATGACGCGGTGAATACGTTCCCGGGCCTTGTACACACCGCCCGTCAAGCCATGGAAGCTGGAAGTGCCTGAAGTGCGTAACCGCAAGGAGCGTCCTAGGGTAAAGTCGGTAACTGGGGCTAAGTCGTAACAAGGTAGCCGTACCGGAAGGTGTGGCTGGAATACCTCCTTTCTGGAGCATTATCCCAAACTTTAAGCAATAAGTATTCTTTAAGATAACAGCACTGAAAGGCTGTTACCTGCATTAATTTTCTAAATAAGATCTCAAAAAAAACAACCCGGAAGATGAAGCCATCATGTGGTGCGCCATACGAGTGGCAAGATTGTAGGTAAAAGACAGTCCTGTAGCTCAGCTTGGTTAGAGCACTACACTGATAATGTAGGGGTCAGCAGTTCAAATCTGCTCGGGACTACACATCTGAAAGGGGGATTAGCTCAGCTGGCTAGAGCACCTGCCTTGCACGCAGGGGGTCAACGGTTCGAATCCGTTATTCTCCACCACACCCACCGTTTCCTGAGAGGGATAGGATATAATGCAAGTTATGATAGCGATATCATATTGGGTAAAGTTCTTTGACATATTGGAAGAAGTAAAATGAAAGAGAAGACAACAGTAGGGAGTCTTTTCTGGACGATGAAGCGAGTAGCAATACGAGCGGAATTAAAAGAGAGACATCTCGAATAATAAAAACGTATCGTGCCGAGCAAAAGCGGCAATGATATTAGAAGAAAGTAAGAAAGGGTACACGGGGGATGCCTTGGCTCTCAGAGGCGATGAAGGACGTGATAAGCTGCGATAAGCTGCGGGGATTAGCAAATATAAATTGATCCGCAGATTTCCGAATGGGGAAACCTAACTATTTGAAGAATAGTTGCATAAATGCGCAAACCTGCTGAACTGAAACATCTAAGTAAGCAGAGGAAGAGAAAACAACAGTGATTTCCTGAGTAGTGGCGAGCGAAAGGGAAGAAGCCCAAACCATATATGTTACGGCATATACGGGGTTATAGGACCACAACATGAATATTAAAATGAACCGGAAGGGCATGGGAAGGCCCACCATAGAGCATGAGAGTTGCGTACGGGTAAGTAATAATAGGATAGTGGTATCCTGAGTACCGCGAGGTCGGAGACGCCTTGTGGGAATTTGCCGGCACCATCCGGTAAGGCTAAATACTCCTGAGAGACCGATAGTGAACCAGTACCGTGAGGGAAAGGTGAAAAGAACCCCGAACAGGGGAGTGAAATAGAACCTGAAACCGTGTACTTACAAGCGGTCGGAGCAGACTTGTTCTGTGACGGCGTGCCTTTTGCATAATGAGCCTACGAGTTACTCTTCCCTGGCAAGGTTAAGTGTTTAAGACACGGATCCGAAGCGAAAGCGAGTCTGAATAGGGCGTATAGTCAGGGGAGGTAGACGCGAAACCTTGTGATCTACCCATGGGCAGGTTGAAGGTGCCGTAACAGGTACTGGAGGACCGAACCGATAAACGTTGAAAAGTTTCCGGATGACTTGTGGGTAGGGGTGAAAGGCTAATCAAACTGGGAAATAGCTCGTACTCCCCGAAATGTTTTTAGGAACAGCGTGGTGGTAAAGTTATACAGAGGTAGAGCTACTGATTGGGTGCGGGGGAGTCAAATCCTACCAAATCCAGACAAACTCCGAATGCTGTATAATATACACTGCAGTGAGGCTATGGGTGCTAAGGTCCATGGCCGAGAGGGAAAGAACCCAGACCATCAGCTAAGGTCCCCAAATTAACGCTAAGTTGAACTAACGAGGTCCGATTGCACAGACAGCTAGGATGTTGGCTTGGAAGCAGCCATTCATTTAAAGAGTGCGTAACAGCTCACTAGTCGAGCGATCGGGCATGGATAATAAACGGGCATTAAGCGTTATACCGAAGCTATGGATTACACTTTTAGTGTACTGGTAGGGGAGCATTCTACATGCGGTGAAGCAGGAAGGACAACTGACTGTGGAGGGTGTAGAAAAGCAAATGTAGGCATAAGTAACGATAAGGCGGGAGAGAAACCCGCCCACCGAAAGACTAAGGTTTCCTGATCAACGCTAATCGGATCAGGGTTAGTCGGGGCCTAAGGTGAAGCCGAAGGGCGTAGCCGATGGACAACTGGTTAATATTCCAGTACTTTTTATAACTGCGATGCGGTGACGGAGTAGTGACACTGACGCGAACTGACGGAATAGTTCGTTAAAGGCCGTAGGTATAGGTTTGGTAGTTAAGTACGCCAGACTTGCTGAAAGCTGATAGTACACTGAGCCTTCGGGTAAGGTGATAGTTCAGGTAATCAGACTTCCAAGAAAACCCGCTAAGCTTCAGGTTATAAAAACCCGTACCGTAAACCGACACAGGTAGTCGAGGAGAGAATCCTAAGGTGCTCGAGTGAATCATGGCTAAGGAACTCGGCAAAATGGCCCTGTAACTTCGGGAGAAGGGGCGCTGGTAGCAATATCAGCCGCAGTGAAAAGGCCCAGGCGACTGTTTAACAAAAACACATGGCTTTGCAAAATCGAAAGATGACGTATAAGGCCTGACACCTGCCCGGTGCCGGAAGGTTAAGAGGGGATGTTAGTCGCAAGGCGAAGCATTGAATCGAAGCCCCGGTAAACGGCGGCCGTAACTATAACGGTCCTAAGGTAGCGAAATTCCTTGTCGGGTAAGTTCCGACCTGCACGAATGGTGTAACGATCTGGGCGCTGTCTCAGCCATGAGCTCGGTGAAATTGTGGTATCGGTGAAGACGCCGGTTACCCGCAACGGGACGGAAAGACCCCATGCACCTTCACTACAACTTAACATTGATATCGGATACAGGATGTGTAGGATAGGTGGGAGGCTGTGATCCTGCTTCGCTAGGAGTAGGTTAGCCAACGTTGAAATACCACCCTTTCTGTATTTGGTGTCTAACCCGATAATGTCGGGGACATTGTTTGGCGGGTAGTTTGACTGGGGTGGTCGCCTCCAAAAAGGTAACGGAGGCTTTCAAAGGTAAGCTCAGTACGCTTGGTAACCGTACGCGGAGTGCAATAGCATAAGCTTGCTTGACAGTGAGACAGACAAGTCGAGCTGGGTCGAAAGACGGATATAGTGATCCGGTGGTTCTGCATGGAAGGGCCATCGCTCAAAGGATAAAAGGTACGCTGGGGATAACAGGCTGATCTCCCCCAAGAGCTCATATCGACGGGGAGGTTTGGCACCTCGATGTCGGCTCGTCACATCCTGGGGCTGGAGAAGGTCCCAAGGGTTGAGCTGTTCGCTCATTAAAGTGGCACGCGAGCTGGGTTCAGAACGTCGCGAGACAGTTCGGTCCCTATCTGTTGTGGGCGTTGGAAGTTTGAATGGGGCTGACCTTAGTACGAGAGGACCGGGTTGGACTAACCTCTGGTGAATCTGTTATGCCGCCAGGTGTACTGCAGAGTAGCTACGTTGGGAATAGATAAGCGCTGAAAGCATCTAAGTGCGAAACTAGCCATGAGATGAGACTTCCTTATAGGATCGTAGCAGACTACTACGTTGATAGGTTACAGATATAAAGGTGGTGACATCAAAGTCGAGTAATACTAATTATCCGAAGCTTTCTCTAACAGAAGAATTTGCTGTTGTTTTCTCTTACAGATTACTTCTTTCAATAATATGTCATTGTTTGTTTAGTGAACAGTAGCATCAAGCGGTTAGTATAACTGCAAACTGCAACTCAAAACTGCAAACTATTAAAATATTCAGGTGCCTATATCGGCGGTGTCCACCTCTTCCCATTCCGAACAGAGAAGTTAAGCCCGCCAGAGCCGATGGTACTGCAGTAAAATGTGGGAGAGTAGGTCGGTGCCAAATCTTAAAGTTAAACCCCCGTGCGAAAGCATCGGGGGTTTCTTTGTTTATAAAAGGTTCTTTACCTGTCAGTCTGAGCCCGTCGAACACCCTACCCCCTGCCAAATGGTTCGACAAGCTCACCACGACAGGTATATTAATCCGGTTGTCAGTCTGAGCCTGTCGGAGACCTGTACCACCTTCCTTTACCTGTGCCGCATTGCAATGGTTCGACAAGCTCACCATGACAAGTATATTAACCCGGCTGTCAGTCTGAGCCTGTCGAAGACTTGTACGCCATCGAAGACCCTTCCCAAACTATTTTTAATTAAAACTTAAAATCTCCTGCTTTCGGCATTGGTTTTGACCTATCGTGTTTACAAAACAAAACTACCATGCAAACTTCAAACACTTTTAACCTCACCGACGATAACCACACCGCTACTTATCCCGGTGCTGAAAACCCATTTTCGGTGCCGCAGGATGCCGACTTCTCTTCCGGTGCCATGACTGACGCCGAGGATGACGACCTGTTCGACGATGATGAGGACGATCTGGATGATACCGAAACAGCTGACCTGGACGACGACCTGGATACCGACGCTGATCCGCTGGCTGATGTGGATGCCGATGACGACTACATTGACGTGGACGACGAAGACGAGCCCGAAGACGATGGCGGCCTGAGCGACCGCGAAGATGTTGACGATGACGACGACAGCACAAGCGGCAGCCGCTTCTAAAACAATACAATTCACTAAAACTACCAGGCGCCCTTCATCTGCACAGATGAGGGGCGCTTGTATTTAGGGCACTATCGCCTATCTTTAGGGGCATGATCCTGAAACGCTCCTGGGCCTTATTCTATCTCCTGCTGGCATGCCTTAGCCTGGCGTTCCAGCTGTTGGGTTACCTGGCGTTTAACGTGTTTACGGCAGCGCTCGCAAGTGTAGCGGCGGCTTTAGCGGCAAACCAGTTCCTTATACTATTTGTGATGGGCCTGGCTTCGTACATCCTCATCATTGGCCTTTGCCGGGTACTACGCAACGCGGCCGAACCATTGTGGATCCGCCTTACCGTTATAGCCATAATTGCCCTGCGCATTACCTGGCCGGTGGTGTATGTGCTCACGGTGCAGCGCTACTTTGCCGTACCCGGGGGTATGCAGGGCATGCTTATCCTGGGTATCTTAACAAACACCTGCATGTATGCGGCGTTCTTTTTTGTGCGCAGCAAACCCGTCCGCAGCTATTACCGCGCCTTTGCCGTACTCGGCACGCTTACCCTGTTGCTGCCCTACGCAGGCCGTTACGCCGCCGAAAACTTTAGCATACACTGGCTGCCCCAAACTGCCGACGTACCCGCCCTGCTCACCAACATCCCGCTCATCCTCCTCTTCCTGCGGCTTTACACCAGCCCCATACCCGCGCCCCTGCACCCAACCACTTCAACGGGCATATAACCGCCATACAGCCCCTGAATAGTACACATCCCGATGCTGCCTCCTCAAGCACCAACTCCCGCGCAAACCATTGCCGAAACACCATCCAGAACATTTTTCTTTTGAAAAGGTACTGCACCACTCCGTACGGAACGGCAGCCCCGCTATGCGCTCATACGCGCACAGGCCTTAGCCACAAGGCCGGTACCCGCTGCTATCGGGTTTAGGTAGGATTGGTAGTGCTAAGATGTTGTCGAATCGTTTACCTGTCACCGAACCACAAGCAGGGACGCTTGCGGTAGCGAGGGTGGTAGGCCGAGCGTTGAGGGATAACTAATGGCTAGTTATCTTTGTCAAATAAACTTAATGCAAGGTCGATGTCATCAAACCGTCTGACTTCCGTAACCTGTCGAAAAAACCTTTTCTTGGCACTAATAGTCCTTTCCAGATATTCTTCAGACCTCTCCTGAGCTGATTTGTTTACAGCAATACCAAACACATGTCCTAGTAGTTCAAATTCAAAAAAGTCTTCAGTAAATATTAAGTATTTAAAGCTGTCGCTGAAGAATAACTGTGGGTTTTTGATCCAATCTTCTGATATCATTACTGCACCTATTAGTCTTTCGAAGTAATAGAGAGGGTAGTCGCCTTGATCCCTTAAGCAGAAATCCCTAATGAAATCATATTTTTCATCAAAGCCATTTTCATTTTGGCGTTCTGTTTCTTCAAGGAAAATTTTATAAATTCCTTTTTTTAGTTGGCGAGCTATGTTAAATTGAAATTTTGGAATGATGTCATAGCTTGGCTTAATAGAAATTTTGCCCCTTTTAAAATCTACGTTGAAGTATATCGATTTAAACCGTGCTAGTGCCTTGTTTTTCCCTACGTGCCCTAAACTTGAAAGTAATCGTGCCCTAGTTATGTTAAAGGTTTCCTTAATAACAGTTTCTACTGGCGGAGTTTTGTTGTTGTAATTACCAAAAAAGCTATTGCAAGTGTCACAAACATTTTTGCATGTCTTTTGCCCACCTAAGCTTTGTGGAATAGTGTGCGCTATTTTTAGAAACGAGGTTTCTTGTTCCGTACCGCGACACCAAATACATTGTTTCATTGCCTGTTACTCTAACCCCACTTTATCAATTTCAACCATCAACCTTTGTGTTTCTGTAAGTGCTACGATCATGCGCTGGTAATGGAGTATATCGTCAAAATTCAGCTCGCGGCCTTTACGGTCTTTAAGCCATTTTTGTGCGGGCTGGTAGCCGCCGATGTAAAAGTTCCAGGTGCTTTCGGGCACGCCGTCAAAGTACTGGTTGGTGTTGATGTAAACTTTGCCATCGCTGTACTTTGGCGCGACCACAACGTTATCCCCATCCCTGGGGTAGGTGGTTATGTAGTTATCTACGGCGCTGCTTTCTAAAAGGTGTAGCTGCCGTATCTCGCCGCCTAAATTTACCAGTTGCCAAAACTTGGTGGAATCTTTAGGGTAAGGCACCCGCGGGAAGTCTATTTTTAAGAATTCTTTGTATTTTTCACGATAGGTGGGGCTGTGCAGTACCGCGTAGATATAATCTAACAGATCTATCGGCGCGAAATTGTTTTCAACCTGCTCTTTTTCGTTGGTGAAAGTTAAGGCTAGTTGTTTTGCTATTTTTTGAACGATATCCTTATTGAGGTTGGGAGTACGTTCAGCTACTTGGTCTGTTGACAGTTGACCGCTTTTTTGCGGATATAAATAAAGCGGAAAGACAGCAGATTGTGTACTTCTTTCACCGCATTTAGCCTCAATGATGCAATTAGTGATATAAAAGTGATCGCAAGTATCAGATTTGTTACTACGAGCCGTAACGAGACCTGCATTATTTCCTATTATAAAATGCTTCATTACTTCGCCTCTTGGCATACAAAGAAATCCTTTAGAACGGCCGGTAAAGTAGGTGAATCTCTTGTCAAATGGACGGTAAGAAATGGGTACTATCTTATCAAAGTCGGGGCCTGATTGCTTAAGATCTTTTTTAGCATAATCAACAGACCAGTCCCGAACATCTTTGCCCAAGTTGAACTTAATTCGGGCAGATTCATTGTCAAGACTTAAAAATTCTTCTATTGTATTTCTTACCGCTGCCTTTTTTTCATGAACAGTGAAGTTGTCGCGAGCCGTAACAATACCTACTGAATTAAGGGGAAAAAAGGTGTTAATTGAAATCCCATTATCATATATCAACTTGGTGTGTTGATCTTGAGATGTGAAAAGATAATTAGGGCTCGCATTAAAGATTTCTTGAAACGACGCACTGTGAAGTGAATTATCCCAAAGGAAGCTATATTTCGACTCGCGTTTACCGTATAATTCGTGATGAAACACCTTTCCCAAAGTGCCGGTTTGTTTTTTGCCAGTCTTCACAAAAATGTTGATACTAACACCTTGTTGAATGTCAAAAATATTTACGTCTGGCGTGCCGTCAGGACTGACTTCTTTCTTATTTGAGTTGCCATGCAAGTCAACGGTATAGATTTTATCATAGGTCTTTAACAAATTCCAACGCATTCCGCGAAACGTCGGATTATTTAAAAAGCCATGAGGATTAATGAAAGCTAAAACGCCCTCGCCGTTCTTTTCAATAAAGTGTTGACCGTAGCGTAGAAATTTTACATAGTCGTCATTGATCCATTTAGGGTTGCGCTCTTTTAGTTTTTCGACTCCGCCAGGCTCTTTCTTATAATCTTCCATCAGATTCATTATCCACTCGCCTTTGTTGGCGCTTTCGCCGCTATACGGCGGATTACCCATCACTACCATCACAGGCGTATCACGTTTAATGTGGTTAGCTTCGTTGGCTTCGCTGCTCAGCCAGTTGGCAAATAGGGTACCGGTATCGGCATGGTACTCTTCCAGCGAGTTGGTCAGGTACACCCGGAAGCGCTGGTCTTTGGTAGACTTGTAACCTGTTTCGGCCAGCAGCAGGTCTAGCTTTAAATGCGCCATGGCATAGCTGGCCATCAGCAACTCAAAACCATTCAGGCGCGGTATTAGGTGGTTCTCTACATAATTGCTCCAAATACCTTGCTGCCCTGCAAATCGCTTGTAGATATGTTTGATGGCTTCAGCCAAAAAAGTGCCCGTGCCCGTGGCCGGGTCGAGTATCTGCACTTTGTGCACCTCTACATCAACCTCTTTCTCTTTCATTACAGAGCGTTGGTCGGCAGTGGCTTTGGTCATCACTTTGCGCTTAACCTTTATCTTGCTGTTATCGGCAAGGCCGTTCGGCAGGTTGAACTCCGTCTTCAGGATATCGTCAACTGCCCGTACAATAAAGTTCACCACCGGTTCGGGCGTGTACCAAACACCGCGTGCCTTACGTAGGGCGGGGTCATACTCGGCAAGGAAAGTCTCATAGAAATGGATAATTGGGTCTTGCATTTGCGTGGCCTTGCCAAAATTCTTCAGCAAAGCGGCAACGTCGGTTGCCCTGAAAATATCTGCCAACGCATCTACTATCCACACGATACGGGTGTCCAGGTCATATCCGGCTACGTACTGGAAGAGCTTACGCAGAAAAGGGTTGGTCTTCGGTATCAGTTCGGCAGCTTCCTGTCTCGAGAAATCGTTCAGCGTAGTATCATGTAACCTCGCAGCAAACATACCGTAAGCAATGGTTTGCGCATAAATGTCGGCAAAGTCCTTTGGCTTAATATCGTGGATGAGTATATCCTTAAAGGCGTACATTTGCTCTTTAAGAGAACTGTTCTGCTCTGTTTCCTCGTCGCTGTTTAGTGCATTCTCAATAGTTTGCGAAAGCAGCTTTGCCTTGTCAGCCATCATTACAGCAAGCTTTTGCGACGACTTGATGGTTTGCCCTATATGCGTACAAAAGCTTTTGATAAATGCTGTAAACTCATCGAAGTGCTGGGGCAAAGGTTTCAGGTCGTGACCCGCTATCTCGGCTATCTTTACCGACGTCTTATATTCGCCATCAATAAATAGGTCAAACTGGATGTAATCGGTTATGATGAGGTTATTTAACGACTTCTTGTACCTGTCAAACTGCTCCTTGTAATCCTTATGCCTGATGTCCTTACCAATGTCCTTTGCTTCTATATAACCGACAGGAATATCTTTACGTGTAATAATGTAGTCGGGTGCACCGCATTTAATTCGGGCAGGCTCATTGGTGACACTAGCCCCCTCTGCAATACTTTCTAAAAGTGCTTGGAGGTCGCCGCGTAGGTATGTTCGGTAGCGATGCCGGTCTTGAAACGGGAACGGAGATTTTCAATATACTGGGAAATGGTCATGGACAGGTTTAAAGTAAAGCAAGGTAACAAATATGAAGGTAACTAAAAAGGGATGCCGCGACAACAGATGCCTCCGCTTGTGGTCATTTCAATATGGCAATCTAAAGAGTTGTGATCAGCTCTCGTTAAAGTAGACAGGCAGCACTTACTGCGCTGTGCCGCCATTGATCAGATCTGATACAATGCCTTTACCATCCTTACGTTCGGCCAGGTAAACACCTGCCAGGTGCACTACTATAAACGCAATAATGAGATACATGCAAAAACCATGTATTTCTTTTATGGTGTGGCGCATGCTTTTGTAGGCAGCAAGTGCATCTTCAAACGCTAAAAATAAACCCGTGAGTGCCATTATTAACAGCAGCAGATAGAAGGCGCCATAAATTAGCTTCACGGTAAATTCATGCCGGCCAACCTGCCGCCCGGCCTTAACGGTTTGGAACTTGTGATAGGCGCTTTTGAGTTGGCGGATAAACTTTTGATCGGCAAGCTGGAAAAATTCGAGTACTAGCCTGAAAGCCAGCAGTGCGGCCAATGCATAACCAAAATAGATGTGTATGGCCCATACACTGTCGCTAAGGGCGTGTACTGCAGGGCGCAATTGGTCGTCAGTAACCCTACTACCCTGCTTTTGTAATTCACCTTTTATAATGCCTGATGTTGTACGGTCATCAGTAATGGTAGAATTAATGAGAACCGTAATAAGCGAGCCGCTGATAACAATAAAATTTAGCCAGTGCCATAAGCGCAAAGGCTGGGAGTAACTTTTACGCTGTGTTACGTTGGCGGGGTTGGTTCGCGAAGGTTGTATAACTGACATAAACAAGGGGGGCTTGGGGGTTTATATTAAAGCAATGAATGAAATAAAGATAAACTTTGTTTTAAAATTTCACTCCATGCGGTGGTAGTAGTGCTTCGACAGGCTTAGTAGGGCAAGCGTTAAGAAAACTAGTTAATGCTGGTTAGGCTTGTTAGTCGGTATGCCCTGCAAGCAGTTTGCTTACTGTGCCGGTGCTGATGCCGAGTACACGGCTGATGTGGCGGTAACCGTGTCCCTGCCGGTGCAGCTCCAGGGCTTGCTGCTGCTGTAGTGCGCGGGTGCGTTTTTGCAGGTGCTCGTCTTCGGTACTGTTGCCATCAAACACATATTTCAGGTTGTTCAGCTCTTTTACCAGGTAGCCGGTGTATACGTTTTGTTCGCCGTATTGCTGCTGCGCGCTGCGCTGCTTTATTTGCTTGAGGTAGCGTTTAGATGGGTCGCGCTGGCTTTGGCCTATGGCAAAGGCGCTGTCGGCAAAGTTGATGAGCATTTTGCTGCCCTGCAGGTCGTTCACGGTAATGGGCTTGGCGGTGTTGCGCTTGGGGGTATGGGCCAGCGCCAGTATGCTGAGCTTGTAGGTGGTTTTTAGTGCCTTTAGTTGCTGCATCAGCGGGAGGGCATCGGCTGCGCGTTCGGTACTGCTGCGGATGCAGGTAAGGTTATCAATGATCAGCACGCTGGCATTGGTGCGGGTAATGGCACCCTCCAGGGCCGAGAGGATGTAGGCGTTGCGGTCGTCGTAAAAAGCGGGGTTATCTGCCCGGGGGTTAAGTTCGGCCCGGTAAAAAGTGTGGCCAAAGTGCCGGCTGCCCGCCACGGGGTGCTGGTACCGTTGTTCGAACTGTTTGGCCGTAAGTTCAAAATCTACATACAGCACGCGGGCGGGCTGGGTAAGTTCGTTGGCAAAGGGGCCAACGGCGGTGTGCAGGGCCAGGCTGCTGCCTATTTGCACGGCCAGCACGCTTTTGCCCAGGTTGGTATCGGCAAACATAATGCACAGCTCGTGCTCGAACCAGAAATCGCCAAACAGCCGGCGTGGCGCGGGTTTGTTGCGTTGCTGCCGCATCCACTCGTCGCCGGTTTTGATCACCAGCAGTTGCGAGCGGGAAGGGTCGGTATACACCGTAGGGTCGAGCCCGTGTTTGCGGAGGCGTTTGGTGCCGCGGCGGATCTCGTCGCGTATCTGGTTAATAATAGCAGGGCGTTCGGAGCCCTCGAGGGGTTCGTAATAAGATGCAGGCATGAAGGGTAAGTTTTGGGAGGTGTAAAATCGAGAGCTGTAAATATACAGAAAAAATTGTATAAATACAAATAAACCTGTATTTAGCAAAACTTATAGCTGCATAAAAGTGTGGTTTTTAAAGGTTTAAACGAGTGTTCAACCCCGCGCAACACAAAAAAACCTGAACACTTTTGAACACTATTTCACCACGCGGAAGATGATCCAGTCGTCGGTCTCGTACACTTTTTTAAACTGCAGCTGGGGGATGTTCTGCTTAATGCTGGTGAGGTAGCGGTTGTTGAGCTGGGTGTAACCGGTAACGGCGTTTTTGGCAGTGGCTATCACAATGTAGTCGGCATACTTGTCTGGCGACTCCAAGGCACTCAAGAAGTTAGGCTGATACGGCATGGTGAGCGTATGTATCTTAGCTGAGTGCACAAAGGCCACTACGGAGTAGGCGGTGGCATCGTCTACCACTATGCGGGCATCATCAGGCAGGCTGTTGATGTAGTTGGCAACGTCGGCATTCTGGGTCTCGCTTTCGTCGATAGTGCGGGTGGTAAGTACCGTCATGAAGTTGCGTTCTTCCGGCAAACTGCTGTGCGCCAGGAAGTACCAACCGGTGTAAAGCTGCAGTGCCATTAATGCGCCCATCATAATGCGGAAGGCTTTTTGGTTCTTTACGGTATGTAATTTTACCATAACCCCCAGGAAAGCCAGCATCAAAAAGATGAGGTAGTACTGGTAGCCCAGGTATACCTTGTCGTACTTCAGGTGCAGGAACTCTATAAAAGCAAACGGGGTAAGTATGGTAAGCACCTGGTAGGTACTCTCGCGGAAAAGGTAAATAGCGATGAGTATCATAGGGCAGAACAGGATAACGCGGGCAGAGAGCAGCAGGCTAAGCTCGGGAATCTGGTAATTGGCGTTAGTAGTCTGCTGGTCGAAACTGAGCTTATCTACCAGTACGTTCCAGGTGGCATAGGGGCTTTCGTTAAAGTAGTTCAAGTCGCTGGCGTGGGTGAGGTTCAGTAGTTTATAGCAAAGTACGGCTACCAGCGGCAGCGCGAATAATATGATGTACAGCGCGAAAGTTTTGTTGGTAAGCTTACGCCTCAGGCTAGGGCTGTTAAAGCTCAGGAACAAGCGGAAGATGCTCTCCTGCTCGCCCAGGTTAAGGCTGTGTAGAGTAATGGCCAGTACCAGCGGTAAAAAGAACAGTGTAAGCCAAACGAACCGATAGTCGCAGAAGATGAGGGTTACCAGACATATACTGGCAATTGACACGTGAAAAGTGGTGTTGCTGCGGTAAAACTTGAGCAGGTTTAAAAAGAACAGGAAGAAGAACATCAGTATGAGATAGATGCTTTTCCCAGAACAAGCTACATACAAAATTCCAGGATGGAACAGGAACATGGCCAGCAGCAGGTACATATAAAAGTCGTCGCTTTGGCGGCGGATAAGGGTACTTGCACTTACATAAAACAATACCGCCGTGCCAATGGCCGAAGCAAGCACGGGTGCAAGCGTATAGCTGATAAACGTGAAGAAAAAGGTAGTAAGGAACGGTATCATTGGTGCGGTAAGGCCCATTACCTTTAGACGTGCACCGACGCCATCAAAAACTATACGCGCCTTTTCTATGTAAAACAACGACTCGTGATTGTAGTAGCCCAGGTTGTTAAGATATATACCCGCCACCAGGTAGTACACCATCAGTATAACGCTAAGGAACAGTAGGCTTGCCGATCTGCTGATTCTCATTTTACAACGTTTGTAGGGTTATTTACCTTGCTTAAACCGTGATTGGTTTTTTCCCAGTAAAAGGGATTAACAACCAGCTGATAAAGCCCTTTATAGGCTGATATGCTATGCATCAACCAATAAATAGGATTGGCAATAGCAAACAATATCAACTCGTAATATCGCCGCTTGAATACTGCCATCATGTTTACATAAATCATGAGGATGTTACCAACCATCAGGTTAAAAATAGACATGAACAGCACCCAATCCGGGAAAAGAGTACGAATGCTTGTTAGATCGAATATTATGTAGCAAATAAAGAAAGTTAGCAGCAGCGGATATACCAGGAAGATCACCGGTGTAGCGCCGATAAAGAAATTAAAACCGAGGAACCCTTTCCAGCCTATCTCTCGCCACAAAGCCGCAGGATTACGCATGTGAACCAGGTAGGTTTGCATGTAGCCCTTTATCCAGCGAGAGCGCTGACGGATCCAGTTAAAGGGTTCGTTATTTGCCTCTTCGTAAGTAGTGGAGTTGATGATGGCGATCTTGTACCCTTTGGCATAAGCGCGCACACCCAGGTCGGCGTCTTCTGTTACGTTGAAGGGGTCCCAGGCGCCAAGTTCAACTAGTTCGGCGAGTTTAAAGTGGTTACTGGTGCCGCCCAGCGGAATAGGGATATCCAGAGTATCCAGGCCTGGCAGCATGTAATCAAACCAATAGGAATACTCCAGGGTGAACATCCTGGTAAGAAAGTTCTCATTACGGTTAAAATAGTTCAGCGCGCTTTGTACGCAAATGTATTCCGACGGAAGCTTACCAAACAACGAAACTACTTTCTTCAGCTGGTCAGTATCAGGAATGTCTTCAGCATCATAAATAGTAAGGTATTTGCCACGCGCGAAGTGCAGGCCGTAGTTACAAGCCTTTGGCTTTGTTTTAGGCATGTGGAACGGTACTACTACTACTTCGAAAATCGCAGGGAAATCGAGGTTGCGCACGGCATTCAGCGTCTTGTCATCGTCTTCCTCAATCAGCAGCTTTACGTCCAGCTTATGGCGCGGATAATCAAGTGCCTGCAGGTTCCAAATTAACTTCTTTATTAGCTTGTCTTCTTTATAAACCGGCAGCAGAATGGTGTAGATAGGTAGCTCATCATCTACCACCTGCTTTAGCTCGTCTTTGGTTACTGCCTGGTGCAGCTCGAAGCGCGAACCCACCAACGCCAGGAATAACTTGAAGATAATAGCCACCAAAAAGAAGGAACTGATGATGACGTTGATGATGATAGACGTGTTCTTAAAGCTTAACACCAGTCCTATTGCCACAACGGCTATCAACGTAAATATAAAAACCAATTGCGGCGACGAAAAGGTAACAATAGCTGAACTATCCGGATCGCGCTTGAGCAACTCAAAAACTGATGATTTTACATATTTCTCACCAATGAGCTTGTTGCTCAGCCAGGTAATATCAAGATCCGACGCGATGATTATATCCGGGTCAAGATCATAAGTGAACTTTATAAAGTCGATAAAAAGATCATCGTCAGGGTTGGCCATCACTACCACAACCTTGCCGTTTTCTATCCGCAGGGGTAACGCCATGCGCTCGCTTGCAAAAGACAGATCTATTTTGCTTAATACTTCGGTATCATAAGGCAGATCTCTTATGGGCGAAAAAGCATAGCCAGCCTCAATCAGAGACCGCTCGTAATTTTTACGGGAGATATAGCCGAGTGTAAGGGCTATCTTTATAAAAGACAGCCCCGACTCTTTAGAATGCTTTTCAATTTTTTCACGGTCATCTGCTGTAATAAAGCCGTCTTTGATCAGCAATTCAGGAATAGACATACGCATGAAAAATTAGTCGTTTGTTAAGTTAATGTACACAGTTGTGCTGTACATTAATCGTTAAACAATTCCTGTGATTTCTGAACCTTCGAACGAATGTACAGGAACGACAGTAATATCAGCACCAGGATACCTAATAGGATGTACAGGTTGTAATTGTCCCAAAAGCGGGTAAGTGCGCTCTTGGTATCAATATACTCCAGGTTTTCGCTCGATTTATTGATGTTGAACAGGTACTTGTTACCATTCACATCAGATATACATACGTTGCTGCTCAAAGTAGAAAGCTGCTCGGTTATCGAGCGCGAAGCCGAAAGGAACGCGTCGGCCAGATGCTTGCCTGTTGCTGTTAATACCAGCGTAGCGTTGTTGCTGCGGCCGTAAAATATCTGTGCTAAACCGTTTGAAGTAGTGTCGGATAGGGAGTAAACAACCGTGTTGTTATCGGTATTGTACAGGCGGAAATTGCGGTCGAACTGTATGGGCGCGTCCGGGAATTCCTTGTTCTTGAACAGCTTATCGTCCTTAGAGAGCAGCGCAATAATGTTGTTCTTTTTAAGGTCACTTACCTGAATATTATCAGAGTAAACAAATTCCGGGAAATTATTAGCGTTGATGTTGTTGTTCAACTCATAGATAATCTCGCCCATTGCGCCGGCAGCGTACTTGGCGTAATCTTTAGATACCACAATTTTGGTAGTGCCATTGTTAAACGCTTCCGGGTACTGGTAAAAGCTAAGATCGCTGGTGATAAAAGGGTTCTTAGATTCCAGGTATGATTTGTCTACATCAATCTCCGCAAAGAAGTTGGTAAAGCTGTTCTTGCAATTACCGTTGTTAGGGTAAAAGCGGAACTCGGCCTCCAGCGTATTGTATTTGTGGTGCTGGTACCGGTTAATGGTTACAGTAGTGTTTAGTTTGCCTGATGCATCTAACTTCTCGCTGCTGAGCAATAAACCATTCAGGTAGATGTTAAAGAAGCCACGGTCGCCCGGGTTAAGGCTGCTGTAATTACCTACTATGCGTATCTCTACCTCTTTTGGTGTAAAGCTAAAATCGGAGTTCTTAAAGTTGAAGGCACTTTTAAGCGAGCCTATACCTGAAAGGAAATCGCTTACGCCGCCAATTTGCTTAAGCGACAATTTGGAGCGGTTCTCGTCAATGGTTTTAAAGAACTGGTTTTGCGCCTTGTTCACCAGCAGAAAATCACCAAAGGTCGAGTTCAGAATATTCATGTTACCTAACGCAGTAATGGTTTTTTCGTAACCGGTATCGTCGCCGCCGGTAACAAATAATATCTCGGTAGGCACAACTTCCTGGGCAATTGTCTTTACAGGTTTAAACTTGCCGCCAATATCAACCATACGGGTTATGGTATCGGTAGTGGTGCTTAATGCCTTGTGCAGGTAAAACAATCCTTGGCCTTTTTGAGGAGTGACCTTTATAAGCGGGCGCTTGTCTGCCGTGAACGACGACACGTTACCCACCATTATGTAGTTCTTAATACTGTCTGGCAGTTTACCCGCTTCGTACACGCCAATGCTTCTTTGCTGCGTCTTTTTCATACGCGAATACGCCCAGGCTACCGCTTTAAGGTCATGCAGGGTTGGGTTAGACGGGTATACAATTGCTAGTTTAGAATCAAAGCAGTTGCTTATGTTGATGTTATTAAAGAAATTTTTGTTGCTTTTTATAAGCGACAGGTATGAGTAGTTTTTAATCTTAAGCCACATAGCCGGGTTGTCCAGGTCGCGGCACTGGTCATCGGTAATGGTTAGCAGTGTTTTAACGGTGATTTTAAGAAAGTTATCAGGAGATACATCTGCACGGGTGAGGTTAAGTGTTATCTTCTGGATAGAATCTGCATTTAAACGCCCACTGAAAACCGGCTTAGAACCGATGAATACGTTAATGTAAGATTTATCGCGCAGCAATGCCTGCGACGGCTCATAATACAAAACAAGCTTGCTGCCGTTTATTTCATACTGAGGTGTTATCTTGAAATAAAAGGAAGTGGCGCCACTCATGCCGAAAATAGGTTCGTCATCATTATGGCCCATAGCTTTAAACGAGATTATACTCTGCGCGAAAGTAGCGCTGCTTAAAAGTATAAAAGCTAAAAAGGTAAAAAATCTCTTATTCATCCGATTGGTATCTGTTAGTTTATTACGTAAAATTCTACTCTGAAATAGTTACCGTTATCATCACTACGGTAGGTAAGTTCACCACCAAGTTCTTTGGTCATGAGTTTGGCAATAGAAAGGCCTAACCCAAGGCGGCTCTTTACGTTGCCAGACGATGCATCGTTAAGCGTTTTAAGCTTGTTAAACATCATATCAAGTTCCTGCTGGCCTATAGCCACCCCTTCATCAATTATCTCGAAAACAAATTTCTGTCGCTGCAGGCTGGTAACAACTTTGATATTGTTATTTGTTTGCGAAAACTTAATGGCGTTTGATAGCAAATTTTGAAACACCTGCCCGGTGAATACCCTATCTAATTTAACATTAAGCGGCAGTTTAAGTATATTATCTACCAGGTGAATGTTCTTCATCTGGGCAGTTTCCTGTAAGCCTCTAAACACGTGCGTTACCTCGGAGTTTACGTCAAATATCTCCATGTTAAACTTCATCTCCGGCGACTCAATTTCCTTAACGTCCATCAGCTTGTTCAGCATGTAAAGCATCTTATCGGCCGATTCGGCTATAAAGTTGCTAAACTCTTTTTGGTCGGTGCTAAGGCGATAATCTTCCTCGCGGAGCATGTTGTTGCTCATCGTTATTTGGCCAATTAGGTTTTTCAGGTCGTGTCCGGCGATGTTTATAAAACTGTTTTTCTGATCATCCAGCTTGCGCAGTTGCTCATACTGGCGATCAATGATGTTGTTCTTTTCATTAATGTCGCGGTTTTGCTCTTTTAGCTGATCGTTTGACTTCTCGATTAATATTTGCGAACGAACGTCACGAGCCATTACCTTGTACCGGGCATTTGGAATTAGGCACGATATAAATGCGATAACAAAAAAGAAGTTACCTCCGTTTTGAACAACAAGGTCCAGCGTGTATTCGCTAAACAATTTATAAAATAGGGCCAGCAGCAAGATGGCCACAAGTGTTTGTATAATTGAGTTTACAGGCTCCCAAAACACCTGCAGGTTAAAAAATAATAGAATTGCAGAGTAGGTAAGAAAATAAATAAGCTGATCCTGAATATTTACTACGTTGCACAAAATGGCGGAAGTTGCAGAGAGCAGAAAAAACGCGATATGCAACAGCAGGCGATAGTTGTATTTTTTGGTTTGAAAGAAGTTGTACAAACCAAGTATAATAAGTACGGTTATTATGCGTACGATAAGAAACTGTAACCAAATGTTGTTGGCGTAAATAAAGTCGATTATGCTAAAGATGGGGTACAGGAAAATTATTGACCAAATAATGTTATTGGTTTGGTACCACGCCTTTTTAAGGATTTCCTTCTTATATTCCTCTTTGGATATTTGAACAAACATAGGTTATAAAAATTTCCGATCAGTTAACTGCATATACAGGTTTGAAAAAAACAATACTCCATACAGGCACAAGTAAATTGCTAAATCAGCTGCTCGTTATTATCTTGATGATTACGATGCAACCCTTTGATGCAAAAAGCAATCCAACACCTTCAAAAGAACGGCTGCTGGCCTTTAAACGTGCTAAAAGCCTCAACAACGGAATAAGCATCTCTTGGCTTGAACAGTACTGGAATAGCGATGTTTTACTTAAAAACCCACTTTCGCAGAGCGATTGGGAGTTATTTAAGCGGCTTAAGGTTCAAAGCCTGCGCTTGCCTGTAGCGTTTGAGTATTTCTCTTCAAAGCAAATCCCCGTTGAGAAAGTATTTACACATATTGATGATGTTTTGAAACAATGCAAGGTATACGATATTAAGTTGATAATAGATTACCACTATGGTAAAATAAATGATAATAATTTTAAAAGCGAAACATCCAAAGCTATTAACTTATGGTTATTATTAACTAAAAGGTATGCTAAAGAAAGTGCCGACAGGTTGTTTTTTGAGATTTACAATGAACCGCCCCACATGGACCCCAAAGTGTGGAAAGATGCGGCTTACAACATTGTAACAGCTATACGGCAGATAGATAAAAAGCGCACGCTGCTGGTTGGTGCATCTAACTATAACAGCATTTACGAATTGAGCCGTATGGAGCGCCTGGCAGATGAGAACATTATTTACACGTTCCACTTTTACGAACCCTTTTTATTTACCCACCAAGGGGCTGACTGGGTGGGCAACCAAATGGCTACCACCGGCATTCCGTTCCCGTATGATGCTAAAGCTTATCCAGCAATAGATACTAAGGCAATAGGTACGCCCGGCGAAGCTAATTACAAGCAGTACCCAACAGACGGCAACGAGCAATCTGTAAAAGATAAGCTGCAAATAGCTAAGAGCTGGGGAGATAAATACTACGTGCCGCTTTTGTGCAGCGAATATGGCGTTTACAGGAAGTACACTGATGAGGGCAGCCGCAGCAGGTACGTTGCAGCCGTGCGTAATAGTTTAAGGCAATTAGGCATACCCGGCATACTCTGGGACTACAATACAAACTTCTCTATTTTTAATGGCCCGCCGGCTATAAAAAACTTGTCTGAAAGCATGAAGAGGGCTATAGATTATGTATCTCCAAAACAATAGTTTCATTAAATTGCTTACCTTTGTAAGCTAAAAGTGTACTATGCAGTTTTTTGAGGAAAAACGTAAAGAGGTAATGGGCCATATACAGCAGTTTATGCTGGAGAAGATGATGGATTTTTTGAAACCTATCGATTCTATTTGGCAGCCGTCAGATTTTTTACCAGACGCTTCAAGACCTACTTTCTTTAACGAAATTAAAGAGTTGCAGGAAAGTGCCAGAGGACTTTCTTACGACCTTATTGCAGTTTTAATAGGGGACACCATTACTGAAGAAGCTTTGCCTACATATGAATCATGGCTCACCATGGTTGAAGGTGTAAGCCGAGACGAAGAAGGTGGCTGGATGAAGTGGACCCGTTACTGGACCGCTGAAGAAAACCGCCACGGCGACTTGCTAAACAAGTACCTTTATTTAACTGGGCGCGTTGATATGCGCATGATGGAGATATCTACCCAATGGCTTATTGCCGACGGATTTGATATTGGCACAGGTCATGACCCTTACCGTAACTTTATTTACACTTCCTTTCAGGAACTGGCTACAAACATATCCCACCGGAGGGTGGCATCTCAAGCTAAAAAGGATGGCGATACCTTACTTTCTAAAATGTGCGGCGTAATCGCTGCCGATGAGGCAAGGCATGCCAAGGCTTACAAATACTTTATTGAGAAAATATTTGAAGTAGATGCCAACGAGGCAATGCTGGCCTTTGAGGATATGATGCGTAAGAAAATTGTAATGCCGGCACACTTCCTCCGCGAAGTTGGTTTAAAAATAGGCCAGACCTTTGGCCACTTTACCGATGCCGCCGAACGCCTGGGTATCTACACCGCTATTGATTATGTAGACATCCTTAAAGAGCTTATAGTAGACTGGCGTATTGAAAGTCTTACCGATCTTCAGGAGGATGGTGAAAAAGCGCGCGACTACATCATGAAACTTCCTGACCGTCTGCTACGCGTTGCCGAGCGTATGCGTAACCCGGGGTTGGAGTACAAATTCAGCTGGATTCACGGATAATTTAAAGTAGACGTTTTGTTTGCCTTTGATTGATCTCCCGCTTTCAAAAAAGTGTGGAAATTGAAGATTTCTGCTTAAGTTTTTGACCTAAAGCTGCTTTTATACAGAATTTTGAAGCGTTTATTGCAGGTATTAGCCCTCTTGCACTAAATCAGTTCCCAACCCGCCGGACACCTGTTCAAACAAGCTGTTTAGTATGGATTCTATGGTGATGGAGTTAATGTCGTCAACGTAATGCTCGTTGCGTGTTATCCAAAGCTGGTCGTCCTGCACGGCTATGGTGAACAGGGCACCTTCATAAAATTCAGGTTCTGTTATGGTTATTCCAACAGGGGTATTGGTTACTGTAAAGCTAATGTCGCTCTTGCGTTGCTCGTGAAAGAACGGGTTAAGTTTATCGTGTATGTGCTGGTATAGCTCATCTATATTAACCGGTTTATGTAACGTGATTATCTTCATGGTGCAGATGTTTAGTATATTTACAAGCAGGACGCACTATTGTTTAGCGGGCTTTAATTCCTAAGCTAAAACAGCGTAGTTCCTTTACCGTTTACATCTAAATATCCGCCTACTATGAAATACAAATTACTGGGCCGCAGCGGCCTTAAAGTATCTGAACTATGCCTGGGTACAATGGGCTTCGGCACCGAAGCCGGCTGGGGTGCCGATGCCTCAACCAGCTTCGAAATAATGGACGCATATGCCGAGGCAGGCGGAAATTTCCTGGATACAGCTAATATTTACAAGCTGGGTACCAGCGAAAAGATCATTGGCGATTACCTGAGCAACCACGACCGGGACTACTTTGTAGTGGCTACCAAATATACCCTAAAGGACAATCAAACCAATCCTAACGCAAGCGGCAACAATCGCAAGAACATGATGCGTAGCGTTGAAGAAAGCCTTAAACGGCTGAAAACAGACTTTATAGACGTACTTTATCTTCACATATGGGATGATATCACACCTATAGATGAGGTGCTCCGCGCTATGGACGACTTGATTAAACAAGGTAAAATCACCTATGCTGCTATAAGCGATACACCTGCATGGGTGGTAGCCAAAGGGAATACATTAGCCGAATTAATGGGCTGGAGCCAGTTTATAGCCTTACAGGTTGAGTACAGCTTACTGGCACGTACCGCTGAACGAGAATTAATCCCCATGGCAAAGCATTTTGGGATTACAGTTACGCCTTGGGCACCACTTGCCGGCGGTGCACTTACGGGTAAATATCTAAAGGGGGATAAAGGTCGCATTAAGCCTGAAAGTAACCGCCTAAACGAGCGCGCCGAAAAGATAACCCGTGTGGTGATGGAGATAGCGCAGGAGCTTGGCGTATCTGAAAGTCATGTTGCCCTGCAGTGGACGATGAGCAAAGGATTCCAATGCATACCTATTGTCGGCGCAACTAAAGTAGAGCAGCTAGAAGAAAACTTGAAAACGGTAGACGTAAGTCTGTCGGCAGAGCAGATAGATAGGCTTAATGAAATCAGTAAAATTGAACTGGGCTTCCCGGGTGATTTCTTTAATGAAGATGCCGTAAAGATGAATTCTTTTGGCGGCTTTTACGATAAAGTAGAGAAGCGGTGATTATGGTAAAGAAGTGTGCTTTCTTGCTTGTTGTTGCATTTGGAATGGTGATGTCTGTGGCGAAAGCTCAAGGCAAAAGGGTAAACATCGTCTTCATAGGCAACAGCATTACTTACGGTGCAGGCCTAAGTAATCCTTCAATGGAAGCGCCACCTGCTGTTGCGGCAGACTGGCTTCGTAAACAGAAAGGTATCGATTCTGTAAGCTTCAGCAATCAGGGGCACAGTGGTTATACCACATTGGATTTTTTGCCGGGTACTCCCGCTTTTTCTGCTGTTGAAGATGCCACTAAAATCTTCACTTCAGGACAGTTAGTGTTTTCAATAAAGCTGGGAACTAATGATAGTGCTATACAAGGTACCCATGGCTCACCGGTGACTTCATCAGATTACCGCACCAATGTTAAAGCAATAACAGATCGGTTATTGGCAGACTTCCCTGACGCAATAGTGATCTATCAACACCCGGTCTGGTATAGTCCGAATACCTATAATGGCGCTAAATACCTGCAGGAAGGGTTGTCTCGGCTTGAAAGTTATATACCTGTTCTGGATAATTTGGCTAAAGAGTATAACAGCCGTGTATTCATTGGGGACACAAAAGCTTTTAAGTACTTTAAGGCAAATTACCTCACCGATTTTCAGGCTGAACCTGGTAAGCAAGGCACCTTCTATTTGCACCCGAATAAAAAGGGTGCTGTTGCACTTGGTGAATTTTGGGGTAAAGCCATTTATAAGGTCTTAAAACAAGCAGGGGCAAAGTAGTACGGAGATGCCGTGAACCCTCAATAAAAATAAAGCACTCACTTGTAAATTAAACAATTAAGCGTATCTTTGCAGTCCCGAAAATGCGGGGTATATAAAAACGTTTAATTATTTAATTTAAAGCAAGTGAATACGTTAAGTTACAAAACTGTCTCAGCCAACAAGAAAACCGTTAATAAAGAATGGGTTGTTGTTGACGCTAACAATGAGATCTTGGGGCGCTTGTGCACAAAGATCGCGATGATGATTCGCGGTAAACACAAGCCAGGTTTCACCCCAAACGTAGACTGCGGTGATAACGTAATTGTTATTAATGCAGACAAGGTTCGCCTGACTGGAGACAAATTTGCGTCTAAGCAATATGTTTCATACACCGGTTATCCGGGTGGTCAGCGTTTCATTTCTCCTAAGGAGTTAATGGCAAAACATCCAGAACGCGTAATTGAAAAGGCCGTTCGTGGTATGTTACCTAAAAGTCGTTTGGGCCGTGCAATTTATGGTAATCTGCATGTATATGCAGGTGCAGAACATCCTCACGCGGCTCAGAACCCAAAAACCATTTAACTTTTAATTTTTAAGGAGAAAAAAACAAATGCCAACAACTAACACTTCAGGCAGAAGAAAAACCGCTGTTGCCCGCATCTACTTAAGCGAAGGCAATGGTGCTATTATCGTTAACGGTAAAGATTACAAAGAATACTTCCCTACCTTACCTTTACAATACATCGTTACTCAGAGTACAGAAGTTTCTGGCTCTACCGGTAAATTTGATGTTAAAGTAAATGTTGCAGGTGGTGGCGTAAAAGGACAGGCAGAAGCCGTTCGTTTAGCTATTGCGAAAGCTATTGTTGAACTGGATGCGGATAAGAAACCGGCTTTACGCGCTAAAGGTTTAATGACACGTGATGACCGTATGGTTGAGCGTAAGAAACCAGGCCGTAAGAAAGCACGTAAGAAATTCCAATTCAGTAAACGCTAACATTTTAGGAGGAAAACAACAATGGCAAGAACAACATATCAGGATTTACTGGATGCAGGTGTACACTTTGGTCACCTTACCCGCAAGTGGGACCCGAAAATGTCACAGTACATTTTCATGGAGCGCAATGGTATCCACATTATCGATTTAAATAAAACCTTAGCAAAGGTTGAAGAAGCTGCTGCAGCTATAAAACAAATTGTAAAATCAGGCCGTAAGGTATTATTCGTAGCTACCAAGAAACAAGCTAAGGATATTGTTGCTGATTATGCAAAAAGCGTAAACATGCCGTACATCACCGAGCGTTGGTTAGGTGGTATGCTTACCAACTTTGCTACTGTACGTAAGTCAATCAAAAAGATGTCAAACATCGATAAATTGACTAAAGACGGTACTTATAACAACCTTTCTAAGAAAGAGCGTTTGATGATACAACGTGAGCGTATTAAGTTGGAGGCCCTTTTAGGAGGTATCTCTGATCTTAACCGCCTGCCTGCTGCATTATTCCTTATTGACGTTAAGAAAGAACACATTGCTGTATCTGAAGCTTTAAAACTTAACATCCCGACTTTCGCGATGGTAGATACAAACTCTGATCCTTCTAACATCGATTTCCCAATCCCTGCGAATGATGACGCTACTAAATCAATTTCTTTGATCACCGGTATCATTATCAAAGCTATCGAAGAAGGTTTGGACGAGCGCAAACGCGAGAAAGAAGACGAAACTGAAAAAGAAGCAGCAGCTGCTAAAGCGAAAGCTGATGCTCCTGAAACTACCTCTGGTGGCCGTGGCAGCAGAAGAGTAGCAGAAGAAGCTGAGGCCGGTGCGCCAACTGCTGAGTCTACAGAAGAGTAATAATATTAAGTCGTGAGTATTAAGTCATAAGTCTTGATGTTATCAGGCTCCGGGCTTAATACTTGCGACTTTTCAACTTATAAAAAACAAGAAAATGTCTACAGTACAAATATCTGCATCTGATGTAAATAAACTGCGCCAGCAAACCGGTGCAGGCATGATGGATTGCAAAAAAGCTTTAACTGAAACTAACGGCGATTTTGAAGCTGCTATTGATTTTTTAAGGAAAAAAGGTGCTAAAGTTGCTGCGAGCCGTCAGGATCGTGAAAGTAACGAAGGCGTGGTAATTGCACGTACATCTGAAGATGGCAAACGCGGTGTTATTATCGAGCTTAACTGCGAAACAGATTTCGTTGCTAAGAACGCTGAGTTTGTTGCATTTGCTAACCAGATAGCTAACGCTGCTGTTGAAGGTAAACCAGCAGATGTTGCTGCATTAAACGAATTAGAGATTGACGTTGAGAACTCACGGATAAAGATCGGTGATGCTACCACTGATAAAACTGGTAAGATCGGCGAAAAGATAGGAGTATCTAAATACGAGGTTATTGAAGGCGAAAAGGTTATCGCTTACATCCACGGAAACTTCCGCCTTGCAGTTTTAGTTGGCCTGAGCAAAAATGTTGAAGGTGCTGATGAAGCTGGTAAAGACGTTGCAATGCAAATTGCTGCAATGAACCCTGCTGCTATCGATAAAGACGGTGTTGATGCTGCTACTATCGAGCGTGAGCTGGAGATTGCTAAAGAGCAGATACGTGCAGAAGGTAAACCAGAAGCAATGGTAGAAAAAATTGCTGCCGGTAAACTGAACAAATTCTACAAAGACTCTACGCTGCTTAACCAGGAGTTTGTAAAAGATTCATCTAAGAGCGTTGCACAGTTCCTGGATACTATTGACAAGGGCCTCACGGTGATCGCCTTTAAGCGGGTAGCTTTAGGAGCTTAATTATATTATCCCCCTCGTATTAACGAGGGGGATTTTTTTTGTCTTTAATGTTTGTAGAGACGCGATACTTCGCGTCTTTTGTGTGAGATAAAAAGTAGCATCATGATAACAGCTCTTCACAATCTTAAACTTATATCTAACGGGGAAATAACCGATGGTAAAGCAGTTCTAATTTCAGGCGGAACTGTAAATAGCGTTATAGACGAATCTGCTGTTCCGGCAGATGTCGATAAAAAGAACTTGAACGGAGCCTACCTGGCACCCGGATTAATAGATCTGCAGATTTATGGCAGCGGTGGTAAGCTATTTGCCGGCACACCGGAAGTTGCCGCATTGAAGCAGTTAGAAGAAGATTTACTTGAGCAAGGCACTATAGGCTTTCTGGCGACCATCGGCACAAACACCAATGAGATTGTTGAACAAGGAATTGAGGCAGCGCAAGCATTCCGCGCTCAATCTCGTGGTAATTGCTGGGGCTTACATTTAGAAGGCCCGTACCTTAATCCTGCAAAAAAAGGAGCTCACCCTGAAAAGTATATCAAGAAGGCTACTTTGGCAGAAGTAAAGAGCTGGGTTGAACGTGCTGATGGTGTTATAAAAATGATAACCATAGCGCCGGAACTGCAGGATCAGGACGTGATAGACTACCTGCATGCTCAGGGCATCATCATGTCATCTGGCCATAGCAACGCTACTTACGAACAGGGCAAAGCATTTTTAAACAAGCCCATACCGGCAGTAACGCACTTATTTAACGCTATGCCGCAAATGCATCACAGGGAGCCTGGCTATATCCCCGCGATTTTTGAAGAGCGGCCATATACCAGTATTGTTGCTGATGGCAATCATGTGGACTGGCCAATGATACGCCTGGCGAAACGCGAACTTGGCGACAAGCTTTTCCTGATAACAGATGCGGTTACAGCAACCAACGAGGGCGCGTATCAGCATCGTTTGGAAGGCAATAAATATGTAATGCCGGATGGTACGCTATCTGGCTCAAGCCTAAGTATGTTAAAAGCGGTACAAAACTGTGTTGAACATGTGGGAATAAATCTGGCAGAAGCTATAAATATGGCCTCCCTTTATCCAGCGCAACTGGCAGGTAGGCAAAAGAACGGTAAAATTGAACAAGGCTACAATGCGGACATGATTGTGTTTAACAGTGATTTTAAGGTAACAGCCACTATCTTACATGGTGAAATCTTAACCAGTAGTATATAATATTTTAACAATAGCATTTATTCTCTATTTTTGACAAACCCTCCTTATGAAATATAAAAGAGTTCTTCTTAAGCTAAGCGGCGAATCCCTTATGGGGCAAAGGCAGTACGGAATTGACAACAACCAGGTTCTACAGTACGCCCAGGACATAAAAGCAGTTAAAGAACAAGGCATTGAAATAGCCGTTGTGGTAGGAGGTGGTAACATCTTCCGTGGGCTGAGCGCAGAGAAATCCGGAATGGAACGTGCGCAGGCCGATTACATGGGAATGCTTGCTACTGTAATTAACTGCATGGCGCTGCAAAATGCTTTAGAAAGCGTTGGCGTAGAGACAAGGTTGCAATCTGCCATTAAGATGGAGCAAATTTGTGAACCATACATTCGACGTCGTGCTATGACACACTTGGAAACAGGCAGAATAGTAATATTTGGTGCCGGTACAGGTAACCCATACTTCACAACCGACACAGCCGCATCATTACGCGCTATCGAGATTAAAGCAGACGTAGTGCTAAAAGGTACGCGTGTGGACGGGATATATACCGCCGATCCGGAGAAAGACCCATCAGCAACCCGTTATGATGAGATATCCTTCCAGGAGGTTTACGACAAAGGATTAAATGTTATGGACATGACAGCGATAACCCTTTGCCAGGAAAATAAACTGCCGATTATCGTATTCGATATGAATAAGGCCGGCAATTTTATGAAGATTGCTAAAGGCGAACCTATTGGTACCTTAGTAAAATAAGTCATTATAAAAGAAAAGGGATCTAATTTTAGATCCCTTTTCTTTTATCTTTTTGAGCTATTTACGTTAAGCGTCAACCGCAAAGCGTTCGCCGATTTGCTGGCGCCACATTGCATAATATAAACCTTTTTGTTCAATGAGCTCCTGGTGCTTACCCGCTTCAATAATGTGGCCTTTCTCCAGAACAAATATCTTATCTGCATGCATAATGGTAGATAACCTGTGGGCTATAAGAATCGTGATCTGATCGTTCATTACGGAAACGTCACGGATGGTTTCTGTAATTTCCTCTTCTGTGATCGAGTCAAGTGATGAGGTCGCCTCATCAAAAACCAGAATATCCGGCTGGCGAAGTAATGCCCTTGCAATTGATAGCCTTTGTTTTTCACCACCTGAGACCTTAACTCCACCTTCACCTATAACGGTATCAAGCCCTTTGTCTGCTCGTGCGAGTAAGGTTTGACAAGCCGCTCTTTGAAGCACACTCATACACTCCTCATCCGTTGCCCCTGGCCGTACAAACTGTAAATTTTCCCGTATAGTACCGGAAAATAGCTGCGTGTCTTGCGTAACAAAGCCTATTTTTTCGCGCAGCTGATCAAGGTCTATTTCTTTACTTGCAATGTTGTTGTACAAAATACCACCTTCCAATGGTTGGTAAAGGCCAACCAGCAGTTTAACCAGCGTTGTTTTGCCAGAGCCAGATGGTCCTACAAAAGCAATGGTTTCTCCGCTACTCGTTTCAAAACTGATGTGGTTTAAGGCATTACGTTTAGCTGTCAGGTGCTTAAAGCTTACATCACTAAAAGTTAGTGTGTTTACCTTTTCAAGTAACACAGGCTTTTCCGGCTTTTTATCAATAGGAGTATTAAGTATTTTGGTGAAGTTGGCGAGAGATACTTCGGCTTCGCGCCAGCTTAGTATTACGTTGCCGAGCTCCTGCAAGGGGTTGAACAGGAAGAACGAGTAAAATAGAAAGCTGAAGTATTGTCCCGGAGAAATGTTGCCTTTAAATATAAGCATCAGTAAAACCACCACCATTGCACTACGCACCAGGTTTACGGTAGTGCCTTGTACAAAACTCATGCTTCGCACGTACTTAACCTTTTTTAGTTCAAGTCCAAGTATTTTGTAAGTGGTGTTGTTAAGGCGTTTAATTTCCTGCTTGGCAAGCCCCAAGCTCTTTATAAGCTCTATATTTCGCAGCGACTCTGTAGTAGATCCTGCAAGCGCAGTAGTTTCGGCAACGATATTCTTTTGAATGCGCTTTATACGACGGCTCATGGCCATACTTACAAAAGCTATAATGGGTATAGCTGCAAAGTATACCAGCAGCACCTGGTAACTTACCATAGCAGAATATACCATCACGAAAACCATCCCTATAAGAGATACAAAAAGGATGCTTATAAATGCTGTGATAAACTTCTCGCAGTCCTGCCTTACCTTTTGTAATATACCCAGCGTTTCGCCGCTGCGCTGATCTTCAAAAACCTGGTACGGAAGTTCGAGAGAATGTCTCAGACCATCCGCGTACATTTCGGCTCCCACCTTTTGTACAATGATGTTGGTAAAATAATCCTGGAAGTTCTTGGCTATTCGCGACACCATCGCCACGCCGATAGCCATACCTACCAGCATGATAACCTGGTTAAAGTATTGATCTTCGGTAAGGGCTTTCCGTTTTTCTATAACGCTGTCTACAATTCGGCCGGTAATGTAGGGATCAAGTAAGGAGAAGCCAATGTTCATGGCCGCTAGCAGAAGAGCCAGCACAACTATCCACTGATGCTTTTTTAAATACGTAAGAAGTAAATTCATGTTGATTGCAAAATTAACTAAAGCCTACGGGTAAGCACCTCATCTCCTTTAATTTGACATTTGGGTTATTGATGTTGTAACCCCGTAGAGGTTGAAATAACACCAACAAAAAAGGGAACAGCTAAGCTATTCCCTTTATATTTCGTCTGTTTAATTATTAAACAGTCATGATGTCTTTTTCTTTCGCTTCAGATAGTTGGTCAACCTTAACAATATAGCCATCGGTAAGCTTCTGCACTTCGGCTTCTCCTGTTTTCATTTCATCTTCAGAAACACCTTCAGATTTCAATTTTTTGATCTTCTCGTTAGCATCTTTACGGATGTTTCGAACAGCAATTTTGCCGTTTTCAGCTTCGCCTTTAGCTTTTTTTACCAGCTCGCGGCGGCGTTCTTCTGTCAAAGGCGGAACGTTAATACGAATAATTACACCGTCGTTCTGCGGATTAACACCCAGGTTGGCTTCTTTAATAGCTTTTTCAATAGGGTTAAGCAATGACTTCTCCCATGGCTGAATCACAATAGTGCGTGCATCCGGAGTGTTTACACTTCCCACTTGCGACAGCGGAGTTGGTGTGCCGTAGTATTCCACTACTATATCGTCCAGCATGCTAGGGCTTGCTTTACCTGCCCGTATTTTAGTGAGTTCCGCATCGGTATGTGCAATAGCCTTGTCCATTAGCGCTTTTGCATCACTTATTTGTTTTTTAATGAGTTCGCTCATTGCTTTTTATTTTGTCACAAAAATAGTAAAAAGTATTAAAGCCCCTAATTAGCTTGCAGATGAAACTGTAAGAGCTTTAAATTTGTTTTTAGACCCATAATCGTTTGTTAAAGTTGTGGATGAGCCTTAAAACTTTGAAAATGTTAATGCATAAAAAAGCACGCTGACCTTTTTCGAAAGCGTGTATGCAAGAAAAAACGGAGCACTGTTTATAACAATGCTCCGTTCCTATATTTATTGCCAGCGACCGCCGCCTCTGTTGTTATCTTTTGAGTAGCCACCGCCACCGCCGCTGCCGCCACGGTTACCGGCGCCGCCATAGCCACCACCGCCACCGCGGTTGCCGCCATAACCACCGCCGCCACTAGGCCTGCGATCGCCAGCTTTTTTCTCTTCTGCCTGGCTAACCGCAATAGAGCGGCCTGCTATTTGAGAACCATTAAGGCCGGAAATTGCTTTTTGAGCGCTTTCATCATCAGGCATTTCAACAAATCCGAAACCTTTGCTTCTTCCGGACTCTCTGTCAATAATAATTTTAACGGTGCTTACTTCACCATAAGCTTCAAAAAGCTCTTGCAAATCTGCTTCCTGTAACGAGTAAGGAAGGCTTCCAACGAAAATGTTCATTCAAAAAATTAGTTTAATTTGGCAAACCTGTTCATCTGCCATGTTTTGTTTTCACCAAATATAGAATAGATATTAATCACTTGTACAATAATTTATTAAACCAGGGCTTTTATTTTACCAATATAGGGCATTTTGCAAGGTTTTTTAAACTACAGACAAGATTTTATAAATTTTACCATTCAAATTGATCTCTTCTCCTGCAGTTTTGCCTTTTAGTTTATATCCTATAGGTGAGGCGGGCGACACAGCAAAGTAGCTTTTTTCCTCAAAGTTAAGCGTCCCGGCACTGATAGAAATGTAAAATATACCATTGTCAGTGGTTACCAAACTTCCGGCATCAACAGTATCAGAGCTGGTCTTATAGCCAATCTGATTTAAAGCTACAAGCAACTTGTTTGCTTCATTAAGCTGACTTAAGTTACGATTGGTTTCTTGTTGCGCCATTTCTCGTCCCGTTTCATACTTGTCGCCGGCACTACTTTTTGTATCGTTGTTAGCTGCTTCCTGCGCTTCGGCTATTGCTTGTTCAGCGGCTTTTAACCTTTGCTTAACATAGCTAAGGCATAGGGTATGGAGTTGCTCTTTTATATTAATTGTCATACCCGGCTAAGATGTACATTTTCGGGCTCATAAAAAGCCATAAAAAACAAAAGCCCCGGAGCACTCGCTGCCCGGGACTTTCAACCTAAACCTTATCACAATTATAAGAGCTTTCGCACTTATGCTGTTATAACGGTACTTACGGTCAAAATCGTATATGCGTTGCTATCAACATTACGTATCAATGATAATTTTTCAATATAAATAAATTTCTTAAAACAATAAGAACGGTAAAAATATTATGTGTGATGTGTTGCGTTAGGGAGAGCGTATACGTAATGCTTTTAAATAGGGAATAATGATACCTCAATTCAGATTCAAGGACGACACTTTAAAAGTGTACACCTCAACATTAATACTGTTATCAATTCTATTATTACTTATTGGCCTTTTTGCTGTGATACCAATGCGGTAAAACTACCATAAAGCTTAAGCGCTTCCTCAAACAAACTTTAGGCGAAATGGTTAATTGGTTTACTTAACAACAAACCACTAACCTGTAAAAACATGAATGTAAAACGAACCTTCGGAGTTGTACTAACACTGCTGGGTATCATCGGCCTAATTTGGACTGGTGTTCAAGTAATTCAACACAGCGGCCAGGTCACAACAGAAATTGTGATTGGCATAATTTCCATACTTTTTTTCTCGACGGGCATAAGCCTGGTGCGAAATACCAAAGACGAGGCTTAGCCTTACTCGGTAGCTGTTATAGCCCCGCTGTCAGAAATGCTTATGCCGGGGTTAGAGAAGTCAGTTTCTGTAAGAAACTTTATTCGCTTTGATGCCTTATTTAAGGTGTCCCTGCGCAAGCCAAATTCGTGGCTTTGTTTAAATGAAATTATTTGGCCGTCTAAAAAGCGGCCATTTTTTGTAAGCCTTAATTTCACCATTGGCGCCAACCCGCAAACACCGGCTACACTTACCGAACGGTAAGTGCAAAAGTTCCCCAGGCTATAAGCAATTAATTTGCCTTTATAAAGTTCCATAGCTCTGCTTACATGCGGACCATGGCCAATAACCAGATCGGCTCCGGCGTTAATAGCTGCATGGGCAAATGCTTTTACATTGCCGCGGCGTTCACCTTTAAAAGATTGCGCGCTATCGGGCACGTGTTCAAAGTCTACGCCCTCGCCTCCGCCATGAAAGGATACCAGCACAATATCATTCGTTTGTTTTAGCGTAGTAATGGTTTTAACAGCACCCGGTATATCCAGCAACGAAACTGTTTGGCTATTAGGAGAAAAAGCACAAAAGCCATACTTAATGCCATTAAGGGCAAATGTTTTTACCGGAGATGTTTTTAGGCCGGCATAATATATTCCTAAGCTATCCAGTACGCGCATGGTTCGTTCGCGTCCAAGGTATCCAAAGTCGTTGCTGTGATTGTTAGCTACACTTAAAATATCAAACCCTGCATTTTTCAATATGCCACCATAGCTTTCGGGCATCTTAAAAAGGTAAGGCTTGCTGCGGAACTTTAACTTCATTGCGGCCGGCTCACCTTTGTCAAGTAAAACGCCTTCGAGGTTGCCAAAGGTTATATCAGCATCTTGGAGTTCGTTAATAGCATACCGTAAACTGTTGGTGCCGCTATCCGGCGGAAGCGTAGCCGCGTTAGGATAAGCTGTACCCAGCATAATGTCGCCTACGGCAGCAATGGTTATTATAGTATCTGCCTTTTTTAAAGGTAATGTGTCTATTGTAACAGATGCTTGTTTTTTATTGCGATCTTTTTTCTTAGACGGGTTATTGCAACTGCTTGTCGCAATAATAAAAATGAATAGCAGATAGATGTGAAAACGGATCGTCATAGCAAAAAAAAATCCCTCCATAGTTAAATGGAAGGATATAGATATAATAATTTAGGTTTAATTAGTTGCTGTTAGGATCATTGCCGCTATCTGAGTTGCTGCTCGTTAGCTGATCTTTAAATTGCTCTAAAAGGCGGCCGCCTTTGTAAAAATAACGGCTGTAATAAGCATCGTCCAAACTGCTGATTGCAACGCCTCTTGAAGATGCATGCGCAAACCTGTTGTTGCCTAAATAAATACCAACATGCGAGATGCTACGGCTGTGAATCTTGAAAAACACCAGATCGCCTTCCTTAAGATCGTCTTTGCCAACCGGGTTTACCATGCTGAAAATATCACGGGAGTTGCGGCGAATGGTAAGGTTAAATACGTCGCCGTATAGTTGTTTGGTAAAGGCTGAGCAATCAATTCCTTTGCGGGAGCTACCGCCAAAGCGGTAAGGGGTGCCTATCCAATCGTGTACAAAGTTGAAAAGTTTCATGTTTGATGTAGCCGACAGTGCTACACCCATAATTTGAGAAAGATAGGTTTTAGCCATGCTTTCCTGATCGTCATCTTTGTCAGCAACAGCTGGTGCTGTTTTAGTTTGTGCCTGAGCAGCTAATACGCTGAAAAATAATGCAATAGCAATTGTAAGTTTCTTCATTTAATCTCTTTTTTGCTGCAATTAGGAACAGCAATTGTTTATTAAACTGGACGTTATGTCTATTGTTCTCTACAAAACTATACATTATAATTAGACCACCAAATTAAAATGAATTTTTTTTCATGTTCTTTAAGGTGGAATTTTTTAAACCAATGTTAATAAAATATTGACAAAGTAAAATTTAAGGGCGTGCTGATACCCTATAACCCTTTGGATTTCAGTTACGTAAGTGAAATAGGATTTTGTATTAAGAAAGTGGCTATTGGAAGGATGATCACAGATAATCTTCGTGGAAAAAAAATTTAGTTTAAAGATAATCTTGGCATAGCAGGCGTGAATTGCTGATTGTCATTATCCAGAGTAGTCTGTTGATGTTAATTATAATGTTTTATTACATTACAAATGGTAAAGTCGCTTACAAAGAATATTATGCGTACATAGCTTTGCTCGGCATTAAAAAGCGTACATTATACACCAGCCCCGAATGTTATTTTGCGGTTGCATCCGTATAGCTATTTGCCTGTTAAATTGCTAAATTCATCTGAAAGAAAACTTTACAACAAATTCGTTGCAGTTTCTGTTATTTGCAGGATATAATTAGATTTGCACATTCTCTTAAGCATTTTTATTGACTAAATGAGTTCCATCGAAATAACTAAAGACACCTACCTGATGTGGTATGAGTCTATGCTCCTGATGCGGAAATTTGAAGAAAAAACTGGTCAGTTATATGGTCAGCAAAAAATCCGCGGATTTTGTCACCTCTATATTGGTCAGGAAGCTGTTTTAGCTGGTGCCATGTCGGTTATCAGGCATGAAGACAGTCTGATTACCGCATACCGCGATCATGCTCACGCACTTGCGAAAGGTACCACCCCAAAAGCAGTAATGGCCGAAATGTATGGTAAGATCACCGGCTGCTCAAAAGGTAAAGGTGGCTCAATGCACATGTTTGATAAAGAAAATAACTTCTATGGCGGCCACGGCATAGTTGGCGGGCAGGTACCGCTGGGTGCGGGTATAGCTTTTGCCGAAAAATATAAAGGTACTGACAACGTAAATATTGTTTACATGGGTGATGGCGCTGTACGCCAGGGTGCCCTTACCGAAACATTTAACATGGCCGCTTTGTGGAAACTGCCGGTTATATTTATATGTGAGAACAATGGCTATGCGATGGGAACATCAGTAGCACGTACTACTATACAGCCGGATATTTATAAATTGGGCTTACCATATGGTATACCATCGTTACCTGTTGACGGTATGGACCCGGTAGCTGTACACAACGCAATGGATGAGGCTGTTTCACGTGCGCGCCGCGGCGAAGGCCCTACCTTCTTGGAAATGCGTACTTACCGTTTTAAAGGCCACTCTATGAGTGATCCTCAAAAGTATCGTACTAAAGAAGAGCTGGAAAGCTATAAAGCGAAAGACCCGATAGAGGTTGTAAAACAGGCCATTCAAAAAGAAGGTTATGCCGATGACCAGTGGTTTGAACAAATAGAAGCTAAAATAAAAGCACAGGTTGAGGAAGCGGTAGCATTTGCCGAAGAGTCGCCATGGCCTGACGCTTCTGAGCTGTATACTGATGTATATGTGCAACAGGATTATCCTTACATCCGCGACTAGTTTTATTATACCTACATATAACAATATAAACAGTATATGGCTGAAGTAGTTAAAATGCCAAAAATGAGCGATACCATGACCGAAGGGGTATTGGCTAAATGGCATAAAAAAGTTGGTGACAAGGTTAAATCAGGCGATGTATTGGCCGAGATTGAAACCGACAAAGCCACTATGGATTTTGAATCGTACCAGGACGGCGTTTTACTGTACATTGGTGTACAGGAAGGCGGTGCTGCCCCGGTTGATGCTGTAATTGCCGTTTTAGGCAAAGAAGGCGAAGATTATAAAGCGGCCTTAGAAGGTGCCGGAAGTGGAAACGCTGCGCCTGCGAAATCAGAAGAACAACCAGCAGCAGAAGCTAAACCTGCTGCCGCTGAAGATAAAAAACCTGCTGCAACGGCCGAAAAGTCTGCATCTGCAAAACCAAAGGTAGATACTTCAAGCATTCCGGCTACTGTTATTCGTATGCCGCTGCTAAGTGATACCATGACAGAAGGTACCATTGAAAAATGGAACTTTAAAGTTGGGGATAAAGTTAAAGCTGATGACTCGCTTGCTGATGTAGCTACTGATAAAGCTACAATGGAAGTAGTAGGTTACGAAGAAGGTACCCTGCTGTACATCGGCGTTAAAGAAGGCGAAGCTGCAAAGGTTAATGCAATTATTGCTATTGTTGGTAAAGAGGGTACAGATGTACAGCCTTTGATTGACAATGCCGACGGTAGCGATGGTACATCTGCTGCAGCACCTGCAGAAGAAGCTACTACAAGCGCTGCTGAAGAAACCCCGGCTCATGCTGAAGGTTCTCAGGCTGGTTCATCAGATGATGACAGCCGCGTTAAAGCATCGCCGCTTGCCCGTAAGATAGCCAAAGACAAAGGAATAAACCTTAATGATGTAAAAGGCAGCGCAGAAGGCGGCCGTATTATTAAGAAGGATGTTGAAGGCTTTACACCATCTGCAAAACAGGCAGCTGCTGCCGAAAGCGCACCTGCTGCAAAACCGCAGGAAGCAGCTCAGGCTGCACCGGCAAAAGCACCTATTGTATTGCCAAGCTTTACAGGCGAAGAGAAGTTCAGCGAAATGCCTGTTACGCAAATGCGTAAGGCTATCAGCCGCCGTTTATCTGAAAGCTTGTTTACTGCACCGCATTTTTATGTGACCATGTCTATAGACATGGATCAGGCTATTGCAGCACGCGTAAAGATGAACGATGTAGCACCTGTAAAAATATCTTTTAACGATTTTGTCGTTAAAGCCTGCGCTGTAGCTTTAAGGCAGCATCCGGCTATCAACTCGTCGTTTTTAGGCGATAAGATTCGTACTAACGAGCATGTACACATTGGTGTAGCCGTTGCGGTAGACGAAGGCTTGTTGGTACCTGTAATTAAATTTGCTGATAATAAATCATTAAGCCACCTTTCTGTAGAAGTAAAAGAGTTTGCCTCAAAAGCTAAGTCTAAAAAATTACAACCTGCAGAAATGGAAGGTTCAACCTTCACCATATCTAACCTGGGCATGTTTGGTGTTGACGAGTTTACGGCCATCATTAACACTCCTAACGCGTGTATACTTGCGGTAAGCGGCATACAGGCAGTACCGGTTGTTAAAAACGGTGCGGTAGTACCTGGCAATGTCATGAAAGTAACCTTGAGTGCAGATCACCGCGTGGTGGATGGCGCAACAGCAGCTGCCTTCCTGCAAACACTTAAGCAATTGCTTGAAGAGCCGGTAAGATTATTAATCTAAGCGCGACTTCGCGAGTTTGAATATTAGGAGAGCGACGGGTTTACCCGTCGCTCTTTGTGTTTAAGAACCTTTTATTGTTACCTTGTTCCCATGGTCACATTTATTATACTAATTGCCTTTGTGCTCGTAATCGCTATTGCTAATAAGCGGAAAAGCAGCGCTAAGTCAACCAGCAACTTGTTAACGGCCGAACAAAAGCAGCTGTTACAGGCACATGTTAATTTCTATGCTAAACTTAACGATGTAGACAAACTGCGTTTTGAAGATAAAATTGAACATTTTTTTGATGATGTGCGGATAGAAAGTGTTGGTCTCGAACTTACTCAATTGGACAGGTTGCTCGTAGCCTCCAGCGCAGTAATACCCATATTCGGCTTTAAGGATTGGAGTTTTAGAAATGTTACCAATGTTCTGTTATACCCAGACACGTTTGACAAAGATTTTCAGTTTGAAGGAGAGGATCGTAATATAATGGGCATGGTGGGCAGTGGTTACATGAACGGACAAATGATCCTTTCGCGCCGTGCGCTCGAAAAAGGCTTCTCAAAAAATTCCGGTAAAGAAAATACCGGTATACATGAGTTTGTTCATTTGATTGATAAGGCTGACGGAGCAACAGACGGAGTGCCGGAAGCATTTTTAGGGAATGAATATGTTGAGCCCTGGATAAAAATGATGCATAAAGAGATATCGCGGATTGAAGACGGGCATTCTGACATTAACCCGTACGCTGTAACTAATGAGGGAGAGTTCCTGGCCGTTACATCTGAGTACTTTTTTACCAAGCCAGATGAGTTTAAATCAAAGCATCCGGAATTGTATGATCTGCTAAGTAAAGCATTTGGACAACAACCATCGCAAAAGTAATATGTCGTTTGGCAATAGAGTAATACAGTTTTATAAAGAAGTAGACTATGCCGGGCCGCCGTTGCCATCGGATATCCGCATCATGAATCCTTACAAAGGATATCCGCAGGTAACACGAATTTGTAAAGACTTTTATGGCAAATACTATAATGATGAACGCTCTCGCCACTTAATTCTCGGGATAAATCCCGGCCGGTTTGGGGGCGGGCTAACTGGGATTCCGTTTACGGATCCTAAGCGACTTATCTCAGAATGTAATATAGCTTACGAGGGGAAGCTTACGCACGAAACATCCTCTGTATTCATCTACGAGATGATAAACGCCTACGGCGGCCCTGAGGCGTTCTATCGGGATATATACATTAATTCTCTTTTTCCACTTGCGCTCACCCGGGTTGGTGCTAATGGAGAGGAAAAGAATTACAATTATTATGATAATAAAGAGCTTTGTAATGTTGTAACGCCTGCTATTATTGAGAACATTAGAAAGCAGATAAGCATCGGATGTTATACTGATGTTTGTTTTTGCTTCGGCACAGGGAAGAACGAAAAGTTTATCAATAAGCTAAACGACGAATATCACTTTTTTGACAGGATAGTCGCCCTGGAGCATCCACGCTTTATAATGCAATATAAAAGCAAATCAAAAGACTTTTACATCAGCAAATACCTGGAGGCGTTTAGTAAAATAGCAAATGGTAATCTGTAGCAGCTTTTGTTTATCTTAACGCAATGAAGATGACTTTAAGCTTGTATGCAATATGTTATTTTGCTGCAGTTGTACTTGGCATTTTTTCAGCAACTGCGTTACTGCTTTCTGCCAGGAACAAGGTTGCTAATCGCTTTCTGGCACTGCTAATGCTGGCAATAGTGGGTTGGCTGGCCGACGCTTTTTTTTCGTGTTAGTGATATTTACAGCCAACAGCCAGGGTTGTACTTTCTTCCTATATATTATTCCTTTGCCTTTGGGCCATTGCTATATTTTTATGTGAAATCTATAACAAGTGTGGCGTTCCGGTTCAAACCAATACATCTGCTACATTTTATACCAGTACTTGTACAGGCGCTATTTTATTGGTTTGTGTGTTTTCAGAGTTACCAGTTTAAATACCAGGTATGGTTCCACGTGCATTTGCCTTACACTTACCGGCTGGAGTATGATGGTACCTGGCTTTCGTTGGTAATATATCTTACGTTCTCTGTTTTAATCGTTACAGATTATCAACAATGGCTGGTCAACAACTTTTCCGATGTCAGCAAAAAAATGTTAAACTGGCTTAAGGTATGCTTATGTTTAATGATAGTTACCTGTGTGTTTTGGCTGTTCGAAGCTTTCCTAAGGGATGCGCACAATGTATATTATAAATACGATTTTTCAAGCGATCTGCTTTGTTTGCTAATCTTTATACTAAGCATCTATAGTTTTCGACTGGAAAGTACTAGTGTGTCGTACAACCGTTCGGCCGAACTGGCAAATGAAAAACAGGTAACACAGTTGATAGACGAGAATTTGGTGGCCTTGATTGAAGCAGCGATGAGGACCGATCGGCTGTTTCTCGATCCCGATTAACTCTTGCAAATTTAGCAACTCATTTAAATATTCCGTCATAAGTGGTGTCGGCAACAATCAATAATGCTTTCAATAAAACATTTAACGCTTACGTGAATAGTTGGCGTGTTGAAGAAATTAAAAGACGCTTTGCAGCTAATGATGCAAAAAAACTCACTTTGTTAGGAATAGCTTTCGATTGTGGCTTTAATTCCAAAACTTCATTCAACCGTACCTTTAAGGAGGTGACCGGCATAACGCCATCTGCATACCTCAGCAAATAATTTTGCGCCAAATACACTTTCTATCATAAGATAATTAGTGCCAAAATGGGCTTGGTACGTACCAAAAAAGGTTTTGGGGCGACGCGAGCCATTCATAACTGCAATTTTGAGGAAAATAAAAGTTATGAAAAAGTTATCTGTTACTATTACATTCTTGCTTATCGGCTACCTTGCTGTAGCACAAACCGCATGGACGGACAAACATCGCTTAATGCCAGACAAGTTGCGCAACTTGCCAGTAGGCATCATTATTACCCATGATCCTAATCCCTGCTATCCTGTTAAAGAAGGCGACACTTTTTACTGGAAGCATAGTACTTATGCTACAGCTATTAAACAAGATCTTACCGTTGTTGAATGTGGCAGTTTTATTTGGTATGACGAAAGCGGGTGGCACGCCAATATGAACTATTCACCGAAGGAATTTGCAGAAGCATTCGAGTGCCCCGACGGTAAATTACGTGCCAACAAAACTTTTTGCTACAAAAAGAACTGGCGGTTTGGTGCCAAAACTTATGGCGGCGACGCTTTGTGGTATATAATCGCCAAAGACAAGACCGGCAAGCTGTACAAAGGTATAGGCCTTATTGAAACCGAAGACAAAGTAATTACCTTAAACTAATCACAATCATGAAAACACTATTTATCGCTCTTTTCTTATGGCTGTCAAGCAGCAGCGTTTTATTAGCTCAAAAAACAGTGCTTATTAAGCCGGAACTGAGTACCATTGGCTGGACAGGTCATGCTCAAATTGGATCTTATGCACCCGCAGGAACGCTCAACTTTTCTGAAGGTAAACTAACGGTTACTGGCGAGAAGGTAACAAGCGCTCAACTTACTATCGACATGAATAGCATGCAACAAAGCAATCAGGACCTGCTAGGCCATCTTAAAAGCGAGGATTTCTTTGATGTAGCCAAATACCCCGTAAGCGTTATAAAGATTACTAAGATTTATAACGGGAAAGCCTCCGGTCTGCTTACAATTAAGAATAAAACATTGCCGTTTGAGTGCCCGGTTACTACCCTTAATCAAGGCACCAAACTAACGGTAAGCGGAAGTACTACAATAGACCGCACTAAGTATAATATCATCTATAACTCAGGAAGCTTTTTCAGCGGGCTTGGAGACAAGGCAATAAGTAATATGTTCGACGTTACGTTTAAAGTAGTAGCAGAGCTATAGCTGTACAAAGCTTCCCGGATGGCATAATGAGCAAATGAAACTCATTAAAGTTGCAAAAAAATAATAATTTGCAGCTTTAATGAGTTTCTTCAAAAAACCAATTACACCTGTTAACGACGATGATGACAAGCTGGTAGCCGGCTATCGCGCGCATGGCGACCTGGCCGTATTGGGTAAGCTATACGAGCGCCATATGCATCTGGTATACGGTGTTTGCCTGAAGTACCTTAAGGACGAGGAGCAATCACAGGATGCTGTTATGGCGATATTTGAAGAACTTGTAATCAAAGTAAAGCAGCACGAGATTAAGCAGTTCAAGAGCTGGCTTTATGTGCTCAGCCGTAATTATTGTTTGATGCAATTAAGGGCAGGGAAAAAAATAACTACGGTTGAACTTGAAGAATTTATGGAATTTGACCCGGTTTTGCATCCTGAAGAGAATGGACGCGAAGAATCACTCAATAAACTGGAGCACTGCATGGGTAAATTGACGCCCGCTCAAAAACAAAGCGTGCAATTGTTCTATTTGGAAGAGAGGTGTTATAAAGAGATAGCTGAGGTTACCGGCTTTACCATGAACGAAGTAAAAAGTTATATACAGAATGGCAAACGTAATTTAAAGATTTGCCTTGAACGGAACGGTGGATAAACAAAGGCACGATATAACCCTGATACAAAAGTACCTCAACGGGGAGCTTGATGCCAAAACTATGCACCAGCTTGAGCGGGAGGCGCAGCATGATCCTTTCCTGATGGACGCTATAGAAGGTTATGAAGCATCGGCAAGCAATCAGTCAGCCAATCTTAGCAGGCTTTCGCAACGTTTGCAGGAAAGAGTGGACGAGAAGCAACGCCGCATTATTCCATGGTGGATGATGGCTGCCGCGGCGGGCGTTATAGGCTTTATGGTGGTAGTTGGGTTACTTTACAGAAGGAGTGATCCTGTTGTTGCCCCTTTAGCCGCGCGTAATGAGCCCTTACCGCCAGCCGATACAAGTCCGAAGTCCCTGCCGTCTTCGACGAATGATAGCACACCTTTGCTTGCAACAGCACCGCCACGTACAAAAGAGATTAAGGCACCTCGTCAGTTTAGAAACGACCGCACCCTAGTTATAAACGAAATTCCTCGTATAACTGATACAACCAGGACGATTGCCGCCCAGCAACAAGCTTCGGCTGCATCTCAGTTACCGCTGGATGAGCGCGTAATGGACGTTATTGCCAAACAAAGAGATTCCGGTGAGATGCCTGCTGTAGTTGCGATTAGCAAGAAGCCACTTTCACAGCCATTAACAGGCAAGGTAGAAGGTGTAACCAAAAAGGAGCGGGAAGGCAGGCCGGAATATAACAATAGCTACTACCTGGGCAACCTTGCTGCTACACAGCCCCCGAAAGTTGATTTAAAGGGGAAAGTAATTACCGCTGAAAACAATCCGGTTACGGCTACCGGCAACGGGCTTGCTGCACCTTCTCAGTTAACAAGCCGCTTTAAAACATTTACAGCAAAGGACTCGGCAAATACCTCAATGGGTTACATAGGATCCGCCAATGGAAAAGATGCGGGTTCGCAATTGGCAGAAGTTACGGTGGTACGAGCAGAGAGTACTGCACGCCCGGTAATAGGTACAGAGGCTTACAATGCTTACATAGCTCAACAGGCGCTGCTTCCGGCGGGGGAAAAAACAGGTGACGTAAAATTGAAGTTTGACGTAAGCCCGAACGGAACTATCAGCAATATAAGCGTAGTAAAAAGCCTTAGCTCCATTGCTGATGCTAAGGCGAAAAGTATTGTTGCCAACGGCCCATCGTGGAAAGGCAATGAAAGCGGAAAGTCACAGCAGGTACTCTTCACTGTAACATTCCGCTCATTGTAAGTTATCTTTTATTCTTATCGTAATAGCCAAACACTTTCTGTAGTAGAGGGGTGGTTCTGGCGGATAGGTTTTGCCTTATGTTAAGCTCTTCTTTAGCTATCTCGTAAAACAGGCCGTCAATGGCTTTCTGTGTCACATAGTCGGTTATATCCGGGTTAATCTTGCTCACTAATGGTATTTTATTGTAAGCCGCCGCTGCATCACCGTAGTATTTGGTGGCGCCTACCTTGTTCAGGCTGTTTTGAATAACAGGCCTGAAACTGGACGACAATTGCAAAGTAGTAGTGCGTTTAAAGTACTGCGTGGCAGCATCCTGGTTGCCAAGCAAAATGTTGGTAACATCCTGTATGGTCATTTGCTTTATAGCGTTTACGAATATTGGCCTGGCACCTTTAGCGGCATCCTCTGCAGCCCGGTTAAGCGACAGCACTACGTTATCAGCCAGTTTACCCAAGCCAATGCTTCGAAGGGTTTTCTCAACTTTCTGTGCTTCCGGTGGAAAAAGGATCTTTACGGCGGCATTTGCAAAAAAGCCGTCTACAGCAGAGAGTTGGTCAGAGCTTTTACCTGTACCTATTTCCAGCGCCTGTTTAAGGCCGTTGCTGATCTCGAGGTTGGTAGGGTTACCGTATTGCTGAATGGTTGTTTGAGCTACCTGGTTGAGCGTATCGCAGCTGGTTGCGGTGAAAAGCAGGATCGGGAATAATAAAAGTAAGGCTTTCTTCATGCCGGCAGTAAAGCAAAAGTACTGCCAATTAAATCTAAGATAGAGCCCTTACCAGTACAAACACTAACCCTGCAAGCAGCGCAGAAATAGGGATGGTAATTATCCATGCCCATACCAGGTTAATGGTAACGCCCCAGCGTACCGCAGATACCCTTTTGGTAAGGCCCACACCAATAATAGAGCCTGTAATGGTATGTGTTGTAGATACCGGTATACCAAAGTTTTCGGTAATGAACAAGGTAATAGCACCTGCAGATTCTGCAGCTACACCTTCAAGTGGTGTAACCTTGGTTATTTTGGTGCCCATGGTTTTTACAATCTTCCAACCGCCGGACATGGTGCCCAGTGCAATAGCGCTGTAGCACGCCACAGGTATCCAGTTTGGCATAGGTGTGCCGGTTTTTATAACCTGTGATGATACCAAAGCAACGTAAATAATACCCATTACCTTTTGGGCATCGTTACCGCCATGCGCAAAGCTTAATGCTGCTGATGATATTAGTTGACCGCTTTTAAACCATTTTTCGGCCTTTACAGGTTTAGCGTTCTTGCAAATGTGTAGGATAATGATAGTTATAACATAAGCAATGAATAACCCAATAAATGGCGCAAGAAAAATATAAGCTATAGTTGTTAATACGACCTTTGTATTGACAGCTAAAAAGGCGTTGGCACCATGAAACATGGCATTTGTCATACCAGCTCCGGCAAAACCGCCTATAAGCGTGTGCGATGAGCTCGAGGGGATACCGAACCACCAGGTGATAAGGTTCCAGGTGATAGCGGCAACAAGGCCGGCCAGTACCACTTGCATGGTGATAAACTGTTCCAGAACCGTTTTGGCAACTGTGTTTGCAACGGAGAAATTACCGCCGTGAAACCCCCAGTAACGTACAGCAAAATAAGCAAGGAAGTTGAAGAATGCAGCCCAAAGTACCGCTTGAAACGGTGTAAGTACTTTGGTAGAAACAATTGTAGCAATGGAGTTGGCAGCGTCGTGAAAGCCGTTTATAAAATCAAATATAATGGCCAGGCAAACTACAACAACAAGCAGGGTGGTTACCATGTAAAAAGTTTAAAGATATGCTTAGGCGTTTTTAACTAAAATAGATTCCATTACGTTGGCAGCATCCTCGCACATATCTGTAGCCGTTTCCAGCGCAGCCAGTATCTCTTTGTATTTAATTAGTTTGATAGCGTCGGTCTCGTACAGGAAAAGATCGGCAACAGCACGGTCAAACACGTAGTCGGCCTGGTTTTCTACGCTGTTTATGCGGATACAAGAATCGGCAATTGCACGAACGTTCTTCAAATCTTTCAGTTCGCGTACGGCTTTTTCAAGATCACCGCTGGCCTGCAGAATAAGGTCAGACAGTTTGCGGATGTGCTCGTTATAATCTTCTATCTTATACAGGCTCATCCGGTTTGATGCACCATGTATATAATCGGCAACGTCGTCTATCGCGGTAGCCAGCGAGTGTATATCTTCACGGTCAAACGGGGTGATAAAGTTTTTGCCTAGTTCCAGGTATATCTGGTGGGTAAGTTCGTCACCTTTGTTTTCCAGCTTGTCTATCTGGCGAAACAGTTCTTCCTGTGTAACCGGGTTAGCAGAGTTTACAGCTTCTACCAGTATAGTAGCCATAGTTACAACATTGCTTGCTGCCTGCTCAAAAAGCGGGAAGAAAGTTTTTTTATCCTTAGGGACAAAGTATTGAAAGATACTGTTAAGAGACATTGTCATTAAATTTCAGTAAAGGTACGGATGCAATGTTAAATTAATGTTAACTTTTTAACACGGGTATATTGGGGAATGGCAGCGCTTGTTTAACTTTTTGCAGTGTAAAACCGAAGGTAGATCCCACCCCCTCTGTGCTTCTTACGTTAATGTTTTGTTGATGCGCCTCTACAATGTGCTTAACTATAGCGAGGCCCAGGCCCGATCCGCCAATCTGCCGGGAGCGGCTCGTATCTGTACGGAAGAATCGTTCGAACAATCTGGACAGGTTTTTTTCTTCTATGCCAACACCGTCATCTGTTACTTCTACCAACACCTGGTCATGCAGGGTAAACAGGCTTACAGATGTACTTCCGCCTTCCTTGCCGTATTTAAAGGAGTTATCTATAAGGTTAACCAGTACCTGTCGTATCTTCTCGCGGTCGGCATTCACGTAAATACCGTCGTCGTATTTTTGTTTAAATATCAGCTTAATGTTGTGATCCCTGGCCTTAAACTCCAGCGATTCAAAAACTTCTTTTATAAGATCATTAATTTTAAACTTGCTGTAATTGATCGGGATCTCGCCTGATTCCAGTTTAGATATCTCATCAAGGTCTTTGATCAGATAGCTCAGGCGGTCTACATTTTTAGAAGCCTTTTTCAAAAACTGTTCTGCCATTTCGCGGTCGTCAAAACCGTCATCCTGCAGGGCTTCTATATAACCCTGTATGGCAAACAGGGGAGTTTTAAACTCATGAGAGATGTTAGAGAGGAAGTCCCGGCGAAATTTTTCCTGTTTACGCAGATCATCAATCTCAGTTTTCTTAATCCGTGCCCACTCCTTTACCTCATTCTCCACATCCTTAATAGGGTTGGCAGTTACATGTTCGCCCAGGGCATCTCTTAAATCGCGGCCCAGTTTTAGGTTGTGGATAAGCTTATAAATAAGCTTGATACGCGAATAGATATACTTTTCGATAAGATAGTAAAATACGATATAACTGCTGATCAGCGTCACCAGGAAGGTGATGATCATATCGTACCACTTGTGCTGAAAATAATAGTTTACTGCCGACAAGCTGATAGCTACAGCAGCGGAATTAATGAGAACGAGCACACGCAAATTCATACACAAAGGTACGCTTTGAAAATGAATGAAATAATAAGCTGCGCGAGCCCCGGTATTAAATAATTGTTAAGTGATTAAAGCACTATTTAGTCACTTCAACCTCTATCGTGATGGTAGCTTCGTCTGCCAGTACCAAACTGCTGCCACCGATGCCGAAATCTCTACGGTTAATTTTGAAGGAGCCCTTTACAGCTGCTGTGCCCCCTGCTTCGTTGTAGGTGAACGGTACAGTTACCTGTTTGGTCTTATCTTTAATGGTTAAGTTAAACTGGCCCGTGTAGTTGTTGCCGCTGTTGTGTTTAAAAGAAATGGAACGCATTGTTATTTTAGGGTACTTGGCAACGTCAAAGTAATCCTCTCCCTTCAGGTGATTGTCGCGCATCTCGTTATCAGTGTTAATAGATGCACTCTCTGCCGTGGCGTCTATCTTGCTTTTGGCAAGATCTGAGGGTACAAACTGAACGTCGGCCTGTACGGTGCCTATCTTACCGCCGGTATTTATGCCCATGTTCTTTATCTTAAACGTTACCGAAGCTTTTGTAAGATTGTTGGCAACCTGCGCAAAGCTGCTTAGTGTTACTGTTAAGATTAATATTGCTAAACTGAGTTTCTTCATTATACCCGGCGTGTTTGTTGGTGTGACTTTACTTTATCGTTTTGGTTTAACTGATCAGCTAAAACTCTACATGCGCGCGCAGAGAGAAAACGTTTACCGGGCCGCGGTCTTTGTTATAAGCCGGGTTAGCAATAAACTGGTAATCGGGCGAGAGCCATAGCTTTTTTTGATAAGCATTAATTTTGTAATAAAGCTCGGCAATCAATTCGGTGCTGTAGTTAAGCCGACCGTCGCCTATGATGAAGCCGTAGCCGCCCGCTTTCAGGTAATCGCGGTGCGGTGCAGATAGGCCGTTGCCAACAAATGCCAGGCCCAGTTCATCATCTCCACGGTTCCAGCTGCTGCCCCTTAATACAGCCCCTAAACTTACAGACCGGTCTATTTCCGTAAAGGCCCAGGTTTCGGTCTTGCCATCATTCCAGCTTGCCTTGGCAAATACACCAAAGTCTCTGCTGAGGTATTGGTCGGCACTGATGCCAAAGCCGTACTTGTGCTTGCCGTAAGTAAGAGTTGTATCTACAGTGGGGTTAACGGGCTTCAGCGCTAAAGCGTCTCTGTAAACACCCATTTTGCCATTGTTACGAAAACCAAGGATGCGTACTGTGCCGTTGCGGCCGTTTAGTTTATACCGTTTCTCGTATTCCAGGGTTTGCGTATTGGCGCGACTTACGCGCTGGTCCCATATTGCACCGTTTGCAGAAGTGGTTGTCATGGTGAAGGCAAAGCGCAACGCCCATGTAGGCTGCCCCAACTCGGCCATTGCGCCCATTACGTAACCACGGGTATTGGCCGGGTAGTCCCATGCCGCATTATCCATCAATGCCCAGTTCATGAACTGAGAGCGGGCATCATGGCTGAATTCGTTACCGTCGAAAAAATCTGCCATGCCAAATTTGCCGACAGTAAAATTTAGGTAACGCTTGCTGCGCAGGCCGCCGAGCTGGTTTACATCGTCTGCAAGGGTGTCTCTATCATTACCCCACTCAAAGGTTTGTGTAAAGTAAAGGCGGGCTATGTATATTTTAGGTTCGGCGCCGCCAACCCTGAAGGTTTCACCATTTGGAAAACCGGCAACGCCAAGTGTTTTGCTTAGTCCGGAACCGCCAGACATCTCCGGATTAAAGTATGCCGCTGCTCCTTTCCACAGCCGAGCCCCGCCGAATAAAGTTGTGGTAAGCGACGTTTGCGTTTCGCTGTTGGTAAGCAGGCTGTTCGCTCCGGAATAGTTGGCGCTAAACGATGGTTTAGCTTGTGTAATAACAGTTTGCTGGAAGTGCAGGTTAAAACGCTGCTGTTTTAAAGTATCCTGCGCCCGGGCATATTGTCCGGCGAGCAGCGCGGCTAATAAGAGTAAAGTTTTGTTCATAACAGGCGTTTAATAATATTGAGTTATTGTACTTCGCTATAAAACTGCTGCAGGTAACTGAGCATAAAGTTGTGCCGTTGCTGAGCCAATTGCTTGCCGGTGGAGGTATTCATTTTGTCTTTGAGCAACAGCAGCTTTTCATGAAAGTGGTTAATTGTTGGCGCAGCGGAGTTTTTATACTCCTCTTTGCTCATGTTTAGGTTGGGTTCAATTTCGGGGTTGTACAATTCGCGCCCCTTGAAACCTCCGTACGTAAATGCGCGGGCAATACCAATGGCACCTATTGCATCCAGCCGGTCGGCATCCTGTACAATGGCAAGCTCTGTTGAGTGAAAGGATGGCTTATCAAAGCTCGCTTTAAAAGACATGTAGCGGATGATCTGCTGAACGTGCTCAATAACAGCCGGCTCGGCATTGATGCTTCTTAAATAGTCTCCTGCGGTGCGCGGGCCAATTTCCTCGTCCCCTCCGTGAAATTTGCTATCAGCAATATCATGCAGCAGTGCAGCAAGTTCTACGGTTAGCAGATGGCAGCTTTCGCCTTCTGCAATGCGCCTGGCATTGGTGTGTACCCGTTGTATGTGCCACCAATCGTGCCCGCCTTCGGCGTCGCTAAGGGTTTGTTTTACAAAAGCTATAGTTTGCCCAATTATATCTGCGTCGCTCATCAAATGTTGTTTGCGGCAAATATATTAAGGGATATTGATAAGCCCTGAAATTATTACGGGTCAGGCAGCTTCGGCTTTATCTGCTTTGATAAGGTCCATCAGTTCCGTTTCTAAAACTTCAGCTATCTGGAAAAGACGTTCCAGCGTGATCTTAGTATAACCAAGTTCTATTTTACTATATGCGTTCTGAGATATTTTAAGTTTTGCAGCAAGGTATTCCTGTGTATAGTTGAGTTCTTCGCGTTTGTTACGAATGTTTGCGGCAACGGCTTTAACTTTAAAACTTAACAGATTCTTCATCTTTTTTTCTAATTGTCGGAGGTCAATAATCGTATACTAACGAAAAGCATCTTTGTACGGATTTCTTTTTGTTAGGTTTTAATTAAATTTTTTTCCGAACGATGAAATCATTTGGCGCTGACTGGCGCCCGGGCATTATTTGGCAGGTGTTGTAAAAGGGAGATTTGCTACCTGTAATTTACCCTATACAATGCAAATAAACTTGAATTTAGCACTGTGAATTGGTGTGGTTTTTAAAGGTGCTTGCACGGATTTTAAGCCAAAAACAGACATAATCGTGCTATTTGACGTCTTTTTTAACGGAAGTAAAAAAGTGTTCAAAAACTTGTTTTTACCGTCGGGCACAAAAAAAGCTGAACACTTTTTACATTTTGGCCTCTTTAACGTTGCACGTTAAAGGTCGTACTTAACCACAACTACCGGCAGCAGGGTAGCGGCGTTTAGTGGCAGCTGATCTTTGGTGAGGATAGGTTTGCGCTGTTTGAAATAGGCGTAAGCAGCTTTCTGAACTTCGGCCACACCTGTAGCGGGTGCATTATAGCTTATTGAAAACGGTATAATAAAATCGTGGAACTTCTCTTTGTTGGGGATGATCCATTTTTTGTTAGACTTTCTAAGCGCCTCTATTACAGGAAGGGTAAGCATGTAATCATCTGCATAGTAGATCACAATCTTTTGTATCTGTCCGCTTATATCGGCAGTGAATTTAATCACAGCCATGCCGCTTGCCTTTTTATCCTTAATATCCTGGCCTACTCGCAGGCTGTCAGTAAAGAACCTGGTCATGATAGGGCTTCCACCTTGGAAAGGAAATGCAAGATCACCTTCCTGCGCTTTCGCAAGGGCTGATGAAAGTATAAACAGGGCAATTATCAGGAGCTTTTTCATTTATTCTGCTTTTGGTTCGCGTTTAGTGCCTTCATATAGTTCGTACTCAAAAAGGCGGCAGTCCAGCTTACCGTTATAAAATTCTATTTTCCGGGCAGCCTTTAAGCCAATCTTTTTAGCCAGGTCAGGGTTGCCGGTGAATACATATCCACTTTTTCCTAAACACTTTTGTTTCAGGAAATCGCCTATGCGTTTATAAGTTATTTCCAGCTTAGTATGGGTTCCTAAACGCTCGCCATACTCGGGGTTAAACATTATTATGCCCGGGCCTTCGGGGACTTCTGTGTCTGCAAAATCACAAACAGCAAAGTCTATCAAATGTTCTACGCCTGCTGTATTGGCGTTCTTGCGGGCAATATCTACTGCATCATCTGATATGTCCGTAGCAATTATTTTAAAGTTGATCGCCTTCTTGGCTTTGTCCTTAAGTGTGCGGCGTTCTGTAAAAAATACCTGCTCATCATAGCCCAGTATATGCATAAAGCCGTAATTCATCCGAAACAGGCCAGGGTGTTTATCGGTTGCAAGCAGTGCTGCTTCTATAGCAAGCGTGCCTGAGCCGCACATAGGGTTTACAAAAGTGCTTTGACGGTCCCAACCGGTCGACATGATGGTGGAAGTAGCAAGCGCTTCCAACATTGGCGCTTTGCCGGGTATTTTACGATAGCTGTGTTTGGCGAGGGTCTCACCTGAAGTATCTATAAAAACATCGGCCTTGTTATCCTGCCAGTAAAGATGTACAACTGTTTTATTAGCATCTGCACCAGAATTTGGGCGGATACCTTTCTTTTGCTTTATCCTGTCTACAATGGCATCTTTTACCTTTACGTTTGCAAATAGCGGCGTTAGGATATGCTTGTTGTTAACATTGGACGTAACAGAAAAATACCCGGAAAAATCAATCAGTTCCTCCCATTCTATTTTCACTAGTTCGTTATAAAGCTCATTCGGGTTCTCTGCTTCAAAACTCTTTAACAAATAAAGTATTTGGCTGGCACAGCGCAGGTTAAGGTTTAGCGGAATGGAGTCTGTAACAGTTCCCTGCAGCTCTACGCCTGTTTGGAAAACACGGGTTGGTTCAAACCCAAGGGCTTCTACTTCCTGCTTTAAATATAGCGACAAACGCTTATTACAGGTGATGATGATCTTACTTTCGTTGTGGAAAACTTGCATATAATAATTGGCGAATTTATGAATAAAAAGCCGCCGTTTTAATTTCATACTCTTAACTTTACATTTTAAATATTTCGGAAGCAATGGAGATCAAAGGTAAAGTACACGAAGTGGGCCCAACTGCCCAGGTGACAGAATCACTTAAGAAACGAGAATTGATAGTTGAATATATCGAAAACCCACAATATCCTGAGTATTTAAAGTTCGAGGCGATACAGGATCGTTGCGCACTGCTTGACAATGTTAAAGTTGGTGACGATGTGGAGGTTTTCTTTAACCTGCGTGGCCGCCCATGGACAGATAAAACCGGCAAAAAAAGCTACTTTAATTCAATGCAGCTTTGGAAAATAAATGTATTAAGTGGTGGTGCATCTGCAGCTCCGCAATACGCTGCTCCTGCTGATATCAGCTCAGCACCAGATGATGATGATCTGCCATTCTAAGTTATTTTAGATTACTGGTTGCTATACAGGATCCCGGCTAAGTTAAATTGGCCGGGATTTTTTGTTTAGAAAAAATGGTATATAAAAACAGAGAAGATAATCTGCTATCTTCACGCTCATGAACGCTGTTCGCTCCTATTTTAACGATTTTTTGTCCCTCATTTTTCCGGAGCTTTGTGCCGCGTGTCATGCTACGCTTGTATCCAGCGAACACGTTATTTGTACACATTGCCTGTATAATTTACCTTATACAAATTTTCACGAACAGCCCGATAATATAGTAGCGCAACAATTTTGGGGTAAGCTGCCGCTTGCCGGCGCTTACGCGTTATACTATTTTAATAAAGGAAGCAATGTACAGCGGATGATGCACCATTTTAAATATGATGGGATGCACGGTATTGGAAATGCACTTGGCGCCATTGCAGGCCAGCAGCTGAATAAAAGTGAGGTTTTTAAGAACGTGGATTACATTATACCTGTTCCATTACATAAGAAACGATTGCGTGAGCGCGGGTATAATCAGAGCGAGTGTTTTGCTGATGGGCTTGCAAGCAAGACGGACGGGACTGTGCTTGCCAACAATCTGGTTCGTACGGTGTCTACCAACACGCAAACCAAAAAATCTCGCTTTGCAAGATTTGAAAATATGCAGCAAGTATTTGCTGTAAAGCATCCGCAGCAATTACAAAATAAACATGTTTTGTTGGTGGATGATATTGTTACTACCGGTTCCACCCTGGAGGCGTGCGGTGCAGAATTGCTTAAGATACCTCAACTCACGTTAAGCATTGCTACCATTGCTTACGCGGTATAGTCAATATTAATTTTTTATTGCTTCTGGTATCTGCTGAGTTTATCGTGCAGTGTAGCCGGATCAAAGGGTTTTAGTATGTAGTCGTTCATGCCGGCGTTCTCTATTTCTCCCATTTGGTTACTTAACATAGAAGCAGTAAGCGCAATTATTGGCAAGTTTTGAAAGTATGGATCGTTAAAAGTGCGGATAACCCCGGTAGCTTCAAGTCCGCCCATAATAGGCATATGGATGTCCATTAGCACCACATCAAAATTCTTATGTTCCTGAAGCTTATCAATAGCTTCCTGGCCATTTTCAGCAAAATCCGCAGTGGCGCCCCATTTTTTAAGCACCTTATTTATAAGCAGCCTGTTTATTTGGTTATCATCAACCACCAGCACATGAATATTGAGCCCTGTTTCCACTTTGTTGTTATTATTTACGGTTTGGCCTTCCAGCTTTTTAAAAGTTATTGTAAACCAGAAAGTAGAGCCCTGTCCAGGTACGCTGTCAACGTTAATTCTGGAATCGTGCAACTCTATTAATCGTTTACTAATAGCTAAACCTAAGCCTGTGCCACCATAATTTCGGGTGGTATCAGCCTCAGCTTGCTTAAAAGACTCAAAGATGGTATTTAATTTTTCTTTTGCAATACCAATTCCGGTATCAGAAACTGCAAAACGTATCCTTACAGATTTCGAATCCTGTTCTATAACCTTCAGGTCGATATCCACACCTCCTGTCGATGTGAATTTAACCGAATTACTTACCAGATTCAACAGTATTTGAACCAACCTGGCCCTATCACCAATAACAAAAGCAGGTACACTCTCTTCTATATTACTACGCAGATATATACCATTTTCTTGTGCTTTGTACTGCATTGATAGCGTAACGCCCTCAATCATTTCCCTAACATTTACCCTTGCTTTTTCAAGCTCAATATTGCCAGTTTCAATTTTGGTGAAATCCAGCACATCATTAATCAGGGTCATGAGGTTCTCGGCAGAAAACTTCAAAATGTTCAGGTTCTCTTTTTGTGACTCAGACGGATTGTCGTTCATTAACAAATGCGACATGCCGATAACGGCATTGAGCGGCGTACGTATTTCATGGCTCATTACGCCAATAAACATGTCTTTTGCCCTGCTTAGCTGTATAGCTTCTTCTTTTGCGGTAATAAGTTCAAGTTCAGCTTTTTTCTTCGCGGTAATATCCAGTATAACTTCAATGTACTTATCTACTTTCCCTGCATCATTGGTGATAACTGAGTTAATTACAGATATCCATATTGGGGTGCCGTCCTTTTTGTAAACCAGTAAATCAACTTCAAACGATTGCTTTTTCTCCGACAGTTCCCTTGCCTTAGAAATAATTGAAACATCGGTGAGCTCCCCTTTCAAAACATCACCTAAATGGCCTCCTTCAACATCAGCAAGTGAATAGCCTGTTATGCTTTCAAAGGCATCATTAACCCATTCTACTTTGCCGCTGCTATCGTTTATAACCACCCCGCTGGTTGCTTTACTTGCAACTAGCGAAAGCATATTTAACTGCTCTTCAGTTTGCTTCCGTGCTGTTACATCAACCATAACGCCAATCTGGCGCTCTACCTGGCCCACCTCGTTAAACAGCGGACTATTAGTGATAAATACCCAAGTAGGTGTGCCATCCTTTTTATAGATTTTTAACTCGACCTCGTAGGACTTGTTCTGCTTAACAGCTTCTAAGGCTTTCTCAAACACCCGCATATCGGTGTCTTCTCCCAGGAGTTTAGTGCCCATGGTTTGGCCCCTTAGCTCATCCAGTGTGTAGCCGATGATGTGAGACATCGAGTCATTCATCCATATGATCTTACCTTCCGCGTCACGGATCATAATACCGCTTGGCGACTTCCTCGCAGCAAATGAGAGTATCTCCACATCCTGTTCAGCGCGTTTGCGGCTGGTAATATCAATAATTATGCGGATGAATTTCTCTATCTTACCCGTAGGGCCATAAATGATAGAATTGGTTACCGAAATCCAAAGAGCCCTGCCATCTTTAGTGGTGATTGATAGCTCCACCTCGTATGAACGCTTATTTTGAAGTGCATCTATTAGTTCGTTCTCAGCATTCTGGTCTTTAGGTTTACCTTTTAAAACATCTCCTAAAAACCGACCCTCAACATCTTTAATGTTGTAACCGGTGATATCTTCAAAAGCCGCGTTGGTCCATAGTACATTATCTTCTGCGTCGCTAATCAGAACGCCGTTCTTTATCTTACTGGCTACCAGCGAGAGTTGTTCTGTTTGGGTAAGCAGGTTTTTCTGGTAGGTAACGTCGCGGCCGCTTGCATACCACTTGCCATTCTTATTTACTGCCGTCCAGCTTATCCACTTCATTTCGCCGGTCGAGGTAACAGCTTGCGTGTCAAGTTCAAACGGCTCATGCGAGGCTACAGCCTTTTCTATAAGTGGAGCAAATTGTTCGCGGTTTTGGCCCGCTACAAACGACCATAACGATTTGCCAATAGCTTGTTCCGGACTGTAGCCCAGGATGTCGCTTACGCAGTTATTTATTAATTCGATGTTGGAATTGGCACCTGCAATGAAGTGTATTTCAGATGAACTGTTAAAGAGCGTGTAAAAATCTTTATGTGCCTGCAAGCTTTGCTCCAGTTCCTTCTTTTGCTTGCGGAGGATGAGGTGACTCATCACCTCGTCAGCCAGGGTGCTTAAGGCATCCTTTTGCTCGTCGCTTAGGTGTTTCGGCTGCTGGTCAAAAACGCAAAGGGTACCAATACAGTAGCCATCCGGATCAATTAACGGCGCACTGGCGTAAAATCGGATATGGAAGTTTCCGGTAACCATTTCTGTTTCGCAAAACAATTCGTTTTGAGAAGCATCAGGCACTTCTACCAGTTCTTTCTTCAGGATTGTGTGGCGGCAAAAAGAATCGACTTTAGGAATAAAGTCCAGATCGTAACCTACTTTAGATTTAAACCACTGCCGGTCATTATCAATAAAGGTAATAAAGGCTAGCGGCGCCTGGCATATATAGGAGGCCAGGCGCGCAATAGCATCATACTCTTTTTCGGGCAGCGAATCGAGAATGTCGTACGAATGCAGAGCGGTTAAGCGTCCGCTTTCTTCGTTTTCTTTCATACCCTGCCCTACAGCCATTAAATTTAGTTTAAATGCTTGTCGCTATATAATGGATGATCTGCCATCAGCTTGTGCACCTTTTTACGAACTTTCTTCAAAACGGTTTCGTCTTCAGGGCTTTTTAATACATCATCTATAAATTCCACAATGGTTTCCATATGCTTTTCTTTTAAACCACGGGTGGTTATAGCAGCTGTGCCTACACGTATACCCGATGTGACAAATGGCGACTTGTCATCAAACGGAACCATATTTTTATTGATGGTAATATCTGCTTCACCCAAGGCCTTCTCAGCAGCTTTACCGCTGATGTTCTTGTTCCTGAGGTCGATAAGCATCAGGTGGTTATCTGTTCCTCCTGAGATGATTTCATAACCCCTGTTAACAAAAGCTTTGGCCATTGCTGCGGCGTTCAGCTTTACCTGAACAATATATTTCATGTAGCTGTCGCTTAATGCTTCACCGAAGGCTATTGCCTTAGCAGCAATGATATGCTCCAGCGGGCCGCCCTGTGTGCCGGGGAAAACGGCCATGTCCAGCAGGTTCGACATCATTCTAACCTCACCCTTGGGTGTTTTAAGTCCCCATGGGTTCTCAAAATCTTTACCTAATAAGATAAGGCCGCCACGTGGGCCGCGCAGGGTCTTATGCGTAGTGGTAGTTACGATATGGCAATGCGGAAGCGGGTCTGTTAACAAACCGCGTGCAATAAGGCCCGACGGATGAGATATATCTGCCAGTACCAAAGCGCCTACTTCATCGGCTACCTGGCGTATAAAGGCGTAATCCCAATCACGTGAATATGCAGAAGCGCCGCATACGATCAGCTTTGGTTTCTCACGCAGTGCTACTTCTTTTAGCTGCTCGTAGTCAATGTAACCGGTTTCTCTCTTCACACCGTAAAAGTGAGGTTCGTATAACTTACCGGAGAAGTTTACCGGTGAGCCATGGGTAAGGTGGCCACCATGCGAAAGGTCGAACCCTAATATTTTGTCGCCTGGCTGCAGGCAGGCCAGCATTACTGCGGCGTTAGCCTGTGCACCACTATGTGGCTGCACGTTTGCCCACTCGGCGTTGAAAAGCTGCTTTGCGCGTTCAATAGCAATGGTCTCTATCTCGTCGACTATTTCACAACCGCCATAGTAGCGTTTGCCCGGAAGGCCTTCGGCGTATTTGTTGGTTGCTACCGAGCCGGCAGCTTCCATAACCTGTTTGCTCACGAAGTTCTCGGATGCTATCAGTTCAATACCTTCTTCCTGGCGTTGCTGTTCCTCGTCTAGTAATTTGAATATAATTTTGTCTCTTTTCATTGCTGTGTGTAATGCGCGTAAAATTAGAGATTAGATGTGAGAAATGACACAGGTTATTGAAGATAAGCAATTAAGCATTTTAAATTGATGTATAACCTTACCCTGTAACAACTGTATCACGACAGGGTGTTACACCTGATACACCTAAAAGTGACCTAATTTTTATAATGGATTATCTATCAGTGTATTATGAAAAGTAGATGTTTGAACATGTTACAGTTTTGGCGGCCGTGTTACAGTTTTTACGACTTTTTTACCTGATGATACAGCTCTTAGGTGAGTAGTGATTAGTCAGGGTGAGTGGTAAATGGTAACTTAATACTGCAAACTGCCAGCTTCAAAGCGCTACTGCAAACTGCAACTGCATACCGACTTACTCTCTCCTCGGCGCTATCCAAAAATTGTTGAAGCCGAGCCCTACCTGTATATCTATCAGTTCCTGCTGCAGCATCTCCAGCACCGCCAAAAAATTGTAGACAAAATGTACTTTGTTCTCGCTTTTATCAGCAATGCTCTTAAAGTCCAGCCGCTTATTTATTTGCAGCAGGTTGTTTATTGCCTGCTTTTGCTGCTCAATGGTGTATGGGTATTGTACAACGGTATGGGTTACCGGTTCGGTGCGGGTCATAAATTGCCGCATCACTCTGTTGTAAACCGTCATGAGTTTATACAGGTTAATATCCGACAGCTCTTCGCCGGGTACGGCTACTTTCTCTACCTGTTCCAGGTCCGTCCTGATGTTACCCCTGCGTTCCTGCTTAAAGCGTTCATCTTCAAACGGGCGCAGTTGCTCGCACACTTCCTTAAACTTTTTGTATTCTATCAGCTTACGAATTAGGCCTTCCTTTGTGTCCAGCTCGTTTTCTTCACCCGCTTCGCTGTGCCGCGGCAGCAGCATTTTCGCTTTTATCCGCATGAGCGTGGCCGCAACAAAAATAAACTCGCTGGCCAGTTCCATGTTCAGCACCGTCATCTGATGGATGTAGTTCAGGAAATCATCAGTTATCTTAGCGATGGGGATGTCATGCACGTCCAGTTCGTCGCGTTCTATAAAGAACAGCAGCAGGTCGAAGGGGCCTTCAAACTGCGGCAACTTTATGGCAAAACTGTCATCCGTCATGCTTCAAAAATACGTTTAAAGGCCGTAAGTTCCCCGTTTGCGTCACAAAACAATTAACACATTATAAACTTATCAATATAATACCTTACTTTGTATTAATATCTCTCAATTTGATTTGTCCATGCAGGTACCCGCCGGTGAATTGTTAAGTAAGATCGCTTTTCCTTCTGATCTGAAACAGCTTACAGAAGATGAACTAGAACAGGTTTGTAACGAACTTCGCCAGTACATTATTGATGTAGTGTCGGTGAACGGGGGGCACTTTGCCGCAAGTTTGGGTACGGTGGAACTTACAGTAGCACTTCAGTACGTATTGAATACGCCATACGATCAGTTGGTATGGGACGTTGGCCACCAGGCTTATGGGCACAAAATACTTACCGGACGAAGAGATACATTTCATACCAACCGTATACATGGCGGCATAAGCGGCTTCCCAAAGCGCTCAGAAAGTGTTTATGACACCTTTGGGGTAGGGCATTCATCAACCTCTATTTCAGCTGCCTTAGGAATGGCTGTTGCATCGCAATATAAAGGCGAGACCGACCGCCAGCACGTGGCTGTAATTGGCGATGGCGCCATGACAGCGGGTATGGCCTTTGAGGCTTTAAACCATGCTGGTATAGAGAACAGCAATCTGCTGGTGATACTTAACGACAATAACATGTCGATAGATCCAAACGTGGGCGCGCTAAAGGAATACCTTACGGACATTACCACCTCTAAGCCATATAACCGGTTTAGAGATGATATAGCCAACGTACTTACCAAAATATCGTCTATTGGTCCTGATGCGTTTAAGATAGCCAAGAAGCTCGAAAAGAGCATAAAGGGTACCTTGCTTAAACGGAGCAACTTTTTTGAGGCGCTTAAATTCCGCTACTTTGGACCGGTTGACGGGCATGATGTTAAGCACCTGGTGAAACTGCTGCAGGACCTGCGCAACATACCCGGGCCTAAACTGCTGCATTGCATTACGGTTAAAGGTAAGGGATACGCACTGGCCGAAAAGGACCAAACCAAGTGGCACGCACCAGGCTTGTTCGACAAGATTACCGGCGAGATTAAAAAAACAAAGTACGACAAACCACAGCCTCCTAAATACCAGGACGTTTTTGGCCATACAATAATAGAACTGGCCGAAGCCAACTCTAAAATAATGGGTATCACCCCGGCCATGCCGTCGGGATGTTCACTTAACCTAATGATGAAAGCTATGCCAAACCGGGCGTTTGACGTAGGTATAGCCGAACAGCACGCCGTTACCTTCTCTGCCGGCCTTGCTACACAAGGGCTTACGCCTTTTTGTAACATTTACAGCAGCTTTATGCAGCGCGCTTATGACCAAGTGATACATGACGTTGCTATACAAAAGCTTAACGTGGTATTTTGCCTTGACCGTGCCGGTATTGCCGGTGCTGACGGCCCAACGCACCATGGCGCGTACGATCTTGCTTATATGCGCAGCATCCCTAACATGACGGTTTCTGCACCGATGAACGAGGAAGAACTGCGTAACCTGATGTATACCGCCCAGTTAGACAATATGGGGCCCTTTAGCATCCGTTATCCGCGTGGCAACGGTGTTATGGTAGACTGGCAGCGTCCTTTCAAAGCTATACCTGTTGGTAAGGGCCGTAAGATATGCGACGGGGAGGATGTCGCTATCCTTTCTATTGGAACTATTGGTAATGAAGCGGTTAAAGCTACCGCTATGCTAAATGAGGAGGGCTACTATCCTGCCCATTACGATCTTCGCTTTGTTAAGCCGCTTGATGAAGCCTTATTACACGAGGTTTTCAGCAAATACGGTCACGTAATTACCGTTGAGGATGGCTGCCTGGAAGGTGGCATGGGCAGCGCAGTGCTGGAGTTTATGGCTGACAATAAATACCATGCTACAACTGTAGTGAGGTTAGGTATGCCAGACCAGGTGATAGAGCATGGTGAACAGCCGGAACTATGGGCCGATTGCGGTTACGACGCGGCATCTATTGCCGCCAAAGTGCGCGCGCTGGATATAAAACGCAACAAGCATACAATAGCATCTTAATTTATTCTCTTTGGCTTACGACAGCCATCACGACCGGAATGCCAGCGGTGCGGTGCCTCCCTGCTTTTTAAAGTAGTTGGAGAAATGTGCCACATCATCAAAGCCCAGCGTGTAAGCTATTTCTGCTACGCTCCAGTTGGTTTGCTTCAGCAGTATTTTTGCCTCCTGCATTATACGGTTGCTGATGATTTGGGTGGTGGTACTGCCCATAGCTTCTTTTAAAACCTTGTTCAGGTGATTAACATGTATGGCCAGTCTGTCTGCATAATCCTTTGGCGAACGAAGGCTAAGCCGTTGATGTGCCGACTCCAGCGGGAACTGCCTTTCTAATAGTTCTACAAACAGGGATGATATTCGTTGCGACGCATCCTGTGATGTACTCACAGCAGACATGGGCTGCAGCTTTTGGCCATAGTGGATCAGCTCAAGTACCAGGTTGCGTAGTAGATCGTACTTAAACTTATAATCGGCCTGCAGTTCTTTATGCATCTTGCGGAAGATGTATTCTATCTCTTTAACCTCCTCGTCAGATAGCTGGAACACAGGCAACTGCCCCGGTTGAAAAATTGGCAGATCGTCGAGCGAGGCACCTGACTTTCGTTCGGCCAGGAAATCGGGCGTGAAGATGCAGAACATGCCGGTTTGGTTACCATCAGCAGGTACCCAGTGGTAGGGGATCTTGGGTGTGGCAAACAGCAGGGCATTCTCTTCAATGTCTATTACCTTGTCGGCATACTCGGCCTTGCTTTTTCCACGTATCCAGCCTATCTTATAATAATCTCTCCGGGTGTAAGGCATCACGCGGCTGCCCGTCACTTTATTAAAAAGCTTCTCTGTCTCAAACACGTTAAAATGGCCTATTTCCTTACTAATGCCTTCGGGCAGTTGTGCCGAGCTTTCCCTGTAAAACTGGTCTATGCTGGTGTGGGGTGCCATTGGTGTTTTGTATAAATCAAAGTTATATAAATTAATGCTGATGAAAGGTTAAGCCCTTTAAACGGCAAATGCAGGCATGCTGTATACCTGCATTTGCTGTGGAGTACTGTTTTACAACTGCATACCACCTGATGCTTCAATGCGTTGAGCATTTACCCAGCGAGCATCTTCGGTACACAAGAAAGCTACAACGCCACCAATATCTTCGGCAACACCCGGCCGTCCTAAAGCCGTAACGCTGCTGATGTATTGCTTAAGCTGCTCGTTGCCGCGCAGGTGGCCGCCGCCAAAGTCGGTCATTACCGCGCCTGGTGCTACCGCGTTAGCTCTTATACCACGTGTCCCAAGCTCTTTGGCGAGGTAACGAGTAAACACTTCTACAGCGCCTTTCATGCTGGCATAGGCTGACGATCCTGGTGCGCTTACCCTGGTAAGTCCACTGGAGATATTTATGATACCACCACCATCGTTAATAACTGGTAAAAGCTTTTGTGTAAGGAAGTAAACGCCTTTGTAGTGCACGTTCAACACATCGTCAAAAGCTTCTTCAGTCATCTCTGCTATAGGTACATATAAAGCTGTACCGGCATTGTTTATTAAAAAGTCGATACGGTTGGTATTGAAAGTATTTTGCAATACCTGCTGAAGCTCTTCTGTAAAGGTGGCAAAGCTTTTTATATCGCCTGCGTTAAGCTGAAGCGTTGCTGCTTTGCGGCCGGTTGCTTCTATTTGCGCTACTACGGCCAGCGCATCTTGCTGCTGGCTGTTGTAGGTTAATACCACATCAAGTCCTTTTTCGGCCAAACGTAAGGCCATGTCTTTGCCCAACCCGCGGCTGCCGCCGGTTACCAGGGCTATCTTAGTTTTTTGCTCCATTTTGCATTTAAGTTGTGTTATGCAAATATGGGGCTAAAGTAAAGGCAGATGTTTGGAGCATTCAATCCATTATTTGTAAAAATCAAATAATGTTAGAATCAGAATTTTCAAAATTAAAGAATTTTCAGAATACGCCTACCTGTTCAGCAGTTCGCTTAACTTATCAGTAAGTGCGGTGTCTTTTAAATTCTTTGCAATTATTTTTCCATTCGGATCAATAAGGAAATTAGCGGGGATGTAAGTAACGCCATAGCTATCATGTACTTTCTTCGAGGCATCTAAAAGTTGGGGCCAGGGTAAGCCGTCTTCGCCTATTGCCTTAAGCCAAGCCTTACGGGCGCGGGAATCATCTATGGATAAACTTAATACCGTAAAGTTTTTGTTTTTAAAACGTTCGAATGCCGCCTTTACATTCGGGTTTTCCTGCCTGCATGGCAGGCACCATGATGCCCAAAAATCAATCAGTACATATTTACCCCGGTAATCCTGCAAACTGGTTAGCTGCCCTTTCGCATCGGGAAGTAAAAAGCCGGGTGCCGTTGTACCTAAAGCTGCCCGTTTTGCCGATGCCAGCTTTAGAGCAAAGCTTTTTGCTTCGGAGCTGTTTTTTAACCCCGGCGCTAAGGTGTTAAATGCACTGTCTATGCTGTTGGCATCCCATTGGTTCAGCATGTCGCGTAAGGCCGCAAAGCTGATGTATGAATTAGGGTGCCGCGCAACAAACGCCATTTTGAGCGGAACCATTTGCGCCAGTACTGCATGATACTGTTTTCGCTGCTGAGCTATATTGTCCACGTTTTTCTGTTGTTCGGGTGATAGCTTATCAAAGCTGTCGTTAACATTGCGTAACTCTTTATAGTAAGGCTTTAAAATGGCTGTCAACTCCGTATAATCGTTGTTAATCGTAGTCCCTGTAACAAGAGCATATTTAAGCGAGTCTTTACTTGTAACATTTATTTGCCCGGGTTCAACATAAAGCGTGACGCTGTTATGTAAAATGTCAATGTCTGAAAAAGGATTTTCACGGGCAGACAGGGATCCTTTTGCTTGCTTGTTTATTTTGCCAGAGAAAGTAAATTTATGGTTTTTAGCTACCGTGGAATCCTTGTGTAATTCTCCGTTTAGGTGGTAAGAGAAATATATCTTATCTCCATCCCGCAGTTCATCAACCTGGCCGCTTACGCGATAGGTCTGCTGTGCGCGAACAATGACCGGAAAAGCAAATAGTAGGTATAAAATAATCTTCATGGCTTTGTTTTTGAAAGATAGAAATTAGGTTTGAATATTGTGAAGTGAGACAATCTTTTGTAATTAGCTATGCCTAATCTTGAAAACATAAATTTTCCTGCTAATGTCTTTGGGCAACTTGGCCCTGCCGACATCGCCAACCTCCTGCAGATAACCCGCACCCGTAAGCTGGCAGCGGGGGAGGTATATATTGATGCCGGGTCTGACTCGCAGAAGCTTGCCTTTATCAACAGCGGTCTCATACGTGTATATCATTTAAAGCCAAACGGCGATGACCTGACAGTGATGCTGAGGTGGGAGAACCAGTTCATCGCATCTGTAGACGGGGTTATTTACCAACGCCCAAACCGGTTTATTTACCAGGCGATGGAAGACACCGAGTTGCTGGAAATGGATTATTACAAGGCCGAGAAGATAATAGGAGAGAGTTTATCGTTGTCTTCCACCAAGCATTCCGTTCTGCTGCACATGCTGGGCGAAGCCATGGATCGCGTGGAGAGCTTTGTGCTGCTCACTGCCGAAGAAAGATATCTTAAATTAATTGAAGAGCAGCCATCATTATACAACCGTGTGCCTGATAAATACCTGGCAACGTTGCTGGGCATTACACCGGTTTCGCTTAGCCGTATCCGTAAACGCATAGCTCAACACCAGAAATAGCTTATTATCTTTTGTTAATTTTTATAAGATAATGCCGCGGTAAATTTGTGATATTCATACTGATTAACACAAATGGAACAAGTAGCAAAATTTTTCATAGTGGCTTTAACCGCATCGGTGTTGCGGTACTTTGTTATTGCAGGGTTAGCGTTTTTCCTGTTCTATAGGCTTTTCAGTAAGCGCCTTTCTTCATACAAGATCCAGAAGAAAGAGGCGGCCAAAGCCGATTTTATACGGGATATATTGCACTCGCTGCAAACCACACTGGTGTTTGCTGCTATTGCCTGCGTAGTATTTTTAACTCCCGTAAGGCAAGTAACACAAATACCGTCTGCAGGCACCACTTTGCCTTTATGGTGGGTGCTATTGAGCGTGCCATTGAGCCTGCTGGTGCATGACGCTTATTTTTACTGGATGCACAGGCTGCTGCATCACCCGGCATTGTTCAGGCATACACACCTGCTGCATCATAAAGCTACCAACCCGTCGCCATGGAGCTCCTATTCCTTCCATTTTCTGGAAGCTGTTGCCGAAGGGCTGGTTTTATTGGTGGTGGTAGCAGTTATGCCGATGAATGCTGTTTCTATCAGCCTATTTATCCTGTCAGGTTTTGTAATAAATGTTTACGGGCATTTAGGTTATGAGATAGCGCCGTTATGGCTCAGGAAAACATGGTTGTTCGAGGTGGTTAATACTTCGGTTCACCACAATTTTCATCATAGTAAGTTTAAAGGGAACTATGGCTTGTATTTGCGTTTTTGGGACCGCGCAATGGGCACCGAACACCCGGATTATGTAAAAGAATACGATCGAATACAGGCTCAGCGAATGGCTGTTAAGCAGAACGCAGGAGAGGCGGCAAATCAATCTGCCGGCATGATGGCTGAAGCTTAATTGAATCGGAATCTAAACAAAGAAAGGCGATGAGGTTAACTCATCGCCTTTCTTTGTTTAATAAGCAGTGCTTAGTTCCTTGGTGTTGCCGGTGGCGGAGTTACTGCCGGCGGCGGAGTAGGCAATGCCTTACGCGGTATCATGGCTGCACGTTCGCTGGTGTTGTATACAAATGATGCAACAATAGTAGCAGCTTGTTTCAGATCGTCTTCGCTCAGGCGGTCATAGGTGTCCTGGTTGCTGTGGTGGGTACGGGTGTTATAGTCCATGCCGTCCTGTATGAACTGGAAGCCCGGTAGGCCAACAGCGTCAAAGCTTTGGTGGTCGGTGCCGCCTGTGTTGCTAACAGTAACGGTAGTTGCACCAAGGTCTTTGAAAGGTGCCAGCCATGCTTTAAATATAGGTCCGGCAGCCGAGTCGCCCTGCAGGTATATGCCGCGGATCTTGCCTGTACCATTATCCAGGTTGTAGTATGCATCAAGTTTAGACTGCTCTGGTTTAAGCTTCATAGTACGCGGATCGCCAAAGTGCTGTGCCACGTAACCACGTGAACCAAACAAACCTTGTTCTTCACTGCTCCAAAGTGCAATACGGATGGTGCGTTTTGGTTTGTAACCGATAGCTTTCAGGATGCGCATTGCTTCCATCATTACGGCGCTGCCCGCGGCGTTATCTGTAGCGCCTGTAGCGCCATGCCATGAATCAAGGTGGCCACCTATCATGATCACCTGTTCTTTTAATTTCTTATCTGTACCAGGTATTTCGGCAACTACGTTGTAGCCTTGCAGGTCCTTGTTAAAAAATTCTGTTTTAATCTCAGCTTCCATCTCTACCTTTTGGCCGGCTTTTACCAGGCGCAGGATGCGCAGGTAATCTTCGCCGCTGGTTTCCAGTTCCGGTGCTACGGCTTTAGCGGTATCTGCGTAAGAGGCACCGTTAGTAGTAAAGGTGGTACCGTCTGTACCGCGGCCCTGGCTTAGTATCAAGCCAACCCTCTCGTCCAATAAGAACTTGTTAATGGCAGTACGCATAGCCAGCATACGGCGGCGTGCTGCAAAAGCAGGGCTGTTGGCATCAAACTGGCGGCGCGGACCGGCAGGCTGCATAGTAGCAGCGGCCATTTTATCCAACTGCTCATCAGTATAGCGGGAAAGGTCGGGATTGGTGCTGCGGGTAAGTTTTTGCTGCGCATCAAATATCACAATTTTACCGGCCAGCTTGCCTTTGTATTTGTCAAGATCAGTAGTGGTATCCGCTTTCACCAAAACCACTTCACCTTTTACGATGCCGTTGGTGCTTGGTGTCCACGCTTTAGGGATAGCTATAATGGCGTGGTAGTAAGGCACGGTAATAGCTGCATAGTTCTTTTGTACTTCCCAGCCTTTACCAAATTTACCCCATGGTTCTAGTTTAGCATTTGTCATACCCCAGCTTTTCAGTTGGTTAACAGCCCAGTCTTGCGCGCGTTTCAAGCCCGGCGAACCAGACAAACGTGGCCCGGCAACATCAGTAAGATAAAATGCTGTCTCCATTACTTTGGAGTGGTTAAGGCCTTCCTCCCGTATTTTGGCTACGGCGGCCTGGTCTACAGTTTCCTGCGCAAAGGCAGAACCGGTAATGCCTGCGAGTGCAACGCAGGTGTAAAGTAGTTTTAATTTCATATCGATCAGTTAGTTAAGCAATGAGCAAACTTATCTAATTTCGAGAGGAAACTTTAGCGGACGAGTTAACAAAGTTGTTACAAGATGAAATAATGGAAGTATATTTAGGTGGATGCTTATGTATCAGCTAACAGCTTATTACTGTGATTAAAACTGACATTTGGGACAAAAGAGTTCAGGCTGTATTTCTTATTTTATGCGTGTTCTTATACTTAATAGTTAGCAATCCGAGAAGATTTTATGCCTCTGCTTTTCAGTCAGATGCTGAGTTAAATAAAGTAATCTTACAGCAGCTGAAAATGGAGGGGCAGGTTGCAGAAAAGTTTCTCGATAAACGGAATCACCTATATAAAGTCATTATTCTTCGGGAGAAAGGAGAATTGGTCGAATACAGTTGCGAAGATCCTGTACCCGCTGAACTATGGGACAAACTAGCAGTGGGTATCTATATTAAAAAGCAAGAAAATAGCTTTGTATTTTACTTGAGCAGTAAAGATTGCAAAGATACGGTGAGAGCAACGTTTGATGGTGTCAAGGATTAATAGAATAACTACGCGATCATGCTTATCGGTCCAGCTTCTTTCCTCTGGAAGGACGGTACAAACTAACTCTTTAATGTTAAAAACGTTACGCAGCAAGTGCAGCAATCGCAACTGCGCACATGCATCATTTAATTGATCAGCAGCTTGTAACCTTTTCCATGCACATTAATAATCTCAACCGAAGGGTCATCTTTCAAGTACTTGCGTATTTTGCTCAGGAAGACATCCATACTGCGGCCGTTAAAGTAATTGTCGTCATGCCAGATGTTCAGGAGGGCTTCTTCGCGGGTAAGCACCTCGTTTTTACGGAGGCACAATAACCTTAACAGTTGTGCTTCTTTGGTAGATAGCTTTTGATTCACATCTGACCGGGTGATAAGTTGAGTGGTGTAATCAAACCTGTAGCTGCCCAGCGTAAATTGGGTGGGGCTATCGTCGGTGTGCTTATCGGCTTTGTCGGCACGTTTAAGCAAAGCGTTTATGCGTAGCAAAAGTTCTTCTATACGGAAAGGCTTGGTGATGTAGTCGTCGCCGCCCAAATTAAATGCCTGGGTTTTATCTTCAATCATTGCTTTTGCAGTAGCGAAAATGATTGGCACGCCCGGATTTATTTTACGGATTTCTTTACCTAACGTAAAGCCATCTTTTTTTGGCATCATTACATCCAGAATAATCAGGTCGTACTCCTGCTTTGTAAAGGCCCGTAATCCTTCCTCACCGTCTTTGCAAAGTTCAACGTCAAATTTTCCTTTCAGTTGCAGGTAGTCCTGCAGCAGCAGGCCAAGGTTGGGGTCATCTTCAACTAATAATATCTTCTTCATGATGTGACGGTTTCAGGAATGTCAAATGATATCCCCAGGTTTATTTCCTCCTGTTGTTAGTATGACGACAGGATACTAAGATTGTTACGTTGAAAACAGCTCACCTTTGTAATTAAGCCAGGGGAAACCTCAGTTCAAATTCAGAGCCTTTATCTTTCTCGCTCTTTACGCTGATAGTTCCATCCAGCCTCTTCACAATGGTATTAACATAGCTCAACCCCAGTCCAAAGCCTTTAACATCGTGTAGGTTGCCGGTGGGTATGCGGTAAAACTGCTCAAATATTTTGCTTTGCTGATCCCGGCTCATGCCTATACCCTTATCGGCTACCTTTATGCATAGTTCACCGTTCTTATTAGAGGTAGTAACCGCAATTTCAGGGGCGTCTTTACTGTACTTAACGGCATTATCTACCAGGTTGTATATTACGTTGCTAAAATGCAGCTCATCGGCAAGTATAGTCGCGTTTTCTGAGTTGAGGTGCATATTAACCACAGCGTTGCATTTTTGAAGTTTAAGAGCCATGCTGTCTAATACCACGCTGATCATATCGTTTGCATCAATCGGCTTCTTGTCAAGCTTAAAGTCGTTCTTTTCTATGCGAGCGATGTTCAGCACGCGTTCTATGTGGCTTCCGAGTCGCACGTTTTCTTCATAAATAACATTGGCGAGGCGTGCCACACGTGTTTTATCTTCTGCTATTTCATCATCCTTTAGCGCCTCGCTGGCAATCATGATGGTTGACACCGGCGTTTTAAACTCGTGGGTCATGTTGTTGATGAAATCTATCTTCATCTCGGAGATTTTCTTCTGCCTTAAAATGGAGAATATAGTATACCCGAAGCAAAAAATAATTACCAGTAGAAGGCCGCCGGTTGTGCCCATAGTGGCGGTCATGTTGCCAAGTATAAAGGAATTCTTTTCCGGGAAGTAGAGCTTTATTTTCCCGGGATCGTTAACAACTTCGTTGCTGAAAATGGCCTTCTGGTATGTATTGGCGTCAACAAACTCGGGCTTTTTGCCCTGTGTATCCATAGCGCTCGAAAAAATAAGCGAATCGCTGTTGGCTGTTGACACCTCGTAACTAAAAGGCAGGAATATGCCGCGGTTGTGCAGTTCAAACCTCAGCAATGAGTCTATCCAAAAACCGTTGAGCCGCTTTTCCAGCGGTTCGCTTGATTTCCGGTATTCTTCGGCCAGGTTAGCTATCACGTTGGCGCGGGCCTTACTCTTGGGAGCATTTTCAATAGAATCTGCCTCCAGCATTTTTTTTACCTGCTTAAACTGTTTCTCTTTTTGCAAGCGCTGTTGCTCGCGTACCCACAAAGGGTTAAGTGTGGCTGCGGTTACTACCTGCGGGCCAAACTGCGGATCGATGTAGGTGCCGCGTAACGTATCATATTTATAAATGTGCCGTTTTACTGTTTTTGGCCCTTTAACAATCTCAGGGATCATTCTGGCCTGCACATTCCCAAACTCATCTGTTATTTCCTCAATGCGTATTCGCAGGTTAAGTGTGCCTTGCTGCATTAATGCGGCAACCTCTTCTTCCTGCTTTTTGTGCATGATCATCCGCTTAAGGCTGTCGCGGAGCACTGCCAGCTTACGTTCCCGTTTAGATCGTAGCTTTTTTAGTTTTATAGAGTCGTTAGCATCAACAGAGTTGCCGTTAATGCTGATCCTGGTTATAGATACCGAGTTTGGGGCGAACGGCCTTACTTTGGTTTTGGCGTTTAAAAAGGTAATAGCATCCTGCTTGGCAACTTTGGTAACTACGCTGCTGAGTGCGTCGTTTACCGACCGGTTAAATTCTTCCGACTGCATTTGGTAGGACTGGCGGAGGAAATAAAATTGCATGGCAACCACGCCCAGCAAAGCAAGACTCATTAAACCAATTATCAGCGCGATACTCTTTTTCTTCATTCGTGAAACAAAATTATTTTAAATACCCTTCCGAATTTTGCATTTAACAAATTTTAACAAAAATCAGCTTAACGTTTAACATATTGAGCTGTAGTTGTTTTATAACTTTGGATAGTTAAACTTTAATCATATGAAAAAGCTTTGCAAATCACGTTTCGAGATCATCTTCTCGCTTAGTCTTGTTGCCATACTTGGCTTACCACCAATAGTACTTGCACAGGACACAAAAAGTATAGAGATACATATAAATAACGGGGACACCACCATTAACGGGCGCGACATTAAAAAGCTTACGCCACAGGAGCGAAAAGATGCGCTTGGTGAAATAGACAAGATTGGCAATATTACTTTTAAGCATTCTGATAAGGATGGTAAAAGAGACATTGTTATCCGCCGCAATAGCATTATTCGCCGCAACGGCAACGTTGATGACAAAACCCCACATATGTTTGGCAACGGAGATAACGCCACCAGTCCATACACGATGGAGTTCTACAGAAATGGCGACACTGCCCGTAAAGCATTTCGTTTTAAGCTGCGTAAGTTAAGAGATGCAGACAGCACTTTCTCTTTCAGAATGGATGATAATACCGGCAACATAAGTATTGATGGAGACGGACCTTTACGAATGGATGGTCCATTACGTTTTGACGGAGGCGAACCAATGCGTTTGCGTTTACGCCGGCCGCGTGCACCACGTGAAATGACTTTGGGATTCGACGGAAGGAACTCGCAAACATTTAATTACTCAAGCATCGACAATAATGGTATTAGCAATGAAGTAAGTTTTCGCGTTGTCGACGCGCCGGTGGAAACTGTTAAGCGAATTGCCGGAAACGGAAAAGCAACACTGCACCTAAACGATCTGAACTTGTCGCCTGAGTTTTCTACAGGTAAAACGCTTATCAGCTTCAGTTTAGCAGCTAAAAGCGCAGCTACCGTGAAAGTTAATGATGGTGATGATAACACATTACTGAGCGATAAAGCAGTTGGTGGCAGCTTTATGAAGAAAGTTAGCATGCCGCATAATGGTATTTACTTCCTGGTGGTGAAGCAAGGAGGTGTAGTTGCCGTTAAGCGAATAGTAAAAGAATAGTGTGAATCTCCCGCTGCCAAGGTGGCGGGAGGTTGTTTAAACTGCTTCGGCTACTTTACCTTTTTCTTTTATGGCAAGTTGGCCACAAGCAGCATCAATATCTTTACCCCGGCTGCGGCGCAGGTTGGTATTTATGCCCTGGCTGCGCAGGTAATCTGCAAACTTTTCAACCTTGTCTTCCCCTGCGTTAATGTAGCTGGCAAAGGCAATAGGATTGTATTCGATGATATTAACTTTGCACGGCAGGTGCTTGCAAAAACGGGCAAGTTCAATAGCATCCTGTATCCCGTCGTTCACCCCGTCGAATATAATATATTCATACGTTACCGGGTTTTTAGTTTTAGCAAAGTAGTACTTTAACGCATCTGCAAGGGCTTTAAGCGAGTTTTGCTCGTTAATAGGCATTATGGTGTTGCGCTTTTCGTCGTTAGCCGCATGTAACGATAATGCCAGGTTAAACTTCACTTGATCATCGCCAAGCTTACGTATCATTTTGGCAATTCCGGCGGTGGACACGGTAATACGTTTAGCGGCCATGTTAAGCCCTTCAGGGGAGGTAATCTTCTCGATGGACTTGAGCACGTTTGCGTAGTTAAGCAATGGTTCGCCCATGCCCATGTATACGATATTGGAGAGTGGTATATCGTAATTTTCCCGGGCTTGCTTATCAATAAGTACCACCTGGTCGTAAATTTCGTCAGGGTTAAGGTTTCGTTTGCGCTCCATGTAGCCGGTAGCACAAAACTTACATGTAAGACTGCATCCAACCTGCGACGAAACGCACGCTGTCATCCTTTCGCTTGTGGGAATTAAAACACCCTCAATAAGGTGATTGTCATGTAATATAAAAGAATTTTTTATAGTTTTATCAGCACTAACCTGAGAAGTGTTTATTTTAACACCATTTATTATAAACTCTTCGTTAAGTTTGTTGCGAAGTTCTTTTGAAATGTTGCTCATGTCATCGAAAGACAAACAAGATTTTTTCCATAGCCATTCGTAAACTTGTTTAGCTCTGAACGCCTTTTCATCCATACGGATAAAGTGCTGCTGCAGAGCCTCAAGAGATAAGCTGCGGATATCTATTTTATCTTTTTTTGCATTCACAGTACAAAAGTACCTAATTTTAAATTTTTCCGATGCTTTTTTAAAGTCATTCTTTTGTAGCATTAAAAACAATAACTATAAGTTAATTGTAATGTTAACGCAGACTGGGTTTAATTATAGATGATGCCAAGTTTATCTTAATGAAGACATTTGTAGCCGATTACGTTTATCCAGTTTGTGCCGATCCTATTAAAAATGGAATAGTAGTAGTAGATGATGGAGGAAAAATACTCTCCGTTTCTGATCCCCAATCATCCGACCCTCCCCCAGCAGACGCTCAGCACCTTAGGGGTGTTATTGTACCAGGGTTTATAAATACACATTGCCATACAGAACTCTCTCACCTTAAAGATAAAGTTAAGCCCGGAGGTGGGCTTATAAGTTTTATACAAGACGTACAAAACTTTCGCAATTCAGAGAAAGAGGCTGTAATAGCTGCAGCTGAAAAAGCTGATCAGGAAATGATTGCTAATGGTATTGTTGCCTGTGCAGATACCTCAAACAGTAATATATCTCTTGGTATAAAGCAAAACAGCAAATTACATTATCATACTTTTGTTGAGATATTTGGCTTTTTGCCGGAGAATGCTGATGGCCTTTTTGAGAAAGCGCTGGCACTTGCAGAGGAATTTAAACCGCAATCGGTTTCTATCACCGCGCATGCGCCTTACTCTGTTTCCAAAGAGCTTTTTAAGCTGATTAAGAAATACAGCGACAGCGGCGAAAACCTGCTAAGCATACATAATCAGGAGTGCGAGGACGAGAACAAGTTTTATCGTTACAAACTTGGCGGCTTTATAGATATGTACAAGCACTTTGGCATTAATATAGACTACTTCAGGCCACAGGCACGCAACTCCTTGCAATCTATAATCCCTTTGCTTACCAACAGGCAAAAGATATTGCTGGTACACAACACCTGCACCAACCTTAAAGATATCTACTTTATTAAGCGGTTTGACCGTAAAATAAATTGGTGCTTTTGCCCCAATGCCAATATGTACATAGAAAAGCGTTTGCCAAAGATAGATTTGTTTGTAAACCAGGGCCTAAATATTACCCTGGGTACCGATAGCCTGGCATCTAACGCTAAGTTGTGTATACTAAGTGAAATGCGCACTTTGCAGGAAAACATTCCTTCTCTAAGCTTTGATACCCTCTTACAATGGGGAACACGTAATGGTGCGGAGTTTATGGGGATAGATGACCGGTTTGGCACTATACAGGAGGGTAAATCACCAGGGTTAAACCTGCTTACCGGCCTGGAAGGTGGTAAAATTACTGCCGCTACCAGTGTAAGTAAACTGATATAACCAGCACGGTTAGCACTTCCTGCACCCAAAGTTTAACAACAATAATAATTTGCATGTGTTATACACGCGGCAAATAAAACGCGTTGTTTATTTTGCGGTTAGTAAAAACGATGTTTTATGAAACACCTGGATATTATTGTTAAAGGGAAAGTGCAAGGCGTATTCTACCGTAAGGCCACCAAAGCCGTTGCAGACCAACTTGGTGTACGCGGTTTTGTTAAGAACGAAGACAACGGCGATGTTTCAATCGCGGCTGAAGCTGACAATGCTACCATGGACATGTTTTTAGACTGGTGCCACGAAGGGCCCGAAGAAGCTAATGTAACATCGGTAGAGACGCATGAGGGTGAATTAAAAAACTATCGTAATTTTGAGGTAGTTAAAAAGAGTTTGTAATTTATAATCTCACCTTAATTGTCAACCGCTAAAAAGTTTGCCGGCCAAACGGCTATCTACGGGTTAAGTACTATCGCCGGCCGTGTTCTAAGTTTCTTTCTTACCCCGCTTTATACGCGTACTTACTCTGCTAAAGTTTACGGGATATTTGGTAACCTGTACAGTTATGCTTCTATGCTTAATGCCTTGCTGGCATTTGGCATGGAAACTACCTTTTTCAGATATCTGAATAAAAGACCGGACGATAAGCAGGTGGTATACAACAATACGTTTGGTGTTATCCTTGCTGTGTCGGCAATGTTCCTGCTCTGTACGTTTCCTTTTGCACGTGGTATAGCTGGTTTTATACGGGTTGATTCTTCAACACCGATTGATGACTATGTGCTTTTTATTAAATTCTTTATCGGCACCCTTGTAGTCGATGCGCTTTGCGTTATACCTTTTGCGAAGTTGCGGGCTGATGGCCGGCCGGGGCGCTATAGCTTGCTTAAGTTGATTAACATTATTGTGTTTGTTGGGCTAAACCTTTTTTTTATCTGGGGCGTTCCGTTCATCATCAAGCATGATTTGCCAGGCGCCGCCTGGTTTGCCAGCTGGTTTAGGCCACAATGGGTGGGTTATGTTTTCATGTCCAACACGTTGGCAAGCGCAGCAACAGCAGTTATGCTGTTACCGGAATTTTTAAAACTTCGACCGCGGGTTAGTCGTTCACTATTTTTAGAAATGTTGAAGTATAGCTGGCCGGTGTTAATTGCCAACTTGTCTTACCTGGTTAACGAAAACTTAGACAAAATCCTTTTAGGCAGGTTGTTGCCGGTTGATGATAGCGCAACACAAGTTGGTATCTATACAGCCTGTTCCAAAATTTCCATCTTCCTAAGCATATTCGTAAACGCATTCAGATTAGGCGCTGAGCCTTTTTTCTTCAGTCACGCCAAAAACAAAAATGCCACCCAAACTTATGCACGTATAATGCACTACTTTGTTATAGCGGTATGCATGATTTTTGTTGCGTTGGTTGCTAACATAGAACTGCTTAAGTACTTTATAAAAGGCCGTGACGCCAAACAGACAGAGCTATTTTGGTCAGGCATCAGTGTGATACCGGTGTTGCTTTTTGGTTATGTAAGTCTTGGCGTTTACATGAACCTGTCGGTATGGTATAAACTTACAGATCAAACCAAATACGGTTTGTATATCTCAGGCATCGGTGCAATAGTAACTATTATACTTAACGTTATTTTCATTCCTTATTATGGCTATATAGCCTCTGCATGGATATCTCTGACCGCTTACGCAACCATGATGGTATTATCGTACGTGTGGGGGCAAAAGAACTATCCTATTCCATATAATGTTAAAACACTTTTGACTTATATCGGAATCTCCCTTTTACTCGTTTATTTATCATTCACGGTGTTTCATAGCAACATATTTATCAGCAATGGTTTGTTAATTGCTTTCGCACTTGGCACACTTTACACCGAACGCACAGGAATAAAAGCCATCTTAAGTAAATGAAGTCAGCTGCATTATTGGTTGTACTGGGTGTTTGTACCGCAAGCATTGTGAACGGGCAGGGCCGTGATAAGCTATCAACGGCTAAACCCATGTCCTACGCTGATAGTGTTAAGGTTAAATACTTGTTTTTTGAGGCTATTCGCCAGAAGTCCGTTGAAAACCGGAAGGATGCAGCCGATATATTTACGCAGGTTCTGGCTATAGACCCGGCAAATGATGCCTCAATGTACGAGCTGGCCAACCTGGAGAAAACGCAGAATAATTACCCCGCCGCTGCTCCTTTGTTGGAAAAAGCGGTAGCAATAAAACCCAACAACGAGTGGTACTGGCTGGCCCTTGCCGACAGCTACGAGAAAAGCAACGACTTGCCCAGGTTGCAAAATGTATTTGATCAGCTGATACGCATTAACCCGGATAAAGCCGATTACTACTTTGATAAAGCCAACGCTTTTTACCTGCAGCGTAATTATGACGAGGCGCTTAAGTTGTACGATAAGGTAGAGCAGATCACCGGCCCCTCTGACGATCTACAGAATGGCAGGCAGAAGATTTACCTGAAACAAGGCAATATTGAGAAAGCTGCCAGCGAACTTGAGAAATTAGTGACAGCTAACCCCACAGAGATAAAGTATTACCTGATGCTTGCGGAGCTATACAATTCTAACGGGCTTAATGATAAAGCACTCGCCGCGTTGGAAAAGGCAAAAAAGACAGGCATCTCGGGCGGTTTGCTGCACATGGCCATGGCAGATGTATACCGCGATCAGAAAAAGTACCAGGAAAGCTTTAATGAACTGAAGCTAGGGTTTGCTGATCCTAACATTGATGTTGAGCAAAAAGTTAAGATTATTCTTAATTACGTACCGCAGTTTGCAGATCCCGTTGCGAAATCAAGCGCGCTTACGCTGGCCAAAATAACTGCAGAAACCCATCCGACGAGTGATAAGGCTTTTGCCATTTACGGCGACATGCTGGTGCAGAATGAAAAGTATCGTGAAGCAAGGCCTGTATATAAGAAAGCTCAACAGCTAAATCCGCAATCGTATGCCGTGCAGGAACAGCTGGTTAGAATGGAAATGGCGGAGAGTGACTTTGACGCTGCGATAAAAGACGGAGAAGAAGCCCTAAGTTATTTCCCAAATCAGGCCTGGATGAACTACCTGGTAGGGGTGGCGTGGCAACAAAAAGGCAACAATAACAAGGCACTTGGTTATCTGAAAAATGCAGCTTCCTTAGAAGCGCAGGATAAAGAACTCCTCTCGCAATGTTACTCGGCCCTGGGCGATTGTTATCATTCCTTAAAAGACAACAAGAACTCTGACGAGTCATACGAAAAATCGTTAACCTACAATCCGGATAACGCATTCACTATGAACAATTATGCCTACTATTTGTCGTTAAGGAACGAACAGCTTGATAAAGCTGCGCAGTTATCTAAACGCAGCACCGAATTGCAGCCAAATACTGCTTCGTTCGAAGACACTTACGCCTGGATACTTTTTAAGCAAAAAAGGTATGCAGACGCTAAGGTTTGGATAGAAAAATCGTTGCAGCACGATAATAATAGCGCCACAAAGACGGAGCATTACGGGGATATTTTGTTCTTTACAGGCGACAAGGCGGCTGCGGTTGAAAGTTGGACCAAGGCAAAAGTGCAAGGTGGTACATCACCTTTGCTAGATAAAAAGATAAATGAAAAGAAGTATTCTGAATAAGATATTCATAGCAGTTGTACTAATAACGGCAATAAGCTGTAAATCAAAGAAGCTGGTAGTAGTAAACCGGCCTGCCAAGGATAGTACAGTCGTAAAAATAAACGATGTGGCCGAAAAACTTGCCGCCATTCGCGCACGGCAGGTTACTTTCAATACTTTCAGCGGCAAGGCTAAAACCAAGCTTGACATCAACGGGAAAGACAACGATGTTACATTGAATATACGCGTTAACCGCGACCAGAAGATTTGGATATCTATAACCGCCATTGCTGGTATCGAAGTGGCCCGGGCGCTTATAACGCCAGACAGTATCCAGATCATTAACAGGTTACAGAGTGTCTATTTGAAAAAGCCGTTTAGCTATGTACACAGGTATGCCAGTAAGCAAATAAACTACCGCACCCTTCAATCCCTACTGGTAGGCAATGCTATTCCTGAATTGCTGGCTGATGATGTAAGGGTTACACCTGAAGGTACAAACACTGCAATATCCGGCAATTTACAGGGGCTTATATTTAAGTTGCTTTTAGGTGCCGACCTCAAGGTAACACAAACAAACCTGAGTAATCAGCAAGCTGGCCAAAGCTTGCAGGTAACCAACCGGGTGTTCATCCAGGCAGATAGCCGTATAATTCCATCTCAGGTAGATATTTTGTCTGCAGCGCCAGGCAATAAAATAGTGGTAAACCTCCGTTATACACAAGCGGAGTTTGATCGTCCGCTGGAGTACCCTTTCAGTATTCCAAAAAGTTACGAACCTGCTAATTAAAATTATATTTTTGATGGATGAAAGTCTTTAGAGCGCTCCTGATTATTGTTGGTGTATTTATAGCATCCGGCGCATTTGCACAAAGCAGTGCCGAGCTGAAACGCAGGCGCGATAAACTTACCCAGGAACTTGAGCAGCTTAACAGTGAGTATCAGCAAACAGCAAGCAATAAGAAGGTCTCTATAAAACAGCTTAATATACTAAAGGCGCAGATCAATCTTAGGGAAGAAAAGATACTCAACATCAACTCCGAGGTACGAAATCTTGATAACCAAATCTCCAAAAGCAATAATACCGTACATACATTACAATCGCAGTTAGATCAGCTTAAAAAGGATTATGCAGGTATGGTGCTCTTTGCTTACCGCAACCAAAGCGCTTACAACAAGCTAATGTTCGTTTTTGCTGCAAAAGACTTTAACCAGGCCTATCGGAGGTTAAAATATCTTCAGCAGTTTGGCACTTACCGCGAGCGCCAGGCAGGTTATATACAAGGAACTCAAAAGGAGCTTCATGTAAAAATAAACGAGCTGGATAAAGATAAAAGGGAGAAAAGTAATCTGCTGACAGAGCAGGAGAAAGAAAAGCAAACGTTGGGTAAGCAAAAGAACGACCAGGTGCGGGTTATATCAGACCTGAGCAAGCACCAGGGCGAGCTTAAGCAGCAACAACGCGACATACAAAAAAAGATAGCTAAGACGACAAGAGAGATTGCTTCTGCCATTCGTAAAGAGATTGAAGAAGCAAGGCGGGAAGAGGAAGAACGGGCCAGGGCAGCCGCAAGGGCAGCTGCAGCAAAAGCTAAAGCGGAAAACAGGGAAGCACCTGCAGCTCCTAAGAAAACTGCTGCTAAAACAACCAGCGAGATATTGAACGCTACGCCTGAAGCTGCTAAGCTATCTAACGACTTTTTGGGTAACCGTGGAAGATTACCATGGCCGGTTACAAACGGACAACTGATACATGGGTTTGGCACGTATACGGATAGTGAAGGTATTCGTAACGACAATAACGGCTATGAGATACGGACTGCCAATGGCGCTCCGGTAAGGGCTGTTTTCGATGGAGAAGTGTCGAGGGTGGTAGATGTTTACGGAACTTACACTGTTATTATAAAACATGGCGAGTACTTCACAGCATACTCTAACCTGCGTTCGCTAACAGTGTCAAAAGGTCAAAAGATCAGTACTAAACAAACCATTGGTACTGTTTATACCGACCCATTGAGTGGTGATGCCACTGTTATATTTTCGCTGTATAAAGGAACTACGGCTGTAAACCCTAAGTTGTGGCTTGCAGACAATTAGATAAACTTTATAGCGTTGTAATTATGTATATTTGTAACCTTAATTGTGAGATAAGATGTTAAGCTCGGTTTTTTTGTTTCTTAATATTGGTTCCGGAGAAATGGTCCTAATCGTTTTTGCAGCGCTTATGCTGTTCGGCGGTGAGAAATTGCCGGAACTTGCGCGTGGATTGGGTAAAGGTATTCGGGACTTTAAAGATGCCTCTGATGATGTAAAGCGTGAAATCAATAATCAGATAAACAACTACGAGCCAAAGAAAACGGAGGTAAAGCAACTTGCACAGGAAGAAGAAAAACCTGAAGAAGAGCAACACGTATACCCTCCGATAGAAGGAACAATGCCTATGGCTGAATACACAGCCACTGATGTTATTGACGAAACGGAGCTGCACAACCCCGAAGCGCCTGAAACTTACAACGACGATACTGAATTAAAGCACCCTGTTACGGGTTCGGCAAATAAAAGCTCTATTATAGACCTTACTAAAACTACAGATATTGACACTGCCAGTACTAAGGTTGAGGAAGAATACAAGCAATCATAAGGCATTTAACATACATTAAACATTAAAAATCATGGGTGGATTAGGCGCACCAGAAATCATTCTGATCATCATCGCGATATTATTATTATTTGGCGGTAAAAAAATTCCTGAACTTATGCGCGGATTAGGTAAGGGCGTAAAGGAATTTAAAGACGCGCAAAATGGCGATAACGCCGCAGCTTCTGAAGAAAAACCAAAGCTGTAATTAGCTATTTGATTATACAGCCCATAGCGGCGAGAGATAACTTACAAAACTTATCTGTTGAAATATTTATGCTTCGACAGATAAGTTTTTTATTTTAGGCCCCATGGCTAAAATTTATTCCTCTTATGCAGAGCTACAGAGAGGCTTGCAAAGCGGTGAGCTTAATGCAGTTGGACTTGTACAAGATTATCTGCAGCAAATAAAAGCATACGCACACTTAAACGTTTTTAACGAAGTGTTTGAGCAAGATGCTCTTGCTTCGGCAAAGGAAGTTGACGTACGCATTAAGGCCGGTAATGCTGGCCGTTTGGCGGGAATGGTCATTGCCATAAAAGATAACATCTGCTATAAAGATCATAAGGTAAGCGCATCATCCCGCATCCTTGAAGATTTTACTTCTATTTATTCCGCCACCATTGTAGAGCGGCTGTTGGCCCAGGATGCTATAATTATTGGACGTTGTAATTGCGATGAATTTGCAATGGGTGCTGCAAACGAAAACTCTTTTTTTGGCCCCGTAAAAAACTTCGCTGACGAGACAAGGGTTTCTGGCGGATCTTCTGGTGGGTCTGCTGTAGCTGTACAGGCAAATATGTGCCATGCCGCCATTGGTACAGATACAGGTGGTTCTGTACGTCAACCGGCGTCGTTCTGCGGTGTAGTTGGTTTTAAACCAAGTTATGGGCGCATATCGCGTTATGGTATTATATCATATGCTTCTTCATTTGATCAGGTTGGTACACTGACTAGGTCGGTAGAAGATGCAGCTCTACTGTTTGAGATACTTGCCGGTACCGACGAATACGATAGCACGCTGTCTCAAAAACCTGTTCCCCCATTAGCAAACTTTAAAAGTGACACAGGCAAAAAGAAAATAGCTTATTTGCAGGAAGCTATAACAAGCCCGGGTGTAGATGAGGAGGTAAAAAACAAACTCAGCAGCTATATAGATAAACTGAAAGCTGATGGTCATGTAGTTGAGCCAATATCATTTGAGTATCTGGACTACCTGGTGCCGTCGTATTACATATTAGCTATGGCCGAAGCTTCGTCAAACCTGGCCCGGTACGATGGTGTGCACTACGGCTACCGGAGCCCAAATGCAACTGACCTTACATCTACTTACAAGCTATCGCGCTCGGAAGGGTTTGGTAAAGAAGTTAAGCGCCGTATAATGCTTGGTACATTTGTGCTGAGCGCGGGGTATTATGATGCATATTATGCCAAGGCGCAAAAGGTACGAAAGCTTATCCGGGACAAAACAAATGAGATTTTAAAAGAGTACGACTTTATACTTACGCCTACGGCTCCCGAGCCTGCTTTCGAGATAGGCAAAAAAGAAAAAGATCCTGTAGTAACCTATCTTTACGACATCTTTACTGTACAGGCGTCACTGGCTGGATTGCCGGCCATTTCTCTTCCTGTCGGCAATAACACCAAAGGTTTGCCGTTAGGATTGCAGTTGCTAGCCGGAGGATTTAAAGAAGAAGATTTGTTAAACTTCTCCGAATATTTCCTTGGGCTATAAAAAGTTAATATATTAGTATGTAAATTTTCGCGGAGCTTAACCGTCTTCGCAAGCCAAATATGAGGAGATTCCTAATTCTTTTCATCTGTATGGTGGTGTTGCAGTCGCTCAAGGCTCAGCCCTTCCAGGCAGATACATCTGCATTGCTGCCTGTTAAAGAGGTAGCGGTTTCAAAATATCAAAATGTAATTTTTAAACGTCGTTTGGATTCTATCCAGAAGGATGTTCCGTTGAATTACAACGAAGTGGTGCAAGGGTACATTGATATTTACGCCAATCGTCGCGATGAGATGGGGCGGATACTTGGTTTGTCACAATACTATTTCCCAATTTACGAAAAAGCTTTCCGTGATGCTGGTGTACCGGATGAAATTAAGTATCTTTCAATTGTTGAATCCGCTTTACAGCCGAATGCTAACTCACGCGTAGGCGCCGGCGGGCTGTGGCAATTTATGTCTGAAACAGCCAAAATATATCATCTTTCAATAAACGATTACGTGGACGAGCGCCGCGACCCGGTACTTGCCAGCCAGGCCGCTGCTGCGTATCTTAAAGATGCGTATCAACAATTTGGTGACTGGCTGCTGTCTATAGCATCTTACAACTGCGGAAAAAGCAATGTGGAGAATGCCCTTGCACGTACCGGCGCTAACGATTACTGGTCTATCCGCCAGCTGTTACCTGCAGAAACAAGAGGTTACGTACCAGCGTACATTGCGGTAACTTATGTTATGAACTATTATAAACGGCATGGCATATATCCGCAGGTATCGGACATTCCGTTGCAGAATGATACGGTAATGGTAAACCGAATTGTACCAATGAGCCGTATTGCCGCAGCAGTAGGGATGGATCTTAAAGAAGTAGCGGTACTTAACCCAAGCTATCGCATGATGATTGTAAACGGCACGCCTTCGTCTCCACGCCGGATACTGGTACCAAAGTCACGTCGGGACAGGCATGCTATCTTAACACAGGCCATAGATAACCCTAACTACGTTATTCCTCCTTATCGCCCGGTGTATGCACCGGTAGCGCAAACAAGGGCGTTAGTGCCGGCAGCCGCTTCCTCAACTGCCAGTCCGCAAAGCGCGGTAGTGACTGTAGCAGGCAATGTGCCCGCTCATCATACTACAGTAAAGGGTGAAACTTTAGAAGAAATAGCTGCCAAATACGGACTTAAAGTAGACGACCTTTTGCAATGGAATAAGCAGCTTGGCAATAGCAAAACCGTCCGCCTTATGGGCGGCTTAACCGTAAATCTGAACAGGGGTTAGATGATACAACTTATTGGCCTGGTGTTGTTTATTCGACACCGGGTTTTTTATTAGCAGCTTTCAAAAAAAGTAATTGTAATTTTGGGGGCTGGAACTTTAGAGAAGATGAACAAAGCCAATCGTAAACAGGACGCCCTTAATTATCATGCTAAGGGACGCCCAGGGAAGATAGAAGTAGTACCTACCAAGCCGACTAATACACAACGCGATCTTACTTTAGCCTATTCGCCTGGCGTGGCTGAGCCGTGTCGTGCAATAGCAGAAAACGTAGATGATGTTTATAAATATACTGCAAAGGGTAACCTTGTAGCAGTTATAAGCAATGGCACCGCAGTGCTGGGCCTGGGCAATATTGGCCCGGAAGCCAGTAAGCCTGTGATGGAAGGCAAAGGTTTGCTTTTTAAGATATATGCCGATATTGACGTGTTTGACCTGGAGGTAAATGCCAAGAGTGTAGACGATTTTGTAAATATAGTTAAAGCGCTTGAGCCTACTTTTGGTGGGGTAAACCTTGAAGATATTTCAGCTCCCACCTGTTTTGAGATAGAACGCCGCCTAAAGGCCGAGATGAACATCCCGGTAATGCATGACGATCAGCACGGTACCGCTATAATATCTGGCGCTGCGCTGATGAATGCTTGCGAGATACAAGGCAAAAAGCTTGATGAAATAAAAATGGTTGTGAACGGAGCTGGAGCGGCTGCTGTTTCCTGCACCAAAATGTACTTATCGCTGGGTGTTAAGAAAGAGAACATTGTTATGTTCGATATTAACGGTTTGCTGAGTACTGACCGCACCGACCTGGACGATATTCGGAAGGAGTTTGCAACTACCCGCACGGACATTAACAATTTAGCCGACGCAATGAAAAATGCGGACGTGTTTGTTGGACTTTCTGCAGGTAATGTAGTTACGCAGGAGATGCTGGTAAACATGGCTGAAAATCCTGTTGTATTCGCAATGGCCAATCCAGAACCGGAAATAAGCTACGACCTGGCAACCGCTGCGCGTACGGATATTATTATGGCTACCGGCCGTTCTGATTATCCTAACCAGGTGAACAATGTTTTGGGCTTCCCATACATTTTCCGTGGGGCATTGGATGTGCGTGCAACCGCTATAAACGAGGAGATGAAGATAGCGGCAGTTAAAGCTATAGCCGAAATGGCTAAGCGGCCCGTTCCCGAAGCTGTTAATCTGGCATATAACACCACAAATTTAAAGTTTGGCCGGGATTATATTATACCCAAACCAATGGATCAGCGCCTTATTACTGAGGTGTCGTCTGCTGTTGCTAAAGCAGCTATTGATTCCGGGGTGGCGCGAAAGGTTATTACCGACTGGGACGCTTATCATGAGGAACTATTGTCACGCCTTGGTACCAACAACAAGCTAATGCGTGATATCACCAACAAAGCTAAACAAAGCCCTAAGCGTGTAGTATTTGCAGAAGCAGATACCTACAAGATATTACGGGCAGCGCAAATAGTAAAGGACGAGGGCATAGCCACACCAATCCTGCTGGGTAATATTCAGAAGATCAAACAGATCATGTATGAAAATGAGCTCGATCTGGGTGAAGTGGAGATGATAGATACCCGTGACGAGTGCGACAGGAAAAAGGATTTTGCAGAGTTCCTGTACAAAAAACGTCAACGAAGGGGTATTACCCTTTCAGAGGCTAAAAAGCTGGTTACCGATCGTAACTATTACGGCGCGTGCATGGTGCAGTTTGGCCAGGCTGATGCGTTGATATCAGGCCTTACCAAGAACTATGCAGATACCATTAAACCTGCTTTGCAAGTAATTGGTACCGACGATGGTGTTAACCGCGTTGCGGGGATGTATCTCATGATCACCGAAAAAGGCCCCGTATTCTTTGGTGATACAACGGTTAATATAAATCCTACAGTTGAGGAATTAGTGGACATTACCGTACTGGTAGAAAAAGCAGTATCTTATTTTATCTCCAAACCGAGAGTGGCACTACTTTCATACTCAAATTTCGGTTCAAATAAAGGCGACATACCTGATAAAACAGCAGAAGCTGTACGCATATTACACCAGCGCTATCCAAATATGGTGGTTGACGGTGAAATGCAGGCCAACTTTGCGCTTAATGCCGAATTACTAAAAGACAATTTTGCATTCTCAACGCTCAACGGCAAACCGGCCAATACACTTATATTCCCGACACTGGCATCAGGCAACATTGCTTATAAATTGCTACAGGAAATAGGTGGGGCTGAAGCTGTTGGCCCAATTTTGCTTGGCTTGAAAAAGCCGGTACACGTGTTACAATTAGGTAGCTCTGTTCGCGAGATTGTGAATATGGTTACCATTGCCGTTGTGGATGCACAGGAAAAAGACCGTACTACGAACCGTTAATCAAGACTGAATAAACTACTCTTTATGTACGATTATATTGATGGGCGCTTAGCATTCAAAAGCCCTGCCCATGTTGTTATTGATGCCGGAGGAGTAGGGTACCATATCAATATATCGCTGAATACTTTTTCAAAAATTGGCGATGCGGAAAGGTGTAAGTTATACATCTGGATGCACGTGAAGGAAGATGCGCATACGCTTTACGGCTTTGCAGAAGAGGGTGAGCGCAGGCTGTTCCTTCACCTGGTTTCTATATCTGGTATTGGCCCCTCTACCGGAAGGATGATGCTCTCCAGTATCACCCCCGCGGAAATACAGCAGGCCATAGTTCAGGGTAATGTACCGTTGATTCAGAAGATAAAAGGTATTGGTCCCAAATCAGCACAGCGTATCATATTAGAGCTGCAAGATAAATTACGCAAGGAAGGGCCGGATACGCTTACTGTTATGCCAGCAAATAAAACAGTTAAGGATGAAGCACTTTCTGCACTGGTAATGCTGGGCTTTGCCCGCGCTGCTGCAGAAAAGGTTTTAGATGCTGAGCTTACAAAAAATAGTGGTACGTTAACAGTTGAGCAGCTGATTAAATTTGCTTTGAAAAGCTTATAATTACCTAATAATTGTAACACTTGGTTAAAAGATTTACTTGTAAAGTTTTTATAGGTATACTTTTTTTATCTGCTTTTTGCGGAACTGGTAATCTATTTGCCCAAATACAGACACCGCAGCAGCCTCCTCCCGGGCAGCAAACGCCGTTTAATCCCCAGAACCAACCTGTTCAACAGCCCAATTTGCAAAATCAGCAACCCAGGCAGCAACAGCAGAGGGTTAACCAGCAAAACCAAACTCCTGCACCAATAGACACCACTAAACCACGCAATAATGTTCCTTTAAGTAATGCTCCTAAGCTTTCCAAAACCCGTCAGCAGCAAGCCCGTGAAGGCGTTTTTGAACTAGACCCACCCGGGCTGGTAAGAAGCGTTGAATACGATCCTTTAACCAACAAATATATCTTGTACGAACGCGTGGGTAACCTGCTTTATCGCCCACCGGTATACCTTACATTTAACGAATACTTAAAGCTGCAGCAAAAAGGTGTACAGCGCGAGTACTACCGGCAATTAGCAGATAATTACGCGTATAACTCTCAGCAGCCAGGCTTTATTCCGCAAATTAACGTCAGGAGCAAAACGTTTGAGCAGATTTTCGGCAGTTCGACTATCAACATACGTCCCCAAGGTTCGGCTGAGGTGATACTTGCCGGACAGGTTAATAAAAATGAGAACCCGTTATTCAATACACGCCAGCGTAATCAATTCAACTTTAACTTTGATCAGCGCATTCAATTAAATGTTACCGGCGACATAGGCGACAAGCTAAAGATCAGCACCAATTATAATACAGAAGCGCAATTTCAGTTTGAAAACCAAATCAAGCTTGATTATACCGGTCACCCGGACGAGATAATCCAAAAGATAGAAGCGGGTACAGTAAGCATGCCGCTTAATACCTCACTGATAACAGGCAGTCAGGCCTTATTTGGCTTAAAGACAAAGCTTAGGTTTGGTAAGCTAGATATTACCAGTATCCTGTCACAGCAACGTTCACAGTCTAAAACCATTACTATTACCAATGGCTCTCAACAAGGTAATATAGCTTTAACGCCTGCCGACTACGAGTCTAACAAGCACTATTTTCTTTCACAATACTTCAGGAATAACTATAATCGAGCACTGGCCAATATTCCTATCATTAGCTCCAATATCACCATCACCAAAATTGAGGTTTGGACAACCAACCGCACCAACGTAACTACGGATAGTCGCGATATATTAGCGTTTCTCGATCTTGGTGAGAACAGGCCTTACAACACAGCATTGGTACAAGGTGGCCCTGGTTTTAGCGGCTTACCTGCAGGTTTCCAGGGGCCAGGCTTCACCCAACAATCTAACTCGCTTTTGCAAAACCTGCCTGCGAGTGCCCGCACCACTAATTCTAACGATGTTGCCAATTATTTCAGAACAACCGGAGCTACAGATAACTATGCCAAGTTAACCTACGCACGCAAGTTGGTTCAGGGTAAAGAATATACGCTTAGCCCACAACTGGGTTATATATCGCTAAACTATCCTCTTAACAATGATGAAGTACTTGCCGTGGCGTACCAATACTCTTACAATGGCGTGCAGTACCAGGTGGGAGAGTTCAGCAGCGATGTAGCCGTAGATCCTGCGACACCCAAAACGCTTTTTGTAAAGCTCTTAAAGAATGAGCTGCTTAAAACCAACCTGCCAACATGGGATTTGATGATGAAAAACATCTATTCTTTAGGCGCATTTGGTATCAGTCCAAACAATTTCAGGTTAAATGTTAGCCGCTTGGATGATAAGTCGGGTATCGAGAAAACCATTATGGATGAGGGGCAGAACACCAGGAGCAAACGCTGGCTGCAACTTACTGGTTTAGATAACTTAGACCAACAAAGCGATAAACGGCCCGATGGCTATTTCGACTTTTTGGAAGGTATAACAATCGACTCGCAAAATGGCCGTATTATGTTCCCGGTATTGGAACCATTTGGGTCTGACCTTGCCAAACAGTTTACCCCTACCGAACAAGATCTGGTAAGCCGATACGTTTACCAACCACTATACGACTCTACAAAAGCAATCGCACAGCAATTTTTCCCCAAATTAAACCGCTATTTGATAAAAGGAACGTACACTTCCACTCAGGGATCAGAATATCAGTTAAATGCGGTTAATATTCCGCAGGGATCGGTAGTGGTAACTGCCGGTAATCTAAAACTGAGCGAGGGCTCCGATTATACAGTTGATTATAGTTCGGGCCGTATAAGGGTGCTTAACCAGGCACTCCTTGCCTCCGGGCAACCCATCAACATCAAAATTGAAAATAATGAGCTTTTCGGCGTTCAGCAAAAGTCGCTTTACGGAACCAGGCTAGACTACCGTTATAGCGACAAGCTGGCACTTGGGGCGACCTTTATGCATTTGACCGAGCAACCCATTACTCAGAACGAATTAGTAGGCGAAGAGTCTATCTCTAACTCCATTCTGGGTTTTGATGCAAATTATAGCTCTAATTCGCGGTTTCTTACAAAGCTGGTAGATAAAATACCACTGATTAATACCAAGGCGCCTTCTACCATAAATCTGAGTGGTGAGTTTGCTAAGCTGATGCCCGGGAGCCCTGGCGCGTTGAATTTTGCCGGATCAAAGAACGGCACATCGTACCTTGATGATTTTGAGAACAGTCGATCCATTATCGACATAAAAAGTGCTATAAGCTGGCAGATATCCGGCACACCGCAAATGTTCAGCGAAGCACAGTTGTTTAATGATCTGAGTTATGGATATAATAGGGCGCGACTAGCCTTTTACAACATAGACCCGATATTCTATACTAATGCAGGGAATATACCTATTAACCGTGCCGACCTGTCCAACCATTACAGCAGGCAGGTAATAGAGCAGGAAGTATTCCCTTATAAGCAGTCGGTAACCGGGCAGCCATTAACATTAGCAACACTTAACCTGGCTTTTTACCCTACTGTTCGTGGGCAGTACAACTACACTACAACGGGACTTAACCCTGACGGAACACTGCAGAACCCACGAAACCGTTGGGGAGGTATTTTCCGCAAATTAGAGACGAACGACTTTGAGTCGCTTAATGTGGGATATATAGAGTTTTGGATGTTAGATCCTTTTATCTATAAACCGGCATCACAAGGCGGGGACCTTTACTTTAATCTGGGAAGTGTATCAGAAGACATCCTTAAAGACGGACGCAAAAGTCTGGAGAACAGTTTACCTGTTGATGGTAGCACCGACAAAACCGACGAAACAGTTTGGGGACGGGTATCAAGATTACAGCCGGTTATCAATGCTTTCGACAACAACCCCGATTCAAGAAAACTGCAGGACGTAGGCTTGGACGGATTAAACGATGCCGATGAAGCAACAAAGTTCGCCAGTGTTGTAAACCAGGCAAAAGCTGTATTAAGTCCGCAGGCTGCCACAGCGTTAACTGCTGACCCTTCCTCAGATGATTATCGTTATTACCAGGGGCCCGAACTTGATCAGGCGCGGGCAAGCATACTCGAGCGTTATAGTCGCTACAACGGTGCGGAGGGCAACTCAAAAACGGCTGAGCAATCGCAGGCGGAATTAGGCTTGCAAACGTCAGCATCAACCTCGCTGCCAGATGGCGAGGATATTAATCGTGACAATAACATGAGCCAGACCGACGAGTACTTCCAGTACAGAGTGTCAATTCGCCCTCAGGATATGCAGGTTGGGCAAAACTTTATAAGCGACAAAGTAACCTCAAACATCAAACTGGCAAACGGACAAACCGAAGCAGTTACGTGGTATCAATTCAGGATACCTATTACTGACTATCAAAGCAAGGTTGGCAACATCCAGGATTTTAAAGCGATCAGGTTCATGCGGATGTTCATGACCAACTTTGCAGATACCTCTATCCTCCGTTTTGCAACCATGCAATTGGTACGTGGCGAATGGCGCGGCTTTAATGCTGAGAATAATCCACTTAATATTATTGCAGACCCATCTATACCAAATCCAACCATTGATGGTTCTTCGCTAGATGTTCAGGCTGTAAATATAGAGGAGAACGGTAATCGCACGCCTATCCCGTACGTAGTTCCCCCCGGTATAAATCGCCAGCGCAACTACAATAACCTGCAAACAGATACCAAGCTGAATGAGCAATCGCTCTCGCTAAAAGTGAGCAGCCTGCGCGATGGTTATTCAAGGGCCGCGTTCCGCACTTTCTTTAATGATCTTAGATCTTACAAGAAAATCCAAATGTTCGTTCACGCAGAAGGCGATCAGCTGAGGGATAATGATGTTAACGCTTTTGTAAGGTTAGGAGTTGATTATCAGGATAACTATTACGAGTACGAGATACCACTTGCAGTTACCCAACCAGGCACACGCGATCCGGGTGCTATATGGCCTGCAGCAAACGAGTTGAACTTAACACTGGATGTATTAACTAACGCCAAGGTGGCACGGAACAATGCGAAGCTGAATGGACAACCGTGGCCATTTACCACACCTTTTGTTTATACCGATGGTGTAAACAAAGTCACGATTAAAGGCCAGCCGGATTTAAGCCGCTTGCGTACGATAATGTTAGGTGTGCGCAACCCATATAAGCCAACAAATGCAGGCACCGACGATGGCCTAGACAAAAGCGGAACAGTATGGTTTGATGAATTACGCCTTACAGAATTTGATCAGCGCGGCGGCTGGGCGGCTACTGCAAGGGCTGATGTGGCGCTTGCGGACTTTGCTAACATAACAGTATCCGGCAGTAAAAGTACAGTTGGTTTTGGGTCGCTTGATTCCCGTGTAAGCGAACGCAGCAGAAGCGATAATCAGTTGTATGATATTTCTGGTAGTGTAGAACTGGGCAAGTTCTTTCCGGCGAAAAGCGGTATTAAGATACCGGCTTACATCAATGTGAGCAACCAGGTTGCAACCCCGCAATACGACCCGCAATCTCCTGATGTGGAACTAAAGAAAACTCTGGCAGCAGCGCCCAACAGTAAAGCGAGAGACTCCATTAAAAATGTATCGGTAGATTATACCATGCGTAAAAGCATCAACCTTACCAATGTACATAAAGAACGTACCAATCCAACAGCACCTGTACACGTATGGGACGTAGAAAACTTCAATGCTACTTATGCCTATACTGAGTACACTCACCACGACTTTATAGTAGAGAACGACTTGGCCAAAACTTACCGGGTAAGCCTCGCTTACAATTACAGTAACCAGCCCAAATATTACTCCCCGCTGCAGAAGGTTATCAAAAGCAATCTGCTGGCACTGGCTAGAGACTTTAACTTCAGCTTGCTACCCTCACGATTAAACTTCAGCATCAACTTCGATCGGTATTATTCAGAAAACACACTGCGTAACAACGATCCGAATAACTTTATTCCTATACCAACAACCTTTAACAAGAACTTTAATATTACCAGAGTATATGGCATTGGTTGGAACCTGTCTAAGTCGCTGCAGATGGATATAGATGCTACTAATCTTTCAGTAGTCGATGAACCTGCGGGCCGGGTTAACGGGCTTAAACGAGATACCTTATGGCAAAACTTAATGCGGTTAGGGCGTACTACAAACTATAATCACACTATTAACTTTAACTACACCACCCCTATAAACAAAATACCAGGTTTAGATTGGACTGCTTTAGTAGCCAGATACAGCACGCATTTTAACTGGCAAAGCCAGCCGGAATTTGCCATTAATAATCCCGATTATAATGTGGGTAACAGCATACAAAACTCGCGTACGGTTCAGCTTAACCCAACACTTAATTTTAACAGTTTTTACAATAAGTTTGCTGCATTACGTAGAAACAACAATGGCGATCAAGGCGGTGTAGGGAAATTCTTGCTGGGGATTGTTACGGGAATTAAAAACATCAGTGGCACTTATACCCGTACTGAAGGTACCTTCCTGCCGGGTTATCTGCCGCACTCCAACTTTTTTGGGCAGGACTTTACTTACGATGCCCCGGGCATAGGTTTCTTGCTGGGCAGCCAGGCGGATATCAGAAGCGAGGCGATTTCCAATGGCTGGATAACTTCAGACACCTTGCAGAACCAGCTATTCGTAAAAACATTTAATGAGGACATACGCCTGCGGAGTATTATAGAACCTGTTAAAGACCTCAGGATTGAATTAATTGGCTTTAAAACCCAGGACAAAAACTATCAAACTAACTTTAAATATTCCACCGTTACCAATAGCATTGAGAACCTGAGCCCGGTAACATCAGGTACGTACAGTGTTTCTATATTATCATTAGGTACCGCTTTTAGCAGCACCTCGGGCATCAGTAACAAATCTTCAACTTTCCAGCAATTTTTGGAGAACAGGGCTGTTATATCCAAAAGACTTGGGGTAACAAACCCGAACTCTGCGGGACAGGTCGGTGGCTTCTCTGACGGCTACGGGCCCAATTCGCAGAATGTTTTAATACCCGCTTTCCTGGCGGCATATACCGGTAAGAGCGCTAGCAGCACATCGCTCAACCAGTTTCCGGGGATACCTATTCCCAATTGGCAGGTTACTTATAATGGTTTTGGCAAGATGCCCTTCTTTACAGAACTGTTCGATTCCTTTGATATCCGCCATGGCTACCGGTCGTCTTACAACGTTAATGGTTACACCACTTTATTGCAATACCAGAAACTTAATGGCGGGGTAGCCTCACGGGATGTTAATGGCGACTTCCTGCCGTTTTACCAAATGACCCAAGTGAGCATATTTGAACAGTTTGTTCCATTGCTTGGTGCCGATGTTCGCTTTAAGAACAGTATGACAGCCAACCTGGAATTCCGCAAGAGCAGGTCGCTGGCTTTGAGCTTGCTGAACAGCCAGCTGGCGCAGCAAACCGAGAACATTGTTGTATTTGGATTTGGCTATCGTCCTAAAAACTTCAGGATGCCGTTTGGCTTGTTTGGTGGCAAGGCTAATAACGACATCAACTTTAAGCTAGATGTTGCAGTGCGCGACAATAAAACCCTGATTTACCGTGCCGATATAGAAGAGGCTGAAATATCATCGGGTGCCAAGAACATCACCATGCGCCCATCAATAGACTATGTGGTTAACCAGCGTTTTAACTTGAATATTTTCTACGATAGCAACATTACCAAGCCTTATACTTCGCAAACGTTCAATACGTCCTTTACCAACTTTGGTATCAACTTAAAACTGCTGCTGCAGTAAGCGGTCAAAAGCATCCGGGTGTTCAAAAGTGTTCAGCTTTTTTTGTGTGCCAGGCGGAATTTACGTTTTTGAACACCTGGCGTAAAACCTTTGAAAAACGCCCCTGATCACACCTATATGGCGCTTTTTCGCTTTAAAGTAACGCAGCAACCTTTAAAAACCACACCGTTTTACACGGCTAAATTAAAATATATTTGCAAACAGGGTTTTTATTACAGGTGAAAACGGGTGCCTGGGAGAGCTAATTTTTCTGGCGTTTTTTTGCTGCTTCTTTACGTTTTTTCTCCAGTTCTTCGCGGGCTTTTTTGGCTTCTTCTTCAGCTTTCTTTTTGGCTTTTTCAGCTTTTTTCAGGGCACGCTCTTTTACTTTCTTGTCGTGCTTGTCCATTTCTTTTAAAGCCTGTTCTTCCTTTGCGCGGCCTACGCCTGCATTGGGCTTAATGCCGCTGAAGAGCGTTTGCCATACCGTTTTAAAGAATGGGAAATTGTACGGCCGCACGAACTTAACATTGGCTGATCTTGGGACCGCTTCCCCATCGTCGGGGTTATCGTGTTTGATGATGAGCGAATTTACAAAGAGAGATGCCAGCGTTTTATTCTTATAGGTCTTAATGGTGTCGGCCTTAAGCATCTTTATCTTGAGGTTGTTATATAACAGCGTTACTTTACCTGTAGATACCTTGCTGGTGCTGTTAATATCAAAGTCGAGGCTGTTTAGTTGGCCTGAGGTGATCTTTACCATGGCAAGCGGCATAGTAGCCGGGTTAACTGCAGGCATAGATACCGCACCCAAATGCCCGCTGTAGCTGTAACCATAAGCAGGATCGGTAAGGTTGAACGCAAACTTAAGGCGCATTTTGCCCTGGTTCATAAAGGTAGTGGTGAGCAATGCTACGGCACGGTGGTTTATAGCAAGACTGTCTTTATTGTTGGTGATGTTGGTAATGGTGCCGTTTGTATTGTTAAAGGCGACATATCCCCGTTGTTTCGACTGCTTGCCAAACTCGTTATAGTAAACATCAATATGCCGCAGCCTAAGCGTGTCAATGTTTATAGCTGCCTTAATGGTTTTTAGTCCGTACTGGGGAAAGGTAACTATCCGGTCGGTTTTTTTGATAGCCGCATTCGGATTGCTGTACACAGAAAACGAGCCTTTGGTCAGGATCAAATTAGCCGTGTTAAAAGTGTGAAACTTGTGGTACGTCAAAAAATCAAACCGCTTAAGCTGTACAGTGTCAAAGTGCAGGGTAAACCTGTCTTGCTGGCTGTCGTCAAAGAACATTTTCGGGTTAATTGGTTTAAGGTTCACATCTTCCAGTGTTAACGCTGATGTTTGTGTAGACAGCTTTGCCGATTTTACATGATAAGTATAAAGCCCATCGGCAGATTTGCCGGTATAATTGTACACCTCGGCGCCAATGTCTGCGCAGTACAACAGCCTGCTGCGGTCTGTCTGTGTAGCCGAGTCTATCAACAGGTCGGTAGCTTTTAGGTTGAGCTCTTTTAACTGAGATACCTGCAGCTTCGATCCGGAGTAATCCTTGTATTTAAATTGCACATCGTTAAGGTATATCTCGCCAACATGTATCAGCTTTAGAGATTTGGATATTTTTTGCCATAGCGTGCGCTTATCCTTGGTCGTGGTGTCGCGCTGCCGCACCGGGTTGTAGCTTACTTCCAGCTCGGGAGCGCTTAACGTTATTCTGCTAATGTCCAGCTTTTTTTTAAAGTATAGGGTAAAAGGGTGTATGTGCGATACCACCAGCCGTTTCACATGCAGCTTGTAAAGGTTGTTTGGTCCAAACCCCTGTTTTACTTTTCGGCGGTAAACTGTCGTGTCGGGCGTTAAGGTAATATCATAAAATATTACCTCGCCTTTTAGAATATGAAGACTGGCGTTGGTGTAGTCTACCCGGTAAAGGCTGTCGGTTTTTTCCAGTATAGCGGTTTTTACCTTGTCAGACAAGATAGGCGACCAGTAGTGGTTTATTAGCAACGCGGGTATTAATACCAGCAGCAGTAAAATTGTAAATACAATAAGAAGTACCTTTTGCCATTTATGCCTGATTAATTTACCCGCCATTTTGCTGTTTTTCTTTTTCTTTAGCGGCCTTTTCTGCTGCCTTTTGTTTTTCTTTTCCGGCCTTTTCCTGTGCCTCTTTCAATTTTTTAGCAGCTTCTTCTTTTTCGTCGGCAGCCTTTTTCAACGCTTTTTCTTTTTTGCGTTCTTCACGGCGTTTTTTCCGGTTCTCTTTAAATTGTTTAAACTTATCAAGCACGCTGGTTACCTGTGCAACGGTCTGGTTTACAAAGTTCTCGTTCTTTTTATCATAGCCCACGCTTGGCTTTAACCCGTCGAGCAAGCCTTTATATAAAAAGCTGAAGAAGGAGGTATGCGGATCGCGGGCGACGTTAATTGGCCCCGGCCTGAATTTACCATTTTTAGACGGGTTATCGTTATCTATAAAAAAGGTGTTTGCCACGCGCGAGATCAATCCCTGGCGTTGCAGTTCTTTAACACCCTCCTGCTTTTTCAACAGATCTACGCTTAAATTATGGTAGTAGAACTCCAGCTGGCCTTTCGCCCGGTAGTTATTGGCATTTACATTAAAGTGAAGCCTGTCAATATCTGCCGATTTCACATGCACCAGCGCCAGCGGCTTAACCAGCTTATCAAGCACCTGCCCGTTAAACTTGCCAAGCGTGCCGTTGTAATTAAATGAGCCATCTTTGGCGTTCAGGTTAAACCTGAAGTTCACATTCAGGTTGCCGGCATTCATAAAGCGGGTGTTTATGTGAGCTGTCATTACCGGGTTTATCTTTTTTTCGGAAGGATCATTAGTAAGGTTCATGATCACCCCGTCGGTATTCTTAAACAGAATCTCACCTGTAATTCCTGTTGTAGCATCAGCCTCAAGGTACTTTATATCTGTACTTTTAATATTAAGGCGTTTCAGGCGCATATCTAACGAAACGCGTTGCAAGGCCTGGTGAGGATCCTTGCCTATCTTTATTGTTTTAGGCCCCCTGTACTTGTTATTGTTGTATATTTCTACGTTGCCATCCTTAACATTTAAAACACCTGCATAAAGCTTTTGATCGCGCAGGAAGCGTTGCAGGTCTATGTCGTTAATGGCAATTTGTTTAAAGCTTATCGTGTAGCGTTCGCCTGGTTTGCCTGTTTTACGGTAAAAGCCCCTTCGGCTGTAAAGTGGGGTGTACGCAACATTGTCAAGTACAATTAATCGTTTTGCGGTAGAGAAGAAGATCTTCTTCAGCGATATTTTATAAAGTTTATTGCCGGTAAGTGCCGCATAGTTCTTTATGGTTACATCTACCCCTTTGGTGTAATAAAACCGGTTCGGGTCCAGGCCGGACAGGGAATCTATAAGTACGTCGGAAATATTGATGTCCAAATGTTTTAAAGCGGTACTTTTTGGTGCCCCATCGCTCCTGTTGATATAGTTCAGGCTAATGTCCTTCAATGCGATAGAGTCTATCCGCAGCTGCTTAAATGTTTTCTTGACGATTTCGTACGGGCTTTTGGGCTTACCCACTTTTACCGTATCGTTAAAACTAAAGCGTTTATTTACTACAGTTAAACTAGGCTTTTCTATCGTAATATCTTTTATGTTGAGTATCTTCTCTTTATAAGCTTTTTTAGCGCCCAGGTTTTTAATCGATAATTTTTTTACCCTTAAGGTGAACAGATTGTCTGGCGCTTTTTTTTCGGCTACCATTTTCAGGTAAACATTGGTATCCGGCTTTAGTCTAAAATCGGTAAGCGTTACATCGCCGGAGGCGATATTCAGATCAAAGTCAGAATAATCTATACTATAAAGGCTATCGGTCGTCTTTAAAATAAGCGACTTTAACTCCTGCTGTAAATAAGGCTTCCAGCGGTCTTGTGCAACATATTTGTTGTATGCATAGTAAACACCAATAGCCAATACCGCCACTATCCCCAGCAATATAAAAGGCCATTTTCGTACACGTTTTTTTTCCGGGACTTGTTCTTCCATTGTATGGCTTATTGTAATTCAGAGTTATAACAACACAAACATTAATTTGTTACCACTCGCTGACAATCTGTCATTCTTTTGATGAAAATGTGTATTTTTGCGGTTCAAAAATTTTCAATTTACGAATGGAGCTTTTAATACAGGATAAGGCGCACGATGAGAGCAGGCAGGGTGAAGCGCTTGTTTTAGAGCCGAACGGTAAGCACAACGGCCGTAAGCTTTACATAGAAAGCTATGGCTGTGCCATGAACTTTAGCGATAGCGAGATAGTGGCTTCGATACTGGCTGATAAAGGTTTTGAAACCACGCAGGACTTTAACAATGCCGACGTTATCTTCATAAATACCTGTTCTATACGGGAGAACGCAGAGGTACGCGTACGCAACCGTTTAAAGGAATTTGCCGGTGCTAAGTTTAAAAACCCGGGCATGGTAGTAGGGGTGCTGGGCTGTATGGCCGAGCGTTTAAAGGCAAAGTTTTTAGAAGAAGAAAAACTGGTTGACGTAGTTGTAGGCCCTGACGCTTACCGCGATCTGCCAAACCTTATAGAGCAGGTTGACGGAGGGCAGCGGGCGGTAAATGTTTTGCTAAGCCGCGAAGAAACCTACGCCGATATAAGCCCTGTTCGTTTGAATACAAATGGCATCAACGCTTTTGTATCTATTATGCGCGGTTGCGATAATATGTGTTCATTTTGTGTGGTGCCTTTCACCCGCGGCCGCGAACGCAGCCGTGATGCACACTCTATAGTAGCAGAATGCAAAAGCCTTTTTGATAAGGGATACCGTGAGGTTACGCTATTGGGGCAAAATGTGGATTCTTATAAGTGGAGTGCTACAACTGCAGAAGATGGTGAAGCACTTACAGCAGGAGCCGAAGTACAGGTAGTGAATTTTGCCAGCCTGCTGGAAATGGTTGCATTGATACACCCCGACCTGCGTGTGCGCTTTTCTACGTCGCACCCGAAGGATATTACTGATGAGGTGCTGTATACCATAGCCAGGTACGACAATATTTGCAACTACATACACCTGCCGGTACAAAGCGGTAATACCCGTGTGCTGGAACTGATGAACCGTACTTACACCCGCGACTGGTACATTAACAGGATAGACGCGATCCGTCGCATTATCCCCAACTGTGCCATTTCAACGGATATCATTACCGGTTTTTGCACCGAAACGGAAGAAGAGCACCAGGAAACATTGAGCATGATGGATTACGTTAAGTACGACTTTGCTTATATGTTTATGTACAGCGAGCGCCCCGGCACTTTAGCCGCAAAGCGTTATGCTGATGATATACCGGAGGCGGTGAAGCACCGCAGGCTAAAAGAGGTGGTTGCCAAGCAGCAGCAGTATTCTTACGTACGTATGCAGGAATCACTGGGCAGGATTGAGCGTGTGCTGATAGAGGGTTTTTCCAAAAAATCAAACAACGACTACGCCGGCCGCAGTGATAAGAACGCTATGGTGGTTTTCCCTGTTCATGAAGATTACAAACCAGGGCAGTACGCCAACGTGCTGGTAGAGCGCTGCACAACAGCTACGCTGATAGGAAGGATTATCCCCCAAACCCCCTGAAGGGGAGTTACGTCCGCATTGGACGTAAATAAAGGGAAAATATCTATATAGAATAAAATACACACAAAAACTCCCCCTTTAGGGGGCTGGGGGGTATGGAAGTACAAGAAATAAAACAACGCTTCGGGATAATTGGCAATTCGCCTTTGCTTAACCGGGCTATAGTTATAGCCAACCAGGTTGCACCAACCGACATTTCTGTTTTAATAACAGGGGAGAGCGGCAGTGGTAAGGAAGTATTTTCGCATATTATTCACCAGATGAGCCCGCGCAAGCACGGGCCGTTCATTGCCGTGAACTGCGGCGCAATACCTGAAGGTACTATCGACTCTGAACTGTTCGGTCACGAAAAGGGCGCTTACACCGGCGCCGTTGGCGAACGTAAAGGCTACTTTGAAACAGTTAACGGCGGTACCATCTTTTTAGATGAGATTGCCGAGATGCCACTGGGTACACAGGCCCGCCTGCTAAGGGTTTTGGAATCGGGGCAGTACATCCGTGTTGGGTCATCCAAAGTAGAGAAAACCAATGTGCGTGTTATTGCAGCTACCAACGTAGATGTGTACGACGCGGTAAAGGCAGGGAAGTTTCGCGAGGATCTGTACTATCGTTTAAATACCGTGCCGTTGCGCATACCACCCTTGCGCGACCGTAAAGAAGATATCTTCTTGTTGTTCCGGAAATTCACGGCAGACTTTACCGATAAATACCGCACCCCGCCTATTCAGCTTGATGATGAGGCACAGCAGGTGCTGATCAACTACTCGTGGCCCGGCAACGTGCGCCAGCTAAAGAACATGGCCGAGCAGTTGGCCGTTCTGGAACGCGACCGGGTAATTACAGCGCCGACCCTGTTAACGTATATACCGCATGAAGCCAGCCGCAGCAATTTACCAATGCGTTTGGATGCGCAACCAAAGGAAGATTTTTCTGAAAGGGACATTCTTTACAAGGTGTTGTTTGACATGAAGCGGGATATGGTCGAGCTTAAAAAGCTGGTTGCAGATATTATTGAGCATGGGGGTGTATCGCCAAACTACGCCAACCATACACAAACGCTTAACCAGTTATACAGGGATATTGAATTGCCTGTAAACAACCATACCGAGCCACAATTTACTTTGCAACAGCCCGTTAATAACAACGCGGCCAACAACGGCAACAACAATGATGCTTTCCATATTACGCACGATGCGGAAGAAGTAGAAGAATCGTTGTCGCTGGTTGATAAAGAATCGGACCTGATACGTAAGGCTTTGAAAAAGCACAAGGGCAAACGCAAGCTTGCCGCAAATGAGCTGGGCATATCAGAACGTACACTGTACCGCAAGATTAAAGAACTTAATTTATAACCTCACCAAATGCGTAAAAGGGTTTTCCTGACTAGTTTGTTATTAGCGGCTGTAGTGCTGGTGTTCAATTCGTGCTCTTATAAAATATCCCTTAACGGCGCTACCATCCCTGATGATCTTAAGACGGTTAACGTACAATTCTTTGAGAACAATGCACAACTGGTGGTACCAACTCTTAGCCAGCAGTTTACCGAGTCGCTTAAGAACAGGATTCGTACGCAAACCAGTATAAGCATTGTTCGTGGCGAATCAAACGCTACGTTCTCCGGCGCGATAACCGGCTACAGCATAGCACCGGTATCTATCCAGGCAACTAATCCTAACAACCCACCAATAGCAGGCGCCAGCCGTTTAACTATTACGGTTAGCGTTAAATACACTTACGATGCCAATAAAAAGTATAATTTTGAGGAGTCGTTTACAAAATCCAGAGATTTCACGGGCGATATATCATCACAAGAGCAGCAGCTTATACAGGAGATAAACAAGCAGCTTACCGACGATATTTTCAACAGGGCTTTTAATAATTGGTAAGCAATTTGTAGTTTTAGGGCAGGTGGATCAAAACTTGGAGAACAGATATAAGGAGATTTTGTGGGAGCTGCTTGCCAACCCGGCAGAGAACGGGCAGCAGCAAAGGCAGGCGCTTGAGCGTTTGGTGCAGGACAACCCGCAAAGCGGACTGCTGCAAATGCTATACGCCCGTACCGGCGAACCCTCAGACCTTGCTAAAGCTTCGGTTTATTTCACCCCTTCAACCCTTTACAAGATCATAAACGACCCGGACAGCCTTTTACCTGTCTCCAGGGATCGCATCAATAAATCGCTAAACAGCAGTGAACCGGCGGAATCAACAGCATCAGTCACCACTGAGGTTGTTGTCGAACCGGAAGCTACGCAAGAAGCCCCGGTAAGCGACGAGCCTGTTGCTGCAGAAGAAAGCCTGATGGTTACGGAAGCTCCTGCACAGGAGGAAGTTGTACCAACAGAGCCGGCAATTGAAGAATTGCCACCAGCTTTACCAGAGCATGTTGAGGAAGCAGTAGCTAACGAGCCTGAAGAACAACAGAACGTTGAACCTGTCGAGGTGCCTTATCAGGAACCTGCACCACCAGTTGGCGAGCAGGAAGAAGAGGAAAGCAACCCGTGGGATATGTCTAAACTGGCAGAACCTGTAGTTGAGGACGAAACCTTCAGCAATACTGAAACGATGGGGCATGAGGGTATTTGGGAAGCAACGTTTCACCAGCCTGAAAGTGTTCTGGAGGAGGAGCCTACACCAACCTTCTCTATTCCTGCGTCAAGTGAGTTCAATATTCCTACATACGATCATTCGCTGTCTGCATATGAGATGGAAGCTATTGGCTTAAATCCTGTAGAGCCAATTGAGGTACCCGCCAACTACCCTGTAGAGAATGTTTTTCATAAACAAGATGAGATAGATGACGAGGTGTATGACGAGATCGTCAGCATAGATGAGATCGGCATTGCGGGATTATCCAATAAGTTCGCTTTGGATACAGAAGAAACCGGTGAGCAGACACCTGAAATTGAGGAGGTACCCGCGTCGCCAGTCAATCCGCCTGCATTTGACGCTGAAACGGAGCGGCTTATATATGGCAACATAGCAGCTACCGACTATCTTTCCTTTGATAAAAAGCTGGATGAGTTACGTACAGGTTTCGCGGTTGTAGCAGAGGATGTCGATCAAGCAGAGCCTGAAAGTCCCGCTCAACAACCATCCGAAGACGCGGTAGAAGAGCCTAAAAGCCCTCAAGCAGCAACCGAGGAGTCCAAACCAATTGAACCGGAGCCTGCAGTTGCACGCTATAACGACGACACAATGCCGTACAGCTTCCTGTGGTGGCTGGATAAAACCCGTAAGGAGCATGCATCGATAATCCAGCCTTATGCTGAGCCGGTTAACTCGGCAGCACAGGCTGAAGCGACTATGCAGGAGTCAAAAAAAGCTTCAGGTGATGAGTTGCAGCAGCAATATTTCGAAAATATTGTGAATCTCACATCGGTTAGCAGCATTGGTATTGTTGATCCGCCAAAGGTGGAGTTCGATCACAACAAGAAGGAAGATGTAATTATCGAGCGCTTTATACAGACAGATCCGCAGATAAAACCATTATCTGCAGACAAATTGGATAATGAAAATAAGGCGAAAAAGAGCTCCGAAGATCAGGATGCGTTAGTAACAGAAACGCTGGCACGCATCTACAGCGACCAGATGCTATATCATAAAGCCATAGCTACTTATAAAAAATTGATGTTGAAGATTCCGGAAAAAAAGCTTTACTTTGCAGCCCAGATTGAACAATTAGAAAAAAAGACCAATTAATAACAATATAAATGGCTTCATTATTAATAATCATTACCATCATCATATGTGTCCTTTTAGGATTCATCGTGTTAATCCAAAACCCTAAAGGCGGCGGTTTATCTTCAAATTTTTCCAGCTCATCTCAGTTAATGGGTGTGCAGAAAACCGGTGATTTCCTGGAAAAAGGTACCTGGGTTTTAGCAATAGCCATAATGGTATTATCACTTGTTATTAACGTATCGGTTAAAGGTGGCGGTGGCCAGCGTTCAGAAGATCCTGCTTTAATGGAGCAGATCAAGAAAGCTTCTAAACCTGCAAATACAGCACCTGCGGCAGCACCAATCAACCTACCAACTACACCGGCTACAACTCCGGCTCCTAAGAAACCGTAATTATAAGTATCAATAAAACTTTAGAAAGGCCTTGAATATTCAAGGCCTTTTTTGTTGATGACCATTGCCTGACAGCATGACACAAGTGCATTCTTGTTAGCGCTCATGACTTAACCTCGCATTAACATAACTGCCAATACATCATAAAAAATGCCATTTGCGCACATTTTTGCTGCTTGGCATAGTTGATGATAACACTACAGCGAAAACTTAATATTATAAATCAAAATAGTTAGTACTATGTCATTAAACATTAAACCAAGTGCAGACAGGGTAGTCGTGCAGGCTGCTGCTGCCGAAACTAAGACCGCTTCTGGTATTTACATTCCTGAAACTGCTCAGGAGAAACCACAAAAAGGAACTATTGTAGCGGTAGGCCCGGGTAAATATGCCGACAACACAGGTACACTTATCCCAATGACCACTAAAGTTGGCGACGAAGTATTATACGGTAAATACGCCGGTACCGAGATCTCTGTTGACGGTAAGGAGTATCTGATCATGCGCGAATCTGACATTTACGCTGTTTTTAACCAATAAGTGATTAACGATTGACTGATAAACAGCAATTAAAAACATTCACTAAATCATTAATTCACTAATTCAAACATTTTAATAAAATGGCTAAGCAAGTAAAATATAACGTAGAAGCCCGCGACGCTCTAAAACGCGGTGTTGATATCCTGGCAAATGCAGTAAAGGTTACATTAGGTCCTAAAGGCCGTCACGTAATTATCGACAAGAAATTTGGTTCACCATCAGTAACTAAAGACGGTGTAACTGTAGCAAAAGAAATTGAACTGAAAGACCCTGTTGAAAACATGGGTGCCCAGATGGTTAAAGAAGTAGCTTCAAAAACTGCTGACATTGCGGGTGACGGTACTACTACTGCAACTGTATTAGCTCAGGCTATTGTTACAGCGGGTATTAAAAACGTTGCTGCCGGCGCAAACCCAATGGACCTTAAACGCGGTATTGACAAGGCAGTTGCTGCTGTTGTTGAGAACCTGCGTTCACAAAAACAAGATGTTGGCGACGATTTCGGCAAGATCAAACAAGTAGCTTCTATTTCTGCTAACAACGATGAAGTTATTGGCGAAATGATAGCTGACGCTATGAAGAAAGTTGGCACCAGCGGTGTTATTACTGTTGAAGAAGCAAAAGGTACAGAAACTGAAGTTAGAACTGTAGAAGGTATGCAGTTTGACCGTGGTTACTTATCTCCTTACTTCGTAACCAACTCTGACAAGATGGAAGTAGAACTGGATAACCCATACATCCTTATCTACGACAAGAAGATCTCTTCAATGAAAGAGTTACTTCCTATCCTGGAGAAACAAGTACAAACCGGCAAGCCACTATTGATCATTGCTGAAGACCTTGATGGCGAAGCACTGGCTACATTAGTAGTAAACAAGATCCGTGGTTCACTGAAAGTTGCAGCTGTTAAAGCTCCTGGTTTTGGCGACCGTCGTAAAGCTATGCTGGAAGACATTGCTATCCTAACCGGTGGTACCGTAATCTCTGAAGAACGCGGTTACAAACTGGAAAGCGCGGACCTGAGCATGTTAGGCCAGGCAGAAAAAATCTCTGTTGATAAAGATAACACTACCATCGTTAATGGTGCTGGTGATGCTGAGCAGATCAAAGCCCGTGTTGGTGAGATCCGTGTTCAAATTGAGAACACTACATCAGACTACGACAAAGAAAAATTACAGGAACGCCTTGCTAAATTAAGCGGTGGTGTAGCTGTATTATACATTGGCGCAGCTTCTGAAGTAGAAATGAAAGAGAAAAAAGACCGTGTTGACGATGCATTGCACGCAACCCGTGCTGCTGTTGAAGAAGGTATAGTTGCAGGTGGTGGCGTAGCCTTCATCCGCGCTGTTGCTGCTTTAACTGAATTGAAAGGTGCTAACGACGACGAGAACACTGGTATCCAGATCATCCGTCGCGCTATTGAAGAGCCTCTTCGTCAGATCTGCCAGAACTCAGGTATCGAAGGTTCTATAGTTGTGCAGAAAGTTAAAGAAGGCACCGCCGACTTTGGTTACAACGCACGTACCGATGTTTACGAAAACTTAATTGGCGCCGGTGTTATCGACCCAACTAAAGTAAGCCGTGTAGCATTAGAGAACGCAGCTTCTATTGCTTCAATGCTGTTAACTACCGAGTGTGTTCTTGCTGATGAGCCGGAAGACGACAAAGGTGGTGCTGGTATGCCTCCAATGGGCGGCGGCGGCATGGGCGGCATGATGTAATACCCTCTAAACCCTAACGGGAATAGAAAACCTATATTAAACCCTGTACACAAAAGTGTACAGGGTTTTTTGTTTGTATGTTTTTTGCTATTGTAGGAGCTGAGTTAAATATAGGTTTTGAGGCTGTACTGGCAGGTTTAGACCTCATTGTAGCGCTAATTAACAATTTTACGTAATCAAATTGTTATAGCAACGCTTAGGCATAGCGTTTGAACATACGCTTATGTTATGAAACATTTGATAAACAAGAAGACGCAGATACACAGCAGGATAGTGGAGTGGGTGCTGTTTAAAGGCCCGGAGCTCTTCGTGGCCATTTATAGTTAAGTCAAAAATCCTTAATTTTGGCCCCGTCTATGGAGCTAAAAGAATTCTACCACGATATACATGTTTGGCTAGTTACTAACGGCCCCCGGTTCATAATAGGAATAGTACTTTTCTTCGCCGGTTTATGGTTCATTAAATTTTTAAGAACAAAACTTACCAGCCGCATGCACAAGCATGAGGTTCATTCATCGTTACGCCCTTTCTTTCTTAGTTTAAGCATTACTGCCTTGTATGTGCTGTTAGTGATATCAGTGCTTAGCGTAATGGGTTACCCCATAACCATTTTTGCTACACTGGTAGGTGCTTTAGGCGTAGCTGCTGGTCTTGCCCTTTCCGGAACGCTGCAAAACTTTGCCGGTGGCGTACTTATTCTGCTTCTAAAACCTTTTGATGTGGAGGACCATATTATAGCGCAGGGACAGGATGGTCGCGTACAGGGCATTCAATTGTTCTATACGGAGATACTTACAGCCGATAACAAAACTGTTATTATACCTAATGGTAAGCTGTTTAACGAGGTAATTACCAATATTACCCGCCAGGGCAAGCGCCGGCTGGATATTGACTTTAAGCTGAACTACGGCGCAGATATAGAGCAGGTAAAAGGCATCATTAACAATGCCATTAAACAAACACCTAATATTTTAGATGAACCTGCGTCGCGGGTGGGCGTACTTACGCTGGATGCCGATGGCATGCATTTTACGATAAGGGTATGGGTTGAACCTGCGTTTTTTCTGCATACCAAAATTGCCTTGCAGGAAAGAGTTATTAACGACGTAAAAGCTGCCGGCATTAAGTTACCCGGAATGGCTTAGGTTATTACTTTAGACAGATGCTTTTTAAATCTTCTGCCGGGCTTTTAACTCCAGGTACTTGTTGATGGTAGTTACGGTTAGATTTTTTGGAGTGCTAAGTATAGATTGTATGCCATTAGCCGCCAGCTCTTTTACAATCAGGCGTTTATCATAGGCAAACTTTTCGGCAATTGTTTTTACATAGATGCTTTCCACATCGTTCGCAAGCTGCTCGGTAACGTGTTTTAGCTCCGTGTTTTCAAAAAATACAACCAATAACAAGTGATGCCGCGCTATCCGCTTGAGAAATGGCAGGTGTCGTTGCAAAGCTGGCAGGCTTTCATAGTTGGTGAAGAACACCAGCAAACTCCGTTGCTTTACAACATTGCGTATGGTGCTGTACAGCGCTTCCATATTAGTTTCCAGGTAGCGTGTTTTTTCTTTGTACAATACCTCCAGTATCTTATTAATCTGCGCATGCTTTCTGTCCGCTTGCAATACGCTCCCTATTTTTTCTGCAACCGTTATCAGTCCGGCTTTGTCCTGCTTCAGCAAAGCGACATTTGATAGTACCAGGCTAGCATTAATGGCATAATCCAGCAGGCTTAAACCTTCGAAGGGCATTTTCATAACGCGCGATTTATCTATAATGCAATAAACCTGCTGAGACTTTTCATCTGTATAGGAATTGGTCATCAGGGCGCCATGCCTTGCAGAAGCTTTCCAATTTATTGATCGCGGATCGTCTCCGGCTACATAGGTCTTGATCTGTTCAAATTCGCGGCTTTGCCCTAGTCGTCTGATCTTTTTTATGCCGAACTCGTTTAACCGGTTAGAAATGGCCACGAGTTCATATTTGCGCATCTGCAAAAAGGACGGATATACCGGCAGCGTTTCGGCTTGTTCAAAATTATGGCGGCGGCTTAACAGGCCAATCGGCGATCTTGCAAATACCCGGATGATGCCAAACTCATACTCGCCTCTTTTTACAGGCCTTAGGCTATAACTAATAAGCTTATGTTCGCCAGCTTTCAACGTTGTTTTAAACCAAACATCCCGTTTTTGAAACTGTACGGGAATCTCATCGATAATGCCTACTGATATGGGGAACGGGTACCTGTTCTCGATATAAATCCCTAACTCGTTATCGTCACTGTTGCTCAGGCGTTCAGGAGCATGGCGTTTTGCAAATACAGCAGTACGAACTCTGTACAACATTAGGGCATCAACAAGAATAAGCAACACCAGTAACCAAAATGTTAACTCGGGTATGATGCCCAGCCACGGAAAGAAAAAAGCGAATAAAAAGAATACAGAACAGGCTGAGAGCGCTAAGAAAAAGCGGCTTGTCAGGAACAAGTTGGTATAAAACAGATTGATGAGCTTCTTCAACAGCTTAGCGTGGAATTTCTATTTTCTGTATAATTTGAGCGATCACTTCATCAGGCGTAACACCTTCCATTTCTTTATCAGGCGTAAGCATGATGCGGTGCCTCAGCACAGGTGCTGCTACTAATGTAATATCGTCTGGCGTTACAAAATCGCGGCCGTTTATTGCTGCAATTGCCTTAGCCGCATTAACAATGGCTAAAGACGCACGTGGCGATCCGCCAAGATAGATAGAACGGTTACTTCGTGTTTCTATAACTATCCTTGCTGCAAAGGCCAGGATCTTTGGCTCTACATACAACACACGCACCTGCTGCCTTAAAGCAACAATGTCGCTGCCCGAGAGCACAGGCTTAACTTCGCTCACCTGCTCGAGCGTTTTTTGCTGATGCTGTTGTGTAAGGATAGTTATTTCTTCCTCAAGTGATGGATATTTTATTTCGATTTTGAAAAGGAAACGGTCCAGTTGGGCTTCCGGCAGGCGATAAGTTCCTTCCTGCTCTACCGGGTTTTGCGTAGCCAATACTATAAATGGCTCATGCATTTTGTAAGTGTGGCTGTCTATGGTCACCTGGCGTTCTTCCATTACCTCAAACAATGCCGATTGTGTTTTGGCCGGAGCGCGGTTAATCTCGTCTATCAGGATAATGTTGCCAAAAACCGGGCCCTGTTTAAACTCAAAAGAAGCTGTTTGCGGGTTGAATACTGATGTACCCAGCACATCAGATGGCATAAGGTCAGGCGTGAACTGTATGCGCGAATATTGCGCGTCGACAGCTTTGGCTACAAGCTTTGCCGTGAGGGTTTTTGCAACGCCGGGCACACCTTCTATCAGTATATGGCCATCTGCCAATATCCCGGCGATAATTAAATCGATTACCTGTTGCTGGCCTACAATAATGGTAGACAGTGTGGCTTTTATCTGCTCGACAGCGTTGCTGAGCCTGCCCAGATCGGTACGTTGTTCAAAATTTTCGTTTTCCATTTATGAGCCGGATTGCTTGTGAAATTTTTCTATTAACTGGTTTAATGTTATAAGCTCCTGATCGGTAACCTTGCTTTGTGGCAGCAGGTAGTTAATGTACCGCACCAGTTCATCAGCAAACTGATCGTCGATACCGGTTTTACTTGCCAGCTGATCTACAAACTCGCGCTGAAACGTTCCCGCTTTTATACCAAATGTGTTGCGCAGGTGTTCCGAAAAGTACACGATCTTTTTAGACGCTATATTGGCGTTGTCACGTTGTTCATAGTAAACCTTGCCAACTACGTTTACAAACTCCAGCGTGCTGTTGGTTAACGGGTCTACAATAGGTATGATCCGTTGCCGGCGTTTTACTTCGTAAATAACAAACAGCAACATACTGGCTAATGCAATGTAGTAAGCCCAGCGCAGCGCTGCATACTCAAAAAATACGCGCATGGGGGATGTATTTACCGCTATGTCGTGGTTTTGGAACTGATCCCAATATATATGGCTAACATTTGCGGGCAAGTACGACAATACTTTTGAAGCATAATCTGCTCCCATCGGCTTTAACAAGCTATAGTTAGTAAGCAGCTGCGGATTTGCGAATAAGAACAAGTTGCCTTTACCATAACGATACCGGATGAAGTTACTGTTGCCGTATTCGTTACGGCCTAAAACAACTGCTTTAGCTGTATCAAACTTACTAAAGTATTGGTCGGCTGTGTGCTTGTCGAATTGATAGTCAAGATCTTTGTTTACCTTACGGCTGGTGAAATTCAGAAATGGAGAATGCTTGCCGAACTCGTTGCTGATGCTGAGTTTCAAAGTATTAGCAAGGGCATCGCTCATGTCAAATGTACTGATGAGTACCGAATTGCCTCTGCTAATGAATTTCACCATCGCTGCGTAATCGGTTTTGCTGAAGTTGACGGCTTTGGCTGTAATAAGATAGTTGCCGGGCGCCATCGTGCTATCATTGAACACGCGATAGGCGCTCCTGTTGGTGCGGGTGACCGTAGCAGCGGGGAAGATGTCGTTTAAGCGATTATACAGGATGTATGTACCAAACGGGATCTTGTCGTTGTACCGTAGAGTAGTGTCCCAACTTGTTGGGTTTGGTTTGTTATACTGAGCAACCACGTATGCCAACAACAGTGCAATGCCTATACTTATGTAGATCTTAAAATCTTTCATGAGACGTTGCTTTTGAAGTTGTTAAACATTTGGCTTATCCTACGGTAGCTGTCGGCATTTATTAAGAAGTCGCCATACCACGCATATTCAAACTGTCGCGTCAGCTGTTTAAAAGTGTCTTTTTGGATGTTATCAGTTAACTCGTTTATATAATTGGTATTTGTCTTATTTATTTGCCAGTTGATTAGTCCGCTGTCGCTTAGTTGTTTTAAGCAGCGCAGGTAAAGCAGCCGTACAGCCAGCCGGTAATTATTAACTGAAACAGCTTTTTCAATCTCCGCTTCAAAATCAATCCCGTGAATGTTCTCTTCAGACTCTGAATAAGCTAATGATGTATAAGGTTGGCGCCTGAAGATGCTTAATGGGTCGATACCGGTAAGTTTGAGGATGATCAACACAATTACCAGTGGCCCGCCTATTAAGATTAACCATTTAAGAAATGTAAGGAACCATCCCAAAGCTTTTCCGCCACCGTTCGTTTCAAACAACGACCAAAACCATTTCCAAAAGCGCGTCCAAAGTGATGGACCGCCATAGTTTTGCTGATAGTCGAACTCCGGCTGCCTTTTTAACTTTTCTATAGCCGTCTTGTCAAACGTTCGTTGCGCAACTGTGCCGGTATCAATCACCAGTGTAGCCGGGCGGTGTACCTTAGCGGTATCCGGTGCTGCATGGCTCAGGGTTGCAGTAAGCAGGAAAATAAAAAGGCAGGCAGCTTTTAACATCAATACTCCTCGTTTGGAAGGCCTGTTTGAGGGTTGTGCTCGCCGAACTTGCTAATGCGGTCCATTAAGCTACTACCTTCTTTGGTTTCTACCAGGTTATAATACAACAGGCATATGCCTATTGTAGGAATAATGAACATCAGTTGGCCAAGCTGCTGCATAATAGCAGAAAATATAATGCTCCCCAAAGAAAGGTTCTGCATTTTACCAGGAGTTATAAATGCGCTTGCCAGGTTTGCCGCCGATGCAGGTATAGTAAATACCATAGACATTATATAGGCAATAAGCCAGATTACGAACAGGCTGCCAGCGGTTATCCACCAATTATCTTTTATGAGTTGGAAACTGCGGCTGAAAGCAAACCCAAAGCTAGTGTTCTCCATGATCATAATAGGGTATATGAGACCAAAGATGGGGAACAGCCAAACACCCGGTATCAGGCAAAGCGCATAGGCGAAGCTTAGCAAAAGCACCATTACTATGCTGGCCAATAAAACACGCAAATAATAATATTTAAAAAAGTTCCATATCTCCTCGGGTGTGGGTTTTAAGTTGCCTTTTCGTTTATAAACCGCTAAGTAGCATAGTATAGTAGTAATACTTGCACAATAACCCGATATACCTACAATGCCAATTATAGCATAGCTTGACCAAAAGCCGGAGATGGAAGAGAAGGTCCTCGGGCCTTCAATATTCACCTCATTCATGATCTTCATCATTCTTACTTGTGACATCGCGAAAGCCACGCAGCCGAATACCATGAACACACCGCAGAATAAAAAATAGTTCTTCAGCAGTTCTTTGAAGTTCTGTTTAATAAACATGAAAGTATCGCCAATTACCTCGCCGAAATCGCGGGTTTTTGCCAGTTCAACTTGAGGTTCCATACGATGTCTTTTTGTTGAGTGCCCGTGGATATAACACCACGTACCATATTATAAATGTGAGTGAAGACGCAAGGATACTAACACTGAGCCATGCAGGCATTTCGGTGTGCCGTGTTACAAAGCCCTCGAAAAACGCAGCCGTTATAAAAATAGGTACCAGGCCTACGGCGATCTTCATACCGTCCATTGCTCCTGTTTTTAATGAAAACAACCGGGTGTATGTTTTAGGAAACAAAAAGCTGTTGCCTAATACCAGCCCTGCAGCGCCGGCAATGATAATTGCCGAGATCTCCAGTGTGCCATGTATCCATATCACCAGCACCGATTGCATGCCAAGTCCTTTACTGAAAAAGTAGTACTCAAATGCACCCAGCATTAAACAGTTACGAAACAACTGATAAACAGTCCCTATTGAAAAAATAATACCGCTTACAAAGGTGCTAAGCGACACATAGATATTGTTTACGGCAATCATGAAAAACATCGAGAACTCGCCGCTTTGTTTATACACCCCAAACGGGTCGCCCTTGGCTATATTAGCGTTTGTCATGTCTACATACTCATCACCCATTATTAGCCGGATAAAATTTTCGTCATACTTTGCCGACACCCAGCCAATAAGTGCAAATACAAGGGAAAAAGTGAATGAGTAAAGCAGTTGCTTGCGGTAGCTGTAAAATAATAGCGGCAGCTCAAACCTCCAGAAAGTTATAAAACGATTGCCCTTTTCGCTTTTGTTCTTGTAGATGGATTGATGAAACCTGCTGGCCAGTCCGTTGAGGTACGTAGTGGTTTTAGATTTTGGGTAGAATGTTTTGGCGTAAGCCAGATCATCTGTGATTTGTATGAAGCTGTCTGCCAGTTCATCCGCGTCACTGGTAGTAGATGACTCAAAGCGCTCCCATTTTTTAGAGTTCTGCTTAACAAAAATAGGTTCGCGCATTAATCCGGTCCGGGTTTTATTATGGCGTTAAAATAATCACAAAAGTTTTATTATTCAATAAAAAACAGGCATTTTGAGCATAAATATTTCTTTGCATGCAAACCGTACGGATAACCACATCACAAAATATAGATATTGATTACGAGCTTGCCGGCTTAGGTGAACGTATAGTTGGCAGCATTATAGATTTCGCTATATTCTTTGTGCTGTACTTCTTTTTTATCATACTGGGCATCAGCCTTAACATGCAGGACTTTTCGGGTTTGTTTGTAATTATCATCTATGCAGTGCTGTACGTTTTTTACGATCTCGCTTGTGAGGTCTTCATGAACGGGCAGTCCATCGGAAAAAAGATAATGAAGGTAAGGGTGATCAGCCAGGATGGAGCACAGCCCAGGCTAAGCCAATATTTATTAAGGTGGCTGTTGAGAATTATAGATTTTGGCCTTACTGCGGGCTCCGTGGCTTTAGTAACGGCTGCAATAAGTACGAAAGTACAGCGCCTTGGCGACCTGGTAGCGGGGACTATTGTTATAAAAACACAGCCGCGTACCAACATGAGTCAGATCGCTTTTGTTGCTGCGGAAGATAATTACATACCACTATTTCCGGAAGCTGCCCAACTTAGCGGTGAAGATATAGACCTGGTGAACGAAGTGATAAATACCTACATTAAGACAGATAACAACGTGGTAGTTTATAATATGGCCCAGCGTATAAAAAAACACCTCGGCATCACTCCGCCGCCTGAAATGAACGACCTCCGATTTTTGCAAACTATAATTAAGGACTATACGCATCAGATTGCCCGTGCTGAAGTTATTTAATGCGGGTAAGCGTGTGTCATTTTGAGGCAGTAACTGACAAGTATGACCGACGCCACACTTATATAGATGGTTTTTTTTACAATCGAACGATTGTCGTCCAGCTTCCAAAATCTTTCTAACCCGCTGTACGCAAATACCATTAGTAAAGGAATGGTAGCAGGATACAATATAAAGCTTTGATGTAAATTGCCCTGAAGAAGGGATAATACCGAACGCTGGAACCCGCAGCCCGGACAATCTATCCCGGTCAGGAATTTAAAAGGACATGGAAGTAAATACCCCTGCAGCCATGCACCAAATAGTACAAGGTTGCAGGGGATATATAAACTATTAAGCATTAAACTTGCGGAGGAGGTGGTGTGTTAAAGGGGTCCCGGTAATTGTCTGCCGGATCATAAGGTTTAAAGCCGGTTGCTCCTGCGCCCGCACCTGCAGGCCCCACGTAGCGGTAGTTACCAAAACCCAACAGCGGGTAGAAAACAAAGGGGAGCAACAATAGCCCAATGGTAAAACCTTCGCTTTGTCCGAAACTTTTACTCAATAGATTTATCATCCAAACGGCAAAAATGATATTTACGCAAGGTACAAGCAGCAGTAGAAACCACCAAAGCGGTTTACCAATGATCTCCAGTAATACAATGATGTTGTAGATCGGGATTATAGCAGCCCAACCGGGTTTGCCGGCTTTTTCATACATTTTCCACATGCCAACAATGCTGATAAGCCAGATGATAAGCATTGGGATTGAAAAAATGGCCGCCATTACCGCGAAAATGGCACCGCCTGAACCTGAATCGTAAGTTTCCATAGGTGATAAGATTGATGTTTAAATTTTCGTTCAAGTTATTTATTCGATCTGAATTAATACATACTAATCAAAAAAATATTCTGTTAGTATCAGTAGTTTTGCACAAATGCAAAGAGAGCAGATTTCCGTTTTCGATATGTTTAAGATTGGCATCGGCCCGTCAAGCTCGCATACGCTTGGCCCATGGCGTGCTGCCCAGCAATTTCTGCACATAATAGAACAGCAGGATGCCTTATCTGCCGTTGTGGAGATTAAGGTGCTGCTTTATGGTTCTCTTGCCAAAACAGGGAAAGGGCACGGTACTGATATTGCCATTTTGCTGGGGCTTAGCGGAGATGACCCCGTAACATTTGCAGTGGATAAAATAGATAGCAAGATAGACGGGATAAATTTCAGCCATACTTTGCTGCTGGCCGGTAAAAAATTGATCAGTTTTCATTATGATGACGACATGATCTTTTTGTTTACAGAGAGCCTGCCTTATCACCCTAACGCGGTTACCTTCCAGGCATTTCTAAGTACGGGTAAAGCAATTACTGCCACGTTTTACTCTATAGGTGGCGGCTTTGTGGTTAAGGAAGGCGGCCAAACACAACAACGTGCAGAAGTTGACTTGCCGTTTCCTGTTGACACCGCAGGTGACCTGCTGCACTGGTGCCTTAAAACAGGGCTAAAAATATCTGAAGTAGTACAGGAGAACGAACTGGCCTGGCGACCGGAAGCAGAAACCAGATACGGAATACTGAATATATTTAAGGTAATGCAGGAATGCATGTACCGCGGTTGTCATACCACCGGCAATCTGCCGGGCGGCCTTAACGTTGCGCGCCGTGCATCTGCATTAAACAAACGCCTTATAAACGGCAGAAGTTATAACGACTATGCCGGCTGGGTTGCCGCTATACGCCAAACGGGCAACAGTTTCCAAAGCATATTAGATTGGGTAAGCTGTTTTGCCCTTGCAGTAAATGAAGAGAATGCTTCCTTTGGCCGGGTAGTTACCGCGCCTACTAACGGTGCTGCAGGGGTGATCCCGGCAGTACTGCAATACTTTATTTGTTTTTGCGACGGCTTTGATGAGGAGCGTATTATACAGTTCCTTTGTACTGCTTCTGAAGTAGGCAGTATATTTAAAAAGGGCGCTACCATATCTGCTGCTATGGGCGGGTGCCAGGCAGAAATTGGCGTATCCTCGGCTATGGCAGCTGCGGCACTTACCGAAGTTCTTGGCGGTAGCCAGCGCCAGGTTTTAATGGCTGCCGAAATTGCTATGGAGCACCACCTGGGTATGACATGCGATCCGATTGGCGGGTTGGTACAGGTACCTTGTATAGAACGGAATACCATGGGTGCTATAAAGGCAATTACTGCAAGTCAGCTTGCATTGCAAAGTAACCCGGACAAAGCTAAAGTTAGCCTCGATGCCGTTGTACGTACCATGTGGCAAACGGCGTTGGACATGAACTCCAAATACAAAGAAACCAGCGACGGCGGACTTGCTATAAATATCCCTATCAGTTTGCCGGAGTGTTAATTCTAAAGTATAAACCAGAGAATTGTTGCTTCTACAATATTAATAGCTTAATATAACACCACATCCTATGGGCCAACCAAAAACCGAACTTCAAAAAATGCTCGACGGTGAACTGTACGTGGCAGGCGATCAGCAGCTTGTTGATATGCGCAGCCGTGCCCGGATGCTGATGAGCAAATACAACCAGATGATTGCTGAGCCGTTAGAGGCTCGTAACGAGGTTTTAGAGCAATTGCTTGGAAAGTGCAGCACATTAGATATACAGCCGCCATTCTATTGCGATTACGGCACCCATATACAGGTTGGCGAAAACTTTTTCATGAACTTCAACTGCGTGATACTGGATTGTGCAATGGTTACTATAGGAGATAACTTTATGGCCGGACCATGTGTACAGATTTATACAGCTTTTCATCCGCTACAGGCAAGCGAACGCATTAAAGGTCCTGAACTAGCTAAACCTATAACCATTGGCAACAACGTGTGGATAGGTGGCGGAGCAATTATTTGCCCGGGTGTTACCATTGGCAATAACACCACAATAGGAGCAGGCAGCGTAGTTACGAAAGACATCCCGGATAATGTATTTGCGGCAGGTAATCCGTGCAAGGTGATTAAAACCTGTTGATAAAATTAAGCCTTGCAAAACATCTCATTTTCCTAACTTTCCGCACTAAACAAAAACGCCATGCAAGAGCCAAACGCTTTGAACCAGGTAGCCGAATTTCACAGAACATTTAAACATCCGGTGGTTGATAGCCCCGCTATTCCTTCTAAAGAGCGCTGCGCACTACGGGTATCTTTGCTGGCCGAAGAAGTGAAAGAATTACAGGAGGCAATTGCAGATAACAACCTGGTGGAGATTGCCGATGCTTTGTGCGATATACAATACGTGCTTGCAGGTGCTATACTTGAGTTTGGTTTGGGGGAGAAGTTTAAGGAGTTGTTTGACGAGGTTCATCGTTCAAACATGAGTAAGGCGTGCAAAACCATAGAAGAGGCTGAACAAACCATTGCTCATTACAAAGCTAAGGATGGCAGCGAATCTCACCATAAAGAAGAAGACGGCCTGTATCTGATTTATCGCACTAACGACAACAAAACATTAAAGTCTATCAACTATTCTCCTGCAGATTTGGGCGGAATATTGCTTTAACCAGCTGTCAATTAATCATCTTTTTAACTATGGCAGCAGCCTTGTCTGCCCACCACCCGTACATCTTTCCTGAGTAGTGCAGCTTATCCGGCGCGTAGATATCCTGGCTGTCGGCGACATCTCGTGTAGGGCTGGTAATGTTAATGTAATTGGCACCGGCTATTTTGGTGAGTTCTTTATTTATGTCGTTATAGGCGTCAATCTCAGCCGCAATTTTAGGTGGATTACGACCGGTTGCAAACGGGGTGGCGCCCCAATCAGGTATGGAAAGAACGATGACGTGTTTTGCGTTGCCCTTGGCGTACGTAATAGCTGAATCTAAAATTTGCTTAAATTCTGTACGATAAACTTCAATTGGCTTTTTCTGGTATTGATTGTTTACGCCTATCACCAAAGTTACAAAATTGTAATCGCGTTTAACGGCGGTATCTCCAAGAGCCTTAAGCAGTTCATCCGTGCGCCATCCGTTTTGTGCTAACACAACAGGCTTTAATGTTTTAACGCCTTTGCTGTTTAATTTAGCTGCTAACAGGAACGGGAAAGTTTGTGCAGATGGCATTAGCCGACCAATGGTATATGAGTCGCCCATCGCCAAATAGCTAAGGGAGTCGGTTACGGATGCTGGTTGCTGAGCCATTACTGTTTTGCCGGCAATTATCAGAACTAGCCACAGCAATACCCTGTTCATATTACCGCAGAGCGCTTTTAACAGCAGGTAGCAGTTGCTCTACCCACAGGCTGTACATTGCTGCAGAGGGATGTAATCCGTCATTGGCGGTAAGGTTAGCATCTGTCGCTGCCTTCTTAGAAATAGGGGTAATATTTGTATAATTTACGCCGGCTCTTAAGGTCTCTGAAACGTTGATAGTATTGAACTCGTCTATTTCCTGCGCAATCTGATGCCGGTCGCGGCTATTTGCAAAAGGTGTTACGCCCCAGTCGGGAATGGATAATACAAAAACATGCGCCTTGTTACCGCCAGCGTAATTAATTGCCGTTTGTAAGAGTTGTACAAACTCAGTACGGTATGCATCCTTGCTGTAGCCACGGTATTGGTTGTTCACGCCTATAAGTAAGGTTACAACATCATATGTTTTGCCCTTTGTATTGCCTGCTTCAATAGCGCTAATAAGTTCACCGGTGGTCCAGCCTGTACGTGCAATAATGGCAGGCGCATCGGTGGGGTATCCTGCAGCCGTTAGTTGCGTAGCAAGTTGGTTTGGGAAATTCTGCTTCAGATCAACAGCTTCGCCAATGGTGTAGCTGTCACCGAGTGCCAGGTAGGTTAAGGGTTGTTTGCCGGGCATAGTTGTAGCTTGAGTATTTATTAACGGTGAAGGGGATTTTCCGCACGCGGTGATGCCAATTATCAAGGCCAATAAGGCTAATGCTTTCATATGATCTCCATACCAAACAATACGGAAATATGTCTGGTAAGGATTTCCTGAACTTCTTTTATGTTTACTTCACGGCCTAGTTCCTGCTGCATGCTCGTTACGTTCTTGTCGTCTATCCCGCAGGGCACAATGTTCTTAAAATAATTTAGGTCAGGATTAACATTCAACGCCAAACCATGCATGGTAACCCAACGGCTACAACGTACACCCATTGCGCAGATCTTTCGGGCCTTCTCGTTATCCGCATCAAACCATACACCAGTATAGCCGGCATATCGGCCAGCCTGCAATTCGTAGTCTGCAAGGGTGAGGATCACGGCTTCTTCAAGAGTACGTAAATACAAGTGTATATCAGTGAAGAAATTGTCAAGGTCAAGTATCGGGTAGCTTACCAACTGCCCCGGGCCGTGATAAGTAATATCGCCACCGCGGTTAATAGGGTAGTATGCCGCGTTTTTCTCCTTTAATCCATCTGCGTCTAATAGCAGGTGTTCTGGCTTGCCACTTTTGCCTAGCGTATACACGTGAGGATGCTCTACAAAAATAAGGTAATTAGGCGTAAGCGGCTCTTCGGCCTGTTCTTCTCCTGTTCCTGTCAGTACTTGCCGGTTGCGTAACTCTGTTTTCAACTTTACGGTTTCGCCGAAAATAGCTTCCTGCCGTTCCCAGGCTTCTTTATAGTCGGTGAGGCCCCAATCTTGTAATATAACTTGTTTATTCTTCCTGCTCATCCCTTTACGTATCCAATCATATAATCATCGTACTGCAGGTAGTTTACCTCGTAGTCAATACGTGTATCAGCCTTGGCAAGGCTTACATCCACAATGCCGTGCCCTTCGTAAGCGAAGGGCTTTAGAGTAATATTGTCCAGAAAAGATACTTCCTTTTGTCCATGGCACTTGTAAACGGCCTCCTTAGCGCACCAGGCTACATAAAGCTGTTGTATTTTTGTGCGTTCGTTAATGCCGGCAAGTTCATCCTGGTTCATGAATTTATTGGCAATGCGCTCTACCTTCTGCTTTATTTGCTCAATGTCAATACCTACCGGACTTGTTTTGCTGATCATTACAGCAGCGTAATCAAAAGAGTGGCTTAACGATATATGGTAAGGCAGTGTGACCAGGTAAGGTTTGCCGTGCGCGTCCACCTTGCAGTCAATGTATTCATCCGTTTTCAACATCTTGCGAAGCAGTACGCGGGTGCCCAGCCAATGCAGGTAGCGCTTGCTTGCGCTTAGCTGTTTAGTAAAGGCCTTCTCGTCGTCGTCCAGCTGCAGCTGTTTGTATAGCTCGTCGGCACCTTCTTCTATCCGCCATAAAGCAAATTCTGTATCATCATCTACCTGGTGCCGGTACGCAATAGCCATGAAGTAAAAGTGCAAAAAGCTAAACAAACTTGTATCAAACAAATATAATATTTCGTTATCCGTTCAGCTCCGGGTGTAACAAATCATCGTACGTATACGTCATATCGGTACCAAACACTTTATATCATCACAATGAAAAAAATATACATAGCCGCTGTAATACTTATAGCTGTGGCGCTCAGCGAAAGCTGCCGTAAACTCCAGATACACGGTAGTGCAATGCAGACGCAAAACGTTGTAAGATAGCTCCTGGTCAACATCTGTCAGACTACTATTGGGACAAAACTTGTTAGCTAAATGTGCAGAACAAAAATTGCCTGCAATGGCAATTAGCGCTATTTTTAGCACCTCAATAAATAGCCATAATGATCCTGTCAGACAAGCGCATCCTCGAAGAAATAGAAAAGGGAAGTATTATAATAGAGCCCTTTAACCGCGAGCACCTCGGCACCAACTCTTACGATGTGCATTTAGGCAAGCATCTTGCCACCTACAAAGACCGCGTATTGGATGCAAAACTGCACAACGAGATCATAAATTTTGAGATACCTAAAGAAGGTTTTGTGCTACAGCCAAATACCCTTTATTTAGGCGTAACGGTAGAATATACCGAAACCCACGGCCATGTCCCTTTTTTGGAAGGAAAGTCCAGCACGGGAAGGCTTGGGATTGATATACACGCTACAGCCGGTAAGGGTGACGTAGGTTTCTGCAACACCTGGACTTTGGAGATATCCTGCACGCAGCCCGTTAAAGTATACCCCGGTATGCCGATAGGCCAGCTAATTTACTTTGTGGTAGAAGGGGAGATAGAGACCTTATATAACACCAAAAGCAACGCTAAATACAACAAGCCAACTACGCGCCCGGTGGAAAGCATGATGTGGAAAAACAAGTTTTAAAACGCACTGTATGTATAAGTAGTGCAGGTATTTGACGTTAAATACAACGCGCTTATACAATTATGAATTACAGACGTTTTCTTGCAGGCATTGCGGCAATCGCGGCACTGCTTATCATATACAGTTTCGCATCTGTTGAGGATCCAATAGACCGCATTCGCCAGCAATTGGACAGGTGGGTTTCTGCCCACCCGGTAGAAAAAGTATACCTTCAGTTTGATAAACCCTACTACGCAGCGGGCGACGATATCTGGTTCAAGGCGTACGTAGTTGCCGGGCCGGATCACCGGCTAACGACCCTGAGTGGTGTAGTGAATGTTGACCTGCTGGACGCTGGTAATGTTACCAAGCAATCGATAAAGTTGCAGCTTGCGAACGGTGTTGCTGCCGGTGACTTTGCCCTGCCTGATACTCTGCGAGGCGGTAACTATCACATTCGGGCGTATACCAATTATATGCGCAATGCCGGCAACGAGTACTTCTTCGACCATGCATTTACTATCCTGAGTGGAATGGCTTCTAAAGGTCCTTCAGGAAACATAACTGTTGCTGCGGGTTCAGCCAGCAGGCAATCAGTTAAACCCGACGTGCAATTCTTTCCGGAGAGCGGTTACCTGGTAAATGGTCTCCCATCCCAGGTGGCGTTTAAAGCCGTGGGGTCAAATGGCTTGGGTGCAGATGTGCATGGCGTTGTTGTGGATGGACAGGGCAAGCAGGTAGCGTCATTCAACAGTACACATCTGGGCATGGGTAAGTTTAACCTTACACCTGTAGCCGGTGTCAGCTACGTGGCCAGGATTACTACGAGCGATGGTACGCAAATGAACGTGCCGCTTCCGAAGGTGCAAGACCGGGGTTATGTAATGACCGTTACCGATAATGGCACGGACATAAGTGTCAATGTTTTGGCATCGCGCACAATAATGAATAGTGCATCAGCCCCTTCGCTTACTTTAGTTGGGCAAAGTGGTGGCAGGGTATATTTTTCTTCAACAGGTAAGCCGGGTAGTACAGCATTCACAACCACAATAAGCAAAGAGAAGTTCCCCTCTGGTATTGCGCAGTTTACACTGTTTACGGCGGGCGGCGAGCCGTTAAACGAAAGGCTGGTGTTTATAAACAATAACAAATTGGCGTTGACTTTTGCTGCAAGTAACAGCTATTCACCAAGGCAAAAGGTGAAAATAGGGGTAACAGCTACCAACGACGGAAAACCTGTAGCGAGCAACTTTTCAGTATCCGTAATTGACGAGAGTAAGGTACCGGTAAACGAAAATACGGATAATAACATTTTGGCTAGCCTTTTACTTACATCAGACCTGCGCGGCTATGTGGAACAGCCGGCGTACTATTTCAATAGCCAAACAGATAAAGTTCGGGCTGACTTGGACCTGCTGATGCTAACACAAGGTTATCACCGGTTCGATTGGAAGGAAGTTATAAACGGCAATTCGCAGCAGGATACTTATAACTTGGAGAAGGCTTTACAAATATCCGGTACTATTACCAGTCCCGACGGTAAACCTGTAGCAGGCGGTAAAGTTGAAGTTATTGATATAGATAATATAGACTATACGCTGGATACCCTGACTGACGCAAACGGACGGTTTTCTTTTAACAACCTGGCTTTTGATGATAGCCTGCGCTTAATAGTACAGGCACGCAACGCTAAAAATAAGCGCGATGTAGTAATTCGTCTGGACTCAATAGCCCCTCTTTCGAAAAGTACAGGTAAAAACGCCCCGGACCTCTCGGCAGATATACATAACGAGCTAACGGTTTATAGCCAAAGTGCAAAAGCGTTGTATGCTGCGCAACGGCAGTATAATGTTGGCAACCATGTTATCCCATTGCAGGAGGTAATTATTCGGGAAAAGAAGCAGGCACTTAAGCATTCCGCAAACCTTAATGGCCCGGGCAATGCCGACCAGGTGCTGCTTGCACGTGATATGCGTAATTACGGCTGCGTTTACCTGGCAGACTGCCTGCAGGGTCGTCTGCTAGGCGTGATATTCAGGAATGGCATCCCATATTCAACGCGTGGTTATCGCCCAATGCAAGTGATACTAGATGGCATGTATGTACAAGGCGATTTCATCAACACCATCAATATAAATGATGTGGCTGGTATAGAAGTGCTGCGAAATGCCGGCACTGCCGGTATTTACGGAGGCAGAGCGGCAAATGGTGTTATTGTAATTACTACAAAGCGAGGCGACGAGCCTGAGACTTACGCCGGGCCGATAACCGGGAGGGGCATAAAGGCTTTTTACCCTAAAGGATATTACAAAGCACGTACCTTTTACTCACCCAGGTATGACGCACCTAAAGAGAACAAACAACTTGCAGACCTGCGCAGCACTATTTACTGGAATCCTAACGTAACAACCAGTGCTGACGGGAAGGCCGCCTTTGAATACTTTAATGCGGGTAGCAGGGGTAAATACCGTGTGGTAATTGAAGGTATTGATAGCGAAGGTAATATTGGCAGGCAGGTATACAGGTATAATGTTGAATAATTTGATGCTGGCGAGGATTTTATCTGTTTCACTTACGCTTTTTTGAGTAAATTTGCTGTAGATATGCCAACCGAAGTACAGGAAGAGACCTTCACGCTAGAAGAGGTATTGGCCGGGCTGAAAGAGATGCACCGCCTTATTTTGTGGAACGATGACCATAATACATTTGACCACGTTATTCATTGCATGATGAAGTACCTGGACTATTCGGAGCCGCAGGCCGAAAAGATCGCGTGGAAGGTTCATAATGATGGTAAATGTGCTGTACTCGAAGGCTCATTTACCGAGATGGAGATCTATCGTAAAATACTCCAGCAGGAAGGCTTAACTGTAAGTGTAGATTAACGCACCCTTAAAGTGGCTATTATCCTCCAAACCGAACGTTTAACCTTAAGCGAGCTTACCTTAGCAGACGCTCCCTTTATTGTAGACCTGTTTAACTCACCGGGCTGGCTCAAGTATATTGGCGACAAAGGTGTCCGTTCTATCAGCGATGCTGAGCGCTACATCCTAAACGGCCCAGTGAAAAGTTATCTTGAAAACGGCTATGGCCTGTGGCTGGTGAGCCTTACAGCAACTTCTAGCCCTATTGGTTTGTGCGGCATTATAAAACGGGACACTTTACCGACGCCAGACATTGGGTATGCTTTAATGCCCGATGCTTATGGCCAAGGCTATGCGCATGAAATGACTTTGGCTGCTTATAGGCATGCTGTTTCGGTATTGAAGATTCCGTCACTTTGCGCAATTGTTACACCTGGTAACACAAGATCTGTAAATGTTTTACTGAAGCTTGGGTTTACGCAACAGCCTGATATTGTATCGCCCGGTAGTACTGATGAAGTTCTGTATTTTACCAGTTGATGACTGAAATCAACTTCGGATTTCAAAGTGGATTGCTTATTGGAAATACCAACTTTGGGCACGCAAAAAGAAGGATAGGCTCATCTCAACATGCAATAATATACATTAGTGAATAAAGCTCAATAATAAAGGGCGGCACATTGCTGTGCCACCCTCCCACATTAACACTATCTAGAACTAGGCGTTTATGGCGCCTATTTTCTTTAGTAGTTTTCGGTTCTCCCGTTTATGAAGGAACCTGTAAACTACGGAATAAATAATAGGAAGAATAAGCAGCGTAAGTACACTGGAAGTAATAAGCCCGCCGATTACTACTATGGCTAATGGCTTTTGCGTTTCGGAACCGATACCCGTAGATATAGCCGCCGGCATTAACCCGATTGCCGCCATTAACGCTGTCATAACCACAGGGCGTACGCGCGACACTACGCCGCTGAGAACTGCTTCATCAAGTTGCATGCCTTCCTGCAGGTTCTTGCGGAACACCGAAATTAGAATAACGCCATTTTGAATACAAACCCCAAAGAGGGCAATAAAGCCAATGCCTGCTGATATGCTAAAGTTTATGCCGGTGACATGCAATGCCAGTATACCACCTATAAGTGCAAACGGTACGTTCATGATCACCAAACCTGCATCCTTGGCATTGCCAAAGGTTATGTAAAGGATAAGGAAGATGACGAGCAAGCAGATAGGTACCACGTGTGCAAGGGTATTTGATGCGCGTATCTGGTTTTCAAACTCTCCGTTCCAGGTGAAAGAATAACCCCTGCCTAATTTCACACGCTGATTCACTTTCTGCTGTGCTTCGGCAATGGTGCTGCCAAGGTCGCGGCCCCGTACAGAGAATTTTACAGCTATATAGCGCGTGTTGTTGTCACGGTATATAAACGCGGGACCTGTTTGCGTGGTAATGGTAGCAATTTCTTTAATCGAAATTTTTGATCCGTTAAGTGTTGGTACCATCAGGTTTTCTATTTTGTCCTGAGTGTCACGATACTGTTTTTGGTAACGTATCCGGATGTCGAATTTACGTTCGCCTTCGTAAAGCTGAGTGGCTGCTTTGCCACCAATTGCCATCTCTATAGTGGCATTAGCATCCGCTGTAGATACCCCGTACAAGGCCATCTTTTGCTGATCCAGCTCTATCCTGAATTCTGGCTGGCCGAGGTTCTTTAAAATACCCAAATCTTCAACACCTTTTATATTCTTGAGGGTTGCCATCACGGAGTCCGCCTTTTGATCAAGCACTGTAAAGTCCGGTCCAAATATTTTAACCGCCATTGATGCCGGCACACCCGCGACAGCCTCTGCAACGTTGTCTATAATAGGCTGCGAGTAGTTAAATATTATACCAGGGAACTGGCTCAGTTTTTTATCAATTTCGGCAATAAGTTCCTCCTGTGATATCTTTCGTTTCCATTTATCTTTAGGTAAAAGGTCCACCTGTATCTGCACATTAAAAAAGCCTTTAGGGTCTGTGCCATCGTTTGTACGCCCTACCTGTGAAAGGGTTTGCTTAACTTCCGGAAAGGTTGATAAAACCTGGCGCATTTTGTTTGTAACGGCTACCGAGCTTTCCAATGAGGTGCTCATTGGCAGTTGCGCAGTAACCCAAAGCGCACCTTCATTTAGCTGCGGAAGAAATTCTGTACCTAAAAACTTTGCCGAAAAGAAGGTTACTGCCATAAAGCTGAATGCTACTATCAGGCTTAGCTTTTGATTGCGATAGGTAAAGGCAAACATTTTGCGAATGCCGTTTTCAAAAAACAGCACTACCGGGTTATGCTTCTCACGTACATTCTTTTTTAGTAAAATGCTGGCAAGCGCAGGTACTAGTGTAAGCGTGAACAGTAATGCCCCCAGTAAAGCAAACCCTAAGGTATAGGCCAGCGGTGAGAACATCTTGCCTTCTACCTTTTGAAAGGCAAAAATTGGGATCAGGCACGTGATTATAATTAGCTTGGAGAAGAATATAGCTTTACCCATTTCGGCGCCCACGTTCTTAAACAAGCCTAATTTTGCCAGGCCGTTAAATTTTTGCATGCCTACTTCCTTTGCCCGATGGTCAAGCGCTACAAAAACGCCCTCCACCATTACCACGGCACCATCTATTATAATCCCGAAGTCAACCGCTCCCATCGAAAGGAGATTAGCCGTCATGCCCTTTATACGCATACACATGAAGGCGAAAAGCAGCGCAAGGGGGATAATTATAGCAACCGTAAGTGTCGTGCGCCAGTCGGCCATGAACAGGAATACAATAACCGTAACCAATATTATACCTTCAAGTAAATTATGTATAACGGTTTCGGTACAAAAATCTATAAGGTTGGTTCGGTCGTAAAAGGTGTCTATTTTCACGTCTTTCGGCAACACATTGTTATTAAGGTCGGCTACTTTTTCGCGGATTCTGGTTAACACCTCAGCCGGGTTTTCACCCTTTCGCATAACAATAATGCCTTCTATAACATCGTTATTCCGGTCTCGGCCAACCTGCCCCAGTCTTGGTAAACCGCTCTCTTTAACATCAGCAATGTTTTTTGCAAGAACGGGCACATTATTGACATTTTTTATGATGATGTTTTCTATCTCGCTAATGTTGTTTATTAAGCCAATGCCGCGCACTACAAAAGCCTGATCATTCTTTTCAATCACATCCCCGCCAACGTTTATGTTGCTGCGGTTAATGGCGTTAAATACATCCAGCGACGTGAGGCCGTATTTTTGCAGTAAAGATGGGTTTACACTCACTTCATAGGTTTTTTCCTCGCCGCCAAAGCTGTTAACATCTGCAACACCGTCAATAGATTTAAATTGACGATCCAGCACCCAGTCCTGGATGGCGGTGAGCTCATGCAGGGTTTTTGTCCGGCTTTTGAGCGTATAGCGGTAAATTTCGCCGGTAGGGCCATAGGGCGGTTCCATTTCGGGCTTAACGCCTTCAGGCAGGTCTACGTTTTGCAAACGGCTTAACACCTGCTGGCGTGCAAAAGAATCGTCTACATCATCATCAAAAATGATACGCACGTATGAAAGGCCGAATGATGATGTTGTGCGCAGGTTTACCTTTTTTTGTACCGAGTTTAAAACCGTTTCCATCGGTACGGTTATCATCTTTTCTACTTCTTCTGCGCTTCGGCCGGGCCATTGCGCTATAACAATTATCTGGGTGTTTGTAACATCCGGGAAGGTTTCTATGGGAGTGTTGAGATAGCTCCATACTCCAAGTACGGCAAGTACAGCGGTAAGGAAGAATACCATTGCCCGGTGCCTAAGCGAGAAATATATTATGTTTTTAATTAGCTTATCCATGATTTTGATAGTTCTATAGCACGTGTCCTCTTTTAAGGAGATGTTTGTGTGAGCAATGTGGGGCTGCAGGAGTTAGTCTTCCGTTAATGCGTTATAAAGCAAGAGCTGACTTTTTGATATTACCTTATCACCGGGTTTCAGTCCTGCAGCTATATAGGTGATGTCGTCAACGGTTTTTATTACGTTAACTTCGCGTACCTGCAGGTCGCATTTGCTGTTATACACAACTACAAAGTTTTTACTGCTGTCAAATATTACTGACGATGCAGGTATGGAAACTGAACTGTTTGCTTCCTTATTGGTGATTAGCACATTAGTAAACATCTCCGGTTTTAAAAGCATGCCGGGATTGCTCAGCGCTATACGTACTTTCATTACTTTGCTGTCCGGGTCAAGTACCGATCCTACCTGGTCTACCTTACCTGTAAAGGCTTTGTCGGGATACGCCAGGGTAGTTATTTTAGCATCGTAACCCAATTTTACCTTCGCTATATCGCTTTCAAATACATTGGCCCAGATCCATACATCTTTCATATCAGAGATGGTAAACAAGCTGTTGTTATTATCCGGACGAATAAAGTTGCCTGCAGCAATGTTCTTTTCTACTATGTAGCCGTCGCCAGGTGCCTTAAGAACAAGCGTTCCGCTGGCGTTGGTGTTACCACCGCCGTTAATAGTTATCTGGTCGCGTACTTTGCTGTTAGATGCAAGTGCTTTGTTATAGTTTTCTTTAGCTTCGGTGTAATCGCGTTCGCTTGATATGCCATTTTTGTACAGGTATTCGGCTTGTTCAAGCTGGCGTTTGCTGATGGCAAGGTCGGCCCGGGTAGAGGTCAGGTCAGTGTAGTTTCCAGCCACATCAGCACTGCGAATAACGGCAAGCACTTGTCCGCGGGATACCTTGTCTCCCAATGATACTTTTACATCAAGCACCTGCCCGCTGGTAAACGGAAATACCTTAACTACCTTGTTCTCATCAAACGACACCTCGCCAGATAAGGAAAGCTCATCCTTCATTTGTGTGGTTTTTGCAGTGTCTATCTTCACCATCTTGGCAAGCGAATCACTAATGCATACCTGCTTGGTTTCCATAGTGCCGCTTTTTTCGTGCTGGCAGGCTGCAAGCCCCAGTGTGGCAGCAGCAATTATATATATGATGCTATTTTTCATTTGTTAGTTTTTGTAAGTGAGTTATAGCGGATTAATTACTGTTGAGCCTACTGCGTAATTAACATCGGCAATGGCTTTCTGCAGGTTAAGCTGTTGTTGAAGTATTTTTAGTTTGGTTTCCCGGTAGGAATCAAAAAAGTCTACAAATTCCTGCAGGCTAATTTGGCGCTGCTGAAAAGCCTTGAACATGCCCCTGTAAATTTGATCGTATTTGTTATAGAAGTCAGTTTCCTGGTTACCCAGCAATTCTTTACTGATGTTGTACTGCTGTACCGCCGAGTACACATCATTCTTTAATTGCAATTCGCTGTTCTTTACAGTTGCTTCCTGCCCCAATACATTTAGCCTTGCGGATTTGATATTTCCCTGATTACGGTTAAAGAAGGGCAATGGTAAGCTTATCTCAAGCCCAACATAGTTACGGGCGTAACTGCTGTTTTGGTCGTAAGTTCCACCAATAGTAACATCAGGTACGGCAAGTGCTTTTTGCAATGCAAGGTTATGGTTGTTTTGATCAAGCAGATAACGATCTGCAAGGTAGTCAGCACGGCTTGTACGGGCCTGCTCAGCAAGCAGAGCCGCGTTCAAAACCGCATCAGGGGTATTATATGTTATCTGGGGTAGTATAAATTTATCTGCATCTACTACCAGCAGGGTTTTCAATTCGCTTTGCAGGCTATTCAATTGGCTGTCTATTGCAACCAGATCGTTTCGTAAGCCAAACAATAAAGCTTTTAAACGTACTACATCTTTAAGGGAGTTATTACCTGCCTGGTAGGCTTTATCCGTAGCTTCCACTATACGCGCGGCTGATGCAATTTCCAACTGGTACACCTTTCGCTGATCGTTCAGGCTTGCGATCTGGGCAAGGTCCAGCAGGAGATTGTAGTGCAGGTTACGCAAAAGGTCGTCAAACTGGGCTTGTTGTATTTTGGCGTCGTCGGTTGCTATTTGTATTTGCTTGCCGCGCTTGCCTGCTGTTTTTATTACCTGGCTTAGCTGCACCAGTATCTGGCCGTTTGTGCCGCTGTGGTCAAAAAATTTGTGGGTAGCATCGGTAATGTTCTGGTCGGTACTCAACACAGGATTGTCCCACAGCCTGGCCTGCTGTATTAAAGCTTTTGAAGCATCTACATTATATTTTTGCGCGAGCAATTGGAGGTTATTGGCCATAAACATTTGCTCGGCGTCTTTAAAAGTAAGCCTGAGGGTATCTGTTTGAGCATTTGCCTTTGAGATGCTCACAGCTGCCATTAACAATAACAGCGATAAAAGGCGGGTTAACTTCGTCATGAGTGCAATAGTATTTACAGCACCAAAACTATAGTAGCGGTATTAGAAGCGAATTAGAACCAGATTAAAAGCAGATTAGAATTCTTTACCGGCAGAAGATCGTAGAAAATTGATGGTAAAAGTACTTCCTGACGGGGTATTTGGCGTTAACTGTATTGTGCCTTTAAACAGGCTAACAATTTTGCTGGTGATGTATAAACCAATGCCACTACCGTTAATTGCACGATCTGCACTTCCCCTGTAAAAAGGCTTAAAGATGTTGTTTGCGTCTTCAGGTGCAATGCCATTACCCTCGTCAGACACCTCTAGTTTGAGTATTTCGCCATTCGCTGTAAAGTTTAGCGTTACAGGCTTATCTCCGGAATATTTAAATGCGTTATCTACAATATTATTGAGGGCGATGAAGAGCATTTGTTTGTTAGCATCAACTGTTAAAGCATTCTCGTCTTCAGGCATTGCGCCAAGGTTTACCTTTAATTTACCCGCACCTTTTTTATCGGTCCATATGTCTGCCAGCTCCCATACCAGCTCATCAAGCCTGACTGGTGATAATGCTGCGCGGGTATAATGCGCTTCTACCTGTGCTAACTGCATAAGGCTGGTAATGGTCTCCTGCAATTGACGGCCGTCTGCCGCAATAGAACTTAGCACCCGCAGGTATTCTTCGGTATCTCTTGGCTTACTAAGGGCAACATCAACCTCGCCCATTATGCTGGTGAGCGGTGTGCGCAATTCGTGAGAAGCGTTAGCAACAAAAGTTTGCTGCAGTTCGAAAGCATTCTCCAGGTGCTCTAATAATAAATTCACATTGTCAATCAATTCGGCTATTTCATCACGATTCTTCACCTGTTCTACACGCAGGTGAAGGTTGGTAGCCCTTATGCGCCTCACCTGGTTGATGACGTTGTTTACCGGAGATAACGCCCGCTGTGCAAACATCCGCCCGGCAAAAAAAAGTACAACGCTAAAAATAGTAAACATGAGCACTGATATGTTGCCCAGCCTGCGCATTCGCCGCGGAGAATTATCATCAATAGCAGATGCCAGTATTACAAAGTTTCCCTGGTTATCCTGGTAATATTTGCCTACTACTTTTCGCCTGCCATCTTCGTACTCTATGTATTTCTCACGCCGAACCTGTTCTATAACCTCACTGCGCCAATACACGTTGTGCTGAGCCTTAAAAGCAGTAAGGTTGTTATCATCGTAAACCCTCAGCACTTCATCGGGGAGCTTTGCCAGGTACTGATGCTGTACAAGTTCGATAGTTTTTGGCGCCAGCTCGTCCGCTTTAAGGTAAAGCTTTGCTGCAAGGTCCACACGGTCGGTAAGCCGGTTGTAAAAATTGGCAGTAGAAAAAGAAAGCACCGCAATGTACACCGCAGCAAGGCAGGCCAGCAACGCGCCAAGGCTAATAAGCGTAAAATAAAGCGAGAGGCGGTTCTTAATCTTCATTTCTGCGCTACGCTTTTAGTATATAGCCCATACCGATAACAGTGTGAATAAGCTTTTGATCAAACCCTTTTTGAATTTTGTTACGGAGATAGTTCATGTATACGTCTACCGTGTTGGTGCCCGTATCAAAATTAATCCCCCAAACCCTTTCAAGAATGAAATCGCGGGAAAGTAATTTGTTGGGGTTTTGGAGGAACAGCTCCAGCAAGTTGTATTCTTTTGCGGTAAGTGCAATTTGCTTGCCGTCGCGTTCGGCAGTTTTGTCCCAGGTATTTAGTTTAAGGCCATGAAAACTTAAGATATGGTCCTCCTCAGCAGGCAGGTTGTTCCTGCGCAATAGTGCTTCTATGCGTGCCAGCAGCTCGTTAAAATGGAACGGTTTCACCAGGTAATCATCTGCCCCGGCATGCAGCCCCTTTACCCTATCGTCTACAGTGTCCAGCGCACTTAGCATCAGTACAGGCAGGTATGGGCGGTGTTTCCGCAGTTGCTTGCATAAATCTATTCCGCTTATACCTGGTAGCATCACGTCCATTATTACTACGTTGTAGCTTTGTTCCATCAGGGCAGCCAGCGCGTGTGCCGCATCGGCAAAAACATCAACGAGGTAGCCATTTTCCTGTAATCCTTTTTTGATGAACGAAGAAACCTTGTCCTCGTCTTCTACAAGGCATATTTGTTCGTGCGCCATTGTTAGGTATATAATTGTAAAGGTAAGCTATAAATTTCTGCACTTCAAAAATGCAGTTTTATACAGGGAATATCCAGCGCCGTAATTTTATTTAATTCAGTTAATGTGAGTTACAAATAAATTGAAATATTTTTTTGATGAATTAATTGTAAACTCTATATTTGCAGTCCCAAAACAAAGGGAGCTTAGCTCAGCTGGTTCAGAGCATCTGCCTTACAAGCAGAGGGTCACTGGTTCGAACCCAGTAGCTCCCACAAAGCCTCACAGAAATGTGAGGCTTTTTTGTTTTCCTAACTGCGAGTTTCAGAGCATCCCGATTAACATCGGGACAAATCATTGGTCCGATCGGCAGCTCCCACAAAGCCTTACAGAAATACGAGGCTTTTTTAATATGTGAAGAGGTGATTCGTTACAGAGGTTTTATAGCATACCTGATGAACCCAGACAATCCCTAAATTTCCATCATCTGATGCAGCTCCCGTATAAAACGGTCAATGTCGGTGCTTTTCCTGAGCGACATGATCGTCATTATGTCTTGCTTGCCGTTTTTGCCCGCGACCTCAAAATACATGTTGATATCAGTACCTGCATATACAAAGTTTATAGATCTGCGCACGGTTTGGATACCGGCAAATGCCCCGAAGTGGTAACTGCGGTTTAGAAACTTTGCTAAACCAACCCGCGTGATGCTTTGTGTTGCTGCGTCGAAAGTTACTTGGGTAAATGCGGCGTTAAAGAAGATGAGTGCAAGAAAAAGAGTAACTGCAACTATAAATACTTTTGCTATTACACCATTGGTGCCGGCATTCAGCAGCGCAATGCCGCATACCAAAAAGAATAACCCGAAAATAATAGCACCTATCTTTTTGGTCTTTAATTTATATGTGGTGCCTTCCTGATCAAAGAAACGGTAAGATGTAAGAGGCTCAGCCTGGAAATCAGCTGGTGAATCGTGCAGGTCAAGGTAGCTATGTATCAACGGTACTGCTTCATTTACAAAGGCGATTGCATTCGGGTCGTCGTTTTTTGTATAACCCGAAGAAACAATTATACCCTTACCATACATGGTCTGTTTTTTAAACAACCTGTAATTATAGCCACCTGCTATATTGCTTACGGGCTTTATGCCTTGTATCTCGGAAAACGGGATAGACGTTGTAGGTATAATACCCATCAGCATTTTACGCATACGAGCTATTTTATTGTCGAACTCGATATGCGTAGAAGCAAAGCCCCAAAACAACACCACCATTAACAGCAGCATTAGCACAAATGGTAAAGACCCTGCTATAGTAGTATTTTGGGAGCTGACATAGAGAAGCAACAACCCTGTGAAAATTACTGCAATTATAATAGTGAATATATAAAATACCCCGTAAGGGTATATAGTTACACGATCAGGCTCTATTTTCCAGCGGGTTTTCGAAAGGCTTTTTAATGACATGGTGTTAAAGTTGAGTTGTTATTGTCAACAGCCTAACATGCATGCGGTTTGATTAATACTTAAGTATAAGTGCAATATGTAATCCTGAAACAAACCTAAAACCCGGTTTAAATGTTCAGCCCTTAGCTATGGCTAAAGACATTAAAGCAATACAGTGCCCGCATTGCGGCAGCACAGACAAAACAGAAACCAAGCCCGATTTCTATGTCTGCAAGAACTGTGGAACAGAATATTTTTTGGATAGTGATGACTTGCACATTTTTCGTCATAGCTATCAGCCGACAGGAGTAAGTTCTGCTCCGCCGGTTAATTCTAAACTACCTGCTTACATACTGGTAGGCGCAGTTCTACTTATTGTGGCAGTATACCTTATCACGATGGTTGTACAGCCAAAAAAAACTAACTTATATATTACCAGTACTTCCTATAAGCCACCCCGGTCTTACTATAGTAGTTTTGTGTATACCAATACAGTAACCGGTGAGCCTGTTTATTTACGCCTGGGGACCGATTATATAGATAAAGGGAACAATAAGTCTGAGCAGGAGCTACATGTTCAGTTTAACAACGCTTTAAATGGCAAGTTAATAGCAGACCGGGTTATTGCCGATGACGCGCAGCAAAAAGACCGGTGTTTACTAACGTTTAAAACGTACTCGCCACATCTGATTTTGGCTGAAGGGTGCAATACCAGTTTGTTAAAGCTTGATACCAGGAACAATCAGCTTATTGATGTAACTCAAAGCATTTTTAAGGGCTTTCCGCAACTAAGTTCTGGCGTGGCGAGGGTAAGTTTTGATTACTACAAGCCTATGATCAGCGTGATGAGCAACGAGGGGGTGAATTATTATTACTTCCCCGAAACAAAAGATTTGGTTAAAACGGAAGAGCAGGCTAACGAACTGTGGAAGAAAAAGTATAATGAACACTACTTTGAATTCGACTACATGGGCGATTACTCTGACGAGCAAAAGCAAAACCAGTTAATTGAAGTAAAATATTTTAAACAAGCCGGGCAAATACTAAAACGGGATGTCACTCCTGGCAGAAAATATTTTAATCCGAAAATACTTTATCAGGATGGCGAGAACTTATTAATTGTGGTTAATACTACTGCCGCTTCCGACCCGCCGGTGAGCATCCAGCGAATTAATGTAAAAACAGGAAAGTTGGAGTGGGCCTTGCCGCCTGATCGGTATAACTTGTACTCGGCAACCAAGTGGAGTAAGGGCTTCGCCGTTGATTATCGCAAAGATGAAGACGCAGAGTACGTGCATGGGGTGTTGGTGTTATCAGACGACGGTAAGATAGTACACAATTACCAGCTAGGGCGTACAGAATAGCCAACTCCGGTATAAACGACACTATCTAGTCCGCTTTTTTTAAAGCGGTTAGCGGCATGTAGCCCGTTGTTTCCTTGCCTGCTTTGGTTAAGTACGATACAAAGACCCACTTAGTATTGCTGGCTGCCATGTTTGCATGTCCAGCGTCACTTTATATGTGGTTGATTGTGCTGTTATAGCTAAGAACAAAAGTAAAGCTGGTAGCTTTTTCATAAACTGCTGCAGCGGTTTGTTGTAGCCAAAGTTTAGCACTTTAACTATACCTGCTCTGCTGCAAAGTATTCTGCTGAAATTTGTTACGCGCTAAAGTGAAGTTGATATCGGTGTAAACAGAGCACCCAGGGCTTTGGAAAGCACTTGGGTAATGCAAGTTGAACCGGCAATGCGTTAATCAATCATGTGGCCTTACAACAATAGTAGGGGACTGCATCCTGCCTGCGCCGGGTGCGCTTTTTACCAGCCAGTAAGGTTGATTGTTTTTGTCAGTCGCTTTTACAATTTTGTAATCTCCGGTTTTCATCAGCGCGAACATCTCGTTAGTTTTAAGCGTTTTTCCGGCATCATTCTTAAATGGCAGCGCTACGCCTCCCGGAGAGACCACTATTGTAGAGTCTTTACCTTGCTGTGGGCTTTGCGCTAATGCAGCTGTAGATAATAATCCTAACAAGCATGTGGCTATTGTAGCATTAATGGCATTTTTCATAATGATTTAATTAGTTAAGCATTGATGTGAAGGTATAACTAATTTGTTAGTTATACAATGGTAGGTAAATTATTTTTAATCAGTAAAGATGATGCTGATAGCGGCACATTTCTATAGGAGAGCTATCTTGCGAAGAATTACTGGTAAGCGTTAATACTTAATTTGTAAATGAACAGACTTAGAAAGCACATCGAGGAAATAGTTAAGCTTACAGATTATGAGTTTGAACGGGTTAAGTCTTTCTTCACCTTGCGTCGCGTAAAAAAAAACCAGTATCTTATTCAGGAGGGTGACGCAGCCAGTTACGAGTACCTGATCCTGACGGGTGTCTTCAGGATGTTTTATCTGGATGAGGATGGTAAAGAATACATAGTACAGTTTGCCGGTGAAAATTGGTGGATGACGGACTACCAGGCTTACTTTGGAGATAAGGCAGCCACTTTGCACATGTTATGTATGGCGGATGCCGAAGTGCTGTGTACCACGCTGAACGGAAGGGAAACCATGGCCGCAGAGTTTCATAAGATGGAACACTTTTTCAGGGTGAAGCTTACCAACGGTTATGTGGCGCTGCAACGCCGTGTGCTCTCGTTGTTGTCCGGCACTCCGCAGCAACGCTATGAAGAGTTTGGTAAACTGTACCCTCAGTTAATGCAAAAGATCCCCAAAAAATATATCGCCGAATATTTAGGTGTAAGCCGCGAAACTTTAAGCCGCCTTTATTCCCGCCAGCGCCCGCTTGCTTAGGTTGTGTGTGATCCTGGTCACACTTTTTCTGTGCGTTATGTCCTCGTTCCCGCAGGGCTAAATGGCTCACATTTGTGATGTAATCAACAAAGGAAATTAAACATCAACAAATATTAAAAGCCATGAAAAAGAGAATCTTAATTATTGTATCAAATGCAAATGCCATTGGCCCAAACAAAAGAAGAACAGGTACATTTTTGCCCGAAGTAGCGCATCCGTATGCAGAGTTTGTGCAGGCTGGCTACCAAATAGATTTTGCCAGTTTAACCGGCGACACGCCTTACCTGGATGCTCTTAATCTTGCAGATGATCCGAATAACCTAAACTTCCTCACCGGACAAGGTTGGGCAGACATGCAAAAGGCCGCGCAGCTTGATAAAGTAGACGTAAGTACTTATGATGCCGTATTCATCCCCGGTGGGCTTGCACCTATGGTGGACATGCCCGAAGCCCCATTGCTAAAGAAAGTTATTGCCGAAACCTTTGAACGCAATGCGGTAGTAGGAGCTGTTTGCCACGGGCCGGTGTCGTTACTCAACGTAAAACTGAAAGACGGCAGTTACCTGGTAAACGGCCGCAATATTGCCTCTTTCACAACTGAAGAAGAAGATAATTATGCCAGGGCTGATGTGCCATTTGATTTACAAGCCGCATTAACAAAGCAAGGCGCTATCTTCCATGCTGCTGAGCCCTGGTCGGCTAACAGCATTGCAGACGGTAACCTGGTGACAGGTCAGAATCCGGCATCTGCAAAAGGAGTTGGCGAGAAAATCGTAGCTCTGCTAGAAGCTTAAACAGTTTAATTAACAGGTATGCACGTTCGTTACACATGGAGCGTGCATGTTAATATCCACAACAATCAAGAAGAAGACATGAAAGATCAAAGTATACACGTATTCGCCAAATGGCAGGTTGCCGAAAGTAAGTTAGCAACGGTTTTAGAGCTGTTGCCGCAAGTGGCCCGGAAAAGTTCCGATGAGCCAGGCAATCTTTACTATAATGTTTTTCAGGACAGGGCAACGCCTGATACCATCATACTTTCCGAAGCTTACCGGGATGAAGCGGCGTTAACTGAGCACCGCAATTCCGACCATTTTAAGAATATAGTAATTGGTAAGATAATACCCTTATTGGCAAACCGCGAAGTTGTGTTAACCAATAAACTTGCACTTTAGCTTGTCGCTCATTAATGTTTAATAGAACTGATCAGTCATGGTGCTATCATAAATAAATTTTCGGCAAATTAGGAGTACTGTTGAAATAAATACCCCAAAATGCGGACTTTTTCCTACATGTATTGACATGTAAAAGCTAGATTACCTTAACTGATAATTGGATTGTTTTTTGATAAGCTGAGCTGAAACAGTACATATTAGATTATACAATTACTTAAACCTTACATGAAAATTTCTTTAAAAGGCATGCTGGCCATTTCAGCGGCAGTAATAATGTTGCATGTATCCTGCAAAAAAACTGTTATTACTCCAGCGGACACCAAATCTAATCTGGATGTTTTAAGCAAAAAACTCGCGTTTGACATTTACAGATCTCTATCTGGGAATGTTGATAATACGGATAAGATTAAAAATAACGAGACTCGGCAAGGCAGTGTAAGAACTATGGAGCAACCAGGCTGCGGACTTGCCGTAAAACGCACTAAAGACAGCAGTGCTGTAAGCGGTGATACTACACGTACATTTATTGGTAATTCTATATTTACTTATATGTGTAACGGGTACTTCCATGACAACTACCGGTTAGATGCTTATACACTTGCAGATACCTTGAAAACTACTGAAAAAGGTACCGGATTTAACAACGTTTATAACGTAACGCTTAACTATGCGGTTAAAACGCTCGACCCATATTATTCCTTCGTTTCTATTGATGGAAGAACTACTACGTCTGACTATACCTCAAAAGTGACCAATGGTGAGACTACCGAGTTTCACCAGATTTCTACCGTGTATACCCTAAACGAGTTATTGGGCCAACGAGTAGGTAACAAAACGGTTTACAAGCTAGGTGGAGTAAACTTTACAACTGCTACATTAGATAAGGACGCTACTACCAGTGCTGATGGCAAAAAGAATAATTATAGTGGGCATATGGTATTTTCCGGTAATACTCTCCACGTATTTTTTGATGCTCCAAACGGTACTTTCAAAAAGTTTATAATAGACTTAACCACAGGGGAGACTACAGCTGTTGAGTAACCGTATTGACTCTTTATCCTTATAACAAAGAAGCCTTGCAATATTGCAGGGCTTCTTTGTTATTAAACTTTTTCGGCATGTAGCTTAATTTAAATAGAAGTCGTTAGGCTTACAAGGTTCTGGTACGTTAGCTTCACCAATTAGTTGCTTCAGGTTAATTTCAATAGTGGTGGCAATAGCCGTCATAGCAGTATCGGTAGGCCTGTTGCTAAATGGGTCCTGCAGGTGTGTTGCTGTCCTTTCCAGTAAAAAGAAGAAACAGGCGATAATAAGGGAAGTTGGCACCGCAATGTAAAAGTCTATGTCGCGCAGTGCAATGGTGAGTATAATAGTAAATACGTAAATGATCATGTGCAGGAACAAACGGTAAGTGCTGGGGAAAACAGTGCTCTTAATCCGTTCTGCCATGCCCATGGAATTGGTGAGGCTTACCTGGGTGTTGTTTATTTGTACATGGCTGAAGGGATCAAGATGGTTAGCAGTTCTCAACTCGGTGATGTCTGCAGCGTTCTGCTGTAGTAAGGCAAGCGGCTTGTTCTGGTGGGCTTTATAGTTTTCCAGTTCATGGGTGTCAATCAGCCGGTCTAACCTATCCAGCGCATCCAGCCCGCGTAACGACCTGCCAAGCGCATAACACCATGCAATTTGCCGGTAGGTAATGGCCCGTACAGTTTCTTTGTTCCCACCGGTTACAAAGGACTGCAGCTGAATAACCAGGTTGCGGGAATCGTTCACTATACTACCCCATATTTTTCGTGCTTCCCACCACCTGTCGTAAGATTGGTTTAACTTGAAAGACAGAATGATGGATATGGCTGTTCCCAAAAAGGTAGGGATGGTAATTGGCACCGGCGGGATGGCGTGTTTAAAAGCGATGCTGATGGCGTAAATAGCTGCCGATGTAAGGCAGACGTAATAGATCTCGGGCGTTAGTTTACTTAGTACGTACTTGAACGGTGGTCTGTTGTTTAATAGCATAAATGTATTTCCAATTAAATTTCAACTTATATTGCTGGTTTTAAGCAGCCGTATTTTCATGTTGGGAAATACCTGTAATTTCCCCCATTACTTGCAAATAAACTTTAAAATAGCCTGCAAAACAGGTGTGGTTTTTAAAGGTCCTTGCATAGTTTTCAGGATCAAAAAGGCCAAATAGATGCTATCCGGCGGGTTTTTTGACCGATTACGTTTAGTGTGCCTGCAGGTGTTCAAACCCTTTGGGCTCAAAAAACGCTGAACACTTTAATACAAATGGGGGCTTTTTGTTAATTTTCCGAGATGGTGTTACATGGCTATTTCATGGCCGGGGCGCGGGTCCTCCGGCAAGATTTCCATATCCGGAAATTCTATATAGTCTGCATACCATTGTATAGCACCAACCACGTCGAGGGCGTCCTCGGCAGCTATGTTAATAGTCTCGAAAGCGTATAGTTTATCATGAGCGTACCCGTACAACTGTATCTCGCCGTCGTTAGGGGTAAATTGATCATAGTTTAAGCAATAAACCCTGATCTTTAAGTTAGTATCTCTGGAGTGGATAACATCCCTGCACGGATCATTAGGATCGGTAGCCAATAAATATACATTGTAATCCATACTGCTATAACATTGGGAGTTATTAATTTACGAATATCTTAATGATAACTAATTACACGCTATTGTGTTTTGGATAATATTATTTTGCCCATGGGGAAAACTTCCCCATGTTTTGAGAACGTTTCTCCACATAAATAAACTAATGGTTGAGAAAAAGAGCGTTCTACATCAAAATAGAGCTGTTTTCGTTTTCGGCACAGCAATTGAATTAAACTTAATACCCTTCTCAAAGGGTGTTTTTCATAGGTAGATGTAGGGCCGAACGACTGCGAGAGTTTTTCGGCCTTTTTTGTTTTAAAAGGCCTACTCTAATTAAGCTTACTCCTATAATTGCTACTCTGTTTACAGCTAACAACTTTCCTGGTTAGCTCAATCCTTTTACTTCCATTGTCCGTTAGTTCAGGTAATTAACACCTATAAGCTAATAACTTACTAACTATGGAAACAAACATTAACCCTACAACAGGCGGAGCAAACATGGCCAGGCGGTCGTTCTTGCGTTATGCTGGTGCCGGGGCAGCTGCAGTAGCCGTTTTTGGCGCAGCGTCATGCGGTAAAGATTATATTAAAAACCCTGATGGCACTTACATTGATATTGGTGCCGGCGACGTGGGTATCCTTAACTATGCCTATGCGCTTGAGCAACTAGAGGCTGCGTTTTACTTGCAGGTTGTTGCAACGCCATACAGCGGCATCAGTATAGCAGAAACTGCTTACCTGACTGACATTAAGGATCATGAGGTATTACATCGCGACTTCTTTAAAACGGCGTTAGGTTCGGCTGCAATCCCTGCACTTGAGGTAGATTTTAGTTCTATCAACTTTAGTGACCGTACTGCTGTACTTGCTGCTGCTAAAACTTTTGAAGACACAGGTGTAAAAGCTTATGATGGTGCCGGATACCTGATCCAGAGTGCTGATTACCTGACTATAGCTGGTAAAATTGTTTCTGTAGAAGCAAGACATGCAGCTTTGATTGCCAATCTTATAAGCCCGGGAAGCTTTGCAAATCCTGATCAGGTAGATGAAAACGGTATAAACCGTTCGGCAACTATTGCAGAGGTACTGGCAGCTGTAAACCCTCTTTTAAAGAAGAAAGTGTATGCAGCCAATTTTAATTACCCTATAGCTTAACATCACCATGAATTTATTTAACATAATAGACGAAATACAAAAAGTAGATCCGGAAATAAACGACAGGTTTAATCCTCGCCGTGCCGCGATCAAAAATATAACCAGCTTCGGCTCTAAGGTTGCTGTTGCTGCATTGCCATTTGCTTTGGGTACCATGTTTAAAAAGGCTTATGGCGCCACAACAACTCCCGTTGTAGACGTGCTTAACTACGCCTTAACACTGGAGTACCTGGAAGCGGGTTTTTACAACAAAGGGTTGGCTACAAACGGCTTCATACCCGGCGGAGTTGACGCTAAGTTCATAAGCCAGATTGGTGCTGATGAAAACAAACACGTAGCCTTTCTTAAAACCGTAATTGGTCAGTTAGGTGGCACACCAGTAAGTGCACCAACTGTTGACTATACTGGTGGTAATAACAAAGGTAACGGCCCTTTCCCTGATGTATTTACTAACTACACCACATTTTTAACAGTTGGAGCTGCATTTGAAGATACAGGTGTTCGCGCTTACAAGGGTCAGGCTCCTAATTTGCTTGGCAACCAGGTAGTACTTACTGCAGCACTTGGTATTCACGCTGTAGAAGGTCGCCACGCTTCAGCATTACGTTATTTAATTAATTCTCATAAGGTTGGCACTACCGCAACACCGGCTATAAAGCCTTACATTGTGAGCTCTGCATCAAAAGGCAACGATACCGGAGCTGGTGCAGCGGATGGTAACTACGCTGGTGAAGAAAACACTACGCAAGGTGGGGTAAATCTAAGTTCTTTAGCTTCTATCGGCGTTGTAACAGCTTCTTTTGATGAGCCGCTATCTAAAGATGAAGTATTGAAATTATTGGTAGGATCATTTATTGTTACTCCGTAATCTGTACTTATTATAACAAAAAAGCCACCGTTCAAAAGTGGCTTTTTTGTTATAATACTATATACAAACACGTTATATTAGAAATGAGCAGTCGAACTTTTCCGGCCTTAACTCCTCCTGTTTCTGATCTGTTCTATACCGTGCCTGCCTGTTTTGGTAATGTAATATAAGTAAAGGGTATTTCATACAAATAAATATATAAAAATACCTCAGCATAACGCCAGGCTTAATTACTTGATCGCGTAGCTTAGTAATTTAAGCTTCCCTAAGTCGGTTCCATCTGCCTGCACTCCATCGTTCTCAATAACGCCGACTCCCATGTTTATATAATAGTCATAGGTGGCTACAGTTATAAACCCTGCTCCGTGATCTTGCTGGATTTGTATACGGGTATGTTTCACCCTTGGATAGGTAATTCCGTTAACAGTTCGTGTAATGCTGTCGGCAACTGCTGTTCCAATCATCCTTGCCGGAACACCCTGTAGCAAACCGTTGTCAGTTACATTAGCTGTCCAGCTTTGGCCTACCTTAACTGTATCATTTACATACTGCAGCTCCAAAAGCTCATTGTATATTAGCGAATTTGTTCTTATAGAAATAATATGATCTGCGTTATAGATATATCCTGGGCCAGCCACCGTTTTAGATGCGCTGTAAACAGTATGGTAAACTTTATTATTAATAACCGGTTCCTCGCCGGTAACAGTAAGCGTGGCAGTATCTGGTGCATGCCCTTCTGCCTCGATAGAATACTTCCAAAAGCTGCTCGGACTAAGTGGCTGGTAACTTCGCGACCAATCTGCCTTTGGCGGAGGCCCATAAATAGGAGGGTCAAGCTTACAGGCTTGCGTAAACAGCGCAACTATAGCAACTATATAAATTAAGGATCTGTTCATTTCGTATAGATTGATATACGTTAGATGTACAAAGTAGGTTGCAAACTTGCTAATTATTTGTAAATTTTTGTTGCTGGTTACTTAATTACTTTAAGTAAAGCATTAAATACACGTAAAAAGCTATAATTAATAGGTATTTTTTTACAAAATAAGTGCCAAAATAAATACTATGAGGTAATTGAATAGCTATTGCCAGACGGCTATCATATTTTAACACACAAAAAAAGGGCAGCGTTAAAGCTGCCCTTTTCAAAAGATTAAAAGAGAATTATTCTTTTTCGCTTTTAGCAGATTGGTTAATTGCACTTACTGCAATTTGAGTTAACAATTCATCAGTCTGCTTTTCTTCTTGTAGGGTAGCGTCTAGTAACTCTACAGCTTCGGTATAACCTAACACACCAGCAAGGGTTTTCAAAGTACCATATGAAGCTATTTCATAATGTTCAACCTTCTGGCAAGCAGATATAATACCTGCATCGCGGGTAATGCTACCGTCTTCAGTGTCGCTTACAATCTCTTCTGATTCTTTGATCAATCCAGCCATTGCTTCACATTTTTTAGCTGATGCTTTTTCTTCAATAGATTCAAACACACTTTCCAGGCGGGTAACCTGATTTTCGGTTTGTTCTATATGTGTTTCAATTGCCTGGCGCAGTTCATCAGTAGTAGCTTTTTTAGCAAGTTTAGCCAAAGCCTTTACCAGGTGAGTTTCTGCCCAATAGATATCTTTTAATTCGTCGATGAATAATTCGTTCAAAGCAGACTCTTCTACGTTTTCTGTAGTCTCAGGTGCTTTTTTAGTTTTTGACGCCGATTTACTGGCGGTTGATGCCGATTTAGCGGCTGTTTTAGTAGTTGCCATGATAGTAGATGTTTTAAATTTTGTATTATATCAACACTACCATATCTAAGAAGTTTTAATTTTAGTAGATAAATTTAATTTAAACGACCGTTTTCTGGAATGGGTAAAAATGAACGGAAATAAAATTTCGTATAAATGCTTTAAACTAAGCACCTTTTTTCACCTTTAGGCTGCTCATTAGTTGCTCGTACAAATCGTCGCTTTTGGCTTTTTGTGGCTTTAACTTCTTTATGGTAGCGCGTTTACCCTTAGATTTTGCTTCAATTATTTTAAGTAGTTCTGCATGATACTCATCCTTATATTTTGAAACGTCAAATTTCTCTGCATACTGGTTAATAAGTGCAAGCCCTACATCAAGTTCTTTCTTGCTTACGTTTACATCTTCGGCAATATTCAATTCTTCTGTGTCGCGTATTTGCTGACCAAAGCGTATGCGGGTAACCACAAGTACATTGCCTTGAGGATGCACAATACAAAGGCTTTCGGTACTGCGCAGTACAAAGCGGGCTAATCCCGCTTTTTTAGATTGCTGCAAGGCTTTTAGCAGCAGAGCGTAAGCCTTATTATTCTTGGTATCCGGCTCTGTGTAGTAAGATGTTTCGTAAAACATCGGGTTTACATCCGCAATATCAACAAAGCTTTCAATTTCAATCACCTTGCTTTTTTCAGGAGCGGCATCTTCGTAATCTTTGTCGTCAAGAATAACGTAGTCGTTATCCAATTTATAACCTTTCACAATTTTATCGTAAGGGACCTCCTTTTTCGTATTCTCGTTTACCCTTTGAAAACGAATGCGGGCATGATCGCGGGAATCAAGCATGTCCATGTCAAGTGAGGTGGTTTGCACCGCCGAATAGAGTTTTACCGGTATACTTACAAGGCCGAAGCCTAAGGAACCTTTCCAAATGGATCTCATAAATAAAATGTTGCAGGGATGAGTATAACCACCGTTACGCCAAACGGTTTTAAAGTGCAGGTATTTAACTGTTTGCTTTTAGCCTAAGATTTGGTTTTCTCCAGCTGACAAGCAGCCACATACCTTCCGCAGTTGATAAAACAATAATGGCAAACAACGCAGCGATTATACCTCCGCCCTCGGAAGCAAAGGCACCGGAAAGCGCAAGGAAGTAAATGCCAAACGGAACAATAGCGGCAATTATTAGCCCGGTTGTACCGAGCCGTATTTTAAATGGCCGCTCGGTATTCGGATGGCTAATGCGGAGCTTGATAAGAGAAATATACTCCAGCGACAAACCCGCACCATAAACGGTTACATCAATAACTAATAGCTCGGCTAAAGGCCAAAGGATCATGAAGCTAACTACAACTGAACATAGCAATATAGAAACATAAGGTGTTCGAAATCTGGAATGTAGTATGTTAAGTCTGCGTGGCAGCAGTTCATCATCGGCCATTGCTTTTGGTACCCGCGAAACAGACAGAAGTATCGCTGCGTAAAGGCCCAGCGAACTAGCCATTCCGCCGGCAGCTAACGCCGCTCCCAGCCAGTGCCCGGCAATTAATTCGCCCAGAGCCGGGAAGCCGCCTTCACTAAATAGCTGATGGTTTATGCCAGTGTTTATTGCCACCGTAATCACTAAAAAGTAAATGACCATTACCAGCGCGAATGCCGTGAAAACCGAGACAAGGTAAGAGCGTACCGGTTTTTCTACCTCGTCTGCATAGGTTGTAACGTTGTCCCAGCCCAGGCAGTTCCACATAATGGTGTACAGCGCCATGCCGAATGAAGAGTAAGAAAGGCCGTGCAAGGTTTGGTGCGGCACGCTAATGCCGCCGTTAAACTTAGCCAAAGCCATCACAAACATCACTATCAGCGGCGCCAGTACAGCAGCACTTAAGAATAGTGCAACCTTGCCTACCGGCACTATACCCAATATATTAAGCCCGGCAGATAACCATACAATAACCAGGCATACAGGTACGCGGTATTCTTCTATCCCCGGGAAAAAGTAAGATGCGTAGCCAACAAAAAGTACAGGATAAATAGCAAGGTCTACAAAGGTGTATATCCAGGTCCACCAGCCTTCGTAAAAGCCCCAGCGGTTGCCAAGCGCAAATTTTACCCAACGGTAATATCCTCCGTTTACGGGCATCATGCTGTTAAGTTCAAGCACGGTAAATATTGCAGGAACATCCCAAAGCAAAGGCACTACTAACAACAATAAAACTGCCGAGTGTTCACCAGCGTAGGCTAGTAGCGGCTCCAGACCGTACGGCCCGCCGGATACCGTAAAGAAGATAAGCGCTACAAGTTGATAAGGCTTTATCTTTCGTTTAACGGCAGGCTGGTGCATCGCTATAAAAATATTAGAAATTATGAGATAGTGAAAGATGAATGTTATTGATTACCTGGTAAAATGGATATAGCCTTTTGTAAATTGAAGGTTTGTCGCAATATCTCTGATAAAACAAGCTTTATCATAAACACTTCGGGCAAAATTCGCACATTTGCGCACAAGCATTCGCAACAATACCATGCAGCAGTACTTCATTATAGATTTCGACAGCACGTTTACACAAGTAGAAGCACTTGACGAGCTTGCCCGCATTTCCCTAAAGAGCCATCCGGAAAGGGAAGCTATCTACAAGAAAATAGAGGATCTTACCAATGCTTCTATGGAAGGCCGCCTTTCTTTTACCGAAAGTCTGCAGCAACGCGTAAAACTGCTTTGTGCCAATCGTGATCATCTTAAACAGCTGATTACGCACCTCAAGAAAAAAGTATCTGTCTCTTTCTCCCGTAATACTGCTTTTTTCAGAGATCACCAGGAAGAGGTGCTGATCGTATCAGGCGGTTTCAAGGAGTTTATAATTCCGGTGGTTACCGAGTATCACATTAAAAGAGAGAATATATACGCCAACACTTTTGAGTTTGATGAAGAAGGTAATGTAATAGGCTACGACAAAACCAACCCTTTATCGCAGGAGGGCGGCAAAGTAAAACTTTTGCGCGAAATGAACCTGCAAGGCGATATCTACGGCATTGGCGATGGATATTCCGACTTTCAGTTGAAAGAATCTGGTCTGATTAAGAAGTTCTTTGCTTTTACTGAAAACATCGAGCGCAAATCGGTTGCTGAAAAAGCTGACCACATTACTCCGAGTTTCGACGAATTCCTGTACATCAACAAGCTGCCGCGAGCTATTTCATACCCCAAGAACAGGATTAAGTGCCTGGTAGTTGGAGATATTGACGACGAAGCGCTGGCATTGGTAAAGAAGGAAGGCTATAATATCCGCCATCGAGATAGCATAGAAGATAAGTACTTGCAGGAAGCAGGTGTTTTGTTCTGCGACGAGGATAATCAACCCACGCCGGAACAGGTGCAGCAGGCGGGTAAGCTAAAGGTGATTGGCTGTTTTGGCCGGGTGGGCAGCCGCAAACTTGCGGAAGCTGCCTGTGCGAATGGTATTATTATATTCGACGACCCCAAGGATAACCCCCGGAATTCGGACTTTATACCGCGCCGCGTAACGGCGTTTATGAACGAAGGACGTACTCACACGAGCTGCAATTTTCCAGACCTGCAGCCCCCAAGGAACAATCATGCGCATCGATTAATACACATTCACCGTAACGTGCCGGGAATACTGGCAAAAATAAATGATGTATTCGCCCGGCATAACATTAACATTGTGGGTGAGTTCCTGGTAACCAACGCGCAAATAGGTTATGTAATCACAGACGTTGATGCCGGTTATGATCCGCAAGTATTAAACGAATTGAAAGCTATAGAGCAAACTATAAAGTTCAGGCTGCTATACTAGCCGGACAGTACCAGTTTACTGGTTACTTTGGCTCTCTGGAATCAAAATTAGGGTCCCAGTCCCTGTTCTCCTCTGCCAATGGTACCACCAGCACCGGGATATGCGATGTGCGTATTACAGTTTCGGCCACATTGCCCATTAACAACCGGTCTATACCTGTACGACTATGCGTACCCATTACAATAAGATCGGCACCAAATTCTTTACTGCAGCTTATAATGCCGTCGGCAGTTGCGCCAAACTCGTTAAAGTGGGTCACCTGCAGCTCACCGGCATATTTCTTTATGGTGCGGTCCACAATGTTGTCCGAGAGTTCATTTTGTATGTTGATGACTTCCATTTCCTCCATTCCGGTTCCTGCAAAAGGCAATCCGGTTATAGAATCGACAGTTGAAACCGGCATAACCGTTGGTTCCACAATATGTACCAGCCCTACATGGGCGTTAAAAGACTTAGCTAGGTCGAAACCATAAGAAGCGGCATATTCAGCATATTTACTGTCGTCTATGCCAATGAGTATTTTACTGATCTTCATGTGTAGAGGGTTGTTGGTGATCAATTACTATAACAATATCGGTGCAATATGTTTTTAAAAGATAACACTTAAGGTTTGTACCTGTTGAAGAGTTTGCCTGTGTACTTGCCAATACTAAGCTTACCCTCTATGTTTCGTTGTGCCGAATAAATGCCGCTTGCTCCGCTGAAAAAATATGCCGTAAAGCAGGCAATAGCAAAGAAAATGGCATACTCGCCGCCAAAAAGTTCAACCCCCATTATTGTGCATGCCAAAGGAGTATTGGTTGCACCTGCAAACACAGCTATAAAACCTAATGCTGCAAATAAACTTACAGGGGCATTAAGTAAGTCGGCCAAGGTATTGCCAAGTGTTGCCCCGATGTAGAACAGTGGAGTAACCTCTCCGCCTTTAAAACCGGTACCCAGCGTGATAGCCGTATAGATAAGCTTCCACAACCAGCTAAAAAAATCTGCGCCACCTTGCTGAAAAGCAGATACAATGGTAACAGCGGCCGGGTGTTCCGGCTGTACACCGAGGCTGAGATAATCTGGCTTGCCAAGGATAAATGTAAGCCCTATAATGACAATGCCTCCCATAAAGGGAATAAGCCAACCCTTTTTAATCCATTTTAAGGCTGTAGCCTTTACAATGTACACAGTTCGTGCAAACAGCATACTTACCAGCCCGAAGATTGCTGACGATAAAAGTACTTTGGCTAGTAGTAATAAACTTACAGGTAAGTGAACACTGTAAAAATCTTGCCCGGTGTTCACCACATCAATGTGATAGGGTGTATGATGAACGCCCCAAACAGATACAGTAACATCTCCTATTAAACCCGCAATAAGGCATGGAAACAATGCGGTGTATTTGAGTTGGCCAATAGTAAGCACTTCAAGCGCGAAAATAGTACCCGTAAGCGGCGTACCGAACACCGCGCCAAAGCCTGCGGCAACCCCGGCGGTGAGCACGGTTTTTTTGTCAGCCTCATCCAGCTTAAACCAGGCTGCAAAAAGATGCGCTATGCTGCCGCCGATTTGTACAGCAGTGCCCTCACGTCCGGCAGAACCTCCAAATAGATGTGTGATAGCCGTAGTGAAGAGTATGAGTGGTGCCATTCTTTTAGGTACGCCGGCACCGGGCTCATGTATTTCATCAATGATTAAGTTGTTACCCCGCTCGGCAGAGGTGCCATAAAGTTTATAAAAAAAATAAATAAGAACACCAGCAGCGGGGAGTAAGTACAGTAGCCAACTATGCGCGAACCGGAACAAAATAGCCCAGTTGAGGATCCAAAGGAAAAATGCTACCATGCTGCCAATAACAACGGCTACAGGAAATACAATTATAATCCACCGGACTAAATACTTAGAAAGAAGAAGAGTATTACTAAGCGCGTTTTTAAACATAACCTACATGCAAATAAATAAAAACTTATTTGAGTAGGCGCCATCAGCCTTTTTAGGGCGGTTCAATTAGGCGGAGCACCATCGCCTGTTGTATGATGTAAATATAAGAAATATTTAAAGTTTTATCCTGCATCCGGAAGTGTAGCAACCTCAACATTATTACGATCTAACATCGCCCTAAAATCTATTTCGGCGTTTTCCCCGAATAATTCGCTGGTAGTGGAGTATGACAATTTATATTGTCCGTCCTTCTCATACAGGTTTATTCTAAAGTCCAACCCTGCGGCGTAAATAATGCCGGTTCTGTTGGCAACAAACACCATTTCTGTTATTGGCTCACCGCCATCGTCGTTATTTTGCCAGCCATCCTGGTGAGTGTAAAAAAAATTTTCAAGCATGGCGAATTCTTCATGATAACCGGTAGCCATTAAGAGACCTCTTCTGGGTATGGAAACAATTATCTGGTCCGTTTTTAAAATATCGCAAAGTTTATTTAGAAAAGCGCCGGAAAGTATTTTTTCAGCCGACCTGTCGTAACCGGCAGCAAATACGATGCGGTCTTGCATATCTCCCATCAAATTCAAGCTTTGAGGGAGGTAAGGATCGTATTTGTAATTGCCTATATTTTCCTTCCATTGTTGAAATTGGTTATCAATAGCGGGATTGTTTAGATCATCTTTAGTTAAGTAGTAAAACTGGCCGTCCAATTCCTGAGTAAAAGCAATCATCAGATCTGTTTCTCTTCCATTGGTTAGCACAAACGGAATTGTATAAACTTCCAACAATCCTGGCTGACCAGCTCTTTTTATAACAGGTAGAACAGGTAAAGTTTCTTTATTTTCTTCACTCAATACAGGAGAAGAGGGCTCTGTACTTTTACCAAGAAGGTTTCCGAATATTCCCATGGCTTAACTATCGGTTAGCGGTATATGGAACAACTTGCCTTATGCATTGTTTTCAATAACAGCATACCGTAACGTAAGACATTCACTTTGCCAACAAAAACTTTCTTATTGCTCAACCATTACCTGACTAGCGGGTTGATATAAAAACCCAAATATGGTAAGGGACACAGTGCGATTAAACAACATATACCAAGTGTGTTAAATAGAACTGCTACCACTATTTAGCATGCCGAAGAAATACTTTTTACTGATTGCAGCCTTTTCGATAATTAAGATCTGCATACACCTGGTTGCTAACGGCAATTACGGATTACACGCTGATGAGCTGTACTATATTGCTTTAAGCAAACACCTGCAATGGGGTTATCTTGATACCTCACCGTTAATAGCGTTTGTTGCACGGTTTTCTAGCCTGTGCTTCGGCAATTCTACATTTGCTTTCCGGATTATCCCAACCTTAGTATCCGGATGTACCGTGTTCATGACCGGCCTTACAGCCTACCATCTTGGGAGCAAAAGGCTGGCAATAACTATAGCCTGTATGGGAGTTATTTGTTCGCCAGCGCTGCTGGCTACGTCTTACTTTCTACAGCCCATTGTCTTCGAGCATTTCTTCTGGACCTTAAGTGCCTTCCTGATTATTCGCTACCTGCAGACTTCACGGCCCGTGTTCCTGTTCGCTTTTGCGGTGGTAATTGCGTTCGGCATATTGAACAAGTACACCATCCTGATATACTTTGTCGCGATGATACTGGGCATCATCATATCAGGTCGCCTAAAAGATATTTTGAATAAGGAAGTCATTCTGCCGGTAGTGCTTTGCTTGCTGATAATAGCTCCGAATCTGGCCTGGCAGATCATGAATCACTTCCCGGCAGTTCATTATGTTGGTATTGTAAGGGAGAGCGTTCAGAACACCGGATTGAAGATATCCTTAATCCCATTTTTGTTTTTTCATGGGGGAGGTGTGGCTATTTGGCTAGCGGGTATCGGCTTTCTTATCTTCAGTAAACCGCATCGGGGTTACAGCTTTATTGCCTGGGCTTTTCTAATAACAATTGCTGCCTTTGTACTTCTAAACGGTAAGATATATTACCCGCTTGGCGCATTTCCGGTAGTATTTGCTGCGGGTGGCGTTTGCTGGGAAAAAATGTTTAAAGCGAGGAATATAGCCTGGCAACTTGGATTGATGGCATCGCTTATTTTACCGGCTGTAATTGCTCTACCTGCGGTAACTCCGGTGCTGCCTTTTAAGTCGGCCTTACAGTATTTTAAGTTGATGCGTACCTATTCGGACGTAACAGCGCCCTTGACCTGGGACGATGGCCATGTTCATGATATACCGCAGACCTATGCGGATATGCTGGGCTGGGAAGAGGCAGCTGCAAAAGTAAAGCAGGCTACTTTGTTGCTTAATCCGCACGAACAGCCAGGCGAGGTGATACTCACCGAAGATTACGGACTTACAGGTGCGCTCGCATTTTACAACAGGAGTGGAGTGCCTGTCATATCGCCAAACAACAGTTTTATTTTATGGTCGCCGAGAACTCTGGAGTCCGAAAGCATTATCTATGTTACCGACAAACCAACAAGTGAGGTCGGCTTACTGGCAAACGAGGTGACGCTGATAGGAAAGTTAAACAACCGCTTTGCTCACCATTACGGTTGTGGTGTATATCTGTTAAGAAAACCATCAGCTTTGTTTAAACTCAGCTATCGTCGGCAGCGGAAGAAGTTTCTTTGAGTTTTGTTAACAGCTTACTTCTCAATGTCCATCTGCTGTATTAGTCCGTTACTTATTGTGTATAGGTGCTTTACTTTCCCTTCAAAAAGAGTATTGCCGTCCAGGTCTTTCACCAGCTGATCAACATCAATCTCTAAAGTGCCGTTCTCTCTTTCGCCAAACCCCACAGGTGTTACTTTAGGGTCAATCTCTGTCCATTGCCTTTGCCAATATGCTCTAACTTCAGCGTGCCCATGCGCATAGTCGCCTTCCCATGCCCTCGACCATTTAACTTCCGGATGCATCACCTGTAATATACCGTCAATATTCCTTGCGTTAAAGGCGGCGTAAACATGTTTAATTAACCCTTGGTTCTCATTTATGTCTTTCTGGTCCATTGTTGTATATGTAAGCGGTAAGTTATAATGGCCTGTTATTTTTTAAACAGGCGAGCAATTCGCTGCATAAAGCTTCGGTGCTGCGGCGCTTCAGCCAAGGTTTTTTGTACGGCTATAATCTCTGCCTTTATGGCTTGCCGGCCATATTCCCTTACCATTGAATATGTATTTTGCTGATGCTTTACATCTGCAGCCAGATCGACGTTTAAAAGTGTGTTTGCTTCAAACAAGAGCGCGTCTGCAGGAGCAAGACGATTCAATAAATAATCGTCAATTGCTTTGATGTTATTCAACGAAGTCCGCATAGCTTAATGATTTTTGCTTTACTGTTTCCCTTACTTTCTCCAGGCATTTATATTTTGCAACCGTTACCGAATGTGTACCCGAATAGCCAAACAGCGCAGCTACATCATCAGTCTGCAAGCCATCATAGTAATAGGCTTTAAGCAGATCCATGCATTTTTTACCGGCGGTCGCAAGGTAGTGTAGTAATATCCCAGTCGCCGCTTGTTCGTCGGTTACAGCTTCCTGGTCGATGTCGTGCAAAGGCTGATTTTTACTGGTGACTTTATGGTGCTGAAGCCACAACTTTCTGGCAATACCAACCAGGTAGGTTTTCTCATTAACAATTACCTCGTGCTTTGATGTAAGCTTCTCATAATAGATCACCAAAGCATCCTGGAAAATGTCCTGCGCTTCTTCAAGACTGCCACCCATCCGCGCCACATGGCGCGCTACCTTGGGGAACGCTTTTTTATAAAGATCAAGGAAGAACGCCTCCCGCAGTTCTGCCGTTTGCAATCTGGTGTTATCGTTGTTTTCCATCGCTGTTTATACTATGTGTAATGTAGGCGCGAAATATCACCCGTGAAATCTAAAAATTTTTATAACCAGGTATTTATTAAATGATCACCTCAGTTTGGCTGCTAAAGCTTTGTTTGCATACGATAGCGTTGCACAATTTCTTCTGATTGCTTTTTCATCTCATAGTAAAGTGCTGTAAACTCTTCGCAACGCGCAGTTGCGTTTGGGCTGCTTTTTTTTATGTAACCTCCTCGCTTGCCTAAAAAGGCATAATTGCCGTCGTAATCCCACCACAGGTCCCAAGAGCAGCCTTCCACTTGTGGTAAGGCGGCTTCCAAAAAAGCATACTCATTGGTTGTAAATGTTGCCCGGCCAATATTAATTTTTTTTATTTTTTTCAACTCTATCAAAGGAAGAAGAGCGGGAAAATCAGTGTTGCTTATTATAAAGCCCAACGAGAATACTTCAAGATTTGGAAGTGCGGTCAAAAAAGTAAAATTTTGTATTGGCTGCTTCCAATCAAGGGTTCCGTCTATATGTAAATATCTTAGGCTGCTAATTCCCTTAAGGCTGTTAAAGTTGGATACTCCACGTAGGTTTTCCAGGTGGAGAGATTTTAATTTAGTCAGTTTTGTTAGCGGCGAAAGATCAGAGAATCCTGATACATATTCAAGTATAACCTCTTCGAGGTTAGGTAGTTTTTCTAAAAAACTGATGTCTTTTGTACGCAGGAAAGTTACCCTCAGCCTCTTTAATCCTTTTAACTGTTGTATCTTCTCTACCTGGTTTTTACCGGCATCATGCAAAGTAAGCTCTTCAATATTTGGGCATTGCAAAACCTGCTCCCAATTAATATGGCTTTTGCTGATCGTCATGATCTTAACTGAGGCCTTATCTGCAATGACGGCATCGGTTGCATAGGCATACCTTTCCTTGTTTGGAACAATGTTCCAATAGTCATTGGTCCTGTCAAGAAAGTCTGCAAAGTGATGTTTCATTTTATTGGTGCGGCATTAGGCATAACTAACTTATAAAAATATGTGGCAAAAGAGAAGTTTGCTTGTCTATTTTTCTAATCTACTTTGCCAATGCAGGATGGGTGCGGAATTAGCTTCGCCTTAATGAGCAATTACTGGTACCTCATTTTGGCTACAAATGTCCTCATTTGAGCTACATTAGGCTAATGTTGCCTGCCGATATTTGTTATTATAATTAAAAGCAAAAAACATGACACAACAAGTTAATAATGCCGGTACACAAAAAGTTTGGTTTATAACCGGTAGTTCCAGGGGATTTGGAAGAGTTTGGGCCGAAGCAGCGTTAAAACGCGGCGATAAAGTAGCTGCAACCGCGAGACAATTGGACAGCATTGCCGGGCTTAAAGAACAATATGGTGAAAACGTGCTTACGCTAGAGCTGGATGTAACCCGGCCCGACCAGGTGAAGGCAGCCGTTGAGCAGGCCCACGCTCATTTTGGCAGGCTGGACGTTGTATTAAACAACGCCGGATATTCTTTAGTAGGTACGGTAGAAGAAGCCAGCGTTGACGATGTAAAGGCAATGTATGACACCAATATTTTCGGCGCTATCTCTGTGATACAGGCGGCTTTGCCTTTATTGCGCGAGCAGGGCAGCGGCCACATACTGGGTACATCAAGCAACCTGGGCCATGTTACACTTCCGGTAATTGGTTATTATTGCTCCTCAAAGTGGGCATTCGAGGCTATTCACGAGAGCCTGGCCCAGGAGGTTAAACAGTTCGGGATTAAAGTGACCATTATAGAGCCGGGAGCTTATGCTACCGAGTTTGGTAGCCCGGAGTCGTTAAAGTTTGCAGAAGGCCTCGATGTTTACAAGGATTATAAGGATGAGTTTTTTGTTGGTTTACGCAATTCTGAAAGAGGTGACCCCAATGCAACACCCGACGCTGTTTTAAAAATAGTGGATGCCGGGAACCCGCCATTGCGAATCAACTTAGGCAGCAACAATTTAGCCTCGACCAAAGCGGCGTATAACGAGAGAATAGCAGTTTGGGAGGAGTGGGATGAAGTAGCTGCATTGGCCCAGGGCACAACAAAATAATTATCTTTTAAAATTTAATTATAACCGGCGAAGCTGCTGCTTACGGTTATAATTACTTTATTTTTATTAAATGAAAAAGGAAGAGTTAGCCGCTAAACCAATGGAATCGCTGGCGGACATGCACCGGGCCTTTGGATTACCAGCACCAGCACACCCGCTTATCAGCCTGGTAGACGGAGCCACTAACCGCATCATCACATCTAAATTGCCTCAACCGCATGTGCTTACTTTTTATAAGATAGCCTACAAACCAAGTATTGGCGGCAAGCTAAAGTATGGACAGCACTATTACGACTTTGATGAAGGCGGCTTGTTGTTTGCCGCTCCCGGTCAGGTTATTGGCAACCATGGCAACAACGAAGGGGATGTTTGTTCACAATACACCTTACTGATACACCCTGATTTTTTGTGGAACTATCCGCTGGCGAAAAAGATAAAGCAGTACGGCTTCTTTTCCTATTCGGCTAATGAGGCTCTTCACCTGTCTGACAAGGAGAAGGCGACGATTATGTCTATTTTCGGGATTATTGAAGAGGAGTTAAACAGCAGGATAGATGATTTTAGCCAGGATGTTATCATCTCGCAAATTGAGTTGCTGCTTAATTATGCCAATCGCTTCTACAAGAGGCAGTTTATAACTCGTAAGGTGGTAAACAACACAATGCTGCAAAAACTGGAGGACCTGATGGACGAATACTTTGCCAGTAATAAATCCTTAAACCATGGTATACCTACGGTGCAGTATCTGTCAGAAAAGCTCAATGTATCTCCAAGTTACCTGAGCGATATGCTGAGGTCACTTACAGGGCAAAATACCCAGCACCTTATTCATACAAAAATTATTGAAAAGGCTAAAGAAAAGCTATCTGCCACAACATTGTCGGTAAGTGAAGTGGCGTACGAGCTGGGGTTTGAGCACCCGCAATCGTTCAATAAGTTGTTTAAAGCCAAAACCACTTTTTCTCCTTTGGAGTTCAGGAGATCTTTCAACTAAGTGCCCTTATTTACCTTTTTGCTCTCGACACGTTTCCTGATCCTGCTTAAAGAAGGATTAGTGATGCCCAGGTACGACGAAATGTGGTAAGCCGGTATACGCTCAATAATTTGGGTGTTCGTCCAGCAGCCTTAAATAGCGTTGTTCATGCGAAAATAAAATAAACTCCTCGGTACGGGTTTGCGCAACCGAAAAAAAGTGTTCGGCTAATAGCCGGCCAAATTTTCCCCAGTTAGGGTGTGTCTCATAAAGACTATTAAGGTTCTGATAAGAGATAAAGAAAATTTCAGAGTCTTCCATTGCCTCTATAAAGTACCAGCATGCGTGGCGGGAAACAAAACTCCTGAACGATACAACAAACTGGTTTTCCGAAAAAAAGAAAAGGTTCTTGTCCTCCTTCGTGTCCGGATTGCGGTAATAGATTCGGAATATACCCTTCACGATCAGCCCCAGATCATTGCAGACCATGCTCTGCATATTAAAGAAATCTCCTTTATTAATCTTCCGGGGCTTCCAATACGGTTGGCTATCAGTAAGGTCTTTATCGTTCAGTTGGGCAAAATCTTTCAGATGTTGATATACATCGTTGTTCCTGGTAGTCATAACGTCTTCAATTTGAAGCTAAGATAAGGTGCTTATTTGCTGCTAAGTAAAAACTTTCCATAGTAATAGAACTGCAATATTTACATGCGCTTTTAACTTAAGTTAAAATCGCGCTGAGCGATCTTCCACACATTTGTAGCAACAAAAAGCACTTAAATTTTAACATCATGACATCAAGTACTCCAATCAATGCAGCAGCTGCCGGGCAGGCAGTTGTAACTGCAAGATCATTACGCAAGCTATATTTTATTCGCACAGCATTTTCTGTAACATGGGTTATCCTGGTAGCTCTCCTGGCAAAAACTTCAGCAACCGCAGCCAGCGTTTTGCTGGTGATCTATCCAGTTTGGGACGTAGTTGGCACCTTCCTGGATATCCGCGCAAACCAAGGTAATTCTTCTTCTAAATTACCACAGTATATCAACGCCGCGATCAGCACCGTTACAGCCGTAGCAGCAGGCATTGCTTTGCAAAAAGGAGTCCCCGAGGCGTTGATAGTTTTTGGCATATGGGCAATAGCCACCGGTTTGATACAGTTTATTCTCGGTTTACGCCGAAGAAAAGTATTAGGCGGGCAATGGCCGATGATCATCAGCGGAGCCCAATCTGTACTGGCAGGCGTGTCTTTCATCATTCTGGCGCATGACCCTACAAAAGGGATTGCCAGTTTGGGCGGGTATGCCGCTTTCGGCGCTTTTTATTACCTGCTTGCGGCATTTCGGCTTTCTAAAACGGTTGCATCAAATGTTCTGGACAACAAATAACTTTATCTCAAACAGTTTAGCTTATAATCAAAATAAGATTTAAGCTAAACTGTTTACTCTTGCTATTTGTTAATGTGCTTAAATCGGCTTAAGATTTGACCTAACACATAATAGCATGTTAAAGATAGTAGCCTACCTCATTTACTTTACCGTTTTCACCTATTGCTATTATGTTCTTAATAAAAAGCTGGCAAATAAGTGGATATTCATCTTATACCCGGCTATCTTCTGCGCATCTATATACCCTATTAAAATATGGTTTGATTACATACGGCCAAGATACGGTGACGCTTTTGCCGGCACCTGGCTTAAGATAATCCTGATGATGTTTGCCTGCCTTTGCCTGTTCAATGTCGGATACGGCTTTGTTAATTTTATAGTAAACAAACAGGTGAGGTTTCAGCAAAACTATGGGCAGCCTAATGTTGGCTTTGTAAAATCCTTTATAGACAATGCTTCGAACATTAAAGCCATGGCACACTTCTTTTTTTATATTGGGGGCGTTGTACTAATGTATATCGCCGTCACTAAATACTGAGATTTGTTGCTTATAGTTCGTTTTTGGTGTGAAAAAAATCTACCATGAATTGGAGGTTGTTTTCTGCGGTCATCGCGTTTACAAGCTGCATGGCTTCTTCGGTTACTACAGATGCCCTGGTAAGCATTTTGCTTTCGTAGAAGGCAATAGCTTCAGGTACCGTGGAGTGACCTTCTGTACAAAGCGACTCATACAGATCAACCGCGTCCAGCATGGCCTGGTTCACGCCATCTCCCGACGGCGGCGTTTGATGCGCGGCATCGCCCAGCAGGGTTAAGTTTGCAAGCGGCTGCCAGCTTTGGTTTGCCGGGCAATAATACTGCGGACGATGAACAAAGTACGATTCATCACTAGCAAATATCTCATGCCAGTCATCGCTCCAGTCGCTGAAGCGATGTTTGAACCAGCCAAACACCTCATTTTTCTGATTAAAGTTGATCCCCGGCGACTTTATCCAGCTCTCAGGTTCTTTGGTGATAGTATAGAAGGACAGTGAGCCCTCGCCCTTGGCACTTAGTACAATGGTTTTACTGTTCCAGTGGGCAAACACCTTCCCACCGTTGGTTAACTCCCATAAGCGGGGCGCGTTGGTAGCAGCGTTATACACGTTACCTTCAACTATGGTAAGGCCGGAGTAAACGCGCGCTATGTCGGTAACGTATTTTCTCACGCGGGAATTTGCGCCGTCGGCAGCTATCACCAGGTCGGCGTAAGCGGTGGTGCCATTGTCAAAAATCAGTGTCCACCCGGTGCCGTTCACCTGCAGCTCCAAAAACTTTGAGTCCCATACCACGGTATCGGCCTGCAGCGATGCAATCAGCATATCACGCAGCGGGCCACGGTCGATCTCGGGACGGGCGTACACATCGTCCAGGTTGGTAACCGGCTCGGCATCGCGCTCGGTGTAATGCACCTCAGCGTTATTATCTGTAATGGTCACCCTTTCGGCACCGGGGCGGTAGGCGTTCTTGAACTCCTCCATCAATCCGGCCACACGCAGGGCTTTTAGTCCGCTATCGTAGTGCAGGTCCAGCGTTGCACCCTGCTGGCGATAGTACTGGTCGGCATCGCGCTCATATACCTTTACGTTCATACCTTTTTGCTTTAAAAGCCTGGCGAGGGTTAATCCGCCGGGGCCGCCGCCTATTATGGCTACTTGTTTATCTTTTAATAACATGTCTTTTTTGTTGAAGTGAATTAATAGACCAAAGCTCTGCCTATATTCGTAATTAAAATAGCCCGTTTTGATCATAAAATAGTCCTGAATGAAAATATCCATTACCGACACCGGCTCCGGCATTGCGCAAAAGTTTGCCCAGGCGATAGGTGCTACCGTTAAGGGCCGCTTCATCTACATCCCCGAAAGCAAGGGCGGTGGTTACCTTACCGGCTTTGCCTGGGGGAGGGGCCTGCGCATGATGATCAGGAACTACTACCTTAAGGAGGACGTTCACGTAGAGCGCACCAGCGAACTGGCCGAAGGACAGGAAGATGTTGTCTTTATGCTGCGCGGAATTCTACCGGTACAGCACCAACCGGCGAAGGACCTGCTAACCGAGCAGGCCAACCTGTTCATCTGCCGGCATGCAGTATCATCCGTTATTTCCATGCCACGCGATACCACCTTTGGCAGCGTAACCATAGCGGTGTCCAGGCAGCACCTTAACAGCATGTTCGGGCATATAGAGCACCCGGTGGTGGCCAGCGTGCTGCAAGCCGGCAACAACCTTATATTTGAGACCGGTATCTCTGCCGAAATAGTAAATACCGCTAGCGAAATGCTGTTGCGCACGGTTCCGGAGCCCATGGAAAGCTGTTACTACAAACTGAAGTGCGAGGAGCTGCTGTGCTTTATTTTTGCCATACTGATGCAGCGGGATGCCGTACCCACCGGCGCCATGCACATAAACGACATTAAAGCCATATACGCTATAAAGGCGCAGCTACAACAGCAGTTGGACCAACCGCCCAACATAGCCGCGCTGGCGAAAGAGGCCGGTATGAGCGAACCTAAGCTGCGGAAGCTGTTTAAACAAACCTTTGGTAAGGGCGTGTTTGAGTACTACCAGTCCGTGCGGATGCTTAAGGCGGCGCAGCTTTTGAAGGAAAAGCACCTGAGCGTGTCGGAAGTTGGCTATCAGCTGGGCTTTACCAACCTGAGCCACTTTGCCCGGGTGTTTGAACAGCACCACGGCATCAAGCCGAAGAAGTATTCGGTTTGCTAAAAAATATATACTCTTGTACTATAAAATATTATAACGAGGTATTTCGTTTACACAAAGGCCATCTCCACGTAAGTAGATCTACATATATAAAAGATATTATGAAACTATTATTAATCAGCTTTTTTCTTTTTGCGCAGATCATTTGGTCTGGCAACTTTGATGAGGCACAGCAGCAGGCCCACCAAAGCCATAAAATGATAATGGTGAACTTTTCGGGATCTGATTGGTGCGGACCGTGTATCCGTTTACGTAAGGAAATACTGGAAACCTCAGCTTTTAATGACTATGCTCAGGATCATTTGGTGTTGGTACGCGCCGATTTCCCGCGGTTGAAGAAAAACCAGCTCAGTAAAGAGCAGGTGAAACGAAACGAGGCTCTGGCAGAAAAGTATAATGCCGAAGGAAAGTTTCCGTTTACTTTACTGCTTGATGAAAACGGAAAAGTGTTAAAAACCTGGGACGGCTACCCGGACCTTACTACCCCGCAGTTTGTAGCGCAAATTCAGGCGTTTGAACATGGCAAATAACCGGGAGGCCGTAGCTGCACCTAGTGTTGTTAAACGCGGCATGCGCTTAATGGGAAACCATTTCGAGATAAGCGTAGTAAGCGATGACGAAACGTGGGCGCAAAGCCGTATTGACGACGCCGTCGCAGAAATAAAACGTATAGAGGCCTTGCTTACTACCTTTAGCGATGATAGCCAAACCAACCAGGTTAATCAAAATGCAGGTATTGCCCCGGTAAAGGTAGACCAGGAAGTGTTCGACCTGATAGAACGGTCGGTGAAGATCTCGCAGCTTACCCAGGGGGCATTTGACATTACCTATGGTTCTATAGATAAAAGTCTTTGGAACTTTGATGTAAATATGAAGCAATTGCCTCACGCTGATATCGCAAGGGCATCGGTACGCCTGATAAATTACCAAAACATTGTTTTAGACAGGCCGAACAGCACAGTGTTTTTAAAAGAGCCCGGTATGCGAATTGGCTTCGGCGGGATTGGTAAAGGATATGCCGCTGATAAGGCTAAAATGCTGCTCCAAAAAGCCGGTGTAGAAAGTGGCATAGTGAACGCCTCCGGCGACCTTGTAACCTGGGGCACACAACCCAATGGTAAACCATGGACCGTTGCCATTGCCGACCCAAACCGCGAGGTGCCCTATTTTTCGAAGCTTAATATCAGTAACACTGCCATTGCAACATCTGGTAATTATGAAAAATATGCTATTATTGATGGTAAACGATATTCGCACACCATTAACCCTAAAACGGGCCTGCCGGTAACCGGTATTAAAAGCGTAAGCATCATATGCCCAAGCGCCGAACTGGCCGACGCGCTGGCTACCCCGGTAACGGTAATGGGCGTAAAGGTGGGGCTAAACTTAATTAACCAGCTTAAAGGGGTAGCATGTCTTATTATAGATGATCACGACCGATTGTACACATCAAAAAATATTAATCTGCACCAGTAAATACATGAAAGTAAAATATCAAACCTTTGCATTGCTGGCTTTGGCCATTGTGTGCAGCAGCACGTTTGCGTCGTGCGTGTCGGTAAAACCTTACCAGAAGAACAGGTTGAACGATTCGGAAATGGAATTGCGCGCGCGCACGGCTCAAAAGTTCGAACAAAGCTTTCAGCTATACCGCGAGGGTGCATCAGGAGCAAACGGGGGCAAAAGCGGCGGCGGTTGCGGCTGTAATTAATAAAAATGGCTAAATGAGAAAATTATACTTACACGTCGCCTTTTTTTACCTGGGCATTTTAGCATCACATGCGCAGGTTACGCCTGCAGTACCCGCAAAGGCCGATAGCACCGGCTATCACGCTCAAAAGCTTACAATAGACGAAGTCAATTTTGTTTCGGCCTATTATCACCAGGATGGTAACCACTCGGCGGTAACAGGTGGTATCGGTACCGAACGGTTAACCGATTTTGCCAACACTTTTGATATACAATTATCTAACTACAACAAGCGCGGGCGCAAAAACACCTTTCTTTTTGAGTTGGGTATCGATCATTACTCGTCAGCCTCGTCAGATAAGATCGATCCTTTCAGCGTATCGTCAGCGTCAAAATCAGATAACCGCATTTACCCGTCACTTAACTGGACCCGCAGTAACGAAGCTACCGGCAATGCCTACGGTTTTACCGCGTCGTACTCGCACGAGTATGATTACCAGTCGGTAGGGGGTGCGTTTAACCTTACCCTGTTATCAAAAAACAAGAACACGCAGTTTGATATGCGCTTACAGGCATTTTTAGATACCTGGAAGGTTATTTTACCGGTAGAGCTTCGCCCGGGGTACACGCCGGGCCAAAGTTACGACCGCGACCACAGTGCCGACGGATCGGCGCCGCGTAACTCCTTCAGTGCCGCGTTTTCTGTATCGCAGGTGATCAACCCGCGCCTGCAGGCGTTATTTACCGTAGAGCCTGCCTATCAGCATGGCCTGCTCTCTACCCGTTACCAACGCGATTACTTTACCGACGGCAGCCTGCGTGCCGAAAACCTGCCCGGCAACAGGTACAAGTTACCTATATCGGCACGTTTAAATTACTTCCTGGACGACCGCTTTATCATTCGTACCTATTACCGCTACTACATGGATAACTGGGGTATCAGGGCGCACACTGCCGAACTGGAAGTACCCGTAAAGCTTACCCCTTTTGTATCCGTGAGCCCGTACTATCGGTACAACACGCAGCAGGGCACGCGGTATTTTGCCGCTTATGGCCAGCACGACCCGGGTGCTGCCTATTACACCAGCGATTATGACCTGGCCGACCTGCACAGCAGCTTCTTCGGTGCAGGGTTCCGCATCAGTCCGCCTAAAGGTGTTTTTGGCTGGCAGCGTTTAAAAATGCTGGAGCTGCGTTACGGGCATTACGTACGTTCAACCAATCTCACGTCTAACATTGTTACGCTGAACATGAAGTTTAAGTAGGTTAATCATCAGACTACAATAAAGCTTTTAAGGTGAAAACCTTGCAGCGCAAGCCATACGCGCGCTGCAAGGTTTCTTGAACAGCACCACGGCATTAAGCCGAAGAAGTATTCGGTTATGTAGTTTTAACGTGAGGTTTAAGCGGGCAACTGCGGTTAAATTTAGCTACCTTATCTCCCGGAAATTTCCTACTGAACACCTATCTATATGACTGAAGATCTACTGCTGCAGGGTACCGTAAAGTGGAGCTACAGCCACGAACTGGCCGAATTTACAGAGGAGTATAAAAGGATGTCGGCTATGATGTCGTTTAGTCCGCCGTTGCACAGGCATAGCGGGAACATTGCCCTGACCAATTGTGAGCTGATTATTGAAGGCGCGGAAGATGACGAGGACCTCACCCTGAAACTTAGCGACATAAAGCAGCTGTACCTGGGGTTTGATGATACTTTCCCTGCCCACTCGGTACGCAGCAGGGGAATACTCTGGCAGCCCCTGCGGATAGAATATTATACCTCAACGCTAACCACCAAATGTATTTACCTGGTTATAGATTTTAATGGCCTGTATACGCATGATAAGGCTTGGTATAATGCGCTAAAGGAGTTGCTGGAGTGATGAATCTAGTTACTTTAATCAGTAAGATACAAACGAATACGTAATGGAAAAAGAATACACTGAAATCATCGTTGAGAGTTTTATGCCCGCTAAAACGTCGGGATTACATGGAAAGATTCACATTAGACCACTACCAAATCAAGCGCCTTTTGAAGAATCTATAATGGTTGAATGTTCCAAGGAACTTACAAATGACTATGAAGTTGGAACAAAGTTTTTAATTAAAGCGATTGTGACGAGCAGAAGAGGCGGTAGACCTTTTATCTATAGTAGCTACCGATGGCCTTATATTGTCCTCGAAAAATAAAAAATGAAATGTGCTATCAGATCTGTTTTTTACTATTATACATCATTGTTCTATTCCACTAACTAAGCCACAATTTGTTTGCTAAAGCTCCTTTTGAAGGTAATAGGACACACGCGCCACGCGTGCGCCAGCGTGGGGGATTAATCAAAGTTTGTCTGTAACCAGTGCTCTTAAATAAAACTGCTGCCCGACATGATTTAGCGTAGGAGTAAATCTAACATCATTATCCTGAAGGGAATATTTTTGTAACAAAGCTCTAACTACATCTTCTTCTTCATCGCTTTTACAGTTGAAGTAATTTCGAAAGTCGGAGAGTTCCAGTTTTAAACTTCCTAGTTCTTTGACAAATTCATATAAATTTTCGGCAGCTAAGGGTACTTCCTCACTTCTTAATAATGTGCTTAGTTCTTCAAAAGTCAAGCCATTGTACGTAGTTGAAGTTTTGCCATATAGCTCTTGTGCCTTTCTTAATTCTGCATTTTCCTTAGAAAGATTTGCTAATTCTTCGGCAAGCAAACCGGTGTTAACAGAATGATCAGCTCTAACCCATCCAACCAAAGCTTCATTCCTGTCCAAGTCTAATAACTTTCGAATGACTGCTAGTTTTATCTCATTTAAGTTGGAACAAATTGAAACTAAATTCGACATTACTATTCCTTTAAATGATTGATATAATTGACCGTTTAAGGTTTCAATCATGTCAGGTCCGTGAGATTTTACTTTCGCTTTTATAAAGTCATCGTGTAATACTACTGCAAAAACTGGTTTATTGAGAGATAAAGCATATTCATACTCAAGGTGTGTGTAGCTTTTCCCGCTATCTGAATCGAGTGAGCCGTATCGACCTCCCAAAATCAACAAATATACATCTGATTGCTCAATCCATTGTTTAATAACGTTCATTTGTGTTCCACCAGCAGTAAATAGTTCCATGCCGGCTGGAATATGATGTGCTTCCAATATTGCTTCTACTGCAACTTGACGTTCATCTCGCAAATCGGAAAATGTTGATGATACAAATATTTGAAGTTTTCTGGATACCATTGACATACATACAAGATTTTGATTTGACCTAAAGATATTTGGATGGCATTAGAGTTTCAATAGAAGCTATTTTCTCGGCTTTTTTCGTGCTGTCAAACAGCCTTATTCGAATTATATTTCCTAAAATACCTATACTTCCTAATGATAGCAAATTGATCACCCACTCTTTTAAGAGATCATGTTCAATGCTATCTTTAGGTAAAGAGTTTATCCAAATCATTAAATAGTGCGAATAATTATAAGGCCAATTTGGGAAGCAGAATATAAGGATATAGAACGCGACTACACACGCTAAGACAGGGATGAGGCAAAACGCAGGTAATCTCCACCAAAATATTTTCTTCTTAATGTATTTTAGACGTAACTCTTTTTTCAAAGTCCGATTCTCAATTTGAATTATTTTGTTTTTTTCCTCATTTTCCCGTTTTTCTATTTCAATATCGTGGAAAGCAGCTTTTACTCCTTCAACATGTGCTGCTAAACTTTCGGAGAGTTGTTGATGTTGGTGGGATATTTCATCTAAATCTTTTTCAAGTTTAGACTTAGCAAACTCTCTAGAGCGCTCGATGATCTCATCATCTGACGCAGTCTTTTCCAAAATGCCCTTAAATTTCCTCTCTATCATTACTTCAACGATAGAAGATTGCTTTTCGAAGTCTGCGGTAATTTCAGTTATTCCTATTAGTATCAACTGAAGTTGTTCGTTCGTGATGTTGGCTTCATTTTGTGATAGATTTAGAAAGCTAACAAAGCTTCTAAAATCATCACTGGTTCTTCTGACATACCTTAACAATATACTTAACCATTGAGAGGGTAGCAGTACTGTAGGAGTGGATAAGGAATTCTTGAAGTCCCAACGTCTTAACGCTTGATCTGATGAGATGAAAAAGAATTTAGTTTCAAATACGTTCCGAAAGTTTCCATTACGACGTTCTTTTATCAAAAAAATATTTTTGGCATCTGATATGCACGTTTCGTAGCGTACCGGCGTCGTTTTTTCGGCGTTTTTAAAAGAATATATATCGTTGGTTAGTTCAGTAATCACATTATTTACTTCGTCGCTCTTTTCATTATAAGGAAGTTGGTAATCTTCTTTTATATCAAACTTCTTTTTAAATGACTCATATTCGGACATCAAGTATGATTCAAAATATTCAAGGCTGTCATTATTTCGATTTATCCGCCATTGTTGATAGTAATTAAAAAATTCAGGATCCTTATTGAAGCGATTGAATGTTTTAGGGTTAACTTTAGAAAAGTTCTTCTTTTTTATTTGATCGATATAATACTTAATAGTTGACTTGTATTCAGCAGTTGTGAAACTGGATATCACGAGAGATTCGCCGGCATCTTTAAATTTATTTAAGAATGTGGTAGTTTTGTTTGAACGGCTATCTCCATTAATACCGATAGCTCTAAAAATTATATTAGTGTCCAAATAGAATACTTTATTCTTTAAATTTTTAAGGTGAAAAGTCGTTTTAGATTCACTATTTGTTATCAGGCAATATTCTAACGCATAACTAGAGATGTCAAAAATTGCTTTGTTTTTTTGATCATTATCCCAGATTAAAAAAGTATTAATTAGTTGTTTTTCGACCGAATTAAAGGAGTCGTCAATGTTAATGGCTCCAGTTAAATCTTTTTTATAGTCAATAAGTTTTGAAAAGCTCGAAATATTGTTGTTAAATATTTCGTATAGAAACTTGTAAATGATTGATTTTCCGTCTAACGCATAAAACGTTTCTGAATTCATATTTAGGAATTCATCTATAAAGTAATCGATACTATTTTGATTCAGACGGGATTCTAGCAGCAGTCGTCTTTTTGCTGTTAAACAAGCCATTAACTCGTTCTGAGTATTATATGTAATTAGAAAGTTCTCTTCCGTTTGGTTTGCAACTATATCATGCACTTCATCATAAGAAAATATGAATCCGTAATTATTCTCGATAACACTAACAATTTGGTCGATGCTTATGGATGAGTTTTTATTATCTATAAAAACGGATTCAATAATTTTACGATGTATTGTCTTAGGACTTACTTCATAATTACTTTCAGAATACAAGACTGCGGCTAGTCTGAATACTTCACGTTGTTTTAGGTCAATCATTTAAATCAATTAGGACTCCAATTTACAAAATATATAATTTGTCACGATCGAATTTAGTAAATGCTTACGCCATAGATTTTGTGGAAATCTTATGTTGGCCCTATGCTGGCGCACGCCTGCCGCGTGTGCCCTCTATATAATTGTTTAATCTACCCTCCGCCCGTCATCCCCACCTATCCTTCACCGCTGCTTCCAGCACATCTACATCAATATCCTCCAGCTTCTTAAACTTAATGCAATAGCCGGTTATCGTGGCTTTGCCGAGGGTTTTACCGTAAGTGTTTGCGAGATAGGCCTTGTCGGCAATGCCCAGGATGTATACCGAGATACCGCTGGTGTTAGCGCTTAAGCCTGCCTGGTAATATTCTTTGGTTTTGCCATCGGCATAGGTGGTGGTGCGGGTGCCGTAACCAATGCTGGGGTTGCTTACTATTTTGCCTTCGCTGTTCTTCCCGTCGTCGTACCATAACTTCCCGCCTGGTATGGCTTGCAGCATAAGGGCATGCAGCGCGCGCAGGTCGGTACGTTTTGCCTGTGGCTGGCTGGTTAGGTAGGCTTCTATCTGTTCGGGTATGGTCATGAGTGATAAGGGTGTTTGGTTTACCTAATCTCGGTTTATTTTCGCTGAAATGCAATTAATTAAAGCCTGGTGCTGTGGTTATAGCCGTATGGGGTAAAATACGGCAAATTGCTACCTTTGCCCCTAATGAGCATCTCTCCCGAAATTGAACAAAAACTGGCCCTGCTGCAGGAAAAGTACGAGGCTATGGGGCAGGATATGGCCAGCTACCTGGATGGCTTGCTGCATGCCGATTTCCTGACCTATTGGGATTACATTCACCTGGATACGCTGCTGAGCCTGCAAAGCCCTAAAACGCCGTTCCCGGATGAAGAGATCTTTATTATGTACCACCAGATTACGGAGCTGTACTTTAAGCTGAGCCTGCACGAGTGCAGGCAAATTGCCGCCGCTGCCCCGCTTACGGCGGAGTTTTTTACCGCCAGGCTCAAAAGGATAAACCGCTACTTTGAGGCGCTTACCAACTCGTTTGAGATTATGGTGGATGGTATGGAGAAGGAGCAGTTTTTGCAGTTCAGGATGTCGTTACTGCCGGCGAGCGGTTTCCAGAGCGGGCAGTACCGCATGATTGAGATATACGCTACCGACTTTATTAACCTGGTAGCGGCAGACCAGCGCCAGGCCCTGCGCAGCGCCACGCTGGAAGAGCAGTTTGAGTACATTTACTGGAAGTTTGGCGCTACCGAACTTTCTACCGGTAAAAAAACGCTCACGCTTAAACAGTTCGAGAAAAAGTACGCCAAAACCTTTATTGAGTTGGGCAAAAGCGTAACTACCACCAACTTTAACGCGCTGCTACAGCAGCTAAAATATAACGGACAAAGCACGGCAGCCGCCGAAGAGCAGCTGCGCCAGCTGGACGTGAATGTAAACGTGAACTGGCCTTTGTCGCACTATAAATCGGCCGTGCGCTACCTGCACCGCGAACCGGAGGAGATAAGGGCCACGGGCGGCACTAACTGGCAGAAGTACCTGCCGCCGCGTTTTCAGAAAAGGATCTTCTACCCCTCGTTATGGTCTGCTGACGAAGTAGAGAACTGGGGCAGGGGATGGGTGGAGAAGGTAGTAGGGGAGTTGTAGTAGCAGTTTGTAGTAGCAGTTGCGGTTGCAGTTTGCTATATTTAGTAGGCAGTTCCCACTCACTATTCGCCATTCACTACTCACCACTTACTAAAAACCTGTATCACCACGCCAAAATTGCCTTAAAACTGTAACATGGTTCCAAAAACTGTAACACGGGTTTTTGTTAAATACCTGATAGCAAGCTAAATGACTGTTTTTTGGCTTGAAAAAGTGTATCAGGTGTAACACCTTCTCGTGTTACAGTTTACAGCATAGCGAAACGAAATGCTTTATTTGGCTAAAAAATTTTCTAACTTGCCATTATCCTATCAATACGTACTATCATGACCGACACACTGGACATAAAGATCACCAAAAGCGCGCAATCGCGCTTGCAGGAGACCGACTTTGACAACCTGCCTTTTGGCAAAACCTTCACCGACCACATGCTGGTAGCCGACTACGCCGACGGTGAGTGGAAGAACTTTGAGATACTGCCTTACGGGCCAATTGAGCTAAGCCCGGCAATTAGTGCCCTGCACTACGGGCAGGCCTTTTTTGAAGGTATTAAAGCATACAAACATGCAGATGGTACGGTAAGTATCTTCCGCCCGGATAAGAACGCTATCAGGTTTAACAAATCTGCCGAGCGCCTGTGCATGCCAACACTGCCCGAAGAGGTATTTGTGCAAAGCATAGCAGCCCTGGTAGACCTTGACCGCGACTGGATCCCATCAAAGGCTAACCATGCCTTGTATATCCGTCCGTTCATGTTCGCTACGGATCCGTTCCTGGGTGTAACGCCTTCGGCCACGTACAAGTACATGGTGATTATTGGTCCGGTAGGTCCGTACTTCTCTAAACCATTACGCGTTAAGATTGAAACGCAGTACACCCGCGCCGCCGAAGGTGGTATGGGTTACGCTAAGGCTGCCGGCAACTACGGTTCGTCTATGCTGCCCGCCCGCAAAGCCGCAGAAGAAGGCTTCGACCAGTTAATATGGACCGACGCCAAAGAACATAAGTATGTTGAAGAAATGGGCGCCGCAAACGCGATGTTCCTGCTGGATGGCGTGCTAATTACTGCTGAAACTAAAGATACCATATTAGATGGTGTTACCCGTGATACCGTTATTGCCCTTGCAAAAGAGTGGGGTATACCTGTAGAAGAACGCAAGGTGTCAGTGGCTGAACTGATTGAGGGTGCCAAAAACGGCAAGCTAACTGATGCGTTTGGTGCCGGTACCGCTGCTACTATAGCCTCTGTGGCTTCTATAAGCTATGAGGGTGAGGAGTACTTCTTAAGTGATCCGCAAACCCGCGAGTTCTCCCAAAAGGTATTCAAAACGCTGGATGCCATCAAGTATGGCCAGGCTACAGATACTCACGGCTGGAACTATATTGTAAACTAGAACAGCACATCAAATAAAAAGTCCCGACGCTTTCTGGTGTCGGGACTTTCTGTTTATGGTGCGCCGTGTTCTTCTGCCTTTTCCCGTTCGCGCAGGTTACGCATAACCTTAGTAAAACCGCGGTGCTGCTGTTCTTCATCATATAGCGGGAACACCAGGCCACTGCCCCAAAACTTGGAGCCATCTTTACGTACGTGGTAGCGCTCGTCTATAGCGCGACCGTCCTTTAACGCAGTCTCAAGCTCTTTTTCATGGGCTCGTTTTATCTGATCCTCAGGAGTGAAGAACACATTGGCGCTAGCACCTATAATCTCCACTTCCGTATAGCCTAAAACCTTTTCGGCACCTGAGTTCCAGCTGTTGACATCGCCGTTTTTATCGGTTGTGAATACCGCATAGTCCTCCAGGCTTTCCAATACTTGCTTGAAAAAGTCCTCGCTCATCCTAAAGTAACTGTCGTTGAAGATGTCCTCAGAGGTAATGTCATTATTAAGGGTTTCGTACTCTATCGAAATGGTGGTGCCATCAATACCGCACACCATTACCATAGGCTCGCGCGTAATCGCGTAAAATGTTTCATAACCGTCGGGAAGGTTGTCAAGATCAGGCTTTTGACGAACGGGTTTAAGAACAATTTCTTCACCAGTTGATGACTCGGTTGATGTGCTAACAAGTACGTGTGTGTATCCTTTTTCTATAAGGTCGCCAAGCAATTGAGGAGTAAATGGGATCTTCATATACTTCGTTTTGAAATATGTTGAGGTTTAGGATGATGAGATAAAATGCAAAAAGGCCGGACTATAGCCCGGCCTTGTATGTTCTGTTATGGTTATACCGCAGTTGGCCGGCGGATGATACCTAATATAAATGCGATAACTGCAATTACAAGTAATACGTGAATTAAGCTGCCTGCTGCAGTGAAAAATACGCCTATAGCCCATCCAATGATAAGGATAACGGCGATGGTATAAAGTAGTGAGTTCATGGTAGATGTTTTTAGTGTGTTTACATAGTGAATTATCAATATAATAAATAAACACAACTAAATGTTTTCTAAAATTTCGTTTGGAGAAACAACAGGGTGTGCCAACTGGGCTGTTTTACAACAAAAAAGCCCCTTCATTTACTTGAAGGGGCTCGATTTGAAAAGTTGATACCTACAATTTCAGCCATTTAGCACGAACAGCTAATTGCTGTGCTGTAGGGCTTGGTACTTCTTCAATTTTGTATTGTACCCGCGGGTTACGCTGTAAAACAACCGGGATGTTGTACGCTTTACCATCACGGCTTACGGTAACAACAATTTTGTCACCAACCTTTTTACCATTTAATATGGTAGTATAATCTGTTACCGGAGTGCCGTCAACAGATACAAGCTCATCTCCTACGTTTAAACCGCTTACCCATCCTGCGCCACCGCGCAACACCATGCTAATAACGCGCTTGTTGCCTTGTGCTGCGGTAGAGATACCTAACGATGGATCATTACCTTGTGCCAGCTGATCTGTGATCTTGTAACCGGCATAACCAAGATATTTGTTATAGTCGATAGGGTCTAAACCGTTAATATACTTGGCGTAAAAATCATCCAGGTTTTTGCCTGCAAATTTCTCAAAGCCTGCCTTAAATTCTGCATCCGTGTAACCACGTTTTTTGCCTTTGTAGTAGGTGATGTACATGTATTTCATTACATCATCCAGCGAGCTTTTGCCTTGAGTAGCATTTATAATATCAAGGTCTAACAGCATACCAACCACAGCACCCTTGTCGTAATAAGATATCTGCGTATTGTAAGAGTTCTCGTTAGGACGATATGACTTTATCCACGCGTCAAAGCTGGCTTCAGCCAGAGGCTGTACTTTTGTGCCTGGTTGGTTTTCTACAATGTTGATATCGCCAACGGCATCAGCAAGATAGTCTTCTGTTGATGCGATTCCCGCATGCCTAAGTATAATATTTTGATAGTAAGCTGTAAAGCCTTCTGCTATCCACAAGTTAGTGGTATAATTCTCGTTTTCGTAGTCAAAAGGCCCTAATGCAATCGGGCGTAAACGTTTCACGTTCCAAAGGTGAAAGTGCTCGTGCGCTACAAGGCTCAAAAACCCTTGGTAGCCGCGTTCACTGCCATACTGATCACGAGACGCTCCCAATACTGTAGAGCTCAGGTGCTCTAACCCGCCGCCGCCGCGCTGACGGTTGTGTACTATAAAAGTATAATGCTTGTTTGGGTTTTCACCAAATACATTCGCTTCAGCGGTTATAATTTTCGACATGTCGGTTTTAAGGCGCTCTTTGTCGTAGTTGCCACCACCGTACATAGCCACATCATATTGAACACCTGCAACGTCAAAGCTGAAAACATCCTGGTAGCCTACTTCAATAGGTGAATCATAAAGGATGTCATAGTTTGGAGCAGTGCGGGTGAACTGGTCACCGCCAACCATTTCAAGGCTGGTAGAGACGGTTGTCCAGTCTTTGTACGGAACAATCTTGATAGTAGATGGCTGGTCTAACATTCCTTTAGGGAACAACAGCACACCTGATGTAGATACAAAACCATGAGTGATGTCTACGAAAGCGGTACGTACCGATACTTCAAAAGCATAAAGTTTATATTTTACAACCACAGTAGAAACACCTGCAGTGCTTATACGCCAAGTATTTTTACTCACCTTAGGTGCTGTAACAGCCTTACCGTTTGCCGTGGCTGTTAGCGACTCAACATTCTTCGCAAACTCTCTTACAAGGTACGAGCCGGGTGTCCAAACGGGCATTTTAAGGTCAAGCGTTGGCTGTTTTAACCCGGTCAAAGTCATTTCAACATCAATGTAATGCGCCTGTGCTTCTGGGAAAGTTAACGTATAAGATATTTTTACTGGAGATACAGCGGCGCCGGCTGGAGAAAGTTTCATAACAAGAATAATTAAGGCCAGGGCAACAAGTCTAGACATTTTCATGGGTGCAAGTTAAAAAAATTTCGCTTTTACTTTTTGTGCACGAAAATAGCATATGTTGTAAAATGGTTGATACATCCAATCAAAATAAAATCACAGCGGTTAGTTTTGCGTTTGCTGGTAAATGGTGTATGATAAGTACTTATGCATTTAAGTTTAAATTAAATCGTATTTTAACAGCAGCCGTTGATTACATTGAATAAACGGTGACTGGAGCTATTGCAAACCTGAAAACAAAACGATCAAAGCTATCTATCGCACGTTGAATGAAAACAAAGTACATTATCTATACCCTTCTGGCACTATTGGTTGCTTTTCTGATCTATAATAAATTCTTTAGCCAAAGAGCTAAAGAACGAGACGCAGCAGTTGCCGGCGGCGCTGGTGGTGGTGGCGGTTCAGGCAAAGGCGGCGGTGAAAAAGGTGGCAAGGGCGGTAAAGGCGGCGGTAAAGGAGGGCCTGTTGCTGTTAACATCATGATAGTAAAGGATACTGCTGTAAACAATCAGATAGATATTACCGGTACCATTGATGCTAACGAAAGGGTAAATCTGATCAGTCAAACTGCGGGCAACATTACCGGCATTTACTTTACTGAAGGAAGTAAGGTAAGCAAAGGGCAGCTGCTGGTGAAGGTTTACAACCAGGACCTGCAGGCATCGTTACAGCAAATTAACGCGCAAATGGTGCTGGCACGGGATATTAACAACCGAAACAAATTACTATACCAGAAAGAAGCTGTTAGCAAAGAGGAGTACGAAACCTCGCAATCCTCTTACAATGCCATGAAGGCCCAGGCCGACGTTATACGCGCGCAAATAGCCCGGACAGAAATACGGGCGCCGTTTTCAGGTACAATAGGTTTACGTAATGTAAGCCCCGGCGGCTACCTTTCCCCATCAACACCTATTGCAACATTGGTGAACATAAATCCGGCAAAGGTTACATTTTCTGTCCCGGAAAGATACCTGCCATTGATAGGTAAGGGAAGTAAGGTGAACTTTACGGTGGAGAGCTCCCAGAAAAGCTTTAATGCGACGGTCTATGCGGTTGAACCGGCCTTGGAAGCTACATCGCGCACTATCACGGTGCGTGCAAAAGCACCAAACGAGAACAATACACTTACCGCTGGTTCGTTCGCGAAAATAAACCTGACGTTAGACCAGATACCAAAAACTATTATGGTGCCAACAGAATGTGTTATACCAGATATTAAAAGCAGTAAGGTTTACGTGTTGCATAATGGTGTGGCAACAGCAAAGGACGTGAAGACCGACCTGCGCACTGACACCAAGATACAGATAGTAGAAGGTTTAAACCAGGGTGACAGTTTGGTGGTGTCTGGATTAATACAAATAAGGCCAAAGTCACCATTAAAAGTTCTTAAAGTTATTAAGTAAGCAAGATGAGTTTATCCTCAGTAAGCATAAAACGCCCTGTACTGGCTACGGTAATGTCTGTCGTTATTGTAGTATTCGGTGTTATGGGTTATTCTTTTTTAGGTGTGAGGGATTTCCCATCCGTGGATCCGCCTATTATTTCTGTATCTACCAGTTACTCCGGAGCTAACGCAGATGTTATTGAATCGCAAATAACGGAGCCGCTGGAGAAAGCCATCAATGGCGTGCCTGGTATTCGTAATATATCCTCTACAAGCTCTGTAGGTTCGAGTAATATCACAGTTGAATTTAACCTGGATGCAGACTTAGAAACCGCAGCTAACGACGTGCGCGACAAAGTAAGCCAAGCACAGCGCCAGCTACCGCAGGATATTAATGCCCCGCCCGTAGTGACAAAAGCTGACGCCAGTGCCGACAATATTATTACGATGACGGTGAGCAGTAATAAGCGGAACATTATGCAAGTGAACGACTTTGCTGAGAACGTGCTGCAGGAAGGCTTGCAAACTATCCCTGGAGTAAGTGCCATTAACATTCAGGGGCAGCGGCAGTATGCAATGCGCCTGTGGATAGATCCTTCAAAGTTATCTGCCCTTGGTCTCACTGCAACAGACATAGGCGATGCCCTAAACCGCGAAAACGTGGAGTTGCCCGCAGGTAAACTGGAAGGAAATAATACTGAAATTACCATACGTGCGCTGGGAAAATTGACTACAGAAAAGGAATTTAATAACCTGATCATACGTGCAGATAGCAACCGGGTTATTCGCCTGAATGATGTTGGCTATGCTGTATTGGGTTCGGCAAATGAGGAAACTGCTTTAAAGGAATCGTTTGTTCCTATGGTAAGCCTTAACGTGGTGCCGCAACCCGGTGCTAACTACGTGCAAATAGCAAAAGACTTTTATGTGCGCCTTGCACAGATACAAAAAGACCTGCCGCCAGATATAAAGGTAAAAGTCGCGCTGGATAATACGCGCTTCATCAATAACTCTATAGAGGAAGTGAAGGAAACGCTAATAATATCCTTCGTGCTGGTGGTGATCATCATCTATTTATTCTTTAGGGACTGGCTTATCGCGTTCCGCCCGCTGATAGATATTCCGGTGTCATTGATCGGAGCGTTTTTCATCATGTACGTGTTTGGTTACTCCATTAACATTCTTACGTTGTTGGGTATAGTGCTAGCGACAGGTTTGGTGGTGGATGACGGTATTGTGGTAACAGAGAACATCTACAAAAAAGTAGAAGGAGGTATGCCCATACGCCAAGCCGCGTTTGCCGGATCAGCAGAAATATTCTTTGCGGTAATATCCACGTCCGTTACGCTTGCCGCGGTGTTCCTGCCAATTATGTTCCTGCAGGGTTTTACCGGCAGGTTGTTTCGCGAGTTTGCGGTTGTTGTAGCAGGATCGGTATTAATTTCAGCTTTCGTATCACTATCGTTAACGCCGATGCTGAACGTGAAGCTTATTCGTAAGGATCAAAAGAAATCAAAGTTTTACGAGAAAACTGAGCCGTTTTTCGAGAACATGACAAACTCTTACACCGAATCGCTTCAAAGATTCATGAAGAAACGTTGGGTGTCATTTGTTATTTTGGTTGGATCGCTCGCTATTACATGGATATTGTTTAAGGTTACCCCATCGGAGTTAGCTCCGCTGGACGATCGCAGTTTGTTGCGCTACTCTGTTACAGGATCCGAAGGCGCTACTTACGAGTTCATGACGCGCTATATGGATAAAGTTGCCCAATTGGTCGCAGACTCGGTACCTGAGGCGAACGTAAACCTCGAGATCGTGTCGCCATCCTTTGGCGGCGGTGGTTCGGCCAATTCAGGTTTTGGCCGTATTGGTTTGGTGCCACCTGACGAACGTACGCGAACGCAGCAGCAAATTGCTGATTTTATGAACCGTAAGTTGAAGCAAATGCCGGATGCACGTGCCATTGTGGTACAGGAGCAAACCATTAGCGGTGGTGGTAGTGGCGCGCGTACATCGTTGCCGGTACAATACGTTATCCAAAATCAGGATTTTGAAAAGCTGCGTAAGGTTTTGCCGGAGTTTTTTGCCGAGGTGGCCAAGAGCCCGGTGTTCTCCAGTTCAGACGTGAACCTTAAATTTACCAAGCCGGAATTGCGCGTGATAACCGATCGTGACCGTGCACGAGATTTAGGTGTAGCCGTGCAGGATATCGCCCAGACCCTGCAGCTATACTATAGTGGAGGCAGGCTGAGTTACTTTCTGATAAATGGTAAGCAGTACCAGGTAATAGCCCAGGTGGATCGCGCTAACCGTGATCAGCCGTTGGATCTTAAGTCTGTTTACGTGCGCAGCAGCAATGGTAGCCTTGTACAGCTGGACAATGTGGTGAAAATTCAGGAGAGCGCAACGCCACCGTCTATATATCACTTCAACAGGTTTAAGTCGGCCACAATACAGGCAGGACTGGCTCCCGGCAAAACAGTTGGTGATGGTATCGCCGAAATGGACCGGATATCAAAAAGCTTGCTTGATGATACCTTTAGCACCGAACTGAGCGGGCCTTCAAGGGACTACGCGGAGGGTTCGTCAAACATCGCCTTTGCATTTTTATTTGCATTATTGCTGATTTACCTCGTGCTTGCAGCACAGTTTGAGAGCTTTAAGGACCCTATTATTGTTATGCTTACCGTACCGCTGGCTATTGCAGGTGCTTTCATATCATTATGGCTGTTCGACCAAACCTTTAATATTTTCAGCCAGATAGGTGTAATTACCCTGGTAGGGCTAGTGACCAAGAACGGTATATTGATAGTGGAGTTTGCCAATCAGCGTATGGAAGCGGGACTTAATAAGTATGAAGCTGTGATTGAAGCGGCTACATCCCGCCTTCGCCCGATATTGATGACCAGTTTGGCTGTAGTACTGGGCTCGGTTCCTATTGCACTGGCCTTAGGCGCCGGTGCCAAGAGCCGTGTTTCGCTGGGTATTGTTATTATTGGCGGTATGCTGTTCTCGCTGGTGTTAACGCTGTACATTATACCAACCATGTACATGATCATTGCATCTAAAACCCGCATCAACCATGATGCAGAAACGCCTGAAGAGTCGGCGGTAACTCATCCTCAGCCTTTAATTATTGAAAAACATTAAGCCATGAACATCAGATACATTACCGGCTTAATTTTAGGATGCTTTTTATATATCAATGCATCTGCACAGGATGCCCCCTTACTCACTTTAAAGGATGCTATTGATACTGCTCTGAAAAACAACTATAACATTAAGCTGTCTCAAAACAATGCCACTATCGCGGGCAATAATGTTACCTTAGGTAATGCCGGTTTTTTACCGCTGGTAACAGGCGATTATGCCACCAACTACAGCCGGCAAACCGTTAAGCAAACTCGGTCTGACGGGACGGTGAATAACCTGCGGGCTAATAACAGTAACAGTAACTATGGGGTGAACCTTAACTGGACTATTTTTGATGGGTTTGCCATGTTTGCCAATTACGACCAGTTAAAGCAACTGGATCAGCTTGGCGATATACGACTGCGTGACACCATACAAAGCACAGTGGCCGGCGTTATAAATACCTACTACAACCTGATTAGCCAGAACGAACAAATTAAAGCCTTGCGCGGCGCGATAGAGATATCCCGTACGCAATTGCGGTACTCTAATGATAAGTTCCAGGTAGGGCGTGTATCGCGCCTTGACGTGTACAATGCCCAGGTAAACCTGAACACAGACACCGCCGCATTGATTTCACAGCTGCAGTCTTTCAGGCAAACTAAGGTGCAAATGAACCAGCTGCTGGTGCGCAACCTGCAAACTGATTTCTCTGTTGGTGATACCATAGTTGTAGACCGGGCGCTGGTATTGGGGGACATAATAGCGAAGGCTCAAACACAAAACCCTGCTATCTTGTCCTCGCAAATAAATAAGCGCCTGGCAGATATTAACCTAAGACAAGTACGCTCTGCCCGTTTTCCGGTGGTTGGTGTAACATCTGGTTATACGTTCGGCCGCAGTACCACACCGGCAGGCTTTACCCTGCAACAAAATACGCATGGGTTAAACTACGGCTTAACCGCATCTATCAATATTTTCGACGGGTTTAACCAATGGCGGCGGGAACGTAATGCCAAGCTCCAGATAGATAATGCTCAGTTGAGTTATAAACGGACTATGCTGGATGTTGAAGCGCAAATCAGTAACTTTTACGTTGCTTATTTATCAGGGCTTGACCTGATTAAAGTTGGCCAAAGTAATGTAGAGCTTTCGCGTAAAAACCTGCAAATAACACTGGATAAATACCGCCTAGGAAACATCACTCCGTTGGAAGTACGGGAAGCGCAGCGTAACTACCTCGATGCACAATCTACCTTCTTTAATGCCCAATATCAGGCAAAAATGGCGGAGGTTACTCTAAAGCAAATTACCAATAGCATAAATATTCAATAAAGTATTTATAATTGCTGTAAAAGATTATTTTTGGAGAATGCAGATCCGCTATAAAACTTGCCTGCTTGTTGACGATAACTATATCGACAACTTTGTTACGCGCAAAATTTTAGAAAGCGGCAATTTTGCAGAGGAGATCATTGTGCAGCAATCACCTCAGGATGCGCTTGAATCATTAAGGGACGGTTCGGTGAAACCGGATGTTATTTTTCTGGATATCAGGATGCCTACTATGAGTGGCTTCGAGTTTTTAGAAGCGTATGATGCCATGAATCTGGAGAACAGTGACAAAGTGAAAATCTTTATGCTTTCTTCATCGCTGGATCCTACCGATATTGCAAACTCCGGTAAAAGCAGGCATGTAGCACGATTTATTCATAAACCCCTTACTTACGAAGTACTGGAAGAACTTAATACATGATTTTAGTTGCAGACAGTGGATCTTCCAAAACAGACTGGCTGCTTTCTGTTCCTGACGGGCCGCCAAAAGCATTCAGATCTGTAGGATTAAACCCCTATTTCCTCACCGAAAAAGAGATCACCAAAGTTTTACAAGATCAAATCCCGGACCTTATTGCGCTAGCTTCACAGGTAGAAGAGATATACTTTTTTGGCGCGGGTTGCTCCAGCCCCGATAGACACGAGATCATCTCCAACGCGTTGAGTGTCTATTTTACCCAGTCTTACATTAGTGTGGATAGTGACCTCCTTGCATCTGCTTTTGCAACCTGTGGGCACGAGAAGGGCTTCTGCTGTATTTTAGGTACAGGGTCTAATATATCTTTCTTTGATGGTGAGGACATTCACGATGGTAAACATGGCTTAGGCTATGTACTTGGCGATGAAGGTGCCGGTACAATGATTGGCAAAACCCTTGTTACTGATTTCCTTTATGGCAATATGCCGGGCGATATCCATACCCTATTTAACAAAGAATATCACCTAGATAAGGAGATTGTAATAAAGAACGTTTATCAGAAGCCGGCGGCAAATTCCTGGTTAGCGTCTTTTTCAAAGTTCATGTACGGCATCAGGCAAACCCGATATGCACAAGACTTGCTCAGGACTATATTTCAGGACTTTGTTGATAGTAACATCAAATCCTACTCGCAGTACAACAAATTTAAATGCCACTTTGTGGGCTCCATAGCCTTTGTATTTGCCGATGAGTTAAAGCAGGTGTGTGATGAAAATGGTGTTCACGTGGGTAAGATCATCCGCCAGCCTATAAACGATCTGCTGGAGTTTATGCTCAAGAGGAATGCTTCTTAAACAGGTGAACAATACCTTAAAGCGCTTACAGAAACAAATAATACTATTTTCGCCACCTGATAACCAGGAACGCTATACCCATAAGTGCTAGTATGGTGCCTAATTTGGGGAGGTAATCGCCATACTCCACATAAAATGTAATGTCAGAATTTAGGTTGATGTCTTGCTTCAAAGCGGATCTTACCCACCAACTGCTGTGCTTTACTACATCTCCGCGCTGATTGATAAATGCTGAAATACCTGTGTTAGCTGATCGGCATACCCAGCGCCTTGTCTCTATCGCCCGGAGTTTCGCATAGTCCATATGCTGGTCTTTACCGGATGTGTTCTCCCACCAACCGTCGTTGGTGATGATAGCTATAAATTGCGCGCCGCTTTTAACCGACTTAGCAACCCATTCGCCCCATATCGATTCATAACAGATTACCGGTGCAGAGCCAATCCCGCTTTGAGAGTAAAATACACCCGGTTCAGCTTGCATGGTATAGTTGCCTGTAGCGCCGCCCAAATGTGCAAATACCGGCTTAAGAAAGAACAACGCGTTTTGGAAAGGCAACGACTCGGCACCCGGCACCAATCTCGATTTATGATAAAATTGTACTTTTTGAGAGTTTTCTATGTTGATAGCTGTACTGTAATTATCCCAAAAACCACCGTCTGGCATAGGGCTCGCAGTTTCGTTAACGAGCTTGTCGTATACGCGGTAGGTCTCGCCGCCAGTAATAACATTCCCGTTTTTATACTTATTAAGGAATTGTCTTACCTGCAGGTAATGGTTGCTGTTGAGAATACGGTCTTCATCAATGTATTCAGATATAGCAGTTTCGGGCCAGATGAAAAATTCAGTATTTGGCTGTGCGACGGAGTCGCTTAAATGCGTAAGCTCTTCTATCTGCTTTGTTGCCGGTATGTCTTGTTTTAAATAGGGGTCTATGTTGGGTTGCACAACAACCACGTTAGATGGATTTACCTGTTCCTCGTAACTATAGTAGCGATACAATGATATACCCAGTGGCAGTAAAAAAGCCAGCGCAGCTGCAATTGCCGGCTTTACCCAGGTTTGTTTCTGTTGTGACTGTTTGAATTTTAGATAAGCTAGGAAAGCCAGGATGTTAACCGCCCACACCCATATAGTGCCGCCGTATACGCCAGTAAACTCATACCACTGCACCCATTGGTGCGATACGGCAAAGCCGTTGCCCAGCGTCATCCACGGGAAGTTAAGATCCCAGCTTTGGTGTAGATATTCGTAGCCTATCCAAAAACATACCAGCCCTATAAGTCCAATGATCCTATTTGTTCTAAGCCGTAGGCGATAATATAACCAACATGCGGTTGACATCAGCAAAGGTCCGAGTGCATAGGGGATAAGAGAGATTGGAATTGCAATAACAGCACCAACAATTTTTAAAGAATTGTACACCCAGTAAATACAAAGAACATTCCAGATGAAGAAACCTATAAAGGTCTTGTTAAATATCTGCTTGCCTTTTTTAGGTGAATCAGAATTGATTATACCTTCCATAACAATCAGCATTGGCACAAGGCCAATAAATAGTAGGATGGTGGTATACGGAGTTGGCGGCCAGGCCAGCCAAAGCAATAAACCCGATATAACTGGCAGGATAGTATTTCTTTTCATTAAACTTCTTTGTTATCTGTACTCCCAAATTTCTCTTTGTTGAATTCGGCAGTTTTACCACGGGCGATTGTAAGCGATGTCCACGCTTCTGCTTTCAGCATCTTAGCAATAAAAACAATCTGACCAACATGGTATGGATAATGGGCTAGTTGACGGTTAATGGCGTCTGTTATGGTGTGTCTTTCGTTTCTGATATAAATATCAGTTTGCCAGTTATCTTGGTTGATGGTATCCAGCGCGTTAAACAGGCATTGCCAGCCTTCATTCCATTTAGTTAGTAGTTCGGCTTTGTCTCTGATGTCGTTGTCAAACTCCGCTTCGCGTTCCCGCCAGGGCTTTTCTCCGTCGCTGGTCAGAAAGTCGGTCCATCGCGATAGCATATTTCCCCAAAGATGTTTTACAATTGTCGCTATGCTGTTGCTTTCTTCATTTGGTTTCCAAAACAGCTCGTCATCTGTCAGCTGATCCATTGTCCGTTCACCAACAGATTTATAGTACTCAAACTGTTTACGTACGCTTTGCAGGTAGCCATCCATATTAGTACGACATTAGTCTTCGTCTTTGTACTTATTTTTAGCGGGCTTTTCCGGCGCACCTGCCACACACATTACAAACTCTCCCTTGAGGGGGTGCGTTTCGAAATAAGTTTTAACTTCTGTAACCGTACCTCGGACAGTTTCCTCAAACATTTTGGTAAGCTCGCGGGATACAGAGATTTGTCTTTCTGGGCCGAACCATGTGATCATCTCTTCCAATGTTTTTAATAAACGGTGAGGCGATTCGTAAAGTATGATGGTACGCTCCTCTTCAGCAAGGAATTTATAGCGTGTTTGCCGACCCTTTTTTAGCGGGAGAAATCCTTCGAAACAAAATTTGTCAGTAGGAAAGCCGGAGTTTACCAGTGCGGGCACAAAGGCAGTGGCGCCGGGTAAACATTCCACGGGAATATCGTACTTTAATGCTTCACGGACAAGGTAAAAGCCAGGGTCTGATATAGCAGGGGTACCTGCGTCGGATATTAACGCTACTTTCTGCCCCTCCAACAAAAACTTTACGATTTGCCCCGATGATTGGTGCTCGTTATGTTGATGGTGCGAGAAAACCTTCTGCTGTATTCCAAAATGCTTTAGCATTGGTGCAGAAGTACGGGTATCCTCAGCCAATATCAGGTCGGCTTCCTTAAGCACTCGAATGGCCCGGAAGGTCATGTCTTCGAGGTTGCCTATTGGGGTGGGTACTAAAAAGAGTTTACCGCTCATTAGTTTGCAGGTGTCGGTTAGCTTTTACTGGTAATGTTTAAGTTCCTGAAAGAAAACTGCAAACTGCTACTGTAAACCGCCAACTGTTATATCTTTGCCTTTTTAAAATTCAAATAATGCTGCAAGTTAGTTATATCCGTGATAACAGGGAACAGGTTCTGGAACGTTTAGCTGTAAAAAATTTCAAACAGCTGGATCTGGTAGATGAAGTGATAGCGCTGGATGAGAAACGCCGGTCGGCTCAAAACCAGCTGGACACCGTATCATCACAGGCTAACACCGCCGCCAAGCAAATTGGCGAACTGATGCGCGCTGGCAAAAAAGAGGAAGCCGAAGCCATTAAAGCTAATACCAGCAGGTGGAAAGAAGAAAGCAAACAGTTGGCTGAGCAACTAAGTGCGGTAGAGCAGGAGCTACAGGATAAGTTGGTAATATTACCTAACCTTCCGCATTCATCTGTGCCGAAGGGCTTAACACCTGAGGATAACGAAGTAGTGCTGGAGAACGGCAACAAACCCGAACTACCCGCAGGTGCCTTACCACATTGGGAACTCGCAGCCAAATACAACCTCATAGATTTTGAGCTAGGTGTGAAAATTACTGGTGCCGGTTTTCCTGTTTATAAGAACAAGGGCGCCAAACTGCAGCGTGCGCTGATAAACTTTTTTATAGACGAAGCAGAAAAGGCCGGCTATAGTGAAGTGAGCGTGCCGTTGATGGTGAATGAAGCATCTGGTTTTGGCACCAGCCAACTGCCTGATAAAGAAGGGCAGATGTACTTTGTAGGACTAGATAACTTATACCTGATACCAACCGCCGAGGTGCCTATTACCAACATGTACCGTGATGTGATTCTGAAAGGTGAGGAGCTGCCATTGAGGAACTGTGGCCACACGCCATGTTTCCGCAGGGAGGCTGGTTCTTACGGTGCTCATGTACGCGGACTGAACAGGCTGCACCAGTTTGATAAAGTAGAGATTGTACAGGTAGTGCATCCCGACAGATCTTACGAGGCTATAGAAGAAATGAGCGCGCATGTGCAGGGCTTGTTGCAAAAGCTTGGCCTCCCTTACCGTGTGCTGCGCCTTTGCGGTGGCGATATGGGCTTTGGAAGCGCGCTTACGTATGATATGGAGACCTGGAGTGCCGCACAACAGCGTTGGCTTGAGGTTTCATCCGTGTCCAACTTTGAGACCTTCCAGGCGAACCGGTTAAAGCTGCGTTTCCGCAATGCAGAGGGTAAGACGCAACTGGCGCACACCCTTAACGGTAGTGCACTTGCATTACCGCGGATAGTAGCCACTTTACTGGAGAACAACCAAACCGAAAACGGCATTAAAATACCCGATGTATTGGTGCCTTATACCCGTTTTGAGTTTATCGATTAATTGACCCTGGTGTTCAAAAGTGTTCAGCTTTTTTTGTGTTGACGCTAAAAAAGCTGAATTTGAACACTTGTGCAATCAGGCAATAAAAGTGCGTTAAACGCACCAAATTGGCTGTTTTTGACACAATGCACTTGCATGATTCTTTAAAAACCACACCAAAAAAGCAGGCTATTTTAAAGTTTATTTGCAAGTAATAGGATAAAATACAGGTGTAAAAGGGCGATGAAATAGCCCTAAGTTTTCCAAAAAAAAGAAGAGGCTGCTCCTTAACGGGCAGCCTCTTCTTTTTATCGTATGCCAGGTGTTAAGCTTTCTTAACTTCCGGTGTTTTCTTTTTGCGTAACTCGGTGAATGCTGCACCACCAAGGGCCAGCACCATCAGGATAGAGCCTGCCATTGAGATACCTTCGCCGGTGTAGTAAGATGCCGGGTGAAAATCAAACACCACTTTATGGTTACCTACCGGGATGGTTGCCGCACGCAGCAGGTAGTCCGCCCGGTAGTAAGGTTGTTCAACACCGTCAACAAACATCTTCCATCCCTTATTGTAGTAAATTTCCGAAAATACGGCTACCTGGTTAGCTGCAGAACTGGTTTGATAAACCAAATGCTGCGGGTTGTAGCTTACCAGTTTGATGGTAGCGTTAGGGTCGGCAGATAGTGGCTTAGCTTCTACAACGCTTTTGTATTGCTTGTCTATCATCGCCTCGTCTTTAGGTGCAAAGCTGCTTATCGCTTTCATCTCTTCATCGGCGTTCTCAACATATTTTACGCTTTTTACAAACCACGCGTGCCCGCAAGCGGTTGAATTTGCCTGCATGCTGGCGGTGCCTGTCTTAGGGTCTGTAGTGATGATGTATTTGGTATTCAGCATATCCAGTACATCCTGGTTTATGCTTTTGGTGAACTGGTTATCAATCAACTCTTCGTAACGCTTTAGCCTGGCTGCAGAATAGCCGCTTACGCTCTTGTGGAAGAAGGGATTGAACAGGTCATATTTCATGGCTGCGCTGTTGTCATACACGCGGAAATCCGGATCGGTATCCTTCATTATAAAGTTGTCTACCTCGCGTGGTTGTACAGCTTGCGCTGCTTCTACCTTGTCCTGGAAACTAGCGTCCTTAAGGTAACGCTTATCTACCTGCCATAGGTCAACCAATATCACTACCAGGAACGCTACCGACATTACAGTGGCGTTTATCTTTTGCTTTACAAATGCCCAAAGCAAACCGAAAGCAACGAGTATTAACACAAGGGAACGTATCGCGTCGGCTCGTTCCAGGTTCGTGCGGTCTTTAACCAGCGCGTTTGAGAAAGCGTTTGCGGTAGCGCTATCGCCTTTCATGGCCTGAGTTAAGGCATTTACCCCATCCACCTGGTCAAAAGCCCTAAAGCTGAGCAGAACCGTAGGTACAGCTACTAATATTAAGGTTAGGCCACCAACAATGTACAGGGTGATCTTTAATTTTTTAAACAGGTCGGCTTTGTCCGGATTGTCAATAAATTCTTTAACGGCTAACAGCGCGAGTATTGGGAAACAAAGCCCGGTAACCGCAAGTATGGATTCTACCGCACGGAACTTATTGTATAACGGTACATAGTTAAAGAAGATATCTGAAAGGAACGGAAAGTTACCCCCAAATGAAAGCAGCATAGTGAGTACTACCGTAGCCAACAACCACCATTTTAAGCGGCTGCGCACCGCAATAAGCCCCAGCACGAACAAAAAGCAGATAACCGCGCCAAAATAATACGGGCCAAACGTAGAAGGGCGTTTTGGACCCCAGTACATAGACATGCCCGGAAAGTTAGATATTTGCCCGGCAATGTTAACGGCTTGCTCTACAGGTGCACTTTTATCTGTAAATACTTTAACTACTTCGGAGTTAGAATCCAGGGTTTCTGTACCTGAACCACCGCCGGCGGCATTCGGTACCAAAAACGTAACCGACTCGGCAACGCCCTGGCTATACTGATAAGCGTAGTCCCTGTCCAAGCCTTCATTTGGCTCTTTATCACTTGCCTTCAGGTTAGATTTACCGCGGATGGTTTCGGTACCGTAATCGGCAGTGCTCCACAATAAAGAAGCGTTTACCGATACTGCTAAGATGGTGGATATTGCCAGCAAACCAATTGCCTTAAAGAACGGTGCGGTAGCTTTGGCCTTTACCGCATGGTAAAGCTCGATCCCTACTAAAATAAAGATAGCCAGCATCAGGTAATACGTCATCTGCACGTGGTTGGCACGTATCTCCATAGCCAGGAAGAATGCCGTTAAAGCAGCACCTGTTATGTAATTACCCCTTAACGTTAACAGGATGCTTGCCAGTAAAGGTGCAAACAGCGCTATGGCAAAGGCCTGGTTGGAGTGCCCCGCAACCAGCAATATCATGTTGTACGACGAGAAGGTGAACGCAACAGCTCCCGCAGCAGCCAGCCAGGGGTTCATTTTTAGTACGTTAAGTAAAAAGTAGGTGCCCAGCAGCAAAATAAGTACAGTATCAACCGGGTTAGGGAAGGTTGCTTTTACTGCGCTTACTACGTGCGTGGTAATATTGTTGGGGTATGGCGCCCATATCTGGAAGGTGGGCATACCGCCAAAGATCTGGTTAGTCCACAATATGGTGGTATCCTTTGCGCGGTAATCGTTAATTTCTTTTTGGGTGGATTGTGCACCAAGCACATCGCTTTGTCCTAATGTTTTGCCCTGGAATGCGGGTGTAAGGAAGAAGAAGCAAATCGCCAGGAAAATGCCGGTAACAGCCAAATGTATGCCGTTACGTTTGAACCAGTTATTCATTTAAATTATTTAAAGGGACAGTTTATTAATCCTCAAAAATAGGAAATTGAACGACAATAGGAACGATAACTTTAAAGCGGATTTAATTAACAGTTATGCGGCTGCCGGCTCATGAAGTAAAAAGTTACGATCATGCCAATAATGCTGGCCGAGTAGATAATGATGTTGAGCCGGTTGTGCTCGTCGGGGTTGCGGCGTATGGTGTAGAGGTTGTAAAAGGCAAGTACGGCTAAAGCAGCCCAAAAAAAGTTGTTCACTTTATCGCAAGCGGCAAAAAACTGTATCAATAACGCAAACACGATACAGTTGGTCAATATAAGCAGCACCAGCGGAGGGGTGTTGTTATGGTTACGGCGCCGTTTGTATAAATTTTCGGGAAGCATTGTTATTTTATTTCCTCGTAATCTACAAACTCACCTTCGTTATCGGGCACCTTGCCTTTATTTACACCCTCGGGTATATGGTCTATTTGCACCTTGCCTTCGGGGCGTTTGTACTGTTGATAATTTTGCTGACCGCGCGCCTGCTCCTGAGCCTTGTTCACTACGCTTTGGAAAAGCATAGGTATAAATATACGGGCAAGGCTGCGCAGGATGTACAGCACACAAATTGATATAATTAAGAACCTGATGAGAAGCATTTGGTTAAAATTAGCTTACAAATATAAGTACTATAACGTAAGTTTTGTTTGCTTATGATGTTAGCCCCACCTGATGATAAATGGATGACTATAAATTATCGTCGTTTATGCCTGCAAAAACCGTTTCAAGGTCCAGCTCAAAGCCAGGTAAAACAGGCGTTGTAATAATGTCGCCGATGGTCATGAGCTTAGATGGTTGGAATTTACCGTCAGCCATAACATATTTAAAAAAGGTTTTATCCTGAGGTGAAACAATCCAATACTCCAGCACGCCCGATTCTTCGTAAACTTCGTACTTGTTACGCAACTCCTTTTGGTTGTTTCCGGGAGAAAGTATTTCTACAACAATATCCGGCGCCCCTGTGCATCCTCGTTTGTCGAGCTTTGTCATGTCGCATATTACACATATGTCAGGCTGTACTACTGTGTATATCTTCTCATTTGCGCTGACAGTGGTACGCGGCAGCCGTACATCAAAAGGAGCCGTATAAACTTTGCAGGGCTTACCCTTTAAAAAGTTATAAAGAGCGTTTGACACAACAGCAGAAATATCCTGATGATAGAGATTGGGCGCTGGCGTCATCTTAAAGATTTTACCTTTAATAAGTTCCAGCCGCTCTTCAAAGGTCCAATGAAGGTAATCGGCGTAGCTGTACGTTTTATTAAGGTCAAGATCTGAGAACTGCATAATTCAAATTTACATAATCCTATTTAACACAAGGCATTTATGAAAACTTCTCTTCCATCATTTTTTCCAACGCAAACATTTCATCGCGCAGTTTAGCAGCAAGTAAAAAGTCCATGTTCTTGGCAGCAGCAAGCATATCCTTACGGGTATTATCAATAGATTTTTTCAGGTCGGCCTTGGTCATGTACTGTACAATAGGGTCGGCCGCGAGGGTAGCAACCTCATTTTCAACATAAGCCTGTTGTACACCACCTTTAAAGTCGACCACGGAAGTTTGCTCCATAATCTCCTCTTTAGATTTACCCACCGTTTTTGGCACAATGCCGTGCTCTTCGTTGTACTTTATCTGCAGTTCACGGCGGCGGTTGGTCTCCGTCATCGTTATTTCCATAGAGTCAGTTATCGTATCGGCATACATGATCACCCTGCCACGGTCGTTACGCGCAGCACGGCCAATGGTTTGTATAAGCGAACGTTCTGATCGTAAGAAACCCTCTTTATCAGCATCCAAAATGGCAACTAACGAAACTTCAGGCAGGTCAAGGCCTTCCCTTAGCAGGTTTATACCTATAAGCACGTCAAATTCACCTAAACGAAGGCCGCGTAGTATCTCCACACGTTGTAATGTTTTTACTTCCGAGTGAATGTACCGGCATTTTATTCCAAGGCGGTCCATGTACTTGGCAAGTTCTTCGGCCATACGTTTGGTTAGGGTGGTTACCAGTACACGGTCGCCCATCTTAATGGTTTTATCAACCTCATCCAGCAGGTCGTCCACCTGGTTAATCACCGGGCGTACATCTATCAGCGGGTCCAGCAACCCGGTAGGGCGTATTACCTGCTCTACCACAACACCGCCCGATTTTTCTAATTCAAAATCAGCCGGTGTGGCGCTTACGTAGATAGTTTGCGGCGCAAGACGTTCAAACTCCTGAAAGTTTAAGGGCCTGTTATCCATAGCCGCAGGCAAACGGAACCCATAATCAACAAGCGAGATCTTCCGGGACCTGTCACCACCGTACATTGCCCTTATCTGAGGTACGGTAACATGGCTTTCGTCAATCACCATCAGGTAATCATCAGGGAAATAATCCAGCAGGCAGAAGGGGCGCATGCCCGGCAGGCGGCCATCAAAAAAGCGCGAATAGTTTTCTATACCGCTGCAATAGCCCAGCTCTCGTATCATTTCCAGGTCGTAGTTGACCCTTTCTTCTAACCGCTTGGCTTCGAGGAAGCGCTGGTCGTCTATGAACTGTTTTTTACGTGCTTCCAATTCCTCCTGAATAGCCCAGATAGATTGCTGAAAACGTTCGCGCGGTGCAACATACAGGTTGGCGGGGTAAACCACCATGTGCGTCATCTTCTCGATGGTCTTGCCGGAGGAAATATCGAACGCGCTCAGTTCTTCTATATCGTCACCAAAGAAAGTAACGCGGTAAGCATGGTCCATATACGGCGGGAATATATCTACCGTATCACCTTTTACCCGGAACGTGCCGCGTTTGAAGTCGGCTGTGGTACGGGCGTACAGGATCTCTACGAGGCGGTGCAGGAAAGCATTGCGGCTGATGCGTGTGCCTACAGCAAACTTAAATACCGATGCCGCGAAATCTTCCGGGTTACCCATACCATAGATGCAGGATATGGACGATACCACAATAATATCGCGCCGGCCGCTCATGAGGGCCGAGGTAGTACGAAGCCGAAGCTTCTCTATTTCCTCGTTTATCTGGAGGTCTTTTTCTATATAGGTATTTGACGAAGGGATAAAGGCCTCCGGCTGATAATAGTCGTAATAAGAAACAAAGTAGTTTACGGCATTGTCCGGAAAGAACTGCTTGAACTCGCCGTAAAGCTGTGCCGCAAGGGTTTTATTGTGGCTGAGGATAAGCGTTGGCTTTTGCGTTTGCTCAATAACGTTAGCTATGGTGAACGTTTTGCCCGATCCGGTTACACCTAAAAGTGTTTGGAACGGGTCGCCGTTTTGTACACCTTCTACAAGCTGGCGTATGGCATTCGGCTGATCGCCTGTGGGTTTATATTGAGAAGTTATCTTAAAATCCATTAGTACAAAGTTAACAATAAGCAGCTTGCGATTACGGGTTTGTAACCGATTTTGACTTTGCCATGTTTGGCAAGCAAAGCAAAGTAAATGAGGGTTGGTGACAGCCCTATGTCAGCAGGGCATACTTAATACTTTTTGTAATTGAATTGCTAATGCCACGGTATTTAACAAACTTTATAACGGATTTATACGTGCAGTAAAATCCGGGATCGTAAATTAAAAATCTAACATCACCCATGCCCTTCATCCTGAACAAAACCGATAGTATAGCCAACTTGTTTTTAGCCGAACTGCGGGACGCAGCTATTCAGCAGGATAAAGGGCGTTTTCGCCGCAACCAGCAAAAGCTGGGAACTATACTGGCTTATGAGATAAGTAAATCGTTCCGCTACGAAGCAAAGGATGTGCAAACTCCTTTAGGTACCGCCAGCATAAACCTGCCGACTGTACAACCTGTACTGGCAACTATACTAAGGGCGGGTCTGCCTTTTCACCAGGGGTTTATGGACGTTTTTGAACAAGCAGATTCTGCATTTATCACCGCCTGCCGCAAAACTAAAAAGAGCGGCAGCTTTACCATCCAGGTTGACCATATTTCGGCCCCGGACCTAAACGGGCGGTCGTTGATCATGATAGACACGATGCTGGCTACCGGGCAAAGTGTGGTAAGGGTTTGCAAGGAGCTGATGGCGCAATACCAGCTAACCGAACTGCACATTGCCGCGGTAATAGCCAGTGCAGAAGGTGTTGCCCATGTAAGGGCGAACTTACCAAAAGCTAAAATATGGGTATGCGCGGTAGATGAAGAGATGACAAGCAAGAGCTACATTGTACCCGGGCTGGGAGATGCAGGAGACCTGGCGTTTGGGGAGAAGGCGTAGCGCCCTAAAGGGGAACCAGAATAGTTGACTTACGTAGGAGAATTTTAGATTTTTGAATTGTTAGCTTTGCTTATATGTTTTCTACGCCGCAATCTGACATCGTCAATCTTAATTCCAAAGTATACAAACACATCTTTTTTGATCTTGACCACACCATCTGGGACTTTGACCGCAATGCGGAAGAAACCCTGCTGGAGCTTTACAGCGTTTATAAGCTGGCAGATATTGGTGTGCAGTCGGCAGCGGAGTTCATAGAAATATATACCCGTAATAATCACCAGCTTTGGGCCGATTATCACCTGGGTAAAATAAGCAAGGATGTTTTACGCGAGACCCGTTTTAAGAAGACCTTCCTGGAAATGGGTGTACATCCCGAAGCTGTACCTGCTGCATTTGAGGACGACTATGTAAGGCTTGGTCCGTATAAAACAAATCTTTTTCCGCACGCGCATGAAACACTGGCTTACCTGCAAAGTAGATACACACTGCATTTGATCTCCAATGGGTTTAAAGAATCTACTGAGATAAAGGTAAGCGGAACCGGGCTGGGAAAATACTTTCAAAATGTGATCATTTCCGAAGTGATTGGCGTAAATAAACCCGATCCGCTGATCTTTCAGCATGCGGTTGAGCTTGCCGGTACTACTAAAGAAGAAAGCCTGATGATTGGCGACAGCCTGGAGGCGGACGTACGTGGCGCTTTGGGGTTTGGTATGGATGCTATTTATTTTAACCCATTCCGGGTAGATAAGCCTACAGACATACCTATGCAGATACATCATTTAAAAGAATTAACTTTAATCCTATGAACCTGGCTGAAGAGCGCCGCGCTATTGACGAGGCTTTAGACCGCTACCGCGAATGGCTGGACACCATACCAGACAGTAGCTTTGATGTTACGCCTGCCAAAGGTGGCTGGAGCTATGCGGAGGTGTATGACCACATTATGAAAGCCAGTTTGGGTTCGTCTATTGCCCTGGAGCGGTGTACGCATGATAATTGCCCACCATCAAAAGGCGGAGTTACACTTACAGGCTGGTACATCCTGCTTATGGGAGCTTTCCCACCCTTTAACACAAAAGTGCCTGAAGAAGCTGCTGCCAAAGTGGCCCCTGCGAAAATAGATAAAGAGACTGCCCGTAACCAGATAATTAAAGTACGCAAGCGGGTAGCCACAACCGCCGGGTTAATAGCTGCTGCACCAACCGATGCACGCTGGCAGCATCCGCGAATGGGCATGCTAAATGCGGCCCAATGGTTTAAATTCATACGCGTTCACCTGCAGCATCATTTAAAGCAGATGGAGCGGATAAAAGCGTCTTTTAACACATTTAAATAAGCCCCAATTTTCATTCCCATTTCATGTTTAAGAGGTAACTTAGTATAAGAATTGAAAGGGACTAAAAAACTTCTTCTGTTAAAGTAACCTTTTACATTTAATATAGTCTTAACAGTAAAATAACCTGATTACCTGATATTTGCTTAAACAAGGACAGATGAATTTTGAATTTGCTTATTTGTTTGTAGTTGGTTTGCTGGTACTGCTCGGCGCCTTTTACCTAAGCCCTTATGAGCTTAAGGTAAATGAGGATGACGACGAGGAATAAAGCCTTCGGCAACCGGTAACTACTCTGATACTGACCGATACTATACCGGCCTTGTATAATAGCCCCCATTTTTGATGGCGAAAAGAGAAGTTGATATTGTTATTATTTCTGATGTGCATTTAGGCACCTACGGCTGTCACGCCAAGGAACTTTTAAAGTACCTCAAGAGCATCAAACCCAAGATGCTCATCCTCAACGGAGACATTATTGACATTTGGCAGTTCAGTAAATCTTACTGGCCCGAAAGCCACATGAAGGTGGTAAGGCGGATACTTAAGTTTGTTACAGAAGGCGTTCCTGTGTATTATCTCACCGGCAATCACGACGAGATGCTGCGCAAGTTTACCGACCTCAATCTTGGTTCATTTCAGCTACTAAATAAAATAGTACTGAACATCGATGGGAAGAAAGCCTGGATATTTCATGGTGATGTTTTCGATGTAACTATGCAGCATTCCAAGTGGCTTGCAAAATTAGGTGCTGTTGGGTATGATACACTTATTCTCATCAACAGCTTAACTAATTGGTTCCTTACCGCTGTGGGCCGGGAAAAGATGAGTTTCTCTCAAAAAGTTAAAGCAAAGTTTAAAGACGCTGTGAAGTTTATTAACCAGTTTGAGCAAACCGCGGCCGATCTTGCAGTAGAGAAAGCTTACAGCTACGTTATTTGCGGACATATCCACCATGCCGAGATAAGAGAGATCCAATCTACCGAACAATCCGGTAGTGTGCTTTACCTGAACAGCGGCGATTGGGTAGAGAGCCTTACTTCATTAGAGTACCACAATGGCGACTGGCGGGTCTTCAAGTTTAACCCGGATGATTTTAAATCCGATGCTGATGAGGAGGATATATCCGACGCAGAGGACCTCAATGCTATGCTCGACGTGAAGGTTCTGCTGGAACGTTTTAGGCAAGAAGCGGAGTAAAATAAGCTATCCGTTCTCGTTTCACCATTTCCTAACCGCTTGTAAACTTTTGTTTGCTAAATTGCCCGCAATTCTATCTCCATGAAAATACTATTTGGCATACAGGGTACCGGCAATGGGCATATCAGTCGCGCCCGTGAAATTGTTCCCCTTTTGCAGCAGTATGGCGAAGTGGACCTGCTGGTAAGCGGCACCGAAGCTGAAGTTAGCCTGAGCCAGCCGCTTAAATACCGTTTTCATGGTTTTAGCTTTGTTTTTGGGAAAAAGGGAGGTGTAGATAATTGGGCTACCTTTAAGATCATGAACCTTCCGCAGCTTTGGCGCGATATGCGAAACCTGCCGCTTAAACAGTATGACTTAATTATAAACGACTTTGAACCGGTAAGTGCCTGGGCCTGCCGCATTCAGGGCGTGCCCTCGGTATCGTTAAGTCACCAGTGTTCGTTCGTGTCCAAAAAAACACCCCGTCCCGCAAAGTGGAACTATGCGGAGTGGCTATTTAAGTATTACTCACCAACAACGCATCACATAGGCTTCCATTTTGAACGTTACGCCGATTTTATTCATACGCCTGTTATACGTACCGATATTCGTAAACTGGAAACATCAAACAAGGGGCATTACAGCGTATACCTGCCCGCCTATGGCGATAATACGCTTATAAAAAATCTGGGGCAGGCAAAAGATGCCGAATGGCACGTATTTAGTAAACGTACCAAGTCGCCATACCGCGAAGGTAACGTTCACATTTTTCCTGTTAATAACGAAGCTTTCAATAACAGCCTGGCCAGCAGCGCCGGCCTGCTTACCGGCGGAGGTTTTGAAGGCCCTGCTGAAGCGCTGTTTATGGGTAAAAAAGTAATGATGATACCCATGAAGGGGCAGTACGAGCAGCAATGTAATGCACTGGCTGCATCGCACCTTGGGGTAAAGGTTGTAGGTACCATTGGGCACGACTTCTCTACGCACATTAACGACTGGCTTGCCGATGATAAACGCATCAATGTCGATTTCCCCGACGAGACGGCGCAAATTGTAGATGATATGGTAAAGCGGTACGCCCGGCAATAATCCATTAGTCCGAATACGCTTTTTCTGCTAATTTTGCCGCCACAAGCAAGCCGCTATGGTCAACTTTTTTAAGCTTTATAATCCCCTCAGCATTCTTTGGCTTGCCATTCTGCTCTACTTGCTGCGTATTGGTTTTATAGTAAGCGCGCCAGACAGGGTAGAGTTTATTTTTGTGGAGCCTTTTGCACGGTTGCTGATACCCGTAACTTACGAATACGCTTTTTCAACCGCCCTTAATGTTTTCCTGGCGGGTATTTTAGTGCTGGGGCAGGCAGTGCTGGTAAACTACTTCGTTAATCATTATAACCTGCTGGGCAAGCCCACTTTTCTGCCGGCTTTAATGTACGTGACAGTAGCGTCACTTTTTAAGCCGTTCATGATATTAAGTGCGCCGCTTATATGCAACTTCCTGCTTATATGGATGCTGTTTAAGCTGGCCAGCTTTTACAAAGGCGATGATGCAAAGTCCACCGCTTATGACCTGGGGATAATAGTAGCAATTGGTTCGCTAATCTATCTTCCATTCATATTCATGTTCCTGGCAGTGTGGATCGGCCTTGTCATTTTCCGCCCGTTTAGCTGGCGCGAGTGGGTATCTGCCGTACTTGGCTATGTAACCGTATTTTTCTTCCTGGCCGTTATTTATTATTTGAGCGGACGTTTTGGTAATTTCTTCCGCATATGGGCGCCGCTGGGTTCAAAGTTCCCCAATGCTGTCAGGATAAATTATCTTAATTACCTGGTGCTGGTGCCTGTGCTGGTTATTCTGGCTTTATACTTTATTAAGCTTCAGCAAAATTTTTACAAAAGCTACGTGCAGGTGCGCAAATGCTTGCAGTTGTTGTTTTTTGTATTGCTTATTGCAGGGCTTTCATTTTACATCAAAGCAGATTTTAACCTTGCGCATTTTATCATGTGCGTAGTGCCTTTGGCGGTATTCTTTTCTTATTATTTTCATAACGCAACTAAGCGTTGGTTTTACGAAGGATTGTATTTGCTGCTGCTTATCAGCATAGTATATTTCCAGTTTAACACTTTTTAACTTTTACATTCGTCCTTATTTGGGCTTATGTGTTAGTTTTGTAACATGAAATTTGGCGTAGTAATATTTCCGGGCTCCAATTGTGATGAAGACATCATCCACGTACTGCAAAATGTTATGGGACAGGATGTGGTTAGGTTATGGCATAAAGATCATGATCTTCAGGGTGCCGACTTTATAGTTTTACCTGGTGGCTTTTCCTTTGGCGACTATTTGCGCTCAGGCGCTATCGCTCGTTTTTCACCTATTATGCAGGAAGTTATACAGTTTGCTGCGAAGGGTGGTAAAGTGCTTGGCATATGCAATGGTTTCCAGATACTTGCCGAAGCCGGCCTGGTACCGGGAGCGCTGCTGCACAATAAAACCCGTAAGTTCATCTGCCGTAATATCTATCTTAAACCACAAACCACTAACTCGCTGGTTACCCGTGGTATTGAGCCGGAGCGTGCTTTAAAAATACCAATTGCACATGGTGAAGGCAACTATTTTGCAGACGCCGATGTGCTTAAAGAGATTAATGATAACGACCAGGTACTTTTCCGTTATTGCGACGAGGCTGGTAATATAACCGATGATGCTAACCCTAACGGTTCACTGGAGAATATTGCCGGTGTTTGTAACAAAGACCGCAACGTGTTTGGCTTTATGCCACACCCTGAGCGCGCCTCAGAAGCATTGGTAGGCAACCAGGATGGCTTGGCTATTTTCGAGTCGATTATAGCGTTGGCTAATGCCTAATGGCAAACCTGGTTGTTGATATTGGTAACACGCTGGTGAAAATAGCGGTGTTTGAAGGTGATGAACTGCAGTGTGTAAAGCAATACGCCGATCCTGCTGAAGAGGAGATAGACACTTTATTTACGGACTACAACATCGCTAAAGCAATAATATCGTCGGTAAGGAAAGAGAAAGCCACTTGGCTGCTGAAATTGGAAGACCGGTTTGATACAATAAACTTTAACAGCACAGTTGCTACAAGTATAAACAACCATTACAAAACACCAGCAACCTTAGGCCCCGACAGGCTGGCCGCGGTAGTGGGCGCTAATCGATTATATCCTGGTACAAACAACATGATTATAAGCGGGGGCACAACCATTACGTATGATTATGTTGATGCAGAGACAAATTATTTTGGAGGGAGCATATCACCCGGCCTAAATATGCGTTATAAAGCCTTGAATTACTATACCGGCGGGCTGCCGTTGTTACAAGCCGACGCAGGCTTTGACAGGAGTAGCGGAGACGATACCGCATCTGCAATTACTTCGGGAGTGCAAAACGGGATAAAATACGAGCTTACAGGTTTTATAGAAAGCTATACAAATACACACCGGGAGTGCAATATCATACTAAGCGGGGGCGATAGTATTTTCTTTGATACTCTTTTGAAAAATAGCATCTTTGCCCCCTATATAAAAATTGAACCCTACCTGGTTCTTAAAGGATTAAACGCAGCGATACAAGCATAATGATTAGATACATACGGTTCATACTTATACTTTCTTTAACAGCAGCGGCGGCCGGTGCAAATGCACAATCTACCGCTACTACAAGTTCACCTTACTCCAGGTATGGTATCGGCGATCTTAGCCCGAGTGTATTGCCTCAAAGCCTTGGTATGGGCGGTATAGGTACTGCCATTAACAAAATAAGCGGCTATAACTATATTAATCCGCTAAATCCTGCGTCTTACGCGTCAATCAATTACACTATTATTGATGCCGGTGTAAGCAGCAACATCAACACTTTAACTAAAAGCGGCCAGAGCAATCAAACAAATGCCAGCTTTAGGTACAACCATTTGGCGTTCGCATTCCCAATATCTAAGAAATCTGCTTTCGCATTCGGCCTTATGCCGTATTCGGAGTTAGGTTACAATTACCGTCAAAAACAAAGCAACTTTGGTACCGGTCTGCCTGCAGATACAAACGAAGTTAACTACCTGTACTCAGGAGATGGTGGCTTATCTAAATTCTTCTTTGGTTACGGTCATCGTTTTGGTGGTTTATCGCTGGGTATCAACGGCTCTTACATTTTTGGTAACCTAAAGGAAACCCAATCAACAGAAGTGCCTAAATTGTTCGGCACTCTAAACTCACGCGAAGAAGAAAGCAACGCCATAAACGGTTTAACTTACGATTACGGGGTACAGTACAGCATAGATTTTTCGCCACGTAAACACCTAACTTTTGGTTACTCTGCATCAGCAAGCTCTAAGTTGAATTCACGCAATAGCTACATTGTAAGCAGCTACTTCACCGATGCAAATGGTAACCAGGATATAGCAACTGACAGCCTGGTGAACCGCCAGAGCCCAAAAGCAAAAGTAGCGTTGCCACAGATAAATCACTTTGGTATAAGCTACCAGTACGATGGTAAATACCTGATTGGTGCCGACTATAGCATAGGTAACTGGAGCAATCTTACAGTTGCCGGTGTGAACAAAGGTTTGCAGAACAGCCGCACATTTAACGTAGGTGGCCAGGTAACACCAAATGCAGCATCGCTATCAAGTTACCTTGCACGTGTTGACTACCGCTTCGGGGTGATATACGATCAGACGTACTTAAACATAAATAACACCAATATAAAGCGCTACGCTGCAACCTTTGGGTTAGGCTTGCCGTTGCCACGTAACAACAACGCTTTCTACAAAATAAACCTTTCGGCAGAATATGGCCAGCGTGGAACGCTTACTAACAATCTGGTAAAAGAAAAGTATGTGAACCTTCACCTATCCTTTACGCTGAACGATCAATGGTTTGTGAAGTACAGGTATGATTAAGCTTAATTTTGTTCATCAGGTTTCTTTAAAGCACTACACATTTGCCGCTCTTTTCGCGGCAATGTTTTTTAGTGCCTGCGAGAACGATATCAACAAGATTAAAGCAATAGCAGCTGCCGACGCTACCAAACCTATCCAAACCACCAAGGGAGTAGATGTTATTTTCAGTGACTCGGCTATAGTGAAGTTTCGTGTTATCTCCCCCTTGATGGTGCAATACCAGGGCAAGCAGAAGGATTCTATCAGCGTTATGCCTAAAGGTGTCAAAATCATCTTTCTTGACAAGGATCTAAAGGAAGCCGGTACTATCGTGTCCGACTCTGCTGTTACCCGCAACGAGAATAAATTTATGGAGTTCAGGAAGAACGTTGTTGCGCGCAACACAGAGGGCACCGTTTATAAGTCGGACCAGTTGATTTACGATACCGAAAAGAAGACCATTTATTCTACTAAAATGGTGGAGATGACCAAAGCTAACGGCGATATTATGCACGGTACCAGTTTTACAAGCGATGATAAGCTGCTGCACCCGATATTTCAGAATGCAACTGGTGTTATTCACGTAAATGGCGACAACCTGGCGCAGTAAATCCACTGTAATTTTTACGCAATTTTTTGTGTAATAGAATTTTAGTAAAAATTGTATCTTGCGCCTCTTTTTTGAGAACTATTAAAATATATATTAGAAGAGTTATATGGGCATAATGAGTTATTTGCGGGAGCGGATGGGTAAAATTCTCGCAATTGTGATTGGTTTGGCACTGCTGGGTTTTGTAGCCGAAGAAGTGATCAAATCCGGAAGTTCTATTTTCAGGGATAACCAAACTGATATAGGCGAAGTGAACGGCAGCGCGATAAGCTATAACAAGTTTAACCAAAGGCTGGATATTGCTACTAACCAGTTTAAACAACAAGGGCAAAGCATTTCTCCGCAAATTACCAGCTACTTACAGGAAACCACCTGGAACCAATTCTTAACAGAGAAGTTGCTGGGTAAAGAAATTGAAAAATTAGGTTTGGTTGTTGGCGATGCCGAAATACAATCAATGGTTAGCGGCAGCAACCCTGACCCACAAATAGCGCGACAGTTCTCAGACCCGCAAACCGGTCAGTTTGATCGTGCCAGGTTAAACCAGTTCCTTACTTACATCCAGTCTAATAAAGCAGATACCGCTCAGCTTTCATCATGGGCTGCTTTTGTAAGCGAAGTGATTAAAAGCCGCACGCAGCAAAAATATGTGTCGCTGGTAAGCAATGGCCTTTACATCAATTCGCTGGAAGCACAGGACGAATATCAGGGCAAAAACAAGCTTGCTAACTTTAAGTATGCTGTTTTGGATTATGCATCTATTCCAGACAACAAGGTAACTCCTACAGACGACGACTTTAATGCGTACTACAACGAGCACAAAAACGAGTTTAAAAATAAAGAAGAGTTAAGGAACATTAACTACGTAAGCTTTAACGCTGCACCGTCTAAAGCGGATAGCGCTGCTATTAAAGTACAAGTAGATAAACTGGCTGCCGACTTTAAGGCATCTACCAACGACTCACTATTTGTTCAGGTAAATTCTGAGACAAAAACGCCAATAGCTTACGTTAAAAAAGGAAGGTTAGATCCGCAGCTGGATTCGGTAATGTTCAATGCAGAGAAAGGCTTTACTTACGGCCCATACCTTTCTAACGGTAGCTATAAAATCGCTAAACTTATAGATACCAAAGTTGGTCCGGATTCAGTGAAAGCACGTCACATCCTGCTTGACCCGGCTGCCGAAGGTGGTTTGCCAAGGGCACAGGCAAAGGCCGATTCGTTAAAAGCGCTAATACAAAGCGGTAAAGCAACCTTTGCAGATTTGGCTAAGAAGTTTTCTACCGACAAGCAGTCTGGTACAAACGGTGGCGATCTGCCTACATTTGGTCGCGGTGCTATGATCCCGGTTTTCGAGGACGCGGCATTTGATGGCAAACAAGGCGATATGAAGATCGTAACCTCTCAGTTTGGTGTTCACCTTATCGAGATCCAAAGCCAAAAAGGATCATCTAAAGTTGTTAAGGTTGCCCAGGTAGATAAGCCACTTGAGGCAAGCGAGCAAACACAAAATGCTGTTTACAATAAAGCGCAGGCATTCCTGAGCTCTTTAAATAAAGACAACTTCGAAGCGGAAGCAAAGAAAGCCGGTCTTTCTGTTAAGAACGCTTTCGATATCACTGGTACGGCTGCTGTATTGCCGGGCCTTGAAAATGCACGTGCATTAGTAAAGTGGGCTTTTAAAGCAGATAAAGGAGACTTCTCTGAAGAGGTTTACCCTATAGGCGATCAGTATGTAGTAGCCCGCCTTGCCGAAATTAAGCCGGTAGGTTTCCTTAGCCTTGACGCTGTTAAGGCAGAAATAACCCCTGCTGTAAAGATCAGGGTTAAAGCAAAACAACTTACCGATAAATTCCAGTCGGCTTTAAGCGGTGCGTCTTCTATAGATCAGGTAGCGCAAAAAGCAGGCACCAAAGCGGTACCTTTGCAAAATATAGTATTTGCTAACCCGGTTATACCAGGCGCAGCTGCCGAGTATAAAGTTATAGGTACTGTATTTGGATTGCAGCCAAACAAACTATCTAAGCCTATTGATGGTGTACAGGGTGTTTACGTGGTAAGCTTGGACAGCTTTGTAAACCCTGCACCTGCAACTAACCTGGTAAGGGAGAAACAAACCCTGGCACAAACGCTTGAGCAGCGCGCAGGCAACCAGGTGTTGGAAGCACTGAAAGATAAGGCTATTGTAAAAGATAACAGGGCTAAGTTCTTATAAGCTAAATTTAAAGTATTTTTGTATCCGGTAATAGCGTACAGCTGTTGCCGGATTTTTTTTGATTAAGAACGGCAAAATGGATATTCAGGAAACCATCATTAATAAAGTGGCGCAAAGCGGGCTGGTAACGATTGACCCTGCGCAGTTTTATCCACAAGGTGAACGCGTGGTGTATGATATAAAGGAAAACCTTTTCCACGGGCTTATTCTACGTGAGAAGGATTTTAGAGATTTTGTAAAAGGACATGACTGGACACAGTACCAGAATAAGTATATTGCAGTAACCTGTTCTGCCGACGCTATTGTACCGGCATGGGCTTATATGCTGCTTGCTAACCGTATGGCACCTTACGCGAAAGACATTGTATTTGGAGACGCTGATGTATTGGAGACAGTTCTGTTTACAAAGCAGATGGAAGCTAACCTCGACGTTGAACAATATCGGGATCAGCGGCTCGTTATTAAGGGCTGCGGAGATACCCCGGTGCCAGTGTCAGCTTATGTAGAGCTTACTAAAAGGCTTACACCTGTTGCAAAGAGCCTGATGTTTGGCGAACCTTGCTCCACTGTACCTATTTACAAGCGTAAAGATTAAACTGCTGGCTGGGTTGCATCGTCTCACGTGGGAACGATTATAATTTGAATGAAAAACTACTTGCCCTTTTTGCTGCTGCTTTTCTTCACCAAGAGTTTTTGCCAGGAAGTTACCAAAACGGATGAGGTTGCTTTTCAGCCCGGTGAGCAAATTACCTACAAGCTTAAGTATGGTTTTTTTACAGCTGCAGAAGCGGTAATAAAAGTAGAGAACAGCGCACAAAAATTCGAAGGCAAACCTGCTTTACATATTTTTGCTAACGCCAATACTGCAGGTACATTTAACCTGCTTTTTAAGGTGCGGAATAGATATGAAACCTTTATAGATCCGCATACGCTGCTGCCTTATTATTATAGTGAAGAACGCAAAGAAGCCAGCTACAAGCACTCGGACAAGGTTACCTTTGATCATGAAAAGGACATTATTACTGCCAATCGTGGTAAATACCCGTTCAAAGGCAACGTGTTTGATTTCCTGTCGGCCTACTATTATGCCCGCAACATTGATGTATCTGGCTTGAAGATAGGGCAGAAGCTGGACCTGCGCTACTTTCTGGAAGATGGCATACACACCCTTACCATTACTTACCTGGGTAAAGAACAGGTAAAGTGCGGTTTGGGTACGTTTAATTGTTTAAAGTTTAACCCCACCATTATCCCCGGCCGCATATTTAGAAAAAACAGTATGCTATATTTGTGGATTACAGATGACAAGAACCGCATACCTGTTAAGGCTCATGTGGAGTTGGTTGTTGGTAGCCTGGTGATGGATCTTACGCAGGCCAGCGGTTTAAAATATCCGCTTAACCCCGTTAAAAAATAGAACTGATGATTGAAGTAGGCAGCGTTTTACTGCACGAAGATGTTATAAGAGAGAACTTTGTTTGTAATTTAAACAAATGTAAAGGTGCGTGCTGCCTTGAGGGCGACTCTGGTGCGCCCTTAAACCATGATGAACTGGCGATATTAAAAGATATCTACCCTAAGGTAAAGCCTTACATGACCGCCAAAGGTATTGCCACTATAGAGCGGGAAGGCACACACGTAACAGACTTTGAAGGAGATTACACTACCCCATGTGTAGACAAGAACAAAGAGTGCGCCTATGTTACCTGGGAAAACGGCATCACGAAGTGTGCTATAGAAAAAGCTTATGAGCACGGCGACATAGATTGGCAAAAACCTATCTCCTGTCATTTATATCCTATCCGCATTACCGCTTACCCGGAGTTTGATGTGTTGAACTATGATCGCTGGAGCATTTGCAGCCCGGCATGCAGCTTTGGCAACGAGCTGCAGGTGAAAGTGCACGAGTTCCTGAAAGGGCCCCTTATTCGTAAATACGGCGAAGAGTGGTACCGGGATCTGGAGGACTTTGTTGCTGGTATATAGCACCAACCACTAGCCGACACCTGCTTTCTGAATTATTTTGGCAATATTTGCTGAACTATATTACTCAACCCAATAGCAGTTGATGAGGAAAGCGTTAATAACAGGTATTACAGGTCAGGACGGTGCGTATTTAGCCGAATTTTTACTTAAAAAGGGTTACGAGGTACATGGCGTTAAACGCAGGGCTTCATCTTTAAATACAGACCGCGTCGATCACCTGTATCAGGACCCTCATGAAACAGGCGTAAGGCTGCACCTCCACTACGGAGATCTTACCGATTCTACCAATCTTATACGTATCATACAGGAAGTTCAGCCCGATGAAATTTACAATCTGGGCGCTCAAAGCCATGTTAAGGTAAGTTTCGACACGCCGGAGTATACCGCCAATGCGGATGGGATAGGCGTGTTGCGGATTTTGGAAGCCATAAGGTTATTGGGTCTGACAAAAAAAACTCGTTTGTACCAAGCTTCTACCTCTGAGTTGTACGGACTGGTTCAGGCAGTGCCGCAAAGTGAAACAACGCCGTTTTACCCGCGGTCTCCGTATGCTGTGGCTAAATTGTACGGCTACTGGATAATAGTAAATTATCGCGAAGCTTATGGGATGTATGCCTGTAACGGCATCTTGTTCAATCATGAGAGCCCTGTACGCGGGGAAACTTTTGTGACGCGAAAAATTACACGCGCGGTGTCTAAGATAGCTTTAGGGCTACAGAGCACGCTATATGTAGGAAATCTTTCGGCACAGCGCGATTGGGGCCATGCAAAAGATTACGTAGAGGCTATGTGGGTAATGTTACAACAGGATAAACCTGAGGATTTTGTAATAGCTACCGGCGTAACCACTACCGTAAGAGAGTTTATTAAAATGGCTTTCGCAGAGTTGGGGGTTACTATTGAGTTTAGCGGGAGAGATCAGTTTGAAAAAGGTGTAATAATTGATGTTGATGAAAGTACGGTTGCGGAACTGGGCCTTAATACATCGGTACTGGCGCCCGGGCAAACAGTTGTAAAGGTAGATGCAAAATACTTTAGGCCTACGGAAGTAGAGTTGTTAATTGGTGACCCATCCAAAGCGCACCGGGAACTAGGCTGGCAACCCAAATACGATTTGCAGGCGCTTGTGGAAGATATGGTAAAAGCAGATCTCCACCTTGCAAAGAAGGATGAGTGCTTAAGAGCCGGCGGCTTTAAAACTTTAAACTATTTTGAATAAATCGGGTTAATCCCATGTCTTTATATTTATGAAGAAAACCATAATCAGCAGTATAATTTTACTGTTTACTGCGGGTGCGGTAAAGGCCCAGTCTGTATATCAACCCTATTCTTACCAGTTTTTCCAAAAGCTGAATGCAGAAGTATATTCCACCAAAACCCGTGTTCACACCGCATTTAAACCATATTTCGCTGATGATTCTTTATTGAGTACCCGTTACGATTCGCTGGTGAACTACGGCGTTGTAAAAGATGGCGCGTACGCCAAAATATTCAATGAGCACCTAATTGATATCCAAAAGCCTACATCAACATTTTACGCAGATCTGCTGCCCGACTTCCAGATCGGTCGGGATTTTTCCGGAAAGAAGACCACACATTACAGTTCCATAGGTTTACAGCTTGGTGGTACAGCTGCCGGTAGTAAATTATCTTACAACATTACCGGGTACCTCAGCAATGCAAAGTTCCCGGATTATCTTTCTACTTATATTAATCAGGTGGGCATCATACCAGGTACTGCAGTTGCCCGTGTGCTGTCTAGCGATCCGGATGCTTACAATTGGCGGTACATCACAGCAAATGTATCTTACACCCCTAGCAAGTACTTCAACTTTTCTGCGGGGCGCGACAAATCTTTTGTGGGTGATGGTTACCGTTCTATGCTTTTGTCAGATTATGCGTCGCCTTATCCCTATTTCAGGGTTACCGCCAACGTTGGGAATGTTAAATACATTTCTATGTGGGGCTACTTTAATGATCCGGCTGCAACCAGTGATCTGTTCATTGATCGGCATAAATGGGGCGTATTCCACTACCTGGACTGGAATGTCAGCAACCGGGTGTCCATTGGTTTCTTCGATTCCGTTATTTGGGCTGATCAGGACGACTCAGGGCACAAGCATGGTTTCGACCTTAACTATATTAACCCTTTTATTTTCTTGCGCCCGGTGGAAGCCTCTAATGGTTCTCCGGATAACGCGCTTATTGGTCTTACCACCAAATACAAGATAAGCGATGGCCTTACAGCTTACGGCCAGTTCTCACTTGATGAGTTTGAGTCTAAGCAGTTCTTCTCTAACCCGGGTAGCTACCGTAATAAATTTGGCTACCAGCTTGGTGTAAGGGGAGCTAACCTGTTTGGAGTGAAGAACCTGAACTACCTTGCCGAAACCAACAGTGCAAGGCCATATACCTACTCAGAACGTTCTTCTATTATTAATTATTCGGCCAACAGCGAGCCACTTGCGCATCCATGGGGTGCTAATTTCCGCGAATACGTAGGCTTGCTTAATTACTCCTATCAGCGTTTTGACTTTTCCGGCGAAGTAGACCTTGGCCATTACGGCCTTGATGTAGGTACTGCGGAGAACAATGGTAAAAATATCTTCCTGTCGTACCGCAACCCGGTTAAGTTTGATGGGAATTACATTGGCCAGGGTTTAACAACCAATATGGTTTACCTGCAGGGGAAAGTGGCATTCGTAATTAATCCAAAGACCAATTTACGTGTGGAACTTGGTGGTATTTACCGCACCGAGAAGAACAGCGCTTTTAATGATAAAACCGCAATGATCACCTTTGGTATCCGCAGCTCGTTTAGGGATATGTATACTGATATTACAAGTTTTAGGTCGCACTAGGAATCAAGATTTCATTTCTTCTTGTATGGCTCGCAGGAACTCATTTGCATGCTGTGATCCGATAATGTAGAGCAGTCCGTCCCTATCTGTTAGATGGATAGCGTCGTTACCGGCTGTGTAAAATCTTATGGTGCCTTTAGAGTGCAGGTTGTACACGGGGTTATTGAACCAGTAGCGGCTATAAACCCCTTTTTCTACCTTAACAATACTGTTCAGGTCTATTTTAACCAGGCGGGTTGTCCAAAGCCCGTCAACCAATATGCTTTTATTGATTACCCTGGTGCGGAAGTGCAGCAGGAAACCCATGATGATAGAAATAGTAATAATAGAAAAACCAACCACTGCCAGCAGGTCGCCGTTTAGTTCGCGCTCATCTGTAAAGAAATATGCCGCGAAACAAAACATTGCCAGTATCAGGCGAATGGTAATAGGGATCCACTCGCGGCCCAGGTACTGCTTTTCGGTAAAAACGGCTTTATCGCTCATATTTTGGTGAGTTCGAATATAGTAACTTTTTTAGTTGTATCATCTACCTTGTACCTGTTGTCGGGCCGGTAGCCGCCCAGCCAGATGATGTCGCCATTGGCATTCACTAACACGGGTACATCCTTCTTTTTATGGAGCGGCACCTTCTCACTAACGAAAAAATCACTCAGCTTCTTACGTGTCCGCATCCCCAAAGGGTAAAATTGATCGCCCTGCTGCCAGCTGCGTACGGTAAGCGGATAACTAAGCTTATCAGCATCTACTGATACTGCCAAAGGATTATCTCTGATGATCAGCGGACTATCATCATGTAAAATAGTAAGCTTATAGCTGCCGAGGTGAGCCGTATGCTGATGAGCTTCTATGGTAATCTCTTCAAAAGGCTGCTTCACTAATTCAGAAATAATGATCTCTTTACGATCGACAACCAACTGATGACTTCCGCTTTCGAAGACCCTGCCGGCGTGTTTGCCTAAGGCAGTCAGCAAGTCGTCTACCACCGGCTCAGTAAAGCCATAAGGCTGCAGCAGTTTAAACATAAGCAGCCTTTTAGGCGACAGCTTATCTATCTGATCAATTTCAATGCGTATTTCGTCGTCCGCAACCGTTACAAGCTGGCGGCGGTGCTTCTCTACGGTTTCGTCAAGCAGTTGCTCCAGTTCACGAAACCCGCGCAAATTGTTTTCAAAGGTAGCCTCCAGGTTGGGGTTAAGGGCCTTAAGTACCGGCACAACTTCATGCCGTATCTTATTGCGTGCATACTTGGTGGAAGCGTTGGAACTATCTTCCCGGTATTCAAGTCGCTCTGCTGTTACTATTCGTTCTATTTCTTCTCTGGTAAAGCCTAATAAGGGGCGGGCAAGGTTACCGTTTTTGGGTAAAATGCCATGCAGTCCGGCGATGCCCGTACCACGTGTAAGGTTTAACAATATTGTTTCAATCGTATCGTTCTGATGGTGTGCAAGGGCAACTGTATCAAAGCCTTCGGTTTTAATCAGTTGATCAAACCAGTTATACCTAAGCTCGCGGGCAGCCATCTGGATAGATATTTTATGTTCTGATGCGTAACCTGCGGTATCAAAGTTAATGGTATAGAAAGGTTTGTTAAGCTGTTGAGCCAGCTGTCGGGTAAATTCCTGATCGGCATTCGCGTCGCTGCCGCGGAGCATAAAGTTGCAATGAGCTATGCCAAAATTATAACCCGATAAACTAAGTAAATGCGCCATCAGAACAGAATCCATACCGCCGCTCACCGCCGCCAGGATTTTGGTGTCCCTGCGGAATAGGTTATGTTGGTTTATAAACCCGGTAAAGCGTTCTACAGGAAGCATTAGCCAAAATTATTAATTTAATAACCCCAGCAAAAAACTAATTTTGCCATTGTGATAAAATACGTCTTTAGTATCCTTTTTATACTCACTGCTGTTACTGCATTTGCGCAGAAAAGATCTGTAGTGAACCTTATCCACTCTTCAAGTACCGAGAACGTAAGGATAAACGGAAAAGATGTAGTAAAGGTACACCAAGGCATATTTCAGCAGGATTATTCGGTAATGCGGTCAGACAGTGCTTACTTCTACGTGCAGGATAATGCTTTTGATGCCTTTGGCCACGTGAACATTACACAGGGTGACACGCTGAACATCTTTAGCGATAAACTTAATTATAACGGCAACACCAAGGTGGCTATCCTTACCGACAACGTAAAGATGGTTGACAAGGATGCGACGCTCACCACCAATTATCTTACCTACAATACGGCTACCCGCATTGGTACCTATACCGGGGGCGGCAAAATTGTAAATAAAGACAACACGCTTACCAGTAAGAACGGCTACTATTTTGCTTTTTCGAGAGATGCTTACTTCCGTTATGATGTAGTAGAGGTTACGCCCGACGCCTTGATAAAAACCGACACCATGCGGTATAATTCGGGTACGCGCATAGCCTACTTTTATGGCCCAACCAACATTTACGATACTAAAGACAAGAAGGACACGCTCTACACCGAAAATGGTTTGTATAATACCATTACGGAACAAGCCTTCTTTGGTAAAAGGAACTTGTATAAATCGGGCACAAAAAGGTTAAAAGGGGACAGTCTGTTTTATGATAAAAAAGCAGGCCTTGGCCGTGCGGTAAAGCATGTGATATTTACAGATAGTGAGCAGAAAACCAATTTGTATGGCGACCTGGCAAACTATTACAAAGATGAAGAGCGCACTGTGGTAACCCAGGACCCGTATGTTGTTATTGTTACTGAGGAACGGGATACTACCGCTAAAGACTCTGTTGCTCCTAATGCTACTAAAGATGTTAAGGCAGGGAAGGGTAAAAAAGTATCTCCTATTAAAGCGCCATTATTAGACGTTGCTAAAGCGCCTTTGGGCACTCCGGTAAAAGCAACTCCACCAGTCAGCCCTATTAAAGCGCCGCCGCTGGGTACGCCGGTAAAAGCCCTGAGTACAGATACGCTTGCTAAACGGGATTCCTCAATAAAAGTCGATTCTCTTGCGAAGCTAAAACCCAGGGAGAAGACCAAGCACGATTCCGTGTACATATCTGCCGATGTACTGGTCACCCAAATGATGACCTACAAGGCGTATAAGGACATGATTGAGAAGGAGCGACTTTCCCGCATACGCGATACCACCAAGATAAAAGCTGCAGCAGCAAACGCCAAAGCAGGCTCCAAATACAGGCGCGGGGAGCTGCTTGTACTAAGGCCGCCGGGCAGCCGTCGGGATAGCATTATGTTGCCGCTGCTGTTTGGATTGCCAAAAAAACAAGCCACACCGGTTGTAGCTGCAAATGGTAAAGCCGATAAGGGTGCCAAAGGCAGGCAGCAGCCGAAAGCAGCAAACGGACAGGAACAGCCGCCAAGAGATGTGGCCGACGAGGTTGACAACGACCCCGTATTTAAGGTGAGGCCGATAACACTTAGTGATACCGCCCGCATCAGGATTGTTAAGGCTTACCATAATGCAAAGCTTTTTAAATCTGACCTGCAGGCGAAGTCAGATTCAATGTTCTACAGTTATGCCGATTCCACACTCCGCTGCTTTGTAAACCCGCTCATCTGGACGCAGGGATCGCAACTCTCAGGCGATACCATTACGTTGCAAATGCACAATAAGAAGATTGATAACCTGATGATGTTCCCTTCGGCATTCATCGTGAATATTGAAAAAGACGACTCGGTGAACTTTAACCAGGTATCCGGCAAGCGAATGCGTGGCTTTTTTAAAGATGATAAGCTAGACCGGATGTATGTATCGGGCAATGCCGAAAGTATCTATTATTCCCGCGATAGCGGTAAAGTATCAGGCATGGAGCGTTCCCTTACCACCAGGATGCGGATCCTCTTTAAGGATAACAGCGCTACCGACGTGTTTAATGTTACCAAGCCGGAGCATAGATATGGCCCGTTGGCTAAGTTTAAGGAGGATGAGCGGATACTGAAAGGCTTTATTTGGAAGCCAAAAGAAAGGCCGATTTCCAAGGAGTCTATCATTCCGTCATACAGCCGCAAACAAGCCGCTGCCGCCGCTAAGAATAACAAGGGCAAGCCTCCGTTAAAGCCGGGCACAAGCGATAAAATGCCTGCTGATACCGCGAAAAACAAACCACCCGCATTGTTGCTGCCAAAGGGTAGTAAGGACAGTACCGGCGTTAAGACTGCTCCTTTGTTAAAGCCTGCCGCCGACAAGACCATAGTAAAGCCAGCAATGAAACCTATTGGAGGCATTAAAGCGGATACAACTAAGAAACAGGTTAAGGATACTACCGCTGTTAAAAAGCCATAACTATTCGGCTGCTGAGTTAAGGAATGCTACCAGCTTTTCAACCGCTATAGCGCGGTGGCTAATGGCGTTCTTCTCCTCCATGGTCATCTCTGCAAACGTAGCGTCATAACCGTTGGGCTGAAAAATGGGATCGTAACCAAAGCCCTTTGCGCCCGACATTTCCGTACGGATGGTCCCCTCAACAATACCTTCAAAAAAGTGCCCGGCACCTCCCCATATCAGCGAAATCACCGTGCGGAACTGTGCCTTGCGATTGTCTGACCCGCTAAGATTCTCCAGCACTTTATTAATATTTGCCTGGTGATCACCATGTGCGCCGGCATACCGTGCGGAGTAAATACCAGGCTCGCCGTTTAGGGCACCAATTTCCAGTCCGCTATCATCGCCAAAACAATTTAGCTGATAGCGGTCCCATATCAGTTTGCTTTTTATAGAGGCATTCTCACGAAATGTGGTGCCGGTCTCTTCTATATCATCGTTAAAGCCAATGTCATCCAGCGTGAGCAATTTAAAACGGCCGTTAAGTTTGGCTGATACTTCTTCCAGTTTATGGCGGTTGTTTGTAGCGAATACTAGTTCCTGCATATTACAGCGTTTTCATTTGATCCCAGAAAGCTTTTTTCATATCGTTGCTGTTCATCATTTCGTCAAAACTAAAGCTGTACAGCGTTTTAATACTTCCGTGTGTAATCGGTTTATTCAGTTCCAGCCTGGCTATTTCGGCGGGTAACGCTGTCTTGCCTAGTATCAGCAATTTCTGCGGCTCAAGCTCATTAACAAGCTTATCCATGGTAATAGCTGCCTGCTTGTGCGTGTTTAAAATAGCCACATCATCAACAGCCAGTTCCAGCCGTTTTAAAATGTTGGTGAGCGCAGTAAGGTGCTGTGCTGCTATGTGTTCTTCGTTATGGTAGTTTACCAGTATTACAAAGCGTTTATTGTTGCTACCCAAATAATTAAACTTAACCACTGGCGTTTGTAAAGGCAGAGGTGATTCTTCCGGCTCTTCAGACTTCTGTACATCAGGAACGGGTTGTTGTACCACCGGGGCGGGTTTGGCTACCTTATCAGCAGGCAGCAGGTACAGGTCGTCCTGTAACAGGTAACGTAAAGCCAGCGGGTTATCAACCTTCATCATATTTTAACAAAATTTAACCAAAAGTAGGCAATCAGCGCGAAGCATTATCAGCATATTCGCAACAGGGTTTAATTATACATTTATTATTAATAATTTTTACCGAAATTCGCACGTTTAGCGGGCGAAGTACCCCAACATAGTTTTAAGCAATTCATGAGAAAATTAGGCGTATTCATTTTAAATATCTTCCTTATCCTGTCTGTGGCGCAGGCGCAAACATTACCTGCAACCAATGCAAAGGCCGATACTACTGCACAACCAACCGGGCCGGTGCGTACACTTGATAAAATTGCCGGTATAGTTGGCGGGAGCGTTATTTTACAGTCGGACATTGAGCTGCAATATGCACAGTACCTGGTAAGTGGCCAACAGCCCGATCCAAGGGTAAAATGCCAGCTTCTGCAAAACCAGCTTACACAAAAACTACTGGCACAACAGGCGGTGATAGACAGCGTGCAGGTAAAAGATGACGAGGTAGATGCCGATGTAGAGCGCCGTATGCGCAGCTTTATACAGCGCGCCGGCGGCCAGGAAAAGCTCGAATCTTTCCTGGGCAGGTCTATTATCCAGTACAAAGACGAGATACGCCCGGACATTAAAGAATCAATGGTGGCGCAACGTATGCGCCAAAAGATAACCGAAAAAGTGAACACTACCCCGCAGGATGTGAGGCGTTATTTTGATGCTATCCCTAAAGACAGCCTGCCCAGCTTTAATAAAGAGGTAGAAGTAGGGGAAATTGTTTTTAACCCTAAGCTTACCAAAGACGAAAAACAGCTATATAAAGAAAAAGCAGAGGAACTTCGCCAGCGCGCTAAAAAAGGAGAAGACTTTGGTGCTTTGGCCAGGTTATACTCGCAGGATCCCGGTTCGGCACCTGAGGGCGGTGACCTGGGTTTTAACGACCGCAACGGTTATGTAAAAGAATTTTCGGCAGTTGCCTTTAAAATGAAGGCCGGTGATATATCGCCTGTTTTCGAGAGTGATTACGGTTTTCACTTTTTACAGGTGATAGAACGCCGCGGCGAGCAGATACACGTACGCCACATATTGATAACACCGAACGTTACAGCAGAAAGCCTGGTAAGGGCAAAAGCCAGCGCTGATAGTTTGTACAATGTGATGAAGGGCAACAAAGCGATAGATTTTTCTACCGCAGCTGCAATTTACTCTGACGACAAAGAAACTAAGTACAATGGCGGGATGATGCTTAACGCCGAGAACGTACAAACCCGTTCTACCTACATCCCTACAGATAAGCTTGACCCGCAGGTTGCTCTTGTGGTAGATACTTTAAAAGTGGGTACTTTCTCGCAGCCGGTATTGTACTCTGATCCGCAAACGAACAAAAAAAGCTATAAGATCCTTTACCTTAAATCGGTTACCGATGCGCATAAAGCAAACTTTGAGCAGGATTTTGCCAAGCTGAAGGAAATGGCAACCGAAGATAAATTGAGCAAGACCGTTTCGCAGTGGTTTGAAAAGCGCCGTAAAGAAACTTTTATCAAGATCGATCCGGAATATCAAACATGCGGTGTGCTTAAGAACTGGTTAACTCCAACCACTACAGCGCAGGTAAAATAACTTATATTGTATGCAACACCGCTCTGAGGTAGAGGCCGCCGATGCTTTGAAAGTTGCTTATGAGCAAATCAGGGCCGAGATAGGGAAAGTAATAGTAGGGCAGGATGAGGTAATTAAATTTGTACTCATCTCCATCTTCAGTAACGGGCATTGCCTTTTGGTAGGTGTGCCCGGGCTAGCCAAAACTTTACTGGTGCAAACTGTTGCAAGGGTGCTTGACCTGGATTTTAAGCGCATACAATTTACGCCCGACCTGATGCCGTCTGACATTATCGGTTCGGAGATTTTAGGAGAAGACCGCAATTTTAAGTTCATACCCGGGCCGGTGTTCTCTAATATTATCCTGGCCGATGAAATAAACCGTACTCCGCCGAAAACCCAGGCAGCGCTGCTTGAAGCTATGCAGGAGAAAGCAGTAACCGCGGCAGGAGTGACACACAAGCTAGCTAAACCATTTTTTGTACTGGCCACGCAGAACCCGATAGAGCAGGAGGGTACTTATCCGTTGCCTGAGGCGCAACTGGACCGTTTCATGTTTAATGTAGCCCTTAGCTATCCTACCTTTAAAGAGGAACTGCAAGTGGTAAAGAATACTACAGGCACAATTGACGTTGCTGTAAACAAACAATTGAACGCCGAGCAGATCATTTATTTTCAGCAACTGGTACGCAACATACCCGTGGCAGACAACGTGCTGGAATATGCTGTAAAGCTGGTAGGCAAAACAAGGCCGGAGGGTGAGTTTGCTACTCCGCAGGTGAAACGACTGCTTAACTGGGGTGCAGGACCACGTGCCTCACAATTCCTGATCCTGGGCGCTAAATGCCACGCTGTATTGAATGGCAAATACTCGCCGGATATTGAAGACGTAAGGGCGGTTGCCAAACCTATCCTCAGCCACCGTATAGTGCGCAGTTACCACGCCGAAGCAGATGGACTCTCCGCAGCTGACATTATCGAGTCGCTATTTTAGCAAGGATGTTTGCACTGAATTAGGGTAAATATCGGGTCTACAAAAGCCTTATATTTTAACCTGTAGTTTACCCTATTACTTCCAAATTTACTTTAAAATAGCCCGCCAGTTTAGTGTGGTTTTTAAAGGTAGCCGTATAGTTTTTTTTGTAAAAACGGCCATATTGGTGCTTTTAACGCAGGTTTTTAGAAGTATTTGGGCAAGTGTTCAAAAGTGTTCAAAATGCCACCGGCACAAAAAAACGTGAACACTTTTGTCAAAAACAAAACAGCCGCTGAGTGTAGTTGTGCTACAATTCAGCGGCTGTTTTAGTATATGTTTTAGCTATTACTCTACAGTAGAGAATATCTCAAGGGCAAGGTTCCACTTGTGGGAAGCATCAATCTCCCAGATGCGTACATAATTGTAGTTGTTTACGATATTGCCTTTTTTGATACGTGCTGTACCATAGCTGTAAGCCAGGTCGTTACTGCTTGAGCGGCCGCCGTTAATGGTCTGTGCAGATATAGTAATGCCTTCGTTGTCTAAAAACTTCATTACTTTATCAGTACCCATTATTGGCTCGAAGCCAGGGAAGTAATAACGGCCTTCAGGGCTCATAAACTCTTTGTAAGCCGCCAGGGTAGATAGGTCAAGCGAGTGGTTAAGCAATTTATCATTGTTGATGATGATGTCTTTACCATTAAAAGGATCTTTGCTTGGCGCTTTTTGCTTGGAAAGGTCAGGCTCTTTAAAGTCTGTGCCCTGTTCTGCATCAGGCTCAGGGTGCTGTATACCCAGATCAATTAGCAACTTAAATTTATTATCAGCAGCATCCAGTTTCCATACAGAAACATACTGACCAAACACCTTGTCATCTTCGCTACTGCCATTCTGATAAACATACGGGCCGGCGGTAAAGCCAAGGTCGCCGTTTGCAGATATACGTGCTACTTTAGGCTGCCAAGATAACTTTCCGGGCTGCTTGTCGATAGTGCTGTAGAACTCAGATATTTTAACCACATTTGGTTTGAACACAATGCCTTCGGGGTCCGCCATAGCCAGGAAGCCTGCCTTAATACCTTTACGTTCTACTAATTTATTGAAGTCGGTTTCTGCGTTTACTACTTTGCTAACCTGTACAGGTTTTGTTTGAGCTAAGGATGCCTGGGTAAACCCGGCTAAAAAGATGGCAGCTAATATTATTTTTTTCATAGTGTCTGTTAAGGGCATAACATTGCTTTGGCTCGTAAAAGTAAACATGCCCGGCTTACCTTTATAGGGTTGAGGTAGTTAAAATAGGTTAAATCCTTACCCAATCTGTAGTACCTTGTTTATTATCGTTCAGTTGAAAGCCTATTTGCTTTAATCCTTCACGTATCTTGTCTGATGTAGCGTAATCTTTGTTAGCCTTGGCCTGGTTGCGAAGGTTTACTATCAGGCTCATCAGTTCATCGGTATCGGCATTGTCGCTGTCTTCATGCTTTAAACCCAAAACGTCAAAAAAGAAATCGTTATAAGTTTTCTTCATCCTTTCAAACGTTTCAGTGCTAATTTCTCCAGAATTACGCGTCTGGTTAGCAAACGAATTTATCCACTTAGACAAGTTGTTAAGTGCTTCTAACGTTTTCGGCGAATTAAAATTATCATTCATTGCTGTATAGCAATCTTCGCAGGCTGCTATAATAGCATTTTGAGCTTCGTCATCAACAACTGTTAAGGTATTTTGTTCAAGCGTCGTTAATTTTTTAGCAGACTCCGCAAGTTTTTTATAAAAGATCTCAGCTGCCTCAATAGCTTCGTTTGAAAAATCTACTGTACTGCGGTAACTAGCCTGCATAAAAAAGAAGCGCACTACCATCGGGCTGTATCCTTTTTTAAGCAGCGGATGGTCGCCGGTAAAAAGTTCATGCGGCAAAAAGCTGTTGCCAAGTGATTTGGACATCTTTTGGCCGTTAGTAGTAAGCATATTGGTATGCAGCCAGTAAGTAGCTGGTATATTCCCGCAGCTGGCTACATTCTGAGCAATCTCGTTGGTGTGGTGGGTTGGCATAAGGTCCATACCGCCGCCGTGTATATCAAATTTATGTCCAAGGTACTTATTGCTCATAGCCGAGCACTCCAAGTGCCAGCCGGGAAATCCGACGCCCCACGGTGAGGGCCACTTCATCAGGTGCTCGGGTTTGGCTTTAATCCACAGCGCGAAATCCAGCTTGCCTTTTTTGTCGTCCTGCCCGCCAAGGCTGCGGGTGTTATTCAGCATGTCTTCCAGCTTACGCCCGTTTAAAATGCCGTAATCCTGAGTCTGGTTGTATTTTTCAACATCAAAGTATACCGACCCATCAACCTCATAAGCAAAGCCTTTAGCTAGTATTTCTTTTACTAATTCTATCTGTTCAATAATATGACCGGTAGCAGTAGGCTCTATACTCGGCGGTAACGCATTGAAAATTTGCATTACGTTGTGGAAATCTACAGTATATCTCTGCACAATCTCCATTGGCTCCAGTTGTGCCAAACGAGCTTTTTTAGATACTTTGTCCTCACCTACGTCCGAGTCGCTCTCAAGGTGTCCGGCATCGGTTATATTACGCACATAACGCACCTTGTAACCTAGGTGTAGCAGGTAGCGGAAAATAAGATCAAATGATATAAAAGTACGGCAGTTGCCTAAATGAACATCGCTATATACAGTAGGGCCGCATACGTACATGCCCACGTGGGGCGCGTCCAGCGGTATGAATTCTTCTTTTTTTCGTGTTAAAGTGTTGTAAACAAATAGTTTTTGTTCCATGTGCGCAAACTTACAATTTTTAGGACTGAAGTAGACTACTTACTCATTAATCAAACGTCATATTCAGCGGGTCAGGCAATTGAGAGGGAGGTTATTTTAGCAACAGATCTGCAGTTACGGGGTAATGGTCAGATAACTTTTTCTGGATGATCTGGTAGCCTTTTACATCAAAATGTGAGCTTGCCATTATATAATCTATCTGGTAATTTGGGAAATCGCCATTATAGGTGCGGCCAATGCCCGTGCCTTTTTCTCTAAAAGTATTTTTCATACCTGTAGCCATAACGTTGACGGCGTATGAAGCAGGTGTATCATTAAAATCGCCTGAGTATATGTATGGATAAGGACATTGTTTTGCATGATCTTTAACGGTATAAACCTGTTCTGCCCTTTTTAGGAAAGCCGCTTTAAGCTTACTGCCAAGGCGCTTGGTTGCCGACATATTTGCCTTGCCCTTCTTAGACACATCGCCGAGGTATTTATAATCTTCCGGTTCAAACCGTATCGATTGCAGGTGCATACTGTAGATGCGGATCTTTTTATCACCCTTTTGAATATCTGCAAAAAGGCATTGGTTACCAGTGGTCTTTCCGGACAAGGCAATTAGGCCAAAGTTAAAAATAGGGTAACGCGAAAAGATAGCCATTCCCTCAGCCTGATCGTAATTAACAGAGAAGGGTTCGAAGTAGTAAAATTCGCTTTTCATGATCTTCTTTATAGAATCGATCATGTCATACTGCCCGCGTTTTCGGGTATAAAACTCTTGTATTCCTAGTATGTCCGGATCATTCTCTGCTATTAATTGCAGTATCTCGTGCTTGGTTGATATGTCATTGTCTGATCCATAACGCTTGAAATCGTGGGCATTATAGGTCATTATCCTTATTTCATTGCGATTTGCGGTGCGTGGCTCGTTGCTGCTCCACCTGAATCCGACATTGTTAAGTAGTACTTTGTAGCCGACAATGACCGTAATTAATGATAGCAGGAAATACAATCTGCCCCTCACCATCCAATAGACGATCATGATAAGATTAAATACCAATAGTGGGGGATACGCCAGGCCAAAAAAAGCAATTACCCAAACTTTCCTAGGATCGGTATATGGGGCAAGGTAGCTAATCAATAAAGCAATGCACAAGGCGCAGTTGGCCCATAAAATAACTTTACCCAAAAAGCCTAGTCCTTTACTATCCTTCATTATTATTGCTGGCCCTAAACAATGTTTCTTTTTCCTGCTTGCTCAGCGCATCATAGCCTGATGCAGAGATCTTGTCTAAGATACGGTCAATATCTTCCTGTCGGGGTTTATTATTGGAAGATTTTTTTTGAGGAGATTCGTTGTTTACTACACGAAGCTTAGGCTTAGGCGAAAACAGCCTGTTTAGACCACCTATCCAGTCGTTACCTTTTTGAAGTTGTTTAATATAGACAAAGCCAAATAGCGCGCCGCCGAGGTGAGCTATTTCACCACCAGCATTACCGCCGGCTATGCCCAGGAAGTCAATAATGACATAGAACACAGCTACCCATTTAAGCTTAACAGGTCCAATAAAAATGAGCGATATGGTATAATCAGGAAGTAGTGTGGCGGTGGCTATGACAATTGCCATTACACTTGCAGATGCACCTACTATAATGCCGCCCTGCGCCGCGTTTACAGCAGTAAAGGCTGGTAAAAGGTTGTAAGCTGCAATAAATAGTAATCCGCCGCTAAGTCCGCCTAGTATATACAGCCCAATGGTGCGTTTATTCCCTAAATATTCTTCAAATATTTGCCCCATCCAGTACAACCAAAGCATATTGAACAGGATATGTAACACACCCGCATGCATAAACATGTAGGTAAAGGGCGTCCAGAAACGATAAAGCAGTTTAGGGAGATAGGATGGTAATAAGAGGTACTCGTCAGTAAAGCTTTTAATTACACTGTTGCCAAAACCTGTAAATAGTTGCTCTATGACAGATGTAACATTTATAACTAGAAAAACAATAACATTAATACCGATGAGCAAGGTAAGCTTATTGCCCGACCGTAACATCTTGTATTGGATATCTTTCCAAAGCGCACTCATAAAACAGGGTTTATATACCTATTTAACTAATAATAATTAGTAAAAATTGTTTGTCTTTCTCAGCCCCCAAATCTTTATCAGAATAAAGCCGATAAGCGCACCACCCAGGTGGGCAAAATGAGCAACATTGTCGCCAGATGCCTGCCTAACTCCCGAATAAAGCTCAAGCACAACGTAACCAAGTACATAGTATTTAGCTTTGATTGGAACGGGAATGAATATAATCATCATTTCCAATTCCGGGAACAGAAGCCCAAATCCGACAAGGATGCCAAACACAGCACCCGATGCGCCAAGCATCGGTCCGTTAAACAGGCTGTAAAGCTTTTGTGCCTGTTCCTGCCCGCCGCCGTATTGGAAATAAGAGCTATCCAGTTCGGAGTGAGGTACGGTAAAGCCCCCGGTGACAGCATGTATTTGTAGAGCCTGTACCAGCATATATAAGGCAAAGGCACCGATTCCTGTTATAAAGTAATAGTTGAAAAACTTTTTAGAGCCCATTACCTGCTCTAATAAAGGCCCGAACATAAATACAGCAAACATGTTAAAAAACAAGTGGGTAAAGCCCGCATGCATAAACATGTAGGTAATAGGCTGCCACGGTTTAAACGCTGGGTTTGTAGGGTAATAAGCTGCAAATAATGCTTCAAGGTCAACAAACTGGCGTAGCGCGTAAGTTGCTATAAAGAAAATTATATTTATGATAACCAGGTTTTTTACTACCGGAGTTAAATTGGCAAAAGGTGATTGCATGTTCTCTGTCGTGTTTCCTTAGCAAGACGCTAGATGCGCTGCTTTGTTATTGAGTCTAAATTTTTTCTTGCGATTTTTGTGTCGGGCACTACTTTTCAAAGCGCTCCGCTAGTTCGTTCAATGTAAAGGTAGTGATTACTGGTTTGCCGTTCAGCGCTAAATTAGGCATTTGGCAGGCAAAAAGCTGATCGATCAACTGGTTCATTTCTTCCATTGACAATCTCGTGCCGCTTTTAATAGCGGCGTTGCGCGCAAGTGAACGGGCAAGATTATCCCGCTTATCAACTTTCAATATAGCCAGGTTGTTTTTAAAACCTTCCAGCAGCCTTTCCAATAATTCGTGTTCGTTGGCATTGCTAATATCGGCTGGTACACCTTCTACTACAACAGTATTCCGGCCAAACTCGCGTACATCAAACCCTAATGCCCGAATATCCGGCAGGAGTTCACGTAGTAGTTCATAATCTGCGCTGTTAAGTGTTATAGATTGAGGGAACAAACTTTGCTGACTTACCCCGCTGTGGCTTTGCAGCTGCTGCAAAAAGCGCTCGTACAATATACGTTCATGCGCTGCCTGCTGATTGATGAGCATAAAGCCCGACTTAATTTGCGACAGTATAAAGCGGTTATGCACCTGAAAAAACTGCTTCTCGCCGCTTTTGGTTATCTCCTGTTCATCCACCGGGATACTTTTTTCCTGGTGCATCTCCTGCTGTACAGTTTCTTCCTGTCTGGCTATCTCGTAAAGCGTGTCCCAGTTCTTAGGTATTGCCGAACGATGATCGTTCGGACCATTATCGCGAAGAAAAGGCAGCTCCCGGCTAGGTTTCTTTTCCGCAGCAAAAGGGTTAAAGTTTGGATTGAACGCAATGGTTGGTTGTACTATTTCTTCAAATGGCTTTGGTGTGATCAGGTGACCGATGCTGTTTTCCTGATCGAAATCAAGCGTTGGCGTGATGTTGTATTTACCCAACGATCGTTTTACCGCCGAGCGGATGATGGCATAAATAGCTTTTTCGTCCTGGTACTTTATTTCTGTTTTTGTAGGGTGTACGTTGATATCGATCTTACTTGGATCGATATCTATAAAAAGCACGTACAACGGGTACGAATCTTCTGGAAGTAACTCCTCAAAAGCGGTAAGTACCGCGTGGTTCAGGTAGGCATCTTTAATAAACCGGTTGTTTACAAAAAAGAACTGCTCGCCACGGGTTTTGCGAGCAAACTCAGGCTTGCCAACGTAGCCGTGTAGTTTTATAATGGTGGTATCTTCTTCTACCGGTACCAGACGCTGATTGTAATTATTCCCTAACAGGTGAATAATACGTTGCTTTAGCGATGCCGCTGGTAGGTGATAGACTTCCTGCCCGTCGTGGTGCAGTGTTAAAAACACCTGCGGATTTGCCAATGCTACACGCTGAAATTCGTCTATTATGTGACGCATTTCCACAGGATTGCTCTTCAAAAAATTACGCCGCGCCGGCGTGTTGTAAAACAAGTTTTTTATGGATATGGATGTACCTGTATTGCTGCTGCAGGGTTCCTGTTTTATTACTTCGCTGCCTTCAATGGTAATGCAGGTGCCCAGTTCGTCTTCGTGCCGGCGGCTTTTTAGTTCCACCTGTGCAATAGCAGCAATACTGGCCATTGCTTCGCCGCGGAACCCCATGGTTCGGATTGCAAAAAGATCTTCTGCCTTACGTATTTTGGAGGTAGCATGCCGCTCAAAGCACATACGGGCGTCTGTAAGGCTCATGCCGCAGCCGTTATCAATCACTTGTATCAGCGCTTTACCCGCGTCCTTTAATATGAGTTGAATCTTGTCCGCACCCGCGTCTATGCTGTTCTCTATCAATTCCTTTACAGCCGATGCCGGGCGTTGTACCACCTCGCCTGCGGCTATCTGGTTAGCTACCGAATCGGGTAAAAGCTGTATTATATCTGGCATCTAAAATGGTCCCTTCTTTGTGCCGGAGGTCAAATAATTCCGGATGCTAAATTAATTATTTGATTGCATAACTTTACCGCCCTTTACTTGTATTAGTATTTTACGCTATCTATTTTACATCCACCTGTTTATCGTATGAAGAAATTGTGGCCTCTTCTTTTCATCTTGCTCGCAGCGTGCAAACAAAAAGAATATAATGCCGACACCCTGGTTAAAAATGCAATTGTTTATACCGTAGATAGCACGTTTTCTACAGCTAACGCATTCGTTATAAGTAGCGGTAAGATAATTGCCGTTGGTAATGCAGATACACTTGAACAAAAGTACCTTGCTAAAGAGGTGATAGATGCCGGTGGTAAGCCGGTATATCCTGGGTTTATCGATGCGCACTCGCATTTTTACGAATATGGCTTGGGCTTGCAGGAGGTTAAACTGGTAGGCACCAAGAGCTGGGACGCGGTTTTAGATAGCGTTAAAAATTACTCGGAAAAAAACACTGAAGGTTGGATAATAGGCAATGGCTGGGACCAGAACCTTTGGACTACTAAGCAGTTCCCTAATAAGGCCAAACTGGATTCGCTTTTTCCGGTGCGCCCGGTTATCTTAAGCAGGGTAGATGGACATGCTGCAATTGCCAACCAGGCAGCGCTTAATATCGCCGGCATCAAACCCGGTCAAACTATTATTGGCGGACAAATAGAGACTGTAGACGGTAAACTTACCGGGATTCTGGTAGATAACGCTGTCGGTATTGTTACACGTAAGATACCTGAGCCTACCGAGCAGATTACACAGGCGGCCCTGCTGGATGCGCAAAAGAATTGCTTTGCCGTGGGGCTTACCACCGTTGATGACTGTGGCCTTCCTTACACCATGGTAAGTACTATTGCTGCGCTGCAGCACAAAGGCGATCTAAAAATGCGCATGTACGTAATGCTGGCTGATAAGGAAGAGAATTACGATTACCTGTTTAAACGCGGAGCATATAAAACACCAGGCTTAAACGTACGGGCATTTAAAGTGTATGCTGACGGCGCACTCGGCTCCAGAGGTGCTTGCTTACTCAAGCCCTATGCTGATAAGGCAAACTGGAATGGCTTTTTGCTAAGCAGCAAAGAACATTTTAAACAAGTTGCCGAAAAGATAGCCGCTAAAGGATTTCAGATGTGTACCCACGCTATAGGCGACTCTGCCAACCGTGTTATCCTTAAAATATATGCGGATGTGTTAAAGGGCAAGAACGACAAGCGCTGGCGTATAGAGCATTCGCAGATTGTAGCAACGGAGGATGTACAGTATTTTGGTAATTACAGTATTATACCTTCTGTGCAACCAACTCATGCCACATCAGACATGAGTTGGGCCATAAACCGCCTTGGCGCAGAAAGGTTGAAAACCGCTTATGCTTACAAGTCGCTGATGAAGCAAAATGGCTGGATACCTCTTGGTACCGATTTTCCTGTCGAAAACATCAACCCTATGTATACGTTTTATGCTGCTGCAGAGCGTAAAGACTTAAAAGGCTTGCCCACTGGTGGTTTTCAGATGGAGAACGCGTTAACCCGTATGCAAGCATTAAAGGGCATGACCATTTGGGCAGCAAAAGCAAACTTTGAGGAGAAAGAAAAAGGCAGTATAGAGGTTGGTAAATATGCCGATTTTGTAATACTTGATAAAGATATATTGAAAGTAAAAGGCAGCGAGTTGCCGGTTGTTAAAGTATTAAAGACGTTTGTTAATGGTGTTAAAGTATATGAAAAGAAGTAAGCGCAATGCCTGCCTTCTGTTGCTATCAGGATTTATAATTTTCAGCTCTGCATGTGCGCAAAATCCACCTTTTACCGGGAAAGCTTATGTGCAGGAGCAAAAAGCGGTAGAACAAAGTACAGTTCTGTTAAATAATGAAAAGCAGACTATTCCGCTTCAGAACCTGGAGGTGAACAAGATAGCCAGCGTCCATTTTTTCTCGCGGAACTTTATGGCGTTTGACAGTTTGCTAAACAAGTATGCTAAAGTAACCAGCTTTAATGGCAACGAGTACTTAGGTGCAAAAACAACGGCCGCGCTATCTATGGATACCAAGTTCTTTACTACACTGATAGTACAACTTACCGACGTAGATTTGGCCAACCGGCAAGTAATAGATTTTATCACAACAAATCAAAAGATCAAGAATGTGGTAGTTTCTTACATTGGAGCTAGTCCTGGTCTTATAAAGTTAAACGATATCACTGCTCCTATACTATGGTCGGAACGGCAATCGGTAGTGTCCTCTTTTTTTAATGCCCAGGCAATTTTTGGCGGGGTAGCTATCACGCAGAAATTAACAAAAACTTTCACTCCTAAATACGTTGCCGGGAGTGGTTCCCTAACATCAAAGACCCGTTTACAGTATACGGTACCTGAAGATGCAGGAGTAAGCACAAGTAATTTACAGGCTATAGACAAAATTGCAGCCGAAGCAATAAGCAATCGTGCTACGCCTGGCTGCGTGGTAATGGTTATTAAAGATGGTAAGGTGATTTATAACAAGGCTTATGGATACCATGCTTACGATAACAAGATAGCCAACCGGATTGATGATATATATGATCTGGCTTCCATGACCAAAATAACGGCCACAACAATGGAGGCTATGCAGCTTTATGATCAGGGCAAGCTTAATCTGGACTCTACAGCCGGTACTTACCTGCCCACTACCAGGCCAACAAATAAAAGAACCCTATCAGTTCGAGAGTTGCTTGAGCATCAGGCCGGCCTTATACCTGATATCCCTACCTTTGACAAGATCAAGACTGGAGATTACAGCTCAGATTCTTCAGCAGCATACCCCACAAAAGTTAATGACGGATACTACCTTCGTAAAAACTATTTCGAAGATGTAATGTGGCCTGCCATGTTAAACTCAGCCCTAAAAACACGTGGGCAATACGTTTACAGTGATGTAGGGATGTGCTTTTTGCAACAGATATTTGAGACGATCACAGCTACGCCTGAAAACGTTTACGTGCAGAAACAGTTTTATGATCCGCTCGGTATGCAAACGGCTGGCTTTTTACCGTTAAATCGTTTTCCTGCAAGCCGCATCCCTCCAACTGAAGATGATAAACGTGATCGGCGCACGCTAATAGACGGCTACGTTCATGATCCTACTGCGGCGCTAATGGGCGGTGTAGCAGGCCACGCCGGATTATTTGCCAGTGCTAATGATGTAGGTATTATTTACCAGATGATGCTAAACCGCGGTAGTTACGGCGGTGTTCAGTATGTTAAACCCGAAACAGTTGATCTGTTTACTGCTAAACAGACCGATGTAAGTCGCAGAGGCCTGGGATTTGACAGGTGGGACCCTATTGCCGAAAGGCACTATCCATCTAAGTTGGCTTCGCCGCAAACTTATGGACATACCGGTTTTACTGGCACCTGTGTTTGGGTGGATCCTAAAGTAAACCTGGTTTATGTATTTCTATCTAACCGTGTGCATCCAAATGTTGGCAACAAGCTGTCCAGCCTAAACATACGGCCCAGAATACAAGATGCCATTTACGATGCAATAGCAGCCGGGTTGTAACAACTTAAAGAGCTAGTCGTTGGTGCGTTTATTTTTGAGCCAGTACCAACCCAAATTGACGGCAATAACCGCATGATTAAGTACCGTAGGTAGCAAGCCATAGTGTTTGCGCATAATATTAAAACGCTCCTGCAGGCTTTGCCTGTGGCGAGCTTTAGACATACCTCCCACCAGGTACTTGGCTACGTAACCATCCACCTTAACAATTTTACGGGCTTTCTTAGCTGCGCGTATGATCCAGTCTATATCCGCACTTAGCTGGTATTTACTATCGTATGGCGCAACAAGTGATCGCCGAATGTAGATGGCTTGATGGCTTATGCTCATTCCGTATTTAAAACTCCGCCAGCTGAAGTTCTCTGGTGTTTTATGCCGGCGCTGGCCAAGACTGTTTCGCTCGGCATCTACCATTTCTGTTTCACCATAGTAGATGTCTGCATCTTCTGCCGTTCCAAAAACTTTTGCAACAGTGTCGTTAGCATAAAACTCATCGCCGGAGTTCATGAAAATTACATATTCACCAGTAGCCAGGTTAAGGCCCTTGTTCATGGCATCATAAATGCCTTTATCAGGCTCGCTCACTAGCTTCTTAATGCTGCTGCTATAGCTTTTGACAATCGCGAGTGTGCCATCGGTAGATTGTCCGTCTATAACTATGTATTCAATATTGGTGTAAGTTTGATTTACTACAGAGCGAATAGTGCGCTCAATATCCCTGACATTGTTGTAAACTACGGTAATTACCGAGAGGGTAGGCATCATACCAGTTTCCTTTCAAGCAAAGAATTGTAGAGGGTTAAGTATTGACCAGCAACTTTAGTGTTATTAAATTCCTGAAGCACCTTGGTTCTTGCTGCCTGTGCCATCAAGTGATGATCACCGGAAAACAGTACCTGATGTACACCTGCGGCAAGGTCAGCCGCAGATTTGAACTCTGCCAGATAGCCGTTTATTTGATGATCTATCATATCCGGAATGCCACCCGTGTTAAATGCGACAGCCGGTGTGCCACAAGACATCGCTTCCATAATGGTATTCGGCAGATTATCTTCTATGGACGGCAGCAAGAAAACATCCGCAAGGCTATATATTTCCGCCAGATCCTCAGCAGATGTAATAATGCTGAGCTGATGTACCTTAAACGCCAAGCTTGTTACATCAAAGCGCTTGTTCTTACCGAAGATTATTATTTCGATATCCTGTGTCTGAGCGTAAGTGTCTTTCAGTATCTGTAGGGCCTCAATAAGGTATATTAAGCCCTTGCGCCTGTCGGCTATGTTGGCAGCTCCAAACAAAATGATCTTCTTACCTGCATCTATATTCCACTTTTTACGTGCAGTATTTTTTTCTCTTGGTGAGAATACATTAGTATCGATAGGATTGGGGATAGCTTGTATGCTGGCATTTTGTAGTAACGAACTCTCTTTGGCAACCTCTCCAAGCCAATTACTGCAGGTGACTACGCTAATGTTTTCGGTATTAATTAGCATGCGATTCTTGCGTTGCCAGCCGGTATGGGATAGATCGTTTGGTTGAGGGTTACGCAAGAAGTAACAATTGCCGCACTCCCGCTTAAAGTGGTCGCATGTACCGGCGTAATGGCACCCCCCGGTAAAAAGCCACATGTCGTGAAGCGTCCATACAATCGGTTTGTTCAGCCGGATAAGTTTCTTCAGGTCGTTTGTTGACAGGAAACCGGAGTTTGTCCAATGGATGTGGAGGATATCAGCATCCTGAATCACTTTTTCCCGACTAATATCGGTGCCGGTGTTAGCGGTGGAAAACGCAAATCTGACGGTTCGGTCGCGCTCGTACAAAGCAATGAAAGGCAGCCGCTCTGCTAAAAAGTTAAGGTTTGATCGTGCTTTGTCCCAGGCTGATCGCTCTATGCTGTAAACAGCCGTGTTGTCGCGCTTTTTATGTTGCACTATAAGCGTGGCATCAACCTGCTGCTCACGTAACGCTTTTAACAGGCGCATGCAAGCCTCCGCAGCGCCGCCGCCCGAGTCAGCCGTGTTTATCAAAGCAACCTGTATAGCCATGGTCAATTATCGGGCAAGTATACTGATACTAAAATTAAAAATTTTACTTTTGAACACTTCACCCTAACAGGTGCCAAAAATTTGGTTTAATATACAACGGCGCATGAACCCTTTTGCATATCTCTTCCAGGATTGGCAGGCCAACAGGGGCAATATAAAGGCGCGTTTGGTGCTGTTTATGTTCCGCCTGGTAAATGGTATTAACCACTACATGCTGCTTAAGATCATTTTTTTTCCGTACCTGATGTTCTACCGTTTTTTTGTGGAATGGAGCTTAGGAATAGAGTTGCCACGTAAGCTTCGTGCAGGTAGAAATTTAATTTTCTATCATGGGCAAGGATTGGTAGTAAATTACAAGACTATTATCGGCGAGGGCTGCACATTGCGAAACGGAGTGACTATAGGGCATAAGAAACTTGCTGATGGCACTTTAAGCAACTGCCCGAGAATAGGCAACAACGTAGATATAGGCGCTAACGCCTGCATAATAGGTGATATTACCATAGGCGATAATAGCAGCATAGGCGCTGGCGCTGTGGTAGTAAAAAGTATACCGGCGAACAGTGTAGCAGTGGGTAACCCGGCAAGGGTATTAGAAAATAAAACTACGGCTGTTGCCGGGTGAGCAGATAAATGGAGAATAACTTAACAGACAGGGCATTTTGGAAATCTTTTTGGGAGTCGCGGATTGGGCTTATATTTAAGCTTAAGCCGGATTACGTTTTTGGCGATATACTTGGAAAGATCATCAAAGATACCAACGCCAAAACTGCTGTGGAACTGGGTGGATTCCCCGGGTATTACGCCATTTACTTAAAAAAGTATAAAGGCTTAAACACTACGTTGCTGGATTACTTTATACATCGGGAACTCATAAACAAGTTGCTTTCTGCCAACGACCTTAAAGAAAACGATGTCAACATCATAGAAGCGGACCTTTTTGCTTACAAGCCGGAAGAATTGTATGATATGGTGCTATCCTTTGGGTTAATAGAGCACTTTAACGATACTAAGTTTATCGTTGGTGAGCACCTCAAGTTTTTAAAACCTGGCGGTACGTTGTTTATTACGCTGCCCAACTTTAAAAGTGTTAACGGCTGGGTGCAGCGTAAGTTCGATAAAGAAAATTACGACAAACACAACATCAATAGCATGGATCTTGCACTGCTAAAAAGCAGCTGCGAAGCGCTTGGATTAAAAAATGTGGAAGCTTACTATCATGGTAAGTTTAGCGTTTGGCTGGAGAATAAATCTGTACAAAACACCTTTACCAAGACAATTGTAAAAACCATTTGGTTGGCCGGGAAAGCAATTACCAGGCTGGTGCCGGTAGATAGCAAGGGACTCTCGCCATACATTGTTGTAAAAGCTACTAAGTAAAAACGCCCCCAGTGTTAACTGTTGGCGTCGGGTTTATAATTAACTAAACTGAAAAACTTACTTTTTTACGGGTTTCTTACTGGTAATTAAAACAACGCCATTTAAACCCTTTGCGCCATATTTTATGATGGCAGATTTATCTTTTATCACCGAAATACTTTCAATTGTGTTTGGGTTTATGTTGCCCAAGCCATATACTTCTTTGCCGTCAAGTATATAAACCGGGTCGTTTGCTCCTCTGAGGCCAAAGGTAATTTGCTGCTTTGCTGTGGTATCTTTGCTTTCAAGAGCATACTTGTTCGGCGTGGTATTACCCTGTAACTGCACCTGCGGCGATTCATTTTCGACAGTTAAACTAAAAAGGATAGGTATAGTGTATTGTACCTGCACGGCCTTTCCGTTTTGTATGCCCGGGCGCCATTTAGGCATAGCATTAATCAGACGTACAGCTTCTTCATCGGCACCGTAGCCAATGCCGCGCAATATCTTGGCATTAAATATCTTGCCATCTTTGCCTACTACGAAGGAAGTGATTACTCGCCCCTGAATGTTGTTTTTACGTGCTTCTGCAGGATAATGTATATTACTGCGGATGTAGTTAACAAGGGCAGCCTGTCCACCCGGAAAAGTTGGCGCCTCCTCAACCGCTGTAAATATCTCGTTATCCGGAGCAGGATCTATTTGGATCTCATCTGCGCTTGCTGATGTTTTTACAGGGGTTTTTTCTTCCGCTAAGCTAAAGCTGATGGGTACTGCGTATTGTACACGTACTTTCTTGCCGTTCTGCATTCCGGGTATCCATTTCGGTGAGTTTTTAAGTGCTTTTACAGCCTCTTCATCGGTACCATATCCTACGCCGCGTACCACTTTAACATCTGTAAGGCTACCATCTTTTTCAACTATAAAGGATAGAATTACGCGTCCTTGTATGTTCAGTTCGCGCGCCTTTTTAGGATATCTTATAACCCGTGCCAGGTATGTACCAAAAGCTGCATCACCGCCGGGGAAACCTGGCTGCTGTTCTACCTGAAGAAATACCTGTCCGTTATTTAAAGTATCGGCAATTGCTGCCGCTTTGGTTTCTTGTATCAGCTGTGCCAGGTCGGCATCCCTTAACTGTTTTTTAAATGCATCTTCGGGCTGGCCTTCTGCAGGTATCAGCATATCTGCCGGGCGGTTAAATACCCATTCGGCTTTATTATTTATGCTGCTTACAGCTCTGCTGTTGCTTATGGTTGCTGATGATAGTACCAGCATTAGTATAAACAACGGGGCAGACATGCCGTATTTTAGCAATTTAATGCGTGCCGATCTGTCCTTTTGCAGCATTAAGATGCGCTCCCTTAACAAACTTTTACTAAAGAAAGGGTTTACCAGGCTGTGCGCCGGTGTACTAAATGTTTGGCTCAGCAGCAGCATAGCATAATCTGCTTTGTTTGTGCCGGCTATAATGGCTTGCCTGTCGGCAATGTATTCGTGTATATGCTTTATGGCGAAACGGTACAGATAGACTACCGGATTAAACCAATTAATGATCATTACCGCCTCTATAATAAGTACATCTGCAGAGTGCCACTGTTTGGCATGTACTTCCTCATGTGCTAGTATAACGTCACTGCCTTCGGCATCTTCGTCCACATTAATTTTGTTAAAAAAGGAATAAGGTGCAGTTGGGCTGGCCTGTTTTATAATGCGCCTTAACAGTATAAACTGCCACATTAAGCGCAAGGCCAGCAGCACTACTCCGCCAACATACAGCATTACAAAAAGCTGCCCCATGGTGTATGGGCTGTCCTTAATAGGTGCAAGTGCAGTTATGTTTATGTCGGCCGTACCGTAAACGGCATATTGCACTTTTTGAGTAATAAAGAGGTCTTTTATCCAATCTGACTGTATCATCGGAATAAAAAATGATAACAACGCCGCGCCTACCAGGTAAATGCGGTTAAGTTGGAAGAAAGTTTCGCGCCGCAGCAGCAGCGCGTAAAAGCTATAGAACAGTACAAGGTAAATGTTTACCAATAAAAGGTAATTCCACCAGCTCATAACTACTTGTCTTTAAGTTTCTCTATTAGTTTCATTATTTGATCTGCTTCTTTCAGGTCTATCTTTTCTTTTTTCACGAAGAATGATAACATGCGGTTGACCGAGTTGTCAAAGTAGCCTGTAAGCAGTTTATCAGCAGCAAAAGTTTTATACTGTTCTTTACTGATGATTGGGTGGTATTCATGGCTTTTACCATAAGCCGTATGGCCTACAAAGCCCTTAGTTTCAAGTATCCTGATAATGGTTGATACTGTATTGTACGCTGGTTTCGGCTCGGGTAAAATGTCTAGCACATCTTTAACAAACCCTTTTTTTAACTGCCAAAGCACTTGCATTATCTGTTCTTCGGCGCGGGTTAACTCTTTGATTTCCATAATTGATCTTGCAACTTACTTAAGTAATAAACGAATGTAAAACTTTAAACGGAAAAATTAAACTAAATGTTTAGTTTTTTATTAAGTAAACTTTTATTTGCATGTTTGGTTGTTACCGCACAACCTTTTATAAATGGAGATTACTTTTCACGGCGCTGCCAGGAACGTTACCGGCAGTAAACACCTGTTGCGACTTGAGGACGGCACTACAATTTTGTTGGATTGTGGAATGTTCCAGGGACTGGGCGAGCAAACCGAAGACATGAACGAGCATTTTGGATTTAACCCCACCAAAGTGGATTACCTGATACTGTCGCACGCCCATATAGACCATTGCGGACTAATACCCAGGCTGGTTAAAGAAGGTTTTGAAGGCCAGATTTTTTGCACAGCACCAACCATGGACCTTACGCGGATACTGCTTATGGATTCTGCCAAAATACAAATGCAGGATGTGGAGTACAGCAACAAGCATCGCGAGCGTAAAGGCCAGCCGCCATTAGATCCACTTTATACCGAAGAAGATGCGATAGCCGCAATGCGCCTCTTTAAGATTGTTGATTATCATGAAGAATATGAAATTACTCCGCGTGTCCGCTTTAAGTTTACAGATGCAGGCCACGTTTTAGGCAGTGCGGCGGTACACATAACCGTACTGGAAAATGCTAAGGAAACACAGATTACCTTTAGCGGTGATGTTGGCCGCTACGGCGACTTGCTGCTGAAAAGCCCGCAAACCTTTGCGCAGGCAGATTATATCATGCTGGAGTCAACCTACGGGGACAGCCTACATAAGGATATTGGACCTATCGAGGACGCGTTGTTGGAAGTGATTAAGCAAACCTGTGAGATTAAAAAAGGTAAAGTAATTATCCCGGCCTTTAGTGTGGGGCGTACACAGGAATTGTTATACGCATTGAATTCACTTGAACTTAGGGGCGTGTTGCCGGACGTAGCCTATTATGTAGATAGTCCATTGTCAGAAAAAGCTACCCAGGTGTTAAAAGATCATCCGGAAGTTTATAATAAAGATGTAGAAGAAGTTCTGAAGGTTGACGATGATCCATTTAGTTTTAAAGGATTGCGATTTGTGCAGAGCACTCAGGAGTCAATCGCATTAAATGATGATACACGACCTTGCGTGATCATCTCGTCATCAGGTATGGCCGAAGCAGGAAGAGTAAAGCATCACATTAAGAACAATATAGGTAACGTGAAGAATACTATATTGATGGTTGGTTATGCCGAGCCGAACTCCTTAGGCGGCAAGCTGGCCCGCGGCGAAAAAGAGGTCTATATTTTTGGCGACCAATACACAGTTAATGCGGATGTGCAGTCCATAAAAAGCATGAGCGCTCATGGCGATTATGAGGACTTGCTGCATTTTCTGTCTTGCCAGGACCCTGCACAGGTAAAGAAACTGTTTTTGGTACATGGTGAATACGATGTACAGCAGCATTTTGCCGAAAAACTAAAGGGAAAAGGTTTTAAGAACGTAGAGATACCCTATCAGCATGAGAAAGTAGTGCTTGAATAAGGTTTAGCCCAGCACTTCTTCCAACACTTCGTGTGAGCGGATGTTTCCAAAGCCTTCTATATGAATAGCGTAATATTCCAGTAGTTTATTAATCAGGTAGCGTCGTTCATCGTTGCTCAGTTTTATATTTGTTATGCGGCTGAAGCCGCTTTGCAGCAGGTTTTGAAAGTTGCGCGTATGGGGAGGGGATAAGTACGACAGGCTCTCCGGCCGATAGTTGGTGAACACGCCGTCCTTCATGTCAAAATACATCGCATCTGCTGATTGTGTACTACGCGGGTAAAAACCGAGGAAGCGCGTTAGCTGTACCAGAAATACAAGATGAAAGTTGGCGATTCCGGTTGCGGCGTGATCCAGCCATTCTATAGCGTTAAAAATGAAGTCGAAGATATTTTCGTCGGGTGTTTGCTGTTTAACGGCTTTGTATAACACTTCGTTCAGGAACATGGCCAGGCTGCTCTTCACAATATCATACGGGATACTAACCAATACCGGCAGGTTTTTCAACTCGGATATTCGCTGAATGCTTCCTGCTGCTTTGTGATAAACTACCATATCTACCAGGTGCAAAGGCTGCAGCATATTGCGGCTTATTTTAGCTTTAGGTTTCCTGGCGCCGTTAATAATGTAGGATTGCAGGCCGAACTTCTCTGTAAATATCTGCACTACCACGCTGCTTTCGCTGTAGTCGGTGGTTTTAAAAACTATGCCGCGGGTTTTATGCAGCATAGCCAAAAAGCAATAGAATTTTAGGCAGATAGATAATGAGCCCGGTAATTAAAGCAAAAAAGGCAACCACCAACACTGCTGCAGCGCTTATGTCTTTAACATGGCCGGCCAGCACATTGTAGCCAGGAGAAACAAGGTCGGTGAGTGTTTCTATCCCGGTGTTCAACAATTCGGTAAGGAGCACCATGGCAATGCAGAGCATTATCCAGTTCCATTCAGCAGCGCTGATGTGCAGCCAGAAACCCATTGCTATTGCAATTATAGCAGCAAATACATGCACACGGAAGTTCACCTGCGTAGTAAACGCATAGCATAAACCTTTAAAGGCAAATGTAAAACCAAGCAGAAATTTTTTCATCAGCAAGCTGTAGTTCAAATTTGCAAAAAAATATTTTAGTGCTTATGCACTAACGCCTGCCTGCTTTAAGTTGATCAATAAGCAGCATTACAAAGCTAACGCACCCCGCTAAACCAAAGCCGCCCGATGCCCCGCGGATAATTTGAAACCAAAGCGGGTTTTTTGGAGCGGGCACCAAAAGTACAATAGCAAATAGCCCAATGGATATGCCAAGCAGTAAAATAGTGCGGGTAACCTGATTTTTCATTGCCGTAAATATACGTATTAGCAATAGGCATCATTGCCTAAAATTCTTACGTTTGCTTGTATACTTACACCATAATATGGATCTTAAACTAATTGGTAAGGTAGCTGTTGTGCTGGCAGCCAGCAAAGGTCTTGGTAAAGCAATTGCGCAAACCTTATCTGAAGAAGGCGCGAAGGTGATCATCGGGTCGAGGGATAAAACTGCGCTGGATAAGGTAGCTTCCGAGATTTCCGCATTAACCAGTAACGAGATTGTGGCTATTGCCGTGGATGTATCCAAAGTCGAAGAATTAAGCACTTTTATTGCGAAAGCTGCCGAAACTTACGGGCACATAGATATACTGGTGAACAACGCAGGCGGTCCGCCCTTCGATAAGTTTGAAAACTTTGACGATGAAGCGTGGCAGAAGGCGTTTGACTTGAACCTGCTTAGCGTGGCACGCACCAGCAAGGCTATTTTGCCTTACATGAAACCTACCGGAAGCGGGCGCATTATTAATATTATCAGCGGATCGGTAAAGGCGGTTCTGGCTAACTCTGTGCTCTCTACAGCCATGCGGATGGGCGTTGTAGGTATGGCTAAAATGATGGCAGACGAGTTTGGGCCTTACAACATTACGGTCAACAACGTAGCGCCGGGACTAATACTTACTGACCGTATAAAACACACCTTGCCTAAAGATGTGGATACCGAAACTGCTATGAGGGAAAAAGCAAAAGCTATTCCGCTGGGCAGGATAGGTGAACCTGCCGAATTAGCTGCACTAGTAGCTTTCCTGGCATCTGAGCAGGCAAGCTACATTAGCGGGCAAACCATACAGGTAGATGGCGGCGCGAGCCGTGCTATTTATTAAGCAGCAAGTCGTTCCTGTTTTTCTTTGCGGAGTTTAATGCCATAGGTAATTACACCCAGGAACGATCCTAAACCAAGACCGCCTGAGAAGCCCTGCAGGAAATTTGCGGCCTCTCCATTCCCGAAGGACAGTGTGTACGTTGATAAGATGAACACGATAACCGATGCTATAGCAGCTATCAATGCAATGTAAAACCGGGTTGTTGTTGTCATATAAATAAAGCTAGGAACAATACCTGTTAAAAGCAAGGCTATTTTACCATCGACTTATCTCTTATAGCCTTAAACTCAGATCCTTTTTTCCAGCCGGGGGAAGTGTTTTCACCTGCCAACTTTACGCCGATGGCGTACATAACATCGGCTGCCTGGGCCATGCCCGCCGTGTTCATCTCTTCGGTATATTCGTCTGATGGCTGGTGGTAGCGGTTCTCGTTATAGTCCTTCTCTTTATCCTTTCCAAAGTCCTCGCCCTTATCAGCAGAGGCTACGCCTGTGTGCATGTCTAGCGCCGGAACACCAACTTTTGCAAAGTTAAAATGGTCCGAGCGGTAGTAGCTGCCCGAGCCGGGTGTAGCATCACCGGTAACGGTCCAATCATTTTGTTTGGCTATGGCTTCTACGTAGTCGTCGAGATCGTTCTGTCCCTTTCCGGTGATGGAAAGGTCGGTGGTTTCGCCAAAGGCCGACAAGGCATCAATGTTCAGATTGGCAACTGTCTTATTCAATGGATAAACCGGGTGTGTGCCGTAGTATTCGGAACCCAGTAAGCCCTGTTCTTCCGCTGTTACTGCAAGAAATACAATAGAGCGTTTTGGCTTTTCTTTAGCCTGCACAAACTTTTTAGCTACACCCAATATGGCTGCTACGCCGCTTGCGTTATCAATAGCGCCATTATAAATGCTATCTCCTTTTGCATCGGGTTTGCCAACACCAAAGTGGTCCCAATGGGCGCTGTAGAGTATATATTCGTTTGGCGTGGTGCTGCCTTTAAGCGTAGCTATGACATTATGCGACAACGAATACTTAAGCTTGTTTTTGATAGATACCGATATAGTACTGTTCAGCGGAACGGCTTTAAAGTCTTTCTTTCGTGCATACTCGCGCATATCTTCACTGATACCCGCACCGGCGAGCAGCTTTTTGGCCACATCTTCTGTTATCCAGCCTTCTACCTGGCAGCGGTTCATGTGCTTGTCAGCTTGCTGCAGGTATAGTTTAGCGCCGGTATTGCTGTTGCCGATAACAGAGAACGGGTAACTTGCCGGCTCGGTCTGGTGTACAATGATCACACCCGCTGCCCCTTGCCTTGCAGCCTCCTCATACTTGTAGGTCCAGCGGCCATAGTAGGTCATGGTATCGCCTTTAAACAGGCGCTCTTTTGCTTTAAAGCCGGGGTCATTCACAAGCACCACCACTGTTTTACCTTTTACATCAAGGCCTTTGTAGTCGTTCCAGTTGTACTCTGGTGCCACTACACCAAAGCCTGCGAATACCAGCGGCGAGTTCTTCAGGTCAACGGTCGCCATCTCCCGGCGGGTGGTTGCCACAAAGTCGATGCCCGATTTCAGTCCTGTAAGGTTTGCTTTGCCGCTCACCTGAAGAGTGGGGGCTGCTGCAGGCGTAACTTCCACCATAGGTACATCCTGGTAGTAGCTGCCGTTATTGCCCGGCTCTAAACCAAGCTTCTTAAACTCAGAAGATATGTAGGCTATGGTCTTGTCCTCACCTTTTGTAAATGGCTTGCGGCCCAGCAGCGAATCATTGGCCAATACGGCAATGTGGTGTTTTATATCGGCAGCAAGCGCCGTGTCGGCCACGTGTTCTGTTGCGGCTTGCTTTTTATCGTTACTGTTGCAACTAACTGATAAAGCAGCAAACAGGGCAATTACAGGTAAGGCGTTTAGTTTCATAAGACTGATGAAGGTTGTATAGTTCAAATATAGTTATGAGAATGCCTATATGATGCACTCCGTAATGTAACAACTGTAACACGATAGGGTGTTACACCTGATACACTTAAATTATGTTGTAAATTGATAAGTAGTTATATTACAATTACTTATTAAATATAGATGTTGTAACATGTTACAGTTTTGGCTGCCATGTTACAGTTTTTGAGAGGTGATACAGTGTGATGATACAACGATCAGGCTTAATTGCCGGTCAAAAATTAGGCATTATGATCAAAGCAATTTCCGGTCTTACCCGCTCCGGCGTTTACCGGCACTCTGGCTTTTGCCATTTTCAAATCACCCAAATTCAGCGGCTTTTCTAACTTTTTCACATAAAAATCAGTATTTTTGCAACCTTTAAAAATCGAGGCGAACATATTGATGTACAAGGAATATAAGCAGTTAAACCTGTCGCAAACAGGCAAGGATATACTTGACTTCTGGCAGCAGAACAACATATTTGAAAAGAGCATAAACAGCAGGCCGGCAAGCAAGCCGTATACCTTTTACGAGGGCCCTCCAAGTGCCAATGGCATGCCGGGCATTCACCACGTAATGGCACGCTCTATTAAAGATATTTTTTGCCGTTACAAAACGCTAAAGGGCTACCAGGTAAAACGCAAAGGCGGCTGGGATACCCATGGTCTGCCTATTGAACTTGCTGTAGAGAAATCGCTCGGGATCACTAAAGACGATATTGGTAAAAAAATAAGCGTTAAGGATTATAACGATGCCTGCCGCAAAGAGGTAATGCGTTATACCGACGTGTGGAACGACCTTACCGAAAAAATGGGCTACTGGGTAGACCTGCAAAACCCCTATGTAACCTACGAGAACGAATATATTGAGACGCTGTGGTGGATATTGCAGCAGCTATATAAAAAAGGCTGGCTGTACAAAGGCTACACCGTGCAGCCTTACTCACCAAAATCGGGTACGGGCCTAAGCTCGCACGAGCTTAACCAGCCGGGTACCTACAAAATGGTAAAAGATACCACCATCACAGCCCAGTTTAAGGTAAAGCGCGACAGTGACTCGGAGTTTTTGTTCGATGGTGTGAACACTGATGTGTTCATCCTGGCGTGGACGACCACCCCGTGGACCCTGCCATCTAACTGCGCCCTGGCTGTTGGCGAGAACATTACCTATGTTAAAATAAACACCTTTAACCCTTACACCTTTAAACCCGTTTGCGTGGTTTTGGCTAAGGACCTGGTGAAAAAATATTTTAAGGCTGAAGCAGAAAATCTTTCACTTGAGGACTATAAGGATGGGGACAAACTGATCCCTTACCAGGTAGCGGCTGAGTTTAAGGGGAGCCAGTTACTGGGCATCCACTATTACCAGCTGATGCCGTATGTAACTAACGAGGACCTGGAGAAGAACGCCTTCCGCGTTATACCGGCCGACTTTGTAACAACAGACGATGGTACCGGCATAGTACACACCGCTTCTATATTTGGCGCGGACGACTTTAGAGCTTGTAAAGAGAACAACGTACCGTCTGTACTCGTGAAAGATGAGACAGGCAAAGAAGTACCGCTTGTAGATAAGCAGGGCCGCTTTGTTACGGAAGTAACCGACTACGCCGGCCGCTATGTTAAAGAAGAATATTATACCAGCGAAGAACGTGCTGCTGCCGACTTTAAGCCTACTGATGTACTCATCTCTATAAAGCTTAAGGAAGAGAACAAGGCGTTTAACGTGCAAAAATACGAACACAGCTACCCGCACTCGTGGCGTTCTGATGAGCCTATATTATATTATCCGCTGGATAGCTGGTTCATCCGCACCACCGCCGTAAAGGACAAGATGGTGGAGCTGAACAAAACCATTAACTGGAAGCCGGAGAGCACCGGTACCGGCCGTTTTGGTAACTGGCTGGAAAACCTGGTAGACTGGAACCTTTCCCGTTCACGCTATTGGGGTACCCCGCTGCCGATATGGCGCGAGGAGAATGGTGGCGAAGAAAAATGCATCGGTTCGATAGCAGAGCTTAACGCAGAGATTGAAAAATCGATAACCGCAGGCTTTATGCCTTCAGGCTTTAAGCTGGAAGATATGCACCGCCCTTATGTGGACGATGTTATCCTAACTTCATTAAACGGCAACAAAATGTTCCGCGAGCCGGACCTGATTGACGTTTGGTTTGATAGCGGCGCTATGCCTTATGCGCAGTGGCATTATCCGTTCGAGAATAAAGACGAGTTTAAGAACGCTTACCCGGCAGACTTTATTGCCGAAGGTGTCGACCAAACCCGTGGCTGGTTCTTTACCCTGCACGCCATAGCAGTAATGCTGAGCGAAGCAAGCGAAGACGTGAAAGAAGTGAATGCTGCTGTAGGTAATGGCGGCATAGCGTTTAAGAATGTAATAAGCAATGGCCTGGTGCTGGACAAGAACGGCAACAAGATGAGCAAGCGTCTGGGTAACGGGGTAGACCCGTTTGCAACCATTGAGCAATACGGCCCGGATGCTGCCCGCTGGTACATGATAAGCAACGCCGCGCCATGGGACAACCTCAAATTTAATATAGAAGGGCTGGACGAAGTACGCCGTAAGTTCTTCGGTACGCTTTATAATACCTACTCTTTCTTTACGCTGTACGCCAACATTGATAAGTTTAATTACAGCGAGGCCGAGATAGACTTTAACGACCGGCCGGAGATTGACCGCTGGATCATCTCTTTGCTAAACACATTAAGCAAGGAAGTGGATGCTTTCTACGCAGATTTTGAGCCGACGAAAGCTGCACGCGCCGTACAGGAATTTGTAGACGCGCACCTGAGCAACTGGTATGTTCGCCTGAGCCGCCGTCGTTTCTGGAGGTCAGACAATTCTGAAGATAAGCTTTCGGCCTATCAAACCCTGTATACCTGCCTGATCACCATCAGCAAGCTGATGGCCCCAATAGCGCCGTTCTTTGCTGATCGCTTATACCGTGACCTGAACGAGGTAACCCGCAAGGAAGAGTTTGAGTCGGTACACCTGGCTTACTTCCCTGAATATAATGCAGCGCAGGTTGACACCGCTTTAGAGGAGCGTATGCAGCTTGCACAGGATGTATCATCGCTGGTGCTTTCTCTACGTAAAAAGGTGAGCATACCCGTACGCAGGCCACTAAGTAAAATATTGCTGCCGATACTGGATAAGACCTTTAAAGAGCAGGTAGAAAAGGTGAAGGACCTTATCCTGTCTGAAACCAACATTAAGGATATTGAATACATTACCGATACCGCCGGCTTTGTTAAGAAGAAGATAAAGCCAAACTTTAAGGCACTGGGCGCAAAAGTGGGCAAGGACATGAAAGACGTTGCCGCCGCCATTAACGCTTTTGAGCAGGCAGACATAAGCCAATTGGAAACAGACGGTACTATTGCCGTACTGGACAACAAGTACCAGATAGCACTTCCAGATGTAGAAATTATAGCCGAGGACGTACCCGGCTGGCAGGTTGCAAATTTGGGAAAACTAACTGTGGCTTTAGATGTTACGATAACCGATGAATTAGAGCAGGAGGGTATAGCGCGCGAGTTGGTTAACAGGATACAAAACTTGCGTAAGGACAAAGGATTTGAAGTTACCGACAGGATAAATGTAAAGGTGAATTGCCCGGGCAATATCTGGAAAGCGCTGGAAAACAATTTATCCTATATTTGCGCCGAAATTTTAGCTGACAGCGTAATGCTTGATACTGAGCTGCATGAAGGCGACAAAGCAGAGATAGACGGAATTGAACTAATAATATCTATAGAAAAAGTTAAATGAAAGAAGAATCAACAAAAACAAGATATTCTGACGCAGAGTTGAAAGAATTTAAAGACCTGCTGTTAGAAAAATTGCGCAGCTCTAAAGAAGAGTTGAACGCATTGGCTACATCGCTTAGCTCGCCTAACGCAAACGGTACAGACGATACTGCCGGTACTTACAAAACACTGGAAGACGGCTCCGCTACTTTAGAGAAAGAGCAAATAAACCAGTTGGCTGCCCGCCAGAAAAAGTTTATTGAACAGCTGGAAGCTGCTTTGGTACGTATAGAGAACAAAACGTACGGTATTTGCCGCGAAACAGGCAAGCTTATTCCTAAAGAGCGCCTGCGTGCGGTACCGCACACCACGCTTACTATGGAAGCAAAATTAAAGCAATAAATGAAGGCTGCTTATACGAAACCCTTCCTTACTGCCGCATTGATTGTACTGCTCGACCAGATCATTAAGATCTGGGTGCGGAAGAACATGTTCCTTGGCGAGGAGATACACTTCCTTGGCAACCGTGGTATGCTTCGCTACATCGAGAACAACGGCATGGCATTCGGCATGGAACTGGGCGGTGAATTTGGCAAGCTTGCCCTTACTTTGTTTCGTATAGTAGCAGTTTGCGGGATAGGTTACGGCCTGGTATATTTAATTCAGCATAAGTATCACCGGGGGCTTATTATGATGGTGGCCCTTATTTTAGCCGGAGCGGTAGGTAACATTATTGACTCGACCTTCTATGGCGTAATCTATCACTACGCGCCGCTGTTTCATGGCCGTGTAGTAGATATGTTTTACTTTCCGCTGCTCACCGGCAATTTTCCGGCGTGGGTGCCTGTATGGGGAGGAGAAGATTTTATATTCTTCCGGCCCATATTCAACCTTGCCGATTCGGCAATATCAGTAGGGGTTGTCCTGATCTTATTTAATCAGAGACGCTATTTTAAGCAACCCGAACCGGAGGAAAGCCAACCCCACAGCGAAATGGTAGAAGATTGATACAAATATATAAAGGCCGCGTAAAGCGGCCTTTCTTGTTTTAAGTGCCGCCCTGCTAAGCACACCTTATGTGTTTTTGCGTATATTAGGGCATCTACACTAAAAATGATCAACTATGAAAAAAGCATTGATGGCCATAGTGCTGCTATCCGTCTTCTTCGGATGTAAGAAGAGTGACAATCCGGGAGGAGTTACGCTGGTTGGTAAATGGCACCTCATTGCCGACACGGTACAAACTTTTACAGCCGGCGCTTTGGTAAAAACAGAGACAGGTAGCAACACCAAAGCAGGCTATAGCGATCTGCAGTTCTACCGTACCGGGGAGTTTGACATATATAATACTGAAACATATGCCAACAAGCCAACCTATACGTCGTCAGAAAGTTCGCTTACACTCTCTTACCCGGCATCTGAAGCAGGCGCACCCGCCCGGACGCAGAACGTTACGATAAAAGCCCTTACCGAAACCCGGCTATTGCTTTATTACCCGCCCGTAAGTACCAATGGCCAGGCAATTACATTTGATTATGTTAAATTAAACTAAGTACCAATATGAAAAAGTTTCTTTTGTTAGTAGCTGTAGTTGGCTTTGTGAATATTGCCGCTGCACAGGACAAACCTCATTTATATAACCCTGCGGCAGATGCAAAGGCAGACATCGCAGCAGCTGTAAAGCGCGCCTCGGCAACGCACAAAAACGTGTTGCTGCAAATTGGGGGTAACTGGTGTGTATGGTGCATACGCTTTAATGACCTTGTTACCAAAAACGACACGCTTAATAACTACCTCACAAAGAATTACGAAGTAGTACACGTAAACTATAGCCCCGAGAACAAGAATGAAAAGCTGCTTGCCGAATTGGGCTACCCGCAACGGTTTGGATTCCCTGTATTCATTGTATTAGACGGAAAGGGTAATCGCCTGCATACTCAAAACTCATCGTACCTGGAAGAAGGCAAGGGCCATAGCAAAGCTAAAGTATTGGAGTTCCTTGAAAGCTGGTCACCTTCGGCGCTTGATCCTAAGAATTACGTAGAGAAAGCAAAGCAGGGGTAATACAAGGTTCGGATATTCTAGCTACATGTTGGGTTTGGCTGCTTTAGCATTTAATGTGCCAATGCCGCGGTGTAAATTTGTTATAATTGATAAGCCTGTGGATGTTACTTTCTTTTTCCGCAAAAGAAAGTAACCAAAGAAAACTCGCGGCTGCACAACAGGCTTTGTAAGCAAATGCTGTTTCAAGGCCTGAGGTAACCGCCTGTTCTGAGGCCGCATTGTTTGGACTTCGTTGCGTTTATCCAACTCCTCTTTCTCGCGTATACAAGTGATGGTCAGAGCAGCCGGCCGGCTGTATGGCTGAATGCAGGTTAGCTTTTCACAATCTTATAGCTAAAAGAATAAAAGAAAGAGGGTTACCGTCATCACGGTAACCCTCTTTTTATCTTCCGGACTTTCCGTCTCCGAACTTCCGACTATTCTACCACGCTTACACGCAGCATATTTGTTTTACCTTGTTTAGAGATAGGCACAGCAGCAGTGTTAATTACCACATCGCCTGTACGGATAAGGTTCTCTGTTTTCAATATCTGGTTTACATCGTTTATGGTTTCGTCGGTGCTCTCCAGTTTATCGTAGAAGAACGCGCGCACACCCCATACCAGGCTTAGCGCGTTAAGCAGCTGCCTGTTAGATGTAAAGATATAAGTACCGGCTTTAGGGCGGTAGCTGGATATTTCGAATGCGGTGTAACCAGATGTGGTCATAGACACAATACCGCTGGCTTTTGTATGTTCGGCCAGGTATACGGCAGAACCACAAAGGTTATCGCTCAGGAAATTAGGTGATGTTGGATCAAGGTTCTCTGCTTTAGAAGCGTTGAACGGATAACCCAGGTCTTCTACGTTACGAACGATCTTGGCCATTGTCTCGATAACAATCACCGGGAACTCACCAACTGAGGTCTCACCGCTTAGCATTACCGCGTCAGCACCATCCAGTACCGAGTTGGCAACGTCGTTCACCTCCGCACGTGTAGGGCGCGGGGTAGTAATCATTGATTCCAGCATCTGTGTAGCTACAATTACCGGTTTAGCAGCATCGCGGCATTTGCGGGCAATCATCTTTTGCAGCAATGGCACTTCTTCAAGCGGCATTTCCACACCTAGGTCGCCACGGGCAATCATTACACCGTCTGTAGCTTCTATAATAGCGTCTATATTGTCTATCGCTTCAGGTTTTTCTACCTTGGCAATTACGCGGGCAGATTTACCGCTTTCGCGAATGATGCGTTTAAGATCTATAATGTCCTGACCGGTACGTACGAAAGAAAGGCCTATCCAATCCAGGTCCCACTCTAAAGCATACTTCAGGTTATAAAGGTCTTCTTCGGTAAGGCTCGGGATAGATACTTTAGTGTTCGGCAGGTTAACACCTTTACGTGATGTTAATATACCACCGTGTACAACCTCGCAAATAACAGTATCAAGGCGGTTGGTCTCAATTACCTTCAGTTGTAACTTTCCATCATCTAAAAGGATGATCTCGTTTGCCTGTACGTCTTGCGGGAAGGTTTCGTAAGTAATGTATATCTGGCTGTCGTCGCCTATACACTCCTTAGTAGTAATGTTTATGCGCGTGCCGTTTATTAAATGTATACCGCCATCTTTTACTAAACCTATGCGGATCTTAGGTCCCTGCAAATCGGCAAGGATACCCACATTGGTTTTGTATTCGCTGTTAATTTCGCGAATGATATCTACAACTTTCTTGTGGTCTTCTGGTTTGCCATGCGAGAAATTAAGGCGGCAAACGTTAAGGCCGGCCCTGATCATAGAAAGTAAAACGTCTTTCTTGGCTGATGCAGGCCCCATGGTAGCAACAATCTTGGTGCGGTTATAATAATAATTCATACTGTCGGGTTTAAACTGGGCTGTGTGCAGTAGTGTATTCTTGACACATCTAAATTTCCGCTAAAATAAAAGATTTTCGCGTGATTTTACTTTTTTCGGGTCAATCTTTACAGCTGCAACAACTTCGGGTATTTTATTTAGGGACGAAATTATGGTTTCAAGGTCACTTTCATCAATATAATTTTTAATAATCATAAAATAGTCTGCCTCGCGCATTTCAGGTATCAAATACCCTTCGTAACCTTTGTTGGCAATAAATATGAAATCTGTCTCGGTATTTTCCCAGCTGTACAGGTAATTGGAGAACAGCACGGGCGACTGATTAGCCCCTATTTCCAGCTCAAGATCCTCTACCTTCACGAAGTTGAAGTTAAGGCTCTTATTAATAAGGTAGCAAATGCGGTAGTCTTTTAAGGACGTAGTTAACGCGATAAGCACAAAATCAAAATCGATTTCAAACTTTAAATTTTTCCTGCTCAAAATCATTACTTTTACGGCGTTAAATTACCAATTGAAACCTTTGCTGTAAAATATTGTTCACGTAATTATGCGAAGTTTTTTAGGTTTGATATTTAACATAATTTATTTTTCTTTGCACTGAAAATTTATTAATCATTAAAAATTAAGACTATGTCTGATATCGCTTCAAGAGTAAAAGCTATTATCGTGGAAAAACTGGGTGTTGACGAAAGTGAAGTTACCCCGGAAGCTTCATTCACCAACGATCTTGGTGCCGACTCTTTAGACACCGTGGAATTAATCATGGAGTTTGAAAAAGAATTTAACGTTGCAATTCCTGACGATCAGGCTGAAACTATCGGTACTGTAGGCCAGGCTGTTGCTTACCTTGAAAAAAACGTTAAATAAGCTCCTCTTAAAACTATTAAATGGAGTTTAAAAGAGTTGTTGTAACCGGGCTTGGAGCGCTTACTCCGATTGGTAATTCTGTAGCAGAATACTGGGACGGACTAATCAATGGGGTAAGCGGCGCTGCCTATATCAAGAGTTTTGACGTAGAAAAGTTCAAAACTAAATTCGCCTGCGAAGTAAAGAATTTTGACGCGGAAGGTTTTCTGGGCCGTAAAGAGGCCCGTAAGCTGGATCCGTTTGTTCAGTATGCTTTATTTTCGACAGAAGAAGCCGTTAAGGATGCCGGATTGGATTTTGAGAAACTAGATACCAGCCGTATAGGCGTTATCTGGGGATCAGGTATCGGCGGTTTAAAAACGTTTTTAGATGAGGTGGTAAACTTTGCCAAAGGTGATGGCACTCCTAAGTTTAACCCCTTCTTTATTCCTAAAATGATAGCGGATATTGCTCCCGGGCATATCTCTATTAAATACGGTTTACGCGGCCCCAACTTCACTACGGTTTCTGCTTGCGCATCATCAAATAACTCGCTTATTGATGCATTTAATTATCTGCGTTTAGGCAAAGCGAACATGTTTATTACCGGTGGTTCTGAAGCGATAATTAACGAAGCAGGTATTGGCGGGTTTAATGCTATGCATGCCTTGTCTACCCGTAACGATGATCCGGCTACTGCCTCACGTCCGTTCGATCTTGATCGTGATGGCTTTGTTGCAGGCGAAGGTGCAGGAACCATAATACTGGAAGAACTGGAGCATGCTAAAGCGCGTGGTGCAAAGATTTATGCCGAAATGGTAGGCGGAGGCATGAGTGCCGATGCGTATCACATGACGGCTCCTCACCCTGAGGGTTTGGGTGCATCGCTGGTAATGAAAGCTGCTTTGGAAGATGCCGGTTTAACTCCTGCAGATATTGATTATGTGAATGTACACGGTACATCTACACCAATTGGCGATCCTCAGGAAGTAAAGGCAATAACCGATGCTTTTGGAGACGAGATCTACCGTATAAATATTAGCTCTACCAAATCAATGACCGGTCACCTACTTGGTGCTGCCGGCGCTGTTGAGGCAATTGCATCTATATTAGCGTTAAAGCACGATATCATTCCGCCAACCATCAATCACTTTACTGATGATCCGGCGTTTGATCCAAAAATCAACTTTACGTTTAACAAAGCGCAAAAGCGTGTTGTAAACGTGGCTCAAAGCAATGGCTTTGGTTTTGGCGGGCACAATGCTTCTGTTATATTTAAGAAATACCAGGAATAACCTCTTTGGATGCCACTTAGCCTCTTTTACAAGCTTTATTTTTCGCCCAACAGAAAATATGTTAAGGTTTTAAAGAATTTGCTCGGTTTCGTGCCGGGCAATTTGTCTTTATACCGTTTAGCTTTCAGGCACAAATCTGTAGCGCAGAACATAAAAAAAGGGGTTAAGAACAGCAACGAACGGCTGGAGTTCCTGGGCGACGCGGTGCTGGGCAGTGTTGTAGCTGAAGTACTATTTAAGCTTTACCCATACGAGGATGAAGGATTTTTAACCGAACTGCGATCAAAAATTGTAAGCCGAAACAACCTTAATGCGCTTGGCAAAAAGCTTGGCTTTGATAAACTGATTGATTTCGACCCCAAAATATTAAACTCCGGAAGGCAAGGTTCACTGCTTGGCGACGCTTTCGAAGCGCTTATTGGCGCAGTATATCTCGATAAAGGATACGACTTTACCAAGAATTTCCTCATTAATCACATTATTAAGTCGCACATCGATATTCATAAACTGGAGCAAACCGAAACTAACTTTAAAAGCAAGTTAATTGAGTGGTGCCAGCGGCATGGTAAAGACATCAGCTTTGATGTGATAACCAACCAGGAAGGCGAGAGCGCTAAACTATTTACCATACAAGCTATTATAGACGGCGAGGTACTTGGTTCGGGTAAAGAGTTCAGCAAGAAGAACGCTGAAAAGCTGGCTGCCGAGAAAGCTTGCACAGCATTAGGTATCTAACGCTTCTAACCCATAGATGGGAAACCGAAAGTTACACTTATAAATCTTATGGTTTCTTGATCTTGATAGGGCCCGGTCCACCAAGTGACGCTGGTGCATTAATCTTAGGCAATTCTGGTCCGTGGTTACCGTTCTTTTTAAAGTAGGTGTAGTTGCTTTGAATGTGCTTCATAAGGTCGTAATCGGCCCAGGTTTTAAGGTCTTCGTAGGATGGCTTCCAGTACTCCATGAACCTTTGTACTTCCGTACTGTCCGTCATGCCGGTTACGCGTTTCACAAGTGTCCTGTTGTAGCGTCTGTCCACTTCCGATAACTCTAACTCTTTCTTGGCAAACTGCGCAAAATGCTTCGCGCGATTCGGTGTTTTGCCGAACAGCTCATATACACCAGTAATGGGGTTTGTAAGAAAAGATAGTACAGGAGGGTTGCCGTTGTAAAACGTGCCTTGCTTGCGGTAGCTTACTAATACCTCTGCAAGTTCCTGCCTTTTGGTTTGGCCTACTACGCGCACTTCTCCCAGCTTCAGTTCAGGTTGCATATATACCACCATGGCATATCCGTTATATGCCTGCCTTTGGGGAGTATAATCTGTTTTACTGAATTCGAGGGAATCGCCTACGTTCGCCTTGATCATGAAGTTGCCGGCTTCATCGCTCATTCTAATCTCATGATTGTTAAGATTAGTAACTAATACGTTTCCCATACGGGTGTTAGATATTTTACGGTAGGTAACACCCGTTGCCTGTTGCGCGGCAACATTTGCAGTAAATAGGGTTAGCAGCAATAAAAGAGATAAGAGGCACTTTACAGGCATAATGTTCGGCTGCAAATCTACCTTATAATAACGAGTTGAAATGTGAAAATATGTTAAAGTAAATCTGTCACATACAGCCCGGATGTTAGCCGTTAGTTGGTTTAGCACTCATGTTTAGCCCTTATGATAGCTAACCTCTAATCAACTAAATTACTATCTTTGCACATGATAAAATCCATGACAGGGTACGGAATTGCCACTTCCGACTCGGGCCGTGCAAAATACACTGTAGAGATAAAATCTCTTAACAGCAAATTTCTTGAGCTGTCTTTACGGCTTCCAAAAATGTTTTCCGAGAAAGAGTTTCAGCTCCGTACTGATTGCAGCAAGCAAATAGAGCGCGGCAAGGTAAACCTTTCCATAAACGTTGAACAGGCTAACGAGACAGCCAAAGCAGCCGGCATAGATCGTGACCTGCTTAAAAATTACTATCAGCAATTAAAAGCGGTAAGCGATGAGCTGAACGAGAACGGCGGAAACCTGCTGCAGTTGGCTTTAAGCCTGCCGGAAGTAGTGAGATACGAGGAAGATACAGTATCTGATGAGGAATGGAAACTGGTTGAAAAGACCTTTAAACAGGCCATGGATGCTTTTCAGCAGTTCAGAAGCGATGAAGGTAACGTACTGGAGCAGGATATAAAGTACCGCATTGGTGTTATTTTAAAGAACCTGGAGCTTGTAGAGGTTGAAGAGCCTAAGCGGGTACCTGTAATACGCGAGCGCCTTAATCAGTTCCTGAGTGAAGCAGTAGGTGCAGAAAACATAGACAAGAACCGCTTTGAGCAGGAATTAATATACTACATAGACAAGCTGGATATAACGGAAGAAAAGATAAGGCTTAAAACCCATTGCGAGTATTTTTTAGAAACGCTGAAAAAAGCCGATGCAAATGGTAAAAAGCTCGGCTTTATATCGCAGGAAATAGGGCGGGAAATAAACACCCTGGGCTCAAAAGCAAATGATGCCAATATGCAAAAGCTGGTGGTTGGCATGAAAGAGGAACTGGAAAAGATAAAAGAACAACTGCTTAACGTGCTGTAGCGCTTGTGGCTGATAACCATACATTATGAACCCCGAAGGTAAACTTGTTATATTCTCTGCCCCATCAGGCGCCGGCAAAACCACAATAGTTCATCACCTGCTTGGCAAAATGCCGGAGCTGGAGTTCTCCATATCGGCAACAACCCGCCCCGCGCGTGGCGATGAACAAACCGGTAAGGATTATTATTTTATAAGTAAAGAGGAGTTCTTGCACCGAATTGCCAAAAAGCAGTTTGTTGAGTTTGAAGAGGTATATAGCGGCACTTTTTACGGCACCCTGCGCACCGAGATAGAGCGTATTTGGGCAACGGGCAAAACTGTGATATTTGACATCGACGTAGAGGGCGGCATGCACTTAAAGCGTAAGTACGGAGAGCAGGCGTTGGCTATTTTTGTACAGCCACCATCGCTGGAAGTTTTAATAGAGCGCCTCACTGGCCGCGGTACAGATAGTGCCGAGAAGCTGCAGGAACGCTTTGCAAAAGCAGAAAAGGAACTAAACTACGCGCCGCAATTTGATGTTATCCTCAAAAATTACGATCTTGAAACGGCTTGTACGGAAGCGGAGAAGCTGGTAAAAGATTTTATTAACGCGCCGGTACACTAGGGGTAGTTCTTACACTCCACAGGCCGGGGCTTTTGTGAAAAATAAATCTTCCTTTAGAGGCTGGGGATATGAAAATAGGCTTACTGTTCGGTTCGTTCAATCCAATACACGTAGGGCATTTAATTATAGCTAATTACATGGCCAACTATACCGCGCTGGATAAGGTGTGGCTGGTGGTGTCGCCCCAGAATCCTCTAAAGAAATATGGCGATCTGATTAACGCCTATGACAGGCTGGAGATGGCCAAGCTGGCAACGGAAAACGCTACTAACATTTCCGTAAGCGATGTAGAGATGAAGCTCCCGCAGCCATCTTATACCATTGATACGCTAGCGTATCTCAAGGAAAAATACCCTGAGCACGAGTTTGCCCTTATCATGGGATCAGACAACCTGGCAACCCTGCACAAGTGGAAGAACTACAAGCTCATCCTGCGCGATCACCAAATATTTGTTTATCCACGTCCCGGTTACGAGAATGCTGAATTTGCATCGCATCCGTCTGTCACCATAACGATGACACCTCAGATGGAGATCTCTGCTACGTTCATACGTAAATCCATTGCCGAAAAAAAGAACGTACAATATTTTGTACCCGAATCTGTACTTCGGTTTATAGAGAGTAAAAGCCTGTACAGACAAAGCTGAATGCAGAGAGTCTCAAGCTAAAAGCCTTTAAATATGCTGCTCTAGAATTCATCTTTAGTTTTGACGCTTACCTAGCCACTTTGCTATCTGCTTTTAGCTTTAGGCTTTTGCTTTCAGCTAACTTCCTGCTTTTGGCCTTAGTCTCTCTGCTTTCGGCTTTTAGCTTTCCCCTTCATCTTCTATCTTTGCATTGTGAGTGAGAAAACCATCCTTAAACTGCACCTGCCTACCGACCCGCTTTGGGTGAAGAATGTTGTGGAAAGCAATATTGAAGAACTGCTTACCGACCACGCCTTTTGCGAACAGAAAGCTGCAAGCAATGCCATTACGCTTATTGTACAAAATCCTAATCTTGGCGAGCTGGTACAGGAGATGGCAATGCTGGTACAAGAGGAAATGGATCATTTTAAACGCGTGCACGACATTATACTGCAACGTGGCTTTACACTTGGCCGCGAACGTAAAGACAACTATGTAAACGAACTGCGTAAGTTTATCATTATTGGCGGAGGCCGTGAGGCACAATTGATAGACCGCCTGCTTTTCTCGGCAATGATAGAAGCCAGGAGCTGCGAACGCTTTAAAGTGCTTTCAGAAAACATAAACGACGAGGCGCTGGCTGTCTTTTATCATGAGCTGATGGTGAGCGAGGCTACGCACTATTCTATGTTCATCCGCCTGGCTAAGAAATACGCCGTAGAGATAGATGTAGATAAACGCTGGAAAGAGTTTTTAGAGTACGAAGCAAGCGTGATACAAAATTACGGCAAAAGCGAGACCATCCACGGCTAAGGATCAATTGGAACTTAGTGCTTGTGATCTGCGCGCACTTAAACACCTGCCCTGTCGGGAATAAAGCCGATAACATTTTTAAGGTAGTTGTCCATCATGCTTATATCTACAACATCATTCATGTAGCTGATGTACATATCCGGCCTTACAATAATTGCCTTGCGCTGCCCGGGACCAATCTCAAAAGCATCCAGCACGTGGCGGTTCTTTCCGGATGGAGGCAGGTGGAAAAAGTTTAGTGTGCCCGGATATCGAAGAGTTATCCATTTAGCCAGCGTAAAAAGATAATCCTCTTTAATAGCGCCAACCGTGATGAGTGTAAAACCAGGTTTGCTGCACCAAGCGTGAATATCCGTCATGGCTTGTTTTTTCTCATCATATATCTCCAGGAAGGGAAGGCGGTCACCTGCTTTAATTTTGGTAAGCTTACCAAGGTGAAGGTTAAGTTTGCTATCGCGATAGTTGATGCCCAGTTGTGATACCTGATTGAAAAAGGTAGTTTTAAGCTTATCACGGCTGCCAACAAACTTCAATATTTGTGGTGCTATATACTTCTTGAACAGGTTGTTTGCCCAGCTTTGCGATGTTACTACGTTAAAAACGCGGTCTGTACTGTTAAGCAGATCCCGGGCTACCGGCATGCGCTCATCGGCATAGCTGTTTAAAATACTCTCGTTCAGTTTTCCGTTTAATACCCCTGCCAGTTTCCATGCCAGGTTGTAAGCATCCTGCAGGCCGGTGTTCATGCCCTGCCCGCCAACAGGGGAGTGTATGTGTGCTGCATCACCAATAAGAAAGGAGCGCCCGCTGCGGAATTTGTCGGCCATGCGGTGATGCAGTTTGTAGCTGGTGAACCAGTTTACTTGCAAAATATTAACCGGAGATCCGGCTACCTGTTGTAAGTGGGGGAGAACGTCATCTATTTGGAGGGTTTCCCTGTCGCTAAGGTCTACCGGTATATTGCCAACAACCCTGTACTCGCCTGCTTCCGGCATCAGGAAAAAGCCGGCAAACCCTTTAGATGACAAAAAAAGATGTACAAAGTCGTCCTGAAATCCTTCTGCAAGTTTAACATCTGCCAGGTAGAACTTATGCTGGTACGTATCGCCATTGAAGGTTATACCGGCAGACTTACGTACAATGCTGTGCGCCCCATCTGCACCAATCAGCCAGTTGCAGGTTACTACCTGTTCTTGTCCGTTGTTTAGCAAAGTCACCTCGGTGTTATCAGCATTATGCACAATACTTTGCAGGGTAGTGTTCCAGTATACCGGGCAACAGTTTAGGGTAAGGTAGTCTAGCAGTACGCGTTCGTTTTTGCTTTGCGGGTACATAAACACATACGGGAACGGCGTTAAACCTACGCCTGCTTTGCTCAGCGATAGTTCGGCTGCCGGTTTGCCCCAAATGTGTATAGCTGCTCCTGAGGCTGGTTTACCTTCGCTGACTACCCGATCTGCAAGGCCCATTTGCCGGTATATTTCCATAGAGCGGGCCTGCACCGCCAAAGCTTTGGACTGGTTGGTTGGCCCTTGTTTGGCATCAACAATAACCGGGATGATGCCATAACGCAGCAGCTGCGCCGCCATCATCAATCCAGATGGCCCGGCACCTATTATCAGCACGCTGGCATTTGCGGGTAGGGTCATGCAATTATTTATCCATGGAAGAGCAGGAAGATAGCCGGACGCTTACGCAGATCGGGCACTTCTTTTTTCCAGGCAGCAATGGTCTTTGTTTTTATAAATTCAGTAGCTGCTGTAATATCACAGGCAATGCAGAGTTTTGTTTGCGGCTTGCAAGTTTTCAGTACATCGTCCAACATGCTGTCGTTACGGAAAGGAGTCTCAATAAACAGCTGCGTTTGTTTGGCTTTTTCTGCAGCGCTTTCCAGCTCTTTTATCTTTTGATTGCGGTCAGTTTTATTTATTGGCAAATAGCCGTGGAAAGTAAAGCTTTGTCCGTTAAATCCCGATGCCATTAGCGCTAGCAAAATAGAGCTTGGCCCAACCAGCGGTACTACAGTAATGCCCTTGCGGTGGGCTTCGGCAACTATGTCTGCACCAGGGTCGGCTATGCCGGGGCAGCCCGCTTCACTCATCAGGCCCACATCTGTGCCTGCCAGCAGGCCTTTAAACAGCTCTGCCATGTTAGGGCTTTCACGGTGGTGTTTGCCATAGTCGTGAATGATTAGTTCGCTCTGCGGCGTTTTAAGGCCAGCTTCCTTTAAAAAACGCCTTGCTGTTTTTTCGTTCTCAACAATATACTCTTTAATGCTGTTAATCGTATTAACAAGATAGGGCGTGAATGACTTAGCCGCGGCATCATCGGCAAGTGGTACAGGTATTAAAAAAAGCGTTCCGTAACTCATTATGCAAATTGACGTTTTTTATTTAATTTAAGCTATCACTAAATTGATTTAAGTATGGCATCACTAGGCATAAATTGGTTTATAGAGGGCCGGATAGATTTTGAGCACAAGAAATACATCCTGCTGGATTATCTGCAGGAAATAAACCGGCATTTTGATAAGAGCCGCTTATACCCCAACCTGAGCGATCTTATTTTTCATTACAACAACTTACTCGACTTTAAGAACAATAAATCGGCCCTGCAGCAGGCTTTTCCTCAGCGGCTCACTAAAGCAGATATAGAAGCTGTTAAACTCACCTATAAGAAGATAGTGGAAGATGATGAATCTATGAAAGAGATAGAAAGCATCATCTACTACGCATTGGGTAAAATAAACCCGGCTATACAAACCGGCAAAGAAATATACGATTTTGTAGAAAGCCGCTTGAACATTGACCCGGTAGGTGTAGTGCCATTGCTACCTTACCACGGCTATTTTTCGTTACGCAACGGCAATTCTACCACCAACTATGTATACGAGTACCAGGTGAGTATTTTTGAGAATAAGGATGATAAATTCAGGGGAATAAATGTGCAATTTGTAGAAACTTACGAGCAGAGCATCAGCCATACACCCGAAGCGGTAAAGCTTGACCTGATCCGCCGCCGCAAGCACCTGCCTAACCCGGCATTATACCATGTAAGCAGCGACATTACTTTCCCATTAGAACAAACTCTGTTACCGGTTGCAAAGAGGAGCCTGATTAAGTACATATCGAGTGCGGCCTAGTAAAGGACTTAGAAGGTCGGTATACTGTTTCGCTTCTGCCTGTTTCGCTTTAGGCCTTAAAAGTTGCCGGAGTTTGTTAGTGCTTTAAAGATCAAGCGCTTACTTGTCTTAGCTAAAGTTTTTGTAGTGTTTCGGGTTGTTTCGCTTCGTTTTGGTAAAGCTTGGTAAACAGCTGCTTAGGTAAAAATACTGTTTCGGGTGTTTCGCTTTGCACAACCGAAACAGTACTTATTTTATAGGCTTAGCTTAGCTTTTGCAACGCAGCTTTTACCCTTGGGAGCAAAGCTTCAATATCCTGAAGGGTACTTGCACCTACAGACGCGCGGAACCAGGCAACATCTTCACCTGTACCAAATGCAGAGAACGGCACGAACGCTGCACCGGCTTCTTTAATAAGGTAAAAGTTAACGTCGGCAGAGTTGTTCAAAACAGTGCCATCTGGTGTGGTTTTGCCAATACAGTCAACCTTTATAGTAAGGTATATGGCACCCATTGGCTCTATCGAGTCTACGTTTAAGCCTTCGGCCTTCATCTGCTGAAAACCTTGGTGCAGTGTGTTTAAGCTCGCCTGTATGTTTGATTTTAGCTGCTCCAGATAGGTGTCTACTGATGCTTCGTCTTTTAAATATTCCGCCATAGCTACCTGTTCAGCTTTAGGTGCCCAGGCACCCATGTGACCTACTATAGCCTTCATGTTATCTATAATACCGGCCGGACCAAAGCCCCAGCCAACACGTACGCCAGTAGCTGCAAAGCATTTAGAACCGCCATCAACGAATACTGTATAGTCCTTTAGTTCGGGACGGAGTGTTACCGGGTTGTAATGCTCGTGCTCACCAAAAGTTAGCTGAGAGTATATCTGATCATACAGTAAATACAATGGTTTTTGATCTGCTGAACGGCTTTTATTTTCTTCAATCACCAGGTCACAAATTTCCTCCAGGTCTTTCTTGCTGAACATGGTACCTGTTGGGTTCAACGGCGAGCAAAGTGCAAGCAGTGTAGCGCCTTTAAGGTGTGGCCTTAACTCTTCTGCAGTAGGCATGAAGTTGTTTTCAGCACGTGTTTCTACAATGATGGGTTCGGCGCCGGTGAGGTCGCAGTAATGGTTGTTATTCCACGACGGTGCGGGAAAAACCACCCAGTCGCCGGGATCAACCAAGGCCAGATATGCCGAATAGATTAAGGGGCGCGAGCCTCCTGATATCAGTATTTGGTTAGCGGCATAATCCAGTTCCATACGGCTTTTCAGAAAACCCGAAACGCTTTCGCGGAGGTTCAGGATGCCATCTGCAGGAGGGTAGTTGGTTTGGTTTTGGTTATAGGCGTTAACGATGCCATCTTTTAGTTCAGCAGGAATAGGGTAGATATTAGAATCAAAATCACCTATAGTTAGATTAGCAATCTTCTGCCCTTGCTTTTTTAATTCGTTTATCTCGCCTGCAATTTTTATGATCTCTGAGCCGCTTAAGTTTTGCGCCAATACCGATACTTTCATCTATAGAATTTTAGAAAGACCAAATATAGTGTTTACAATTAAGAGGCAGGACATCAAGAATCAAGAGAAAACCGGATATAAGAAAGCCGGCAAGGATTTCCTTGCCGGCCTTTATACTTTAGATTGTTATTACCTCTAAGCGTAGGCTTTTCGCAGGCGTATGATCCGCATCCAGTGCATCATTTTCATCACCGGGTACACCGGGTCTATCTCGAACCATTTAGCACCGAAGTTTGCGTTATTCGGGCGCTTGTGGTGATTATTCTGGAACAACTCGCCAAGCATCAAAAAGTCAAAAGGTGTTGTGTTTTTTGATTTGTCGTTATTATCAAAGTTTGCATAGCCATACTTGTGACCGCACCAGTTTACAACCGCTCCGTGAATTGGACCCATCAATAAATGGATAGGCAGCAAAAGGAACATCCACCATTCAGTAGCAAATTGTACGTAAAACGCGATATACAAGCCACCAAATATTAAACGGGATATAACCGAAGATCCCACATAGTCAAGAAATTTCCATTCAGGGTAGTTTCCTTTGAAGCGTTCTTCAGGGTCTTTCAGTCTTTTTTCATGCATTTTGTAGCTGATTGCAGTATACCACATCATCTGGAAAACGTCCTTAAAGAAATGTGGTGAGTGCGGGTCCTTTTCGGTGTCACTGTAAGCATGGTGCTCTCGGTGCATGATTGCATAGGCACGCGGGTTCAAAAATGAAGATCCCTGGAAAACATAAGTCATTACATAAAAGGTGCGCTCAAAGAACTTATTGGTAGTGAACATTTTATGCGAGGCATACCTGTGCAGGAAAAATGTTTGAAAGAACAACGAGAAGAACCAGTGGCAAAGGAAAAAAATCAGTATGATCACAGTATGGGTATTTGGTAGTAGTTATTTATAATGATTACAAATATAACGATAAAAGCGGCGCAGTAGTTTCATAAACTTCAATTCTATCAAATAAAAAAGCCGCTCCGTAATAGGAGCGGCTTTTTATTTAATCAGATCAAAGCTGATTATACCTGTGCGTCGCGAAGGGCCTTAATGGTATCATGCCCTTCATTGATCAATTGTTGCTGTTGTGCAAGCAATTGACTGTGCTCTGGCAATAAGCCGTTGCTTTCTGTTAATGCATCACGGTATGCTTTTTTGATAGCATCTTCGCCGCGTTCACATTCTTCAAGGATGGATTTGCGATCATGACCACTGAATGTAGCTTTCACGTCCAACCAGGTACGGTGGATTGTACCACTTACCGAGTTACCGGTTTCCAGTTCGCCACCAATTTGGCCAACCGCCTGGCTAAGCTCCTGTACAAAACGGCGGCTATCACCTGCAAAGCTTTCAAATACGGTTTTCAGATCGGCATCGCCTTCTCCCAGGTCTTTAGACGCACGGGTAAAGCCATCTACACGGTCATTATTAATCTCTATAAGGTCATTTAGTACTTCAACTGATTTTTCTGTAGTTTCCATGGTAGTTTATGTTGTTTGGTAAGTGTTATGCAACCACCATGCCATAATTAATTTGGAGTTAAATTAATTAAGAAAAACTTACTTCCCGAAGCTTTCATAAGGTACAAACTCCAGTTCGCACTTACCGAAAATAAACAGTGCTGCGCGGCTTTAAAGTAGGTTATCAAGAATGACCTAGGTACGATTTTGTTCAAAAGTGTTCAGCTTTTTTTGCCAAACGTATTTTGAACGCTTTATGAACACTTGTTAGCGGTAGCCGAAAAACTGTTTAAATAGCATCAATATGCTTGTTTTTGGCCGATAATCTATACAGGATGCTTTAAAAACCACACCATTTCACAACGCTAAATGAAAATAAATTTGCAACCAATAGGGTAAGTTGCAGGTGTAAAGTAAAGGTGCTAAAACAAAAAACGGACGCCCGATAATGGCGTCCGTTATATGCTAATAAGGATGGCTTACGGTCTGCCGGGACGACCTGGGCGCTGGCCTTGCGACTGTTGTTGTTGCTGGCGCTGCTGATCCTGTTGTTGCCTCTGCTGCTCTTGCTGCTGGCGTTGTTGATCTTGTTGTTGCCTTTGTTGCTCCTGCTGCTGGCGTTGCTGGTCACGCTGTTGTTGCATCTGCTGGCGTTGCTGATCTTGCTGCTGTCTTTGCTGCTCGCGCTGCTGCTGCATTTGCTGGCGTTGTTGTTCCTGCTGTTGCTGGCGGGCCTGGTCTTGCTGCTGGCGTTGTACCTGCTGCTGTTGCATTTGGTCGCGCTGTTGTTGCATCTGCTGCCTTTGCTGTTCGCGTTGTTGCTGCATTTGCTGGCGTTGCTGATCGTTCTGCTGACCCTGTTGCCCCTGCTGCTGGCGTTGTTGTTCGCGTTGCTGCTGCCATTGCTGCCTTTGCTGTTGTTGCTGCTGGCGTTGCTGGTCGGTTTGTTGGCCTGGCTGTCCCTGCTGCCCTTGTTGCTGGCGTTGTTGTTCGCGCTGCTGCCGCCATTGTTGTGTTTGCTGTTGCTGCTGCTGGCGCTGTTCATCTGTAAGCTGGCCGCCTTGTTGTTGGCGTTGCTGCTGCCATTGCTGGCGCTGCTGCTGCCATTGCTGGCGTTGCTGCTGGCGCTGCTGGTCTGTTTGCTGGTTATTACTGTTGTCACCGGGACGGCTGTTGCGGTACGTACCGCCTTGCTGGCCGTTACCGTTGTTCATGCCGGGGCGATTTATGTTGCCCGGGTTAGCCATGCCTCTGCGGTCATTATTAATCCTAACATACCTGCTGTCGGGATTGTTGGACCGTGCGTCGTTTGCCAGCCTTTGTGCGTTCTGGCCCTGTGTTACCGCTCCAAAGCGGCCGTCGTTCCGGCCAATACGCTGACCGGGGTTCTGCTGGCGGTAAGCTGCCCCGTCCACCACTCGTGTAGGGCGTGCATTGCCGTTGTTACGAATGTTAGGCCGGTAAAAATTAACCGAATTGCTGTTAATAGTGGTACTACCGGGACGGTTAATGTTGGTTACATTGTACATACGTACCGGCCTGTTGGTGCGGCGTTGTATATCCTCACGGCGCGGCCCGCTAAAGAACTGACGGTTATTGTACCTGTAGGTGTCATGTATATAGCTGGAGCGTGCGTATATGGTACGTACCCTGGTATAAGGCACACAGTAGTTGTATACGTTAGGGGAGTTAATGTACGCGTACGGTGCAAACGACCAGTAATTGTCTGGTATATAATAGTTGCTGCTATAGGCCAGATCAAAGCTTACCTGTGGTGTAAGCGGTGCCCATCCATAGTAGCCCTCGCTTTCGCGCCAGTCTACCCAGGCAGGTGCCCATTCATTACCTGGTATCCATTCCCAGCCGTAATAGTCGTCATAGGTCCAGCGGCCATAGTGGAACGCTGCCCAGCCCCAGTCATAGTCAGACACCCAGGTGTTACCATACTCGGTATACACCCAATGCCCGTTTGTTGCATACGGGCGAAAGTCCTGGTCTACATCAGGTACCCAAACATCGCCATACCTGGCATCATTAACCCATGTGCCGTAGGGCGATAGCTCATCGTAAAATTCCTGGTTAGATATATATCCGTTATTTTGGGTCTGGTATTCATCGTCCTGTGCCATAGTAACGGCAGGCGAGCAGGAAGAGAGCGCTAACGCTACAATGCCAAGTCCCAGTAATTTATTTAAGTATTTCATAATAGTTTCCTGATAATAGAAGGTTTACAACATTAGGACTCAACTAACCTTAAAACGTTTAAACAATAAATAGTTTTCGGCCTTATTATCAGGAAGAAACAAACACCGGGTAAATTTTAGGATATTTACCTGTCATCCGTATTTAAATTGAATATTTTTGCAAGCATAAATCTGATATCATGAGTACTGTAAACATTCCGCGCCTTGATCTGAACACCTACATCAACGGCTCTGCCGAAGAAAAGAAACAATTTTCTGATGCTATTGGCAAAGCCTTTAATGAAACCGGCTTTGTTACCATCACCAACCATGGCTTAAGTAAAGAGCTGATCGATAAATTGTACGAGCAGGTTAAAGCGTTATTTGCGCTGCCCGAAGAAACTAAATTGCAGTATGAAGTACCAGAACTGGCAGGACAGCGCGGCTATACCGGAAAAAATAAAGAGACTGCTAAAGGCCTTAAAGTGCCTGACCTGAAGGAGTTTTGGCAGATAGGCCAGTTTTTGCCAGATGATGCTCCTGAAAAGGCAAGCTACCCGGATAACATACAGGTGAAGGAATTGCCTGATTTTAATATTATTACCGAAGATGTTTATAAAAAGCTGGAAGCAGCAGGCAAGCACCTGTTGCGTGCTATTGCGGTGTACGTGGGTTTAAGCGAGAATTATTTTGATGATAAGGTGGAGCACGGCAACTCGATATTGCGTACGCTGCACTACTTTCCAATAACAGATCCGGATAGCCTGCCCGATGATGCCGTACGCGCCGGTGCCCACGAGGATATCAACCTTATTACGTTACTGATAGGTGCAAGTGCCGATGGGCTGGAGCTGCTTACCCGCGATAATACCTGGTTCCCGGTTACTGCCTTTGGCGAGGACCTGGTAGTGAATGTTGGTGATATGCTGCAAAGGCTCACCAACAACAAGCTAAAATCTACCACGCACCGGGTGGTGAACCCGTCAAGAGAGCAGATGAAGAACTCGAGATTTTCTGTTCCGTTTTTCCTGCACCCAAAATCAGGTATGGACCTTACCTGCCTGCCGTCGACCATTGATGCCGACCATCCAAAAATGTACGAAGACATTACAGCCGGCGAATACCTTGACGAGCGCCTGAGGGAAATAGGATTAAAGAAGTAAGAGAGAATAACAAGATACTTGAAAGCCGGCCCATTAGCCGGCTTTTTTTATGAATATACTTTTACGGAGCAGCTATGTTTAATTAAGTATTTAGCAGATAACTCCTAGAAATACTTGTCCAGTGTGAGCCCGTAGGTGAAGTTGAGGTTATCACTCCGCGTAATGTTCATTTTATTATAGTTGAGTGTTGTGGTCAGGCTTATCCACTTACGTAGTTTTATGCCTAGTGTAGTGGTGGATCGTATAATGTAATCGTTTCCGTTAGAAAGCGAGCTTTGCAGGAAACTGCTTTCATCAAAGGTAAGCAGGTCTTTAAGCTGCATGTGAAACTGTAACCGAAATGAATTGCGATAGGTGTGATATATTAGGTCGGCAAGCAAGTTACTTTTATCGTACAGGATACCGTCGCTTAGGTTAAGATAGAGGTCTTTCTTGTCTATAAACTTATAGGCAATACCTGCCCCTGCTAAAAACTGGTTGTTGATGCCCAACGAGTAGCTTGTATTATAGTTAACCAGTCCCCAGTAATAAAAATGCGGAAAGGTTTTATACAGGTCGAAGTTTAAGGACGAGGAAAAATCGTTGTTGGTAAGCTCCCTATTTTGTTTGCCATATATCCAGGTGCTGCTGGAGTTTAAGACGATGCTTTTCTTTTTTACGCCGAAACCAAAGGAATTATTAAGCAGGTAGGCCCTGTCGTTATTTGTTTTATTGATAGAACCCGTAGAAGCCAGTATGGCGTGGTAGTAGGTAGAATCGTTGAATTGGGCATAAACCGCGGGGCACCAAAAAGTGAACATGGTCATTATCAATACCTTACTTGCCCGGCCCCTGCATACGTCTGCTTTAGTCATATTAGGGGTAACGCAGGTTTGTCGTGTCTGTTTGTAAACAGCCAAAATGAGCATCATGCCGTATACGGGTTAACGGCCGTAAATAATAAACCCGGGTTGCCGGCAATGCAGCCCGGGTTTACAGGATGATGAGCGTTCCCGAACGATTAACTTTTAAAATACGTTCCGTTTTCCAGGTCTTCTAAAAGTGATAGGTGGGTAGGCTCCCATCCCAATGTATCTTTTGTTTTCTGGAAGGATGTAGGGTTATCAATAGCAACAAAGTGGGATATCCAGCCGAAATGCGCAGCGGCTTCTTCGGGTGTTTGAGATACCGCAGGCAAGTTAAGGTGTTTGCTTATTACCTCCGCTATTTCACGCATGGGTACACCTTCTTCAGCAGCACCATGATAAACTGCGTTGGCAGCACCGTTTTCCAGTGCCAGCCGGTATAAGCGGGCAGCATCAAGGCGGTGCACAGCCGGCCAGCGGTTAGCGCCCCCGTTAACGTAGGCTACAATACCTTTTTCCCTGGCAATATTAATAAGCGTAGGTACAAAGCCGTGGTCGCCATCACCGTGTACAGATGGCGACAAGCGCACCACTGATACGTTTACACCGCGTGCCGCTACTACCGCGGCAGCTTCATCAGAAGCAAGGCGCGGGATGATGTCAGATGTAACTGCCGGCTTGCTGTCCTCCGTAGCAACACCGTTGCCTGCTACCAACGCGGTACCTGAAGTAATAATAAGTGGCCGTTGAGACCCCTCTAATACCGAACCCATGGCGATGATGATCTGGCGGTCGGCCTCGCAATTGGCCTTGTACCTAGAAAAATCGTGATTGAAAGCGGTGTGGATAACGCCATCGCATTGTGCTGCCCCTTGTTTAAGGCTTTCCAGGTCATCAATGTCTCCGCGGTGCACCTCGGCACCCGCTGCAGTAAGCGCCTGTGCAGATGCATCTGAACGGGCAAGGCCAAGTACCTGGTGCCCTGCCGCTATAAGTTCCTGAACAACGGCTGAGCCTACAAAGCCCGAAGCGCCGGTTACAAATACTCGCATGTTTAATGTTTTTAGTTTAACAGATAAATTACTATGCAAAGGTGCGCTATGGCCGGTGCTATAGCGAGGACATTTGTCACCGTTTTAATTTACCGTTTAACCTGCGAATTGCGTACGCGGCTTAATGTTTCGCGCGATAAGCCCAGGTAACTTGCTACCATGTGCAGGGGTACGCGTGCAAATACACCAGGGTGGGTACTGATGAATTCGTCGTATTTTTCTTCGGCAGATGAACTGATGGCGCTGAATATACGCTGCCTGCTTATACTAAGGCTGGCCGACTTAACCTTTTCTGAAAAGAGCTTAAGCTCGGGCATTACAGATAGAAATTCGTCGAAATCCTTTTTAGTCCACAGCAGAATACGGCTGTCTTCCAGTGCATCTACAATATAGTTTGATGGGGTGCGGTTTTCGTAGCTTTCCGGATCGGTGGTCCAATGGTTCTCGGGCGAAAACTGGATGATGTATTCGGTACCGTCCTCTTTGGTGCGGTAGGTACGCAGCAGCCCTTTAATTACAAGTATTTTATAGCGGCAGATCTCGCCTTTACCCAGGATGATTTCCTTTTTTCGCACAACCCGTTCCGTTGCACGGGAATATAAAAGCTCCAGCTCACTTTTAGAAAGCTCGGCATGGGTTTTCATGTACGCCAGGAATTCATCAAACATCACGTCAAAAATACAGGCTTTTAGCTGCTCTTTTTAAACAATCGTGTAAGAAAGTTTCCCTCATCGCTTTTTTTCTCCCGCGGCGGGCCAATCAGGAAACCAATATCATTTAACGGCTCGCAGTTATCGCAAACGATCTTGAAGATGCCCAGCAACGGCACCGCCACCACCATGCCGGCTATCCCCCAAACTTCCTCGCCGACGACAATGATGAGAATGGTAAAGACGGGATTGATGTTGAGCCTGTCGCCCACTACTAGCGGTTCCAGAATGTAAGTTTGCAACAGCTGCACGCACCCATAGGTGATGAGAATGCCAGCAATGGTACCTGAATCGCCACCCTGTGCAAGCGACATTAACACCGTAATGGATGTGCCTGTAACGTTACCGGCAAACGGAACCAGCTCCAGTATACCGCATAAAATAGCAAAGAAGATGGCATTCTTCACGCCAACAATAGAAAAGCCGATGCCGTACATTACCCACAACATCACGATCATAAGGCCCAATCCGCCAAGGTAACTTTGTGTAACCGAGCTTGCATTTTGAAGCACATCTTTGGCGGTTTCGCGGTTATTTCGGCTTAGCAGGCGCAGTATAAACGCTTTAAAATGCGCACGGAAGTAAATGAACAAAAAGGTATAAACCAGTACCAGTATGGCATCTATAAGTATACCGGCGAATGAACCTACAAGGGTGGTAATAAGCCCGGTTACACGTTCCATACCGCCACCCTGCTGCTCTTTGATCATCTTTTGCTGCTCGGCCTTGGATATGCCGAAGCTGTTTTGAATGTAGCTTTTTACCCCTTCAATAAGAGATGCAACCCGTTTCTCAATCTTGGAAAGGTCCTGCAACAAATCGCTTAACTGCGTTTCAAGCAAGAAGATAACACCGCTTATTAGCAGGAGCAGGCAAATAACACTTAAAAGCGATGCAATGCCGTTATTTACGCCTTTACGCTGCAGCCAATGGCAAACAGGCAGTAGCAGCATAGCCAGTATGGCACCAAATGTTAGCGGTATAAATACCGGAGCCCCAACGTACAGTATCCCAAAAACCAATACGAAGAGCATTAAAATGCGAAGCGTTTGGTTAAAGTTGTTTACGGTAGTCAAAGTACTGGTAAATAAGTGTGGAATGAAATGAATAACACCTTAATCCTGCGCACGCATGAGCAAGATCAAGGTGTGAATATGATCGGGCCGTTAGCCCAGGATCCTTTTTTTGATGTAATCTACGGCTGAGTCCGGAAGGTCGTTACCGGCGGTTTGCACCAATGTGCCGTCTTGCTGTAAGGTAAGCTCGGCGGTGATGTTGTCGTCTATACAAACGTTAAACTTGTCTTGTTCCTTTACTACGGTGCACGATAACTCGCGACCCGAATAGTGTATCATAAACTCGTATTTACCGTCTTTTTCTGCAGGAGCGGTGTCTTTTTCGTCAATCATAGGTTTGGTATTTTTATTTATAACACCAAATGTGCCCTCATGTTTTTAAACAAAAAAAGAGAAAACCGGGAGGCCATCTCTTTTATGCTTTTTACTGATCTTATTATTAAATCATAAAGAACGTTAGGTTTATAACTGGTTTAATAATATTACAAATATAATCTCTATAGGAGTACAAGACTAATGTTATTTGTTAACAAAGCTGAAGTATTTAACATTCACTCAAGTTTTTTTGATGTATTTGCTTTTGAGTTGTTGTAAAAGGCGCAAACCACGCTGCAGTAAAGAACCCTTCCGGTTCTTGAGAAAGTATTTGATAGCGTTATAAGCCGGTATATTTTCCTGAATAATATCCGGAAAATATTTAACGGGCTGCTTCGATATTTGTACGGTGTAAGTATTTTCTATATTGGAATGTGTGCCGCTGCCATCGTGCCCGATGTTGTGCACCAGCGAATGTGAAGGATTTAGGGTAAGCCCTCCTTTTAAAAACACCGAAGCATACCACCGTATAGCCCAGGAATTGTTTTTGCCGGCTTTGAAGTCTTCCATCTGTTTCCAAAAGTTCATGCTATGCTCAATAGAGAACTGGTTGATCTTTTCTTTATCAAACTGCCGCATCAGTTTATCTACATCCGGTTCAAAGTTGTCCCAGGCGCGTTTCCAGGTGGCCCAGCCCCAGCTAAATGCAGCCCGAAAGAAAAAGGTCTCAGGCAGGGTTTTATCCGGAAGGTTAAACATATATGCGCCAATGTGCATCACCTTGTCTTCTTTTACATAACGATCAAGTGCATCGTTAAAAAACTGCAGCGTATATGGTGAGGAAAGCAGGTCGTCTTCGTAAACTATCACCTTGCCATAATCATTCACCAGGTGTGTCACCCCGCTGATGATAGAATTTGCCAGCCCAAGGTTTTGCGGACGCTCTATTACTTTCACAGATTTAAACCCAATAGTTTGGGCAGCAATTTCACGTACCTGCTGTACGCTGGCGTTATCTGCATCGGTTTTTGGGCCGTCGCAGAAAATGAACAACCGGGATTCATCTGCCAGCAGGTTTTTTTGTAAATAGCTTATTGTCCGCCGGGTGTGTTCCGGGCGGTTATAAACAAAAAGCGCTATAGGGGCAAGGGTCGACAATTAACAAAGATGTGGATAGTCCGAACTTAAAATATATTTGCCTGTTTACCTGTTTTGCTGCAAAGCACTGTATAGGCATTTGCATAACGCTCGGTAGCTTTTTCGCCGCCAAGCTTACTCAGGGTACCTTTCACTGCAAATTCGGCAGCAATTTTGAGGTTGGTTACAAAGCTTTTTGATTTCTTTTGGTTGATGTAAGTATTAAACTTAGTTACCTCGGGTTCAATCATGGAGGTAAGGTCTTTCTCCACTTCGTACCCTTCTGTTTTGAGCAGGTACCGCAGTGAAGTAGGTGTATATACATTAATGTGCCCATAAGCCAGGAAATGGTTTATACGCTTATCTACACCAGGTTTATAATCCAGCGGAACTTCTATCACGAAGTTTTTAGCCACGCGTTTAAGCTCCCTGAGTAACAAGCGTTCGTGTTCTACGTGTTCCAGTACATGGGAGAGAATGATGAGATCAAAACTGTCATCTTCAAACGGGAGATGATAACCATCAAATTCCTGTACTGACGCAAGGCCTTTTATATCTCTTGTTTGTATATGCGCTACACCGCTTGCTGATATTTCTACAGCGTGGTACTCGGGGGCAAAGTTTGCGTCGGCAAGGTATTTTAGTATACTGCCGTCGCCAGCCCCAACTTCCAGCACCTTTTTAAACGTTTTACCGGCACAAACCTCAATAATATGCTGAGCCTTGTATTTGGCGCCCAACATGCGCCAGGCTTCGTCATGTTTTTGATAGAATTCGTCGTACGCGGTTTTTACATTCCCGCTTAATTTGTCATCAGCCATAATTATATATTAAGGCAGTTTTCAGCTTTGTAGAATATGGATGTGGATTTACGATAGAACAAACCAGGCGAAATACCGCTGAAGGAGAGTTCCCTGTAGCCGGCCGCTCTTAAGAAATCACCGCCTTCTTTATAGATACTACGTTCCGAGTCGTCCAGTACTACCACACCACCGGGGTTAAGTGCCGCCAGCGATTGCTTACAGCAATTTACCCTATCGCGGCCATCAACTATAATAATGTCAAATTTCTTATTAAGCGTTAATGGCATACGGCAATACTCACCATCTTTTTGCAAGGCGGAAAAGATGATCTCTGAATTTTTGGTTCGCTTAGGTGAGTTTTTTATCTTGTTGTACCATTCTTTGTCGTGCTCCACAGATACTACGTTGCCGGCAAGCCGCGCGTAAAAGTAGGTAGAATTGCCAGAGCCAAATTCAAAAACTGAAAGCTTCTTGTTCAGCCTGCCTTCTATAAAATCAATAAAGGAGTAAGTTACCCACGGAATAGGGCGGCCTTCACCATCTACAGGAGATTTGCTATCTAAAGCTTTGAACCAGCCTATCTGGGCCAGGTATCCTTTGTTACCAAAAGATAGCAACGAACGCAAATGCGACGGCTTGGACAGTACTTTTATTAATGACGAAAATGTGCTCAACGGTTTGTTAGTTTTTGAAAAAGTGAAATTAAAAATATTGATCGTAACATCATTACTCCCTGCTGCCTTGTTTTTGGGATAAGTATAATAAAAAAGGTAGCCACACCATAAGCTATAAGCGTAGCGTAAGCTGCGCCAATAATGCCATATGCGGGTATGAGAAAGATATTTAATACGATATTAACCACGGCCCCAATACCGGTGCGAAGCATAGAGAGTTTGAAGTATCCTTCGGCAATTAAATATTGACCGCTTGCGCTTCCCAGGAAAACAAACACGCCAGCCCATACATGTACTGATAGCACAGGCGCTCCGGGCCAGTAGGCCGGCTTATACAGCAGGTGGAAGATCAGGTTAGAGCCCAGGCTCATTACCAGCGCTATACTTACGCTAAGTACAATCATCAGATCATACATGTTCTGGAGGCGTTTGTGATAGCGCTCCGGATCTGTTTTGCGGGCATGTATCAGGGCGGGGAACACGGAAGATACTATCGCCACGGGAATAAAGTACCAGTTTTCACTTAAAGCAGCGGCATTTACATAAACACCTAATTCGCTCGCTTTAGTAAACATAGGTATCATCACCTGGTCTATTTTCATGTATATAGTTACCAGGATGGCCGAGAATGCGAGCGGCCACGAATGTTTAAGCAAGTAGCCCGTGATGCGCTTATCGTATCGCCATTCGCTAATGCTGTTGCCATTTCTTTTATATAACACCAGGTATCCTAACGCCAGTAGTGAGGTATCAAACAACAGCGACCAGATAAACCAGATCAGTGGCAGCTTAAGTACGATGAAAACAAGCTTAATTAAGGCGGAAATTATATTTCCGGATACCTGAACATACATAATGTTTTTTCCCTGCACCCTGGACTGGAAAAAGCTGTCAATAATGTTTACCGATTGCACTGCCGAGGAACAGGCGACTATTAATACATAGGTAAGCGGGGTTTCCAGCGGTTTTGCTAGTGATAACAGCAGGTAAACAATGTATACCAACGGTAAGGTTAATACACCGGCTGTAAGCCGCATCCAAAAAGCTGTGCCTAATAAAGTGTTTTTACGTTCAGGATGGTTCAGCAGTTCGCGGGTGATAAAACCGTCTAGTCCAAGCGCAGCAATAGCCATTGTAAAAGTTACAATAGCCATAGGGTAATTTAAGATGCCAAACTGTTCAGTACTTAAATACCTCGACAGCAATACGCTGTTGATTAAAAACTTGACCACCATGCTGCCTACCCTGGCAATCAGCAACCACCCCGTATTCTTAAAATACTTTTCTAAAGCTTGCTGATCAAAACCGGGAATGCTTGGTATGCGCATGGTAGCTGGCAAAGATAGTAATTAGAGAGCAGTGATTAATGTACAGAGGCTGGGTGGTTTTGCAAACACCGGGTACAAAAAAGGCATCCGTAAAACGGATGCCTTTTATATTAAGTAAGACCCAATTACTGGCTCTGGAACTTTTTAGCGTTTATTTTACGCTCGTTCTCGTTAAGGTATATCTTACGCATACGGATGCTTTGCGGGGTTACCTCAATGTATTCGTCAGCCTGGATGTACTCCATTGATTCTTCAAGCGAGAATTTGATAGCAGGGGCTATACGTACGTTGGTATCGCTACCTGATGCGCGCATGTTGGTTAACTGCTTGCCTTTAGTAAGGTTGATAACCAAATCGTTATCACGAATATGCTCGCCAAGTACCTGTCCTTCGTAGATATCTACACCCGGATCGATAAAGAAACGGCCGCGATCCTGTAATTTATCAATTGCAAAAGCAGTGGTTTTGCCGGTATCCATAGAAACTAGTACACCATTTAAGCGGCCCGGAATCTGGCCCTTCCAAGGCTCATATGCTTTAAAGCGGTGAGCCATAATTGCCTCGCCACCAGTGGCAGTAAGTACGTTGTTACGTAAACCGATAATACCACGTGCAGGGATATCAAACTCTAAATGCTGTAAATCGCCTTTTGGTTCCATTACAAGCAGGTCGCCTTTACGCTGTGTAACCAGCTCAATAACCTTACCGGCAACATCGCCTGGTACGTCAACAATCAGAGTTTCAACCGGCTCGCATTTAACACCGTTTATTTCTTTGATGATAACCTGTGGCTGGCCAACCTGTAGCTCGTAGCCTTCGCGACGCATGGTCTCGATCAATACCGACAAGTGAAGAATACCGCGACCGTACACCAGGTATGAATCAGGAGATTCGGTCTCAACTATCTTCAATGCCAGGTTCTTTTCCATCTCTTTGTACAAACGATCGCGCAGGTGGCGTGATGTTACAAACTTACCCTCTTTACCAAAGAAAGGTGAGGTGTTGATAGTGAAGAGCATGTTCATGGTAGGCTCGTCAATTTTGATTACCTCTAATTGCTCAGGGTTTTCAAAATCAGCAATGGTATCACCAATGTCAAAGCCGTCTATACCTACAACAGCGCAAATGTCACCGGCACTTACCGACGTAGCTTTGACTTTACCCAAGCCTTCGAAAGTGTAAAGTTCTTTGATACGTGATTTCTGGATAGTTCCATCGCGTTTTACCAATGATACCGGCTGGTTCTCTTTGATAACACCACGGGCAACACGGCCAATAGCAATACGGCCCACGAAAGATGAGTAATCTAACGAGGTGATCTGCATTTGCAAAGTACCTTCATTTATAGGCGCTGGTGGAATGTTAGCTAAAATTGCATCCATCAACGGGAAGATATCTTCCGTTGGTTTTTTATAGTCGGTGCTCATCCAGCCTTGTTTAGACGAACCGTAAATAACCGGGAAATCCAGTTGATCTTCAGTTGCCTCAAGGTTGAAGAAAAGTTCAAATATCTGTTCGTAAACTTCTTCAGGGCGGCAGTTTTCTTTATCTACTTTGTTTACAACCACAATAGGTTTCAAGCCAAGTGCCAGAGCTTTTTGGGTAACAAAGCGGGTTTGAGGCATAGCGCCTTCAAATGCATCGCAAAGTAATAGTACGCCATCCGCCATTTTTAATACACGCTCAACCTCGCCGCCAAAGTCGGCGTGACCGGGAGTATCAATAATGTTGATCTTAACGTCTTTGTACTTAACTGATACGTTTTTAGATACGATTGTGATACCACGCTCACGTTCAAGATCGTTGTTGTCAAGTATCAATTCACCAGTTTCCTGGCCATCGCGAAAGATCTCGCAGCTGTGTAAAATCTTGTCAACCAAAGTGGTTTTACCGTGGTCAACGTGTGCGATGATCGCAATATTTCTTATTTTTTGCATAAAATGCGGACTCTAAATTTTGCGCAAAGGTACGGTTATTAAATGGGATAAAAAAACGGCAACTGGTTTTTACAATTGTTTGATGGAGAGTTAATTCCAACTTAATGTATCCGCTAACGTACTGTGATATCTGCTTTTGTGCATTTAAGCGGCATTGCTGTTAGAATCCCCTAAACCATGGCCTGTGTACCAATGGTGAAAAAGCCCAGGGAATAGAGCTCAGGATTACTAATAATCCGATGCTGAACCAAATGGCCTGCGTGCGAAACTTTTCAAGATCGTTAGCCTTACGTTTAGCTTTAGATGAACCTACAGTAATAATTGCAATGGCAATAAACATCATGGTGACATGCTCCATACCGAAAAATCGTACATCGCGCATCCGAACTGCCGTGCCGAAGTTGTGAACGAAATACGTGGTAATTGGGCTTACTACATATAGCCACAATCCTAATAGGAATTGTATATGCGAAATAGTAGCCGTTATATGCCTTACCTTGTTATCAAAGTCGGTATACGCCTTTTTAGCGAGCCATCCATGATAAGAACGGCATATAGCAAACAGCAAAATGGCCAGCACCAGCCAACGGATAAGCGAGTGAAGAGGAAGAATTAGGTTGTACATGTAAGCTTAAAGACGAACAGACAAATAAAACATTTTAAAGCAGAAAAGATAATTTCCCGTTTATGTCTATCTATTTTCCAAACGCCCAGCACAGGAACTTGGGCATTGCTTTGCCCCAGGTTTCTGTATCGTGTTTACCGCCTACTACTTCCAGGTACTGTATGTCTGCAGGGCGGGTGTAGCCTTTCTTTTCCAACTCTATAATAATATCGATAGTATCATCTATCGAATCAATAATGCCATTTTTGTTCCGGTCGGCAGTTTCGTCCCTGGTACCGGTCTGCAGCCAGAATTTTAATTCCGGTTTGCCTTCGGTAGCTTTAATAACGCTGTGCATCAAACGGTCGTCAGCAGTATAACCTTTCGCCAGGTCCTTACTTCTCCACCAGAAGGACGCAGAAAAAGCACCAACTTTATCAAAAAGTTCCGGGTTATTCCAGGCAACGTCAAACGCGGTTAACCCTCCGAGGGAGCATCCCGCAAAAGCGGTGCTTTCAAAATGCTCTATGCCGGTCTCCTGGTATATCCCTGGTAATAGTTCGTTAACAATAAATTGAGTGTACAGGTTGGCCTTATCGCCGCGGTTTTTATAATCCGCTTTACCTGCTATGCCGTATTCCTGCAGGCGATCTTCACCTGCATGTATAGCAACCACAAGTACCGGGCGTAAACAGTTGCGCTCGTACAGGTTTTCCATGGTATCCACAAGTTTTAAGTTTCCCAGTTCCTGCCCGTCGTTTAATAATAACAGGTGCATAGGCTCCATTACACCCTCGTCAGATGGCAGCAACAGGGTGCAGGTAACGTCGCGCCCGAGTACGTCAGAGTTTATTATTAATTCCTGTGTGGTAATAGTCATTTTAGTAGTTGTACTGTATAGGTACATATAGTTTAACAATTAAGGGGCACAAAGGTAAGCGTACTTTTCATTAAAATGTGAAGACACATTTATTTGGCATGATATTGACATTTACTCACTATCCTGCTATCTTACCATCTTAATAGAAATACTTTGACAGAGCAATATCACCGCTGGCATTCACCTAACTTGAATCTGGACATGGAAATGCTGGTATTTGGCGACCGGGGTTATCCCGTAATACTCTTTCCAACCACTAAGGGTCGCTTTCACCAGAATAAAGATCAGGGATTGATCGACAGCGTTGCCTGGTTTATTAACGAGGGGCTGGTGAAAATATATTGCCCCGATACCATTGATGACCGCAGCTGGTATGATAAAGGCATCCATCCGGCAGACCGCGCCCGCAATTACGCGTGGTATGATAAAATGCTTACCGATGAGCTGATCCCCTGGGCACAGCATGAAACGGGTGTTGGCAGAATAGGTGTAGCAGGATGCAGCTTTGGCGGTTATCACGCGGCCAACTTTGCCTTTAAGCATCCGGAAGAAGTGGCGCACCTGTTCACCATGGGTGGGGCATTTGACATTAAAATGTTTACGGACGGCTACCATGACGAGAACGTGTACTATAACAATCCGGTGGATTTTGTACCCGGAAGCAACAATGAGTGGTTGTGGCGCATGAATATCATTCTCGGAACGTCAGACTATGACATCTGCAAAGATTACAACATCAATATGTCAAACATTCTGCGCGAAAAGAACATTAATCATTGGTTGGACATCCGACCGTATGCTATGCACGACTGGCCAATCTGGAAGGAAATGTTCCCGCACTATTTATCAACCTTAAAGTAATGAAGTACCTGCTTTTCTATACGTTTTGCTTGTTACAGCAACCAGAAATACGCTGGATGAGGTCGACGGATATTGCTGCATCTCAATACAAAGTTGCTGACGAGGCTAAGGCGCAAACCTGGCTGGTGAATAGTATAAACCGTTACTTTAAGGCAGATGTAAGTGCTCACTATGAACGCAAGATATTTACGAAGCAGTACCTGGAATATAAAACAGACGCTATAAGCCGGGAGTATGATGGCCTTTCGGAGGCGCAGTTTTCAAAAAAGTGGAGCAATAGATACAATACAAAGCTTGCCAATACAGGCAGCATCATAATAGGTCAGCCGGATTGGGTAAAACCAAGGATCACCAGATGTTCATTAAAGAGTAAAAGCGGCAACGCTTTTCTGTTTAATGTTGTTATTGAAGATTCGGACACAGAAGAGAAATACATTCATCATAGAGATATTAAGGTAAGTCGGGCAGGAAATACATTTATGATTGCCGACGTTCTTGAATATGACAATTGACTAATTCGATAAACATATACCACCATGAAAAAAATAGGCATCTTATTTGGGCAAGAGAACTCTTTCCCACAGGCTTTTGTAGATAGAATCAACGAGAAGGCGGAGAAAAATATCTCGGCAGAGTTTGTTCGTATTGACAAAATGATACAGGGTGAGCCACTGGGCTACTCGGTTATTGTGGACCGTATTTCGCAGGATGTGCCTTTCTACAGGGCGTCGTTAAAGAACGCTGCAATAAGCGGTACTGCCGTTATTAACAACCCTTTTTGGTGGAGCGCCGATGAAAAGTTTTTTAATAACGCGCTTGCAGTTAAGTTGGGAGTGCCTGTACCTAAAACTGTGCTGTTGCCTTCAAAGGATCATCCCGATGGCACTACTGATCGCTCCTTTCGCAACCTGGCTTTTCCTTTAGATTGGGATGCTATATTTGATTATGTCGGATTTCCCGCTTACATGAAACCATTTGATGGTGGAGGCTGGCGCGACGTATACAAGATAAGCGATAAAGAAGATCTGTGGGAAAAATTCGCCCAAACCAAACAGTTGGTAATGCTGCTGCAGGAGGAGATCATATTTGATGACTATTTCCGCTGCTATTGCATAGGTGGTAAGCATGTACGTATTATGCAGTACGAACCGCGTAACCCGCACCATCTGCGTTACGAACACGGCAAAGCACCGGCCGAGAAAAAGATGCTGGATACAATTACCGACTATGTTCTAAAGTTGAACCAATATCTGGGATATGATTTTAACACGGTAGAATTTGCCGTACGTGACGGTATACCGTACGCGATTGATTTTTGTAACCCTGCACCGGATGCAGAAGTAACCAGCGTTGGTCAGGATAATTTTGAATGGGTGGTAGAAACCGCTGCCGATTATGCCATTGAGCGTGCAAAAACACAAAAAGACAACCAGGATAACCTTACGTGGGGAGAATTTGTAAGATCGGGCACGGCGGGTAAACCGCTGGTAGCTGTTGCTAAATCAAAGGCTTCTAAAATAAAGGATGTAACAGTAAGCACAGTAGACCACCCGATTGAAGAAGAACCAAAGTTAAGGCCTAAGAAAGCAAAAGCGGCCGCTGAGCCGAAAGCTAAAAAGCCTGCAGCAAAGAAATAAATGCAACCTAACCACTAACCAATTATGAACGAGTTCACCCTAGGTGTTGAAGAAGAATTCATGGTGATAGACCCTGTAACAAGGGAGTTAAAGTCGCACGAGCAAAAGATTGTTGACAGCGCGCAAAAGATACATGAAGACCAGGTAAAAGCCGAAATGCACCAGGCTGTGGTTGAGGTGGGCACCCACATTTGCCGCAATACAGCAGAAGCACGTGCAGAGGTGACAAAGCTTAGGGGTACTGTGGCGCAGCTTGCAGGAGATATTGGGTTGCGTATAGGTGCTGCTGGTACGCACCCCTTCTCGCACTGGCAGCATCAGTTGATAACAGATCACCCAAGGTATTTTGAAATAGTAGATGAGTTGCAGGAAGCCGCCCGATCGAACCTCATCTTCGGCTTGCATGTGCATGTTGGTATACAGTCGCGCGATATGGCTATACACATAGCCAACCAGGCGAGGTATTTCCTGCCGCATGTCTATGCGCTGTCAACTAACTCGCCTTTTTGGGAGGGCAGAAACACCGGTTATAAATCATTCCGCACAAAGGTTTTTGACAAGTTTCCGCGCACCGGCATACCTGATTACTTTGCCAGTATTGAAGATTACGACAACTACATAAAGCTGCTGGTAAAAACCAATTGTATAGATAATGCGAAAAAGATATGGTGGGACCTGCGCGTGCATCCGTTCTTTGAGACTATTGAATTCCGCATTTGCGACTGCCCTATGCTGGTGGACGAAACGATGGTTTTTGTAGCGTTGTTCCAGGCAATTTGCGCCAAGCTGTATAAGCTTCGTCAGCAAAATATGAAGTTTATTACCTATAACCGTGCGCTAATTAACGAGAACAAGTGGCGTGCTGCCCGGTATGGTATAGACGGCAAGATGATTGACTTTGGCAAGGAGCTTGAAGTAAACACCCGTGCACTGATACTGGAACTGCTGGATTTTATAGACGATGTAGTTGATGACCTGGGTTGTAGGGAAGACCTGCAATACATACACAAAATTTTAGAGCATGGTACAGGCGCCGACAGGCAACTGGCCGTTTACAATCAAAATAATAACTTTGCAGATGTAGTGGATTACATTACATCGCAAACTTTAAAAGGAGTATAGCCTGGGCATTTGCCTGATGGAAAATACTGAGATAGATAGATGAACACAGATAAACCGGAAATAAGGGTTGCGATACTTGACTTGTACGATGGTATTGCAAACGAGGGGATGCGTGGTTTCCGTAATATACTGGAGCGCTATAAGGCAGAGCATGGCCTTAATTTAACCTACGAAGTATTTGATGTACGCCGCAAAGCACAGGTGCCGGGCGTGAACTTCGATGCTTACATTTCCAGTGGCGGGCCAGGTAGCCCTTTGGAAAGTGAAGGCAGCGAATGGGAGAAGAAGTACTTTCGTTTAATTGATAAACTTGAAGATCATAACTTGGGTAACAGGACGGATAAGAAGCACGTTTTCTTTGTTTGTCACTCTTTCCAGCTGATGTGCCGTAAGTACAAGCTCGGCGAAATAAACATGCGAAAGTCGCCGTCTTTCGGGATATTGCCTGTACACTTTACGCCCGGGGCACAGCATGAGCAGGTATTTGAAGGATTGCCAGACCCGTTCTACACGGTAGACTCGCGCAGTTGGCAGGTAATCAACTCTGATCGTAAACGTTTCGATGATTTGGGTATGGAGCTGTTGGCACTGGAAAAAGAACGCCCGTATGTAGACCTTCCGCGTGCTATGATGGCTATACGCTTTACGCCAGAGTTTTTTGCCACGCAGTTTCACCCGGAAGCAGATCCTGTTGGCATCAAAAGCATGCTGTTGCGTGAAGACAAAAAAGACGAGGTGATAAACGAGCATTGCGAAGCCAAGTATAAAGAGATGCTGGAGCGATTGGATGACCCTGATAAAATTGCACTTACCCAAAAAACAATCATTCCGAACTTTTTGAATGAAGCGATACTGGGAGTAGAAAGAGTAGTTTAAAGCCGCGCTGTACTATTATTCAGCATCATTAATTGGATTTTATAAATAGCTACCATTATGAACCCATTGCTGAGAAAAGCTTTTAATGAGAACTTTACCGAAGATAAGTACGCTGAGTTCCTTTTGTCTCTTAATGCAGTCTTGCAAAAACCTATTGAGTTTCGCATTGCCGAGTCTCCGGTGTTTCTCACTGATGACTTTCGTGATAAGCTGATCCAGGCAGGAGAGGAGATCATAGATACCATATTGCAGCCGGGGTTTAAAGAACTTACCGAAAGGGCTATTCCTGAGAAGTGGAAGGTGGCCAATGAGACCGGGCACCCGCACTTTATAGCATTGGATTTTGGCATTTGTAAAGACGAAGCGGGGAATGTTGTTCCTAAGCTGATTGAATTGCAGGGCTTTCCATCACTATATGGCTTCCAGGTGCACCTTGCAGAAAACTACAGGCACACCTTTAACATTCATGGTAATCAAACTATCTTTTTCAACGGGTTAGACAAGGCATCATACCTGCAGCTGTTAAAAGAGACCATCCTGGGCCCTTACAGCCCGGACGAGGTGGTGCTAATGGACGTGAATGCCCCTAATCAAAAAACTGCTGTTGATTTTTATATCACGCAGAAATACCTGGGTACGCCAGTGGTATCGCTTGAAGAACTGATACAAGAAGGCCATCAGCTTTTTTATATGATGGGTGAGGAGAAAAAACGCATTCGCCGCATCTACAATAGGTTGATATTCGACGAAATAGATAACGATCCTAAAATTTTCAATAAAGCGCCGGATATCCGGCAGCCGCTTGATGTTGAATGGATAACCCATCCTAACTGGTTCTACCGCATAAGTAAATTTACAATGCCCTTCTTAAAAGGTGCATATGTGCCAAAAACACAGTTCCTGCACGAGGTAAAAGAAGTGCCCGAAGATTTGCAGAACTACGTGCTTAAACCGCTGTTCAGCTTTGCAGGGCAGGGTGTCATCATAGACATTATGGATGGCGACATCGAAAAGATCACTGACCCGGAAAACTGGATACTGCAGGAGAAGGTTAGCTATGAGCCGGTGGTGGAGTCGCCTGATGGTGGAGTTAAGGTTGAAGTTCGCCTGCTTTACCTATGGCCTGATAATGACGAAAAGCCTACTCTCGCCATCAACCTGGCGCGTTTAAGCCGCGGCAAGATGATAGGTGTGCGTTATAACAAAGATTTTGATTGGGTAGGCGGCACAACTGCATTCATGCATAAATAATAGTATACTTTTTTAACGCTAGTTGCGTATATATAAAAGTATTAATTTTGTACCGATGAATATACAGGCCATCATTATAGTAGTATTATTTGCAGCAGCTGTATTTTACGTTGGCCGTATGGTTTACAAGCAGCTGTTTACCAAAAAAAGCTGTGGCAGCAACTGTAAATGTGGCGTCGATTTTTCAAACGTTCAGCCGCACAAGCAATAATATATTAGTGCATTGTTTTTGTCTTTGCAGTACCCTATCGTTATAAGAAGTTTTCATGTCCAATAAACAGGTCTTTCAGGCTGATCATCCCGGCAGGTGGAACCGCTTTAAATGGATCAGCCGGTTCTTTATTGTTGTAATTATTGTTGGTGGCATAGCTGCGGCCATAACTATTACTTCTACCGAGTATCCGCTGCTCCCCAATCTCGACCCTGCCCCCAAAAAAATTTCTAAAGAGGACCTCGATGCACTAAAAAAATCTAAGCGCTATAAAGATTTTAAAGTCGAGAAAGCTGTTATAGAAGAACTGGCGCGTGCACGCCGGCACCATCAGCTTAAGCACCCAAATAATGCAAATCGCCTAAACGTAGCTTTTTACCGGCCTTGGGAGCCGCAGGCTTATAATTCGCTGCAGCAATACCTCAAACATCTGGACATGGTAGTTACGGAGGGCTTCGGCTTTAGTCAGCATGCTGATACTTTAAAAACTCAGCTGGATACCGGCCTTATCAACCTTAATAAGCGTTGGAAGAAGCAGGTGTTGGTTACGTTATCCAATTATGATAACGTTAAGGGTGGTTACGACGTAGATGAAGTAGAGCATATTTTTGGCAGTAAACCGTTGCGGACTGCTTTTATAGATAGCCTGGTAAGTAAACTTAAGCACTACAAGTTTAACGGGATAAACGTAGACCTTGACGATGTAAAAGATCGTAATGGAAAGAACTATATAGCTTTCCAAAAGGAGTTATATGCCACTATGCACGCTAATGGCCTGCTTGTTACACAAAATGTCGTGCCGGAAGATGAAGCATATGATCTTAAACGCTTGCAGCACGTAAACGATTACCTGTTTGTGATGGCAATAGACCAGCATTATGATGGTAGTAACGCCGGGGAGGTGAGCAACCAGCATTGGGTGGAAGAAATACTCGACGAAGTTTGTAATCAAATACCTAGTGAAAAAGTAATACTAACTTTTGCCGGAGGTGGTTATGACTGGCCTGAAAACAGCATTGGCGTATCAGCAGGCTATCAACAAGCAATTAGTACAGCGCACGAGAAGAAAAAAACCGTCGTGTTTGATCCGGTATCGGCCAACCTGCACTTTAGCTACCTGGGTAACGATGGGTTTGACCATACTATTTATTTTGCCGACGCGGCAACAAACTTTAACATCATCCGCATGGCGGATGATTGGGCCACCGGCGGTGTAGCGCTTTGGAGGCTTGGTGCCGAAGACCCACGCTTATGGACGTTCTTCCAAAAGAACCTTTCTATTGACTCGTTGAAAAAGACCGGGGTAGACATACGGCACCTGACAACCGTTGGCTTAAATGATAAGATAGATTATGCAGGGGAAGGCGGAGAGGTGCTCGACTTAATAACAGTGCCGCGTGCGGGAGAGATACGCGTGAAGATGGATCCCAACAATTTTGTAATTACCGGTCAGGATTATATTAAGCTCCCTACTAAGTATGTTATACGCCGGTACGGGCAAAAAAGAGGGAAAGTTGTACTGACTTTTGATGACGGCCCCGACCCGGAATTTACACCGCGTATATTGGACATCCTTAAAAAGGAAAAGGTGCCAGCGTCGTTTTTCGTGGTGGGCTCAATGGCCGAGAAAAATATACCGCTCCTTAAACGAATCTATGACGAAGGGTACGAAATAGGTAACCACACCTTCTTCCACCCGGATATATCTACAATCAGCCTGGATAGGGTGATCCTGGAGTTGAATGCCACCCGCAAACTGATCGAGTCTGTTACCGGGCGCAGTACCATACTATTTCGTCCGCCATTTAACGCAGATGCCGAGCCGCAAACACTAGCAGAGGTAATACCCGTAGCTGAAAGCCGCAAGCAAAGCTATATTACCATTGGCGAGTCCATAGATCCGTGGGATTGGCAGCCCGGCGTTACTGCAGATAGTATTGTTGCGCGTACTATAAGGCAGAGGGATAATGGATCGATGATATTGCTGCATGATGCAGGTGGCGATACCCGTGAGGAGACGGTAAAAGCGCTGCCGGAGATCATCCACTACTTCAAAAGTCATGGTTACCAATTTACGACCATTGCAGATGTGTTGGACAAGACGAAGGATGATCTGATGCCGCCACCAACATCTGATGATAAAACTTTTTGGGGCAGATTTTATGACGTAGTAATTGTTGGGTTTTTCCTGGGTAACAAGTTTATTTTCTACCTGTTCCTATCTGCAATATTCCTTGCTATCGGTCGAATAGTTCTTATTGGGATACTTGCGGTAAGGCAGTTTTTTGAAGATAAAAAGCAAACGCCGGAACCCGGAAAACTGCCACCCGTAAGTATTATCGTCCCTGCTTACAACGAGGAGGTTACCGCTACTGCTACCATTGAGAGCCTTCTTAAGCTGGAGTACCCTAATTTTGAGATCATATTTGTAGACGACGGCTCCAAGGACAGTACTTACCAGGTAGTAAAAGATGCGTATGCCGATCACCCTTTAGTAAAAGTACTTACCAAACCAAACGGCGGAAAAGCATCGGCGCTTAACTTTGGCATATCACATGCCCAGAGTGATTTTGTGGTTTGTATTGATGCCGATACTCAACTGCGAAGTGATGCCATTTACCAACTGATGATCTATTTTACCGATGAGGAAATAGGTGCCGTTGCTGGTACGGTAAAAGTGGCTAATGAAACAAACATTATTACCCGCTGGCAGTCTATAGAGTATATTACCGCGCAGAACATGGATCGTCGCGCGTTTGACTTAATTAATAGCATTACGGTTGTGCCGGGTGCAATAGGGGCGTTTCGTAAATCTGCCATCTTCAGGGCTGGTGGTTTTACCTATGATACTTTGGCGGAGGATTGCGATTTAACTATGCGTATTCTTAAACAAGGCTATATTGTAAGAAACAGTGCAGAGGCAGTGGCCTATACCGAAGCTCCGGAAACGATACATATGCTGCTAAAACAACGCTTCCGTTGGAGCTTTGGCGTAATGCAAAGTTTTTGGAAGAACAAGGATGCGCTGTTCAACAAAAAGTATAACTTTTTTGGGATGGTAGGCATGCCAAACATTCTCATCTTCCAGATCATTCTTCCGCTGTTCTCGCCACTGGCCGACCTGATGATGATATTTGGACTACTGGGTGATAAACCGTGGAAGATACTTACTTATTACCTGGTGTTTGTATTGGTAGATATGCTGGTAGCCGTTGTTGCCTTCAAAATGGAAAAAGAGAGCTATAAAAAGCTGATTTACATTATACCGCAGCGTTTCTTGTGGAGGCAGCTTATGTACTACATCCTGTTTAAATCTATCCGCAAGGCGCTCAAAGGCGAACTTAGCAGTTGGGGTGTATTAAAACGTACTGGTAACGTAACCATATCCAAGCAGGCACTGGTAGGCGATGAGCCGCCTGAGTAATCGGGCTAATAGCTGTCTTATATAAGTTAAACCATTCTAAGAAAGCGGCGTTATTCAATTAATTGCCGCTTTTTTATTGATTTTGTTAACTTGCAATCAATAAACCCGGAAAGAATAATGAAGAGATTATTATTGATAGTAGCACTACTATCGCCTGTTATTGTATTAGCACAAAAAACAATGCCCAAAACTTTTGATCTTGTAGTTGGAGCTTACACAAAAGGCAGCAGCAAAGGCATAGCTGTTTATCGCTTTTATGCCGAGACGGGCCGTGTTGCATACCTAAGCCAGATTGATGGCGTAAGCAACCCCTCGTACCTGTGCATATCCAGCAACAACAAATTTGTATACGCCGTGAATGAAAACGATGAGGGAGAGGTGAGTGCTTTTTCATTCGAACCAAAAACGGGAGCGTTGAAGTTTATTAATAAAGTATCTACTTTAGGCGGTGCGCCATGTTATGTATCTATCGATAAAGCTAAAAAGAGTTTGTTCGTGGCTAACTACAGCGGTGGTAACATTGCAGTACTGCCGCTAAATGCAGATGGTTCGATTGCCCCGGCTGTACAAACCATCCGCGACCCGGGACATGGCCCCAATGCCGCCCGCCAGGAAAAAGCGCATGTACACACCGCCGTTTTATCCCCAGACGAAAAGTATGTTTTTTACACAGACCTTGGCACCGACAAAATTAATGTTACGAAGTACAAAGCAAAGAAAGATAATCCGCTTACTCCCGCAAAACCGGCATTTTACAGCATAGCACCTGGTGGCGGCCCAAGGCATATCGATTTTTCTGCAGACAAAAAGCATCTTTACCTGATACAGGAAATGGGCAGCGCTGTAACTGTTTTTGACTATGATAATGGTAAGCTTACTCAAAAACAAACTGTAACGCTTTTACCTGACGGGTTTACCGGTTCTACAGGTGCGGCAGATATCCACGTTTCTCCGGATGGGCGTTTTCTATACGCTTCAAACCGTGGTGATGCAAATGATATTACCGTTTTCTCCATTAACCAGGAGAATGGAGAACTTACGTTTATTGACCGTAAGCCAAGTGGCGGTAAAGGCCCGCGGAATTTTGTTATTGACCCAACCGGCAGCTTCCTGCTGGTCGCTCATCAAAACAGCGACAATGTATTTGTTTACAGGATAGACAAGAACACGGGCAAGCTGATGCAGGCTGTATCCAGATTGGATATTGGCAGTCCCGTTTGCCTTAAGTTTGCTCCTGCGCAGTAACCGTTACAATTCTGTAAAAACAAGAAAGCCCTTATCAAAACTGATAAGGGCTTTCTTGTGAACGCAAGTTCTTAAAGTATTTTATTGCTTTGTAAAGGTGTAAACAACGTAGCCGGTACCGCTGCCCACCGCAACTGGTGAAGTTAAGGTCATGCCGGTATCGCTTACAGAAGAGATATTTAAACGGTATCCTTCAGCTACGTTCTTAGCTTTATCACCTTCATAAAGCTTCTTAAATTGAAACTGTGTGCCGGTGCTGCCACCGTTGTAAACAGACCAGAAGATAGTTTGTGACTGCCCATTAGTTAGGGTATATAATCCGTTGCCGCTATTAGTAAGTTTCCAGGTACTGCCAATGAATGCTGCTGGTGCTGCCTGATCAAACACGTTTTGTACAGCGTTTGGAACTAAGCCATCATAACTTACATTCGTCAACGTCCATGTGCCAACAAATTTACCACGGGATACACTGGCAGATGTTGAACCATCGGCAGTAGTACTCTTGGTGCTGGAACATGCAGTAAATACCAAAGCTATAGCTAAAATGGCAAGGGACGAGGATAATATCTTTTTCATGATTGTTGTATGTTTTTGTTCTGCTATTAACATACTTCATGCCAAAAGGTTGCAAACTATTTACGCCTGCTGTTTGCTAAGCGCGATAATCTCCTCGTAGTAGCTCTCATAAATCGGCATTATATTGCTTAATTCAAACGTTTTTGCACGGGCCAGCGCATTTTCTTTGAATTGTGCTAAACGGGCATCGTTCTCTAAAATGTAAATCGCCTTTTCAGCCATTCCCTGTACGTCACCAATATCTTTCAGGAAACCGGTAACGCCATCTACGTTCAATTCTGGAAGACCGCCCGTATTCGTGCTTATTACCGGCACTTTGCAAGCCATAGCTTCAAGTGCTGCTAAACCAAAACTTTCCGATTTAGATGGCATCAGGAAGAGGTCAGCAACAGATAGTATCTCTTCGATAGCGTCCTGTTTACCCAAAAACCTTACGTGCTCATTAATGCCTAGATCGCGGCTAAGCTGTTCGCATAACGAGCGTTCGCCGCCATCACCAACCATCAATAGCTTAGAAGGAATGGTTTTTACCACCTCGGCAAATATCTTCACTACATCCTCGGTGCGTTTTACCTTACGGAAGTTAGAAGTATGCACCAGCACACGTTCTCCGTTTGGTGCAATGGCTTTCTTAAAGTGATCCTTGGGCTTAAGACTAAATCTATTCATGTCGATGAAGTTAGGGATCACTTTAATGTCCTTTTCTATATCGAAATACTTGTAAGTATCGTCTCGTAGATGCGCGGAAACCGCAGTTACACCGTCAGATTTATTAATAGAGAATGTTACAACAGGTTTGTATGTGCGATCTTGCCCTACAAGGGTGATATCCGTGCCGTGCAGCGTTGTTATTACGGGAATAGTGATACCATAGGTAAGTAGGATCTGCTTGGCCATAAACGCTGCAGACGCGTGTGGGATGGCATAATGTACATGTAGTACATCCAGTTGTTCAAAGCGTACTACATCAACCAGTCGGCTGGCTAATGCAAGCTCATAAGGCGGAAAGTCAAACAGCGGATAATTACTTACGGCAACTTCGTGGTAGAACAGGTTCTCTGAAAAGAGATCGAGACGCGCAGGCTGATTATAAGTGACAAAATGAACCTGGTGACCCCTGTCGGCAAGGGCCTTACCTAACTCCGTGGCTACTACCCCGCTACCGCCAAATGTGGGGTAACATACAATTCCGATCTTCATTTGTGCTGATACGATTTAAGCTGAAATTGATCTTTTGCGAAACACTGCGCAATTGATTAACAGCGTGCAAGTTTAACAGCATTTTATGATAAATGTGTTAGCGCTTTGTAAAGATTATGTGGGGGAAAGGAACGCAGCATTAACTATGCTATACCGGCAACCCAGTTCACAATAGAAGCGTCCAATATGTTATTTATAGCATCCAGTGCAGCCTTGCTTTTCGATACCCGTTCAACATCTTTTTTATAAAAGAAATGGTTAACGCCAAGTACCTTTAACAAACCATCTATTTGGGTGTGCTCGTGACTTTTGTAGCAGCAGATTTTTATGTTACGGTAAAACGGATTTGAGCTAAGTCGCCGCAGCACATTCTCCAGGTTAGCGCCCATATGATCATGATCAAAAAGGATTACGTCGGGCTTAAATTCGTAAATAGAAGGGAAGATTGTACCGGGAGCAGAGACCTGCCGCACGGTATTGTAACCGGATAATTGCTTTTCGGGAAATGCTTTTGGTGCAACCAATAGCACTCTTTTAGAACGCGTACGGATCATGCTCAAATCAATTAAGGTATTGTAAAGGTAAAAGGTACTTTTTACAATGTCAAGCCTGATTTTCAGTTAGTAATATAGCTGATTAGCCGGCACCACGTGTCTAATGCTGAGGTGTAGCGTGACCGGTTGGGTTTACATTGCCTTTACTGGTTGAGTCTTTACGGCTGGAGTCTTGTGCTGCATGACTGGTATCGGGTTTGGGGCCTGAATTTAAAGAATCGTTACCGCTGCCAAGCGTTGCATTATTCCTTTTAGGGTCACAGGCAGCAAAGGTTAAAGCTATTAGGGTAGATATTGCAAGTGCTTTCAGAGTCTTCATGGTATTAATTTAAAGTTCATAATATTAACCCATGTATTTAAATCTTGTTTTTAAAAATAAAAAGCAGGACTAATAGCCCTGCTTTTTATTTTATTTAGGTGTTGTTACTTGATTTCGAACACAGCGTTTATCTGAAAGCTAAGTTTTATTTTTTTAAAGTCTACGTCTGATTGAGGTGCTGCTGCATCGGCCATTGATGCTTTGGCCATGTACATCACGTTGCGCGGACTAGGAAAACTGCTGTTATCGTTCTCTACAATGTTCAGTGCACTGCCAAGTTTATCGCCTAAGCCGTTTACCAGGAATGCAGCTTTATCACGTGCCGCAAGCAATGCTTTGAGTTTCAGGTCATTTTTTACTGCGTTGATTTTAGAATAATCGTAACTGTCAATATTGGTATACTGGATGCCCTTTGCATCAACCTTGCTTAAAATCTGGTCGAATTTGTTCAGGTCGCGGAACTTAATGCCATAAGTTTTGCTGGATAAAAAGTCGGGATTCTTCTTTTTTTCAGTAGTGTAATTCCATGAAGATAAGCTGTTTATGGTGAAATCTTCTTTTGCTATACCAGCTTCAGCAACTGCTTTTTCCAGCTGATTTTCAAGTTGTGATATGGTTACTTTCTTCTTGCCATCCAGGTACTCTTTAAGTGAGATGGAAACATTAATGATGTCTGGAGTAACCTCCTGCTCGGCTATGCCGGTAACTTCTATTTTACGGCGCAGATCTACCGTTTGGGCAAATGTTGTTGCGGTTGATGCGATGAGCGCGGCTAGTACAATTAACTTTTTCATGTGAGTGTCTTTAATTACTTTGTAGATGAGTTTACGCTCTCAAGGTTTAATTTGTAACAGCGGTAAACAAATTTACATGTAAACTCTAACAGCCACTAAGTGTTTTCAGACACTTAATATTGCCCTTTTCGGTATGTTGCTTGTAAGTTAAGCCTGGTTGTATAATGGCAGACAAAAACCTGCAAAAACCACATTTCTGGGCAGCAAAAAACCACAACAAAGCTGTTGAAAAAGAAATAAGCTGAAATTTGCACGTTTTTAGCATAGGCCCTTCATTTGAAGGCAAAGTTGTACCTATGAACAGTAGCTAAGCACGTCTTTCATTGTAGTTGGCACTTTCACGGTTGGGACGTGACTCATAATGCGGAGTAGTATTTGGTACTTGCTGTTTGGTGTTCCTCAGTTCGGCCCGGCGATTGCGCATAAGGCGCTGGCGGCGGCGTTTCAGTACGTAGCGCGAACTCCAATGATCGAACGTGCCGGTGATGGCTAATATGGCACCGACTACGAAGCAGGCGATCATAAGAATGATGAATATATGGAGCGCGTTTGACAGCAGATCTTTCATAGTAAATTATTAAGTGTATAGCCTATGGCAATAGCCATGCCTATTTTCCCTCTTAAAACTTCTCTTTGTTTTAATTTACTTTTCCGCTTACCGCAATACGCTAAAACCTGCGTAGATATTTCGCCGCTATCAGCTCACCATAAGGCACATCTGCCGTTTCTGATAAACTGAACCATGGCGAACCATTTTGCAATACTTGTATGTTTTGTGCGGGCATAAAACTTTGTGCCAGTAAAAACCTCTTTTGATGCGATGCATTCTCTGCAACATCAACCACAATAAAGCAGTGCCCGGGCGAGCCGCCGCGGATGAAGATATCACCGGGCTGCAACGCTGCAGTATTCTGAACCGGTTTTAGTTCCTTCTCCAGGGATATAGTGCCGGCGTAGCTAAATACCAGTGTCATATACCGCATAAAGCTGGCGTGACTGTAATCCTTGTTTGCTTTTTTTACCCAACGCTCGCTGCTGTACCGGTAACCATCAGCATAATGTACAAAATCGCATCTAAAGCCGCTGGTAAAATTAAAGGCGATGGCCTTATAGTCAGCCTGTTTGTACAGGTATTCAGCACGCAGGCGCATTACAGCGTCTGCGCATTGCTGCAGGTCCTGGTTGCCAATGCTTAAGTCTACAACCGCCGCGGTGTAAGCGTCGGTACGTGCTACTGCACCCTTGTAGGTTTTAGTTTGGGTACCCGCAGGTTTCAGCGGTAACGATTGCAGGTAAGCGCCAAAACTACCCGCAGGAGCTGCAACCCTGTGGTAACCTGCAGGTGCGTTAAAACGCGTGCTTACTGTATCAGCAGGTTTGAAAGTTGCATTAATCAGCAGCAGGAGTGTTATAAACAGGTATCTCATTTAGTTGTAGCTTTTTTAAGTTGAGCATAAGGATTAAAGGGCTCGGGTATATCATCGACCAATTTAAAGGCCGAAAAATGCAGGTGCGTAGGCGAGCGTTTTTTGTAAGCGTTAAAACCTGTGCGACCCACCTCTGCTATTTTCTGCCCCTGTTGAACATTATCACCGGGTTTAACAAATATTTGGCGGTTGTGGGCATAGTAGGTAAAGAAACCTCCAGGATGGTATATCCAAATGTACCGGCCACCGCGCATATTGCCCTGTGCATCCCACTGGTTGGTACATGCAACAACAATTCCCGCTTTAATTGATAATACGTTTACCGGTTTAAGCGTGCGGTCGTCCATACAGTCCTGATTTTTATCGCTGATAAAAATATCGTGGGCAGGATGGGCGCCATGCTTATTGCCATCAAGGTACCTGAAGCCTTTGTCGGAGTAGCCGTTGCCGTTTATGCCGCCTATTGACTTGTAGCTGTAGCCTTCAAGCGGAAACGTCCATGTGTTATTATTTGTTGTGACATTGTTAAGAGCCGTTTGCTTTGCTAGGAAAGCTTTAAACTCAGCAAACCTTTTTTGAGCTTCTGCTTTGGTCACCTTGCCTTTTAGTACCTGGTTATTAAATGTGTTGAATTTGTCATAGACAGTACTATCGGCCTGTGCGAACACTGCATTGCAAATAAATAAAGCAATAATACAGGCAACTAGTTTTTTCATAGATAGATAAGGTAAGATAGGTAAAAAGCCGAATATGCATATTATCATCAGCAAGTTATCCGAAATTACTGCTATAACCCATCAAGGGCATCTCTACCAGTAAATAAGAAAGGCATTCTGTAATTCTAAAATTCTGTAAATTCTGATTCAGACTACTCTGCCCAAACCCGCTCTTCTTCCCTTATCCGCACTGTAAGCATAACAGCGTTCAGGAGGGTGAAGATTATAGCGGTGAGATATAGGCCGAAAACCATTGGAATAACGATGATCTCGCAGATAACAATAAAGTAATTGGGGTGCTTAAAGTACTTATACGGTCCTTTACGGATGAATACTGAATTGGGTATACGAAGGATTTTGGTGTTCCAGTATTTGCCAAGTGAGGATAAAGCCCAAACTTTTAGCGAGATAAGGAGCAGGAATAAGACAATGAAGACGATGCTGAAAGTACCGCCCCAGCTAAAGTATTCCACAATCATGGAGATAATAAAGCACGTATGCAGCGCAACAATAAAAGGGTAATGGCCTTGCCCGTATTCCACTGCGCCCTGGCCGCGAGCCCAGGCTTCGTTACGTTTCGCAACGACCAGTTCCAGCAGGCGCTGGGCTATTACAAAAACAATAAAGATGATAAAAGCCATATCTAATTGTTCTTCATTTCCAGTAATACCATTTCGCTGCTAAAGCCGGGCCCCATAGCCAGCATCAGGCCATAACCATCCTCAAAACCATCTGTTATAAATTTATCCAGCACGTACAAAACAGTAACGCTGCTCATATTGCCGTTTTCGTTCATCACCTGGCGGGTGTTCTTCAAAAAGTCGCCTTCTGCCTGCAAAGTGTCCTCATAAGCGTCAAGTACCTTTTTACCGCCGGGGTGAAAAATAAAGTTCTTAATATCCTTTAGCTCCAGGTTTTGTTTGGTTAAGAACGCGTCTATATCTCCCCGAATGTTCTGGTGAATAAATGTAGGAATATCTTTACTGAAAAGTACCTTAAAGCCGGTGTCTTTAAAGTCCCAGCCCATTACTTCAAGTGAGTCGTAATACAGCTTACTGCTGGACGCTACGGGTTTTACGCCTGTATTGTTGGTGTGATTGTCGCCTTTAAGAATAACAGCTGCAACCCCATCGCTAAATAAGCTGCTACCGATAAAGTTGCTCTTGCTGTAGTCATTCTTGATCAGCGTGAGCGAACACAGCTCCACCGCTACCAGCAGCACTATCGCATCCGGATTGGCTTTAGCCAGTGTATTGGCTTTGGCCATGCCGCTTACCCCACCGCCACAACCGAGGCCCCAAACCGGTATACGGTTGATGTGCGGATCCAGCCTCATTTTATTGATAATGAGTGCATCTATACTTGGGGTCGCTAAGCCGGTGGTCGAAACAAAAACCAGGTCGGTAATTTCCTCTTTGTTAATGCCCGCTTTTGCAACGCATTCCTCAATTGCCTTAATACTGTACTCCAAAGCATTGCTGATATAGTCGTCATTACGCTGCTCAAAGGTGTTCGGTTCTGCGTAGTAGCTTATGGGCTTGCAGAAGTTACGGGTGACAATCTCCGTATTGTCGAAGGCCGGCATCAGCCTGTCTACCTGCGGAAAATTTGGCGCGAACAAAGCCCGTGCCTGCGCTTTAACTTCAGCCTGTGGTACTTTATAAGGGAGGGCAATACCCGATACGGATGCAATAAATGGCATAAACTGGATTAATGGCAGTATAACCTGCGTTAGAAACTATAATACGGTAACAGCTTAAATTGTTTGTGATTGCCAGGTGTTGGTCACCAATAATTTACACAGCTACAATGCCTTAATTACGCATTAATGAAGCAGACGGTTGCCGGTAACCAATTAAAACATCAGCCGGTTATCCGCAAACCGTATTTTTCTAACAGCCCGGGCAGCCCGTGGACAGAAAAGCGCGCGTTCTTAATTGCGTTATCATCCGGGTCGATGGTGAAGTTGTAGGACGTACGCAGGTCGGCGTTCCTGAGGATGGTTTGGCTGAACGCTGCGCGATGAAGGTCGCAGTTGATAAACTTAGCGTCTGTAAGGTCAGTATCCGAAAAGTCGGCTTCACGCAGTGAGCAGTCCGTAAAGCTGGCTTTTTTATTCTTCTTTCGGTGAAAAACAGCATGATCCAGCACACATCCTTCAAAATTAACAGCAAACAGGAAATCCAGGCTTTTACTAAAACTTACCTCATTTAACCTGCAGTTTTTAAATACCGCGTTCTGCAGGCCTGAATTCCCAAGATCAGCTTGTGTCAGGTCGCAATCTTCAAACACGCAATCGATGAAGATGAAACCGTTCAGGTAAGCTTTTGGCCATAAGCAGGCTTTAAAAGTGCAGTTCTCGTAAGTGCCCGTCGCTTTAAGGTCTGCTAAGGCCAGGCTGGTAAAGGTTTTATCTTCGATGGTGTTTGCCATGTGGCGAAGATAAGGATGAAGCGTTAATCCAGATGTTGAGCTTTTTAAAAAAGCTACATATTCCTCCGGTACTGCCCGCCTACCTCATACAAGGCCTGGCTTATTTGGCCAAGGCTACAATACTTGCATACTTCCATCAGTTCGGCAAATATGTTTTCGCCTGCAATCGCTATTTGCTGTAAACGCTTTAGCAATTCGCCCGCTTTGGCTGCATTCCGCTGCTGAAAAGCTTCCAGGTTTTTAATCTGCGCCTGCTTTTCTTCTTCGGTAGCGCGGATCACTTCGGCAGGGATGATAGTAGGTGAGCCTTTTTGATTTAGAAATGTATTTACGCCCACTATAGGGTACTCGCCTGTATGCTTAAGGGTTTCGTAATAGAGCGATTCCTCCTGTATTTTGCTGCGCTGGTACATGGTCTCCATAGCACCAAGCACGCCGCCACGGTCGTTAATGGCTTTAAATTCTGTAAGTACAGCCTGCTCTACCAGATCGGTTAGTTCCTCTATGATGAACGATCCCTGGATGGGGTTTTCATTTTTAGCAAGGCCCAATTCCCTATTGATGATGAGCTGTATGGCCATTGCCCTTCGTACCGACTCTTTGGTAGGAGTGGTAATCGCCTCATCATAAGCATTGGTATGCAGCGAGTTGCAATTATCGTAAATAGCATAGAGCGCTTGCAAGGTGGTGCGGATGTCGTTAAAGTCAATCTCTTGCGCGTGCAGCGAGCGTCCGCTGGTTTGAATATGGTACTTGAGCTTTTGAGAGCGCTCGTTCCCTTTGTATTTGTTTTTAATCGCTTTAGCCCAAATGCGACGTGCCACCCGGCCGATCACTGAATACTCCGGGTCGATACCATTGCTGAAGAAGAACGATAGGTTTGGCGCGAAATCATCTATGCGCATACCTCGGCTTAAGTAGTACTCCACATAAGTAAAGCCATTGCTTAAAGTGAATGCCAGTTGTGTTATGGGGTTGGCCCCTGCTTCGGCAATGTGGTACCCGGAGATAGACACCGAATAGAAGTTGCGTATTTTATTGCGGATGAAGTATTGCTGCATATCGCCCATCATCCGTAAGGCAAATTCTGTCGAGAATATGCAGGTGTTTTGTGCCTGGTCTTCTTTAAGGATATCTGCCTGCACGGTACCCCGTACTTTTGAGATAGCGGATCCCTTAATTTTTTCATATAATTCGGCAGGCAGCACCTGGTCGCCGGTAATGCCAAGCAGCATTAAGCCAAGGCCATTGTTGGCACCTTGTAATCCTCCTGCTGAACCGGCAGTTTTAACGAAGGTTTCTTCAAAGTTGGCGTAAGCAGGCCGTCGCTTGCCCTTATCATCGTACTGTTCTTTTAATTTAGCCTCAACCAAATGCTCCAGTTTGTTCTTGCGGATGTACAGCTCGCACTGCTGGTCAATAGCGGCGTTCATGAAAAAGCCCAGCAGCATAGGTGCAGGCCCGTTTATGGTCATGCTTACCGATGTGGAGGGATTACAAAGATCAAACCCGGAATAAAGTTTCTTAGCATCGTCCAACGTGGCAATACTCACACCCGAATTGCCGATTTTGCCATATATATCAGGCCGGATGTGCGGGTCCTCGCCGTAAAGGGTTACCGAGTCAAACGCGGTAGACAAGCGCTGCGCCGGCTGGCCCATAGATACATAGTGGAATCGTTTGTTGGTCCGCTCAGGCCCGCCTTCGCCGGCAAACATTCGCGTAGGGTCTTCACCCTCCTGCTTAAGCGGGAAAACGCCTGCCGCAAACGGGAACTCGCCGGGCACGTTTTCGGTAAGCAGCCAGCGCAGCACATCGCCCCATGCCTCGTACCTGGGCAGGGCAATCTTGGGTATCTGTAATCCTGCTAGTGAAGTATACTTCAGCGACTGCCTGAACTCCTTGTCGCGCACTTTATATACAAATTCATCGCCTTTGTAGCGGGCAACTTTATCAGGCCACTCCTTTAACAAACGTTTACAATCCGGATGCAGATGGCTGTCCAGGTGGGTGTAAGCATCTTGTAGAGATACTCCAGTGGGATTTCCTTCCTTAGAAAAGTCTGGCGTATGCTTTTCTAATATCTCCAGGGTGCCTTTTACCTGGAACATTTGCTGGGCTATACGGCATTGCTCGTTCACCCACTCTGTATATGCAGCGTTGCTTTCCGCTATCTCGGCCAGGTAACGTACCCGGTCAGGCGGAATGATGTATATCTTTTCAGAGTCCCCTTCACCGGCTGATATTGTAGAATTCTCTTTGGTTAAACTAACGCCGGTTTTCTCCTGTACCTTCCGCATGATGGCGGCAAAGAGGGTGTTCATGCCCGGATCATTAAATTGCGAAGCCATGGTGCCGTATACAGGCAAGTCTTCGTCTCTGGCATCAAACAGCTGGTGGTTGCGTTTGTACTGCTTGCGAACGTCTCTAAGCGCGTCTAATGCGCCACGCTTATCAAACTTGTTAAGTGCCACCAAGTCGGCAAAGTCCAGCATGTCTATTTTTTCCAACTGGGTAGCCGCGCCGAACTCAGGCGTCATCACGTAAAGCGAAACATCGCAGTAATCAGTGATCATCGTGTCCGACTGCCCAATGCCCGAGGTCTCCACGATCACCATATCGTAACCTGCCTGTTTGCATATGTCTATCGCTTCTTGTACATGCTTGCTCAACGCCAGGTTTGCCTGCCTGGTAGCCAGCGAACGCATGTATACCCTTGAGCTATTAATGGCGTTCATCCTGATGCGGTCGCCTAGGAGGGCTCCGCCGGTCTTGCGTTTACTGGGGTCTACAGAAATAATAGCAAGTGTTTTATCAGTTTGCATCAGGTACCTGCGCACAAACTCATCTACCAGCGATGACTTTCCCGAACCGCCTGTGCCGGTAATGCCCAACACGGGCGGACTGAGTGTAGTACTGTGAGTAGTGGCTGGTTGTGTATTGCCCAGTTCCGCTGCAGTTATGCTGCGCGCGATAGCAACAACATCATTCACTTGCTCCTGATCTGAAAGGGTTGGAGTGAGGTAATCACATTCCTGCATCATGTGGTTAATCATACCCTGCAGGCCCATGTGGCGGCCGTCATCCGGCGTATAAATACGGGTAATGCCATAACTGTGCAGTTCCTGTATCTCGTCAGGCAGGAACACACCACCACCACCGCCAAAAATTTTTATGTGTGCTGCCCCACGCTCGTTCAGCAGGTCGCGCATGTATTTAAAGTATTCTAAATGGCCGCCCTGGTAACTGGTAAGCGCAATGCCTTGTACATCTTCCTGCATGGCGCAGGTAACCACCTCTTCCACGCTGCGGTTATGCCCAAGGTGTATCACCTCAGCACCGGTGCTTTGCAGTATGCGGCGCATAATGTTAATGGTAGCATCATGCCCGTCGAACAATGCGGCGGCGGTAACAAAACGTATTTTATGCGTGGGGTTATATGGTAGAATACTTTCCATGCAGGGCTATTGGTTAGGGGTGCAAATCTAAATAAATAAACTATGCATGCATAGTTATTGTTCGTGGTGAAAGGCTTATAATTTACGAGTTGTGGCTGCTGTTACTCTGCTTTAACCACAAACATGCTCTTATAGTATTTCCACCAGCCCATGCCTAAAAGCAGATTGGGTACTATCAGGAAAACGCCCATCAGCCAGCCTTCAGGTGCAAGCAGGGTATGGAACAGCAGTACGTTAAGGCTTATTGGGAAAAGCACCACAGCAGCTATCGGCGCGTACCGGTTGATGAGCAGGCTTAGGCCGCCAAGCACCTGAATAGTTTTCTGCATGGGGTAAAAGTAACCGGCTGCCATTAACCCTGCTTTAAATATACCTGCATTGCCCGGGTGCAAAGGAGGTTGGTACGGGATGAAGTGCAGAAAATAATCCAACCCGAACACGAGGTACAAAAAGCCCAGTAGCAGGCGCGAGATGAGTATGGTGAGTTTCACGAAATGCTTCTTTCTGTAAAGGTGAAAAATTACCGCATCGATTACTGCATTAACAAGCAAATTTTTACAACTGCGGTAATATGAAAGCTTGGATGTGTATATCAAGAAAATATTTCCTAATCTAGCTTAATATAACATGAAGCAATCCATTATCCATATTTCTCTTATAGTTAGAGACTACGACGAGGCAATAAGCTTCTATGTGAACAAACTGAACTTTACCTTAGTGGAGGATACGCAGCTTAACAGTTTTAAGCGATGGGTGCTTGTTCAGCCGAAAGGTAGTGCAGGCTGTTGCCTGCTGCTGGCGAAAGCGACTAATGATCAGCAATTGGCCGCTGTTGGTAATCAAAGCGGTGGAAGGGTGTTCATGTTTCTGGAAACAGATGACTTTGATCGTGATTATAACAACATGCTGGCCAATAACATCACCTTTGTGCGGGAACCAGTAGTTGAAAGCTACGGAACAGTCGCGGTTTTCCAAGATTTGTATGGAAATCTATGGGACTTAATTCAGCGATCAGCATAACAATTTACAGGAGCGTAAATTAGTTTTGTGTTACACTCTAACATACAGATAGCAATTTACACGCGGTCAACACTCTAATAGGTACCCGGCCAATCAAAAACCGTATCTTTGCATTAATGCAGCAGAACGACACCATAGCGTCAACCTGGGAGAAAGGTTACAACAACTACGGCCCCTGGCTTAAGGAGAAGTACCCGGGGCACAGGGTATTTAAGGTTATTGTGGATGGCGGTTTTACCTGCCCCAACCGCGATGGCAGCAAGGGCTATGGCGGCTGTACATACTGCAATGTAGATTCGTTTACGCCGTCGGTTAGCCGCAACGCGCCCACTGTTCGCCAGCAAGTGATTGAGGGTATGGAACGTGCCCGCAGGGGGAACAAAGCAGATAAGTTTATTATCTATTTCCAGCCGAATACGAACACCTACGCGCCGGCACATTATCTCAAAATGCTATACGACGAAGCGCTTAGTTATGGCACTGAAGACATAGTAGGCCTGAGTGTTGGCACCCGTCCGGATTGTATAGATGCTGAAAAAATAGCCTTGCTCGAGAGCTATACCGATAGGTTCGACGTGGACCTTGAAATGGGTATGGAGAGCATTTATAACGATACACTTGCCATGATAAACCGTGGCTGCACGCACGACGAACTGGTAAAAGCCCTGGCACTTGTAGAGAACAGCAAACTGGATGTTTGCGTTCACACCATTTTTGGCTTACCGGGCGAGTCGCGCGAAATGATGCTGGCCTATGCCGACGAGATAAACCGTTTTAAGCAGATAAAATTTGTTAAGTTCCACCACCTGCACATTGTAGAAGGCAGTGTGATGGGCGTAAAATATAAACGCGAACCTTTTAAGCTGTTCAGCCTGGAAGAGTACGCTGATTTTCTTTGCGAACTGCTGCCGCTGGTACGTCCGGACATTATCATTCAACGCCTTTTTGGCCTCAGCGATCGTGAATTGCTCATTGCTCCAAACTGGGGGCTTAAAAAAAGCGAGATACAGTACTTTATAGACCAACGCATACTGCAGCGCGGCGTGGTTCAAGGCAGCGCGTTATAGTTTAATCGCCCACGTACTTCGCCGTCGGCCCTCTCTCCGCTGCGCGCAAAGAGAGTGGTAAATTCTATCTTTAAAGCGGGCTAGGCATTCTTCGATATGCTTCCGGCGACTGTTCTATTGGAAATTGCCTCCTTTATCGCAATAATGTAGCCTCAAAATTGATGCCCTAATAACGGAACTCGCAGGGCTATATATTCCTAATCATCATCAACTAAAATAACTAAATTTGTAGCCCATGCATTTGCAGCAGCTATCCTTTTTAAATTTCAAGAACTATACAGAAGCCGGCATCACGCTAAGTGAAGGCGTTAACGCTTTCGTAGGGAATAATGGTGCAGGTAAAACCAATCTGCTGGATGCTGTGCATTATTTGTCGCTCTGCAAAAGTTACTTCAACCCTATAGATAGCCAGCAGATTAAGCAAGGAGCCGACTTCTTTATGATCAACGGCGTTTTTGTAAAAAACGGTCAAAAAGAAGTAGTTGCCTGCAGTATTAAGCGTAATCAGAAGAAGCAGTTCAAGCGCAACAAAAAAGACTATCAGCGGCTGGCGGATCATATTGGCTTACTGCCGCTGGTAATGGTATCGCCGTATGATATAAGCATCATTATAGAAGGGAGCGAAGAGCGGCGTAAGTTTATAGATAACGTAATCTCCCAAACTGATAACCAGTACCTGGATGAGCTGATAGTTTATAATAGGGTGTTGCTTAACCGCAATTCACTGCTGAAACAAATTGCGGATACCGGCCGATACGACCCCGACCTGATGGCTGTGCTTGATGAGCAGCTTGCTTTATCGGGCACGCGGATATTTGAAAAGCGGCGCGGGTTTATGGAAGTGTTCACGCCTATATTTAACCAGCATTACAGCTTTATAAGTAACGGTGCAGAAGAAGTGGAGCTTGTTTATGAATCGCAACTGTTGAAAGACAACTTTAATACCCTGCTTAACCGAAATTTGGAGCGCGACAGGATACTGGAACGTACCACGGCAGGTATCCATAAAGATGATTTGAGCTTTAACATACATGCTCTGCCCATGAAGAAATTCGGATCGCAGGGGCAGCAAAAATCTTTTTTAATCGCGCTTAAACTGGCACAATACACGTTTTTGACACAAAAGAAAGGGTTTAAGCCTTTGCTTTTACTTGATGATATTTTTGACAAGCTTGATGAGGGCCGTGTTACAAAATTAATGCAAATGGTGAGCAACAATGATTTTGGGCAGGTTTTAATAACCGACACCAGCGTAGCGCGAGTGGAGGGTATTTTTAAGTCGATTGACGTTGAGGTGCAGTTATTTAAAGTAGCCGGAGGAAATATTGATGCGTAAGACAAACGACAAATCCATTAAGGAAGCTATTGAGCAGATGCTTAATGTTTACAAGCTAAAGCGCCGGTACGACGAAACAGGAATAACCACTTTGTGGCCAAAGCTGGTTGGGAAAGCGGTTGCCAACCGTACAAAAGAAATTTATATACGTGACAAAAAGCTTTTTGTAAGAATGGAATCGAGCGTAATTAAAAACGAATTGGTTATGATGCGCACTCAAATAATTGCCGGCATTAATGAGGAAGCAAAAACCCAATTGGTGGAGGAAATTATTTTTCTCTAACCTATCTGCGTCCTAAGCGCAAGCGTGAAGATATACCTTTCATGGCATCGTCCATTATACTTGAAAAGGCCAGCAGAAATATGCCCGGGAAAATGAAAGCGAACTGCGCTTCGGGGTGAAAGCGGTATACCTCTAAAGCAAGTGAAAGCAGCACAACTATAATAACAGAGTAGATAGTGTATTTAATTAGCAGCTTCATGATCTTAACTTTATCAGGTAAATAATCGGGTACTTAAGTAAATGTACTAAACTTATTACGAAACCGAAATAAAAGAGCACAAAAAATCCGGTTGCAACAGTAATTACAACCGGATTGAAATATGTTGATTACTAGAACCTTTCGAATCCGTTAAAGAAGAAATTGCCTTCTATTTCAGCATTTTCGTCAGAGTCTGATCCGTGTACAGCATTTGCTTCAATTGATTTGGCAAAAAGGTTACGGATAGTACCTGCATCAGCTTTCGTTGGATCGGTAGCGCCTATTAGTGTACGGAAGTCGGCAATAGCATTTTCTTTCTCAAGAATAGCAGCTACAATAGGACCGGAAGACATAAAAGTTACCAGATCATTAAAAAAGCCGCGTTCCTGGTGCACAGCATAAAATTCGCCTGCCTTTTCTTTTGTAAGAGCGGTATATTTAAGGGCGATAATTTTAAAACCAGCTTTGGTTATTTTATCTAAAATTGCGCCGATATGCCCGTTTGCAACAGCATCAGGCTTTATCATTGTAAATGTTCTGTTCGTTTTCATTTTGTATTTAAAAATTGGTGCAAAAGTAGGCTTTTACATCTGAAACATAAAGCTTTTACGCATAAATAAGCCACTTGTATTTAATTAATTTATTTAGCTTTGCACCTCGTTTTATAATTGATGTTGGATTTAGCCTCGCTTAAAGAACTTTTAGCCCAGCCCCAAAAAATAGTTATCACCACCCATCATAAACCTGATGGAGATGCTATGGGTTCGTCATTAGGATTGTACAACTATCTGGTACAGCTTGGACACCATGCGAAGGTTATTGCCCCTACCGATTACCCCGACTTTTTAAGTTGGATGCCCGGTAACGAAGAGGTAATCATCTATACGGAAAATACCGAAGAGGCAGCGTTACTGGTTGCCGAAGCTGCCATTATTTTTTGCCTTGACTTTAATCACCTCAGCCGCATCAATCAATTGGGCGAACTGGTGGGCGCAAGCAAAGCTTATAAAGTAATGATAGACCATCACCTGGAGCCGCAGGATTTTGATGATTACCGCTGCTGGAACATAAACGCATGTGCTACCGCACAACTGGTTTATGGGTTTATTATTAACGAGCTTGGCCATAAAGAATATATCAACAAAGACGTGGCCAGCTGCCTCTATGCTGGCATTTTAACCGATTCGGCTTCGTTCAGGTTACCAAATACCACTGCAGAGGTGCACCGTATAGTAGCCGACCTGATAGATGCAGGCGCGGTTAACTGGCGCATACATGATCTTATTTATAATAGCTCATCAGAAAACAGGTTGCGCTTCCTGGGCCATTGCCTGGCAAATAAGCTTGAAATACTACCTGAATACAATACTGCCATTATTTACGTTAGTAAAGCCGACATCCAGCGGTTTAACGTAAATACCGGTGACACCGAAGGTATTGTTAATTATGCGCTTTCTATTGCCAGTATAAGGCTCGCTGCTTTCATTGTAGAGCGGACAGATATGGTAAAGCTTTCGCTGCGTTCTAAGGGAGAGTTCCCGGCTAATGAAATATGCAAGAAATATTTCAGCGGCGGCGGTCACCGCAACGCGTCGGGCGGGCAATCAAACAAAAGCCTTGACGAGGTGGTGTCAGAGTTTAAATCAATACTACCAGAATATAAAAAACTATTAATACAGTAAACTTTAAAATGAGAAAAAACTTAGTGATTATAGCGCTTGCTGCCGCTGGCCTGGCAAGCTGTAAAGGCGGATTTAAGCAGGCCGAAGGCGGGTTGCTTTACGATATACATACCGATAAGTCGGGCACCAACATTAAAGCAGGCGACTTTTTAAACGTGAACCTTGTACTTAAAACAGAAGGTGATTCTGTTATTTACAGCACCTACGAGCAAGGCCGTCCATCGCCAAGCGTTATGCCGCCAAATTCTAAAAAAGGTGATATCGCCAGCGGTTTATTGCTGCTGAGCGAAGGCGACAGCGCTACCTTCAAAATGAATATCGATTCGGTATTTAAAAAAGGCCAGCCAAAGCCACCGGGTTTAAAAGGCAAATACCTGGTGTATGATATTAAAGTAGAAAAGGTTATCCCTCGCGGCAGCCTTACTGATGTTGTTTTCCAGGGCAGAATATCTGAGTATATGAAAGGCCAGATTGAAGCAGTTAAGAAAGCTGAACCCGCCAGAATTAAAAAGTATGCAGATGACAATAAGCTTAAGATGCAAACTACAGCATCGGGTTTACAATACCAGATAGACAAGCCGGGATCAGGTCCTAACATTGTTGCCGGCGATACTGCCGTTGTAAATTACACAGGCAAATTGCTTAACGGGAAAATATTCGATACCAGCGTAAAAGAAGATGCTGAGAAACAAGCTAAAGATAGTAAAATGCCGGTTGACCCGCGTCGCCAATACCAGCCAATCCGTATCCCGGTAGGTGAGGGCAAAGTTATTAAAGGCTGGGACGAAGGCTTGCAGCTGCTGAACAAGGGAGCAAAGGCTACTTTTGTTATTCCGTCAGGTCTTGCCTTTGGCGAGCAGGGCGCTCCGCCGATGATTCCGGCTCTTGCGCCAATCACTTTCACGTTAGAAGTGGTAGATATCGTGAAAGCTAATCCTAATGCACCTAAAACAACTGCACCGCAGCCACCTGCGATGAGATAATTAAGAAATGATATACAGCCTCCTGCTTTGCGGGAGGCTTTTTTATGAGCGATAAGATGAAGAAGATTGTTTATACGCTGTTTATAGCAGCTTTTGCAGTTAGTGTGGCTAGCGCACAGGAGACCAAAACGCTGGCCGGCGGTGTACAATGCAAGATTGTAGCAAAAGGTACTGGAGAAAAAGTAAAGCTTAATGATGTGATTACTTTTAATGTTACCCAGCGTACTGATAAAGATTCGCTGCTGTTTAGCACTTATGCGCAGGGTAGCCCGGTAAAAGCGCAGGTGCAGGCATCACGTAACCCAAGCGACCTTATGGAGGTTTTTCAGCTACTGTCTGTACAGGATAGCGCGGTTATTAAAGTGCCGGTAGACAGTGTATTTAAAGGGCATGAAACAGATATCCCTGCTTTCCTGAAAAAAGGTGGTTACATCAATTATACCGTTAAAATTGATAAGGTGCAAAGTCTTAACGATGCCATTGCAGAACGTAATGCGGCTATGGCAAAATACAAAGCTGACGAATTAGCAGTTGGCGATGCATATATAAAAGACCATAAGCTTGCAGTAACACCTACAGCTTCCGGGCTTAAATATGTGGTAACCAAACATGGTGCAGGCATAAAGCCGCTAAGAGGCGACAGCGTTTATGTAAACTATGTAGGCCGTACCGCACGTGGTAAGGTGTTTGATACCAGCATCCAAACAGAGGCGAAAACCGCAGGTATAGAAATGCCCGGCCGCCCTTATGAACCAATCAAGTTTATAGTAGGTGCAGGTAACGTTATTCCCGGCTGGGACGAAGGTTTGCTGCTGCTGAACCAGGGTTCGAAAGCAACATTTGTTATCCCTTCTGACCTGGGTTATGGTGAGAAGGGGGCAGGTGAGGATATCAAACCATTTAACACCCTTGTGTTTGATGTGGAACTTGTAAAGGTTATCCGTGCCAAGAAAGCGGTCGCGGCGCCTGCAAAAGGTGCTGCTAAATCGCCTGTAAGGAAACGACCTGCTGCTAAAAAGAAAAATTGACACTTTAAAAGCCTTCTGCAAACGAAGGCTTTTTTATTTTTGCCTCATGGTGCTTACCGATACGCATACCCATCTGTATTACGAAACCGACGAGAGTAAACGTGCAGCTTTGATGCAGCGTTGTTTTGATGCCGGTGTAAGCAGGCTATTTCTGCCCAATGTAGATAGCGCTTCTATGCCGCTGATGGATGACCTGCTGAAAGCTTATCCCGACAATTGCTACGCGATGATAGGCCTGCACCCATGCTCGGTTAAAGAGAACTGGGAACACGAACTGCTATTGATGCAGCCAGTAATACACAAGCACCAGGTATACGCAATAGGCGAGATAGGTATTGACCTTTATTGGGACAAAACCTTTTTGGATGAGCAGATACAAGCCTTCCGCCTGCAGATAAAATGGGCAAAGCAGCTGCGCCTGCCAATTGTGATACACTGTCGCGACGCTTTTAACGAGGTGTACGAAGTTTTACAGCAGGAGAAGGACGAACTGCTGCGCGGCATATTTCATTGCTTTACAGGCTCACTGGAGCAGGCGCAGAAGATTACTGACCTCGGCTTTTATCTGGGCATAGGTGGCGTGGTAACTTATAAGAACGGCGGACTGGACAAAGTGATACCGGAAATTGATTTAAAGCATATAGTTTTAGAAACTGATTCTCCGTATCTTACACCTGTTCCGTACCGCGGTAAACCTAACGAAAGCTCTTATTTAACGTACATAGCCCAGCGCGTAGCGGGACTAAAAAACACGACCATTGCCGACGTGGCACACATCACTACCGAAAACTCTGTGAAAGTTTTCGGCGTATAACCGTATTAACGATAAACCTGCGTAATGAGCCAAATACTCATCATATATACCGGCGGTACCATAGGCATGATGGCCGACCCGGTTACTAAAGTGCTTATCCCGATCAATTTTGAGCAGATAATGGATAACGTGCCCGAACTGGAGAAACTTAATTGCAAAATTAAGGTACACTCGTTCGAGCAGATCATCGACTCATCCAACATGAACCCTGAGGTGTGGAGCGAACTTGCCGGGCTTATTGAAGCTAATTACGATAGCGTGGACGGCTTCGTTATCCTGCATGGGTCAGACACAATGGCCTTCACCGCATCTGCGCTGAGCTTTATGCTACAGAACCTGTCTAAGCCGGTGGTGTTCACCGGTTCGCAGTTGCCTATAAGCGCTATACGTACTGATGCGAAGGAAAACCTTATGACCGCCATTGAGATTGCCAAGTCAAAAAAGAACGAGCATGCCCGCGTGCCTGAGGTTTGTATCTATTTTGATTATAAATTGTTCCGTGGTAACCGCGCGTTCAAATACAACTCTAGCAAGTTTGAGGCTTTCCGGTCGCCTAATTACCCGATACTTGCCGAGTCCGGTGTGCACCTGCGCTTTAGTGCTAACGACATCCGCCAGCCTGGTGAGGGCCCATTAAAGGTACACAGCAACCTGGTGAGCGACGTAGCAGTGCTGAAGCTTTACCCTGGTATAAGCCCTAAGGTAGTAGAGACCATCCTTAACGCCGACGTGCGCGGTATTGTTATGGAAACCTTCGGTGCGGGAAATACCACTACGGATCAATGGTTTATAGACCTGCTAAAGACCGCCATTGACAACGGCAAGGTAGTGCTGGACATCTCTCAGTGCAAGGTAGGTACCGTAGAACTTGGCCGCTATGAAACTAGCAAGCAACTCAAAGATATTGGCGTAGCTAACGGGTACGACATGACCTACGAGGCTGCGGTTACCAAAATGATGTACCTGTTAGGTGAAATAAACGACCCAAAAGAGGTGAAACGCTGCCTGGAAATGGACCTCCGCGGAGAGCTCACCGAGTCGTAGGAAAAGTGTTCAAGTGTTCAGTGTTTTTTGTGCCGGTGGCAAATTGAACACTTTTTTGCCGCGGGTGCTCTGCGGACAAAAAACGTTTAGATTAGCGCTGAAGTGCAATTTTTTGCAAAAAACGTTGTGTGTATTCTTTAAAAACCACACCAAATTAGCGGGCTATTTTCAAATAAATTTGCAAGTAATAGGGTAAACTACAGGTTAAAATTGGCGTCAATTTTCCAATGTTTTTAATTGCCGATTTGGCTGCATAGACAGGCAACTTTATACGCCAAACTGCCGCAGGTGATGGTCTATATGTTTGTATGCCATTTGGCCGGCCTGCTCGGCGGTGAGCTTGCCAAAGAACGGGTGAACAAAGCCCTTGCCGGGTGTTTGGTCCTGCTGTTGCAGCAGGGCTATCCAGCGCTGCTTTTCGGCTTCCGTGTCCCCGGTGTCTGTAATCCTGAACGACGGTACACTAGGCAAGTTCGGTTTTAACGGCCTGTCGCTTAACATATCTTTCAGCGCTATCCGGCCAAACAACTTGCCCATAAACGATTGCTTATACACCGTTTGGCCCAGTACCATCTCTTCCCACATGCGGCAATGTTTCAGCATTTGGTAGTGAGCCTGTAAAACCACTAGCCAGGCGCACAGGTCTTCGACAAGCTCAGACTGACAGGATCAAACTTGTCATGGTGAGCCTGTCGAACCATTAGCACAGCGTGCAGGTCTTCGACAAGCTCAGACTGACATTACGGTTAAGTTTAGATAATCTGTCATGGTGAGCCCGTCGAACCATTACCCAGGCGTACAGGTCTTCGACAACTCAGACTGACAGGATCAAACTTGTCATGGTGAGCCTGTCGAACCATTGGCCAACGTACAAGTCTTCGACAAGCTCAGACTGACAATGCAAACTTGTCATGGCGAGCCTGTCATTACCCAGGCGTACAAGTCTTCGACAAGCTCAGACTGACAGCACGGTTAAGTTTAGATAATCTGTCCTAGTGAGCCTGCCGAACCATTAGCCCCTTAGCTTGTTATCCAATTACAACATCAACCATCCTCATGACAAAACAAGCCTTTACCTACACTTTAAAGATCTGGCTCACCGCCGTGTGCCTTGGCCCGGTGATGTTCCTGGTGTACGACCAGCTAAGCAGGATGGAAGCTACCGGTTTTGGGGCTGCCCTGGCTTTGTAGGTTTCTCCATGTTCTACGGGTTTATGTTTTCTATACCAAGCTGGCTGGTGCTGTGGTTTTGTGCTGCACAATTTGCCCGGCGGAACATCGCCCCGCCAAAAGGCCGCCTATTGCTTACCTTTATTGCCATTGCGCTTACCATACTGCCGTTTGTGGTGTTGTTTAGCAAACAGGATTCCTCTATACTAAATGTAGTGCTCCCCTGGTCGTTAACTTACGCCGTAATTATTATCGGAGGGATATGGTTGTATAAATATCCTGTGGGTAATCTTGTTAGCAATAGTGGACTGAACTAGAATTTAATGATTGGTTTTTTGTAATGAGACTATGAACTGAGCAAATTGGATCAATCAAGGCTTTTTCTCTAGATGATATTTTTCATTTAATAGCTCAAGTTCTTTAAGTTCTATTTCTCGCCATTTCCTTTTTTCTTTCAGCCATATCTTCAGCCTTTCAGTTTCGTTGCTACTATTGATCTTGTGTATTTCAACATCTGCATTCTTCTTAGATGACCTTGATGTTAAATAAGCGGTTAAAATACTCGTCACTGCTGATGATGCTATAGTGATTAGCGCAACAACCAGAGGTTCTTTTTGATAGCCTTCGTTAGGTCCATATTCTTCATCTACTTGTATTAGGTTGTCATAGTCGTAAAGAATCTGATGAATTGCTTGTAGGTCGTTTTCAGTTCCTGTAATTCTAAATTCCATAAAATTTGGTTAGTAAACGGTATAGTTTGTCTGTTGGAGCTTTTGGATTATTCTTGCAAAATGTTAAAAATGACTCAGTTTGAGCTAGAACAAATTGCTTTTTTTCGATTTCGTCGAATAAACATATAGTAAGTTCATCATTTTTATTTATGATCATTTTGTGCTTAATAATACAAGGTAAAATAAATTCGAAATGATTTATTGCTGAATCAAAATTGATATAGCATAAAAAATAAGGTACCGCTGAAAATGTTTCTTTTATCCAACGTGTCGTTTCCGGAATCACGTTGATTTCACGAGGATCATCATCAAAGCCATAAAAATCTAGTTCAATTCGTCCACACAATGAGGCTTCTGTTTCTCCTTTTTTCTCGATTAAGTAATCTAGGAAATTTTTGAACATATGGCGTTTTTCTTCTTGTTCAAAGTCACCTTTACCAATCGTAATGACATAAATATTTTCACGTTCAAAGTAGTTGAAATGCCGTTTTTTGAAAGATTTTTTAATGTAGAAGTGCCATCTTTCATCAGCCTCGTGCTTGGTTATCTTGTCAATTGTCTTTGTTAAAAGATTGATTTTCCGATGGAAAATAGTTTGAAATAAATCCGGAAACCCGCATGTGTCAAAATTACTTGGAATTGAGTTGTATTTTCTGCAAATCATTAAGGAATAATAGGGACATGTTACGTGATGACAATTAGGAGGGACAATGTCTTGTACTTTGGTAATTAATCCTTGAACTATTTCTTTGAGTTTGATAATTTCTTTTATGTAGGGACCGTAATCTGATCCTAAAGGCCCAGGAGTTGATGAATAGTCGTTGCTTATAACTAAAGTTCCATTTCTGCCTTTCATTTCATTGAAATGGAAGTGAATGGCCATTGGTTCAAATGTTTTTAACAAGTTCTCAAATTTGCCTCTATTAATATCTACTAATTCGGTTAAAAGATTAGGATTTCGGAGTTGTAGGTTGTGGAATTTTTTTGCGTGATATGCAAATGGGTAGTGAAGAAATTCATCTTGCTGTAATGCAAAGTCGATGAGTTTAGTAATTCCATTGTGTCTAAGTACCTTATTAGGCAAGTCATGTACATAAGTGTCGTTGTAAGGGTCAATTTCATATTCCCCAAGTACACTTTCAAGTTTTTTCAGGAAAAAGTCAAGTAAGAATTCAGATGAATATAATTTATAATCTCTAAAATTAAGATTAGCAAAAGACACGATGTTGCAAAATGCTCCAATCGGTTCAGTAGTAGTAAAAGCAACCTGAACAAAGATTGGCAACAAATCAAAGACAAATTCTTTTGTGAATCTACTAACTAGAAATTTATATAACCTTCTATAGCATTTATTAGCAGGATTTAATACATACTTATGGAAGTCTTCAGCTGTATTATCAGGAAATGAAACCTTATACTGAAAAACTGTTGTGCAGTCCTCCAAAAGATCATTTAAACTAAAAATGGTATTTGACAGTGACTCATCACTAAAACTTTTAACATAAATGCCATTGTTGTCAGTCCAATATAATTCAAATTTCTGCGACAGATAAACAAAGTTTGCTTTAAAAGGGCCGTTTAATCCAATATGATCTAATTTAAAGCTACTCTCATTATTGTTCTTAATGAGAGTACGAACTTGATTTAAGTTGTCAAATTCGAGCCAGTTAACATAAAATAAAAAAGGATAAAACAACCCTTGTAAATAGTGGTGGAATTCATGTATCAATAAAGCTTCTATGTTAGAATCTCTTTGGAAGAGTTGTGCGATTTGAGTTCTTACCAGTTGTTGTCTCATGTGAGTTGAGTTTTCAACTCTTTCGAAAAAAATATTTAATTGTTCGGTTTCCTCTGTAGATAAGGGAGAATTTCTATTTATATGAATAACTCGAAGAGCTGTATCAATGTATGAAAAGTAGTTTTGCATCAACCAGAATATTTTAATACAATATACCTATTTATGGTACTCTGTACTGCTGTCCAGAAAGTAAAGATCTCAATTGCAATTAAAGTGGCCACTTACTTTTCAGAAGCTTCTAACACGCTCAACTTACCTGACTCTCGCCCACCCATCATTTATCAATCCCTTAACACCCAATTTACACGCGGACGCTTCATTTGCGGTTTAAACATTTTTGCTTAACCCGATGAAGAAAATTTTACTAAGTGCTTGTGTGCTTTCGCTGGCGGTTGCCGGTTGCAACAAGGACCACCAGGTGGTAGTAGATACCCCTTTTACTTACCCTGATATGGCCGAAGTTGCGGACCCTGCGCTGCTGATGACCACGGCCGAAGGTGTTAAGGTTTACAACGGCGGTTACGGCTCGGCCCTTGCTGCCGACCCAAAGGACCCTGCCGTTTTTTACCTGCTTACAGACCGCGGCCCCAATGTTGCCGGCACTACCAAAAACTCCATTATTATTGGTAAGCCCGATTTTGCACCGGCCATAGGTAAGTTCAGGCTTAAGGATGGGAAGCTGGTACAGGAACAGGTTATTGAATTTAAGAACGCGTCTGGCGGCAAACTAAATGGCCTGCCGAACCCGGCGGGCGGTGGCGCTACGGGCGAAATTCCTTATGACCTTACCGGCGCGGCCCTGCAGCCAAGTGCAGATGGTATCGATTCGGAAGGCCTTGTACTGGCAAGCGACGGCACCTTTTGGGTGAGCGATGAGTACGGTCCGCACATAGTTCACTTTGATGCTACCGGCAAAACTATTGAGCGTATTAACCCGTTTGGCAGCGGCCCAGGCGGCCGTAAGCTGCCCCTGGTATTTGCAAAACGCCGCCCTAATCGCGGCATGGAAGGCCTCACCATTACGCCCGACGGTAAAACGCTGGTTGGCATAATGCAATCGCCAATGTACAACCCGGTACAGGCATCGGCCTCTAATTCTGTTGTGCTGCGCATACTTACGTTTGATATTGCCACAGGAGCTACCAAACAATATGTTTACCTGATGGAAGACCCGGGCCTTACCGGCTGCAGCGAGATACTGGCCGTTAACGCAACTACTTTCCTGACTATAGAGCGCGATGGCGATTACGGTGGTGCACCAACCAGCCCGGCTACATTTAAAAAGATATTTAAGGTTGACCTTACCGGTGCCACCGACGTAAGCGACCCGAACAATAGCGAGAACGGTAAACTTTTCGGCGGCAAAACTATTGAGGAACTTAAAGACAATGCGGGTATAACCGCTGCCGGCATTGTGCCCGTGAAGAAAACCCTGGTGCTGGACCTGTTAAAGGACCTGCCAACCGTTTACCCGCATGACAAAGCCGAGGGCATTACCTTGCTTCCGGGCAACATACTAGTCATCTCAAACGACGACGACTTTGGCGTTGTAGATGACAAGCATAATAAATTCACGCAGAAGATATTGCCATCCACCAACACGGTAGACCGCAACCGCATCTATTTTAAAAAGATAAACTTGTAACAGCATACCGCTGCTAAAGTAAAGGCCCTTGTAGTTAACTGCAGGGGCTTTTTTGTTGGTGCTTACTTTCGGGTCATTAACGGGTCGTATAGGTCTTCGAAAAGCAAAGCTAAAAAGCAGATCATCAAAACAGCCGTTTATTGATCACCGCCATGAACCCCTCGCGGAACTTTTCGGAGATGGGGATCTGCTTGCTGCCGGTGTGGATGTGGTTGTCCTGCACTTTGCTGAGCAATTGGGTGTTTACAATGTAGGAGTTATGTACACGCACAAAAGGGTGGGCCAGCTGGCTTTCTATGTCCTTCAGCCGGCGGTACACCAGCAACTCTTCGGCAGAGGTAACCAGGCGAACGTATTCCTTTTCGCCCTCAAAGTACAGTATGTCATTCAGCAATACGCGGCGCAGGGTTTTACCGGTTTTTACAAAAAAGTACCCGGCGTCGGGCTCTGCGGCAGTTGGCGATGGGAGTGGCGCGGTAACAGGCAACTGAGCGAATGTGGCTTCTATCTTTTGGGTGGCTGCCACAAAGCGCTTAAGGGTGATTGGTTTTAGCAGGTAGTCTATAGTTTGGTAGGTGTAGCTTTCCGCAGCGTGTTCGGCATAGGCTGTAGTAAACACAATCCTGGTCTCGCGCGGCAGCAATGCGGCCAGTTCCATCCCGGTAAGGTGCGGCATGTTTATATCCAGGAACAGGAAGTCGACGGTGTTCTTCTTCAGGAAATCCATTGCTTCCAGCGCGTTGTAGCATTTGCCCAGCAACTGCCAATGCGTGGTTTGCGCTATCAGCATTTCCAGCAGGCTTACGGCATTTGGCTCGTCATCTATAATAAGGCACCTGAGGTTCATGCTATAGGTATGTTTAAGCTGGCGGTATAAATATCGGCATTTTTTTGGGTGATCAGTTCAAAGTCGGTGCCGTACAAAAGCGCGAGTCTGTGGCGCAGGTTGGCTATACCAAAACCCGATGCAGCGGTAAGGGCAGGTTGCCTGGGCAGGGTATTTTCGGCAGTAAAGGTAAGTCGCCCGTCAGCCTCAGTCAGCACCAGGCTAATATGGTTTTGTGGGCTGCTCTTATCAATACCGTGCTTAAAAATGTTTTCTACAAAGGTCATGAGCAGCATAGGCGGGATAGCGAGGGCGGTATTGTAGTTTTTGGTGAAGCTGATATCTACCGGGTAACGAATGCGTATCTTTTCCAGCGCGATGTAGTTGTCGATGAATTGCACTTCGCTGGCTATGGAAACGAGTTGTTTGGGGCTCTCATCAACAAAATAGCGCATAATGTCGCTCAGGCGTTCTATTAATGCAGCCGTACGCGGCGCTTCTTTATAGGCTTCGTAATAAATGTTGTTAAGCGTATTAAACAGGAAGTGCGGCTGCACCTGCGATTTCAGCAGGTTGAGCTCGGCATGGGTACGCTGGGCTATGATCTCGTCCTGCTGCTTTTTCAGCGTGAAATAAGCCAGCGCAATGCGGAACACAAAGCTGAAAAGGAAGATAACCACGCCGCCGGTAACCACGCTAAAGATGATCTTAGCCGTTATTGGCTCCCGCTTCATGGCAAAAAAGCTGTTGTAAATGGTAAAGGTAACCAGCCCGCGCACCACACCAACCGCCACCAGGAAAAGTATAGCGGCAAAAACATAAGCCACTATATGCCCGCGCTGATACAGTTTAGGAAACAGCCAGCTGATGTTACCGTAAACAATGATGGCGTAAAAACCGGTTGTCAGCATGGCATAGGCAAAAGCTTGTACGGGGCTGTCGTTCTGCAGCAGCGTAAGCATAATGACAACCAAGAAGAAGACCCATGCCATCCACTGCATTTGTACGATGCTGAGCTTTCCGCCAAACCATTTCATGCCTAAAAGTACAAAGGATTTCTTACGGAGGATGCCGGTTTAAACATCGCTGGCAAAATATTCAACCAATACCGCTTTCTGTTAAACGGATGCCCGAATTAGCGCTGTAGATACAATAACAAGCGATTGTTGAAGCTGAGCGCCAATCTGCTAAATACTTTGCACCTGTGGTTGAACTTACTTTGAGGCATAGCAATGTCGCGGCACATTTGCCTGCAAATAAAATTAAATCATAACCATCATGAAAGCAAACTGCACCTTACCACTAATAGCCGCGCTGCTGGCGGCGCTGTTCCTGTCCTCTACACCCCAGGTTGCCTCGGCACAGGTTGATACCATCGGCCTTAAAGACAAACGCCTTAATACCGCTACGCTGAAACCCGGTATGCGTCAGTACCTGGTTTATTTTCAGAACCCGGCCAGCCCCAAAGTTCTGCGATTTTGGCTGTGGCTGCGCGACACCCGGATAACCACCCGCGACGGGCAAAAGGTATTTGCCACTACGCAGCACTGGTACGGCGGCGATACCATCAGCTACCGCACCGGGTACTCCGTTAACAAGGTAAGCGATTTCTCGCCGGTATATCACTCGGAAACGGTGGCAGGCAAAAACAAGTCCTTCAATTGGAGCAATAGTGGCATTTCCGGTGCCGACACCGTTGCGGGTAATACTCAAAAGGACATGAAGATGGAATTTACGTCGCCATGCTACAACTGGAACCTGGACATAGAAACGTTTGAGATGCTGCCGCTCGCCGCGGGCAAAACATTCGCCATCAACTTTTACGACGCAGGTTTTGGCAAGCCGGAGTACATCATCTATAAAGTTACCGGCAGCGAAGTGATAACAACGCTGGATAATCAAAAGGTAGACTGCTGGAAACTCTTTAACGAAAGCGACAATGGTGGCCGCCATGCTACCGAGACATTCTGGATCAGCAAAAAGAACCATGAATTTATAAAAGAAGAAGACGCTTTTGGCGGCATGCGCCGCTACAAAGTAAAGCTACCTGCAGCCGCGCCAAACCTGCTGGTAAATCTGGCGAAGTAAGATCATATTAGTACTTGTAAAACTTTCTTAAAGGGACGGGCTATTTACCCGTCCCTCTTTTGCTTGCATGTTGCGGAGAACAAAACTGGTATTGTAATGTATTAACAACAACCAATATGCACAGCAAAAAGAAAGCGAAAGCACCCAAGCCTGAACCCTTTGAAAAGCTTTACGCTTTACCACCCTGGCGCGGCAGGTTCCTTGGTTTTATGCTCATGCTGGTAGGGTTAACATTTACTTTTATGAACATCAGCTTCAGCGATTCCTGGTGGGATAACGTTCAAACGGTGCTGATCGATTTCAGAGCTTGGGACTCCTTTTTTCTATCACTTATAATGCTGCTGTTCAAGGCAGGCCTTACTGCTGCCGGGTTCTTTTACTTCAAGTACGCCACGGGTGTTGTGCGCGCCAAAATTGATCAAAAGGGTTTTTACTACCAAACCATCCCAAAAGGCAACAAGTATGATATGATGGCTATTGATCTTAATAAGCTCAGCTACATTTCGTACGGGCAGATAAAAGATATCTGCTATCGCAAGTCCTGGTTAACCGGCGGGCATATCGACATGGAAACAGACGAAGGCAAGGTTACCCTGGTAGCACTGGATGCACTTCGCGATGCAGACAAGCAGGATATTGTAACAACCATCAAAGCAATGCTAAGCTTAAAGCAGCAGCCGGCTGCCAGTGGTACAAAGCATTCGTAACAAACCCTGCCTCAATAGCTTCCTTAGCGTCATGGAATAAGCTTCCCAGGACCTTACAAACCCTACACAGTTTCGGAATACTTGTCCTGGTGGCTTAAATTTTGCACATCTTACGCAATAAATTATCTTAGGCACACCAATAATAAGTTAAAGTTTTGTCGCAAAAACCTCTTCTTAACTATATACCGGCACTTACCGGCGTACGCGCACTGGCTGCATACCTGGTTTTCATTTCGCACTACGCTTACGCCTTTGATGAAAATTTTCCTCAAGCCGTGCAACGATTTCTAAACGAGTTCCACATTGGCGTTACCATTTTCTTTGTGCTTTCGGGGTTTTTAATTGCTTTCAGATATTTTAATACTTTTCAGCTTACGGGCGACTGGTTTAAACAGTACCTTAAAAATAGGGTTGCGCGTATTTATCCAATGTACTTCCTGCTTACGCTGGCGGCTTTTGTGGCCTACTACTTTACCCATGATCAAAAAGTTACCAATGGCTTTGCCAACCCGATAGGATTGTTCTTTATGCACATCACCTTTGTGCGCGGCTTTTTTGATCAGCTTAAGTTTACCGGCATTGCACAGGGCTGGAGCCTCACCGTAGAAGAGCTATTTTACTTTTCAGCCCCGTTTATTTTCTTTTTCGCGCAGAAGTATAAAAAGTTCTATATACAGCCCATCATTATAACGGGTGTTGGTGCTATACTGGTGCTTATCTTCCGTAACGTAAACTGGTACGGGTTCTTTGGTAATTTTACTTTCATGATGCTGTACACCTTCCTGGGGCGTTGCTTTGAGTTCTTTGTGGGGATACAACTGGCGCTTATTGTGCGCAAGAAACAGCTGGATGGCTCGCAAAAGAACAACGCCACTTACGCAGGCTTTATTATGATATTTGTATGTGTATGGTTCATGAGCACGCTGCCTATACCAAAGGGCGAAGTTGCTGGCCTGCACAATCCGCTGGGTATTATTACCAACAACTATCTGTTGTCTACCAGTATTGCTATATTCTTTTACGGATTGCTTACCGAGACCACTATCTTGAAAAAAATCCTCTCTAACAAGTTTGTAGAACTGCTGGGCAAAAGCTCATACATATTTTACCTTATCCATTTAGGGTGGATGTACGATCTTCTGCACAGCAGCTTTAACACCTGGAACGACAAAGCTTTTGAACTTTACGATAAATGGGGGGTAGACTGGGTTTCACCTTTCCAGTACGACAGCTTGAATGTGCTGTATGCTTTCATCATCCTTAATGGCGTGTCAATATTATTATTCAGGCTGATTGAGGAACCGCTGAACCATTACATTCGTAAATCAGATTTTTTAATTAAGAACAAACAGCGTACTACATCCGTATAACAGGAGCTTTAACCATACATCTAAATGCGATTACTACAAGGCTTTAAATTTTTCATATTCACCATAAGCATTTTGCTGGCCGGTTATAGCAGCGCCTCCGCACAGGACGAAGAAAAAAGCGAGGGGGAGGTTTTTGTCGAGGTTAAACCCGGCAACAAGGACGCCATTTTTAAGGGCAACGACCAGATAGATTTTAGACTGAAAGTAAAGAGCACCTACGCCACCGCGCAGGATGGCAAACTTACCTACAATGTACTTACCGATGATTTTAAACAACTAAGCACCGCATCAGTACCGGTGCACCTTACAAAAAATTCGTCGGAAACGTATAGCGTTACCCTGCCTAAACGCGTTCCTGGTTTCTATCGCGTACACTTTATGCTCAACCTTACCGAGTACGATGATACTGTTAAACGTGTGTTCGGTATTGACCCCGAGAAGATAAAAACAATCCTTTACAAACCGGTGGATTTTGATGCTTTCTGGAAAGGTACTATTGATACGCTTAAAAGCATAAAACCGGAGTTTAAAGCAACTGAAGATAAAAAACGCTCTACCAAAGACAAGGTGGTTTACCTGTGCGAGATGAAATCGTGGGAAGGTGTTACCATCCGCGGCTGGCTTACCGTACCTAAGGGTGGCAAGAACTGGCCGGTACTTTACCGTGTGCCGGGCTACACAATTGAAATGAAGCCCGACTATGACAAGGAGGACTTTGCTGTATTTACCATTAACGTACGCGGTAACGGCAACAGCCGGGATGTGATAGCCCCCGACTATAAGCAGTATAACCTGGTAAATATAGAAAGCCGCGACAAATACATTTACCGCGGCGCTTACATGGACTGCCTGCGCGGGATGGACTTTTTAGTGGCCAACGCAGAAAAGCTGAGGCTTAATGCCGATAAGATTGTGGTTGAGGGTGGCAGCCAGGGTGGCGCCCTGGTGGTGTTTACGGCAGCTATGGATAAGCGTGTAAAGTTGTGCACTTTCCAGGTGCCGTTGTATGCCGATATGCACGACAGCTATGCAATTGGCAGCTCGTACCCGGTAGATACCTGGCCGACGCTGGTTTTTCATGATTATATTAAAAAGCACCCGGGCTTTACTAAAGAAAAGTTGCTGAAGGTGTGGGATTATTACGATCCGCAGAACTTTGCCGACCAGGTAAAGTGCAAAGCTTTGATGGGCATTGGTTTGCTTGATGAATTTTGCCCGCCGCGTTGCAGCTTTGGCATGTACAACAAGTTTCCTAATAGCGGCAAAGAGTATTTTGTCGTGGCCGACAAAGCCCATGAAGTTAATTTTACCTACTTTACATTTCAATATTATTGGCTGAAAGAAGATTTCCGGATGCCGTAACCGAATACCTATGAAAAGAATTTCTACTACGCTTTTATTGCTGATGTTGATAGTGGCGAGCGGGCAACGGGCTTTTGCCGGCTGGCCGGTGGGCAAGTACCGCAATATTGTGGTGCCATCCTTTAACTATTACACATCTAAAGATACTTACAACGCGCAGGGCAAAAAAGTAAAGGGCGCCCCGGGTACTTACTTTAACTCTTTTGCTTACGGTGTATACTTTGCACATGGCCTTACCCGCCGGCTGGACCTTATTGTTAACGTGCTGGCACCAAATCAAATATCTAACTCCGCAACCGACGCCGGCAACTTATACCAGGAAGCCTTTGGTCTGGGCGATATGCAAGTTGGTCTAAGCTATGCATTAGTGAATTTTGATTATAAAGCATACTTCTCGGTACAGGTATCAGGCATTGTGCCGTTGTACAAAAACGAGGATACAGGGCTCGATCTGGGTTACGGTTCCTACGGTTCCGAAGTTAAGTTTATGTATACAGGTGGTTTCAACGGCAACTTCTTAAAAGGGTGCTATTACAATGTGGAGACGGGTTACCGTCGGTATTTCGACCACCAGGGACCAAACGTAATCCTGTATTCCGCATTATTGGGTGTACCGCTTAACAAGCGCAATCAGGTAAGTTTTGAAATAGGTGGGCAAAATTCTTCCAGCTCTAATAAAACCTTTAACGCCAACCTAAGCGTTAACCGCGATTTTGCTTTTACCAAGGGTTCCATCAACTACGGTCACACGTTTAGTCGCCGGCTGTCACTGTTCGCCAACGGCTTTTATACCTTTATGGGCCGTAACTCGGGCGTAGGCTACGGCGGTGCGCTGCAAGCGGTGGTGAAGATCTGATCTTCTGATTACCGAGCAGTTGTAAACTCTTGGAAAATAGCACAAGTACTCCGCCCACAGCACTACGCTGCATACTTGCGCTAGCAACGGGGCTAGTAAAAAAATTCCTGGTTTTGTAAACATATTATGAAGACATTTTTCATACTACTGCTGCCAGCTCTGCTTTTATGCAGTAAACAAACTTTATCTCAACAGATAAAGGAAAAAAGACATGTTAAAATGATAGCGTTTTTAGTTGCCCAAAAACAATTGAAAACTGTGGGTGATACGAGCAACCTTGCAACATTAGAAGGCTATATGTTTGATCGTGTTATCGCGACATTTGGCAACAAGGTGAATAAAGCAACTTTATATATTTTTGGTTCTAATTCGGCACATGGAAAACATTATGTTGCTTTAGAAGATGGAAAGGAAATCGCTTTATTACCGACTAAATATATGCCCGATGAAATTCAATCCGTTTTAGACTTCTTTAAACGCAACCACGCGACAAACAAAGCCATGTTAAAAGTCCTGCCAACTATTGCAGAGTCTTATCAACATAATGCGATTTCCTATAAATCTAAACTGGAGAACTGATTTAACTTGCTTTTGTTACTAAATTCCCCCCTTGCTGGCGCAAGTATGCAGCGTGGGGCAAAAGCATGGTGTACTTGTGCCTCTCGCACTATACAGTTATTAAATTTGGTACAATTAATATTAACGAGTAGTTGTAAACTCTTAAAAATAGCACAAGTACTCCGCTCACAGCACCGCGCTGCATACTTGCGCTAGCGAGGTAGTGGTTTGACAGGCTCACCATGACAGTTCATTATCCTGTCGCCGCCCTGTCAGTCTGAGCTTGCCGAAGACTTGTACGCCCTGCTTGTGGTTCGAAAGGCTAACCATGACAAGTTCATTATCCTGTCGCCGCCCGCCAGCCTAAACTTGTTTAAGACTTGTACGCCCTGCTAATGGTTCGACAGGCTCACCATGACAGTTCATTATCCTGTCGCCTCCGTGTCAGTCTGAGCTTGTCAAAAACTTGTACGCACTGGCAGTGGTTCGACAGGCTCACTATGAAAAGTTCATTATCAGAAGAAAAACTCTTACGGCCGCTCTATCAGGCACACGGCATACGCTACAACACCTTCTTCGCGGCCTATAAAGCCTAATTGCTCGTTAGTGGTGGCCTTTATAGAAATGTCTTCTTCGCTGATGCCGGCAGCTTTGGCAATGTGGCCTTTCATGGCCGGTATGTGTGGATTGATCTTAGGTGCTTCAAGGCAAACCATCGCATCTATATTGCCTATTTGCCAGTTCTTTTCGGCCAGCAGTTCAACCACATGCTGCAGCAATACCAGGCTGCTGATGCCTTTCCACCGGTTATCAGTGTTTGAAAAATGAAAACCTATATCGCGCAGGTTGGCCGCGCCTAAAAGCGCGTCGCATATGGCATGCAGCAGTACATCAGCATCTGAGTGGCCGTAGGCACCCGCGTGGTGGTCAAGCGTTACGCCACCTAAAACAAAAGGGTGCTGTTCTCTTAACTGGTGAACATCAAACCCGAAACCAACTTTAATTTTAGCCATTATTATTGAGGAGAACCCGCGCTGCTTTTGCCGGCATTACCGGTGCCGCCAAAGCTTGCAGATAAAGTGAACCGAAGGGTATTAGCCAGCGGGCTGTTTTGCTGGCTTGCTGCCAGGTAAGAAAAATCAAAAGTAAAAACGTCGTACTTTAAACCAACACCAAGCGTGGCATAATGTCTGCCGCCTTTGGCCGGGTTTTCGTAAAAGTAGCCCGCACGTATGGCCACCATTTCGTTGTACCAATACTCCGCTCCGGGAGAGAAAGATATTTCTTTAAGTTCTTCGCTGAAGCCGCCCGGTGCATCTCCAAAGGATTGGAATATGCCCGCCGGTACCGATACATTATCATCATGGCCAGAAATGATTTTGCCATCTGCATCCCGGATGGGAGGCGTTGGCACCAAAAGTTTATTAATATCAAAAGCCAGCGTAAACTTGCTCAATCCATTTAGTCGCCAAGTATTGGCAACACCCAGTTTTAAATTGGTTGGCAGGAAGTATTTGGTCCCGCCGTCGCTGTAAGAGATTTTGGAACCAATATTAGAGATGTGCGCACCGAAAGCAAAAGTAGAGCTATCGCCGTAGTTTTTACTGTAGAACATGGATACACCGGCTGATACCGCATTGCCTGGTCCGTTTTGCGCGGTGCTGCCACCTGAAGCAAATGATCCGCTGGAAAAATTGGAGTGTATGTAACGTAGGGTTAAACCCAGGGAAAGATTGTTGCCAAACTTACGGGCAAAGGAACCATCTAAAGCCAATTCGTTTGGCTTGTAGGTGCCCTGGTCGTTCTGGTTATCATCAATCAGTTGTATCGATCCCAGATTGAAATATCTTAATGATGCGCCAAAAGTATTGCGGTCATCTATTTTATGGGCGTAACTTAAATAAGCCAGGCTAACATCCGGCACAAGGTGCCTTAACCACGGGCTGTAAGACAACGAAATGTCGTTGTTGCTTTCTAAAAAGGCAAGCTTAGCGGGGTTCCAGTAATTAGCATTTACATCCGGAGAAATGGCCACGCCTGCATCACCCATAGCCCCCGAACGGGAGTCGGGACTGATGTTAAGAAAAGGCACCGCAGTTGAAATAGCATTGGCATTGCTTCCGTTGGTAGAAGTTTGCGCTGCAGCCACACCCGGTAGAGCAAGTAAAATAAACAACAGGAACTTGTTCGTATAAATACACTTCATTGGGTGCAATTTAGCTCTAAAATTCAAATTAATAAAACCTCAGGGGCAGCCTTTCCGGCTGCTGAAACCAATATTACATTAAAATAATGTAACTAGCCGTATAATTTATACGTTTAACCACCACTACAGGTTCTGTTATTAATATCGCCTGTGATTAGGATATTTTGTATTGATTTTGTTAAATTTACCTCCAAATAGATTTTTGTATAGTATGAAAGCACTTTTTACTAATACTGCTTTGGTGTTGTTGGGTTTAGGCACATTGCTGAGCAGCTGCAGTAAACGTCAGCAATCGCAAAAGACGGGCCTTGCCTATAACGACCGTACAAACGGCGGTTATTTGCGTTTTAAACAAGCGCATCCAACCCCGGGACCCGGCCTGGTTCCTATTGAAGGTGGCACTTTTGTACTTGGCGGCAGTGCCGACCAGGATGTTACTTACGATTACAATAACGTACGGCGCAGGGTTACTGTACCATCTTTTTATATGGACGAAACCGAGGTAAGCAACCAGGATTGGCTGGATTACCTGCACTGGATAAACATTACTTTTCCTGAAGATGGCGAATTATATTACAATGCTTTGCCTGATACACTGGTATGGCGTAAACCACTATCCTATAACGAGCCCTATGTAGATAACTACCTGCGTCACCCGGCTTTTCAGGATTACCCGGTTGTAGGTGTAAGCTGGGACCAGGCACAGGACTACTGCGTATGGCGTACTGACCGTACCAACGAGAATATACTGCGCGAAAAAGGCATCATGACCACCTGGAAAGATGCAACTAAAGGCGGTGGAGCAGGTGCTGCTGGCGGCGGCCAGACACGTAATGCACAAGGAGCGGCAACTGCAGGTACTACTGCGCAAGCTGGCGGTAAGCAACCATTTAATACAGATATTTACCTGAACGGCCAGATAACAGGCGCAGGAGTTGACGGCAAGAACAGGCCGGTTGACCTGAGCAAAGGCGGCAAAGCACGCAGGCCGGTACGTATGGAAGATGGTATACTTAAACAAGGGTACCGTTTGCCATCTGAAGCCGAGTGGGAGTACGCAGCGCTGTCACTAGCCGGTAATACCGAATTTGAAAACATAAACGACGGTAAGGTTTACCCGTGGAACGGCCTTGGCGTACGTTCTCCAAACCGCAAAACCCGTGGTTTAATACTGGCCAACTTTAAACGCGGCGCGGGCGACAACGCCGGTGTTGGCGGCGGACTGAACGATAAGGCGGATATTACCGCACCTGTACGTTCGTACGAGCCGAACGATTTCGGCCTGTATAACATGGCCGGTAACGTAAACGAGTGGGTGGCCGATACCTATCGTCAAACATCGTTTGAGGAGGTAGAAGATTTTAACCCTTTCCGTGGTAACGAGTTTACCACCAAGCGCCTAGCCGACCCAACAAAGGGTTTGTATGCAAAAGATAAATACGGTCGCCCTATTAAGGATCCTGCAAGATCAAACAAAAAGCTGAAGTACAGCGATATGATAGCACAGCAGAACGCGGCTAACAATGCAGCGGCTGCCGGTACCATACCGTCAACAGGCGCAACGCAGCCTGCAGGTAACAATGCACCAACTACGCCAAACACTATCAAATATAGCGGCAGAGCTTATAACCCCGATTTCCGTGGCGAGAACGACTCGGTTAACACTGTGCTTTATGGTACCACTACTTTGGTGAACGACCATTCGAAGATATTCAAAGGCGGATCATGGAATGACCTGGCTTACTGGATGAACCCTGCGGCACGCCGCTTTATGGACGAGGATGAATCAAGTGCCGAAGTTGGTTTCCGTTGCGCCATGACCATGGTAGGTGCCCCAGAGATACACCCCGAAGGTAAACCTCACCTGCCTGTTAAAAAAGCAAGAAAATACAGCGCTAAACAATAACGCGATTACAACGATAATCAAAAGCCGCTCTAACCACGAGCGGCTTTTTTTGTGCGGTATGTTTTCGCGGATGTGCTAATCCAGACTGTATCACGAACCCTAAATTGCCCAAAAAGTGTAACATCGCTCCAAAAACTGTAACATGAGTTTGTACTAGGTGATTGTTTTACAGCTAAATGAATGTTTTTTGGGGTGAAAAAGTGTATCAGGTGTAACACCTTCTTGTGATACAGTAAGGCCAAGGCAATAGCAAGTGCCGGAAAGCTTGAGTGTTTTCGAACGATGAAGTCCCTACTAAGCGGTTGTGGCTGTAACTTGTTAATATTCAAGCAAGTGTTAACAAATAAATCATAGGATATTTACGTTTATAAAATAGTTAATCGCTTATTTTTATAGACCCATAAAAGGTCAGGCAGAGAAATTCACTAAACAATTTTATATGACCTGGAGAAAATTTAGCGGGGAGGTGATCCAAACACCCATCCTGGAAGAGGTTGAACACGCTATAGAACGCGAAACCAACTTGGGTAACAAACTCAAAGTATGTATCGGGACAGATTCGCAGGTAAAGGGAGCGGTAACGGACTTTGCTACCGTAATTGTTTTCCTTCGCGAACAGCGGGGTGCGTTCATGTTCATACACCAGGAGCGTACCTCCCAGAAGATGAGCATAAAAGAGCGTATGTTGTACGAGGTGCAGAAATCCATTGATATAGCTTACAAGCTTTGTGATCTGCTGGACCTTTATGACGTGGGCTTAGAGGTGCATGCAGATATAAACACCAACCCGATGTTCAAGAGCAACCAGGCTTTACATGAGGCAATGGGATACATCCTAAGCATGGGCTTTGTGTTCAAGGCAAAGCCTGAGGCATTTGCGAGTTCCTGCTGTGCTAATAAAATGGTGCAGTAAATAGCAGCTTAACGGGGGCAGTTTATGGATTGACATTTGCCTTGCAAAACAAATTAGTGGATTTGCTAACTTGCAGTGCCAATAAGCAGTAATTCCGAATGTCTAATCTCTGATAAACATGTCACCTTTAATAGAAGTCACCGATCCGAAGATATTTGACCCTTCAGTAGTTATTGTAGATGTACGCGCCGGCGCAAACGCCAGGGAACGTTACCTACAGGGACATTTACCTAACGCTATTTTCGCTACGCTTGATGATGATCTTGCGGCGCACCCTGATGACCCGGCCTTTGGTGGACGGCATCCATTACCTGCGCTGCAGGACTTTGCCGAGACGCTTGCCTGCTGGGGTGTAACACCTGATACACATGTTATAGTTTATGATGATAAGAATGCCGCAATGGGCGGTGCCCGACTTTGGTGGATGCTGCGGTCGATAGGGCACAACAACGTACAGGTGCTGGATGGCGGCCTTAAAGCAGCTACTGACGCAGGTGTAGAACTTAGCACCGCCGATTACCAGCCCACAGCTGCCGCCGCTACTTATCCTATTCCGGAAGAGTACAAGCACACGGTGGACTTGGAGGAGGTTAAACAAGCGGCACAGGACCAGGGCAGGGTTTTGATAGATGTCCGCGAAGGTGCTCGTTACCAGGGTTTAACCGAGCCGCTTGACCTTGTTGCCGGGCATATACCCGGTGCCGTCAACTTGTTTTATAGCAACAGCCTTTCGCCGGAGGGTAAGTATCTTACCTCGCAGGCACTGGCAAGTTTGTATAAAGACACTATTGGCGATGTTAAGCCCGAAAATGTAATTGTACACTGCGGTTCAGGTGTAACAGCCTGTCACACGTTGTTGGGAATGGAGCACGCGGGCATTACCGGCCCTAAACTGTATGTAGGATCCTGGAGCGAATGGAGCAGGCGCGGGCTGCCAATTGCCACGCAATAGTAATTAATAGCTGTAAACCAAACTGCTGTAACACATTGCACGTATTACAGGTATGAAAACCTATTTCTTAAAGTTCACACAGAATTTGCCGATAACCCTAGATGAGGCCTGGGATTTTTTCTCCTCGCCGCATAATCTTGCACGTATAACACCGCCGCAGATGAACTTTATAGTTACATCTACTTACAATGGTGATGCTAAGATGTACCCGGGAATGATCATTACCTATAAGGTATCGCCTCTGTTTGGTATACAAATGAACTGGATGACCGAGATTACCCACGTGCAGGACAAAGTGTACTTTGTTGACGAACAGCGCTTTGGCCCTTATGCTTTATGGCATCACCAGCATCACTTTAAAGAAATACCGGGTGGGGTGGAGATGACAGACCTGCTGCATTATGCCATACCTTACGGGCCTATAGGTCGCATTACCAATAAGATACTGGTTGGTAAGCAGGTTAAGAAGGTGTTTGAGTTCCGGACGAAAGCTGTAGAAGAGATATTTGGCAAGTACACCGGCAAGTAGCCCGGTGTTCAAAAGTGTTCAGCTTTTTTTGTGCCGATGCATTTTGAACGCAAGTTGAACACCCTGTCAAAATATTGAAAAACCTGTGCTAATAGCAGCTAAAAGGCCGTTTTTGCCGCGATTTACTTGCAGGTACCTTTAAAAACCACACTTAAAAACAGGGTAAAAACAACTTAAATTTGGAAAGTCGTTTTTTATTACAGGTGAATTGCTAGATTTCTTATGGCATGAAAATGGCCGTCTTTTTGGGACGGCCTTTTTGTTATATCAGGTGTTTTAATTGTATCAATTCTTTCTCGTCAAGGTAGCGCCAGCGGCCACGGGGAAGATCCTTCTTGGTAAGGTTGGCATATACCGAACGATCCAGCTTTACTACTTCATAACCCAGGCTTTCGAATATGCGGCGTACAATGCGGTTTTTGCCGCTGTGTATCTGTATGCCTACTTCGCGCTTGGTACCACCAGTTACATAGCTGATACTATCAGGTTTAATAAAACCATCTTCCAGCTCCAGCCCGAACTCTATTTTATTCAGGTCGCCTTGTGTAAGGCTCTTGTTAAGCTCTACATTATAAAGCTTAACAATATTGTTGCGCGGGTGCGATAGTTTATCGGCCAGGTCGCCGTCGTTGGTCATCAGCAATAAGCCGGTTGTATTGCGGTCAAGGCGGCCAACAGGGTATATTCTTTCCCTGCTTGCTTTCTCTACCAGGTGCATTACCGTACGGCGTTCCTGCGGGTCTTCGGTTGTGGTAATGTAATCCTTTGGTTTGTTCAGCAGTACGTACACCATCTTTTCGCGTTTAAGCGCTTCGCCGTTGTACCGCACCAGGTCCTTTATAGGGTCAACCTTGTAACCAAGTTCGTTCACTACCTCGCCGTTTACAGATATTACGCCCGCCTGTATCAGCTCATCAGCTTTACGGCGGCTGCAAATGCCAGCGTTGGCAATGTAGCGGTTCAGTCTTATCAGGTCACTTTCTTTCTGTACAGGGTTCTTACGGCTGCGCATGGTGCGTTTAGGCGCGTCTGCCTCGCTACGGTTCTCATCGCGGCGTTTAAATCCCGATGTTGTACTCCTGAAGTCTTTTTTACCGGTACTGTTGGCGTAACCTGTTCCTGTACGTGGTTTACCTTCGCCGGCAGGGCGGTCGCCGCTAAAGCTGCGCTTTGGCCTGTCAGTATTGGTTTGTCCGCTTACAAAAGGCTTTTTACCGCCATACGGCTTCCTGTCGCCAGATGCTGCGTCGCCATAACCTCTTCTGCCGCCTTTTTCGTTGCTATCTCCTTCGGCACGGTTGCCAAAAGGTTCAGCCGACGGGTTAAATGGCTTTTTATCACCGTATGATGGTGCACCTGTTCCGCGGCGCGCGTTGTCGCCATAAGATGATGCACCTGCATTGCGCTTCGGCTTGTCTCCGTAAGAAGGTGCACTTGGGCTCCGGCGCGGTTTATCACCAAAAGATGGCGCATTACCACTCCTGTTAGGCCTGTCGCCTTCCGGTTGGTTGTTGCCTGTAAATGATCTGTTATTTGAGGGCTTGCGGCCCGGAGAGAATTCTTTTTTTTCGCCTGCGGCTCGGCTGCCATAAGGTTTGCCGGGTGCAGATGAACTGCGTTTTGATGTGTTGTCGCCACCGTCTGTACGGCGGGTTGATCTGTTTGGCTTGTCGTCGCGACTACCTGTTGGTCTCTTAAATACCATGTTTTTTTGTTTAGCGCTTTCGCAGCGTGAAGAGGACAAAATTACAACATTTTACGCTACTTTTTGTTAAAAAGAACAAGTTTTTGATGCGGTTCAAAAACGGGCTTTACAGTACTTTAAACGCACATTTTTTGCCTTAGTGTACAAATCTGAAACACTAAGTATCTATTAAGTATTTGATAATCTGATTTGTATACCATACCTTTGCGGCACATTGTACCATTGTTTAATTAAAATAAGTTATTTGAAATGGGTAAAAAACATCTAGTTACGTGCTCCGTAATAGTGGTGCTGGTTATCATTTCCACACTTAACATTTTCAGTACAAATCCTGTACTTCCTGCAAAAACTACTCCAAAATTCATCGAGGCTACTACTGCCGATCTGCTGTTTCTAAAAACAGAAAAAGCTGAGGATAATTTCAATTTTGCGAATGAGGCATTGCCGGTTAACGACAAAAGAGTCGACTACAAATTAAAAAAATCAATAGCTACCCACCGGTTCCGGAATGTTCAGTCTAACATCCTGCATTCCAAGGCCGACAAGTTATTCCCTGTTATTGAGCCTATACTTAGAGCTTACGGTATCCCCGAAGATTTTAAGTTTGTTCCGCTGGTAGAGTCGGGCCTTCGCGAAGGCACATCACCAAAAGGGGCAAGGGGCATTTGGCAGTTTATGCCCGGCACTGCGCGCAGCTACGGCCTTAAAGTAAACCGTGGTAAGGATGAACGGCTTAACATCCGTAAGTCTACCATTGCGGCGTGTAAGTACATAAAAGAACTGTATGCCGAATTTAACAGCTGGACACTTGCCGCTGCGGCTTACAACAACGGTTCTATTAAGTTAGAGCGCGCCATAAACAGGCAAAAGGAAGATAATTACTTCCGGATGTCTCTTAACCGCGAAACAGGCTCGTACGTATACAAGCTTATAGCGATGAAGGAGATCATCAACAGGCCAAAGAAATACGGCTATAATAATTATTATAGCTATCTGCAAAAGCCACTGCCAATGTTAACGGCAGTAAACTAAGTAATTAAATATTACGGAGCACATTTGAAACAGACCGTTTCGCTGCAGGGCGAAACGGTTTTTTTGTGCCGTTTTAATTTTTGCTGAGTAGTATATTTGTTTACCCTCCCGGCGCTGCCGGCTGTAAACCAAATGACCTATGCAGAACATCAGGATAGCTACCGCCCAGTTTGAAAACAGGAGCGGCGACAAAGCGTACAACCTTTCTGTAATAAAGCAACTAACTGCCAAGGCTGCTGCTGGCGGCGCGGACGCTATTGCTTTTCACGAGTGCAGTATTACCGGCTACAGTTTTGCCAGGCACCTTACCGGGCAGGAGTTGCTGGAGGTTGCCGAATATGTGCCCGACGGACCGAGTGTAGCAGAACTTACCCGTTACGCCGCAAAGTATAACATAGCCATACTGGCGGGATTGTTTGAACGCGATGCAGCGGGCGACATTTACAAGGCTTATGTATGTGTAGATAAGAACGGGCTGGTAGCAAAGCACCGCAAGTTGCACCCGTTCATAAATCCGCATGTAAAGCCCGGTAACAGTTATACAGTGTTTAAACTTTGCGGATGGAAGTGCGGGATATTGATATGCTACGACAATAACGTTATAGAAAACGTACGGGCTACGGCGCTGCTTGGGGCCGACATTATATTTATGCCACATGTTACAATGTGCACACCTTCCACACGGCCGGGTGCCGGTTTTGTTGATGCAGCCCTTTGGATTGACAAGGAGGCCAACAAAGATTTGTTGAAACAGGAGTTCAGAGGGCTGAAAGGCCGCGAGTGGTTAATGAAGTGGCTGCCTGCCCGAGCCTACGATAACGCTGTTTACGCCATATTCAGCAACCCTATAGGTATGGATGATGACCAGTTGAAGAATGGCTGCTCTATGATAATTGACCCATATGGCGATATCATAGCCGAATGTACCAGCCTGGACAACGAGATTGTAATAGCAGAAATAAGCGCCGATGCGTTAACTAAAGCTGGCGGTTACAGGTACCGCAAGGCGAGGCGGCCCCATCTTTACAGCGACATAATAGGGCAGCCCCATCAAAGCGAACAAAAAGTAGTATGGTTAACCAACTCAACTGAATAACAGGCGAGACCATCGACAACAGCTACGATGCTTATTACTTCATCATCCTCTGATGCTGTTACAGCCCTGCTTTCGGCTGATTCATTTCCTCGCTTTCTGTAAGCAATGATGCCATAAGCCCCGAAACGCCCACTGCTACTAATGCATTGCGGGCCTGTTTGTTCCCCGAAAAGCCCAGCAGCCATGGCGATGCAATAGCAAACAGGCTTACCGAAAGATCTACCGCCAGGTGTGCCTTAAATGGCAATACTTTATACACGCCCCATTCAGCTTTGGTTAAAGCAGAGTAGGCCAGTGCCCCACCGCCTAACAACCTGCTGAGTAAAGCAGCATTTTTTTCTTTTTTATAGGATGCTATCTCGGGAAGGAAGGGTACCAGTGCAGCATATGCATAATCTATAGCGCCGTGCGCTTGTCGTGAAATTGGCTTTTCCATATCTGTTTTCTATCTACAACATTCGTTTTACTTATTTAGTTTAACTGAAATGATAATTTATATCCTAAAAATTATACAATTGTGCTAAATCAGGTACGAAAAGCCGCGCCTGTGTGCTCATCTTACTCATGCCGTTAACGATTAACACGTTTTTTAGTCTGCATGTATAAACTGCTGTTTTGCAGAATGTTATTTAGTTTGACTGAACAAGTACGGGTATACTCAAAATAGGCATGGTGTACTGAATGGATACGGTTTTGTTTGATAAGGTGTAAAACGATCTAATATGAAAAAATTTACTTTAGGATTAATGATGCTACTAGGTAGTATTGTTTCTTTACAAAGCTGTAAAGATGAAGAGAACGATGGCATGCGTATTAGCAGCCAGGAGTTTACCACACAGGCTGCAAGCGGTAACATGCTGGAGATACAGGCCGGGCAGCTTGCTTTACAAAAAGCTAGCAATGCAGAAGTTAAGCAGTATGGTCAGCATATGGTGACAGACCACACCAAAGCTACCGACGAACTTAAAGCTACAGCAGCTCAAAACAATATTACTGTACCTACCCAGTTGACCGAAGCGCATCAGCAACAGCTAAACGCGCTGGCTCCCCTTTCAGGTGCCGAGTTTGACAAAGCCTTCGCTGCTTTAATGGTAAAATCGCACCAGGAGCAGGTTACTTTATTTGAAAAAGCCAGTACCTACGCAGATATAGGCGATTTCAGGGCCTTGGCTGCCGAAAAGCTGCCGACATTAAAGGAGCATTTAACCGAAGCAACTACGCTTAATGCTACGGTAAATAAGTAAAACACCCGGCTTTTAGTAGGTTGATGTGGAGAGGTTGCTTCAAATAAGAAGAGGCAACCTCTCTTTATTTGTTCTATCATTATGCATCGGCAACCTTAAACAAACCGCCGTCAGTAGTGTTCAAAAACTATGGAAAGTGTTACCCTTGTTTTCCCTCATCAGCTGTTTAAACATCATCCTGCAATTAGCAGCACCCGGCCGGTTTACCTGGTAGAAGAGGCGTTGTTTTTTAACCTGTACTCTTTTCACAAGAAAAAACTGGTGCTGCACCGCGCATCTATGAAGTGTTACCAGGATGCGCTGACTGCCAGGGGGATACTGGTGAACTACATTGCAGCTGACGACGAACATTGCGATGTTCGGAAGCTGGTTCCCTGGTTAGCAGAACAAGGTGTTAAAACTATACATTATGCTGCAACAGCAGACAATTGGCTGGAAAGGCGCCTGGCCAGGCAATGTGCCGGCAATAGCATTGAACTGGCCGAATACAAAAGCCCTGCGTGGTTGAACAGCCGGGCAGATGTTGATGAGTTTTTTGATAAGCAGAAAACTTATTTCCAAACCAATTTCTATGTAAACCAGCGAAAACAGCGGAACATACTGCTTGAAGATAATAACAAACCACTTGGCGGAAAATGGACTTACGATAGCGATAACCGCAAGCGTTTCCCGAAAACGGGAGTGGTGCCGCTATTGGATACACCAGCCAGTAACGACTATGTTAAAGAAGCTGCAGAAAGGGTAAATAAAAGCTACCCGGATAACCCCGGTACAACAGCATCTCCTTTTGGGAACCTTGGTGGTTTTTACCCCGTGGATCATGACCAAGCTGAAAAGTGGCTGACAGATTTTATGGACCAGCGCTTGTATAACTTTGGCATTTACGAAGATGCCATGGTTACAGGCGAAAGCTTCCTGTACCACTCTGTGCTATCGCCTTTGTTGAATACGGGGTTACTTACCCCTAACCAGGTAATTGATAAAGCCCTGCAAACGGCAAGCGAGCAGGAAATACCGTTGAACTCGCTTGAAGGGTTTATCAGGCAGATTATGGGGTGGAGGGAGTTTATACACCAGGTGTACGAACGAGAGCACGTTAAGCAGCGTACTACAAACTACTGGGGCTTTAGCCGTAAAATTCCGTACCAGTTCTGGACAGGTAACACCGGTATTGCACCTGTAGATAATGTTATAAAACGCGTGCTGAACACCGGCTACTCGCACCATATAGAACGTTTGATGGTGATGGGCAATTTTATGCTGCTTTGCGAGTTTGATCCCGACGAGGTGTACCGCTGGTTTATGGAAATGTATATAGACGCCTATGACTGGGTAATGGTGCCCAATACCTATGGCATGACGCAGTTCTCTGACGGAGGGCTGATGATGACCAAGCCCTACATCAGTGGAAGTAATTACCTGCTTAAAATGGGCGATTGGCCAAAAGGTGAGTGGCAGGAGACATGGGATGGCCTCTTTTGGCGGTTTATGCATGTACACCGAAAATTCTTTGCAAGCAATCCGCGGTTAGGTATGCTGGTGAAAACTTTTGACAAGATGCCCGACAACAAACGCGAACAGCATTTGGCTAATGCCGAAAAATTCCTGAACGTGCTTGATGAATGGAATGCTGCTTAACCACCTGCTATACTGTGGCTGTACTTTCAAAACATTTTGAAATTTGCGGAACATAGGTTATATTTGTAGATGCAGTTACCTGAAGCTAAAGGAAGATTTATAGAGGCCTGGGGCAAACTAGGTTCCGAATGGGGTATTAACCGTACTATGGCGCAGGTACACGCGCTGCTGCTGGTTACTCCCAATGAGCTTACCACCGAGGAGATAATGGAAGAACTGAAGATCTCCCGCGGTAATGCCAACATGACCCTGCGCGATTTGATCAGTTGGGGCTTGGTGGAAAAGCGCCACAAAGCCGGCGAGCGCAAAGAGTACTTTTATGCTGACAAAGATACCTGGAACATTGCACGCCAGGTAGCCAAAGAACGCCGTAAACGCGAGCTTGACCCCATTATAAAGCTGTTGAACGAACTAACCAAAGTTGAGGGCGACAGTAATGATCCTGCGTTTAAAACCTTTAACCAATCGGTGACCGACATTAATAAGCTTGCAAAAAATGTAGACAAAACATTAGAGACCATGCTTAAGGCGGACGAGAACTGGTTCTGGAAGTCTATCTTCAAGATTTTCAAGTAGGCTGCTGATTTCCTCGGGGCTGTTGCAATTGGTTTTCACACAATTTTTCTTGTTAATTCCAGTTTAATTTTATGTAAATTTAAACTACCAATTGTAAACGCCAATGTTTCGGCCTTCCAGGCATATTGTCTTGTGTTTCCTGATCTTCGGCCTGGCCTATAACAATGCCCGGGCTGATAACCAGCGCATTTGCTTTGAGTTTTACAATGGTACCTTCAACAGCGAAATAGATAAAGCCTTATTGGTTAATGTACCGCAGGTGCTATCGCAGCAATCGGTGAAATCATTTTACAATCAACTGAATGCCGGTAATTACAAACCCCTGGTTGATTCGTTAACCGCATACAAAACGAGGAATGAATTAAATGATTGGTTGTACTATCAGCTTGTACGCAAAACCGCCGAGCAGCTAAGCCCCAAAGCCGACAATTATGCCCGGTATACCCTATATAAGTGGTTCTTGATGACCCATTCGGGTTACGATGCCCGGCTGGCACTTACTAAGGATAAGGTTATCTTCTACGTACTAAATGACGAGGACATCACAGATATACCTTCGTTTAATGTCGATGGGGAAAAGTACATGTGCCTTAACTATCATGATTATGCCAAGGCAGACATTAACCAGGATCCTCCTGTACCTGTACCCGTAAAGGTTCCTGGCGCTACTAAATCTTTCTCCTACAAGGTTACCCGCATGCCTGATTTTAGCCCGGAAAGTTACGAGGAAAAGGAGCTGCAATTCACCTATAAACACAAAGCATACTACTTCAACATAAAGCTTAACCCGGAAGTGGGAAAGATTTTTATGAACTACCCGGGAGTAGATTTCGAAAGCTATTTTAACATACCAGTAAGCAAGGTAACCTATAGCTCGCTGATACCGATCCTCCGGAAAAATGTTTCAGGGATGAGCGCTGTAAAAGGGGTAGACTATTTGATGCACTTCACCCGCTACGCATTTTTATACGAGAACGACGAAGAAAACTACGGCCATGAAAAGCGCCTTTCGCCCGAGCAAACGCTTTCCTCGCAATACAGCGACTGCGACGACCGTGCCGCATTGTTCTTTTACCTCGTAAAGGAAATATACAATCTGCCTATGATAGCTATGCTTTATCCTACGCACATTACCATGGCGGTAGAGTTTGACAAGCCTGTTGGCGATCCCGTAGTATATAAAGGCAAAACCTACTCTGTTTGTGAGCCCACACCACAGCGTAAAGATCTGGCAATAGGCCAGCTTTCTTCCAAACTTAAAAACGAGGCGTACAAAGTAGTTTACGAATACACACCTGCCGGTCAGTAGGGTTTAGTTATTGACGTTAAACAGCGTAGGATCATCTGATATAATGCCGTCCACTTTGAGGGCTTTAAGCGCGTCTATTTCTTCTTTAGTATTTACTGTCCAGGGTAGTACTTTAATATTCTTTTCATGGCATTGCTTAACAAGGTCAGCATTTACTAGTTTATAAGCCGGGCTGTAAATAAATGGTGTGTAACCGAGGTCGGCTATGTTGGTTTCTAAGCTGTTCTTATTGGCGATAAGATAGGATGTACGCACTTGGGGGTAGCGCGCGTGAATAATCTGCAGCGTACGTTTGTCAAATGACTGAACAACCACGTATGGCGTTATTTTCTTTTGCTCTATTACATTCATTAGCAACTTTACAAATTCTTCCGGTACAGGGTTGTAGATATTGTCGCCTGCCGGAGAGCACTTTGTCTCGATGTTATAAAATACCTGCTTCTTGTGATTAGCCTTTAAATAGGTTTGTACCGAGTCAATGACATCCCCAAGCTTCGGAATATAGGTCTTTACCTTCCTCTGCTTCGGAAAATTGCTGTACAATTTAGAACCCACATCATATTTACTCAAATCAGCATAATTCATTTTATAAAGCACCAGCGATTTGGCTTGTTCGGGCGTGATCTCCTGGCCGTTAGGATCCAGCGTGAAAAGCGGATTAATAAACTCGTCGTGCGAAAGTACCACCTCGTTATCAGACGTAATGTGGGTGTCCATTTCCAGGCTGGTAACGCCCAGGTCTATGGCGTTCTTCATGGCGACAATGGTGTTTTCGGGCATGAGCGACCTGCCCCCACGGTGAGCCTCTGTATCAAACGCCGGGAACTCCGCGGGTTGCATAAGTAAGTTGCTGCTGATGGTAAATCCAGATAATGCAATCAGCGATAATCCTGCGATAAGATAAATTTTCCTGTTTTTCATTCGGCATGTTGTGTTCGCCAAAATTATAGCCGTAATGTTAGCACAGTATTAACAATAAGTACTGATGCGATTATTTACAATTCCCGCTTAAAAAATATAAAACGATAGATCAGGCGCCCATCAACAAGTCCTGGCATTGCCTGGCTATTTCCAGTTCTTCGTTTGTGGGGATCACGAGTACCCTTGTTTTTGCCTGGGGAGCACTAATGTCGCGAATACCGCTTTCTCTTAATTCATTTTTGGCAGTATCTATACCGATGCCCAGGTATTCCATATCTCGGCATACCAGCTCGCGTGCGAGCGCGTCGTTTTCGCCAACACCTGCTGTAAACACTATTGCATCCAGCCCGTTAAGAACGGCCGCATAAGCGCCAATGAATTTTTTGATACGATAGGCGTACATTTCATAAGCCAGCTTAGCCTCAACAATGCCCTGCCGGTAAAGCGCGCTTATATCGCGCATGTCGTTGTGGCCTGTTAAGCCAAGCATGCCGCTTTGCTTGTTCAGCAGATTTTTCAACTGTTCCGTAGTGTAGTTGTTTTGTTCGGTAAGGTATAACAGTACAGATGCATCTATACTACCGCTGCGTGTACCCATAATAAGGCCATCCAACGGCGTAAGCCCCATGCTGGTGTCAATACATTTACCAGCGTTTACTGCGGCCATGCTGCAACCATTGCCAAGGTGTATGGTAATTACTTTAGCATCCGGCTTGCTGAGGTAGTGTGCTGCCTCCCGGCTAACATATTGATGACTGATCCCGTGAAAGCCATAAACCCTTATGCCAAGCTCATGATAAAGCGTGTTAGGTATAGCATAACGAAATGCCTTCTCAGGAAGGGTTTGATGAAATGCGGTATCAAATACCGCCACTTGCGTAGCCGCTGGGAAAGTTTTTTCTGCTACCTTAATGCCTTCGTAATGGCCGGGATTATGCAGCGGTGCCATCGGAAACAAGGCCTGTATTCTGTCTTTTACTTCGGGGGTTATAACCGTCGTGTGCGTTAATGTTTCTCCGCCATGCACAATACGGTGGCCAACAACGTTGATGTCCGCTGCGCTTTGTACAACGGCAATGTCCGCTCTTGTCAATAGCTCTGCTACAGCCAGCATGCCTGCTTCATGGTCTGCAATTGGCTGCTCTATACGGATAACATCTTCCTTGTTATCAAGGCGGTATTTATGAGTTATCTGCGCGTCACTATGGCCTATCCGTTCTACAAGGCCGCTGCAAAGCGGTGTAACAGATCCCTGTATGAAGAGCTGGTATTTAATAGAGCTACTGCCCGAGTTAATCACAAAAATATTCATGTGCAAGAGTATAGTTAGCTATCCTGGCTTTGGATAGCAGTAATAATAACTGTATTAAAAACGTCGTCAACGGTGCAGCCACGGCTAAGGTCATTTACAGGCTTGTTCAACCCTTGCAACATTGGTCCAATTGCCAATGCGCCTGTTTCGCGTTGTACGGCTTTGTAGGTGTTATTACCGGTGTTCAGGTCAGGGAAGATGAGTACACTTGCTTGCCCGGCCACTTCAGACCCCGGCAGCTTTTGACGGCCTACTACAGGATCAACAGCCGCATCGTATTGTATTGGCCCTTCAACTTTCAGGTCCGGACGCTTCTCTCGTACGAGTTGTGTAGCCCTCCTTACCTTTTCTACGTCTTCGCCCGAGCCGGACGTGCCCGAAGAATAAGAAAGCAAAGCGACCCGCGGCTCGATACCAAACCTGGAACTATTATCTGCCGAAGAAACAGCTATTTCTGCAAGTTCTTCTGCGGTAGGGTCGGGGTTTACGGCACAGTCGCCAAATACCGAAACCCGGTCTGCCAGGCACATAAAGAATATAGATGATACCGTAGAAATACCCGGCTTGGTTTTGATGAACTGTAGCGCGGGCCGTATGGTGTGCTGCGTAGTGTGTACAGCACCTGATACCATTCCATCAGCATGGCCTTTATAAACCATCATGGTGCCAAAGTAAGATACATCCGTCATCAGGTCGCGTGCCATCTCTAGCGTTACGTTCTTACTTTTTCGAAGCTCATAAAGCGTTTGCACGTAGTCGTCATAAAAGGAGGAGTTAGCAGGTGATATGATATTAACCTGGCTTAAGTCTACATCTATACCCAGTCGCTTTACGGAGGCCGCTATTTCTCCCGGATCGCCCAGCAACGTGATATTTACCAATTGCTGGGAGATGAGCCTTGCAGTGGCTTGAAGAATACGGTCATCGTTACCCTCCGGCAAAACGATATTTTTGCGCTGCCGTTTCGCCCATTGTGTAAGCTGGTATTGGAACATGTGGGGTGTCATCGCGTCCGAGTGGAAGGTCACCAGCATTTTTTCCAGCGAAGGAACATCTACATACTTGTTAAATGTTTCTATGGCAAGCTGTATCTTCTTTGAATTGTCAGGCGTTATACGCGCCTTAACAGATGCGATGTTGTTGGTAGTCTCGAAAGTGCCGGAGTCTACGGTAAGTATCGGTACAACATTCTGCAATCCTTCTATCAGGCGCATTACGGGCTCCTCGGGTATACTGCCCGCTGTAAGTACAATGCCTGCAACCCTGGGGTAACTTGCAGACAAGTTGGCCTGCAGCGAACTGATAATAATATCGCCGCGGTCGCCCGGCGTTACTATCAATACGTTCTCCTTTAAATAATTTAAAAAGTTCGGCACCTGCATGGCGCCGGTTACAAAATGATCTACCTGGTTGGTAAGGTGTTCCCGCCCAAAGAGCAAACGTCCGTTCAAACGTTCAAAAATGTCGTTTACCGTAGGGTTTTCGAGTGTTTGCTCTGCAGGGATAACAGAAACCAGGATGTTCTCGGGCAGTTGCGCCATAAGCAGTTGCTTCACATCAGCGGTTTGGGTGGATTGCACCCTATTGGCCACCACGGCAAGCACCTGTATGTCGTGCGACTGGTAAGCACGCCAAAAATTGAGCGTGTCCTGTACAATCTCGGCAGTAGTTTTATTATCGCCAGATACCAGCAGTAAAACCGGTGCATTCAGGTTTTTGGCAATTAACCTGTTTGTTTCAAACTCAAATGCTGTAGCGGGGCCTGCAAAGTCGCTGCCTTCTACAACGGTGTAGTCATAGGCAGCTTCAAGTGTTTTAAACCTGCTGATGATTGCGTCCAGCATATCGCCTTGTCGCCCGTCCTTCAGGTGTTGCATTGCATCTTGCCTTGTAAACGCGTAGGTGTCTGCATATGCCTGCGGCAGTTGGAAGTGCGACAGGATGGTTTGTATATGGCTGTCCGGCTGTTCTTGCGGAGCAAGCGGTATTATAGGTTTAAAGTAACCTATTTTTTGTGCCCTGCCCAGCAGCATGGCTACCAGCCCAAGCGCAATAACTGACTTACCGCTATAGGGTTCAGCAGAGGCTATGTAAATGCTTTTAGTCAAAGTAAATAATGTATAGTTTTTACCAGGCAAAGGTAAAGCTAACTGCTTGCAAATACCTGTTGTAAATTAATAAATAAGGTGATTGAAGTCGCCTTTGTAAGTTGTCATAGCTAACAAGTAGCACAGCCTTATTGTTTATTGTGCAAGGGCGGGTGTTTACTTGGTTTGGTGGTAATTGGAAGCAATGCAAGCGAGATAATAATTTATTTTGAATAAAATCTATAAATTCTATAGTCTTTATATTTTATTTATATATTTGCAGCGAAATAGTTCTTTATAGTTATCAAGAAAGACCGAGGGAAAGGCCCTGTGACGTCTTAGCAACCTGTACAATAAGTATAAAGGTGCTAATTCCTGTCTGCCATTGGCAGAAGAGATAATGTTTACAATACATGCTTAGCTGTCAGGCTTATCAGTACACAATATCTCCCCGGTGCAATCTTGATGGCTAAAAAGCAATATTGTTAATGCTATATTATTATGAAAACACATTTTACATTGCGCTCGCTTTTTAATCACTCGCTATCTTCATCTGCATGTTTCATGCAAGGCATGCGTTGTTGCTGCTAATTTAATTTCCCATACAGCTGAGGCTTGCAGCCTCTTATTATTTAAACATCCTTTACAATAGCTTACTGCAGCGCAACTGCCTTATGGCTTTCGTACGGGCATTTTTTACCTTTTACAATTAATAGTCATGTCAAAACTTTACAAGCTATTGTTGGCGGCTCTACTGCCATTTTTATTGCTGCAAACTGCCCTTGCCCAAACGGCTAAGGTTAGCGGCGTTGTTACCGCCCGGTCAGACGGGCAACCGCTCCCCGGTGTTACGGTATCGGTACAGGGTTCTACCAACGGCACCCAGACCGATGTACAGGGCAGGTTTTCCCTTAATGCAAAACCAAATGATGTGCTGCGGGTGTCTTACCTAGGCTTCACCACGCAACAGATCACGGTAACACAAACCGACGCGCCGCTGCAAATAGTACTGGTAGAAGCCGCAAATTCATTAAACGAGGTGGTGGTAACCGCGCTTAACATCAGCAAAGACAAAAAGTCATTGGGTTACGCGGTGCAAAGCCTAAAATCGCGCGATATATCAGAAGCTAAAGAAAGCAACCTGGTAAACGCGCTTGCCGGTAAAGTTGCCGGTGTACAAGTAACCAACAGCCAGGGCGATATGGGATCATCACGTATAGTTATCCGGGGTGAAACATCTGTATCGGGTAATAATCAGCCACTGTTTGTGGTAGATGGGGTTATAGTAGATAACTCCCAGTTCCAGGGTGCAAACGGCTCAAGGGACTTCCCTAATGCAATCTCAGACCTCAACCCTGAGGATATAGAATCTATAAGCGTACTTAAAGGGCCTAACGCTGCTGCACTGTACGGGTATCGCGCAGCTGCAGGCGTTATTCTAATCAAAACTAAAACAGGTAAGGGTGCTAAAGGGCTCGGCATCACCATAAACTCTAATACCAGCTTTGCAACATTGAAGGTTTTCCCTGATTATCAAAACCAGTTTGGGCAGGGATCCAACGGAAAATTCAGCTACGTGGATGGCAAGGGCGGAGGCGTTAACGATGGTGTGGATGAAAGCTGGGGCCCTCCGTTGGATGGGCGATTGATCCCGCAATTCAATTCCAACGGTGTTGCGGTACCTTTTGTAGCGCACCCTAGTAACGTACGCGATTTTTTTAACACAGGTGTCACCCTAAACAATGGTGTTGCACTTGCAGGCAGCGGAGACAAGTATGATTTCAGGTTGTCATACAATAACCTGCATCAAACCGGTGTGGTGCCTAATTCATCACTGGGCCGTAATTCATTTTTATTGAACACCACATTTAGGCCAACAGCAAAGCTTACCGTTACTACTATAGCTAATTATATTAAAGACGATGCAGGTAACCTCCCGGGCGCTTACGGCCGCAGAGCAACCAGCACCATGCTTCAGTTTACATGGTTTGGCCGCCAGGTGGATATAAGCCAGTTGAAAAACTACAGAAACCCTGATGGCAGCACCTTTAACTGGAACAATAGTTACTATAGCAACCCCTATTTCATCGCGTATGAGAATACAGTTGGTCAGTATAAAGATCGCCTGATTGGCAGCATCGAACTGAATTACAAAATTGGTGGCGGTCTGTCGGCAAATTTTAGGACCGGTACCGATTTTTACAATGACCGTCGCAAAATAAAGGTAGCCTATGGTACCAATGGAACACCATTCGGCTCTTATGAAGAAGACGCTTATCACGTAAGCGAAACCAATACCGAAGGCAGGCTGCAGTACACTAAAAAGCTAAATAAGGATTTTTCATTGGATGCATTTATTGGTGGCAACATAAGTACTATTGTAAACGAGCAAAACGACCAGATAGCACCTAAACTGGCAGTTGCTGGCCTTTACACACTTAGTAACTCACGCGACCCGCTGGTATCATCAAATTACTATGGCAAACTTAAAACATACAGTTACTTTGCCTCTGCACAAATCGGATATAAAGATTATGCGTTCCTGAACCTTACCGGCCGTAACGACTGGTCGTCTACTTTACCTGTAGCAAACCTTTCGTACTTCTATCCGTCGGTGAATGGTAGTTTGGTATTATCTCAGGCACTTGATTTTAAAGGTGATGCTTTGAGTTACCTGAAACTAAGAGGCGGTTGGTCTAAAGTAGGTAAGGCCGCTACACCTTATCAGCTCATCAACACATATAACTTTACAGCGCCTTTTGGCACCAATCCGCAGCAGAGCGCTAATAGTATAGATCTTAACCCGAACCTAAAACCTGAGACAACAACCTCCGGCGAAGCGGGCTTTGAGGCAGGACTCCTGCGAGACCGGGTGCGTTTGGATGTTAGCGTCTACAACACAAACAGTATCAACCAAATACTTAATGTGGATGTTAGCCCCTCTACAGGTTATACACAAAAGCTGATAAACGGTGGTCGAATTAATAATAAAGGGCTGGAAGTACAACTAAGCGGTACGCCAATAAAAAAGAATGATTTTTCATGGGATGTAACCGTGAACTATTCGCTTAACCGCAGCAAAGTAGTATCGTTAGATGAAGAAGGCAGGCTTCAAAGTTATATACTTGGCACCAACCGTACGGTGCAGGTACTTGCCGCAGTGGGGAAACCTTACGGTACACTGTTTGGCAACGCTTACCAGCGTGATGCTTCCGGCAATATCATTATAGATAACAGCGGTGTGCCGGTTATTAATCCTTCCAAGCAGTATCTGGGTAAGTACACACCTGATTTTTCCGGAAGCATTAACAACAGTTTCTCTTATAAAGGCATTAATTTAGGTTTCCTGGTAGATGCCAGATTTGGAGGATCCATCTATTCTAACACCAACAGAACAGGAACTTACACCGGGGTGCTGGCATCAACGCTAGCAGGCCGTGGTGCACAAAACGGCGGATTAAGCTATTACTATCCAAGTAACAATACTTCGGCTAATGCAGTGCAAGTTAACGCAGGTGCTGCGGCACCAAACGGCGAAACTGTTTATGACGACGGTATGGTATGGAAAGGGGTAAAGGCAGACGGCACAGCAAACAGTAAAGTTATACCTGCACAGTCTTACTATAAGGGCTTTACCAATGTCGACGAGGCCTTTGTTTACAGCGCATCATTTATAAAGCTTAGGGAAGTTAAGCTAGGCTACACTTTCCCGGCTAGGTGGGTAAAAGGGATAGGGCTGCAAGCGGCAACAGTATCGGTTGTTGGCCGTAACTTATGGATCATTCACAAGAAAGTGCCAAATATTGACCCGGAAACGGCATTTAACACCGGCAACGGTCAAGGCCTTGAAGACCTGACGCTGCCTACTGTGCGCAACATTGGCTTTAATGTTAATCTTAAATTCTAACTATCATGAACATCAAACATATATCAGCATTAATACTATCTGCCGCGGTTATACTATCAACGGCGTCGTGCAAAAAGGACCTGCAGGAGATAAACAAAAGTCCGAACGCATCGGAAAACGCGCAGCCTGATTACCTGCTTACTGCAGCTATAAAAAACACAGCCGACACGTATTGGGGGACTGCCAATAACATGGATGCAAGCCTGCTGTTTGTACAATACTGGGCGAAAATACAATACACCGACCCGGACAGGTATATCTACTCTAACAATGCTTTCCAGGAGTTGTGGACAGTAGGTTATTCCAAAAGCATAGTGAATCTTAATCAGATAATAAAGCTGGCAGACGCGCAGTCTAATTACAAAGGCGTGGCATTGGTGCTGCGTTCATGGACTTTTCAATTACTTACCGACGCGTACGGCGACATACCATATAGCCAGGCGACTAACATTTCGCAATATCTTACCCCTGCTTACGACAAGCAAAAGGATGTGTATTTCGCCTTGTTGGAAGACCTGAAAACGGCGCAGTCTTCGTTGAACGCCTCAGGACCGGCAATCCTGGGTGATGTTATTTACGGCAATAACATCACTTCATGGAAGAGATTTGCCAATTCGCTGCGCTTGCGGATAGCTTTGCGCATAGCAGACCGCGAGCCCGATAAAGCTAAACAGGTGCTTGCCGAAATACAGGCAGAGGGCAGCGGCTACATAAGCAGCAACAGCGAGACAGCACAGTTGGTTTACCTGGCATCACCAAACCAAAATCCTATAAGTAACCTGTTCGACACCAGGGATGACTACCGCATAAGCAAAACTGTTGTTGACAAGCTTTTTGCACTGAATGATCCGCGTCTGCCGGTTTACGCCAGCAAAACAAAAGATGCCACGCCAAATACTTACGTGGGCATACCAAACGGATTGCTGGTTGGGGATGCCAGCAACCTGGGCTTTACAAAAACATCGAAACCAGGTGCCTATTTTCTTGCTCCAGGTGCACCGGCAGTTATTCAAAGTTATTCGGAAGTGCTGTTTGGCCGTGCAGAAGCTGCAGCAAGGGGCTTTACAACAGAGAATGCAGGTGAACTATACAAGCAAGCGATTACAGCATCGTTAAAGCAATATAGCGTAAGTGATGCTGATGTTGCCACTTACCTTGGCCAACCTGCTGTACAGTATAATGCCGGTAACTTCCGTAAATCCATAGGCGATCAAAAATGGCTCGCGTTATTTGGACAGGGATTAGAAGCATTTGCAGAGTGGCGCAGGTTAGATTATCCTCAGCTTCAGCCTGCGGTAGCTGGTTCTCTAAACGGAAAATTGCCGTTAAGATTCCTGTACCCGGGTACAGAGCAATCTTTAAACGGTACTAACTATCAGTCCGCGGTATCTGGTCAGGGCGCTGACGTATTAACAACCAAACTTTGGTTTGATGTAAATTAGTGAAGCTAATATCATCTACTTAATAAACAGCAAAGTATTGTTAGAACAAAACGCCTTGATGCATAATCAAGGCGTTTTGTTTGTAGTGCGGAGAGGGAGGGATTCGAACCCTCGATACGCTTTTGGCGTATACACACTTTCCAGGCGTGCTCTTTCGACCACTCAGACACCTCTCCGTTTTGGGCACGCAAAGGTAAAATATTTATCCGTAAGGGCAACAAAAAAGCGGCTACCCAATGGATAACCGCTCAAAACGAAAACTCTAACTCACAAAAATCAAAACTTATATACTCTATCTTACTAAGTTATACCTAATAGAGTGTTTTAAATGCTAAAGGTTTAATCTGCTAAAACAAGAGGCAGCTTTACGCAGATATATTTTTTTAGCTTATGTTTGCTCCGCAATATCCGGCTGCTAAGCCGGGTGTATTATCGCACTAACGCAGATGCTGAACATCAACGAGATAAAGAAACCCATTGCTGCAGAAATTGATGTTTTTGAGGAGAAGTTTAAAGCCTCTATGCAAAGCTCTGTTCCGTTGCTGGACCGTATTACCCATTATATTGTAAAACGGAAAGGCAAGCAGATAAGGCCAATGTTCGTTTTTTTCTCCGCCAGTATCTGCGGTGGTATTAACGAAAGCACTCACCGCGGAGCTGCACTGGTAGAACTCCTGCACACCGCAACACTGGTGCATGATGACGTGGTAGACAATTCTTATCAGCGCCGTGGGTTCTTCTCTATTAATGCGCTTTGGAAAAATAAAATAGCAGTGTTGGTAGGCGATTACCTGCTGTCGAAAGGGCTGCTGTTATCTATCAACAATAACGATTTCAGCTTGCTAAAGATCGTATCAGAAGCGGTCAAGCAAATGAGCGAAGGAGAGTTGTTGCAAATTGAAAAAGTGCGGCGCATGGATATTGGGGAAACCGTGTATTATGAAGTTATCCGTCAGAAAACGGCGTCGTTAATTGCTGCGTGCTGTGCCTGCGGAGCAGCTTCCGCCGGAGCAAGCGAGGAAGTAATAGAAAAAATGCGATTGTTTGGTGAAAAGATCGGCATAGCATTTCAGATAAAGGATGATATGTTCGACTTCGGCACCGATGACGTTGGCAAGCCATTGGGCATAGACATTAAAGAGAAGAAAGTGACCCTGCCGCTAATATATGCTCTAAGTAATACCGGCAGCAGCGAGAAGAAGCGGATTATTAACCTGGTGAAGAACCATAATGATGATTCTAAAAAGATCACCGAGATCATCAACTTTGTAAAGCAAAACGGCGGATTGGATTATGCCGGGATACAAATGAAAAAATACCAGGATGAAGCATTTGCTATTCTTGATACCTTCCCTGCAGGTGATGCACGCACAGGGCTGGAGCAGTTGGTACGATACACTACAGAGCGTAACAAGTGATACATTTACATTCAATTGATAGCTCTCATCTATAAGCCTGTTCGGCAATCTTTCATATAAACTTATTACATTCGTAATATGCAGTCCTTCAATTTCAGCTTCTTAAAACTTGGTATTCTTGATGTAGTTGATGTGCTGTTGGTGGCGTTTATTATTTACCAATTGTACAACCTAATCAGAGGGACAATAGCTGCCAACATAGTAATAGGTTTGGTTACTATCTACCTGCTTTATATGGTAGTAAGAGTGCTGCATATGCAATTGCTTACCGGCATATTGGGCAAGTTTGTAGATGTAGGTATTATCGCAGTTATCATAGTTTTTCAACAGGAGGTCCGGCGGTTTTTGTTGCTTGTTGGTAAAAACGCCTCATTACAGCGCAACAAAGCCTGGTGGAAGTACTTTTTTGGAAAAGCCGAAGCAGAAAAAAACAATTATGCACGTATAAAGCCAATAGTAGACGCCTGTAAAAGCATGAAGCAAACCCGTACTGGGGCACTTATAGTTTTCGCTAAATATTACGACGAGCAATTCTATCAAAATAGCTGCGAAGTGGTGGAGGCCAAAATCTCTAAACGGCTATTAGAGAGTATATTTCAAAAGAACAGCCCTTTGCATGACGGTGCGGTGGTGATATCAGAAAATAAAATAAAATCTGCCAGTTGCATATTGCCTGTAACTGAGAAAGCCGATTTACCTGCCCAATTTGGTTTAAGGCACAGAGCTGGAATAGGCGTTACAGAAGCAAATGACGCTACAGCCATTATAGTTTCAGAAGAAACCGGCGAGATATCATACGCGAAACAAGGGCGTATAAAAATGAACATTAGCTTCGCCGAACTAGAGAAGCTGCTCAATAAAGATTTTCAATAAGGCTTACGGACGCTCTACTATAACGACATCATCGTTTTTAGAAGAAGTTTTTCCAACCACGGGCATTTTAGAGCTCCCACGAAGTTTTACAACGGGCATTTTAGAATAACCCTGTAGAGCAATAACGGGCATCTTGTCTAAAGCTTTTATGTCGTAAATGCCTTTTGGAAGCGCTTTCATGTTGGTTTGCGGTACCTGCGATAAATCTTTTATAATCTGCGAGTTTATGGTAGTATCTGGTTTGAACAGAAACGTTTTGTTTAGGGTTGATGGTGGAACGGTTGTATTCCCATTTCCTTGGGCCAATAATTCACCCGAACAGGCAGCTAAAATAATTACCAAAAGCAACTTTTTCATAATCATTGTATTGTTAATACTAAGTTAGCTAATCTACTCCTTAGTAACATGTTAAATCGAGTTAAAATATGTTAAAACTACAAAGCCACCCAAAGGGTGGCTTTGTAGTTTATGTAATTTAAGATGGGCTATTGCCTAGTTAAGTGGAGCAACTGCTTTATCTACGGTTGCTGCTGAAGCAGTATCGCCCATTTTGGTACGCGCATCTTTGATGCCGTTAAGTATTTGTATTACTGAAGGAGCAACGCCATACTGTTTGTACTTGAGGCCAACTTCTCCAATAGCTTGAATCCCTTGCTGTGCGTATTCGGGATTTTTAACCCTCGAAGCAAAATCTGCTACTTTACGTACCATGCCAAACTGGGTGTTAGGATCGCCTGCATTCTTGAATGCATTATAAACGTAGGGCCACTCGGCATCGGTGCCTGATGTTGCATAAACGTTTATCACAGCTTGTTTAGCGGCACCTTCGGCATCTTTTTCGCGGCTTTTTGCCAGCTGGAGTGCTTCTGTTGGGTTAATTTGTCCAATAGCGTTCATCGCAGCGCCTTGTATCACATAAGAGTCGCTTGCATATGCTTGTTTGAACAAGTTAAGATTGCCTGATGCTTTTAGCTTTCCTAAAGCGTTTATGGCCGCAGCACGTACAAGGTTGTTTTCGTCGGATTGTGCAAGTTTAACCAGTACCGGTACAGCCGCGTTGCGTACGTCGTCGTTGGTTGTGATGTTAGCTGCATTAATTGCTTTCAAGCGTAAACCATAGTACTTGTCCTGCATTGCTGCTACAATAACTTTACGTGCTTTCTCGTCTGTCTGGCGTGCTTTTACACCGTCAATAGCTTCAAAGCGATCCAGGTAAAGAGGAGCATTAAAGTATTGAAACGAAAGTTCGTCCAATGATTTGGTGTCGGTCTTTTTAGTAAGCAATATTTTGTCACCGTCAACATTCACCAGGTCGGGTTTAGAAGCTACGTCGAAAGTAAGCGTATCAGTCTTATCGCGCATCCAAACATTATGGCGTACTTTTTTGCCACCTGCATAAATATCTACAGCCATTGGCAGTACGAACGCGTTACCATCCTGTGTTTGTTCCAGGTAAACGGTTTGTTTCTTGGTTGGTTCGTCCCATTTATAACTGATGTTCAGCACCGGGTGCCCCGCGCCATAATACCACTGATTGAAAAACCAGTTCAAATCGCGGCCGCTTGCTTCTTCCATTGCTAAACGCAACTGCTGTGCCTCGCCATTTTTAAAGGCGTTAGTTTTAAGGTAAATGTTCAAGCCTTTGTAGAAAGCTTCTTTACCCAGGAAGTTGCGTAACATGTACAAAATACGCCCGCCCTTTTGGTAAGTTACTACATCAAACACATCCTCTTTATCATTGTAATGAAAGCGTACAAGATTTTTGGTTTTGGCATTTGGCTGGCTTAGATAGTTCAGCATAGCTTCGTAACTGTGCGCGTCTCCTGCATCTTTGCCATACTTGTACTCTGCCCAAATGCTTTCGCTAAAATCAGCAAAGGATTCGTTTACCGTAAGGTTGCTCCAGCTCTCGGCTGTTACGTAATCACCAAACCACTGGTGGAAGAGTTCATGCACAATAGTGCTGCGGCCGCCGTCATAATAGCGGTCGGCAAGTTCACGTTTGGTGCCTTGCACATATTCGCCATGAAGGGTAGCGCTGGTGTTCTCCATTGCTCCGCTTACATAGTCGCGAACAACTATTTGCGAATATTTATACCAAGGATAATCAACACCAAGTGTTTTTGAGTAAAACTCCATTACCTCAGGCGTAAAGCCGAAAATGTCCTTTGCGTATGGCGCGTACTTCGGCTCCAGGTAATAGCTTACTTCTTTATCACGCCATTTGTCTTTGTATACTTTAAAGTCGCCTACGGCCATCATAAACAGGTAGGGCGAGTGCGGAAGTTCTTGTTTCCAAACGTCGGTACGGGTACCGTCGCCATTAACTTTTTGTGAAGCCAGGCGGCCGTTAGATAATGTAACGTACTTTGCAGGTACGGTCATCGCTATCTCTTCCGTAGTTTTTTGGTTTGGCTTATCAATGGTTGGGAACCAGCAAGATGAGCTTTCAGTTTCTCCCTGTGTCCAAATCTGTGTTGGCTTATCCTTTTCAGTACCATCAGGATTAATAAAATATAATCCTTTCGCATTGCTGATAGCTGCGCTTCCCTTCGCTTTTAACTCGTTAGGTTTTGAAGTATAGTCGATATATAATGTGTAAGCTTCACCGCCCTGGTAAGTTTTGTCAAGCTTTATCGCAACGGTAAGGCTATCGTAAGTGAACTTTAGTGGCACGTTCTTGCCATTCTTTACGATAGCAATGGTCTTAAGGTCCATTCCCTTGGCATCAAGGCGCAAGCTGTCAGTTGGATAAAAGTGGGGCTTCAACGTAACCCACTCCTTGCCATACAAGTAGCGTTTTTTGTAGTCGAACCTAACATCCAGCTTGGTATGTACAAGGTCGTTTATTTTTGGAGTAGTTTCCCGGTACATCTTGTAAGCTGGGCTTTCAGGTGCGGGTGCTTGTGCAAAGGCTGTGCTGATGGCCAGAGCGCTTATGCTGCCTCCAATGAGGGCAGCGTAAAGTGTTTTCATAGTTCGTTAATTAGTTTGAATAGTATGCATGCATAATAAAAGCTAAATTATTAGATTTTATTGAAAGGTAAGACGCTATTTATCTATCAATGTTACACAAAGCTGTAGGTAAAACCACTAAATTAGCCAATACCAATTATTGTTTTACCTATACAATATCTGCTTATGCAAAGAAGAACATTCATCAGGACCGCAGCTGTGGGCGGTACTAGTTTTCTCGTTAGTAAAAATACCTTAGCCAATGGTTTATATACCGGTTCGCCTAATAAAAAGGTGGTAATAGGCGTAATGGGCGTAAACAGCCGTGGCGCATTCCTGGCGCAAAAGCTTACCGCAGTTCCGGATGTTGAAATTGGCTACGTATGCGATGTGGATAGCGTAGCACTAAACAAGTGCATTGCAGATATAGAAAAACTCACCGGCAAAAAGCCCCAAGCTATAACAGACGTACGCAAACTGCTCGAGAAGAAAGATCTTGATGCGCTGGTAATTGCCGCGCCTGACCATTGGCACGCACCTGCAACTATATTGGCCTGCCAGGCCGGCAAGCATGTGTATGTAGAGAAGCCCTGCAGCCATAACCCACACGAAGGAGAACTGGCAATTGCTGCGGCTGCCAAATATAACCGACTGGTGCAAATGGGTAGCCAGAGGCGCTCTTTCAACAATGTACAAAAGATGATTAAGGAACTGCATGATGGCGTGATCGGCAGGGCTTACTTTGCACGCGGCTGGTATACCAACAATCGTAAATCTATTGGCTATGGCAAGCCGGCACCTGTTCCGGCCAATCTTAATTACGAACTTTGGCAAGGTTATGCCCCTCGCAGGCCGTATAAAGATAACCTGATCCATTATAACTGGCATTGGCACTGGAACTGGGGAACCGGTGAGGCCCTTAATAACGGCACGCACGAAATAGATGTGATGCGATGGGGGCTGGGTGTCGACTTCCCCAACCGGGTAACCTCATCAGGCGGTCGCTTTGCATTTAAAGATGACTGGGAGACACCGGATACCCAAACTATACTGGTTAACTTTCCTAATAACACCGCCTTATCTTGGGAGGGCCGCAGCTGTAACAACTATTACTCTGAGGGCGTGGGCCGTGGTGTGGTTTTTTATGGCGATGGCGGTACCATCTACTATGGCGGAGGGAACGGGTATCAGGTTTATGATATGGACAATAAACTAGTGAAAGAAATTAAAGATGAAACTCCGGTAGATGCATCTAACAAGGTTAGCCCTACAGAATTGCTGGACCGAGTGCATTTGCAAAATTTTGTTAACGCTATACAGGGCAACGAACAATTGAACCAAACGATCATCAATGGACATAAATCAACCCTGATACCACAGCTAGGCAACATTGCACAGCGCACCGGACGGGTGCTTAACTGCGATGCAACAAATGGCCATATCTTGCATGATGCTGAGGCAATGAAGCTTTGGACACGTGATTATGAACCAGGCTGGAACCTTAAAGTATAACATCAACCCCGAATAAAATGAAAAACAATTTAAAACTTTGGGCACTTGCCGGATTGACGTGTTTTGCTGGGGCAGCTACAGCGCAGGTAAAGCCGGGCTACACCAGTTTGTTTGACGGAAGTACCCTTAAAGGGTGGAAGAAATTAGCCGGTAACGCCGAGTATACTGCTGCTAATGGGGTCCTTACCGGTACGGCCGTGCTTAATAGCGGCAACACGTTCCTGGTTACCGATAAAGAATATGGCGACTTTGTGCTGGAACTGGATGTTATGACAGAAAGCAACCTCACCAACTCTGGTGTACAGGTACGAAGCCATTACAATCCTGCCGGGCACGAAGGCAAAGGGCTTGTTTATGGCCGCCAGTGTGAGGTAGACCCCAGTGAACGCAGATGGACCGGTGGAATATATGATGAAGGCCGCCGAGACTGGCTGTACCCAATGGAACTTAATGCAGCGGCAAAGGTGGACTGGAAACCTGGAGAATATCACCACATAAAAATTGAAAGCATTGGCAATACTACCAAAACCTGGGTGAACGGCATCCCGACCGCCATGGTTGTGGATACTGTAGATGCAACCGGTTTTATAGGTTTACAGGTACATGCCATAAGTGATGCAGGGCAGGCTGGCAAAAAGATATATTTTAAGAATATCCAGATAAAAACAACCAATCTTCAGCCGGCGCCTGTCACCCGTAACTTGTATGTAGTTAACCTTGTATCTAATCAATTGTCGGGCTACGAACGTCAACACGGCTGGAAGCTGCTTTTTGACGGCAAAACCAACAAAGGCTGGCATAGCGCTACTGCAGCAACGTTTCCGGCTAAGGGCTGGAAGATAGAAAATGGTATGCTCAGCGTTATTGGTGCTAATGGTGGCGAGTCAGCAAACGGCGGAGATATTGTTTCTGACGGACAATTTGCCGCATTTGATCTTTCGTTTGAATTCAGGATGAGCAAGGGGGCGAACAGCGGCGTGAAATACTTTGTTACGCTGGACGAAAAAACGCAAGGCTCGGCTATTGGTTTGGAATACCAGGTGCTGGACGACGCCGTACACCCCGACGCTAAACTTGGCCGGGATGGCAATCGCACATTGGCTTCGTTATACGACTTAATTACCGCTAAAAAGCAAAGCCGGTTTGTGCACCCGATAGGAGCATGGAACACAGGCCGGGTGGTAGTGTATCCCAACAACCACGTTGAGCATTATCTTAACGGAATAAAGGTGTTAGAGTATGATCGCGGCTCAAAAGAATACCGAGACCTGGTTGCCATAAGTAAGTACAAGGTTTGGAAAGACTTTGGTGAGGCAAGGCAAGGTCACCTGCTGTTGCAGGATCATGGCTTTGATGTTGACTACCGCAGCATCAAAATCAAAGAGCTTAAGTAGTTTACTTACAGTTAGTAATAGTTACAAGAAGAGGTGCAATTTTGCATCTTTTCTTGTTTAATACCGAACACAGACCGTTCGTAATCGAACATTATTTGATTTGGTGATTTTTGTATTTAATTGTTAATCAGAAACTTCCAATATTGGCACATATCTTATATCTGTTTACATAGCAAGCTAGCTTGCTATGTACCTAAAAATCAACAATATCATGATAAAGAACTACTTGAAAGTTGCCTGGCGCAATCTGGTTAAGAATAAAACACACACCTTTATCAATGTTGCCGGCTTGTCTGTTGGGATGGCGGTAGCTATGCTGATCGGTCTCTGGATATGGGATGAGCTATCTTATGACCGTTCTTTTGAAAACAAGGACCGCATAGCACAAGTTATGCAGCACCAAACCTTCAACGGAAAAATAGGTACCCAAACTGCCATCCCTATACCTTTAGGCACAAAGCTAAGCGCCGAATATCGTAACGACTTTAAATACGTAGTGCTATCCAGCTGGAACTACGATCATATACTTGCTTTCGGCGATAAAAAGCTTAACCAGCAGGGTAGTTTTATGCAGGCAGAAGCGCCGGATATGCTGAGTCTTAAAATGATCAAGGGAACGCGCACGGGGCTAAAAGATCCATCATCTATCCTTATGTCTCAAAAAACCGCCAAGGCAGTTTTCGGCGATGAAGATCCTATGAACAAAACGGTTAAGATAGATAACCAGCAGCTGGTTAAAGTTACCGGTATATACGAGGATCTGCCGCGTAACAGCACCCTTACCGATGTGTCTTTTATACTTCCCTGGGATTTGTATATGACAACGCAGCCCTGGCTTAAAAGGGCCGCCACCCAGTGGGGAAATAATTCATTCCAGTTGTTTGTACAGCTGAACGACAATGCAGATATCAACAAAGTAAATGCTCGTATCCGCGATATCAAAGCAAAAAATATAGCCGCGCAAGGCGATAAGGTTGGTGCATCTTTTAAACCCGTTTTGTTCCTGCACCCTATGGAGAAATGGCGTTTATACTCGGAGTTTAAAGATGGTATTAATACAGGTGGTGCTATTCAGTGGGTATGGATGTTTGGTATAATAGGCGGCTTTGTATTATTGCTGGCATGCATAAATTTTATGAACCTAAGCACCGCCCGTTCCGAAAAGCGTGCTAAAGAAGTAGGTATTCGTAAAGCTATCGGATCAATAAGGGCGCAGTTAATTGGTCAATTCTTCAGCGAGTCCCTTTTAGTAGTGGCCTTTGCATTTGTGTTTTGTATAGTGTTGGTGTTGCTGATACTACCCTGGTTTAACCAGGTTGCCAACAAAAACATGAGCGTACTTTGGCTAAACCCTGTGTTTTGGATAATTGGTATCGGCTTTAGTTTGCTTACAGGTGTTGTGGCCGGCAGCTACCCTGCTTTTTATCTGTCCTCTTTCCAACCGGTTAAAGTGCTTAAGGGTACTTTCAAAGCTGGCAGGTTTGCAGCTATCCCGCGCAAAATATTAGTTGTGCTGCAGTTTACCGTGTCGGTTACACTTATAATAGGGACAATTATAGTGTTCAGGCAGGTACAGCATACCAAGAACAGGCCGGTTGGCTATGATCGTACAGGTATGGTACAAATGAGCATGAAAACCGACGACATCCACAAGAACTTCATGGCTGTACGTACCGATCTGCTGTCAACTGGCGCTATTGTAGAAATAGCTGAATCGGGTAGCCCGTTGACGGATGTATATTCTAACAATAGTGGCTATACCTGGAAAGATAAAGCCCCGGATCTGCAGGACGACTTTGCTTATGTGCCTGTTTCCCCTGAATTCGGCAAAACTGCAGGCTGGAAGTTAATAGAAGGACGTAACTTTTCAAGGGATAACCTGGCAGACTCCATGTCAATTATCCTTAACGAATCTTCGGTGAAGTTTATGAATCTCAAACATCCCATAGGGGAGATTGTAAAGAATGGCGATGATAAGTTAACTGTGATAGGCGTAGTAAAAGACATGGTAATGTCTTCGCCCTACGAACCTGTTAAGACAACCATATTTGCTTTCAACAGGAACAGCGCGAATATGATCGACATCCGCTTGAACCCTAAGGTGCCGGTCAGAGAAGCTCTGGCTAACATAGAAGCCGTATTTAAAAAGTATGATCCGGGTAGCCCGTTCGATTACCGTTTTACCGACGAGGAGTATTCAAAAAAATTCTCTACTGAAGAGCGTGTTGGTAAACTCGCCGGCTTCTTTACTATTCTCGCTATTTTCATTAGCTGCATGGGTTTATTCGGTATGGCATCGTTCATGGCGGAGCAACGCACAAAAGAAATTGGTGTACGTAAAGTGCTTGGCGCTTCTGTATTTAGTCTTTGGCAAATGATGTCTAAAGATTTTGTTACGCTGGTGTGCATATCGCTGCTGCTTGCCATTCCTACAGCATATTACTTTATGCACGGCTGGCTTCAGGATTATAAATACCGCGCAGAACTTTCCTGGTGGATATTTGCCGGCACTGCTGTTTGTGCCATATTTATAACAATATGCACAGTAAGCTATCAAAGCATTAAAGCGGCTTTAGCTAACCCTGTAAGAAGTTTACGCAGCGAATAAGAGAAAGGGAATCAAGATTTAAGAGTCAAGAATCAGGAGAAAAACAAAGGGCCGGAACTAAGTTCCGGCCCTTTGACATGTATGATGTCCTTATCTTGAATCCTAATTCTTTATTCTTGATTCTGCTTAGCAATACTGCTCAAAAGCACCTATCAGGTTGTCTGCTATCATTTGTGCAGGCCGGCCTTCTATCTGGTGGCGCTCTATAATGTGCACTAACTCGCCATCTTTAAACAAAGCCATTGATGGTGATGACGGTGGATAAGGCAGCATCAAGTTACGGGCTGCATCTACCGCCTCTTTTTCCATACCTGCAAAAACAGTTACCAGTTTGTCTGGATGTTTTTCGTTCTGCGCGGCCATACGTGCAGCAGGGCGGGCGTTAGCAGCGGCGCAACCGCATACAGAATTTACCATTACAAACACGGTGCCTTCGCTTTTTATAGCTTTCTCTACAGATTCGGCATCCTTCAATTCTTCAAAACCAACTTTGGTAAGTTCTGCCCTCATCGGGGCTACAAAATATTCTGGGTACATATCTATTCGCTTAATTTCTACAAAAATAGCATAACATTAATTAATAGGGGAGCGTAAAAGAATAAACTGCAATAATTGACGTTCGGATTATGTTCGGCACGTTATCAGGAAATTAAAACTTCTTGCTAAATTGCAGTTCGGGTAAAACCGAACCCCCTGATTAATTAACTAAAGAACAAACTTAAAAATCGAGCATTTAGGTAATGGGCATCATTTCTCAAAAAAATCAGCCTCAACCGCGGGTTGTACAGGTAAAAGCAAAGCACTTTAACGGGTTAAAATTTGGTATAGCAGTAGTACTTATCATGGTAATGGTGCTTATGTCGGCCATTATGCGCCTTAACAACCAGGTGGTACAGCAAAGCCAGGAAAACAGCCGTTTGCACTCGCAGATTGCAACGCTGCAAGGTGAAATAGAAAAAACCACCGAAGATGCAATGCTTGCGTCTGCCGAAAAGGAAGGCAACCGCAGCAAAGCAGTAGGCTACATAGAAAGCATTCAATCAAAATTAAAAAGCATAAATAATTACCTGAGCAAGCGCGGCCTGCATAGTATTTCTTTTAAAACGGTTAACATCAGCAACAAAAAGAACGATACTAAAATGTATAGCGAGTTTAACGCCTATTTAGATAAACTGGTAAATAACATTGCCTACATGCCTATGGGTTATCCAAAGCTCAGCTCTTTTACTTCGTTTTTCGGTTACCGTGGTAATCCTTTTGATTTCGGTGGAAGCGAATTTCATCCGGGACTTGATTTCCGCGGCCAGAAGGGGGATGCTGTTAAGTGTACAGCAAGCGGCAGAGTGATATGGGCATCCCGCGCAGGAGGTTACGGCAACTGCGTTAAAATAAAACACACCAATGGTTTGGAAACCTGGTACGGCCACTTATCCAAGATTAGTGTACGCGAAGGGCAGCGCGTTACAGTAGGAGATGTTATTGGTAAGGTTGGGTCTACCGGCCGCTCAACCGGTCCGCACCTTCATTATGAAATTCGTAAGAATGGACAACCGGTTAACCCTAAGCAATATTTAAGCCTGAACATGTAAGCCTTAACAGCACAGATAATTAAAGACAAGATTGCCATAGGGCAATAAAGTTCCCCGGATGATACACCATTTCTTCCGGGGATTTTTATTGCCTATTTTTGTGAAAAATTAAAATTATGTCTACAGTAGAAACTGCATACGTTAAGAATAAAGTGAAAGACATTTCACTGGCCGAGTGGGGCCGCAAAGAAATTGAATTGGCCGAAGCAGAAATGCCTGGCTTGATGGCACTTCGTGCGGAGTATGGCGCGAGCCAGCCACTTGCCGGCGCACGTATAGCAGGCTGCCTGCACATGACCATACAAACCGCTGTATTGATTGAAACACTACAGGCGTTGGGTGCACAGGTAACCTGGTCGTCATGTAACATATTCTCTACCCAGGATCACGCTGCTGCTGCTATAGCTGCTGCCGGTACTTCTGTTTACGCCTGGAAAGGCATGAATGCCGAAGAGTTTGACTGGTGTATAGAGCAAACGTTGTTCTTTGGCGAAGATCGCCAGCCGCTTAACATGATACTTGATGACGGTGGCGACCTTACCAACATCGTATTTGATAAATACCCTGAATTGGCAGCGGGCATTAAAGGCCTTTCTGAAGAAACAACTACCGGTGTACACCGTTTATACGAGCGCATGAAAGCAGGTACTTTATTGGTGCCGGCTATTAACATCAACGACTCTGTTACCAAGTCAAAGTTCGACAACAAATACGGTTGCCGTGAATCATTAGTGGATGCTATCCGTCGTGCGACCGACGTAATGATGGCTGGTAAAGTAGGTGTTGTTTGCGGTTACGGAGACGTAGGTAAAGGTTCTGCAGATTCTTTACGTAATGCTGGCGTTCGTGTTATTGTTACTGAAATTGACCCTATCTGCGCGTTACAGGCAGCTATGGAAGGTTTCGAAGTAAAGAAACTTTCTACTGCAATAGCCGAGGCTGATATTGTTGTTACGGCTACAGGTAACAAGAACATTGTTCGCGAAGAGCATTTCCGTGCTTTAAAGGATAAAGCTATCGTTTGTAACATTGGCCACTTCGACAATGAAATTGATATGGCCTGGTTAAACGGTGCTTACGGCAATACCAAAATTGAAATAAAACCTCAGGTAGATAAATACACCATTGAAGGTAAAGATGTAATTGTACTTGCCGAAGGGCGTTTGGTAAACCTGGGTTGTGCTACCGGTCACCCAAGTTTTGTAATGAGTAATTCGTTTACTAACCAAACACTTGCACAACTCGAGCTTTGGACAAACACCGACGCTTACGAGAAAAAGGTTTATACTTTACCAAAACATCTTGACGAGAAAGTAGCCCGCTTACACCTTGCTAAAATCGGTGTGGAACTTGAAGTACTAGATCAGGATCAGGCGGAATACATTGGTGTAACTGTTGAAGGCCCGTTCAAACCGGAGTACTACCGTTACTAAATAGAATCAGGACGATTAAAGTCAGAAATCAAGATAGACTGAAAGGGATGTGGTGTGAGCCATGTCCCTTTTTTGCTGATGCATTTTTACGCTTTATTGCTCAAATTCATCGTCGACGGTTTGGCGAAGATCGTACAAAAGCCATTGCTTATGTGCAATGTCGGCAGCTTTTGATTTTAGCAGTTCTATAAAGTCCTCTACACCTATCGGTTCGTTGCCATTACCATGTATCAGCACAATGCTGCCCGCACGTGGCTGCTGTCCCTTAGCAAGCCAGGCATCAGTACCAATTGGAATAAGTCCGAAGCCGGTGATTTTATAAACCAGTTGCTGATCAGATACCAGGCCCGGAAATCTGAAGAATACGGATGGTAGCAGCCCATTCCTTAGCATATCCTTTTCAGTTTCCAGAACCTCATAATTGATATTGGTGCCGGGCTCAAGCAAAAAATTTCGTTTAAGCGGAGCTTTTAAACTAACCCGGTGATTATAAGAGTGATTAACCCACGTGATGTTAATTTCATGGTCATTCTGCATCTGCTTAAGCCACGCAAGGTCTTGCTGATGCTTGTTTAGCCATAAGCCACTTACAGACAGGGCTGCCGGCACCGGCCGCTCTACGGCTTTGAATTGGCTGATAATATCAACAAAAACTCGCTTATCCAATGGTCGGTGTGATGGACAAAGATCTGCTGTGAGGCTGATGCCTGTCTCTTTTGGCAACCCGCGCTCTATCCCAGCATCCTGCACCGCTACCGAGTGTTGTTCTGCAGATGCGAGGGCTCTTACATAGGGTGAAGCTTTAAAGGCCGCTCTTAAATCTGCTAAAGGCATCTGTTGCACAGTGTAGTTGCTCTCCAGGTCGGTTCGCGTATTAAGTGTCGCCTGATCAACTAAAAGCAAAAATTTACGACCATGATCTTCAAAACGGCGTAATGTAAGCCACGTTTTCCCAAAGCGTTCAGCGCGGCCAAAGTAAACCTCATATTTATCCAGCGATCTGAAGTCAGCTTGTGCTAAAGCAGCTGTGGTAAAAGCGAATATAAGCAGCAGTGCGGCAAGCGCGTGTTTAATCATGTTCTAATAAATACAAAAGATATACGTGGCCCGAGATCGTTTAGCGATGCGACTAATTTGGTTTAACCTTTTACAATAAGTCATAAGATGTCCTTATCCATGCAAATACCTGTGGTTGCAGCTCGTTTACATTGCTTAACCGAAGATTATGCTGGTAACGGCCCGCAACCTCCAGGCTTTTATGGAGTTGTGGCTGCTCTAACTTCTCTGGGGTATAAAACTTTAGATCAAGAAACTTTTGCATCGGGCGAATTACAAAAAACGTTTGGCGGTGTACAAAAGTTACACAGTTGGGTGTGGTCCCCACCAGCACTTCGGGCCAGTCTGCTACCTCTGCTAACAATTTGTCGAACAACAACAATAACTCGTCAGGCTTGCCTTTAAATAGGTCGTCCAGGCTCACTCTTGCGCAATAATGTCGCTGACTTTCGTTTACTAGTTCGCGTTCGCACTTTGGGCAAATGTAGGGCATGGATAAAGTTATAAAAATTTAAGATGAAGAGTAAACCTTGGCAGCTTGTTGCGAGTCCAAACTACAATTATCCTTAAAAACTTTATCTCCATGAAAAACCTGCTACTCCTTGCTTTGCTAATGTTTGCAGCCGTATACGCATCGGCTCAATCTCCCACCTTTAATAAAGACACCGTTACTTACAATGGAGCAATGCTCTATCCCGGTAAGTATATTAAGTTAAACTACGGCGCAAACACAAACAGGAACTTTGTATTCGTTTGGCTTAAAGAATATGAGCGACCGCTCCTGTCTTATTTTTGCAATCAGATGGTTGTGATAGAAAAGATTAAGAAAACAGACGGTAAATACTATGCAACCGGGCACATGAGAAACGTTACTGATTATCCGGAGACCGAAGTTCGGATTGACATTCAGGCGGCAATTGATTCGAAAGAGATTACTACTGAGGTGCCAAACAAGCTGGAATAACCGCTGACCAACTGGTGTCTTTTTTTTGAGCTTCATAATGCTGATATTTGCCGCTAAACATTCTATACTATGGCACGTCTGTCGGTAAACATCAATAAAATAGCTACGTTGCGTAACTCGCGCGGTGGCAACAATCCCGATTTGGTTCAGGTAGCAAAGGATTGCGAGCGTTTTGGTGCGCAAGGCATTACCGTGCACCCCAGGCCTGATGAACGCCACATTCGCTACCAGGATGTGTTTGACCTTAAAAAGATCGTCACTACGGAGTTTAACATAGAAGGTAACTGCCAGGAACAAAAGTTTGTAGACCTTGTGCTCGCTTCAAAACCGGAGCAGGTAACGCTAGTGCCCGATGCACTTGGTCAGATCACATCTAACCATGGCTGGGACACCGTTGCAAACCAGCAGTATTTGCAGGGCATTATTAAGGTGTTTAAAGATGCAGGTATACGTGTTTCCATTTTTGTCGATCCTGTCATTGGCATGGTAGAGGCTGCTGCTACAACAGGTACTGACCGCATTGAACTTTACACCGAAGCCTACGCGACAGGTTATCACCAAAACAAAGAAGAGGCCTTAGCTCCTTACGTAAAAGCTGCGGAAAAAGCGCATGAGCTTGGCCTGGGGATAAACGCCGGCCACGACCTGGACCTGCATAACCTTAAATACTTTGCAGAAAATATTCCTGCTTTAGATGAGGTAAGCATCGGTCATGCTTTAATAAGCGATGCACTTTACTATGGTTTAGAGAATACTATACAGACGTATCTGCGGCAACTGGTTATCGGATAACGGTAACGTTGCCGCTTAGTTGAACGGGCTGAGTTTTGGTATAACACCCTTGTAAAACCATTGTAAGTAAACTATTACTCAATTGCTATTAGTATAGCAAAATAGTACCTTTGCGGTAAATTTAAGGGATACCCATATTCAATGAAGCTGAACATAGATTACCAGGAAAAATTCCAGCAGAGGCACATTGCACCGAACGATAGCGATACCGCTAAAATGTTGAAAACGGTTGGTGTGGAAACAATAGACCAACTGATTGACGAGACCGTTCCGGCCCGTATACGCTTAAAAAATCCGCTGAATTTGCCTCCTGCAAAAAGTGAGTTTGATTACCTGAACACGCTGAAGGTAACCGCTTCTAAAAACAAGGTTTTTAAAACCTACATAGGCCAGGGTTATTATGATGTGATTGTTCCTGGAGTTATTCAGCGCAACATCCTCGAAAACCCCGGATGGTACACCCAATATACGCCTTACCAGGCCGAGATTGCCCAGGGCCGTTTACAGGCGCTGTTGAATTTTCAAACCATGATAAGCGACCTGACCGGGATGGAGATTGCCAACGCATCCTTACTGGACGAAGGTACCGCTGCTGCCGAGGCTATGTTTATGCAGTACAGCCTGCGTAAAAACACTAAAGCGAACACCTACTTTGTAAGCGAGGAGCTCTTCCCGCAAACAATTGATATTTTAAAAACCCGCAGCGAGCCTTACGGCATTAAACTGCAAATAGGCGACCACCGTACCGCCGAGCTAACGGACGAGGTATTTGGCGCCATAGTTCAGTATCCGGCAGGCCATGGCGCGGTTTACAACTACGCCGACTTTGCCAGCGAACTTCACGCAAAAAACATAAAGCTTACAGTAGTTGCCGACCTGATGAGCCTGGCACTTCTTACGCCTCCGGGCGAGTGGGGTGCTGATGTAGTAGTTGGCAGTAGCCAGCGTTTTGGCGTACCGATGGGTTTTGGTGGTCCGCATGCGGCATTCTTTGCTACTAAAGAAGAATACAAACGTTCTTTACCCGGTCGCATTATTGGGGTAACTATTGACTCTGCCGGTAACTATGCATTGCGTATGGCTTTGCAGACCCGCGAGCAGCACATCCGCCGCGATAAGGCTACATCTAACATTTGTACCGCACAGGCTCTACTGGCTATTATGGCTGGTATGTATGCTGTATTCCATGGCCCCAAAGGTGTAAAACTGATTGCTGAGCGTATACACGGCTTATCTGTGTTACTGGCAAACTCGTTAAACACCCTGGGTTACCAACAACTGAACGAAGCTTACTTTGATACCCTGAAGTTTGACCTGGGCGAACTGGCCGGCCCGATACATTCGGAAGCGCTGAACAACGAGGCAAATCTTCACTACAATGGCAGCATAGTGACCATCTCGCTTGACGAGACAACATCTGTTGAAGATGTAAAGACATTAGTGCGCTTGTTTGCTAAAGTAAAAGGCAAAACCCTGAATGATGCTAATTTTGACACTCTGAAAGAAAGTGTGGAGTCGGTAATTCCTGCCGGCTTGCAGCGTACTTCAGCATACCTTACTCACGCGCTGTTTAACTCGTACCACTCAGAACATGAGATGCTGCGCTACATAAAATCTCTGGAAGCAAAGGATCTTTCACTTTGCCACTCCATGATTGCGCTGGGATCATGCACCATGAAGCTGAATGCAACTACCGAAATGGTACCCGTTACCTGGCCGGAATTCAGCAAAATGCATCCGTTTGCCCCTGCCGACCAGGTGGGCGGCTATATGCAGCTGTTTGATGAACTGAACAAATGGTTAAGTGAAATAACCGGCTTTGCGGCTATGAGCCTGCAACCTAACGCTGGTGCGCAAGGCGAATACGCGGGTTTAATGGTTATTCGTGCTTACCATAATGATAGGGGGCACAGCCACCGTAATGTAGCGCTTATCCCGGCATCTGCACACGGTACTAATCCGGCTTCTGCAGCGATGGCAGGTATGAAGATTGTTGTTGTTAAATGTGACGACAACGGGAACATCGACGTTGCTGACCTGAAATTAAAAGCAGAACAATACCAGAACGATCTATCGTGCCTGATGGTTACTTACCCATCTACCCACGGGGTATTTGAGGAGTCTATCATCGAAATCTGCGACATCATACACCAGAACGGCGGACAGGTTTATATGGACGGCGCTAACATGAACGCTCAGGTAGGCCTTACCAGTCCTGCTAACATTGGCGCGGATGTTTGCCATCTTAACCTGCATAAAACGTTTTGTATACCTCACGGTGGCGGCGGCCCAGGTATGGGTCCAATTGGCGTAGCCAAGCACCTTGTCCCTTATCTGCCGGGTCACGCTGTTGTTGATATTGATAATGGCAAGGCCATCCACGCTGTATCTGCGGCACCATGGGGCTCAGCATCAATCCTGATCATTTCACATGCTTACATAGCCATGATGGGCGGCGAAGGGTTGACTGATGCTACCAAGTACGCCATACTGAACGCCAACTATATTAAAGCGCGCCTGAGCGGCCACTATCCGGTATTATATACCGGCGCTAACGGCCGTTGTGCACACGAAATGATTTTGGATTGCCGTTCGTTCAAGCAGGCAGGCGTTGAAGTGAGCGATATTGCAAAGCGTTTAATGGACTACGGTTTCCATGCGCCAACAGTATCGTTCCCGGTTGCAGGTACCGTAATGGTGGAGCCAACCGAATCAGAACCTAAGCATGAGCTTGACCGTTTTTGCGATGCCATGATCTCTATCCGTCATGAAATAGAAGATATTGAAAAAGGCTTGTCAGACAAGGCAGATAACCCGTTAAAGAATGCGCCGCATACAACTGCCGTTATCACCAGCAACGAGTGGGAGCACCCTTATACCCGCCAGAAAGCAGCTTTCCCACTACCTTATGTAGCGCAGCACAAGTTCTGGCCTTCAGTAGGCAGGGTGAACGACACCTATGGTGACCGTACGCTTATCTGCTCATGCCCGCCCCTTAGCGATTACGAGTTTGAAGAAAGTGAAGTTACTACACCGGAGTACGGCACGTGAGAATAAGTTTTTTATAACATTAAAGGCCACCTTTGGGTGGCCTTTTTTCGTAGCAGTAAAATCGCCAACTACTACCTGTAATATTTGGCTTCGATGCAAATAAATCTTTTTTTAGTGCTTTTTTTTCGTGCGGTTTTTGAAGTTTTCTGAATAGGTTTCTCGCAAAAAGTCGCTTTACAGAGCCAATTTGGCGCTTTTTTAAAAGAAATTATTTGGCGTGTATTTAGTGTTCAAACTGCGTCGGCACAAAAAAAGCTGAACACTTTTGAACACTTGAGCTATTTAAAGTAGCTGGATTTCATCAGCTTAATGGCCTCTTTTTCGTCCTCGGCGCATGGTTCACAAAACGTCCCGCGGCCATCTACCGGGCCTTCGTACTCCCAGCTGAAAGTCTCTGCTTTTTTGGATGTGGCATTCACTATCGCCAGCTTGTCACCAATAAGGTACACGTAGTACACTTTGTTGCCTGGGAGCGTAATTTTGAAACTGCTTTTGCCGTTGTATGTCGCTTTGCCGTTGTAGGTAACTTTACTTTCGTTACGGTCGGCGCCGCTCCTGAAGCTTATTTCAGTTGGCTTTGTTCCGGTAGCGTAAAAACTATAACCACGATAGGTGCTTGTACCGGACTTACCTACAGAATAGTTAGCAACCTTTTGTGCATAAGTAGTTATGGAGGTTAGTATAACTAATACCGTTGCCAGGAAAGTTAATCTGACGATTTTCATAGTAGTGTGATTTAGCTTACTACTTTAAAAGCTTGTTTCAGGAAAATGTTTTATCTTGAGAAATAATGACAGATCTGCATTAAGCTATTTCGCCCGATAACATGATTGCTCAAACTCCGCCCGTCCCCTATTACGCTGTAATATTTACGTCCATCCGCACCGGTGTTGATGAGGGGTACGGTGACATGGCTGCCGAGATGGTGCGGTTGGCAACAGAGCAGGATGGCTTTCTAGGTGTAGAATCTGCCAGGAACGATACAGGGATAACGGTGTCTTACTGGAAAACTACGGACTCAATCAGAACATGGAAGGCGAACACCAGTCATTTACTTGCTCAAAAGTATGGCCGAGATAAGTGGTATGAGAAATATAAAGTAAGAATTTGCCTTGTAGAACGCGATTATAGCTTTTAAGCAGTGGCGGTTAACTGTTTTATACACAGCTAATAAAAAAACCCGGTGTAAGTATGTAACAAAAATGTTGGACAACCGTCTGTTCAATCTAATCGTTTATTACTACGTTGCGCCGCAAAGTGATTGTATATTTGTAAATTACAACTAATAGGAATACAACTTTTTGATTATAGCTTCCGTATAAAGATCGTATATGAGCCCTAACAGTACCAAAACCGTAAGCGTCTTATTGGTTGATGATGATGAGATCAATAATTTTATCTCCATTAAGCTTATTAAGAAAGCATTATTGAACACAGACATCATGGCATGCCTGAATGGTAAGTTTGCCATAGACCAGTTAATGGAGATCCAGGAAAAGGATCCGGCTAAACTGCCTGACTACATTTTACTGGACATTAACATGCCGATTATGAACGGTTGGGAGTTCCTGGACGAGTATAAACGTTTAGGAATAGACCCGCTTAGTAAGACAAAAATCTTTATTATCTCATCTTCTGTTTTCAGCAACGACATCAACAAAGCACGTTCTTATCCACTCGTAAAGGATTTCGTATCAAAGCCCCTAAACGTAGATAAAATAAAAGAGCTTTTTGAAGTTAAGGAAGAGGCGTAACCGTAAACTGTTCGCCATTATAACTTACTGTACCAACTGCATTAGCTCGGGCGTGATAAAATAGACAGGTATATCCTTCAGCTGCCGCTATTTTGCCGTATGCAATTCGTAAATCGGCGCTGCGGTGGCCGTCGTAATCATACTTAGCAACAAATTTTCGTAATAACTGCTCGGGTTCGGGCAGTTCGTCTCCTCCAAAGAAAACTTTGCTCCCTTCCATATCGAACCAAAACACCTGGTGAAATTTGCTGTGACCTGCACTCAATTCGTATCTTATTCCCTGCTTAAACTCGCCAACTCCGTCTACCAGCGTAAGCTTTATTTTGCCCTGAAGCGACTCAAAAATTTCTTTGTGATAAGAAGACGAGGCGCCTGTTAGAGCGTATTCCCATTCCTGTTTATTAATCACGTGCTCGGCGTCAGGAAAACTTGGCTCCAGCTTTCCATTACGTTCTACAACTAATCCGCCGGAATGGTCGTAATGCAGATGGCTCATGAGTACCAGGGTAACTTCCTCGGGGTCAAAACCAGCATTGCGGATATGTTGATGCAATAACAGTTCGTCACGGGTATCTTTATAACCCAGCCCGGCGTCTAACAAGATTAAATCCGTGGCCGTTTTAATCAGGAATGGATTAACATGTATGAACAAAGAGCCGGGTCTGTCTTTGCGACTGTCTGTCTCCGGATTAAACGGTATAAACTTTTTAGTAGCGTCAACAGAATAGGAGCCTTCGCCCAGCACAAAAATTTCCATGGTTTTTAAATGTGCTGCAAATATACAGCTAACTAAGTTTATGATGTGGAATGTGCAGATAAATGACAAAAGCTTGTAACACAAGTATGGTTCTAGATGTCTCTTAATAAGAACAAGCTTGTTAAAGGGAAATTAAAAAATAATTTTGATATACGAAACTTATCGTACATATTTGTACGAAGGAATTCGTAATAAGGATAAAATGGACTTGAAACCAACAGAAAGCGAGCTGGAAATACTACAGGTGATTTGGAAAAAAGGCGAGTGCTCAGTACGTGATGTGCATGACGAGCTTTCCAAAAACAAAGACTCGGGATACACAACTACACTCAAACTTATGCAGATAATGCACGAAAAAGGATTAGTGGTGCGCAACACCGATGCAAAAACACATCTGTACAAAGCCCTTATTAGCCGGGAACAGGCTCAGCAAGGCGCTTTAGATAAAATCTTATCTACAGTTTTCAAAGGTTCAACATCCGACCTTGTGATACAGGCGCTTGGGCAGCACCGTGCATCTAAGGATGAGTTAGACGCTATCCGGAACTTTTTAGACAAGTTCGATGGCGGAGAGGATAAAGATAACAATGGTTTATTAAAGTGAATTAAATAGCAATTTATGTCTGTTCTATCTTACAATATCAGCCAGGTTTTAGGTATAGCCATTCTTCACTCACTTTGGCAGGGTCTACTGATATGGGTTGTACTGCGTGTGATTTTTATTGCGGTTCCGCAATTTTCATCCATCAAGAAGTACAATCTCGCTGTAGTAGGTATGTTAGGCATATCTGTATGGTTTATTATTACCCTGTTTAGAGAAGCTGGCAACTTTACCTGGACCTCCAATGTTAACGCGTCGGGTGGAATGTTTTTACCACCTATTGATTTGAAAAATAATGTTTCACCTTTGGAGGCTGTTGCGAGTAGATATTATAACTTAATATCGGTGTTTTTGCCGTATGTTTCGATATTTTACCTTACAGGGTTGCTTATAAACCTTTTTAAATTGAGCTATTGCCAGGTAAGGCTTTATCAAATAAGGAAAGCCCTTTTACCTGCCGTGAACATGCAGTTTATTACCGACAAATTTGCTAAGTCGCTTGCTATTAACCGGTATGTGCAAGTAAAATTTAGCGAGTTGGTTGATGTGCCCTGCATGATCGGTTTCTTAAAACCTGTGATTTTGCTGCCAGTATCCCTTGTTACGAACCTTTCAATTGCTGAAACAGAATCTATTCTACTGCACGAACTCGCTCATATAAAACGAAACGATTATCTGATCAATCTGCTGCAGCAGATCGTGAATTCCTTACTGTTCTTTAATCCTTTTGCTCAGATGATTAATCGTTTAATAAGCAGCGAACGCGAGAACTGCTGCGACGACCTCGTTGTACAAACTACCAATAGTCCGCTGATTTACGCACGTGCGCTGCTCAAACTTGAAGAGTGCAGGCAGAGCAACCTGCAACTGGCGCTTGCCGCCACTACAAAAAAACAATATTTACTTACCAGAATTGAACGCATCATGAAAACAAAACAAAAAATAGGCAACATGCGCCACCTGGTGCTTGCTATGATATTATTATTCGGCAGCTTAAGCAGCATAGCCTGGCTTAATCCTGAAATAAAGAACGGTAAAGTATTAATTGCCCCAGTTAGACCTGTGGAAATTATTACTAAACTGTTTGCTGATACTACTAAGAAAAATTTAGCCAAACCGCGTACTGCTGCGAAAACCAAAAAGTATAAAGTTCAGCAATACAAAACCAACTTCGACTACAATAACAATTATAGCGATGGTTTGAAGGATAAAAAACTTGAGGAGCTAAGTGCTGAGGTGCAAAAGCATTCTGACGTTGTAAGTAAGTACTATGACAGTAATGAATTTAAAGCCTACAGTACCGACCTGGAGAAGCGCGGAAAGGAGATAGAGGCCTTTTACAACAGCGACAGGATGAAAGAAATTACTGCAAAGCAAGAAAAGTTGGGCAAAGAATTTGAAGCAAAATGGGGCGGTAAAGACTCTGAAATGAGTAAGAACGGCGCGCAAATGGAAGCTTTAGGAAAAAAAGTAGAGGCATATTTTAATTCCGCAGAGTTTAAAGCCACTAACGATCGCCTTAAGAAAAAGTATGGCATAAGCGATGATAAATATTATGACAGCAGGGACGAAAATCATAAAAAGTACCAGGCAGAGTTGGATCAAACATTATCGCCGGAGATTAAACAAACCACTCAGCACATGCGGAGTTTGGGCGACCAAATAAGGAACCGCGGCGACGCAATGCGCCTTGACGGTGACGAAATGCGCAAAATGGGAGAAAGCATGCGTGAGGCATTTAACAATCCTGAAATGAAGAAACAGCAGGAAGACATGCGAAGGGTGGGCGACAAAATGCGTGCATATGCAAATAATCCTGAGATTGAAAAGCAGAAGAAATTATTAAGGGAGTCAGCAGATAAGTTAAGGGCTTACACTCAATCCGCCGAATTTAAAGCAAAGGTTAAGGAGTGGAGAAAAACACATCCACAAAACTTTAATTGGAATGACAACAAAGATGACAGCGAGAAGGTAGAAAGGACGGAAAGACCAGAGAAGCCTGAAGCACCTGAAAAGCCAGAGCCCGCAGAAAAGCCCTAATTACACAATAAGTTGATGTTTTTAATGCAGTTGTAATCCAGAAAAAGCATCAGCAGTAAGTTCTAAAACCGTAATTTAGTATCCTCAAAAGCGAGGATACTTTTTTTATGCTTCAAAAGCTGACCATAAACAATTATGCACTTATTGATAACCTGGAGATAGAGTTCGACGCCGGGTTAAATATTCTAACAGGCGAAACTGGGGCAGGTAAATCTATCATTCTTGGTGCTTTGTCGCTTATATTAGGGCAAAGGGCAGAGAGCAAGTACTTTTTCAACCAGCAGAAGAAATGCGTTATAGAAGGCGCATTTAAAATAAATGGATTTCACTTAGCCGGCTTTTTTGACGAAAATGATCTTGATTATGATAGCGATACTGTGTTGCGCCGGGAGATATCTGCTGATGGTAAATCAAGAGCTTTCGTAAACGATACGCCGGTAAATTTAACCACGCTTAAGCAACTTGGCGAAAAGCTTATTGACATACACTCTCAGCACGCCACAAGGGAAATAAACGACCCTGAGTTTCAGTTGCTGGTTGTGGACGGGGTTGCAGGTCACGTAGAATTGCTGAATGATTACAGAGGCAAGTACAAGGCCTACCGTAAGGCTTTGAGTGAGCTGCAGCAATTAATAGAGGAGAATGATAAAGCCAAGGCAGACCTAGACTACTATCAGTTTCAATTCGATGAATTGGAGAAAGCAGGACTGAGTGCTGATGAGCAGGAGTTGTTAGAAAAAGAACTTTACACGCTCAATAATGCAGAGGAAATTAAACGCAATTTACTGGGCGCGCATTACCTGATGCATGAAGGAGAAACATCGGCTATAATTCAGCTTCGCGAGGCTGGGCAACAACTATCAGGCATTGAAAAATTTACGCCCGAAGTTGAAGAACTTAACGAGCGACTGAAGAGCACGCTTATAGAGTTAAAAGATATAGCAGCAGAGATAGAAGGCTTAGAGCAGAAAACATTTACAAATGAGGCGCGTGCCGAAGAGGTAAATACCCGGTTAAGCCTGATTTACAATCTTCAAAAGAAACATCGGGTAAGTACCAACGCCGAGTTGCTGGATATTCAAAATAGCCTCTCTGAAAAAATACAGCAGGCTGTTTTTGGGGACGAGGCGGTAGAGAAATTAAACAAGCAGATAGCAGCAGCCAGAACAGAACTTGAAGAGCTTGCAGCCCAACTGTCAGCCAATCGCAAGAAGGCAATACCTGCCATAAAAACTAAGGTTTTGACAACTCTTTCAGAAATGGGCATGGATAACTCTGCGTTAGAAATAGAAGCAGGGCGCACTGAAATACAAAGGACGGGCGACAATCTTACAAAGAACGGGGTTGATAACGTGCGGTTTCTGTTTTCGGCCAACAAGGGGCATGCCCTGGCAGACATGAGCAAGGTAGCGTCTGGTGGTGAGTTGAGCAGGCTAATGCTGAGCATCAAATCTCTCATTGCGGAATATACCGCGTTGCCAACTATTATTTTTGATGAAATTGATACTGGAGTAAGCGGCGAAGTAGCTAATAAGGTGGGGCAGGTAATGGAACGTTTATCCGGCAACTTACAGGTGATTACTATTACACATCTACCGCAAATTGCTGGAAAAGGCAACAGCCATTACTTTGTATACAAAGACAATAATGCGGCTGTTACCAATACACGCATAAAGAAATTAAATGATGATGAACGCGTTTTGGAAATAGCTAAAATGCTTAGCGGTGATAAACCTGGTGAAAGTGCCCTGCTTAATGCCAGGGAGCTACTTAAAAAGTAATTGCAGCTAAACACAATCCTTCTAAATCCGCAATTCTGAATTCGTAAATAAAAATTACCTTTGCCCTACTTACAAAACTAAAAACGATGGCTTACAATTTATTAAAAGGTAAAAAGGGAATTATCTTCGGCGCCCTTAATGAGCAATCAATTGCCTGGAAAGTGGCACAACGCTGCCATGAAGAAGGTGCTGAAATAGTACTAACTAACTCACCTTTAGCCCTGCGCATGGGCGAACTGAACAAGCTTGCCGAAGAATGCAACGCGCCGGTTATACCAGCTGACGTAACCAGTAATGAGGACGTAACTAACCTGTTTACCAAATCTCTTGAGCATTTTGGCAGCGGGGTTGATTTTGTGCTGCATTCAATAGGTATGAGCCTCAATGTTCGTAAGAGCATCCCTTATACCGACAATAATTATGATTTTACCCATAAAGGCCTTGATATATCTGCATTGAGCTTTCACCGCGTATTGCAAACAGCCATGAAGCTGGATGCTATAAACGAGTGGGGGTCTGTTGTGGCGCTTACCTATATAGCCGCCCAACGCGTATTTCCTGACTATAATGACATGGCAGATAATAAAGCATATTTGGAAAGCATAGCCCGCAACTTTGGATACCAATATGGTGTGAAAAAGCACGTACGTGTTAACACCATATCACAATCGCCCACCCGCACTACAGCCGGTAGCGGCGTAAAAGGGTTTGATGGCTTCATCAACTATGCCGAAAGAATGAGCCCGCTAGGTAATGCTGATGCTAACCAGTGTGCCGATTATGTAGTAACCTTATTCAGTGATCTAACCAAAATGGTTACCATGCAGAACCTGTTTCATGATGGCGGCTTTTCTACAACCGGCGTTACACAAGCCGTAATAGAAAGAATGGGAGAGTAATCGGTAAATGTTCCTGCACTCACAAGAGAGTGTCGACATTTAGTAGTAAACAAACAGAAAAGGCCTTCGGATATCCGAAGGCCTTTTCTGTTTATGTTTAATAATTAATCAATGTTCGAGTCGATCAACACTATTTTTACGTCAATAGGATCAGGTTTAGTAAGTGTGCCCGTTGGGTTTTGCGCATATATAGAAACCCTGCCAACGTCATGTGTAAAACTAAATGCACGGCCGCCATATATCTCGGGGATCTGCTCCCACTCGGTACCGCCGGGTTTAGTTATATAAACTAATACGGCACCATACTCGCTGTAAGTTTTGTCGAGCTTTGAAACAGGTATGTCAACAACGTAAGAGCCACCACCATCATTGGTGAGTTCCCAATTAGATACGTTGGTTGCATAAACAGTTTGATTGGTGTTCCCCTGAACAATGGTTTCTTTTTTACAAGATGCAACTGCCAGCATTATAATAGACAGGCACAGGATAGATAAAGTTTTTTTCATGATGGTTATATATATCTATAAGAACAATTTTTATAGAAAAGGTTTAGTGCTACTTGAACATTATTAAATTTTAATAAATGGTGTTATATTACAGAGAGTTAAGAACCATTTATCCATCTAACAGTTACTTACAATCAATAAAAGGTTTTAAACCTATGTACAGGGTTTTCCCATTATTCACATTTTTGCTATTGGTTCCGTTGGAAGTATTTTCTCAATTTACCCTTATTGGGAAAGTTGTCAACGCAGCAGACGGTAAAGCCCTATCGGACGCAAGTGTATTTATGAATAACACTACAATTGGTGCTAAAACTACTGCCGACGGCACCTTTGTTTTGCGCAGGCTAACTGAAGGGCACTATAATTTGATAATAAGCGCTGTGGGTTTTGAGCGTCAAAGTCTAGAATTGTTTTTAGACCAAAATACCCAAAGAGCAGACATCAGGATGCAGCCAAAAACTCTGGAGTTAAAAGAAGTTGCTATTTCGGGTAGAGATCCTAACAGAGCCAGGAAGTTAAGGCTGTTTAGAGAAGAGTTTCTTGGATCTGTATTTGGTTTAAAGTGCCGAATACTTAATCCGGAGGTATTAACTTTAAAATTCAGTCGGCATCAAAACGTACTTACTGCTAGTGCGGACGAGTACTTAGAGATAGAAAATAAAGCGCTTGGCTATAAAATTCGATATTATTTAGAAAACTTTTTTTTAGATAGACAAGCTATGAAAATAGCTTATGAAGGCTTTGCTTATTTTGAAGGAATGCAAGGTACATCAAAAGATAAAAATCTTTGGGAGCGTAACCGGCAACTTGCATACAATGGATCTCCGAAGCATTTTTTGCGCTCAATCCTTTCAAATAAAGTAGACTCAGCTTTTATGGTAAGACCCTTCTGTGCAAAAAAAATATTTAATGCTAAGGTGATAGACTATAGAACAGGTGACTCTGTCACACGTACATTCTTAATTTACGATACGCTTAGAACAAATAATTATGTCCACAGAACTGACAAACGAGGAATATATTCTATAACTTATCCATCAGATATTGATATATTTTACTATCCCCCCGGTGAACCACATTCCCAAACTGGCGTAGGTGGAATAGAATATGGTAATAGGGGTCAAGTTGGTAGTATAGACTTTATGGATGAGCCGCTATTTTTTGATGTTAACGGAATCATCCTTAATCCTACTGCTGTGTCATTTAGATATTCGTGGGCAACAAGCCGGATTGGTGAACTACTACCTGAAGATTATTGGCCGGTATTAACAAAGGAGTGAAGAGTATCTAAACTAAAAAAGCCCTGCAGTAGTACTGCAGGGCTTTAATTATATCACAACTTATGATTGTTGCTCTTCTTCCGGTTTGTTTTCGCCGGCAGTTTTGTTTTTATCAAGTATCTTAATCGCGTCGGCTTCTTTGTCGTAATCTACTTCCATGGTGTCACCCTCAGATAGTTCACCTTTCAGGATTTCTTCGGCAATCGGATCTTCCAGATATTTTTGGATAGCGCGTTTAAGCGGACGTGCACCAAATTGGGAGTCATAGCCTTTTTCAGCAATAAACTCTTTTGCTGCAAGCGTCAGCTCGATCTTGTAACCAAGCGTATTCACACGGCCGAATAGTGATGCCAGCTCTATATCAATGATCTTAAAGATCTCGTCTTTGCCAAGCGAGTTGAACACGATAACGTCGTCGATACGGTTCAGGAACTCCGGTGCGAAAGCACGTTTTAAAGCGTTCTCTATTACACCACGAGAGTGAGATTCTGCCTGAGTTGTCTTAGCACTGGTAGAGAAACCTACACCCTGACCGAAATCTTTCAACTGGCGTGCGCCAATGTTAGAGGTCATGATGATGATGGTGTTCCTAAAGTCTACTTTACGTCCTAACGAGTCAGTCAGCTGACCTTCATCAAGCACTTGTAACAGAATGTTGAATACATCCGGGTGTGCTTTCTCAATCTCGTCAAGCAACACTACGGCGTATGGCTTACGGCGTACCTTTTCAGTAAGCTGTCCGCCTTCTTCATAGCCTACGTAGCCCGGAGGCGCACCTACTAAGCGTGATACAGCGAATTTCTCCATGTACTCGCTCATGTCTATCTGTATCAATGCATCCTCGGTATCAAACATAAAGCGGGCAAGTTCTTTAGCCAGCTCTGTTTTACCAACACCTGTAGGACCTAAGAAGATAAATGAGCCTATTGGCTTCTTCGGATCTTTCAGTCCGGCGCGGGTACGCTGGATGGCGCGGGTAAGCTTTTTAATAGCATCATCCTGGCCTATGATCTTGTTAGCAATAGTGTCATTCATGTTCAGCAGCTTAAGGCTGTCTGCCTGACCTACCCGCTGAACCGGTATGCCGGTCATCATGGCAACAACTTCTGCCACATTGTCTTCAGATACAGTGTAGCGCTTAGATTTGGTTTCAGCTTCCCACGCAGATTTAGCCTGCTCAAGCTCTTCTAAGAGATGCTTTTCGGTATCACGTAGTTTAGCAGCTTCCTCATATTTCTGGCTACGAACAACTTTGTTCTTTTCAATTTTGATCTGCTCTATCTTTTGCTCGATATCCAAAATATTCTGCGGCACGTGAATATTGGTCAGGTGCACTCGAGAACCTGATTCATCCAGCGCATCAATAGCCTTATCAGGCAGGAACCTGTCGGTTATGTAACGGGTGGTTAAGGTAACGCAGGCATTTATCGCTTCAGGAGTGTAAGTTACACCGTGGTGTTCTTCGTATTTTTCCTTAATGCGGTTCAATATCTCGATGGTTTCGTCCGGTGAGGCAGGTTCAACCATTACCTTTTGAAAACGACGGTCCAAAGCGCCATCTTTCTCAATGTACTGGCGGTATTCATCAAGGGTAGTAGCACCGATGCATTGTATCTCACCACGTGCTAGAGCTGGTTTAAACATGTTAGATGCATCTAACGAGCCTGAGGCACCACCTGCACCGACGATAGTGTGAATTTCGTCTATGAAGAGGATAACATCCGGAGATTTCTCTAACTCGTTCATTACCGCTTTCATGCGCTCTTCAAACTGGCCGCGGTATTTTGTACCTGCTACTAGCGATGCAAGATCTAAAGTAACAACGCGCTTGTTAAACAATACGCGGGATACTTTACGCTGAACTATCCTAAGGGCTAACCCTTCAGCGATGGCACTTTTACCAACACCTGGCTCACCTATAAGTATAGGGTTGTTCTTTTTACGGCGCGAAAGGATTTGCGATACACGCTCTATCTCTTTCTCACGACCTACAATTGGATCAAGCTTTCCTTCTTCCGCTGCTTTTGTAAGGTCGCGTCCAAAGTTATCCAGAACCGGGGTTTTTGACTTGATGTCAGATACCTTCTTCGGTTGTGTAAAGCCGTCGTCCTCTTTAAAGTCGTCATCGCCGCCTGTTGATGATCCCGGCATTTCGTCGGTAACATCATTTTTGTGCGACTCTACTTCGCTTTTAAAAACTTCGTAGTTCACGTTAAATTGCATCAGTATCTGTGAGGCTATGTTATCTTCATCGCGCAGGATAGAAAGCAACAGGTGCTCGGTACCTATCACATCGCTCTTAAATATCTTGGCTTCCAGGTAAGTGATCTTTAAAACTTTTTCTGCTTGTTTGGTTAGCGGGATACTGCCTATATGTACGTTAGTACCAACTGTTCCTTTTACGGCATCTTCAACCGCACGGCGTAACTTGGCAGTATCAACGGTAAGCCCTTTTAATAATTTGATTGCTACGCCATCCCCATCACGGATGAGGCCGAGCAAAAGGTGCTCAGTGCCAATATAATCATGGCCGAGGCGCAACGCCTCTTCCCTGCTGTACTGTATCACATCTTTAACCCGAGGCGAAAATTTAGCTTCCATATATACCTTTCTGATTATGATCGTCCTAATCTAAAATTTTGTTTTCATTAGTCAGGCGATTGCTTTTAGATTTATCAACAATATTGCCAACTTTTTACATTCATCGCAAACAGACAATATAATGATACACCGGCTGTAAATATGAAATAAAAATCGGAAGTTGTTTGTTTTGTACTTCCGTAAACCGCCTGAGAATTAATATAATTACGGTAAAAACTATAAATTAGATATAGTTTACTGTAAATTGTTTAAGCCCATTATGCAAATTATATTTAGCAGGGCATATAGTCATGTTCTTGTATGACAATACGGCACATCCGTTTGGGGCCGTAAAGTGGTTTGGGTTTATTACAAACCAAAACATTTGCATTGTAAAATACAATACCTCCGGTGAATTTTAGATGAAAATAATCGCAGGTGCAAAAATCCATTCTATATTTGTGTCCCACTAAATAAACCGCGTTAAAAGCATGGCTGACGAAAAGATAATTTTTTCAATGGCAGGGGTAAGTAAAGTTTATCCGCCACAAAAAACTGTACTCAAGAATATATACCTGTCGTTCTTTTACGGAGCAAAAATCGGCGTTATAGGTCTTAACGGATCCGGTAAATCTTCCTTGCTGAAGATAATTGCAGGCATCGATAAAACCAACATAGGCGAAGTGGTTTTCTCGCCCGGATACACTGTTGGTTACCTAAGCCAGGAGCCGGAGCTTGATCCTGAAAAAACCGTAAAGGAAGTGGTTGAGGAAGGTGTTGCTACCACCATGGCCCTGCTGAAGGAATATGAGGACATAAATGAGAAGTTTGGCCTGGAAGAGTACTACAGCGATGCGGACAAAATGGACAAGCTGATGAGCCGCCAGGGCGAATTACAAGATCAGATTGATGCAATTGGAGCATGGGAGATAGATACCAAGCTAGAGCGCGCTATGGATGCACTGCGCTGCCCTGAGCCTGAAACTAAAATTGCTGTGCTTTCCGGTGGTGAACGCCGTCGTGTGGCACTATGCCGTTTACTGTTGCAGGAGCCTGATGTATTGCTTCTGGACGAGCCCACCAACCACCTTGACGCGGAATCTATTGATTGGCTGGAGCAGCACCTTAAACAATACAAAGGAACTGTTATAGCTGTAACGCACGACCGTTACTTCCTTGACAATGTGGCAGGATGGATACTGGAACTTGATAGAGGTGAAGGTATTCCGTGGAAAGGTAACTACTCGTCGTGGCTTGATCAGAAAGCTAAGCGCTTAGCCCAGGAAGAAAAAAGTGAAAGCAAACGCCAGAAAACGCTGGAGCGTGAGCTGGAGTGGGTAAGGATGGGTCCGAAAGGGCGTCATGCTAAGTCAAAAGCCCGTTTATCCAACTATGACAAATTAGCATCCGAGGAAACAAAGGAGAAAGAAGAAAAGCTGGAACTGTTTATTCCGCCAGGCCCGCGCTTGGGTAATGTGGTGATAGAGGCTAACGGCGTTACCAAAGCTTACGGTGACAAAGTTTTGTTTGATAACCTTACCTTTTCGCTGCCGCCTGCCGGTATAGTAGGCATCATAGGCCCGAACGGTGCCGGTAAAACAACATTGTTCCGCTTAATTACCGGGCAGGACCAACCAGATGCGGGTACCTTCCGCGTGGGAGAGACTGTCGCGCTGGGTTATGTAGACCAAATGCACGACGACCTTGATCCTGCTAAATCTGTTTGGGAAAACGTTACCGGCGGGCTGGACAACGTGATGGTAGGAAACCGTCCTTTAAACTCCAGGGCATATGTATCTAAGTTTAACTTTAACGGCGCCGATCAGCAAAAAAAAGTAGGTGTACTATCAGGTGGTGAGCGCAACCGTGTACACCTGGCTATCACCCTTAAAAAAGGATCTAACGTACTGCTGCTGGATGAGCCTACCAATGACATCGACGTAAATACACTCCGCTCCCTCGAAGAGGCGCTGGAGAACTTTGGGGGTTGTGCGGTGATCATCAGTCACGACCGCTGGTTCCTTGATCGTATATGCACGCATATACTGGCATTTGAAGGAAACTCTCAGGTGTACTTTTTTGAAGGAAACTACAGCGACTATGAAGAGAACCGGAAGAAGCGCCTCGGTGATGTTGCACCCAAAAGGATTCGCTACAAAAAATTGGGTTAAACGGAGTTATGATAAAAAAGCGGCCTGAGCATTTTGTTCGGGCCGCTTTTTTTATGCAGGAGAGTGGTGGTTACTTGGGTTAAGTTCTAAATGCTTTTGCTTACCGGTGATGGGTAATTCTTTTTATAAGCTTTATAGGCAATCCACAAAGCTACTCCGGCAAGTATTAATACCCAAAAATTTGCCAGGCCTAAAATAAATTCAACAAATATCATCCAGCCGTTTGCAAGAGCCATCAGCAGGCGTTTAAAGAACGGCAACTGGTATGCCGATGGATCGCCATTGGCAACCATCTCCTTTAATATGGTATTGCTTTGGAAAAATGTGAGGCTAATGTTACTATAGCGTACATCCTGGTCAATGCGCTGGTTCTCTATTTGGCCGTCTATCATATCGTCCTTTAGCCAAAGTACTTTCTGCGGATCCTTTATAGTTACCTTACCACTTTTTTGCTGCGCTACCAGCTCTTTACGGCTTTGTAGCTTTAGCTTGGTCGACAAGTAATCTAAAGATTTATCTTCAATGTCCATTTGCCGTCGGGTAACATACAGGCCCATATGGCTTACCTTCGTCATGAATTCCTGCAATCTAGCAGATGGTACCTTGACGGTCATGTCGGCGCTTGTGCTAAAAGCAGATACCCGCATCAATGAGTCGTCGCTGATACGTATATCCTCGCTGTTGTTCACGCTAGATGTCATCTGGTGATGCATAACCATACCACCCATTCGTGCCGTTACTGCAGAAATAGTATCGCCGGTTTGTTGTACATTCTTAACCTTAAAGCTTATGTCGGCCGTTTTTATAAGCTTAGCCTTAGCTGCACTATCTGTTACAACCGTGTCTGCTGCGGACGACTCGTAACCATCAATCGAGCGTTTGTCGGTATTCACCACTTCATAGTCTCCGTGTTTGCCTTTGCAGGCTGCCAGCAAAGCAATGCTTCCCAGCAGGATAAGGGTTTTTGTCTTCATGATCGTAATTGGTTTTTAATTGATACTGCGTACGAAAGAAAGGTAACCCTGTACTGGACTGATAACTGGAATGTTACAAGTTTAATAACTAATTACTTGTCAGTCTTCGGATGTTTCTCCTTTAAAAATTTTAAGATCTCCGGAAAGAAATCCTCAAAGTTCTTGTATTTGTTAGTATTGAAGTAGTTGGTTGTTATAAACGGTGCCAATTCGTCCACATAAATAAAATCCGACAACACTTCTTTCGCTATCTGTCTTTTATAAAGCCGTGGCGACCTATACTTGTTGTACAATGCCGCAGTTACAGATCTTACAATGTTTTCGTCCAGGCAATACCTCCAGGTTTTGATGTTGTTGCGCTGCATGCCGTCATCGTCCTTGTTGAAAAGGTAATCCATGGCGTCAATTTCCTGTTTGTGCTTTTCCATTAACCCGTTTATATAAACATGGCTTCCTTCGTGCCAAACTAGGTTCTCAAAGTTTTTAAATTCAAAATTGGGGTCGGTACTTGGGTTTCCTTTTTCTGTAAAATATCCGGTATTGTAAACCAGCAAGTCGGCAAACTGCGGGTTGATGGTCTTCGTCATAATGGCGTGCGATCCCCAGCTGTTCAGCGGGTCAATGCAGATATACCACTTCGGTTCTGCCTTAAAGCGATAGAAATCCTGCAGATTTTTAATGTATCCTACCGAGTCAAGCTTTTTCTGCATAGTTGTCCCCCATGCAGTATAGCGCGACAGGTGCTCTTGGTAAAAGTTCCAAAACTTTGTATCGATAAAAAAGTCGCGGCAAAGGCGTATATACTCCAGTACGTTTTCCTTACCATACATTTTGTACCAGCTCAAATCTGCAGGTTCGTAGATTTTAATGGTCGGGAAATCGCTCATACACCAGCCTAGTTCCACCAGGTCTGTATACGTTTTTTCGAATGAACGTACTTTTTTAACCGCAGGATGGTCTTTATACTTTTCAAAATATGCTAAAGCCTCTTTGCTGTAGGCTGATGGGTTTGGCTGAGGGTATTTGTCGGCCAGAATTTGTACAATGGTAAATAATTCCACACCCGGGTGCACCTTAACGGTAAGCTTATCCTGGCAGTAAGCCAGCATAGGCAGGTTGCACAGGCAAATAACAAGTAATTTTTTCATGTGTTGTGATTTGATTTGTACAATTATCCAGTCAATAAATCACCCACGCAATTACAGTTGACCAACGGTCTATTGTTATTGATGAAAGCCGATTTATTTAACTTTTTAATTCATCATGTAAACGCGGTGGTTGGTCATCAATAATAAGCCCTTCGTATATTGAGGTTTCCAAAGGCGGCGGCATCCTGATATATTTAGCTGATGAAGAAAAAGTATGTAATACTTTTACATGTGTGTTTCTGGGTGCTGTATATCGGCGGCAACTCTTATGCTAAATTTTCTGCGGGCAGCCTTTTTACTAGTGCAAATAGTTCGCTAGCGGCCCAGCCCTATACAAAGTATCTGCTAATAGAAATTGGGTATGCTATAGTTGCAATGAGCTGTTTTTATGGTAGCTATCTTGGCATAGCTCCTCAGATATTTGTTCGTAAAAGATACTGGTTAGCGCTCATATGTTCCTTAATCTGCGTTGCATTTACAACCGGGCTGCGTTATCTTTTGGAGTATAAGTACTTTATGCCGGTACTTGGGTTTGATAATTATAGAGGCCATCCCTGGCCAGCCAGCCGTTACATATCTAATGTATTCTTCTACTACTTTCCTACCTATTTTATGTACGGCATGATCTGTTTTTTTGCCGAGAATTGGTACAAGAACAGCCGTCGGCACCAGGATCTGCAAAAGGAAAAGCTTACCACAGAACTCGCTTTTTTGAGATCGCAGGTAAACCCGCATTTTTTGTTCAACACCATTAACGATATTTACTCCTTAACCTATCAAAAGTCGGAACAGGCACCTGAAGCGCTCTTGAAGCTATCGGCCATGTTAAGGTACATGCTACGCGAAGGAACAGATAATTTAATGCCGCTAAACCGCGAAGCAGAATACCTGGAAAACATGATAACGCTGCAGCGGATTGGTGCCAAAGGGAGCGCTTGCATCAACTTTGTGCAGGAAGGATTAATTGCCGATCAGCCTGTGGCATCGCTGTTGTTTATTGCTTTTGTAGAGAATGCTTTTAAACACGGGGTGATGAACGATCCTGATTACCCAATTGATATTTACTTGCATGCCGATAACAAAGGAGTGATTTTTAACGTCCGCAACAAAAAGAACAACGGTTTTAAAGATAATGCCGGCGGAATAGGACTTAACAATGTGCGGCGTAGATTAGCACTCATCTATCCCGATAAACACCAGTTGATGATAAAAGACAATGGCGAAATGTATGAGGTGAACCTTTTTATTAAATCCGCGTGATGCAACTTAACTGCCTTATAATAGACGATAAGCCGCTGGCGATAGATATACTGGTACAGTATGTTGAAAAAACTCCTTTCTTGCGTTTGGCGGGCACAAGCACTAACCCGGTAGAAGGCCTGCAGATTATCCGCAATCAGGCTATTGATCTTATTTTTCTAGACATCCAGATGCCGGAACTAAACGGACTGCAGTTTATTAAAATAGTGGGTAGCGCAAGTAAGTTCATACTTACCACCGCATACAGTGAGTACGCTTTGGATGGGTATGAACATGACGTAGTTGATTACTTGCTTAAACCTGTAGCCTTTGACAGGTTTTACCGTGCGGCAGAAAAGGCTTTTAGGGCGTTTACTCCCGGGGATAATAGTAAAGGAACAGAACGGCCGGCCGGGGACTTGCTTAAACAACCGGGCGCCACATCGTACCTTTTTGTAAAAACGGAACATCGCATACAAAAAGTAAATTTAAGTGAAATACAACACATAGAGAGCCTGCAAAACTACATCAGCATACAAACGGCTGCAGCGCGCATAATGAGTTTGCAAACCTTAAAGCGGACAGAAGAGCAGCTACCTCCCGGGGATTTTGTGCGTGTACATAAGTCGTTTATTGTAGCGCTTAAGCACATCAGCTACATCGAACGGAACCGTATTTATGTAGCCGATGCTTGTATACCCATCGGGGATAGTTACCGCGAAGCATTCTTCAACTTATTAGACAGGTAGGCTATTTACTTATTCAGGACAGTTATCTTTACGGCGGGTATCAACAATATAAATGATCTTCCAGCCCTTGGCAGTTTTTATTAGTTGGAAAAAGTTAACTCCGCAATGGCTGAACTGGTTGCCAAGGTAGAACTTGTAAGGCGTCCATACGCTTGCGAGCGCCCCATCTATCTTAATATCGCCCCAGGTAATGCGTTCGTCGTATACCTCTTTGTGCGGCGTACCCACCTGTTTCACAAACTCATCAGCTTTTTCGGTAAGGAGCGCTGTGGTGCCATCCTTTTTATTTACCACGCTTTGCAGTACCATATCTTTATGGAAAGTTCCGCGTAATACAGTACTATCTCCTTTGCGCATGCCATCGAACATTGCTGTTATGGTTTTTTTAACATCATCTTTATCAGTTTGGCAAAAGGCGGATGTGGAAAATGCAAATACGGTGACTGCGAGTAAAAAGGTTTTCATGACTGGTTAGTTTGACACAAGTTAGTTAAAAGTTACTAAACAAAAAAAGCCCCGCAATTTGCGAGGCTCAACATTATTAAAAGAGTCTTACGACATCTTCAATTTTTTCTGAATATCGGCTACGTAGCCTTTAAATTTTTTGTCGGTGTCTATCAAGTCTTCTACAGTTTGACAAGCATAGATCACGGTAGAGTGGTCGCGGCCGCCAAAGAAGTGCCCTATCGATTTCAGTGAGCTTTTGGTGTGTGCCTTTGCCAGGTACATAGAAATTTGCCTTGCCTGTACGATCTCGCGCTTACGTGTTTGAGACTTCACCATATCAATTGGTACCTCAAAGTATTCGCAAACCAGACTCTGGATGTATTCCATTGATATTTCCTTGGCAGAATTCTTGACAAAATTCTTCAGCATTTGCTTGGCCAGGTTCAGGTCTATTTCTTTACGATTGAGCGTGCTTTGTGCCAGCAGGCTCACCATTGCGCCTTCCAGTTCGCGTACGTTGTTATCAATGTTGTGGGCAACATATTCTACCACATCGTTTGATAGTTCAATACCGTCCTGATATATCTTGTTCTTCAGGATAGCCATACGGGTTTCCAAGTCTGGAACCTGCAGATCGGCAGACAACCCCCATTTAAAACGCGACAATAAACGCTCTTCTAAACCAGCCAGATCCTTAGGGGCCTTATCTGATGTGATGATCAGCTGTTTGCCGCTTTGGTGCAAGTGGTTAAATATGTGGAAGAAGAAGTCCTGTGTTTTTTCTTTACCAGCAAAGTTGTGCACATCGTCCATGATCAGCACATCTATTGCCTGGTAAAAATTAACAAAGTCGTTTATGTTGTTGTGTTTTAGCGCGTCAACAAACTGCTGGGTAAACTTTTCGCAGCTTACGTATAAAACAAGCTTATCAGGTAAGGTGCGTTTTATCTCGTTGCCAATTGCCTGTGCCAGGTGTGTTTTACCTAAACCTACACCGCCGTAAATCATGAGCGGGTTGAAAGACGTGCCGCCCGGTTTTGCTGCAACAGCATAGCCTGCAGAACGCGCTAAGCGGTTGCAATCGCCCTCTACAAAACTTTCAAACGTGTAGTTACGGTTAAGTTGAGGATCAACGTTGAGCTTTTTAAGGCCTGGTATAACAAATGGGTTTTTTATATCCTTATTGATAGCAATAGGGATGGGCATGCTTTGGTGTTTAGATTCGGCACCATTACCGTTTGACGGCATATTGGTGGTATAAGGCTGCTTGGTAGACTGCTCTACAACTATATTATACTCCAGCCGGCCTTCGTCGCCCAGTTGTTTTTTTATAGTCTTGCGCAGCAGGCCAACATAGTGCTCCTCCAGCCATTCGTAAAAAAATAAACTTGGAACCTGTATGGTAAGTACGCTGCCTTCCATCCTCAACGCTTTAATCGGCTCAAACCAGGTTTTAAAACTCTGGGCCGGTATGTTGTCTTTGATGATTTGCAAGCAACTATTCCAAACGGTAGTACAAGTTTTTTCCATATAAATATCAGTAATTATTTGATTTTCAGTATCCCGCTAAGCTGGTTTTCTCGCCGTTTCGGAACATCGAATATTCAAAAAAAAAGCGGTTCAAAAAATTAAATGTTAGTTTTTTTGTTAATTATTTTTTTGCCAAAAGGCACTTATTTTAAGGTTAAATTCATATTAAATTATATCTTTCGCATGCGTTTTTGCATTATCTGCTCACATTCAACGGAATGGCGTTTTTCAAAGTTTAAACAACAAAATCCCGCAAATTTGCCTTTATTTAAAAGGCAAATCCGTTTTAAAAATTAGATAAAATAATAACTTGTAATTAATGCTCTCCAAATATTTCCCGGAGCACATCCGCGATTTCACCGAGTGTTGCATAGCGCTCTACCGCGGTTAAAATGTGAGGCATCAGATTGGCTGTTCCGCCGGCTGCAATTCTCAATTCCTGCAGTGCAAGTGTTACCTCTGCGTTGTTTCGTTCTTCTTTTAAACGCTGTTTTTGCTCTATTTGTTTCTGCCGGATCGCATCATCAACCCGGAAAACGCTATCTCCCACAGGTTCAGGCTCATTAAATTTATTTACCCCCACCAGTGTTTTTTCGCCACTTTCTATGTCATTTTGATACTGATAAGCGGATGCTGCTATCTGCTGCTGCATGTAGTCCTGCTCAATCGCTTTCACCGATCCACCCATGGCATCTATCGTATCAATATACACCTGGGCGGCTTTTTCAATTTCGTTGGTAAGCTCTTCTATGAAGAACGAGCCGGCCAGCGGGTCCACAGTATCCGTAGCACCGCTTTCAAAAGCTATGATCTGCTGGGTGCGTAAAGCTATTTTGGCTGCTGCCTCTGTTGGGAGAGAAAGCGCTTCGTCGTAACCGTTGGTATGTAAGGATTGTGTGCCGCCAAGCACCGCTGCCAGGGCCTGCATGCTTACCCTTACAATATTATTCATGGGCTGCTGCGCAGTAAGGGTAGACCCCCCTGTTTGTGTATGAAAACGAAGCTTTTGTGCAGACGGGTCGGTCGCGCCAAGTTCCTTAGTCATATTGGCCCACATACGCCTTGCCGCCCGAAATTTTGCAATCTCTTCAAAAAAGTTGTTGTGGCAGTTAAAAAAGAAGGACAGCCTTTTCGCAAATACATTAATGTCTAACCCTTTACTTTGTGCTGCTTCTAAGTATGCCTTGCCATTGGCAAGGGTAAAGGCCAATTCCTGTACGGCCGTGGACCCTGCCTCACGTATGTGGTACCCCGAAATAGAAATGGTGTTCCATTTTGGAACTTCTTTGCTACAGTACTCAAATATATCGGTGATGAGCCGCATGGATGGGCCGGGAGGGTAGATGTAGGTTCCTCTTGCTGCGTATTCTTTTAAGATGTCGTTTTGAATGGTGCCTGATAGTTGCTTTAAGTCTGCACCTTGTTTTTTCGCTAAGGCAATATACATGGCCAGCAGTATAGAGGCTGTAGCGTTAATGGTCATGGAAGTGGTAATATTCTTCAGCTCTATGCCGTTGAACAAAATTTCCATATCCTTTAACGAGTCTATGGCGACGCCCACTTTGCCTACTTCACCTTCGGCTAGTTCGTGGTCGCTATCATAACCTATTTGAGTAGGCAGGTCAAACGCGACGGAAAGGCCCATCGTTCCCTGACCCAGCAGGTAATGGTAGCGTTTGTTGCTTTCTTCGGCAGTTGAAAAACCAGCGTACTGGCGCATGGTCCAGGGCTTACCACGATACATGTCTTTTTGTATTCCACGAGTGTAAGGAAACTCACCGGGAAGCTCTTCCATACCGGATGGCCGGGTATAAACCTCCTTAATTTCAATGCCGGAAGAAGTGGTGAATTTTTTACTCATCGCTGTGCGTAATTAAGTGTGGTTTTTAAAGAATTCTGCTCGTGAAAACGGCTGTAAACCGGTTTATTTATGCTTGTTTAAGCTATTGCTGAAGGTAGGTCAAAAAAGATCTTCCAGGTCCTGGCGCAGCAAGTTGGTGGCAATGTCATAGGGGTTATCTTCAACTTTGCCTAAATGGTTTAATAGTATCCGACCAAGATCCAGTCCGGTGGCATGTTCCGGCAAGCCCTGGACAGCGTTGTTAATCAGGGAAACGGTATCGTCCTTTACCTTGCGGATGACGCTCCAGGCGCGGGTGCTTACGTATATTTGCTGAGTAGTGTTGTGCTGCAGTTCCGTGCGGATTTCGTTAAGGATAACTACCTGTAATTCGGAAGCAGACAGGTTGTTGCCGTTTAACCTAATAAGCATATTAGCAGGGTTTATCCTGTCTACAAACAACACCAGGCGCTCGTAAGCTTGTAATTTAAGTGGCAGCGTTTGGGTACTTACGGCTTTTTTTATCTCCAATATCTGCAAATTTTGAGATTTATCCAGATATGGTTTAAGCATATAAAAAGCAACGTAAACCACGCCAATGCCAGCGACGGAATATTTTAGAATGTCGATTAGTAAACTGTAAAGCATCATTTTAGGTAATGTTAGGCAGAGGTCATAATATCCAGGCCGAAACAAAAATCCGCATTTTAGCTTATATTTGTGTGTTTAAATATAAAATAAGATGAGCGCTGTTGTTGAAACCCTTACCGCACCTGTTACGTTTACGCCTGGTGCCGTTAAAGAACTTTTTAAGCTTAAAGATCAGCAGGAGATTTCGGATGAGTTTGGCCTGCGTGTTGGTGTTGAAGGTGGTGGCTGTTCGGGCATGAACTATGTTCTTGGCTTTGATCAAAAGAAGGATGGCGATCAGGAATTCAATATTGATGGTATTAAAGTGTACATGCATAAAGCGCACGGGCTTTACCTTGCCGGTATGCAGATAGACTTTCAGGATGGATTGAATGCCCGTGGATTTACTTTTAACAATCCTAATGCAGCAAGCACCTGCGGTTGTGGATCTTCGTTTTCGGTATAAATTCTTAAACCGTATAAAATTATAAGGCCCGCTTTTGCCGGGCGTTTTTTATTAAGTTCCAATTTTTTTGTAGCTATCAAATAATATTTAGTTCAATACCGAAACCGCTTCGTCAACTGAAATAGCACCGTGTGATTGATCAAGCACACATTCACCATCTTTGATTAATAGCAATTGAGGAGATTCGTGATGTACCTGGAAATCTGTCGCAACTTTATTCGATAGTTCACGATGTTTAATCAAGTCAAGAAAATAAAGGGGCATATCATCAGGCAGATTCTCCCAGTCAAGTTCAAAACGCCTCTTAGCCATCATGCTGATAGAACAGCGTGTGCTATGTTTAAATATCAAACTATAGCCTTGATTTTGTTTAATATTATCTATCTGCGCCGCAGTATCTAACGATATCCATTCCATAAAGCAAAATTACGAGTATAAACTTTGTTAATAGTTAATACAATGTAAAACTGCTTAGGTTTTAATTAAAGCGGTAAACAACACGCCGTTTCTACCTCCCCCTATTAGGGTAAGAACCATAAGCCGGACAAAGTTTGTTAGAGCATGAAGATATGCTGCAACCTAGCGCCAAAGCTACAATAGCAATGTAAAATGCTTTTTTCATTTTTTATTTTATAACACAATAATACGTTTTTACTCCTTTAATGTTGCAGCTAATTTGGCCATTTTAATTGCTGTTACAGCAGCCTCATCTCCTTTGTTGCCGTGTTTACCACCTGCCCTGTCAATAGCCTGCTGCTGGTCGTTAGTGGTTAATACACCAAATATAACAGGTTTAGCATATTTTACACCAACAGTATACAGACCATTTGCTACCGCGTCACATATAAAGTCGAAGTGACGGGTTTCGCCCTGTATCACGCAGCCTAAACATATAATAGCATCAAACTTTCCCGTTTGCAGCAAAAGGTCGGCACTTGCAACAAGTTCGTAACTACCCGGAACAGGGTAGCTGTGTATATTTTCCTCTTTTGCGCCGTATTTAACTAGAGTGTCAAATGCACCTTTGTATAAAGCGCCGGTAACTTCGGCATTCCATTCTGCTACGGCAATACCAAATTTAAACTCTTCTGCAGACGGGATATCTGATGCAGTTGAAAAATCAGATAGGTTTTTTAATGATGATGCCATACGTTGATCGTTATTAATTAGTCGCTTAAAGTTTTTAAATAAAAAAGGTTGAAAATGTTACCGCAAATTACGCGGGCCATTTTCAACCTTTTTACTTTTACTTGTAGTAATTATGATTTTGCCTCAGCACGTGCAATATACTCATCAATGTTTTGAGCTTCAGCACTTGCCGGGTAATCTGTCTTTATTTTCTTGTAGCTTTCAGCAGCTGCCTTATTGTCGTTTTTAGCTTCGTAAACAAGGCCTAATTTTTTCAGGTAAACGGGAGATAAGAACTGGTTATTAGCTTTATCAATTGCTTTTTTAAAGTAGGTCTCTGCTTTGTCGTAATCTTTAAGTTCTACGTAAGCGTCTGCTGCGCCACCGTAAGCTTCTGCCGCCACCATAACATCATCTCCACGATAGCTGTTAAAGTTATCAATAGCCTTACGGAATTCGCCTTTATTGAGGTATGCAACGCCAAGGTAAAAATAGGCCAGGTTAGCAGTTTTGGTGTTACTGTAATCAGCAATAATTTTCTCAAAGCCAGGATAGCTATCAGCACCCTTAATAGCCTTGTCCCAGTCTTTCTTGGCCCAGTATTCCTGTGCTACATGCATTTGGTTAGCTGCAGTAACTTCACGAGGAGCCAGGTAAAGCCTTAAGTAAGCAATGTATATTACAACTAAAACAATAATAGCTCCAGCTATAAATAGTAAGCTTTTTTGATTCTCCTGAATAAAACTACCTTTCTTCTCCACCACATTGGTTGGGGCTGTAGTTTTTGTATTCACCTCGGTTGCTGACATCTTTGTATTTAAAAATTAAGTTTGCAAAAATACGGTTTAAAAGGGTTTTAGCAAATAATAATTTGTATAGTTAAGTGGTTGATAGCGTTAGGAATGAATGCTTTGGGCAAATACATGCATGACTTGATAACTGTAAATTGTGGATTAGCAAGCCAGGGCAAAATACGTTTTCATGTTGATGGTATTTTAGCGACAGAGGCGTTAGTAAGGGTTAATGCGAAACCGCTATCTTTGTCATCTTATTTTCTGTTGATATGGCCAAACGATGGGTATTGAAAGGTGCCGGTAGTACTGAAGTGGTAGAGCATTTAGCAACTGAGCTTAACATAAGTCCGGTATTAGCTAACCTGCTTGCTCATAGGTCTATTAGCAATTTCGAAGAAGCCCGTTTTTTTTTCAGGCCAAGCGAGCTGCACCTGCATGATCCATTTCTGATGCAGGATATGGAAAAAGCCATCGATCGCATTGACCTTGCAATAGCCCGAAACGAGAAGATTTTGGTGTTTGGCGACTATGATGTGGATGGTACTACGGCCGTTTCGCTGGTATATAGCTTCTTTAAAAAGCATCATGAAAATATAGCGTACTACATACCAGATCGCTACAAAGAGGGGTATGGGATATCAACGCAGGGGATTGATTATGCTGCAGAGCACGGTTTCACGCTGATTATTGCACTTGACTGTGGTATTAAGTCTGTTGATAAGATTGCTTACGCAAATACCCTTGATATCGATTTCATTATTTGTGACCATCACTTACCCGGAGAAGAGTTGCCGGATGCCGTAGCTATACTGGATCCTAAAAGAGCTGATTGCGATTATCCTTACAAAGAGCTATCCGGCTGTGGCATCGGGTTTAAACTTGCCCAGGCTTATACCCAAAAACATGATCTGCCTTTTGAGCATGTTGCTGAGTATTACGACTTAGCCGCTATAAGCATTGCCTGCGACATTGTGCATATTACAGGTGAAAACCGTGTGCTGGCACACCTTGGTTTGCAAAAGATTAACAACGACCCTTGCATTGGAATTAAAACGCTTATGGAGGTATCTGGCCGTGGTGGCCCGTATACCATTTCTGATGTAGTGTTTCTGCTCGGGCCACGTATTAATGCTGCCGGCAGGATAGCTGACGCAAAAGATGCGGTAAAGCTCCTGATATCCTGCCATGAGGATGAGGCAAAGGAGCAAGGTCTTTTGATAAACAACCGAAATGTCGAACGTAAAGGGCATGACCAGCAGATAACTGACGAAGCCCTGGGAATGATTGATGGCGATGAAGTATTGATAAGTCGCAAATCTACGGTGGTCTTTAACGAGAAATGGCACAAAGGCGTTATTGGCATTGTAGCATCGCGGTTAACTGAGAAGTATTACCGGCCGACGGTGGTGCTTACCCGGTCAAACGGACACGTGGCAGGTTCCGCACGTTCTGTATTAGGGTATGACCTCTACGAAGCACTTTGCGGCTGCAGTGACCTGCTGATACAATTTGGTGGTCACCGTTATGCAGCTGGTTTAACTATGAAGCCCGAGAATGTTGACGCTTTTATGCACCGGTTTGAAGAAGTAGTAAGCACCAGCATTAGCGAAGAGCAACTAACACAGCAGATTGTTATTGATGCGGAGTTGAACCTCAGCGATATCGATTCGAAATTTTTCAGGATAATGGCGCAGTTTGCACCATTCGGCCCGGAGAATATGGCACCAGTGTTCCTAACCAAAAATGTGTATGTTAGCGGCAATGCAGGGCTGGTAGGCGGTAATCATATAAAAGTGAATATAATACAGCCAGGGTCGGCAGCGTTTAGCTGTATTGCTTTTAATTATGGCGAGTACCTGCAAATGTTAAAACCGAATGTACCTTTTGATGTGTGTTATACCATCGAAGAGAATGTTTGGCGTGAGCAGCGAAGCATTCAATTGAATATAAAAGGGATTAGATTTGGTTCCGTTTAAGTAAATGTGAGCTACTAAACTAAACAGTACCGGCGGCATATAATATAACAATACTACCAGTCTCACGTTACGGGAGATAAAGAGGGCTCAGGCTTTATGATATTACGGGCAGAACATCTGATTAAAAAGTACAAACAGCGCACTGTTGTAAACGACGTAACGTTCAATGTTTCGCAGGGCGAAATCGTTGGGTTACTTGGCCCAAATGGGGCAGGCAAAACCACGTCGTTTTACATGATAGTAGGCCTTATTAAGCCTAATGAAGGTAGAATATACCTCGATGATGAGGACATAACCGGAGACCCAATGTACCGCCGAGCACAGAAAGGTATAGGTTACCTGGCGCAGGAAGCCTCTGTGTTCAGAAAACTCACAGTTGAAGATAACATCAAAGCGGTGCTGGAAATGGGTAAAATGCCTAAAGATAAGCAGAGGGATAAGCTAGAGGAACTGATAGATGAGTTCAGCCTGCATAAAGTACGCAGAAATCGTGGCGACTTACTATCCGGCGGTGAACGGCGTCGTACTGAAATAGCACGGGCGCTTGCTGCCGAACCGAACTTCATTCTGCTTGATGAGCCTTTTGCTGGTGTAGACCCTATTGCTGTAGAAGAGATACAAGCGATGGTTGCAAAACTCCGCCACCGCAATATCGGTATTTTGATAACCGACCACAACGTACAGGAGACCCTCTCAATAACAGATCGCGCCTATCTGCTATTTGAAGGGAAGATACTAGAGTCCGGCGTGCCAGAAGTATTGGCTGCTAATGAGTTGGTACGTAAAGTATACCTGGGTGCAAATTTTGTGCTGAAGAGAAAAACTTTTGCTCAATAAATTTCTTTAGTTTAAATCTGCCGGTGCACCCGCCAAAGCTGCTGTAGCAGGTATTGGTAATTATGTATTTGTCGCAACCAATTATCAAACACGTCAAAACGCACTGCTAAACATCCTGTATGACCATTTTAAACTCTGTTTTTACCTGGTTTATGAAAAAGCGTATCCATCAGATAGAGCTTTTTATGAAGTATCCAAACGAAGTACAGGAAGAGTGGTTTGAGCAATTAGTGGCCGGTGCCGAAAACACTGAATGGGGCAAAAAGCATTACTATAAAAGCATCGAAAATCTTACTGATTTTAAGGAGCGGGTACCAATACAAACATACGATACGCTAAAGCCTTATATAGAACGAATGCTCAAAGGCGAGCAAAATGTCCTTTGGCCATCTGAGATACGATGGTTTGCGAAGTCGTCAGGCACTACCAGCGACAGGAGCAAATTTATACCGGTAAGTGAAGAGTCACTGGAGGAATGTCACTTCAAAGGGGGAAAAGATATGCTTACCCTTTATTTTAACAACAGGCCTGATGCGCGCATATTTACCGGTAAAAGCCTCACCCTCGGCGGCAGCCATCAGGTAAGCCAGCTAAGTGACGATACCTTTTTTGGAGACCTTTCTGCAGTGATCATGAAGAACCTGCCCCTATGGGCTGAGTTTTATCGTACACCTCACCTGGACATAGCGCTTCTCGAGAACTTTGAGGAGAAAATAGAAAAGATGGCGTATGCCACCAAGGATGTAAACGTAACCAGCATCAGCGGTGTGCCTACATGGAATATCCTGCTCTTTAAACGAATACTGGAGATTACCGGTAAAAATAACTTGTTAGAGGTTTGGCCCAACCTGGAACTTTACTTTCACGGAGCAGTAAACTTTACTCCATACCGTGATCAGTTTAGAAAGCTGATACCAAACGACGAAATGTATTACCTGGAAACTTATAATGCATCTGAAGGTTTCTTTGGTATTCAGGATTTGGAAACACCCGGCGAAATGCTGCTTATGTTAGATTATGGTATCTTCTATGAATTTCTGCCTTTAGAAAACTTGTACGACGAACATCCCGATACGTTAACATTGGATGAGGTAGAACTTGGCAAAAACTATGCACTTATTATCAGTACCAACGCTGGCCTTTGGCGGTACATGATCGGCGATACTGTTAAATTTACCTCGTTAAGCCCGTACCGCATTCAAATTACGGGCCGTACCAAGCATTTTATAAATGCATTTGGCGAAGAACTGATTGTAGATAATGCAGAACGGGCACTTGCAGAAGCTTGTTCTCAAACTGGCGCTATCGTACGCGACTATACCGCAGCACCGGTATATTTCAGCGATAATGAATGTGGCGCGCACGAATGGCTGATAGAGTTTGAAGAACGGCCGCGCGAATTTGACAGGTTTGTTGATATTCTTGATGAGACCTTACGCCGCATAAATTCTGATTACGATGCAAAAAGGTTTAAGGATATGGCGCTTCGTCGACCGCTTGTCCGCAAAGTTGCTGAAGGAACATTCTTTTCGTGGATGAAAGAACGTGGCAAAATTGGAGGTCAGCATAAAGTGCCCCGTCTGGCAAACAGCCGCGAATACGTAGATGATATATTAAAGATGATGGCGTTGGCCGGAGAAGTTTAAATTTCAGGTACCTACTGTAGCACAACTGCTTAATTACCCGTAATAGCAATAAACCCACATTATGAAAAAGGCTTTACTGTTAATGGCTGTTATAGCATTCCTGGCATCCTGTAAAAAAGATAAAAAAGTAGTGCCAGTCTCCGGCTTGTTTGGAAAATGGGAACTGGCTTCTATTTCGGGTGGATGGTCACAACCGGCGAAAGTACCAGCAGGTAACGGCGACATCTATCAATTTAATAGAGATAGTACCTACATTAGATATCTTGACGGTAAAGTGCAAAAGCAAGGAAAGTTTAGCATTAATATAACCGAGCGCCGCGACACCCTGGCATTTGGTACTATAAAGTTCACTAATCCTGATTATAGCGATGCGTGGACAGAGACCCCTAGCACTATCACTATTGGCACATCTATAGCAGACGGGCCATCATACGGTTATCGAAAAATAAATTAAGCGGTCACCGCTTCCCAGACATTTATTGCTTCTACTGCTTCCTTTACATCATGTACCCTCAGGATAGTTGCACCTTTCATAAGTGCAATGGTGTTAAGCGCAGTAGTGCCATTTAGCGCTTCGTCAGCTGATGTACCCAGCAGGCCATAGATCATGCGTTTGCGTGATACTCCTGCTAATATGGGCAGCTGTAGACGTTCAAGTTCATCCAAACGCTTCATGAGCTCGTAACTGTGTTCTGCAGTTTTCGCAAAGCCAAACCCTGGATCAAGGATGATATCGTGAACACCGAGGCGCTTTAGCTGATAGATCTTTTCCACATAGTAGTCGAACACTTCGCTGAATACATCAGTATAAGTTGCCAACTTAACCATGTTTTGCGGTGTGCCTTTCATGTGCATCAGGATATACGGCACCTGCAAACGGGCAACGGTGTTAAACATGTTTGTGTCTAAACTCCCACCTGAAATATCATTTATAATGTGTCCTCCGGCTTTTACAGCAGCTTCCGCAACTTCAGCACGAAACGTGTCTATGGATAGTACTGCGCTAGGGAACGATTCTGCAATGGCGCCTACTGCAGGTAATAATCTGTACAGCTCCTCATCGGCAGAAATGTCTTCTGCTCCAGGTCTTGAGGAATAAGCGCCAATATCCAGGATGGTTGCACCTTCTGCCAGCATGCGTTCTGCCTGGCTTAAAATATCATCCAAACTGTTCTTGCGGCTGTCAGCATAAAAGGAGTCGGGTGTTATATTGATAATACCCATCACGGTTGGTGAGGAGAGCTCTATCAATTTGCCGCCTGCATTTATGATGGCCTTTTTTCTAAAAAACGTATCTTTAGCCATTGTTTGTTTAGGTAGCAAAGGTACAGTCAAATTACCTTTGTAGTGCTATTCAGCAAATATATGCGCCACCTTTTCCAAAGGAGCAAAAATGGGATAACTTACACTCGCCCTGCAACCGCATATAAATCCAAAGGAGTTTTGTTTTTCCAAGTGAGCAATACATCTGCAGAATACGACTCGGTCATCAACGTTTGCAAAGGCCTTTTTATGAAAAAGACCCGCGATTATGGTACAGCATGGCGGATACTTCGTCCGTCGTCAATTACGGATCAAATTTTTATCAAAGCCCAACGCATTCGCACGCTGGAAGAAAAAAAGATTTCTAAAGTGGGGGACGATATTACGGGGGAGTACATTGGCATTGTAAATTACTGCGTTATAGCTATGATGCAGTTGGACAGTACAGATAATACGTCTTACGAACTGGAGCCTGCACACGTAGAACAAATGTTTGATGCGAAGGTGAAAGAGACCAAAGACCTGATGTTTGCTAAAAATCATGATTACGGCGAAGCATGGCGCGATATGCGGATAAGCTCACTTACCGACTTGATCTTGATGAAAATTTTGAGGGTTAAACAGATAGAAGATAACCAAGGACAAACACTTGCCTCTGAGGGTGTGCATGCTAATTACCAGGACATGCTTAACTATTCGGTGTTTGCGTTGATAAAGCTGGGAGTAAAATGAAGAACCGTTTAGTTTGGTTGTGCCGGATTGCCGTAGGCTTGCTGTTTATATTCTCGGGACTGATAAAGGCTAACGATCCACTCGGGTTTTCCTATAAGCTTGAGGAATACTTCGAAGTATTTGGATTAACATTCTTGAGCAGTTTTTCACTTGCAATGGCAATTATTCTTTGCGCATTAGAGATGCTGCTTGGCTTCGCGTTGCTGGTGGGTGTAAGAGCCGTCAAAGTTGTCTGGGGTTTACTGCTGCTTATTGTCTTCTTTGGCTTCCTCACTTTTTACTCGGCCTATTTTAAAGTAGTGCAAACCTGTGGCTGTTTTGGTGACGCAATCCCGCTTACGCCCTGGCAGTCGTTCATAAAGGATATGGTACTGCTGGCTTTGGTGCTGGTGCTTTTTGTAAATCGTAAACGCATACAGCCGTTAGTTAAACAGAAGTTAGGTGATAAACTGCTAGTAGGAGCTGCTGTTATTTCTGTGGGGTTTGGCTTGTATACTTACAACTTCATGCCGATAGTAGATTTTCTGCCTTATAAAGCGGGAAACAATATTTTGGCTCAAATGAAAACGCCACCCGGTGCCGCACCGGATGGGTTTGAGATCACCTACCATCTCAAGAACAAGAAAACAGGTGATACCAAAACCATGACTGACAAAGAATACCTGAAGACGGCCATATGGAAAGACACTAACTGGGAGATAATTGGTAACCCCGAAAACAAGCTTGTTAAAAAAGGCTTTGAACCTAAAATACGCGACCTGAACATTCAGGATAACGGCGGCACAAACTATAACCAGGAACTTCTTTCAAGTCCGTACTATAGTTTATGGATTGTGGCCGACAATCTGGAACAAGCGGACAATGCTGCTTTGGCCAAGCTCAATGCGCTTGCTGCAAACCTTATAGAACACTATAATACCCGTGTTATACTGCTTACGTCAAATGCGCCACAAAATGCAGAGCAGTTTGCAAAGCAGCACAAGCTAGTTGCCGAAGTATTCTATGCAGACGGTGTTCCGCTTAAAACAATGGTGCGCGCCAACCCCGGTATAATGCTGATAAAAAACGGAACTGTTGTAAATAAATGGCATTATCACAACGTACCATCATACGATGACCTCGTAAAACAATACTTCAGTAAGCAATGAGCCGGATCTTCCTTATAGGGTTTATGGGATGTGGTAAAACCACATGGGGTAAAAAGCTATCTGCTGCAACTGGCTACGCATTTATAGACCTCGATAACGCCCTCGAAGCAGAAGCAGGCATGAGTGTGGCGGAATACTTTGCTGCTCACGGTGAGGAGGCTTTTAGAAAACTGGAGTCGAAGGTATTAAAGGAGACCAAGTACCCCGAGGACGTTATTGTTTCTACAGGTGGTGGCTTGCCTTGTTTTTTTGACAATATGGTTTGGATGAACAGTCAGGGCCAATCACTATACATTAAGCATTCGCCAAAAACACTAGCCGAGCGCTTAGAGAATGCCCGCATTAAACGGCCGTTGGTGCAGGGGAAAAGCGGTGATGAACTTGTAAACTTTATATCACAAAAGCTTGAAGAAAGGGAAATGTACTATGAGCAGGCCACGCACATTGTTAACGGTATAACCATATCTGCAGAGGGGTTGATGGAGGTCACCGGCATCAAAGCCAAGTAAGAATACAACCCTATTGCGGCAGAGACTTGATAGATAGCCTATATTTACATCAAATAGACCGCGTCATCTTCACCTTCCTGGTCCAGAACAACGCTTACGTGTTCTTTTATAACAGTAGATAATGCCATTCCTGCATAGTCGGTAGTTACGGGAAAGCTTTTGTGGTTTCGGTCTACAAGTACTACGGTGCGGAGCTTTTTTAGAGGGACATCAAGAAACACCCCAAAGCCATAAGCCAGGGTTTTGCCGCTGTTAAGCACATCATCAACCAATACAACTACTTTATTTGCGCACTCCTCTATATCAAAGTTGATCTTAGCCTGCAGACTGCTGCTTTGTTTTTGTAGTTCAATTACCAGTAGCCTTGTTTTAAACGGAGCGATATTATCTAATACAGCTTTTAATCTTTCGGCTACATGGTTACCCCTGGGTAATATACCGGCAATAAGTAATTCCTCTTCATCAAAATTATCTTCCAGTACCTGGTAAGCAATGCGGTCTATCTTTTGCTGTATTTGATGGCTGTTGAGTATAAGAAGCTTTTTCTCGGACATGGTTTTCGCTGCGGTATAGTATCACTGAAGGTGAAATTGCTGTTGCCGTAAAGATAAACGAACATTACAACATTTCAACTGCCTGTAATTAACTCTTAGTGTAAGGGTAATAAACAAAATTTGCACCCTCTGGTACGATCACAAAAAGGCACATAAAATCATTGGGATTTTTGTACGTGTTCATAAAACGGTCTTTCAACTCCTTTTTGATAATCCCTTTTTCTACAAACTCCTCTATAGTAGAAGCGTGTATGCTCCACTCCGTATTCAGTTCATTACGGTCCAATATTACTTCTCCAAGCTTAACTTCGTGCTGGTGTGCAATAAATATTGGGGTAGAGGATATACCTTCTGACATGATATCTACTGCTACTTCGTGAATAGACTCGTTAAAGAATTTTAAATCCCGTTCGAGGCTTACCAGCGGACTTTGCTTTTTCGGCTTCTCTTCGCTGCCACGATCCTGATTAAAAAGTTCCTGGGTATCCATATAATGATGTGGTGTTATGATCAAATAAAATTACTCTTGCGAAGGTTTGGGTTTCATATTGAAACGAGGTTTAAACCCCGCCGGTTTTGATGCTTTAGGTGCTGTGTCTGTCTCCGGTTCTGCAGTAGTATGCTCCGGTGCAACGGTTAAGGCGTCATCTGCCGAATCGCTTTTTGCTGGTTCGGCGCCGGTATCTTCACGAAACTCTCTAGTTTCAGCTGGCTTAGGTGCAACCATTTTCATGTTAAACCTGGGCTTAAAGCCGGCTGGCTTAGCTGCGCCCTCATCCTTTGGCAGCGGTTCGGGTGCTTCAGGTTGTTGAGATTCGGTAGAAATGTTTGTTGAACTAACGTCTTCTTCTTCCTGTCCTTTGTTTTCCGGTTCTGCTGTGCCTAGCTCCTGTTGGGGCTTGGCACCTGCCATTTTCATATTGAATCTTGGTTTGAAACCAGGTGGCTTTGGCGCTTCCGATTTTTCTGATTCTGGCAATGTTGGTTCTGAAGCTATAACCCGGTTCTCGTCGTCAGGGTGTGTCTGCTCGAGCTTTTTAGTTTGGGGCGCTTCGCCACTCGTCATCTTTACGTTAAGCCGGGGTTTAAAGCCGGGTTGTTTGGTGCCCGCAGATGGAGTTGGTGTATCATCAGCAGGCCTGTTGGTTTCGTCCGCAAGGGCTTGCATTGCTTCTTTTTCCTGCTGGTACTCCAGTGATTGATCTTTGGTCGAGGCAGCTTCATTTACCTCGGAAGTAACTGTAGCGCTATCCTTTAATACAGGATGTTGTACATCAGGCGTATTGGTAGTTGATATCGGGGTTGCAGCTTTAAACCTTGGCTTAAATCCTGATGCTTTTTCAGCAGAGCTCAGTGCCTCATCACTTTTTGGCTGTTGACTTTCACCCTGAGGAATGTTTTCTGTCAGTGTTTCTACAATGGTTTGTTCAGCAAGGCGGTTCTCGAGGTGTACTTTTTCCGGCTTTAGCTCCGGTGCAAGATGGTACTGTAACCTTAATTTATTGAACCAATACTTTTTTGTATGATCGAAGCTTTTTTCGCCCATTTGCTCAAAATGCTCCCGGAACTCTGCAAATAGTACGGGCTCACCAGCTTTCAGGGCCATGAGGTCAATCCGCTTTTTATTGAAGAACTCTTCGAAAGTCATTTTTATAGCTTATAAGTCCACGTCCACGCCAAGTTTGTTAAAGCGCAATCCCTTATCTGTTTGGTCCCAGTCTTCACGCTCTTCTTCGCTAGCGTTCATTAACTTAGGGAACCATTCCAACGGAAATGCCTGCTGCTTTCCATCAGCTTTCTCCACAAAAAGCAAACCATTGGCAAAAGTTACCTTTACTTTCTTTTCCTGCTTACGTGTTGATAGTAGTGGCATTAAACATCCTCCGGGTCTTACTTAAAAGGCAGACTTTTAATCATCAAGTGGTAATTACCTGAACTTTCCAAGCTGAACATTGACAAGAACGTTACTCGGCCATGTTATGGTAAACCGCCTGCACATCATCATCTTCTTCCAGGCGATCCACTATTTTCAGCACATCTGCTGCCTGTTCTTCTGTAACGGCGGTGGTTGAAAGTGGAATACGCTCCAGCTTAGCTGACTTTGTTTCGATGCCCATCTCTTCTAAAGTCTTCTGCATTTTGCCAAAGTCCTCATAAGCTGCATGAATCACTGCAATATCGTTACCTTCTTCGTCCGACTCTACAAATAAGTCTTCCAAGCCTGCATCAATCAGTTCAAATTCCAGTTCTTCCAGGTCACGTTCTCCCGGATCAAAACGAAAAACAGACTTACGGCTGAAGATGAAATCCAGCGATCCGGTTTTGCCTAACGTGCCACCGTACTTGGTAAAGTAGCTACGTACGTTAGCCACGGTACGGTTGGTGTTGTCGGTTGCGGTTTCTACCAGTATCGCTACGCCGTGTTGTGCGTAACCTTCGTAAACCAGTTCTTCGTAATCTTTTTCGTCGCGGCTGGTAGCGCGTTTAATGGCCGCTTCTACACGGTCCTTCGGCATGTTAACCGCCTTGGAGTTTTGGATAGCGGTACGCAATCGCGAGTTGGTGTGAGGGTCGCCACCACCTGCTTTAACTGCCATCACAATTTCTTTACCCAAACGGGTAAACTGCACTGCCATTTTAGCCCAGCGCTTAAACTTTCTTTCCTTACGGAATTCAAATGCTCTTCCCATATTAGCTAACGATCTCCTAAGGAGCTCAATTTATCGTTTTTATCAATATATTGATAATTTTTTAAATAACTGTACTTCCGAATAAATGTATTACAGCACCGCAATGTTATAATGTCTTCTTTAGATTATCCAGCATGTCGTGCGTCATCTTTGGCAGGTCATACTCTATTTGCCATCCCCAATCTTGCTGGGCCTGGCTGTCATCAATTGATTTTGGCCAGCTATCTGCAATTGCCTGGCGTGGGTCATTGTCTGCATAGCTAATCTCAAAGTCAGGCAAACGTTTTTTAATCTCATCAGCTAATTGTTCCGGCGTAAAGCTTATTCCTGCAAGGTTGTAGCTGGACCGGATAGTAATACGCTCTGCAGGAGCATCCATCAGGCTTATTGTTGCACGTATCGCATCGTCCATATACATCATTGGCAAGGCGGTACCTTCAGCTAAAAAGCTTTGATATTTGCCTGTTTTAAGTGCCTCATGAAAAATATGAACAGCGTAATCAGTTGTGCCGCCACCCGGGTTGGCACGCCAGCCTATCAGGCCCGGATACCGGATACTGCGTACATCCAAACCATATTTTGTGAAATAATACTCGCACCAACGCTCGCCTGCCAGTTTACTAAAACCGTAAACAGTGTTAGGGTCCATAACGCAATACTGTGGAGTGTCCCACTGGGGTGAATGTGGTCCAAATACCGCTATCGAACTTGGCCAGAATACCTTGGCTATTTTAAATTCAACAGCCAGGTCCAGTATGTTCAGCAGCCCGGTCATATTAAGGTCCCAAGCCAACTTAGGCTTTTGTTCGCCCACTGCGGACAATATTGCAGCAAGCAGGTAAACTTGCGTAGGGCGATGTTTGTCAAACAAGTGATGCAGGTTGTCCTTGTCCATCACGTTGGCAAATTCAAAGGGGCCGGTATTTCTTAACGCGTAAACCGGGCTGTTTATATCAGATGCAATTACGTTCTCAGCGCCGTGTATAGTCCTTAATGCAGTTACCAGTTCGGTGCCAATTTGGCCATTAGCCCCTATCACAAAAATCTTTTCGCTCATGCAGATGCAGGTTTGGTTGCAAAGGTAAAAAATTGGCGGAAATGACCTCAATCCGTAATGGAAAGTTTACAGCTAACAAGCGTAGGGTTGGTAAATTACAAGTGGTATAGATGCACTCTTAATCAAATAAATTATACTAAAACAGTCGTCTTTCATCTTCGGTTTAGTTTAAAAATCGCATATTTGCGTTTACATGCAATGTTGGCATCGCAGCCAGTTTTGCTATTTAATTATCATTAACAATAAACAAAAATGAAAGTCGCAGTAGTAGGTGCAACCGGTTTGGTAGGCACTAAGATGTTGCAGGTTTTAGCCGAACGCAACTTCCCGGTTACAGAATTAATCCCCGTAGCTTCCGCAAAAAGTATTGGCAAAGAAATTACTTTTAAGGGTAAGCAGTTTAAGGTGGTTTCTGTTGAGGATGCGATAAAGCAGAAGCCGGACGTTGCTATTTTCTCTGCGGGTGGAAGTGCTTCGTTAGAGCAGGCACCGTTGTTTGCGGCTGCGGGCACTACTGTTATTGATAACTCATCTGCCTGGAGAATGGATCCCACCAAGAAATTGGTTGTACCAGAGGTAAATGCGGATGTGCTTACCCCGGAAGACAAGATAATTGCTAACCCTAATTGCTCTACCATACAAATGGTTGTGGCCTTAAAGCCATTGCACGATGCTTATAAAATAAAGCGTGTAGTAGTATCTACTTACCAATCCGTTACAGGTACCGGCGTGAAGGCAGTAGACCAGTTATTTAATGAGCGTAAAGGTATTGACGGCCCCAAGGCTTACCCATATACTATCGACCTGAACGTTCTACCACATATAGACGTATTTACTGAAAACGGTTACACCAAAGAAGAAATGAAGATGGTGAAGGAAACTGTGAAAATAATGGGCGATGAGAATATTAAAGTTACCGCTACTACTGTTCGCATTCCAGTGATGGGTGGTCACTCAGAATCGGTTAATATTGAGTTTGAGAACGAATTTGATCTGGCGGAAGTTAGGGACTTGCTAAGTAAAGCACCTGGCATTGTAGTGGTTGATGATGTGGCTAACCTTAAATATCCCACACCGCTTGAAGCGCATGATAAGGATGATGTTTTTGTCGGACGTATCCGCCGCGATGAAACGCAGGAGAAAACACTTAACTGCTGGATCGTATCTGACAACTTGCGTAAAGGTGCAGCAACCAATGCTGTACAAATAGCTGAATACCTTGTTGCAAAGAACCTGATTGGGCAAGCAGTAGAGGCGTAAGGCAGAATAAATATATTACGATCAGCTATCTGATTGAGTAGAAGCGCATCAGTTTAGATTGGTGCGCTTTTTAATTGATATGTGCCTAACGCGTCAAAGTATTTAATTTAGTCTGATTGTAACAAAGCGCATCATGATGCAGTCAAACCGCTAAGTTTTTGAAAATTACAGCATGGCGGTAAAAACTACCCTACGAGAAAATATATCTATTGCATTGCAATCTATAAGTGGAAACCGGTTGCGTACCTCGCTTACTGCGCTGATTATTGCTATAGGTATAATGGCCCTTGTAGGTATTTTAACAGCTATAGAAGGTATTAAGCAATTCACTAACGACGCTTTCGCAGGCTTGGGTGCAAATTCCTTTACCATCCAGAATCGTGGTTCGGGTATTAGCTTTGGTATGGGCGGTCACCGCAAAATGTACCCGGTAATTACTTACGAACAAGCAGCGCGTTTTGAAAAAGGCTTTAAGCTGCCGGCAAAGGTGCGTATAGACCTGAGTGTAACTGGTACCGCGGTAGCAAAATATAATAGCATTAAAACAAATCCCAATATCTCTGTAACGGGCTCAAATGAGAACTACCTGTTAACCACCGGGCACAAGATGGCTTCAGGTCGCAACTTCTCTGCATCAGAGTTGGAGCATGGTGCTAACGTGGTTATAATCGGCGACGAGATAAGGTTAAAGTTATTTAAGAATGAGGACCCGCTAAACAAGTCAATTTTGCTTGGCTCCAGCAAGTTCAGGATAATAGGCGTGTTTGCGCCTAAAGGCAGCAATAGTTTTGGAGGAGACAAGTTTTGCATTATACCGGTGGTAAAAGCCCGCCAGATAGCTGCCACCTCAAAACCTTCATTTCAAATAACTGTAGCCATTAGCGATCCTACCGCCCTTGATGCTACTGTTGGTGAGGCAACATCTTACTTCAGGAACATCCGCGGGTTGCGCATTAGCGAGGATGATAACTTTGAAATTTTCCGTAGCGACTCTATTCAGCAGGAGCTTACCAATAACTTAAATGGTGTTACAGTAGCAGGCTTTGCTATAGGTTTTATAACCCTGCTTGGCGCAGCAATAGGCTTGATGAACATTATGCTGGTATCTGTTACAGAACGTACACGCGAGATAGGCCTGCGCAAATCAATAGGTGCAACGCCTGCAGTTATACGCAAGCAGTTTTTGATAGAAGCTATAGTAATCTGCCTGATTGGTGGCTTGGGTGGAATAATATTAGGTATGGCCGTTGGGAACTTAATAGCCGTGCAAATCAGTGGTACGTTTGTAGTACCATGGATGTGGTTATTCTTTGCTATAATGCTGTGTACCTTTATTGGTCTGTCATCAGGGTTTTACCCGGCTAAGAAAGCAGCCAGGCTTGATCCGGTAGAAGCTTTGCGTTACGAGTAACGATGTTTATTGCAGCAGCAGCTTATTTTTCAGCGGATAATCGTTCAATAATTTTTCTACGTAGTCAGTAGTTAAAGCATCTTCAAACGCTGCTGCATGGCGGGGATGGTGCATATCGCTCGATATAAAATCAACCATCTGCTCATCTACCAGGTCTTCAGCCATTTTCTTGGTAGGCTTGCCGTAATAACCAGTAAGTGAAATAGTATTCAGTTGAAGGTTACATCCCCAGCTACGTATCATTCTCAATCGGTCAATGTCCATGTAACCATATCTTTCCGGATGCGCGAGTATAGGCTTATAGCCCGCGTCGCGCATCTTTTGGATCATTTGAATGACATTTGGTGGTTCGTTAATAAACGAAAGCTCGAACAACACAAATTTCTGCTCGCCACCCATGGTCATTAGGGTACGTTCGTCAATCCGCTTCTCAAAAACCTCATCAAAGTAATGTTCAGCTGCGGCTTCTACTTCAATGTCTATGTTCTGATTTACCAGCTCTTCTTTAAGAACAGAAAGTGCATTGAATATAGTAGTGCTGTCATTACGATAGTAATCTACCATTACGTGAGGCGTCGCAATAATCTTTTTGATGCCCAGCTCCATCATCTTTTTTATAAGAACTATGGACTCTTCAGGAGTTTGCGCACCATCATCAATTCCTGGCAATACATGTGAATGCATGTCTACAACAATAGGCCCGTAATCAAGCGTTCTAACTTTTTTAACTTCCTTTTTCTTAAATAGTCCAAACATTTATTTACCGGTTGTTATATTGTTCGCTATAGTAGTCCTGGTAATGTCCAGATGTAACGTCGTTTAACCATTCGTCGTTTGCCAGGTACCAGTCAACAGTTTTTTCGAGCCCTTCTTCAAATGTTATTGATGGTGTCCAACCCAGCTCATTTTTCAACTTGGTGGCATCAATAGCGTATCGGAGGTCATGTCCTGCTCTGTCTGTTACGTAGGTGATCAGCTTTGCAGACTCTCCTTCAGCTCTGCCCAGCTTCTTATCCAATATACGGCAAAGCAGCTGAATCAGATCTATGTTCTTCCACTCATTGTGCCCGCCAATGTTGTAAGTAGTACCCGATGCCGCATTATGAAAGATAACATCAATTGCGCGGGCATGGTCTTCTACCCAAAGCCAGTCGCGCACGTTCTCGCCCTTACCATAAACCGGAACAGCCTTCTGCTGTTTTATATTATGGATGGCCAATGGTATTAATTTCTCAGGAAAGTGAAAAGAACCGTAGTTATTAGAGCAATTTGATATTACAACATCAATGCCGTAAGTATCATGGTATGCTCTTACAAAATGATCTGAACTTGCCTTTGATGCAGAATATGGTGAATGTGGGTCGTAAGCCGTTGTCTCCGTAAACATATCTGTTTCACCAAGCGTGCCATACACCTCGTCGGTAGATACATGGTAAAACCTTTTGTCGGCGTAATTGCCTTTCCAGATGTGTTTTGCGGCATTCAGCAAGTTAACGGTGCCCACCACGTTGGTCATTACAAATTCCAGCGGGTTAGATATGGAACGATCTACGTGAGATTCTGCCGCAAGGTGTATCACTGCATCTGGCTGCTCCGTTTCAAACAGGTTGTTTATATAAGCAAGATCTACAATATCACCCTTTATAAAGCGATAGTTAGGTTCGTTCTCGATATCTCTTAGGTTAGCAAGGTTACCGGCGTAGGTAAGTTTATCCAGGTTAATGATCTGGTATTGAGGATAGGTTTTTACAAAGCGGCGCACTACGTGTGAACCAATAAAACCAGCTCCGCCTGTAATAATTATCTTTTTCATTCAGGAAAGTGTGTTTCAAGTCAAAGCCTTGTAACACACCCACAAAGGCGTATTACAAGGCTTCGCAAATATCGGTATTATAACGGATTTTCAGCCAAATACTTTTCCCAGGCCCAGGCAGAAGACATCATTTCTTCAATCCCCAGTTCTGTTTTCCAGTGTAGCTCGTCGGTAGATTTTGTAACATCGCCCCAAACTTGCTCTACATCTCCTGCACGAGGCGGCCCTATTTCGTAGTTGAGTTTTACTCCGGTTACGCTCTCAAAAGCTTTTATAACCTCCAGTACAGAAGATCCTTTGCCAGTGCCTAAATTAAATACATCAAAGCCTGTGAACGCTTCTGTTTCAGCTAGCTTAAGCGCCGCAACGTGAGCCTTACCTAAATCTACTACGTGGATATAGTCGCGAACGTTGCTGCCGTCAGGTGTATTGTAGGTGTTACCAAACACAGTGAGTTTTTCGCGTTTACCTATCGCCGTTTGAGTGATAAAAGGCACAAGGTTTTGTGGCACACCCAGTGGAAGTTCGCCTATTAACGCCGATTGATGTGCGCCAACTGGATTAAAGTATCGCAGAGATATGATCTTGTAATTACTGCCGGCAGCAATTACATCTTTAAGTATTTCTTCGGCAATTTGCTTGGTGTTACCGTATGGAGATTGCGCAGCCTTCACAGGAGCATCTTCGGTAACAGGCAATTCGTCTGGTTGACCGTATACAGTGCAGCTGGACGAGAAAACGAAGTTCAGCGCCTTGCCTTTATATGCGTTAAGCAGGTTAATAAGCGAATAGAAGTTATTGCGATAATACTTTAATGGTTCTTTTACCGATTCGCCAACTGCCTTATAAGCGGCAAAATGTATCACCCCTCCAATTTCAGGTTCAGATGCGGCAAAGTCCAGAACAGCCTTTTCGTCGCACAGGTCAAGCTCATAAAATGCGGGTTTGTAACCGATTATTTTGGCGAGCTGATCTAAAATCTTGATGTTGGAGTTAGAAAGGTTATCAACAATAACTGGTTCATAACCCGCCCCAACCAATTCAACCACTGTATGCGAGCCAATGTAGCCTAGCCCGCCTGTTACTAAAATCTTCATATTAAATCAGGTTGGTTTGCCCGAGCAAACCAACTACTTGTTGTAAGTTGTAAAATCTTTGTGTTCAATTTTATCAATGGCCTCCTGAGGTAACGATTTAAAGTATTCATAAGTGATCTTTAAACCTTCCTCACGGGATACCTTTGGTTCCCAACCCAATATAGAACGCGCTTTAGTAATATCCGGGCGACGTTGCTTAGGGTCGTCTAAAGGTAAATCCTTATACACCATTTTTTGTTTGGTGCCGGTGAGTTTTATTATTTCTTCACCAAATTCTTTTATTGTTATTTCGCTTGGATTACCAATGTTTACAGGGTATGCATAGTCGCTAAACAGTAAACGGTATATACCTTCAATAAGGTCACTTACATAGCAGAATGATCTTGTTTGTGAACCATCGCCAAAAACAGTAAGGTCTTCACCACGGATAGCCTGGCCTATGAAAGCAGGTAACACACGTCCGTCGTTTAGGCGCATACGCGGGCCGTATGTATTAAATATACGTACAATGCGGGTTTCTAAGCCGTGGAAGGTATGGTAAGCCATGGTGATAGACTCCTGGAAACGTTTTGCTTCGTCGTAAACACCACGCGGACCCACCGCGTTAACGTTACCCCAATATTCCTCAGGCTGTGGGTTAACATTCGGATCGCCATAAATTTCAGAGGTTGATGCAATAAGCATTCTGGCATTTTTAGCACGGGCAAGGCCCAGTAAGTTATGCGTACCTAAAGAACCAACTTTAAGGGTTTGTATCGGGATTTTAAGATAATCAATAGGGCTTGCCGGAGACGCAAAGTGAAGAATGTAGTGTAACTCGCCCGGTACGTGCACAAACTTAGAAACATCATGATTGTAAAACTCAAAATTTTCCAGTTTAAAAAGGTGCTCAATGTTGCGCAGGTCACCTGTGATTAAATTATCCATTGCAATAACGTGATAATCTTCACTTATAAACCTGTCACATAAATGCGACCCCAGAAAGCCGGCTGCACCGGTAATTAAAATGCGTTTACGATTTGCCATATTTGATTGTTGATTTTATACGGTAGAACAAAGTTCAGGTGGTATTTATTTAAGCGTTGATACTAAAAAGCTATTGTTGTTGTCAATATACTATTTTTGCTTTCGCACGAAGATAATAATTACAATTTATAAAATGCTGTTTATATATAACATTGGCATACGGATATATTACCTGCTGATAAGTATTGCCGCCTTGTTTAATAAAAAAGCAGCTTTGTGGATAAACGGGCGCAGAGGACAAATTGTACAACCTCTACCATCCAGCATCTGGTTTCATTTTGCCTCATTAGGAGAGTTCGAACAGGGAAGACCGGTACTTGAAAGAATGCGCGAGATGTATCCGGGCAAACCGTTGGTGGTTACTTTTTTTTCTCCTTCGGGATATGAGATCAGGAAAAATACACCGCTGGCTGATGCGGTATATTATTTGCCTTTAGATACTGCGGAAAATGCCGCCAGATTTATAACTGCCATTAAACCGCAGATGGCAATATTCACCAAATACGAGTACTGGTACCACTATTTTTATCAATTGCATAAAGCGCACGTGCCTCTTTATGTGATATCTGGTATTTTCAGGCCAGGGCAGGTGTTTTTTAGATGGTATGGCAGTTTACACAGGCGGATGTTAAAAATAGTTACCTGGTTTTTTGTTCAGGACATCGCCTCTAAACATCTACTGCACAATGCCAGAGTTACTAACGTAACCATTAGTGGCGACACCAGATTTGATAGGGTATGGGCAAATGCTTTACAGCCAAAGGAACTGCCGGAGATCGCTGCTTTTAAAGGCAATAGTAAACTGTTTATAGCAGGCAGCACCTGGCCTGCTGACGAGCAGCTGCTGGCAGTATTGATTAAAGCTCACCCCGGGTCGAAATTCATTATTGCCCCTCATGAAATATCAGAAGAGAAGATCAACGGGTTGATGGGCTTGCTACCTGTAGATAGTACCGTCAGATATTCGCAACTGACCGGCAGGGAAACGCCTGCAAACACACTTATTATAGATAACATTGGTATGCTGTCTGCCTTATACCAATACGCCGAGATAGCTTATATTGGAGGCGGGTTTGGCGCGGGTATACATAATACACTTGAGGCAGCTTCGTTTGGAATGCCTGTATTATTTGGACCTAACTTCGAGAAGTTTAAAGAAGCCCGCGACTTAGTAGCGCTTAATGCCGGCTTTGTTGTTAATAATGAGGAAGAACTGCTTAATACTGCAAGGCAACTGATGGATGACCAACAGTTAAGCGCAGCAGCTGCGGCTATAGCGAAAAAGTATGTGGGCGATAATGTTGGCGCAACCGAAGCCATTATAAAGTACATTACCACTAAGCACAAGCTATAGTTTGCTAATTATTGGCAAGGGAGCGAAGTTGTAATTAGTCGCCCTCTCAAAACAAATCAGTTCAATTTTTATTAATATTGCCGGCTATGGGTTTTTTGGATCTCCCGGGTTTGGGCAAGGCGCACTATCATGAATATGGCAAGGGCAGTAAGCCTATGCTTGCTTTTCATGGGTATGGGATGACCGGCAAACAGTTTCACGTATTAGAACGATCCATTTTGCAGAAGTACCACGTTTATGGTTTCGATCATTTTTTTCACGGAGAAAGCAAACTAGCCGGCTGGACAGAGCAACAGATACTCGCAGGCATGCCGCGCGAAATGGTGAGGGGCTATGTAGAAGAATGGTTTGCTAAGTACGGCAAGCAGCGCTTTTCGCTTATGGGGTACTCCATAGGTGCTAATATCGTACTCGTTTTAATTGAAGAATATGGCGATATGATCGACGATGTTATTCTGATGGCACCCGATGGCCTATCAGTTTACAAAGGGTTTGAAATATTATTGCACAAACGTCACGGGCGGTACTTCTTTAGAACTGTTACTAAAAGCAAGTGGCTGGCACCTTCGGTAATTAAGGCGTTGAAGCGGGCCGGATTTATTGACCAAAGTTTATATAACATTGCGTATAACGAGATTGATACCGAGCAAAAACGGCAGGATGTTTATTATACACTCAACCTCATCCGCTTACTAAAACCAAATGCCAGGAAAGTAGCTGAACTAATTGGCAGGCATAATATCAACTGCCAACTGATTTTTGGAAAGGATGATAACTTATTTCCTAAATCGGCAGCGACTGCCTTTATTGAAAGCGTACCCACGGCCAATGTACACGAGGTCGCGCTCGGGCACTGGTTGGTAGTGAAAGAATTGGACGAGTATTTAGTAAATTTACCACGATGATACCTGCCCGCCGCGTAACACTTTTTAGCAACTGGTTCGCGTACTACATGCGTTACAGAATGCGTAAAGCATTTAACCGGCTGGAAGTAATGCCTTTTACACCAAAAGAGGGCCACTCTGTTTTGCTGCTTTGCAACCATTTTAGCTGGTGGGACGGGCTATGGGGCAACTATCTTGCCTATTGGCACTTGAAACGCAAGTTGTACATTATGATGCAGGAGGACCACTTGCAAAAGCGGATGTTGTTCAATCTTTTTGGTGGCTTTTCCATCAACCGCAGCTCGCGTGAGATGATTAAATCGTTGCAATACGCCGCCGGATTACTAAACAATACTGAAAACCTTGTAGTGGTGTTCCCTCAAGGTGAACTGATATCTAACCATACTACCGAGATAAAAGTAGAGAAGGGAATAGAGCGGCTGATCAAAAACATTAAAGGCCCTTGCCAGATAGTTTACAATTGCGCGCTTGTAGATTACTTTGAGAGCTTAAAGCCATCTGTTTACTTTCATTTATTTGATTGCGGCGTTGCCGGGGAAGTGAGCTTTGATGAGCTGACCAAAAAAGTAAACAGCTTTCACCGCGAGGCGTTGGCAGCACAGGTAAATGTAGCACATTAACGCATGCTCTACCCAAAAAGTAACCCGTTCATGAAATGGATCTTCCGGACCTATGTAAACAGGTTGGTGAAGAACGAATTTCATGAAGTTACCTATAACAGTGTTCTCGTAGATCCGAAAAGGTCGGTGCTATTGATAGGTAACCACTTCAGCTTTTGGGATGGTCTTATTTTATTTTACCTGAATGAGAAACTTTTCAAGAAGAAGTTTCACGTCATGATACTGGAGGAGACAGCCCGGAAAAGTAGTATGCTGCGGTACGGCGGGGCATTTACAGTAAACAAAACCTCCAAAGATGTAATTGCTTCGCTAAATTATGCCGCAGAATTACTGAAAGATGCAAATAATTTGGTGCTGATGTTCCCGCAGGGAAAGCTGTACTCAAACTTTGTAGAAGAAGTCAAATTCGAGAAAGGCGTAATGAGGCTGATAGACAAGGCGGGAGAGAAATGCCAGGTGATATTTGCGGCAACTTTTATTCAGTACTTCAGGCACAAAAAGCCAAATGTGAACGTTTATTTAGAAGCGCCGGTTAGGGAATATGCCGGACTTGATATAACCAAATTGCAAAGCGATTACCAGGAGCTGTATAAGGCTGGTCGTGAGCAGCAAACCAAAATAGAGATATAAGTGATCATAGTACTGCTCATTGTATTTATTTTTTTGATACTGAGGTTTACGGTTACCTTGTTCAATTATGTTTCTAACCCTAAGCTGCCGCGTATTGGCAAACACTATACGGAAAAGGTGTCTATCCTGATCCCCGCACGCAACGAGGAAGAAGACATTATCGCATTACTGCAGTCAATTGTTGAGCAAGATTACAGCTATTATGAAGTACTGGTATTAGACGACAACTCGACCGACAAAACTTATGAGCTATGTGAAGCGTTTTGCGCTAAACACCGCCAGTTCCGTGTGATAAGGGGTAATCCACTGCCTGCAGGTTGGTTGGGTAAAAATTATGCCTGCTACCAGTTGGCCCAACATGCGAAAGGTAAATACTATTTATTTTTAGATGCTGATGAAAAGGTGTACAAAGGATTGCTTAACAGCGCCGTACATCGTATGCACCTTCGGGGACTTACCCTTTTAAGCCTTTTTACCAACCAGGAGATGCAAACTACCGGCGAGAAGATTGTAGTGCCGTTGATGCATTTTATTCTGCTTAACCTGCTACCGTTAAGACTGGTGTTCCTTGTAAGGAGTGCTTCTGTATCAGCTGCTAGCGGTCAGTTTATGCTGTTTGACGCTGAAACCTATAAAGAATATCAATGGCATCAATTAGTTAAGGACAAGATAGTAGAGGACGTGGAAATAATGAAGCTGGTGAAATCAGCAAAGCTAAATGGCGAGGCGTTACTGGCAAACGGTATGATAAGCTGCCGAATGTATAAAAGCTACAACGAAGCTATCAACGGCTTCAGCAAAAACTTCCTGGCTGCATTCAATTACAATATAGTTGGCTTTGCATTTTATCTGCTCATGATCATTGGCGGCCCGGCTGTTATCCTTGCTACCCGAAATCCAAACCTAGTATCTATCATGCTCACCCTGGTTGTTATGAGCCGTGTAATGATTTCGCTGGCCTCAGGCCAGAACGCCTTCCGCAACATATGGCTGCATCCTTTACAGATGTTAGCGCTGCTGCATATCGGTGTTACATCTGTACAAAAGTATTTCACTAAATCCACCACATGGAAAGGCCGGAAAATACCATCCTGAGTTCCCGCGTTGCCGTGGCTGTAATAATACTGTTCCATTTTGTTGGTCTGGTTGGTTTTGCGGTACCCTCAACACGGCCCCTTTTTACGCAAGTTGTAGTTTTGCACCTGTTGCTTATGTTGCTGATCATCACGCTGAACCACAGTACCATAAATGTGTGGTTTTTGACGTTTTTTGCTTGTGTTTTTACCGCTGGAGTATTGGTTGAGTGGATCGGCGTTCACAAGCACTGGCTCTTTGGTGATTATGGCTATGGAGCAACACTAGGCACCAAGGTGCTTGATATACCATTGATGATAGGGGTAAATTGGTTCCTGTTGGTATATGCTACAGGGGTTACCCTACAGCGAAGCAGGCTTAAAAGTGGGCTATTAAGGATAATTATTGGAGGCCTCATACTGGTATTGCTGGATGTATTAATAGAGCCCGTAGCTATAAAGTTTGACTACTGGCATTGGACAACAGGTTCAATTCCAGTGAAAAATTACGTCTGCTGGTTTTTGGTAAGTGCTGTAATGTTATCTGTGTTTGAGCTGTTCAGGTTTAAAAAACAAAGCATTGCTGCACCAGTTCTGTTGTTGACTCAATTTGTATTTTTCGGTATTTTGCTACTGATTATCAGTGTCCAACGGTGATTTGGGCATAATTAGCTCCGGTTTGTCGGCAAAGTTTCATCCTTTTTATTGATAGATGCTCTTTAACACTTAATGCGTATTTTTGTAAACAATGAGCGAGTTAAACTTACAGGTAACTATAGATCAGGACTCTGGCTTTTGCTTTGGAGTAGTTTACGCTATTGATATGGCGGAGGAGATACTCGCCGAAGATGGCTATTTGTATTGCCTGGGCGACATCGTGCATAATGATGAGGAAGTTAGCCGTTTAAAGGCGCTTGGCTTGCGCATAATAGATCATGCTGATCTTGCGAATCTATACAACGAGAAAGTGCTTATCCGGGCACACGGCGAAGCCCCAGAAACGTACCGTTTGGCGCTGGAGCATAATATTACACTCATTGATGCATCTTGTCCGGTTGTACTTAAACTGCAAAACCGGATAAAAACCTCCTACGATAATAAAGAACAAATATTAATATTTGGTAAACACGGGCATGCAGAAGTAGTTGGCTTACAAGGTCAAACAAACGGAGAAGCGTTAGTTTTTCAAGACATCGCCGAGTTGGATAATGCCGACCTTCCGTCTAGCTTCACGCTTTATAGTCAAACTACCAAGAGCATGGAGAAGTTTTATAGTGTGAAAGATGAGTTACTGGCCCGCGGTTACGAAGTAAAGGCTAATGATACAATTTGCCGCCAGGTAAGTAATCGCGACAAGGATCTACCTGCATTTGCAGCTAAGTTCAACAAGGTGGTATTTGTATCCGGTAAGAAATCATCTAACGGGAAGGTGCTTTTTGAAGTTTGCCGAAAGCATAATCCGGATACTTATTTTGTATCAAGCCTGGACGAATTAGACCCGGGTATGTTCTCTGAAAATGATAAAGTAGGTATAGCAGGGGCTACATCAACTCCTATGTGGCTTATGCAACAAGTGAAAGCCAAACTGGAGTCGTTTTAACAGCACGCTTTTTGCTGTATACATCTCAATTGAAAAACAAACCTTCTTATACCGGTCTAGTAGTTGCCATTGTGGTTATTGGCAGCTGGATCACGTCTACCGTTTTGCTAATGCAATCGCCGGTAAACTTTAGCAAACCTCTTTTATATTTATTTATTATTGTGCAAATGCATCTGTATACCGGTTTGTTCATCACCGCGCACGATGCTATGCATGGCACGATAGCTCCGAATAAAATGGTGAACAATGTGGTAGGGCAAATTTGTACATTGTTTTACGCATCTTTCTGGTACCCTAAGCTTTATACAAAGCATCATCAGCATCACAACCATGTTCATTCTGATGAAGACCCGGATTACCATAATGGAAATTTCTTTAGCTGGTACGTGCGGTTTATACGCAATTACTTGGCATGGTGGCAGATTGTTGTAATGGCAGTTGTATTCAATGTTTTAAAGATTTGGATCCCTCAAGCTAATCTCATCCTTTTTTGGGTGATGCCATCACTGCTAAGCACTTTGCAGTTGTTCTACTTTGGCACTTACCTGCCTCATAAAGGAGAGCATGACAACAAGCATCAGTCGCGAAGCCAAAAGCGAAACCATATCATTGCTTTTGTCACTTGTTACTTTTTTGGGTATCACTACGAACATCATGATGCACCATGGGTGCCCTGGTGGAAGTTGTGGAAGGTTAAAAACTAAGTTTACAGCCTATCATCTTTTTGTAAGTTGTTGATCATTCAAGAACTTAGGGCTGAAATTTTATTATTTTTGCAGTTCAATTATGGCTAAAAAGGGAATCTTACTGGTTAATCTGGGTACACCGGATAGCCCATCAACCGCAGATGTTCGCAAATACCTTGATGAATTTTTAATGGATCCGAGGGTCATTGATGTAAACCCTGTGCTACGCACCTTTTTAGTAAAAACCATTATTGTTCCGTTTAGGGCACCTAAGTCTGCAAAGCTTTATCGGGCCATATGGGATGAAAAAACAGGTTCACCGCTGTTGCATTATAGCATACTTCAACAACAATTGTTGCAGCAGCGACTTGGTGACGGGTATATGGTGGAACTCGCAATGCGGTACCAAAGCCCATCAATAGATTCGGCCCTGAAGCGGTTGAAAGAAGCTTTGATAAGTGATATTCAGGTTATCCCTTTGTTCCCACAATATGCGTCTGCAAGTACGGGATCGGTACAGGAAAAGGTGATGAGCATTGTTAAGGAATGGCAAACTATTCCTAACATCAGCTTTTTAAATTCGTTTCATGACGATAATCTTATGATTGAAACCTTTGCAGACAATGCTGCAAAGTATCAGCCTGATACCTACGATCATATACTGTTTAGTTTTCACGGATTACCACAGCGCCAGCTTAAAAAGTGTGATCATACCGGCAACTACTGCTTAAAAGTTGACGGCTGCTGCAATACGCTGAACGATACAAATAAGCTTTGTTATTCGGCTCAGTCGCATGATACCGCTAGGTTGATAGCAGCTAAGATGAATTTACAGCGGGAGAGATATACCGTTTGTTTTCAATCGCGCCTAGGTAGCGATCCATGGGCTCAACCTTACACCAGCGAGATTATAGAAAAGCTGGCTAAAGAAGGGAAAAAGCGGCTGCTGGTTTTCTGTCCCGCGTTTGTTGCCGATTGTCTCGAAACTGTTTATGAGGTAACAACAGAATACGGAGAGGAATTTAAGGCACTTGGCGGTGAGCATGTGCAGTTGGTCGAAAGCCTTAATGATTCGCCAAAGTGGATAGACGCTTTGGAGAGAATGGTTAAAAAGGAAGTAAATACGGTTGCCAAAACACCACAGCTGGTTTAAGTTACCAATTCACTGGTAATTTTAGCCGATAAAAGGCACAATGGTATACCCCCGCCCGGGTGTACGCTGCCGCCACAAAAGTAAAGTCCCTTTACCTTTGTCGATTTGTTTGAATGGCGGAGGAATGCCGCAAGTTTGCTGTTGGAACTTGTGCCGTAGATAGAACCTTTATAAGAAGATGTTTTAGATTCTATACTGATTGGATCTAATATATTTTCACAGGCGATAAGCTTACTAATGTCTACCCCAAGTATTTTAGATAATTTACTTTGGATATTGGCTCTTGCTTCTTTAATTATCTGCTCCCAATTTTGTCCATCGTTTGATGGTACATTTATCATCACAAACCAATTCTCACAACCTTCTGGTGCATCGTCTGATTTGTACTTAGAGCTTATATTAATATACACCGTTGGGTCATGATAAACAGTGCCTTGTTTCCAAACGTGTTCAAATTCAGCGCCATTGTCGCTGCTAAAAAAGATGTTGTGCAAGTCAAGCTCAGAAAAAGTTCTTTTAATACCCCAGTAAAAGATAAGTGCAGAACTGCTTCGTTGCTGCTCCAGCGTTCCGGTGGGATGCAAATTAACGTGTTTGCTCAATAGTTTCTTGTAGGTAAACCATACATCCATGTTGGATACCACAACGTCGCTAAATACGTCTTGTCCATTAACGCGTACACCTTTTGCTTGATTATTGATAAGGACTATCTCATCTACCCGGTTGTTAAACGTAAAGGTGACACCTAAATCTTTTGCCAACTGTACCAATGACGAGGTAATGCTGTACATCCCGCCGTTAGGAAACCACGCGCCATAATGGTGCTCGAGGTGAGGAATTACATTCAGTGTTGCTGGCGCCTGATACGGATTGGAGCCATTGTAAGTAGCGTATCTGTCAAAGAACTGTATTAACCTTTTATCCTTGAAAAACTTCCTGTTAGCATTGTGCATGCTGCGTAAAGCATCAATTTGCGGCAGCTTTAACACAGATTTAAACGTGCCCCATTGCAGGTACGTTTTTAATTGATGAAGTGATTGCTCCAGGAAGACATGGTTGGTTATATTATAAATATCTGCACTGTTGGCCAGGTAATTAATGATAGTAGAAGTTGGCTCTCCTGTGGCATTAGTTATTTCCCGGGCAAATCTCTCTGTATCGTCGTATGCACATATCCGGGTACCGTCAGGATAAAAGTACTTGCAAACCACTTCCAGCTTTTGATAGTTAAAGTAGTCACGCGGGTTTTTTCCGGCTAATTCAAAAAGCTCGTCAACGTATTGCGGCATGGTGAACAAACTTGGACCTGCATCAAAACGGTAACCTTCAATTACCATCTCGGCGAGCTTACCACCCGGGTAACTATTTGCCTCAAAAACATCCACTTTATAACCTTTAACAGCTAAACGGATTGCTGCAGCTATTCCAGCTATACCGGCACCAATTACAGCGGCTTTTTGATTAGGCATGGGCGTAAAGATAAAAAGCAGGACGATGTTTCCTGCTTTTTAAATAATGTTTAGTAAGAGGACAAACTATCCTTCATGGACGCCTTCGCCTATTTCCTCAATTGTTTTCCTGTTAAATGCTTCCAGATCGGCAGGGGTTCTGCTAGTTACCAAGCCGTTGTCAACCACAACCTCTTCATCAACCCAATTTACGCCTGCGTTTACCAGGTCGGTTTGTAAAGACGGGTAGGAGGTAAGTGTTCTGCCTTTTAACATACCTGTTTCTATTAAGGTTTGTGGTCCGTGGCATATTGCTGCAACTGGTTTACCCTCATCAAGGAATGCCGAAACAAAGGCTACTGCATCTTTATTCTGGCGCAACTTATCAGGATTGAGAACACCTCCGGGCAGTACCAGCGCATCGTAATCATCAGGGCTAACGGCGCTTAGTTCTTTGTCAACATCTATCTCAATGCCCCAATCGGTCTTGTTCCAGGCTTTTATTTTTCCGTTTTTGGGTGATATTATGTGTACAGTTGCACCTGCTTCTTCCAAAGCCTGTTTAGGACTGGTAAGTTCCACTTGCTCAAATCCTTCTTCGGTAAGTATTGCTACTCTCCTGTTATCTAACTTAGCCATAGTAGTAGTTTTAAATTGTTTACATTAACTACAGCTTTATAAACAGAAGGTTTTAAGAAAATCAGGATTGTGACACGAGTTGCTTATCTGCAACGTGAGCAATTGCATAATTGATGAAATTGCCCGTTAAACCATAGTCTTCAGTGCCTTTCCTGCGAATGAAATAGAAGTCCCTTGTGATTTTAAGCCCCTCTACGGGAACCTCTACCAACTCACCTTCAGCCAGTTGCCTGATGATTGATGGCCGAGGCATAAAACCAAGACATTGGTCTGCAAGTAAAAAGTTTTTTAGTGCCTCGGTACCGCCCAGGCGGATTTTTACCGATAAATCACTTGGTTTGATATTTAGTGTTGATAGGGATTTTAGTAAAGCTGTTAACGTCCCTGAACCGCGTTCCCGCAACGCCAGCGGCGTTTTTACAAACTGCTTTAATGTTAATGACTTACCTGCCAAGGGGCTTTTTGCAGAGCAAACAGGTATCACCTCGTCACTCATGAAATGCTTGTAAGTTACGGTGGTTAACTTGCTATCTGCTTCAATAATACCCAGATCCACCTCGTGGTTAAGCAGTGCGTTTAGGATATACTCAGAATTGCGGTTAACCAATTGTACACCCACGTTAGCATATTCCCGCTGGAAACCTGACAGAATATACGGTAATATATATAATGCAATGGTAGTACTGGCCCCTAAACGTAGGTGTCCTGCAGCGCTCCCGGCATTGCTTAGTATGGATAGCTCATATTCTATTTTGCGCTCTATATCGGTTGCTTGCTGCAAGTATTCGTTTAGTTTAATGCCTGCGTTAGTAAGTAAAATGCTGTTCCCCTTGCGTTCAAAAAGGGCCACTTTGTATTGGTCCTCCATAGCTTTTATATGTTTGCTAATGGCGGGCTGGGTTACAAACAGCACCTGAGCTGCCTTGGAAAAACTCAGGTTGGCGGCAACTTCCATAAACACGCGGTGCGAAAAAGATATCATCTCGGGAGCATTTGCTCAAATATACGATATAATTAAAAGTTATGACGTGAGATGGTCGGCCCTTAAAAATAGCATCAACGAGACCGTAAATAGGTGCTTTCACGAGCAAGAATCTGCAAAAACCACATTTTTTAGATGCGGGATACCAGTGTTGAAATCGAAGGCGGTAATTTAATTGGTGACGCTGTTGGAAAGCATTTTCGTTCATCAACCATGTGTAAAACTTGTGCCGGTGCTTTAGTTGTTTAGTGGCTTTTTACTTACTTTTGTAACATGATAGAATTGCCTGTAGTGCCTGCCACCCAACCACAGCGTAAGCCGGACTGGTTAAGAGTAAGGCTCCCTGTAGGGAAGGAGTATGCACATGTTCGCGGTTTGGTGGACACCCACAAATTGCACACCATTTGCGAAAGCGGTAATTGCCCCAATATGGGCGAATGCTGGGGTGCCGGTACGGCAACTTTCATGATATTGGGTAACATATGTACCCGTAGCTGTTCTTTTTGCGCGGTAGCTACAGGCAGGCCGCTGGCAGTCGACCTCGACGAGCCAAACCGTGTAGCTAACTCTGTTAAGCTAATGCAGGTAAAGCATTGCGTGATCACTTCTGTTGACCGTGATGATTTAAAGGACGGCGGATCTACCATTTGGGCAGAAACTATAAACGCTATCCGCCGCGAGAGCCCGGAAACGACATTAGAAACCCTGCTGCCCGATTTCCGTGGCATATGGGACAATCTTGATCGTGTAATAGCGGTGCGGCCAGAAGTAGTTTCTCATAACCTGGAAACTGTGCGCCGCTTAACCCGCGAGGTACGTATCCAGGCAAAATACGACCGTAGCCTGGAAGCCCTTAGGCGAATAGCTGACAGCGGCCTACGCACGAAATCGGGCATTATGCTTGGCTTGGGCGAAAAGGAAGAGGATGTGCTTGAGGCAATGGACGACCTATTGCAGGCAGGAGTACACATCTTAACGCTTGGCCAATACCTGCAGCCAACGCGCAACCATCACCCGGTTATAGATTGGATACACCCTGATCAGTTTGCTGCTTACAAGGAGTGGGGATTAAAAAAAGGTTTCAGGTATGTAGAAAGCGGACCGCTTGTGCGTTCGTCTTACCATGCTGAGAAGCACCTTTTTGAAATGTAATTATTCCTTTCTATCTTCACCGAGTTGAGCAAGAAGAGAAAAATATCACTGTCAGAGGAAGAGCTGGTAAGTGCCCTTCGTAATCGCGAGAAAGTAGCAATAGAAGCATTATACGATATGTATTCGGCTTCGTTGTTTGGTGTTATCTCCCGCATCATCACTGATACCGCCGTTGCTGAAGACGTTTTGCAGGAAACATTTGTTAAGATCTGGAATTCTTTTTCTGGCTATAGTGCCGAAAAAGGCCGCCTGTTTACCTGGATGGTCAATATCGCCCGAAATTTGTCTATAGACAAGGTGCGATCAAAAGACTATAAAAATCAGAACAAAAACCAGGAGCTTGAAAATAACGTAACTTTTATAGACGAACAAAGAAACACGGTTTACAAGCCTGAGTTGCTGGGAATCAGAGATTTGGTATCTACCTTAAAACCCGAACAAAAATCCATACTTGACCTGGTGTATTTTAAAGGTTATACCCACGTGGAAGCAGCCGACGAACTTGGCGTGCCGCTGGGTACCATTAAAACACGGTTAAGAATGGCGATACAGCAACTCAGAAAACATTTCAATTAAAGTGGAAAACATCAGGGAGTATATCGAGTCAGGGATTTTGGAGCTTTATGTTCTGGGCGATTTAAGCCCCGAAGAAAAGCTTCAAGTGGAGGCAATGGCCGCCCAGCATGCTGATGTTAAGGCGGAGATTGAAGATATAGAGCGTTCGATGGAATTTTATGCAGAAGCCAACGCTATTGAACCTGCAGAACCTTTGCGGGAAAAAATATTGAACGGCCTGCTTACCAATCTTGGAGATGACCGTATATTTACCAAGTCTCGCAAACACACCGAAATAGATATAACCGAAAAGGATGAACACACCGGGGCGAAAGTAGTTGAGATGCATGTGCGAACGGGTGATTTTTATAAATATGCTTTTGCTGCATGCCTGGTACTACTGCTGGTTAGTATATACGGCATTGTAAATTTGTATAACCGGCTACAGGAGCGCGATGCGCAACTTACTGCCATGACCGCCGAGCGGGAGAAAATTGCCAACCAAGTTAACTTGATGGATAGGGAACTTGGTGTTTACCGCGATCCGGTTTACAAAGTGTTAAGGTTAAAAGGCACGCCAAAGTCTCCTGATGCAGCTTTGACCCTGGCTTGGAACACGTCTAACAAAAAGATTATGCTCGACATGAAGAGCATGAAGTTGCCGGCTCATGATCCTAAACACCAGTATCAGCTTTGGGCTATTGCGGGTGGCAAACCAATAGATCTTGGTGTTTTTGACGCTGCAGGCAAGTTGGATTCTTCAATGGTTAAAGAAATGAAGGCGATTGCTGCTGCTGAAATGTTTGCCGTAACTGTTGAACCAATGGGCGGAAGCGTAAATCCAACTATTACAGAAATGGTAGTTGCAGGTGCTACAAACTAGCTTATATAAAATATTAAGAACTATCCCCGTGAGCAAAACTCCCGGGGATTTTTATTACACAAAAAACCAAAAATAAATTGCTGTGTTTAGTAACTATTATATATTTCGCTCGTCATATATATACTAGTTTGAAGTATTTAGTTCTTTATAAGATCAGTTAATAGTTTTGGAAAACGGATGTATGATACTTGCACCCGTTTTTTTTATGCCAGTATTTTAGCCATAGTAGCAGGCAATTGAGTTATCACATTACCAGGCAAAACTACATTCATCCGGTTTGGTAAAGCTAGTTCGTCTCCCGCTTTACCGTGCAGGTAAACGCCAAGAATACAGGCTTGGGTAGGCGCGTACTTTTGTGCCAAAAGTGAGGTGATGATCCCTGTTAACACGTCTCCCATTCCGCCGGTTGCCATGGCAGCGTTCCCGGTGGAGTTAAAGTATAATCTTCCTTCCGGCGACACCGTTATGGTGTAATCATTCTTCAGTACTATATTAATATTAAGCTCAGCTGCTTTAGCTTTAGCAGTTTGCAGGCGCTGCCACCAACTGTTGTGCTCGCCAAAAAGCCTGTCAAATTCTTTCATATGTGGCGTAAGGATGCTGGCCGGCGGGAGCTGTTTAAGCAACTCTTTATTCTCGCTTAACAAGTTTAGCCCGTCCGCATCAATCAATATTGGCTTATTAGAATTAGACATAACGTGTTTCAGCAAGTTGAGCGATGCGAAATTCTTACTTAATCCAGGGCCAATACCAATTGCGCTATACTTTTCCAGGTTAATTTCCGGCAAGTTATCATCCTTCCGGACAATAGCCATCAACTCCGGGAGGTAGCTGTTGAGCGCAGTTAATCCGCTTTGTGGGATGCAGGCGGTAGTTAAGCCGGCACCGGCATGCGCGCAGGCTGATGATGACAGCAGCGCAGCACCCATAGTTTCATCGGCGCCGGCTATAATTAGCCCATGCCCGTAAGTGCCTTTATTGCTAAAACGATGCCTTTCGGCTATAATCACTTTAGCATCGCTTTCTTCTATATAGTAATACGGTGTAGCCAGCGAGTTTACAAACAATTTGTCCAACCCAATTTTTACCACTTCCAAACAGTTAATGTATGGCGCGGATTCAGGAAGCAGAAAGTTGATCTTTGGTTGTTCAAAGGTGATGGTGAGGTCGGCCCTTAATACCGCTGCACCGTCAGGTATCTCGCCGTCAGTAAAAAAGCCGGTTGGCACATCAACCGCAACAACGGTTTTTTGCAAACCATTAAGGTAATTGACAACTTTTCTGTAATCACCCCCAAGCGGCTTGTTTAAGCCGCTGCCCAGCATAGCATCTATAATTATGTCGCTGTTTTCGGGCGGTAATAAAGCCCCACTTCCAATTTCAAGACGCTTTATACCTCCCAGCCTTTGCAGGTTTGCTTCAAAATCCTCACTCGCTTTTGCCGAAAACCTGGTTATCTTAACGTTAATAAGATTGTAGCCATGATCGTTCAGCAGGCGAGCGATAGCTAATCCGTCGCCACCATTGTTCCCGGTGCCGCAATACACCGATATACTTTTGCGCTTATCCTGAAAATGGTTGATGAACCAGCCTACGAAAGCTTTGGACGCACGCTCCATCAAGTCGAGAGAGCTTATGGGTTCGTTGGCAATGGTGTAAGCATCCGCCTGGCGGATCTGTTCGGCAATAAGTAATGGCAACATATACTGTAAAGATATGCTGCCGAGCTTTTGTTTGAAAGTTTTAAAGGTACTGGTCGGTAGCTATCGCATGTATAGGTTTATTTTATTCCCATTTCTTTCTTCAGGAATTGCCCTGTAAAGCTTTCCTTTACTTTACACAATCCTTCCGGCGTGCCGCTGAACAGGATCTTGCCACCACCCGAGCCACCTTCCGGACCGAGGTCAATCACGTGGTCAACAACCTTTATCACATCCAGGTTATGTTCTATCACTAAAACTGTATTGCCTTTGTCTACCAATTGGTTTATCACGCCGAGTAGCACATTAATATCTTCGAAGTGAAGGCCCGTCGTAGGTTCGTCCAATATATAAAAGGTATTTCCGGTGTCTTTTTTAGATAACTCCGTAGCCAGTTTTACACGTTGCGCTTCACCGCCGGATAGGGTAGTAGATGCCTGACCAAGCGTTATATAACCCAAACCAACATCAAACAGCGTTTTTACCTTACGATAGATGGATGGTATATGTTCAAAAAATGGTGTGGCATCCTCAATGCTCATGTCCAAAACATCGCTAATGGATTTGCCACGGTAACGAACTTCGAGTGTTTCCCGGTTATACCGACGACCTTGGCATTCTTCACAAGGCACCTGTACATCAGGTAAAAAGTTCATTTCAATCACTTTCATACCACCACCCTGGCAAGTTTCGCAGCGGCCACCCTTAACATTAAAGGAGAATCTGCCAGGTTTGTAACCACGTATGCGCGACTCCGGCAGTGCCACAAACAGGTTGCGGATATCAGAGAATACGCCTGTATACGTAGCCGGGTTTGATCTTGGTGTACGACCAATAGGTGTTTGATCTATCTCAATCACCTTATCTATGTGTTCCAAACCCTCTATTTTGTCATAAGGAAGAGGATGTTTCTTCGCCCTGAAGAAATGATGGTTAAGAATAGGATACAATGTTTCAGTGATCAGGCTGGACTTACCACTGCCGGAAACACCTGTTATACCTATAAGCTTACCTAAAGGAAAGTCTACAGAAACTTTTTTGAGGTTATGACCGGTAGCCTTTTTAAGGCTCAGCAATTTTCCGTTTCCTTCACGGCGTTTTTTTGGTATCGCTATCTCTCTTTCGCCGTTGATATATGATGTTGTGAGCGTATGTTTAGTTATTAATTCGGCAGGGGTACCCTGTGCGACAACTTGACCGCCGTGCACACCGGCCGCAGGACCCATATCTATAACATGATCGGCTTCCAGGATCATGTCTTTATCGTGTTCCACAACCAACACCGTATTGCCCAAATCCCGAAGGTTTTTAAGCGCGTTTATCAAGCGTTCGTTGTCACGCTGGTGAAGTCCAATGCTCGGTTCATCCAGAATGTACATTACGTTCATCAGCTGCGAACCTATTTGTGTAGCCAGCCTGATGCGTTGCGCTTCGCCGCCCGATAGCGTCTTAGCGGTTCGGTCAAGCGTTAAATAACTTAAACCTACGTCCAGCAAAAAGCCAATGCGCGCACGTATTTCTTTCAGTATCTCTTTTGCAATAACATTTTGTCGCTCGTTCAAACGGTCCTCCAGATTAGTGAACCACTTTTGAAGCGTGGTAATGTCCATGGTGGCGAGTTCGAAGATGTTCTTCTCGTCGACCTTAAAGTGCAACGACTCCTTCTTTAGCCGTGCGCCATTACAAACCGGGCAGGTACGCAGTACACGATAGTTTTCCATATCGTCCATACCTTCATCGTTGCGGCGCTCCTGTTGTTCTTCCAGCATGCGGATGATACCGTCGAATGTTATCTGGTAGCTTTGTACGTTCCATTTGTTATACTCAACTGCAACGGTTATCATATCCGGACTACCATTTAAAATGATGTCCAGTTGTTCGCGTGTGAGTTTCTCTAAAGGAACCGATAACGAGAACTCGTACTTTTTACCCAATGCCTTTAACACCTGGAAAATCCAGGTTTCGCGGTATTCACCAATAGGTGCCAGGCCACCATTTATAATGCTGAGTTTTGGATTGGGTATAACTGAAGCTTCGTCAACCTCGAATATGTAGCCAAGGCCATTGCATTTTTCGCATGCGCCGTATGGCGAGTTAAAGGAAAATGTGTTTGGCTGGGGCTCATCATAAGATATGCCCGATACCGGATCCATTAAGTATTTACTAAAGTAGGCTACGTTATTATCCTTATCAGCAATACGGATGATACCCTTGGCAGTTTTAAGTGCCGACTGTACGGATGTATACAAGCGTTTACTGTCGGCTTCACTTACCACTAGCCGGTCTACCACAATATCAATGTCGTGTATCTTATAACGGTCCAGCTGCATTTTCGGCTCAACGTCCATAATGGCGCCATCAACGTATACTTTCAGGTATCCTTGTTTGCGTATCTGCTCAAACAGCTCCCGGTAGTGGCCCTTACGTGCTTTAACAACCGGTGCTAATATGTTTACAGGCTGCCCATCAAATTTTTCTGTTATGGTGCGCAGGATCTGGTCCTCACTCATGCGCTCCATTTTCTCGCCGGTGGTGTAGCTGTAAGCATCACCCGCCCTTGCAAAAAGTAAGCGCATAAAGTCATATATCTCAGTAATAGTACCAACGGTACTGCGCGGGTTTTTGCTGGTTGTTTTTTGCTCAATAGCAATAACCGGGCTCAGGCCAGATACCTTATCTACATCAGGCCGTTCCATACCACCCATAAACTGGCGGGAGTAGGCCGAAAAAGTTTCCATATAACGACGCTGCCCTTCTGCGTAGATCGTATCAAAAGCTAGCGACGATTTCCCGCTGCCACTTAGGCCGGTGATCACCACCAGCTTGTTGCGCGGAAAGGAAACATCTATATTTTTGAGGTTATGCACCCGGGCGCCATACACTTCAACTTCACTTTGCTCGCCCAGGTCTATTTGTTTTTCATTCATATATGTCAGCAAAAACAGGTAAAGGGCTGAGGGGTTTTAATCAGCCGATTAAATACTAAAAAAGTTCGCAAATATACTCAAAAACGGCGGGCTTTCATACAGTTACACCCGGTACGAACATGAAGAATAATGTAATAATAACCTGAAGCGCGGTTGCTTGTTAGTTCGATTTTAACGTTTCGTACTTGTTGCCGTTAGATGGGTCGGCTTGTAAAAGGGTGTTCATCGCCTGCATCTTTTCGGTGCCGCTTGCTTTGCTGAATATGGAAACTAATTCCTCATCCTTCGCGGTAAAAAATGCCAGAGGGTAGTAAGAACCTATACGCTTGCGATCAACCTGGGTAAGCTGCGGCAATAATGCTGCTATAGCCTTGCGCGCACGCGCCGGGTTGTCTGCCATAAGATCTAGCCCGTTGCGATGATAGTCGTAACTGAAACCGCGAAGATTATTGTAGATTTTATTGTTAAGGTTCTCGGCTAGCCAGTAACGGTTTAGGTTGCTGTCGAAAGCTTTCCAGCCTTTAAACGAGGCGGTTTGTGCATTAGTAACGATGTTTTGTGCGTTCAGGAAGTAGTTTGTTCCGCCATATCGCGAGAACGAATCATAATCCATTCCTACAATAATGTAGGCGTAAAACGCCATTACGGAGCTCAGGTTGTTTTGAAAATTTTGATCGCTGTAATCAATTGTCTGCCCTTCCGTATAGCTAAAGTCTACATCTTTGTCGTTGATGTTCAACAGAGTAGTCGTATACCCCGAATTGTAAACCGGCCTGGATGATTGCACCTGCAGCTCGCAACTGAAGTTGCTGCCGCCGTCCCAAGCATTTACATTCAGTACAAAGTTGCAGTCTATTCTTTCCAGCGGGCCAATCGCATCAGCCGCCCACTTGCGGCCGTTTAGAAAATCTTTTATAGCTGTTTCAAGTGTAGAGAATAGGCGTTTGTTGCTAACCTGTATTTTGGGTGTGAGCACCTTTACCCGTGCCCTTAGGTCCTGAGCTTGGGTAAAGCAGCACGACAACAGCAAGCCAGCAAGTAAAAAGTAACGCTTCATAGATTTAATAAGAATATAAATTTAGCACAAATATCCTTTGCTACTTCACTTTTATCCTTTAAATTAAAAGCAGTCTTATTCAAGCTGCTATCTATAATAGTAATCTTGTTGGTGTCACTTTTAAAACCAGCGCCGGCATCGTTAAGAGAATTCAGCACAATAGCATCCAGGTTTTTGTTCTGCAGCTTACCAACGGCATGCTGTTCTTCGTTCTCGGTTTCCAGTGCAAAGCCAACCAATACCTGCCCTTGCTGTTTTTGCTGGCCAAGCGTTTTAAGGATATCGGTGGTTTTCTTAAGTTCAATGGTTAAGCTGCCTTCCTGTTTTTTAATTTTCTGAGGAGCAACTTCTACGGGTGTATAGTCTGCTACGGCGGCGCACATAATGCAGCCATTTGAAGATGGAAAGTAGGTTAGGCACTCGCGCAACATATCGGCAGCACTAACAACATCTATCCTCCGGATATTTTTAAACGTGCTTTTTTGTGCCGTAGGACCTGCAATCAAAATAACATCGGCACCTTTCGCCGCTAATTCATCAGCAATAGCAAAACCCATCTTGCCGGAAGAGTGATTGCCAATAAATCTAACCGGATCAATAGCTTCATAAGTAGGGCCGGCAGTTACCAGCACTTTTTTATTAGCCAATGGCACATTCTTTTTCAGATCAGCTTCCAAAAATGTGAGTATCTCTTCAGGTTCTGCCATACGCCCTTCACCATGCAAGCCGCTGGCCAGTTCACCACTGCCCGGAGGTATCATAATGTTCCCAAAGGTTTTTAGCTGGGCAATATTATGCTTTGTAGAATCATGCTTCCACATATCCAGGTCCATTGCAGGGGCAAAGTACACGGGGCATTTTGCCGACAGGTAAACCGCGGTAAGCAGATTATCTACTAACCCGCCGGCCATTTTCGCCATAGTGTTGGCACTTGCCGGGGCAATAAGCATGAGGTCGGCCCAAAGGCCAAGTTCAACGTGGTTGTTCCACTCTCCTGTTTCGGTTTTGAAGTATTCGCTATATGCCGGTTTTTTGGAAAGCGTAGACAGTGTAAGCGGAGTAATAAAGTTGGCAGCATCAGGTGTAAGCACAACCTGTACTTCTGCACCAGCTTTTATTAGTAACCGCGCCAACGTGGCCGATTTATAAGCTGCTATACTCCCGCAAACGCCTAATAATATCTTTTTACCTTCCAGCATACAAGTTAAAGTAAAAAATAAAAGTCAAAGTTCAAAAACCGGCGATACCTGATCTTTGAACTTTGACTTTAAACTTTAGATTTAAGGAAGCTTATGCTTCTTTTTCTTTTGCAGGGTTACGATAGTAAACCTTGTCTTCAAGAAACTCCTGTACCGCAACCAAAGTTGGTTTTGGCAATCTCTCGTAGTGTTTAGAGATCTCTATCTGCTCGCGGTTTTCAAAAACCTCTTCAAGGTTATCATTTGCTGATGCAAATTCAGATAGTTTCTGGTGCAATTCTTCTTTGATATTGTTAGATATCTGGTTAGCACGTTTAGACATGATCACCAACGATTCGTAGATGTTGTCGGTTTTTACATCCAGTTCGCGCAGGTCGCGTGTTACGGTACTGCTGGCAACTGTGCCTTTATTTGTGTTGTTAGCGCTCATATATCTTTACTAATTAATATGGTATTTTCTGGTTATCTCTGTCTTTTATTGATGGTGGCTGAGTTGCCGTTGTATCCTTTTTCGCAACTTTTTCTGCAAGCTTAGGGTTCACCGAAAGCTGAGCCATAAAGCGCTTGGCTTTCAAAGCACCTTGCTCGCTGCTTTGTTTTAAATCGGTAGCTTGTTTACTATAGGTGCTGCTTGGGTATTTTTCGGTAAACTGGTCAGCATAGCTAATTGCCTGGTTAAAGCGTTCTTCCTGCTTTGGCTCGCTGCTCACTTTTGCATATTCATATTGAGCTTTGATGGTTAAAAAGTCAAGCTCCTCAGCATACTTAGTGTCCGGATAGTCGCGCAGTGTATTATTAAAGGCTATAACAGCGGCCTGGTAGTCGCTTATAGTAAGGTATAGCTTAGCATTTTCGTAAGCTTTTCTCTCCAGTTTATCACGCAGGTTTTGTATCAACTTACTAGCTTCGGTAACACGGTCGCTTTTCGGATACAAGTTTATAAACAACTGTAATGCCTCTATAGCCTTAGTGGTGTTCTCCTGATCCAGTGAATAGATTGGCGAATCCAGGTAGAAGCAATAAGCCGCTATAAACCGGCACTCTTCCGCACGCGGGCTGGACGGATAAGTATCTGCAAAGGTTTTAAAGTGATAACGCGCGCTTGCGTAATCTTTTAGCTTATAGTTTGTGTATGCGTAATAGTAGTAAAGGTCTTCTGCACCCTGGCGACCGCGGTAAAGTGTTACCAGATCCTCAAATAAACCAAGTGCTTTGCTGTAATCCTTCTTATTATAGTATTTAACCGCTTCTGAGTATTTCTTGGCGTTATCGTTACTGGCTTTTAGCTTTTCGTATTTGCTTTTACAACTCCCGAACGCAATAAGCAATAACAGCAATGCGCCCGAAATTATATGTAGTTGCTTTTTAAACATTTTGCAAAGATAAGTTAATATTCATGACCCGTCAATTATTTATTTAACAGGCGAATATATAACGGCGTTTGTTCTCCTTATATATATAGTAGCACGATTTAACATCTTTTAACGCTTGCTTATATGATACACGACAAGCTATTCTGTTGCTGTGGAGGAGGGTTGCATATATACTATATATGAAAGGCCTACCGAATAAATGCTAATTATAACTGTGTTATTAGTATGTTGAAGGTTTTATAGTGTAATTTATCCGGTCGTCTGGTATGTATTCTTAAGCCTTCGATTCTTTAACGCAGGAATTTATCTGCGTCTATTGGCATCAATGTGACGTTGCGACAGCATACGTTTATAATATAGCGTGCATTTATCCTGCGTTGAATGCGGCGGTGCGTTTGTTACAATAGGGTATATAGCAGAAACCGTGGATATGTTATAATCAATCCCGAAATGGTTATAGGTTGCAATTTTTGGATAATTAGCAGGTGTTTTGGCGCCTAACTACATTATTTATTCACTCCGGCAACAAGGCTGATTAAATTTCTGCATTCATTTACAGTGGTTTAAGAAAAGTGAGTGAAATTAATTGAGCAAACGTTTGCGAAAGCAATTTCTGTTCGTACCTTTGCAGCCCGCAAACGAGATAGCGGGATTAGTTCTCTGACATCATGCAAATAGGAAAGACTTTAAGAAAAGTGAAAAAATCACTTGACAGGAGTTAAAATTATTTGCACCTTTGCACTCCGCAAATGAGGCAACGAAATTGCGGTAGTTAATTGAAATAAGGAAACGGAAAAGGGCAAAAAAATTAAAAAATAATTTTTGCAGAAATAAAAAACTTTTCTACCTTTGCAGTCCCAAAACGAGGGAGAAAAAATCGGAAACGAGATTTGAAAAATAACGTTAAAAAGCCGGAAGCGATTTCCGGGAAAAACAAAAGATTAAAGTTAAGCGTCGCAATGATGCAATAACATAAATGCTGAACCGCGAGGAGAAGCGAAAAGTTCTTAAAGAGATTAGAAGATTAGAATGCAGCGTAACGGTCCCACGGGATTAGTTATACTGAAAAGAAGAAGCTTGAAGAGCGATGGGATAATGTAAGAGAATATTTTTTTTACAGATTTCTATTGATTGAGTTTAATAGGGTCTGGATACAAACAACACATTTTACAATGGAGAGTTTGATCCTGGCTCAGGATGAACGCTAGCGGCAGGCCTAATACATGCAAGTCGGACGGGATTTGGGAGCTTGCTCCTGATGAGAGTGGCGCACGGGTGCGTAACACGTATGTAACCTACCTTGTTCAGGGGGATAGCCTCTCGAAAGAGAGATTAACACCGCATAAAATATCGATGTGGCATCACAATGATATCAAATATTTATAGGAACAAGATGGGCATGCGGAACATTAGCTAGTTGGTAAGGTAACGGCTTACCAAGGCTACGATGTTTAGGGGATCTGAGAGGATGACCCCCCACACTGGTACTGAGACACGGACCAGACTCCTACGGGAGGCAGCAGTAAGGAATATTGGTCAATGGGCGCAAGCCTGAACCAGCCATGCCGCGTGCAGGAAGACGGCCCTACGGGTTGTAAACTGCTTTTGTACCGGAATAAACCCTTTTACGTGTAAGAGGCTGAATGTACGGTAAGAATAAGGATCGGCTAACTCCGTGCCAGCAGCCGCGGTAATACGGAGGATCCGAGCGTTATCCGGATTTATTGGGTTTAAAGGGTGCGTAGGCGGCCTATTAAGTCAGGGGTGAAAGACGGTAGCTCAACTATCGCAGTGCCTTTGATACTGATGGGCTTGAATACACTTGAGGTAGGCGGAATGTGACAAGTAGCGGTGAAATGCATAGATATGTCACAGAACACCAATTGCGAAGGCAGCTTACTAAAGTGTGATTGACGCTGAGGCACGAAAGCGTGGGGATCAAACAGGATTAGATACCCTGGTAGTCCACGCCCTAAACGATGAATACTCGATGTTGGCGATATACGGTCAGCGTCTAAGCGAAAGCGTTAAGTATTCCACCTGGGGAGTACGCCCGCAAGGGTGAAACTCAAAGGAATTGACGGGGGCCCGCACAAGCGGAGGAGCATGTGGTTTAATTCGATGATACGCGAGGAACCTTACCCGGGCTTGAAAGTTAGTGAATAGAGCAGAGACGCTCTAGTCCTTCGGGACACGAAACTAGGTGCTGCATGGCTGTCGTCAGCTCGTGCCGTGAGGTGTTGGGTTAAGTCCCGCAACGAGCGCAACCCCTATGTTTAGTTGCCAGCATGTAATGATGGGGACTCTAAACAGACTGCCTATGCAAATAGAGAGGAAGGAGGGGACGACGTCAAGTCATCATGGCCCTTACGTCCGGGGCTACACACGTGCTACAATGGGCAGTACAGAGGGCAGCTACCTGGCAACAGGATGCCAATCTCCAAAAGCTGTTCACAGTTCGGATCGGGGTCTGCAACTCGACCCCGTGAAGTTGGATTCGCTAGTAATCGCGTATCAGCAATGACGCGGTGAATACGTTCCCGGGCCTTGTACACACCGCCCGTCAAGCCATGGAAGCTGGAAGTGCCTGAAGTGCGTAACCGCAAGGAGCGTCCTAGGGTAAAGTCGGTAACTGGGGCTAAGTCGTAACAAGGTAGCCGTACCGGAAGGTGTGGCTGGAATACCTCCTTTCTGGAGCATTATCCCAAACTTTAAGCAATAAGTATTCTTTAAGATAACAGCACTGAAAGGCTGTTACCTGCATTAATTTTCTAAATAAGATCTCAAAAAAAACAACCCGGAAGATGAAGCCATCATGTGGTGCGCCATACGAGTGGCAAGATTGTAGGTAAAAGACAGTCCTGTAGCTCAGCTTGGTTAGAGCACTACACTGATAATGTAGGGGTCAGCAGTTCAAATCTGCTCGGGACTACACATCTGAAAGGGGGATTAGCTCAGCTGGCTAGAGCACCTGCCTTGCACGCAGGGGGTCAACGGTTCGAATCCGTTATTCTCCACCACACCCACCGTTTCCTGAGAGGGATAGGATATAATGCAAGTTATGATAGCGATATCATATTGGGTAAAGTTCTTTGACATATTGGAAGAAGTAAAATGAAAGAGAAGACAACAGTAGGGAGTCTTTTCTGGACGATGAAGCGAGTAGCAATACGAGCGGAATTAAAAGAGAGACATCTCGAATAATAAAAACGTATCGTGCCGAGCAAAAGCGGCAATGATATTAGAAGAAAGTAAGAAAGGGTACACGGGGGATGCCTTGGCTCTCAGAGGCGATGAAGGACGTGATAAGCTGCGATAAGCTGCGGGGATTAGCAAATATAAATTGATCCGCAGATTTCCGAATGGGGAAACCTAACTATTTGAAGAATAGTTGCATAAATGCGCAAACCTGCTGAACTGAAACATCTAAGTAAGCAGAGGAAGAGAAAACAACAGTGATTTCCTGAGTAGTGGCGAGCGAAAGGGAAGAAGCCCAAACCATATATGTTACGGCATATACGGGGTTATAGGACCACAACATGAATATTAAAATGAACCGGAAGGGCATGGGAAGGCCCACCATAGAGCATGAGAGTTGCGTACGGGTAAGTAATAATAGGATAGTGGTATCCTGAGTACCGCGAGGTCGGAGACGCCTTGTGGGAATTTGCCGGCACCATCCGGTAAGGCTAAATACTCCTGAGAGACCGATAGTGAACCAGTACCGTGAGGGAAAGGTGAAAAGAACCCCGAACAGGGGAGTGAAATAGAACCTGAAACCGTGTACTTACAAGCGGTCGGAGCAGACTTGTTCTGTGACGGCGTGCCTTTTGCATAATGAGCCTACGAGTTACTCTTCCCTGGCAAGGTTAAGTGTTTAAGACACGGATCCGAAGCGAAAGCGAGTCTGAATAGGGCGTATAGTCAGGGGAGGTAGACGCGAAACCTTGTGATCTACCCATGGGCAGGTTGAAGGTGCCGTAACAGGTACTGGAGGACCGAACCGATAAACGTTGAAAAGTTTCCGGATGACTTGTGGGTAGGGGTGAAAGGCTAATCAAACTGGGAAATAGCTCGTACTCCCCGAAATGTTTTTAGGAACAGCGTGGTGGTAAAGTTATACAGAGGTAGAGCTACTGATTGGGTGCGGGGGAGTCAAATCCTACCAAATCCAGACAAACTCCGAATGCTGTATAATATACACTGCAGTGAGGCTATGGGTGCTAAGGTCCATGGCCGAGAGGGAAAGAACCCAGACCATCAGCTAAGGTCCCCAAATTAACGCTAAGTTGAACTAACGAGGTCCGATTGCACAGACAGCTAGGATGTTGGCTTGGAAGCAGCCATTCATTTAAAGAGTGCGTAACAGCTCACTAGTCGAGCGATCGGGCATGGATAATAAACGGGCATTAAGCGTTATACCGAAGCTATGGATTACACTTTTAGTGTACTGGTAGGGGAGCATTCTACATGCGGTGAAGCAGGAAGGACAACTGACTGTGGAGGGTGTAGAAAAGCAAATGTAGGCATAAGTAACGATAAGGCGGGAGAGAAACCCGCCCACCGAAAGACTAAGGTTTCCTGATCAACGCTAATCGGATCAGGGTTAGTCGGGGCCTAAGGTGAAGCCGAAGGGCGTAGCCGATGGACAACTGGTTAATATTCCAGTACTTTTTATAACTGCGATGCGGTGACGGAGTAGTGACACTGACGCGAACTGACGGAATAGTTCGTTAAAGGCCGTAGGTATAGGTTTGGTAGTTAAGTACGCCAGACTTGCTGAAAGCTGATAGTACACTGAGCCTTCGGGTAAGGTGATAGTTCAGGTAATCAGACTTCCAAGAAAACCCGCTAAGCTTCAGGTTATAAAAACCCGTACCGTAAACCGACACAGGTAGTCGAGGAGAGAATCCTAAGGTGCTCGAGTGAATCATGGCTAAGGAACTCGGCAAAATGGCCCTGTAACTTCGGGAGAAGGGGCGCTGGTAGCAATATCAGCCGCAGTGAAAAGGCCCAGGCGACTGTTTAACAAAAACACATGGCTTTGCAAAATCGAAAGATGACGTATAAGGCCTGACACCTGCCCGGTGCCGGAAGGTTAAGAGGGGATGTTAGTCGCAAGGCGAAGCATTGAATCGAAGCCCCGGTAAACGGCGGCCGTAACTATAACGGTCCTAAGGTAGCGAAATTCCTTGTCGGGTAAGTTCCGACCTGCACGAATGGTGTAACGATCTGGGCGCTGTCTCAGCCATGAGCTCGGTGAAATTGTGGTATCGGTGAAGACGCCGGTTACCCGCAACGGGACGGAAAGACCCCATGCACCTTCACTACAACTTAACATTGATATCGGATACAGGATGTGTAGGATAGGTGGGAGGCTGTGATCCTGCTTCGCTAGGAGTAGGTTAGCCAACGTTGAAATACCACCCTTTCTGTATTTGGTGTCTAACCCGATAATGTCGGGGACATTGTTTGGCGGGTAGTTTGACTGGGGTGGTCGCCTCCAAAAAGGTAACGGAGGCTTTCAAAGGTAAGCTCAGTACGCTTGGTAACCGTACGCGGAGTGCAATAGCATAAGCTTGCTTGACAGTGAGACAGACAAGTCGAGCTGGGTCGAAAGACGGATATAGTGATCCGGTGGTTCTGCATGGAAGGGCCATCGCTCAAAGGATAAAAGGTACGCTGGGGATAACAGGCTGATCTCCCCCAAGAGCTCATATCGACGGGGAGGTTTGGCACCTCGATGTCGGCTCGTCACATCCTGGGGCTGGAGAAGGTCCCAAGGGTTGAGCTGTTCGCTCATTAAAGTGGCACGCGAGCTGGGTTCAGAACGTCGCGAGACAGTTCGGTCCCTATCTGTTGTGGGCGTTGGAAGTTTGAATGGGGCTGACCTTAGTACGAGAGGACCGGGTTGGACTAACCTCTGGTGAATCTGTTATGCCGCCAGGTGTACTGCAGAGTAGCTACGTTGGGAATAGATAAGCGCTGAAAGCATCTAAGTGCGAAACTAGCCATGAGATGAGACTTCCTTATAGGATCGTAGCAGACTACTACGTTGATAGGTTACAGATATAAAGGTGGTGACATCAAAGTCGAGTAATACTAATTATCCGAAGCTTTCTCTAACAGAAGAATTTGCTGTTGTTTTCTCTTACAGATTACTTCTTTCAATAATATGTCATTGTTTGTTTAGTGAACAGTAGCATCAAGCGGTTAGTATAACTGCAAACTGCAACTCAAAACTGCAAACTATTAAAATATTCAGGTGCCTATATCGGCGGTGTCCACCTCTTCCCATTCCGAACAGAGAAGTTAAGCCCGCCAGAGCCGATGGTACTGCAGTAAAATGTGGGAGAGTAGGTCGGTGCCAAATCTTAAAGTTAAACCCCCGTGCGAAAGCATCGGGGGTTTCTTTGTTTATAAGCTTTTCTACAAGCGTCTGTCTGAGTGTAATCGAAGACCTGTACGCCCGGAAAGAACTCCTGCCATATGGTTCGACAAGCTCACCATGACAAGTTCGTTAATTAACACTATAGTCATTTATAATGCTGAACAACCAAGGACTGACAGTGATTAATTTTCAGCTTTCTTAACCATATCTTTAATTACCTTATCCAACTGTTCGGTGCTGTCAGTAAGCATATCACATATGTTGCTCATGTTTTGATCTAGTTCCATATTGCTGAGTATGCCTGTAAGCCCCTGTATGTTGGCTAATGGCCGGCGAAGCACATGAGACTGCTCCCAACCTATTTGCTCCAGCATTGTAGTTTTATCTGCAAGCTCTATTTTTGTCTTCTCCAGCTCAGTGTTTGAATTTACCATCTCCGTAATGTTGTGACCAAGGCAAAAAACACCTAAGGGCTCACCATTATCGTCCATCATGGCGCGGAACTCCCACTGGGTAACCACATAGCCGCCGTGCCCATCATGTTTGCGTATGGTTGCAGGAAAGGACCTGTTTGGTTCGTTAAAGCAACGTGCAGATGTTTCTTCACAAACACGCCGGTCATCATTATGCATGGTGATAAAGTAGGGTTGACCTACCAAGTCTGAGTAACGGTAGCCAAAAGTACGTGCGTAATGCCTGTTTACATAGGTGTAGGTGCCGTTCATGCCGGTTGTAATTACGTAGTAAAAAACCGAGTCTTCGAGCAGATGTATGGTAGAGGTAACCTGGTGCATTGTTATTGTTAACAGCACGACACAATGTGTGTTTAACTGTGTCGTAAATTACTTACGGAAAGTATTAAAAATTCTTTTAATTGTAAAACTGAACTTGAAATTGACAAGAATGTTACATGTTCACTTAGCTTATGTATGCAGGTTTAGTGTTCAGTTTTTTTCGTGAAATCGAAAATGAACACTTGATCTAATCGCTTATTTACCAGCAAGAACCACACTTTTTTACACCATTTGAAACAGCTATTTTCATGATTTTTTGCATTAAAGCAGATTTTTTTGTATATTAACTATTCAGTTGCTGTAACGGTTTTCAGATCTATCTTAATTAGGTTTCCCAAAAGCTCTGGCGATTCTCTTCCGCATTTTTCCAGTATGTGATCAGCTTAGATTGCAAAATTTCATATCTTAACGGCTCAAACCTTTTATACCAAAACTTATGAAAATTGCTATGCTCGGCTCCGGCTTTATTGCGCGGTTCTATGCCGATTCGCTGGTGGCGCACCGACGTGTAGATCAGCTTTTTGCTGTGTACGGCCGGAGTGCAGATAAAGCCAAAAAGTTTGCTGATGATTACAAGCTATCCTTCCACAGCACCAGTATGCAGGAGGTGATTGAACACCCTGAGGTAGATGTAGTGGTAATATCTCTCCCCAACGATCTGCACCTTGCTGCTGTTGAAGCATGCGCCAAAGCAGGAAAGCACGTGTTGTGCACCAAACCGCTTGGCCGTACTGCGGCAGAGGCTAAACAAATGCTTGACCTTGTAGAACAGGCTGGTATTATGGGCGGCTACCTGGAAGACTTATGCTACGGACCAAAGTTCCTGAAATCGCTGGCAAGTGTTAAGGCAGGTGCCCTGGGCAGGATACTATGGGCCAAGAGCCGCGAAGCACATCCCGGCCCGCACAGCAACTGGTTTTGGAACAAAGAACAAAGCGGGGGCGGTGCCATTGTAGATCTCGGCTGTCATTGTATCGAGATCGCGCGTAACTATATTGGTAAGGACATCAGACCGGTTGAGGTGATGTGCTGGGCAGCTACCCAGGTACACCCTATTGATGCCGAAGATAATGCAATAGGTATGGTGAAGTACGCCAATGGCGCTATCGGCCAGTTTGAGGTGAGCTGGTGTTTCCGAGGCGGAATGGACCTGCGCGACGAGGTGATGGGGACGGAAGGCACCATTTGGCTTAATAACTTTTTACGTACGGGCTTCGATATGTTCAGTACCGGTAAAGGCGGCGGCTACGTTGCCGAAAAGGCGGAGAGCAGCAGCGGGTGGTTATTTCCTGTTGGCGACGAGGTAAACGAGTTAGGCTATAATCACATGTTTACAGATATGTTTGAGGCTATTGAGCAAAACCGTGAGCCGGCAGAGACCTTTTACGACGGTTATGTTGTAAACGCGATTATCGACGCGGCTTATGCTTCTGCTAAAAGTGGTGTATGGGAACCTGTTCAGCTTGACGACTGGCGCGGTAATACCGATACCAAAATCGCTACTGAATTTGCCAGCTATGATGAGCAGTATTACCTTATCAAAGAAGAAATACTTCCGCACGGCGATAGAAAACTGATTCTGAAAGATAAAACCAGTGGAGAAGTTATCGTAAGGGACTTGTAAACCCGGAACAACAACCCCTAACTCCCTGAAGGGGGAAGTATGTCAATAAAGAAAATATTCAACTCTTGTCTCCCCTTTAGGGGGCTAGGGGGTTAAAGGCTTATGGATAGAAGAAACTTTTTATACAGCAGCGGCATACTGGCTGCTGCTATGCCGTTGCCGGGCTCGTTGGCGTTTGGTGATGCCCGCGTCTTACCAAACCGGGGCATACAGCTTTATATGGTGAAGGACGAAATGACCAAAAATCCGGAAGGCACCTTGAAGCAGCTGGGCAAAATGGGCTATACTCAGCTGGAAAGCTACGGCAGCGACAAGGGCGTGTTTTGGGGCATGAACAACAAGGCTTTTCAAAAGCTTGCCAACGGATACGGCCTTAAGCTGGTATCTACCCATCATAATCCTATGCCGGTTGAAGAGTTCGAGCAACTTGCCGCTCAATCGTCAGCGATAGGCATGAAGTATTTGATATGCCCGTGGCTAGGCCCTCAAAAGTCGATAGACGTATTTAAACAAGCGGCTGATGATTTTAATAAGCGCGGCGAGATTTGCAAAAAGCACGGTTTGCGCTACGGCTACCATCCGCATGATTACCCGTACAAGCCTGTGGACGGGCAACTACCAATTGATGTGCTACTGGCGAATACTGATAAACAGTTGGTAGATTTCCAGATGGATGTGTACTATACGGTTAGCGAAGGTCGCGATCCATACACCTACCTGTTTAAGCACCCTGGCCGCTTTAAACTGATGCACCTGCGGGATGTACTGAAGGAGCGATTGCCAAAGGGTAGCCAGGAGGAATCAGCTTGTGATCTGGGCGAGGGTATCATCAATTTTCCTAAGCTTTTATCAGCGGCGCAACACAGCGGCTGCAAATACTTCTTTGTTGAGCAGAGTCGCTATAATCACGAAACACCGCTGCAAAGCGCTGCTAAAAATGCAAAGTATCTTATCCGGAACCCCATAGCCCCCTAAAGGGGGAACTTTGAAAAACTTAAGTGCTCAAGTCAAATAAAGAAACTATTAAACTATTGTTCCCCCTTTAGGGGGTTAGGGGATAAACAACAAAGCCCTTTGAGTTATCAAAGGGCTTGTTCATTGTATGCAGTTTAGGTTATAGCAAAAATATTTTAAAGTAAACCTGTCCGTATTCTCCCCAGTCCTTTAATGCTGATTTTAGGGTAGTTGCCAGGCCTGCTGCGTTCACCGCTTTACCCTTGTTAGGTACTTTAAGCGATGTTTCAGCAACCGGCAGGTCGGTAACTTTGGTGGCAAACCAGGTAACATTTTCGTGCGGAAGCGCTACACCCAGTATCATGCCGGGTAAGCCGGTGAAAGTTTCGGGGCCGCCGCTTACCGGGATCTCCTCAGAATAAAAAGCCACTACGTATATGGAGTCCATCACCACGGCATTGGCACGGCGGCATTTGTAACCTGCTATTTCACGTGTCTCATCAGTTATCTTCCAGTCAATTCTACGTACGGTATCTTTTACCAGGAACATTTGCTCAAACACCTTTTTATTAGCCGTACTAATGGTGGTGTTCAGGTCGGTGAAGATGGTGTTGTTTTGCTGCGCAATAGGTTCATTACCAAAAAAGTTATTGTTGGCGGTTTCTGGTGGTTCCTCAGGCGTAAAAAGGGTTTTGTTATTGGTAAAAGTGAGTGTGCTTTTTAGTGTTTTAAACTGCGGCTGCGTTTTTTTGTACTGCTCCAGTGCAGGCGCCAAAAAGCTCTCGTTGTCGGGCGTCATGCGTTTTTTCAGGAAGGCATACATATTTACCTTCTTCTCAAACTCAATAGTACCGCTGGTAGTAAAGTGGGCGTTTTGAGCCAGTAAGCTGCCGCTGAACAGGCAGGTAATAAGGGCTATAATTGATATTCTTTTCATGATCGTTATTTCTTTGCAGGTGCTCCGCCACCCATTTTATTAAAGTCCCATTGTACCGATAGCATAAAGTACCTGCGTATTGTAGTGTACCTGCTTTGAGAAATGTATAACCCGCTGGCGTTGCGGCTAAAGCCAGAGTTTTGGTTCAACAAGTCATTACCGCTAAGTATTAATTTCAGGTTTTCTGCCTTAAAGAATGTCTTAGTGATGTTAGCATTGATGATGGTTTGTTCAAATGGGGTATCAAACGACTGGGTTGCCGCCTGGTACTGGTATTCGCCATCTGCGCCTACTTGTATCTTACCGGGTAGGTACACATTAAACCTGCCGTTTGCATTAAAGCCGCGGCCGTTGTTGTTACGGTTGGGGTTAAGTGATGATTGACCGGTTGTATAAGTTGGACCAGCGCCAATATCAAAGGAAAATTTCTTTTGAACGTATTTATTAAAGTTTAAGCGGCCACTTATGGTGTTAGATGTGGTTTTGTTTTCTGCACCATTTTTCAAACTGTAATAAGTATTGCCATTAAGGTTAGCGCTTAAGCCAACATTAAAATCAAGCGCCGCTATCTTCCTGTCAAAGTAAAAGCCACCATAGTAGTTTGCCTGTTTTCTGTTTGGAAGGTTAAGGTACTGGATGGTGTTCTTGCCAGATGTATCGGTAGTAATATTGTTTACTATCGGATCGGTAGTGAAGGAGTAAGATCCGTATCCAGACAAATATTGACCGGTAAGCGTTTTATATGAATTAAAGTTGATGTTAAAGCGGTGCGTAAACGACGGGCCTAGATCCGGGTTACCTATAGTAATGTTCAATGGGTCATTGTTGTTACGGATAGGCTGTATCTGGTCAAACGTTGGCTGTGTTGGGCTGCCATTGTAACGCAGGCTAAATGATTTTTGCTGAGAGAACCTGTACTGATAAGTTGCTGTAGGATTCCAGTTGGTAAAGTTGCGTTTAAAGTCGTTGCCTGTTACCTGGTCTACCTGTTTAAACCGAACGGCAGAAACTTTTGTACCAAAGTTGATAGTTTGCTTGCCCTTTTTATAGTTGAAGATAGCGCCACCCTGGTTAGCCAATTGATTGAATTTGTAATCGCTGCTGAGGGAATCTACAAGAGAGTTGTATACACCAGGTGAGGTTTGATCAAACGATTTGCGGTCAGCCTCGCTGTTGTTAATGTTCAATCCGTAATTAAGCACCACAGAGAAGTACTTGCTAAACGGCTCGGTATAGGTAACGTTGGTAAGCACTTTGGTGCTCATCATATCGTTAGTTTTATACTGGTCTATAACGCGGCTGCTATCCAGCAGACCCGCTTTAAAGTAGTCTGTAGTAGCATTAAGGTTACCTTTTGATTTGCTGTCGCTGGTACCTACTGTGAAGTTAACAGAGAAAGTACGGCCCGTTTTCTTCAGCTTTTTGTTGTAGAAGGCGGTGGCGTTAAACAACTGCGCATCGGTGTAGTTACGCAAGCTGCGATCCTGGCGGTTAAGTAAGGTATCGTTCTGCATACTTTCAGACAGGTTACTGCTGCGTGTACGGGAGTTTTTAAGCGTACCATCTACCGTTACTTTTAAGTTAGAGGTGGAGTCAATTTTTACCTGGTACATCGCGTCCAGTTTCTGGCGGAACATATAGTTGTTATCAGTTCCGTCGGCATTTGTTTTTAATGAACGGCCCGGGAGGTCATTTTGTGTTTGGCTGTTATTTGTGCCATCAACCTCCAGCGAACCCGCTTTGTAGTTGGTGTTGATAGACTGCTTATCGGCATCAAATTTTTTGTCGTAGTGCAAGCCGCCGGTGTATGCTTTTGGCAGGCCCTGGCCGTTGTATCTTCCGTCGAAGGAATCCAGATCGTCGCCGCCACCACCAAAGATGAAGATCTCGCCATTATCGCCAAACTGCAAACCGTCAGAGTTGCCCAGCTTGTTATTATCCTCCCAGCCTAAGCCGGTTTTACCTGTGTTAGCTGCTGTAGCATAACCAGAGAATTTTTCTTTGCCTTTAAAGCGATTGAACAAAGCCTGGCTTTCGTAAAAACCATCGGTACCAACACCGCCGTTTACCTTACCAAAGTAGCCGTTCTTTTTATCTTCTTTTAGTTTAATGTTTATCGTTTTGGTTTTCTCGCCATCATCAATACCTGTAAAGGTAGCCTGGTCGCTTTTCTTGTCGTATAGCTGCACCTTATCCACCATATCTGCACGAAGGTTTTTGGTAACCAGGGTAGGATCGTCACCAAAAAATTCTTCACCATCTACCAGTACCTTTGGTACGGCTTGTCCTTGTGCGGTAATTTTACCATCCTTATCAACCTGCATACCAGGTAGCTGCCTGATCAGGTCTTCTACTTTGGAATTTGGTTCTATCTTAAATGCAGCCGCGTTATACTCAGTAGTATCGCCTTTAATTTTTATGGCTGACACGGTACCTTTAATCAGTACCTCTTTAAGTAATCTGGACTTGAGCTGCATGTTGATGCTGCCAAAATTACGGTCGGTATGGGCCGAGTCAAGCGTAAATTTTTCTACGTAGTCTGCATAATCCGGGTAGGTGACCATCAGGATGTAGTTGCCTTTGCTAAGTCCCGAGATACTAAAAATACCGCCGGTACCCGCGCGGGTAAATTTGCGTAAAATGGAATCTTTAGCATTTAAAACGCTGACGCTGGCGTTAAGTAATTTCGCGTTTGATGCGGAGTCGATAGCGGCACCTTTAACAGAGTAACTTTTCTGCGCAAATGCCGCTGCAGAAAAAAGAAAAAAGAGTAGGAGGGTAGAAATTGTGATCTTCATGCTGATGGTTTACGGGGGAACAAGATATAACTAAATTCTTAGTAATAGAATTTTTAATTGTTAAAATCTGTTAAAAACACCTGTAGGATTGTTAAATCACAATATTGTTACTAAAGCTTCACAATTTTTCCCTGGTATAAAATTTTGGAGTTTGCACTAACAGTGCAGATGTACATACCCGGTATAACATCCAAACTTATAGCGTTTTGCAAGCCATTTAACGTTTTGCTAAAGCGAAGTATACCCATGGCATCGTACAGTTTCAGCTCATAGGTATTCAACTCACCGGTGAGGATATTTAGCTGCGTGCTTACCGGGTTTGGAAATAAGGTGATCTGGTTTGCCTGAAGCAGAACAGCGCTTGCCAGATCAGAATAAAGGGCGCTCCCGTCTGTTTTGGTCAGCCTGGCGCGGTAGTAGTTGATCCCCTTTTTAGGATTAGTATCTATAAACTGATAGCTCAACGCTGTTGTAACGGCCGAGTTGCCAAGATCTGTATACCTGTTAATACCGGTTTGTTTTTCCCAGGTAACGTTGCTGAGATTAAAAACGCTGCCCACGTTGAGCGTTAGTTTTATACTGTTGTTGTTATTTACCTCTGCCAGTATGTTTTTAACATAACAACCGGTGCCCTGAGTGGTGGCATTAATGGTATAACTGCGTACTCCCTCAAAACCATTCCCCACGGCGCTCACTGCAAAGTATTTAGAGGATTGCATGGCAGTAGGAATAATAACGGTGGTGTCGGTAACTGTAGTAAGTTGCTGTAGCTGGTTATCTTTTAAGTTATAAACGATGTATTTGGTAGCACCGGGCTGGGGGCTCCAATGAAGCAATGTGCCATCGGTACAGTCGAAGCCTACATTCAGACCTAGCGGTTTGGAGATGGTGAACTCTTTACTCAGATGATCATTACCGTTAATGCTCATCTTTAGTATGGCTTTAGTAAAAACGTCGGGCACGTTCCACTTGTAATATCCGCCGGAGAGTGGGATGAAAGCAATTGCCTGCCAGGTAGCGCCATGGTCGTAGCTGATGCTCAGTTGTCCGTTGGTAGCGTTAACGGTATTTTGCCACCGCAGGTAATTGTCTTCCGTAGCCAGAATTTTGTCGGAGGGTGATGGATACGTCCATTCAAAACTGTTTGCCTGCTTTGTATTGTAGGCTACGTAGAATGGTTGGCTCGCTGTGGTAACCCGGCTGCCATTAACCAGTATAGTATAAGTCCCGGCTACTGGATTATTAAGCGTAATCTGTTCGGTATTGTTTAGTGTATCCCGTTGCCTGGTTGCAGGCTTGGTGAGCGAATCGGTATTTGGATAGCTGCTTAATACCCAGGGAAGCAGTTTTTCGCCGGCAGGAGTTTGTATTGACAGGTCGAGATCGTTAATGAGCGCATAAGGCGCATTCAGCGTAGCGGGTACATCGTTCCACGCTAATGCTATTTTCAACATACTGCAATTGGCTAGTACGGTTACCTGGTAAGTGGCTTTCGTTTGGTTGCTTACCGTCCCGGAAAAAAAACGATTGTTGTTGATGGACTTTACCGCTTCAAGGGCATTCATTTTTCCATAACCGGTTTTAAAGTCTAATTCGGATGTGCCAAGGTCATCGGCAGTATTAATCAGGATACTTTTTACAAGGGCTGCGGGTGGCTTTTTGTTAAACTTTAGCTTGTAAGCTTGTTGCATTAACGCTACCGTGCCAGATGCAAGTGCCGCAGCGCCAGATGTGCCATCTTCACCATCGGCAACGAGTTCGGGTTTTACCCGGCCGTCGTAAGTCGGGCCGGCGGAGCTTAACGCCTCCGGAATATTGGTGCGCCCGGTACCACCTACAACCAGTACGTTCTTAGCCTGCTTAAAGGTACCCGACAGGTTTGCTACGTTCGCTAATCCATTATACAGGCCTGTGGCAGGTGTACTTGTACCAATGTTGCCAGATGAAAAAACATGTATTAGGGTGTCGTTCTCGTACAATTGTTTATCGTACGCTACCGCTTCAATACCGTAATAGTTTTCAATACCGGTACCGTAGGAGTGGTTTTGCAGCGCAATGTTGAAATTGGTAAAGTAAGGAAGGCTATCCGGCGACAGTGTGATAAAGTCTGTCGAAGTGAACTTTACTGCAGGAGCAGCGCCCAGGCCTTTAATGTAAGATATGCCGCTGCCACCAATAAGCGTAGCCATCGTAGTAGCATGATTGGAAATAATTTCAGATCGAGGTGCAGAATTAAAAGAGCGGCCAAGGAGATCAAGGTCTGCTTCGTCGTAGGTTTGTTCTTTCAGGCTTACATTAATGCCTGCGCCGTTTAGCTCGGGGTAGGCATTTGTAACAGCAGCTATGCTGTTCACACCTAAATCCAGATTACCTATGGCGAGTTCTTCATGTGCTTTTCGAACGGGAGCCGCAAAAATTAAATTGTCGTCAGCGAGTAAGGCCGAGAGTTGTTTCAGAGGGATATTTACAACAATGTTATCACCGTTGGCAGAGACGATATTAGCAACGGCCCTGATGTTGTTAACGCTTGTTGCGTTTTGATGGCGAAGCACCAGGGTAACTTGCCTGCTGCTGTTTGGGTGCGATGCAGCTTGTAACGCCAGGTCATCAGTAGCTTTCCATAAGGCATTTGCGGGTGCAACGCTAAGCAGGTTTTCGCCGGTATTTATTTTGGACGTAGAAGCAGCAATGTAGTAATCGTAAGAAAGGCGCTTAACCAGCCTCAGTTTGCCGGCATGTGCAGGGCTTTTAAGTTGCACAAGAAAGTATTTATTGGTGTCGGTTTTGTTTTGCTGGAGATCGGCCTTAGTAGTATAAATAGTATTCAGCTGTTTTTGAAACCGGGTAAGTTGCGCCATAGATAAAGTGGCACAAAGTGTCATCACTAATAAAAGGCAGCTCCCTTTTTTTATCATAGCAGGTAGAAATAATAAAGGGGAATTTTCACTCCCCTTTACCAATCAATAAATTAAACATTAACTGTGAAATACGTTTTGCTTAGTACAGGTAATTCAAAGCTATTTTATCATTTGAATTAAAGGTGCGGTCGCCGCCGTTAGAGCAGGCCAGCATCCACGAAGCAGCATCAGCTCCGGCTGGTGTACCCGGAATTAAAACTGCACCAATGTTTGATGCACCTTCGTTTGTTGCAGTACCACCGCAGCTGTAAGAGCGATCAAAATAATCGGTATGGCGGAAACCGATGCAATGGCCTAACTCATGTTGTAATACTGAAGTTAGGTAATTAACATCCGGATTGGTGCCGTAAGCCTGTGCGTTAGTATTCATTTGTATTTGGCTGTATGGATTGCCTTTACGGGTAGGGAAGCCTGAAGAGCCTAAGGTGATGTAACCGCCGCTAGGGCCTTCGTTAAAGCCAATCACCTGGATCTGCCCGCCGGTGCTTACAAACTGGAACTTAAGTGTTAAGTTAAGTGCATTGTAGCGGGCAAGTGCGTTTTGTGTTGCCGTAGCATACACGGTTGGCAGGTTTGATACCGATACAGTTACTGTTCTTGGCAGGTTTTTTACCAGGTTAGTGGTACGGTACTGCTCAGCTTCGGCAACACGAAGGAAAGAGCTGGTAGCCGCATCAGCCATATTCTCATCGGTAAGCATAATGTCGCCTTCAACTAAATAGCCGCCGTTTACCTTGTGTACATCATCTGTACTAAAGCCCATGTTGGCAATGGATTGAAGCGCTTGGCTGGAAACTTCGGTTTTAGCTACCGGTGTAGCATCTGTAGTTTTAGTGTTTTTCTGGCAAGCTAATAATACGCTCGACAGCAAGGCTATTGATAAGCCTGTTCTTGTTAACAAATTAGTTTTCATGTAAGTGTAGAGTTAATTCAAGTTAAGTTAAGTGAGTGAAACAGTTAGATGTGTTAATTTTCGTGATTGTTGTTGACTGGCCGGTCAATTTCTAGTACGTTAATTGTAACGTGTAAGTTACGTATTTTTTAACAAAAAAGAAAAATGTTCATGAAACACGAAAAGGTTAAATGAGCTGTATAGCAAATTTAACCCATGGTAAATATTACTTGTAGGAAAGGAGACCTTACCGGCTAATGTTTATGCCTGGTAAGTAAAAGGGCTCTTAAAAGATTTAAAATCCGGAAGCTCCAGATCTTTTGAAGATAGTACTGCATTTGCCTCGTTAATTCCCCACCCGATAGCAAGTTCAGGATCGTTCCATACTACTCCTGTTTCTGATGCCTTGTCGTAGTAGTTGGTTACTTTGTAGGTGAATATGGTATTGTCTTCCAGTGTTACAAAGCCGTGCAGGCAGCCGGCCGGCACCCATAACTGCCAATTGTTAGCTGCTGTAAGCTCAACTGCTACGTGGCGGCCGTAAGTTGGCGAACCTACCCTTGCATCAACTGCAACATCCATTACACTTCCTTGTAATACACGTACAAGTTTATCTTGTGCAAAAGGATGTGCCTGAGCATGCAATCCCCTTACAGTACCTTTTTGTGACATAGACTGGTTGTCCTGTACGAAATCAGCTTCAATGCCCAGTTCGGCAAGGGTGCGCTTGCTGTAGCTTTCAAAAAAGTAACCACGGTCATCTGTGAATACTCGTGGTTCAAGTATCAATACGCCCGGAATAACAGTTTCAGTAAGGTTCATGGTTAGTCTACAGTTTTCATCAAAGTATTAAACAATACAAACCTCTCGGCAAATTGCTGTTGATGAAGCTTCTGAAAGCCAAAAAGATGGGTGCGATAATAGTCCTGAAAATTTTCGATGGTGTCTGCAATAAACTGTACGCAGTAGGTTATACCATCGTTAGGAGAGTCAATTACGGTGAGTATCTGGTGTGAGCTAAAGCAGCCGGTGGCCATAATAGCAGGGATATGTACTTCCCTCATCCAGGTGAGCCATTCCTGCTCAACAGTATCTTCCAGTATATAGGTATCGTTATAGATTATCATTCGGCAAAAGTACTAAATGATTTTAGATGAAAGAATGTTGAGTAACGACGGGAAAGCTTAGGACGAGTTCTTGTCGCCTCTTAAAAGCCTAAACCTCTTACGGGCTTCGTTAAGCCACAAACTACCTGGATAATCGGCAATTATTTTCTGATAGTAAGTTTTGGCAAGATCGGGGTTGCTAAGCCTGTTTTCGTAAATGTCGCCCAGCATGTACACCGCATCATCAGCCCAAAGGTTGTCGGGGTATTTATCTGCAATTTGTTTAAGAAGCGTAATAGCATTAGCATAATCTTGCTGTTGCATAGCAATTTTTGTTTTTGCCATCAGTATATCAGCTGCGAGGCCGTTTTCAGGATATTTTTTGCCTATGCTGTCCAATGTTTTAATCGCTTTTTCAGTCTGTTCCGAAAAAATCAGCAAATCGGCCCTGGCATACATCTTTAGCGCTGCGCCTGTACTGTCCGCTGCTAAGTTGTCAGATATCAATAATGATAAATTTAAAGCATCATTAGCAATCAATTGCGTAGTGGCTGCTTTTAAAACATCCAGCTGGCCGCGGCTCCAGGTAAAATCGCCCATATAATAGGCAAGCTTCGCATTTCTGAAGAGAGCTTCCTGCCCAATAGCAGTGCTGATTGCAGAATTGTCTTTCTCTACCTGGCTGTATTCCAATGTAGCATCCCAGGGACGGTTATTAAGCAGGTAAACATCGCCAAGGTCAAGTTTACAGGTCGCAATGAGGTTAGGCCTTGCACCTTGTATGTTAACTGCTGCTTCTAAAAGGGATTGTGCCTCTTTTAACTTGTGAAGTTTAAACGCCTGTAGTGTTGCCAGTTTTTCCATGGCGAATAGTGTACCCCGGTTCCGGCCGAATTCTTCTAGTAAAGTGAGATAATCCTGTTCCAGGCTAAGCAAATCTGCCTGGGTGTATTTACCACTGGTGACCTTTAAATTTCTGGTGTTTAAAATTTCGATTTTGGCGGACACGTAGTTGGCATTTTCTTTACCTTTTGAAATAATGTACTCATACCCTCGTATAGCAGCATCAAAAGCATTGTTGGCTACTAATGTGCTGCAGAGTTCAAACACACTGCTTCCATCATCGTTTGTACGGCGGCTTAAAGCAAGCGTTTGGTTAAGCGCCTGGTCGTATTCTTTCTGTTGTAAAAACTGCCATGTAAGCAGGTTAATGTATACTACCTGCTGCGGATCTTTTTGTATGCGCTTAAGTAAGGTAAACTTAAGTGCTTCATAATCCTGGCTTCCTTCATAAACTGTTGCCAATACGCTTTGCGCCTGGTTTATGAAAGACGGGTTTGACGGTAGAAACTTAAGGTACTCTTCTGTTAATGCGGGTTTATCTCGCTTATAGCGGTACAGATTTATCAGCTCAAAAGAAAAAAGTGCATCGTTGCGCAGCACTTTTCTGCCTTGTAAAAAGATGCGTATCGCGTAATCTACATTGGCATTCTGGTAAAACTGGGTGGCAATGGATGATATTTCATTCTGATCTGCCGGGAGGTTCTTTATCAAGTCCGAGTAAACAGCATCTGCTTTGTCTGCCTGGCCCTGCTGCGTGTATACCGATCCAAGGGCTATAACATACTCATTGCTGCCCGCGTGCCGCTTAATCATCTTTTTTGTGATGCTTTCGGCTTCGTCAAACTTTTTGTTGTTCAACAAGGCGCTTAAATATTGTTGAAAGTACAACTCGTTATCCTGTCTATACAACTTCAGATAAATATCCAGCGCTTTCTGTTGTTCGCCATTTTGAGCATATTGGCGGGCAAGCAATAAATCGTTATCTTGAGCAAAAAGCCTGGTGGCAGATACAAGTGTGAATATTAAAATGGCTAAAAACCGCATCATTTATGTTGTATATTTATGTGCGCCCAGGCATTGTATATAACGTTGTTACAGGGTAAAATTGTAGTGACATTTAGATTTGCGTTGTTTTAAATAGGTACTTTGACCCTGATAATTAATAAGCCACATACAAATGCCCGGCCGCTTAAGAACTTTATTATTTTTTGCTATTGCTGTACTACTGGGTGCGTGTAAACAACAAGAAGACCAGCAAATACCTATTGGCAATTTTTTCAGAACGCCGGAAAAGAGCTTCTATAAGATCTCTCCCGATGGGCAGTTCGTGTCGTACCTCAAGCCTTATAAAGATAAACAAAATATATACATCAAGTCGTTAAAGACGGGTAACGAGCAAATGGCTACATCGTACACCGATTACTCTGTACGCGACTATTCCTGGACCTTTAACAACCAGATTGTGTTTACTCAGGATATTATTGCTAACGATGAGTTCAGGGTTTTTACACTGGATGTTGCCAGCCTGAAGATCAAAAACCTGCTTAACCTGAATAATGCGCGCATACGTATATTAAACCGCAATAGACTAAAACCCGATATTATCACTGTTGCTATAAACAAGCGTGACCCTGCTAACTTTGACGTGTTCCATTTAAACGTTAAAACAGGTGAACTAAAGCTGTATTTACAAAACCCTGGTAACGTAACAAAATGGTACCCCGAGCCTGATGGTACCATCAGGCTGGAAAAGTTATCGGACGGTGTAAACGAAACTATACTGTTCCGCTTAAACGAACAAACAGCTTTTAAGCCAGTAATTAAAAATAACTTTAACGATAAGGTAGAGCCGATTGCTTTCACAGGTGAAAAGAACTACTTCTATGCGTTATCCAACGTTAATCGTGATAAAACTGCCTTGGTTGAAATTGATGCTGAGAGCGGTCGTGAAGTAAAGGTGTTGTATGCCAGCGCTAACGCGGATATAATGGATGTGGCCTATAGCAAAAATAAGCGCCGCGTGGAGTTTGTTTGGTGGGATGAAGCAAAGCCGCAAAAGCATTTCCTGAGCAACGATATCGAAAAAATATACAGCAGCCTTTCGGGCAAGCTTAAAGGTGATGAGGTAAACGTGGTAGATCGGGATAGCCTGGAGAATAAATTTGTTATTAATACTTATACTGATAAGTCTCCCGGAACCTATTATTTATATGAGCGCGATAGGGATAAATTAACCAAACTCGGCGACGTTTATAGCGGGCTTAACCCGTCGGCGTTTTGCGCCATGCAGCCGGTTAGTTTCAAAGCGACTGATGGGTTAACCATTAACGGATACCTAACCGTACCAAAAGATAAAGAGCGCAAGAATTTACCAGTGGTTGTAATGCCGCATGATGGTATTTGGGGACGCGACTCATGGGGATATGATCCGGAGGTGCAATTTTTGGCTAGTCGCGGGTATGCCGTTTTCCAGGTAAATTATCGTGGATCTGCTGGGTATGGTAAAGCCTTCAGGAGGGCCGGCTTTAAACAAGTTGGCGGTAAGATACAAAGTGATATAACTGATGGTGTACACTGGCTTATCAATCAAAAGATAGCTAATCCTAAGAAAATCGCGATTTTCGGTGGTGGATTTGGCGGCTTTTCGGCGCTTTACGGTGTCTCGTTCCATCCGGAACTATACAACTGCGCTGTGGTGAAATACGGGGTGATAAACTTTTTTACTTACCTGAAGGATGCACCTGCGTTTTATAAGCCTTACCTGAAAATGACCTATGAAATGATAGGTGACCCGGAGAAGGACGCGGAGCAGTTGAGGGCAATATCGCCCGTTTTCCATACTGATAAAATTAAAAGTCCGCTACTGATTTTTCAGGGTGCTAAAGATCCGAGGGCGAACATAAGCGAACTAAATCAGTTTGTTAGAGAGCTAAAGAAGCGTAATGTGCCCGTAACGTACCAGCTTAAAGAAAATGAGCGCGCCTTCTTCCGTAGCGAGCACAATCGTATGGAGATGTATGCCGAAATAGAAAAGTTCCTGGGAACAAATATGCAGGTTAAACCTTAACCTGCTATGACGGCGCCTAAAAAACACGTTTACCGAACCAACTTTACACTGATCACTGCTTTTTTGGTACTGATAACGGTAACGCTTGTCATTGCTATTTTTGTAAGCTACAAGCTCACGGCCAAGTATGTCGAGAATGAATTTACATCCAAGAAAATAGAGGTACAGGAACAAACCATAAAACCCTACAACGATTTTTTCCAGATCAAGATTCCGGAAATTACCTCTTACAACGGCTTTCTTGATTCGGCATCCGCAGCCAACTATGCTTATACGGTGTTTAAAAGTTACCCTTTTGTACGAAAGGTGCTTTTCTACGATATACAAATAGGGAAGCCGGTAAGCCAGGTTGTAGCAGATCAAGGCATATTTGTTAAGGCTGTTTACCGTTACAAGCCTAAGCACGGCAAAGTTTTCGGCCAGAAAGATATGTCGGTAGCTAACGACGATGATTTTAAACAGATGGCCTTAAAGCTGCACAACTTTATTAATGTGGCAGACACCACAAGGCTGCCCTCGCAGGATGAAATATTTCGCACCTTTTATAACGTTAATCCGGATAAAATAAGTTACCTCAACATTCCACGTAGGGAGGATATAAAGATTTACCGGGCGGTGCTCAAAAATCGTAAATCGCAAAACTTTGGTAAGCAGAACATGCTTACATTTTCGCTTGACCCTCATTTTTTAAAGGTAAACAATACCCATCCCGAGCTTTACCAGGATGTTACCATTCAACCGGTGGTGTATGATCCGCTGGATGTAGAAAAGGAAAAGATTATTACAGAAGTTGCCCTGCCTGGTGCCTTCTCTAACTTCAAATTATACTTCAGTTCCGAAAGAAGTCATCTTAATCGCGAAATAGATAAACGGTACCTTCCTATAGGCGCGGTGTTGTTCCTGATATACTTTTTCTTGGTGCTTATTAGCTACCTTATTTACCGAAACCTAAATGTTAACCTCAAAATATTCAAGCTCCAGTACGACTTTATAAACAATTTTACACATGAGTTTAAAACGCCTGTAAGTGTTATTAAAATAGCCGGGTCGAATTTAAGGGGTGATGGAGAGCTTAGTGAGCGGCAGCGTAAACACTATGGTAAAATATTGGACGAAGAAGCGGATAAGCTGAACGAATTGATGAACAAGCTGCTGTCGTTTACTCAACTGGAAAACCGTTCTATACGTATAAAGCGCGAGGAGATAGATATTCAGCAGTTTGTTAAAGGGTATATAGATACTTTTAAGATAAAGTATCCGGACTTTAACCTCAAATATATCATGGATAACGTTAGTACTTTTTACAGCGATCCGGTATTACTGGGCAGCGTTTTCCAGAACTTAATGGAAAACGCGTACAAGTACTCGCATCCGGGTAAGAAGGAATTGCTGATCAGTATAAAACAGGATAAAAGAAATATTGTATTTTCATTTGCAGATAAAGGTATTGGAATGGATAAAAGTGAGCAGGGGGATGTGTTTAAGAAGTTTTACCGTATAGAGAACCAATATAATCAGAACGGAAGCGTTGGTCTCGGGTTGGCATTCTGTAAGGAATTAATGAATTTTATGAACGGCAGTATTACGGTGAACAGTAGATATAATGAAGGTTCAACGTTTATTGTTACATTGCCACTTGAAAGCTAAAGCGATACACATAAGAGTACATGAACAAAGAAATTAAGATAGCGCTGGTTGAGGACGACGAGAACCTGCGGTTTTTGGTAGCGGAACGCATGCAGAGCGAAGGCTACAAAGTTTTAGAATCTGGCAATGGCGTCGAGGCTGAAAAAATGATTCTTGCCGAGCAGCCTGATATTGTGCTATTAGACTGGATGCTCCCGGGCAGGCAAGGTTCCGAAGTTTGTGCTAGCTTAAGGGAAAAGGGCTTTGATAAGCTGGTAATTATGATGACTGCTAAAGCGCAGGATATAGATAAGATAGATGCTTACAACTTTGGCGTGTCTGACTACATCACCAAGCCTTTTAACATGGATGTGCTTGTTGCGATGATTGACAGCAAGATAAAGTTTTCGCTGAATAGCGGTGAAAAGACGGAGTCGCACAAGTTTGGCAATATGGAACATCTGCCAAATACCCACCTGCTTATACGCGATGGCCGAAAAACTGAGCTTACCATTCTGGAGAACAGAATTCTGCTTTATTTTTTAAAAAACAAGAATAAAGTGATCAATCGCGAAGAGCTGATGATGGAGGTTTGGGGTTACAACGCCGATGTTAACACACGTACGCTTGATATGCACATTGTACGCCTAAGGAAAAAGATAGAGAACAACCCTGATTCGCCAACATATCTGCAAACAGTCAGGGGAATTGGTTACAAGTTCGTGTACTAGGTGCCTGTTAAGCCGGCTTTTGGTATGCTTTTGAAACGATAAAGTCTTGGTAGAAAGTTTTACCAGCTAGTATTTCGTAATGAAAGTTTGCAAATTGTCCTTTTGCATCCGGCAAGTGCCACGACTCTACTCCGCAGAGTAATTTAAAAAACAACAGCATGCTTTTGAGCATTGCAGGTTGCCACCATTTGCCGGTAAGCTGAAAATCCGTGTACAGCCATAACCCGGAAGGTTTAAGCAATCGGTGTATGTGGTTGAAGGTTGCCGGGAGATGTTCTTCGGTATAGTTGTCCAGTAAGAATGGTGTGATTACTACATCAAAAGCTATTTCAGTTTCCAGTTCTTCAATGGCGGTGTTAACAAAGTTCACCTGGTTGGCGCCATGGCTTCTTTTCCGCGACAAATCCATCATATTTGCGGATATCTCCACATAGGTAATGCTTAAACCATCGGGGTGTACCTTTGCTATTTCTTCCAGTATCCACCCTGTTCCTCCACCGATAACAAGTATATTGCTATGTGCAGGAATATGACCTAGTAAAAAGGTTTGCGCGTTTATAATCGCTTTCCCGAAAACCAATCCTGATAGCCGATCGTAAAAGGATGCGGAATTATCATAATTCGCCGGCATTTTAGAAGAAGTTAAATATTACCAATACTACATATTGCAGCACCAGTACACCGTCCAGGTAAAAAAAGTAGTAGTATTCGTTCTTTTCCCATTTAGAACGGAAGATAAGCCAGCCCATTAATGCTGCGGTTATAGCAAGTGCAAAGAAGTCTTTGTTGAAACCATTGTTCCTGAACAGGAATAGCAGTACAATATATCCGGCAAGTAAAAACTGGCAAAATAAGTAAGCGTTCTTTTCTCCCCAGGCGACAGGAATTGTTTTGAGGCCAGATTGCCGGTCCTGGAAAAGGTCGCGTATATCAAACGGAACGGTTAGCGCACCAATAAGCAGGAACCGCTTTGCTGTCAGGATCATGGTATCGCGCATGCTCACATCAGCTATGTGCAAATTCTCTGCCTCCAGAATGGGCAACAGTACACAACTGAGCGTCCATACTACTGTTATCAGGAATGGCTTTAAGCCAGGGATATTGCGCAGCCCAAATTTCTGTTCGCCGACGGTAAACAGTGGTAGGCTATAGCAAAATGATAGTACCGACAAAAACATCAGCAATATGCGCGACTCCATCGATAGCAAAAAAAACAATGGAATAAGCGACAACAGCGATACAATTGTAAAGGTCACCATTAAGCGGTTGTGGCTAAAAAACCATCGTACACGCCGGTAGGGCGAAAGCTCGGGCCGCTTGGGTTTACTAAGCAGAATGCTGAAGTTGTAAATACCGAGGGTTGATGTAAATAGAAGTCCAATAACTGCAGGAACGGGTTTTGCATCAATCAGGTGAAAAGTTACCAGTGCCTGCGCTACTGCGCATAAAGACATGAATATATTACTGAAGAGCAAAAAATCTAATGCAGCAAGCAGTAATTTCTTCATAGATGCGAAAGTGTAGCTAGGCTTTGTAGTTGGGGTCTTCGGCGGCCCTTAGTGTAAATATAGTTATCTCGGGCAATATACCAACACGGCCGTCAAAGCCGGCGAAGCCATAACCAACATTCACATAAATTTGCTGATGCTTCTCCCGGTACAATCCGGCCCATTCCTGGTACACGTATTCTATCGGGCTCCATTGAAAATCATTTGTACGGATACCAAACTGCAAGCCATGTGTATGCCCGGCAAATACCGCATCAATCTGCGGGTACTTTGGTAAAACTTCTGCGCGCCAATGCGATGGGTCATGAGACAACAACAGTTTAACAGGCAAATCATGAGTATTAACAACCGCTTTATCCATGCGTCCGTATTTAGGAAAACGGCTCATCTGCCCCCAATTACCTATGCCCAGCAGCCCTATCTCTTCACCATCAACCTTCAGGCGGCGGTGTTCGTCTATCAGGATATCCCAACCCATATTTTTGTGGGTGGCAATTATTGCATTATTGTTCTTCTGTTTAGCAGCTGGCGAACTCCATTCGCTGTAATCACCATAATCGTGATTGCCCAGTATGGAGTATACACCCAGCGGGGCTTTTACCTTAGTAAAAATGTCCTGGTAATCTTTCATCTCCCAGGCTTCTTTATTAACAAGGTCTCCTGTAAAGAAAATTACATCCGTTTTCTCGCGCAATAACATTTCCACGCCGCCTTTAACCGCGGTTTTATTGTAAAAGCTACCAGAATGAATGTCTGATATCTGCCCGATACGCATTCGGTCGAAAGCCTTCGGCAGGTTTGGCAGGTAGAGGTCTACCTGTCTTACATGATAATCATAACACCCCTTAGACATGGTCAGTTTAATAGCAGCCAGCGGTACCACACCTGCCAGTAAGCCGGCCTTCATCAAAAATTCTGAACGGGGGATGTTGTCGGTTTTTTCTTTAGCCGGCGCAGGTTGTTCAATTATGGGCTGTGCTTTGCGCTTCTTTCCACGCAAGATTACCCAACGGCGCACTTCATCTATCAGCATTGCTAAAAGGAAGCAAAACTTAAATATAAATACCAACGCGAAACCGAAGAGGAATGCGGCACGTATGCCGGCACCCAAGGGTGAATAAACGCCCAATAACGCCGCAGTGATCAGCGTGATAGAAAACACCCAGTATGAAATTACAAAGCCGCTTTTCCCAGCAAACTTACGCTTGGGAAAAGCGGCTTTTAAACCTTTAAGCAGGTAAGCATCAACAACTAAAATAGCGGGAATAAGGAGTATGGTAGCCAGCGAACCTTGCATCAACAAATGTTAAAATGAGCGGCAAAGTTAATAGCGGTCATCGTCATTATCAAGGTCGTCCTCATCCGGCTGCAAATTGAACAAGCTGTTGAACATATCCGAAAAGGCAAAGCCGTTATCAAGGAAACCTTTATTTAGCTGTGAGAACTCCGCAAGTCCGTGAAGAATGAACTCCATTAATAACAATTGCTGATTCTCGCTTAGACGCGGATGGAACTTTTTGACAACGTCTTTTAAACCAGGTACGCTGTTCAAAAGTTTTTTATACTCCTGCTGCGGCAGGTCATCTACCAGCGAGATACTGTTGCCATCGCTAAACCAGTTTACAATTTCTGCATACGGGTTAGGGGCTTTAGACTTCTTGGCTTTTTCAGGATCAGGGAAGAACTGCAGCATCAGCGTTTTTATTGCCTTGCCAATTAATATATTGGCCACTTTGCCCGGCCCTTCCAGCTCTCCTTCATATACCAGCTCAATCTTGCCGGTAATTGCAGGGATTACGCCCAGGAAATCAGAAATGCGTACAAAAGTAGAGCTTTCACCATTGATGATCATGCGGCGCTCGGCATTGCTGATCAAATTCTCGTAAGCGGAAATAGTTAAACGGGCAGAAACGCCGGATTTCTTGTCGATGTACTCAGAATTGCGTGCTTCAAAAGCTATTTGCTCCACCAGGTCTTTCACTAGACCATCAGCTTCAACGGTAGTACGCTGCTCGGGCGATAGTAACGCCTCCTGCTGGGTGATCTTACGGGAGATCTCCACCGTACGCGGGTAGTGGGTAAGTATCTGGCTTTCTATACGGTCCTTTAGAGGTGTTACAATAGAACCACGATTGGTATAATCTTCCGGGTTAGCGGTAAACACAAATTGCAGGTCGAGCGGCAGACGTAGTTTGAAACCACGTATCTGTATATCGCGCTCCTGCAGTATGTTGAATAACGATACCTGGATACGCGCCTGCAAATCGGGAAGTTCGTTAATAACAAAAATGCCCCTGTGCGCACGCGGAATAAGGCCAAAGTGAATTACCCGTTCGTCAGAGTAGGTCAGCTTCATGGTGGCCGCCTTTATAGGGTCAACGTCGCCAATTAAATCGGCAACGGTAACATCGGGAGTGGCCAGCTTTTCTGTATAACGTTCGCTGCGGTGTACCCACCCAATAGGCGTTTCATCACCTTTTTCTTTGATGAGATTATGCGCGAACCAGGAAATTGGCGCCAATGGATCGTCAAACAATTCCGAGCCTTCAACATAAGGCACATACTCGTCCAGCAGGTTTACCAGCAAACGGGCAATACGTGTTTTAGCCTGGCCACGAAGACCAAGCAGTAAGATGTTGTGGCGTGACAGGATAGCGGTTTGCAGATCTGGAATAACAGTATCCTCAAAGCCGACAATACCCTCAAACCCACCTTCTTTTTTTTGAAGTTGTTTAATAAGGTTAGCACGCAGCTCGTCTTTAACAGACCGGCTTACATAGCCCGATTGTTTAAGCTGCCCTAGTGTTGTTATATCTTTATAATTCATTCGTTAGTTTGATGTCATCGGTTTATATGATCTCACCGATGAGATGATTGTTTTTGATTAGCCCTGCTTAACATCCTACTTCCCCTTCATGGGATCGAGGAGCTTACCTTACGTTTTTTCTTCTGTTCTTGGCGTAATCTTCAAAAATGTATTCGCCAAGGTTATTTAATGAGCTGTAGAATGCTTTACCGCCGTTGGTCTCTGTAAACTTACGTACAAACTGCTGCAGGTAAGGGTCCTTAGCAATCATAAAAGTGGTGATTGGTATTTTAAGCCTTTTACATTGCGCCGCCATGTTCAGCGTTTTGTTCACCACCTTTCTGTCTAATCCTATGCTGTTCTTATAATAACGGGTACCTTCCTTTAAACAGGTTGGCTTACCATCGGTTATCATAAAAATTTGTTTGTTGTGCGTTTTGCGCCGGCGAAGCATATCTGTTGCCAATTCCAAACCCGCATAAGTGTTGGTGTGGTATGGGCCAACCTGCAAATAGGGGAGGTCCTGCAACGAAATTGGCCAGGCATCATTACCAAATACAACTATATCCAATGTATCTTTAGGGTACTTGGTCCGGATTAGCTCTGCAAGGGCCATAGCAACCTTTTTAGCAGGCGTAATGCGGTCTTCACCGTAAAGTATCATTGAGTGCGATATGTCTATCATCAGCACAGTTGAGGTTAAGGTTTTGTAATCCATTTCCTCTACCTCTAAATCCCGCTCCGTCATCATGAAATCGCCGCCTATACCATGGTTTACCTGCGCGTTCTGTATAGATTGCGTCATGTCTATCTGGTCCAGGCTGTCGCCAAATTCAAACTCACGCCGCTCGGCATTTTTTTCATCGCCCTGACCGCTTTGCGGTGAGCGGTGATTGCCCTTACCCGATTTCTTTAGCTTGCCGAAGATCTCCTCCAGTGCCGATTGCCGGATGCTTTGTTCTGTTTTAGCAGTTATGTTAAACTCACCGTTCTGCTTATCTTCGTCAAGATAGCCCTTCTGTTTAAGCTCATCAATAAAGTCGCCAATACCATAGTCATCATTGGTAATGCCGTATTGTTTATCCAACTCGGTAAGCCACGATAATGCCTCACCGGCATCGCCGGATGTATAGTTAAGCAGCTCCAGGAAAAGTTTTAGTAATTCTTCAAATCCGCCTTTGGGGATCTGGTTGGGTTTGAAATTCGAAAATCCGTAACCACGCATGTTGTACCCTTTCTGAATATAAAGTAACGGATTATTTGCTGCAAAAGTTTCCCTTGCAGCCCAATAAAGTCAATTGTTAGCCTGTCATGACAATTAAGACAAGGATGCCATCACCTCGTCTATTTTGTACTCAGGATTGGCGCCCCGCTTGCTGGCAACAAATGCACCTACTGCGCAAGCTTTGCATAAGATGTCCGGGACAGGTTCGTCGTTTATTAAACCCGTGATAAGGGTTGCCAGGAACGAATCGCCCGCACCCACGGTATCAGCTACTTCAACGCTATAACCTGGATGCTCGAAAAACTGGAAATCTTTCCAGATAATAGCGCCTTTGTCTCCGCGGGTTACACATATAACCGTTGCGTTAAATTTGCTCTGGAATTCCATTATCATTTCCTTGAGGTCGCCGGTTTTGCTACTGTGGATTAATAGCTGCGCTTCTTCCTCGTTCATTTTAATAACATTGGCACGGGCGGCCAAAGCTTCGATGGTGCCAAGTGTAAAGTGCGGCGGGCGCAGGTTCACATCAAAAATCTTGATAGCGTCGCTTTCGTCAAGCACTTGTACAAGCGTGTCCATAGTGGTATCGTATCGGCAAGCCAGGCTGCCAAAAACAATAGCACCTGCGTTACGCGCAGCAGTACTCAGCTCATCTGTAAACTGGATGTTGTCCCAGGATACCTTTTCCGGAAAAACGTATGTAGCCGTATTGTTTTCGTCCAGTTGCACTGTCACTTCGCAAGTTGGCAGTTGCTCATCCTGCTGTAGCAGGTTGCTATAAAGGCCGCTTGTTTTTAGAAAGCCTGTTAGTTCCTCACCGGAGAGATCGGCGCCTACTCTACTGGCAAAAAGTACATTGTTGCCTTGCTGCACCAAATGGCGTGCAACATTCATAGGTGCGCCACCTGCCTTTTTACCATCGCCAAATGCGTCCCATAAAACCTCGCCAAAGCACAGTATCTGTTTATTCATATTTTGGGGCTGAAAACGTAAAGCTAATTAATTTTTAATGATCGGGCGTTTACTTAACGGGCAACCTGCAATTAATGTTTCTTAAATCTATATCTTTAAAGTATGAAGAACACACTGCTTTGTTTAGTATTGATACTTGCAACAAGTTTTTGCTTTGCACAGGATAAAGAAGCTATACAGAAACTGATGCACGACCAGGAGATTGCCTGGAGCAAAGGCGACCTTGAGGGCTTTATGCAGGGCTACTGGAAATCGGACTCGCTGATGTTCATCAGCAAACGCGGGCCAAACTACGGCTGGCAGCAAACTTACGACGGCTACAAGAAAGGCTACCCGGACAAAGCGGCAATGGGACGGCTTACATTTAGGCTGGATAAGATAGAACTACTTGGCGACAGAGACGCTTTTGTTATGGGCGCGTGGTCGCTTAAGCGGGAAAAGGACACGCCCGGTGGCTACTTTACCCTTTGGTTCCGCAAGATCAACGGCGAGTGGAAGATAGTTTGTGACCATACCAGTTAGGGCATCAGGAATGATGGCAAAATTTCATTAGTATATTTTTTTATTTAATAGGAAAGTATATAACTTGCTAGTCTCAATTGCAAACCTTAATCATGAGATCATACCTTCTTCTGCTCTTGCTTTTTATTACAACTATTGTTGCTGGCCAAATTCCAAAACCAAAGAAAAACACTTACGTAAATGATTTAGCAAAAGTGTTGTCCAAGGAGGATATCAAACGCCTTAATCAAAAGATATATATTATAGAAAAAGAAAACGCCGCACAGTTAGCGATAGTGCTTGTAAACAAGATTCCGGCAAAGTATACAATAAAACAGTATGCTAATCTTATTGGTAAAAAGTGGCACGTCGGAAAGAATAAAAGAGGAATGGTTTACGTGGCAGCAATTGCGGAACATAAGCAGCAATTGGTGGTTGCCACAAATCTTGACAGTATAATCACCGGCGAAGTAAGTGATAATATATTAGCGAGTATGAAAACTGCTTACAGGCAGCAAGACTACGCTGGAGGTCTAACTATTTTAGTTAACGGAATACATGAAACTTTTTCGCCAAAAGCCGACGTGCCAGTTGAAAAAACTAAGCCTCAGGAAGCCGTTGCAACTACCGAAAAAGACGTAGAGATGGGGGCTCTTGAATTTTGGTTTAAGGCTTTCTTGTGGATAGGTGGAATTGTTATAGTATGGAAGATTGTTAAAAGAATATTTGGGACGGGTTCCAGGTCGGGCCGGTACCCGTTAAATAATGGCTATCAGGGTAACTATCCGCCAGATTACGGTCAACCGGGATATGGCGGCCGCTATTCTTCACCGGGACGTTCGGGTGGGTCGTCTGGTTGGGGACGTGTTTTGGGCGGTGCAGCTTTAGGAGCCGCAGCGGGTTACGCTGCGCGTGCTTATCAAGACCGGAACCGTTCTGAAGTAGATGCACCATCTGCTGGTGACAGCAATTATGGGAGGGTTACTGGCAGTGACAGCTTTCGCGACAAGCCTATTACTGAAGATAACAACCAGAGTAACTGGGGTAATTGGGATACCAGCGGATCTGACGATAATGGCTTTTCTGATACATCATCTTCAGATTCCTCATCATCAGATGACAGCGGCTTTTCTGACAGTGGCTCCTCTGATTCGGGAGACTCAGGCGGGAATTCTTCGTGGTAACATCATTTACATTTTAATACGGCTTTCCGGCGGCTAATTCCTTTTCTGCCCATTTTACTGCCAACCTTTCGCGGTATTGAGCATAGTTTTTTTTAAGGGTCATTTTCAATAGACTGTCTAAACCTCCTTTTACAGCGAGGTTGTAGATGCTTGCTGCTTTTCGGCTTAAAGAGGCATCCCATGCACGCAGGCTAAGCGAGTAAGACCCATCTATATACTTCATCCAGTGCCAATAGCCTGTGGGCATAAATAACGTATCGCCATGCTCCAGGAAAGCCTCGGTGCCTTCTACACCCGCCAGAGCTGGAAATTTTTTGATATCCGGATTTAGTACATCGTAATCCTCCAGCGCGTAGGTAGCGTTGGGAATGCAGTACAACCGGCGTTTCCACTTATTTTCAAAAAGTATCACATGCTTCCGGCCCCCAAAGTGGGTGTGGAATATGTGTGGCAAATCGATATCATAATGCAGGAAAGTAACAGAGTTGGACCCTCCGAAGAACATAGCAGGCATGCTCTCCAGAAAGCCACCCATAAGATCTTTCGGCAGCACGATATCATTAAGTAGTTCTGGCGCTTGCTTGAAAATGTTGAAGAAAAAAATACGTAGTTCAGTTGGGGTGGATCTTATCAGGTCGATGTACTCATCAAAAGGCATTTCCTTTACCGATGAGTTAATAGGCTTTGATGGATCAGCCTTTGAGTTATCATATAAAGGTACCACCTTTTTGCCGACAACCTCCTTAAGGTATTCCGGTGTCCACTTCTCGCGGGCAGGCCAATTGCTTGTAAGCCCCTTTATAATAAGCGGGCGGCGCGGCTTAAGATAATGCTTTCTAAAATCTTCAGCAGAAATCGTATCGACAGTATCAATTGGGCCTAGTTTGAAACACATATAGGGATACAGGTTAAACCTCCAACCGTTATTAGTTAAAGGTTACACCGATATGTCAAAATAATAAATTTAAAATGAATAACCAGTTAAAATGGTGTTAAAATTACGTAAGCACCACACGTGAACAGGTATAGCCACTTTCAGAGGTGGGGTTAATTTAACGGCAATGTGAAGTAGAAGGTTGACCCAACACCGCTTTCGCTTTCGGCCCATATCTTACCTTCATGCTGTTTAACAATTTCCGCACTTAGGTACAGCCCTATGCCAAACCCGGATATGTGACGTGTGTGATTTGATTCTACACGGTAGTATCGGTCGAACAACTTGTCCAGGTCTTGCTGTTTAATGCCCATACCTTCATCACGGATAGCAACTTTTACTATGTTGTTTTGCACCTCGTAACTAACGTCTATTTGCCTGCCTTTAGGAGAGTATTTTATAGCATTGCTGAGAAGATTAGCTAAAACTGAGCCTATCTTTTCTTTGTCGGCAAAAACATTTACCGACTGGCGTGATAAATGCGAAATTTGATGGTTTTGGGTTGTCAATTGTACCTCGTCGATCACGTCATCCAGCAACTGGTCCAATCTAAATTGATGCTTCTCTATCAAAATTTTACCAGACTCCAGCCTGGATATATTAAGAAAACCGTTGATCAGGTTGCTCATTTTCTTGACCTGAGCGGTTGCTTTACTTAACCCACCTGATATAAACGGATCTGTGGAATCTTTAAGTTTTGCTGTAAGTACTTGTATAATAGCCGATAGTGATGTTAGCGGCGTTTTTAATTCATGGCTTGCGATACCTATAAAGCCGTCCTTTTGTCGCTGCAGCTTATGCACGTCTTCAAGGCTTTGCTCAAGTTTCTTCTCGCTTTGCTCAACACGTTGTTTGGCTAATACAAGATCGGTAACTTCCGCGGCGGTATTCATAACACCATATATAGTTCCTGCGGTATCGTAAAGCGGAGTAAAGCTGTAGTTAAAATAGTAGGGCTGTAGCTTGCCACCAACTACAAGGTCAACCCGTTGGTTGCGGGCGTGGAATGGAACGCCGGTAGTATATACATCATCCAGTTGTGAATAGATCTGCTGATTAGACAGCTCCGGTAGTATTTCTGAATACAGTTTACCTACAACATCGTTGCCTTTTCCCCAAACATCCATTATTGATTGGTTTGCAAGGATAATACGCATCTCCCTGCCTTTGTATACACCTATTGGAAACGGTGCGCTGTCTACCAGACTGCGTATCTGGTGTTCGCTTTCTGCAAGTTCGCGAATGGTATTTTCAAGTTGTTCCTGGCTAATCAACAGGCCGTCGTTAGCAGCGGATAATTCTTCATTAGTTGCCGCCAGCTCCTCGTTAAGCGCTTGTTGTTCCTGCTCGCTCTGTTCCAGTTCTGCGGTACGTAAAAGTACTTTTTCCTCCAACTGGCTGTTTAGTGCAGCATGTTTACCCTGCGCAGATACCAGTTGAATGTTTATTGATGCCAATTCTTCATTTGCGGCCGTAAGTTCCTCATTTGTTGAGGCTAACTCTTCATTTAAGGCCTGTTCGTTCTTAAAGGATTCGGTGCTTATAAAATCTGTTTTAACCCGTTCAGATTCCAATACACTGTCTATATTCATACAAGATCCGATATATCCTGCGAACTCTCCATCTTGAGTATATCGAGGCACGCCATGATCTATCACCCAGCAGAAATGACCATCGTGCCTTTTGAGCCGATACTCCATTCTGAATTCCTGCCGAGCGTCGAATGCATAATAATATGTTTTCAAAAAGCGCTGCAAGTCATCCGGATGTACACCTTCTGTCCAGCCAGTTCCAACTTCCTGTTGCATTGATCGGCCTGTAAAATTTAACCAGCCAGCATTAAAAAAATAGCACAACTTGTCTACTCCGGATATCCAGATTAGTACCGGGGCAGTATCGGTTATTATTTTAAATTGTTCCTCTACCGGAATCAAAGGCTGGTTTTGGCTCGACATTTTCCATTATTAACACTCAACAAACAACAGCCCTTTACGAAAGTTTGGCCTGCGGGTTTTATAACTTATAGTTTTAGAACTAAAGAAGTTTTAGCATGTTAAATAACAGCCGATCAGAAAGGTTTACCTTGTGATAAGGCTTTGTTCGCGCGTTTTATTGCAAGCTCTTCTTTCCAATCCATGTAACGTTTTTTGAAGTTTTTTTTCATGACGTCGTCAAACTTGCGTTGCAGGGTTAAATTGTATAAACTTTTTGCTTTAATAGCCCACGAGCTATCCCACGCACGTAATGATATAGAGAATGATCCATCAAGATATTTCATCCAGTGCCAGTAACCAGTTGGCATAAACAAAGTATCGCCGTGTTCCAAAATCGTTTCCTGGCCTTCAATGCCATCCAGTGCCGGAAATTTACTGAAGTCTGGGTTTTCAATGTCGTAATCTTCAAGTGCGTAAGTAGCAAATGGAATGCAATAAAGGCGTTCGCTCCATTTCTGATCAAAAAGAATCACGTGCTTGCGGCCATTAAAATGAGTATGAAATATATGAGCGAGGTCAATGTCGTAATGCAGGAACGTTACCGAACCTCTTCCGCCGAAAAACATGTTGGGGTATTTGTCAAGGAAGCCGCCCATTAAGTCGGTAGGGGACCGGTAGTCATCCAGTAACTTGGGAGCGTGCTTAATAGGGTCGAACAGAAATATCCGCAGATCTGTCGGTTCCGTTTGAATAAGATCTATGTAGTCACCAAACTTCATCTCTGCAGCAGAGGCATTTATCGGTTTAGATGGGTCTGCCTTACTGCTGTCGTAAAGCGGAACCTTAATATCGCCTACAATTTCTTTTAGGTATTCAAAGCTCCATTTTTGCAGAGCTGGCCAATTCTTTGTTGCTTTGGTAATTACAAGCGGTTTACGCGGTTTTAAGTAGTTAGTTATAAAGTCCTCTTTACTGATTTGGTCTACTCTGTCTATAGCGGTTAACAACAAACTCATAATTACAATTTCTTAACAAGCAAAATTATTAAATTAACAACTGGTATCACCGCCAAAATCTATTTTGATTTTTTGCTGACAAAAAATAAACCCGGCGTTTATAGCGCCGGGCTTGCCCTTAATTGTTTGTTTTTTGGAGTTATTCCTGCTCTTAGTTCGGCATCAACACGGTATTTACTACGTGTATTACACCGTTGCTTTGGTTTACATCAGCAATGGTTACCCAACTTTTTCCACCTTTTTCATCAACCAGATAAACCTTTTTACCTTTAACCATTGCAGTTAAAACGCCACCACTTACTGTAGTTAGTTCTGCTTTGCCACCACCGGCTTTAATTTTCGCCAAAAGGTCAGCTGCGCTTAGCTTACCGGCAACTACGTGATAAGTTAATATTTTGGTCAATGTAGCTTTGTTCTCTGGTTTAACTAGGTTATCTACGGTTCCTGCAGGCAGTTTATTGAAAGCCTCGTTAGTAGGTGCGAACACCGTAAACGGTCCTGCTGATTGCAAAGTTTCTACCAAACCCGCTGCTTTCACGGCTGCGACTAGAGTAGTGTGGTCCTTAGAGTTTACAGCATTCTCTACAATGTTTTTGGTAGGATACATAGCTGCACCGCCAACCATTTTAGTTTGAGCAAAAGCTTTTGGAGCGAACGCTAAAGCTGCTATTGCCAGCACTCCCATAATTAGTTTTTTCATTTTATGATGTTGTTTAAATTATATTGGGAGATACGCCTTAAGTGAAATAGCAGTTTCCGTTTTGCTGGTTACTTATAACAACCGGCGGGGATAATAAACTAAAAACCAGAGAGAGCTAGATATCGTATTACGCGAAGAATAAGTTTGCTGCGATATTGTCGGCATATAGCTTGCCGGATTTTGTAAGTGTAATAACATTATTGTTCAACAATAACTTACCGGAGTTAACATATTGTGCGGCTTCCTTTAAAAATATCGCGGAAGAGCCAACTGCAATTGCTTCAAGCTTTTCAATGTCCACACCCCACATTGTGCGCAGCGACGTCATAATGTATTCATTTAACCTGTCGTTCTCACTTAATTGCTCAATTTCTGCCGGGATAGATGCCTGGGATATTGCATCGAGGTATTTTGCATTATTGGCAATATTCCATTGGCGTGTAACACCGTTAAACGAGTGTGCCGACGGACCTATCCCCAGGTATTTTACACCTTTCCAGTAGTTGGAGTTGTGCTTTGAGTGTTTCCCCGGTTTGCTAAAGTTAGATATCTCGTATTGGTCAAAGCCCCGCTGCTCCATTTCATCTATCATAAAGGTGAACTGTTCAGCGCTTTGCCTTTCGTTCATTGGTGGTTGTCTTTTTTTACTAATAAAAGATGCCAATGCTGTTTGAGGTTCTACAGTCATGCTATACGCAGACATATGAGGTATACCTAATGTAAAAACCTTGTCAAGGTTATGTTTCCACTTTTCGTTAGTAAGCAGCGGATAGCCGTATATCAGGTCTATAGATATATTTTCAAAGCCAGCGTCCTGCACCCGCATTATTGATGCCTCAGCTTCCTGGCTGCGGTGCACGCGGTTCATCCATAGCAGGTCTTCATCAAAAAAAGATTGTGTGCCTATGCTAAAGCGGTTAATAGCAGTAGCCCTAAGTTCCATAACCTTAGAGGCGTTCAGATCATCCGGGTTTGCTTCAAGTGTTATCTCGGCGTCGCTACTGACGGTATGAGTTTTTGTAATTGTATCAATAAGCCGGTTTATGTCTTCAGCACCAAGTAAAGACGGCGTGCCTCCGCCAAAATAAATTGTTTGTACAGGTTCACCGTTTAAATAGTCCTTTTGAAAAACAGCTTCCCTTAACAACGCCATAACCATTTCTTCTTTGTATTTAAGCGAAGTGCTGAAATGGAAGTCGCAGTAGTGGCAGGCTTGCTTGCAAAATGGAATGTGTATATAAATACCGGCCAATGTAAGTAGTATTAAATTTCAGGCTTCAAAGATAGGTTAAATCATGTACCCAAATACACCAATACAATTGCTGAAGTATCAGCAACTGGTCATTATAATTGTTTAACAACCTTGCAGGCAACAATTAAAGAGGTAAATTTGTGCACTTAATGTTACGCAGATTTTTATTTATCTTCATTAGTTTTATTGGCTTAGCATGCTCTGCGTATGCACAGCAAGATAGCGTATCTGGCAGCGTAGATAGTCCGCGGCGCGTATACAGGCCAAGACCAATGACTTTACTTGATTCGGTAGCGCGAGCGATTAAGCTGGAAGAAAAAGCTGTGTCTGACTCGCTGGGGCTTGTTTATGTATTACGGCCAGATAGTACCCGCACCAATCTTTTTGCAGACAGCATTATTAAATCGAGTACCTACACAGGTAACCACTTCTTAGATTTGGCAAAAAATGCCGTTACTACTAAGCGAAGCATTTTGGGGTATGGGCACGTAAGGCCAGCCCGCGACAGGTGGGTTATAGCCGTAATTATTGTACTGCTGCTATTCACCGCTTTGCTTAACATCTTTGCAACAAAAGATCTTAGCAATATTTTTATTTCGTTTTACAGCCGGAAGTCTACACAAACCGGTAAAGAAGACAGCCCAATAACGACGTGGATTTTTATAGGGCTGTTTCTTCTGTTTGGCTTCACTTTTGGGTTGTTTTTGTACCTGCTTACCACGGGTTACTACAAGGTTTATTATACCATTAGCGGCGTTCAGCTTTTTTTAACATTGTCTGTGGTTATTCTGGCGCTTTTTGCAGGCAAGTTTTTAATATTAAAATTCCTGGGCTTTGTGTTTAATATCAACAAACTGGTTAGTGATTACATCATGACTTTATCATTAACTTATTTTAATATTACGTTTGTTTTTTTACCTGTAGCACTGTGTTTTAGCTTAATTGCTACTAAATTTATCCCCTATCTGCTTAGTGTCACCTTATTATTATCAGTAATTATCTTCGTGTGGCAATACCTTCGCAGCAGCGTGGGTATCATTTCCAATTTTCAATTTCATAAATTTTATTTATTTGTCTATCTTTGTGCCCTCGAAATTTGCCCCATATTAATATTAATTAAGGCACTTGACATCGGATTTAGGTAGTTAGTTTTTATTACGCAGAGCATTGGAAGACAGAAAGAAAAAGGTTAAGAGTATATTAGTTACCCTCCCAAAACCTGAGAACGATAAAAATCCTTACGCTGAACTGGCTAAGAAGCTTAACTTGAAGATCGATTTTAGGTCGTTCATTCATGTGGAAGGCGTACCAGCAAAGGACTTTCGTAAAGAAAAGATCAACCTGGCTGATTTTACAGCTGTTATATTTACCAGCCGTAACTCTGCTGACCACTTTTTCCGCATTTGTGAAGAAATGCGATTTGAGGTGCCGGTAGAAATGAAATATTTCTGTCTTTCGGAAACTATCGCGCTTTATCTTCAGAAATATATACAGTACCGTAAACGCAAGATATTTTTTGGTAAGCAAACTGCCGCTGATTTAGCGGAAGTTCTTAAAAAACATTCTGGAGAGAAGTTCTTATATCCATGCTCTGATGTAGCTGCAGAAGAGACGCAGAAGTTCTTGTTAGATAATGGTTACAATTTTACTCCGGCGGTTCTCTTCCGTACAGTTTGCAGTGACCTAAGTGACCTTGCCGAGGTTTTTTATGATGTAATAGCATTTTTTAGCCCGTCAAGCATTCAGTCCCTTTATCAAAACTTTCCTAACTTTAAGCAAAACAATACCCGCATAGCAGCATTTGGTGCTACTACACACAAGGCTGTTCTTCAGGCGGGACTTATCCTGGACATTCCGGCGCCCACCCCTGCCGCCCCGTCAATGACAATGGCCATTGAGCAATATGTTAAACAAGCTAATAAGTGATAAAATCGCCAAAAAAGCTGCAACAAAAAAAGCAATATTGCGTAGAAGCGCCTAAGTTATTACACGTTAACAGGTGTTTTTGACAATTTTTTAGGTGTTTGGTTAAGAGATAAATTATTACCAATTTCGTGGTAATAAGGTATTTTATAGATTTAGTTAAACATTTATTCCCTTGGATTGCAGGATATTTAATATATTCGGGGGGCGTTATATGGCATTTATTTCAATAGCGTGTAATTGATTTTTGATATAAGATGAAGCAAATATACTTTCTGATTGTAGTTTTAGCAGGTTCGGTATTATCAGGTTGTAGTACAGGCGGCGCAGGAAACGGTGAGGTGGTAGGTGTAAGGCAACGTAACTTTAAAGCTACTACACCGCTTAACATGGTCTACATCAAAGGCGGTACTTTTTTAATGGGGCAAACCGATCAGGATGTCACTTTCGCTCAAATTTCACAAACAAAGCAGGTAACTGTTCCGCCATTCTTTATGGATGAGACGGAAATTTCTAATAGTAAGTATAAGCAATTCGTTTTTTGGGTCCGCGATTCAATTGCAATAACCAACTATCTTAACGATCAGAAATATTATTTACAACCTAAGAAAGGCGCACGACTTGATCCTAGCGGCAGAAAGTACATCAACTGGACCTATGCCCGTAATAACCCTATTTTTAGCACCAGGGGTAAGAACGCTTCTGCTAACGCGCAGAAACTCCAGGGTTTATATTACCAGGGTGATGACAGGGTATTTGACCGTAACGAAATTGATGTTCGGTTGCTTAAATACAACTATTCTTTAATGGTGCTGCGTGACGCCGCTAATTACAAGAACGACAAAACAAAAAAACGCTCCGACTTTATTTTTAGGGATACCGTTCCTGTTTATCCGGACACGCTGGTTTGGTTAAGCGATTTTTCGTACGCTGCTAACGAGCCAATGGTTGAAGGCTATTTTTCACATCCGGCTTATCGCAATTATCCGGTAGTCGGCGTTACCTGGCGCCAGGCACGCGCTTTCAGCGTTTGGCGTACCCGCCTTAGTGAAGGTGCTAAACACGCTAAGGGCCTTGATCCTAACCTGCCTTTTGATCTGCCGAACGAGGCTGAGTTTGAATATGCTTCACGAGGCGGCCGCATCGGTACTGATTATCCATGGGGTGGTCCATACATCAAAAATGCTAAGGGGTGCCTGATGGCCAATTTTAAACCAGGCCGTGGCAATTACACTGATGATGGGGGTGCCTACACCGTAAACGTTAGATCTTACTTTCCTAACGACTTTGGCTTGTACAACATGTCGGGTAATGTTGCGGAATGGACGTTATCAGCTTATGACGAGTCTGCAACCACGTTCGTGCATGACCTTGCACCAACTTTCAACTACGAAGCTAAATCAACAGATCCGGAAGTACTTAAAAGAAAAGTAGTTCGTGGTGGATCCTGGAAAGATATTGGTTATTTCCTTCAAAACTCTACACGTACTTACGAGTATCAGGATACCGCAAAATCTTATATCGGTTTCCGTTGCGTTACCAAGTATCTTGGCCGCGACATCAGGGACAAACGCTAATCAAAACAAAAACTAATTATAACATCATTCTTTATTTAAATTTATGGCTGGGAAGAAGAAACCATTTGGGATAAGTAACATCGTTTCGTGGGGGGCAACGGTAGTAATCATAGGCTTGTTATTTAAAATACAGCATTGGCCTTATGGTGGTACATTTATATCTATTGGACTAATTGCAGAAGCATTGTTGTTTTTTATATTAGGTTTTCAGAGGGAAGAGAAAGAAGTTGATTGGACAAGGGCTTATCCTGAACTCAACGAAGATTATCATGGCGAATTACCAACGGTATCTGCACGACCAGCAGTGGCTCCTGCAACAAACTTTTCAAATACCGTCGCTTTGGATAAAATGCTTACTGACGCTAAGATCGGTCCGGAATTGATCAGTAGCCTTGGCGAGGGGCTTCGTACTTTCGGTGATAAAGTTAGCGCCATCTCGCGTGTAACTGACGCCGGCGAAGCTACAGCTGCGTTCACCAACAAAGTTAAACAGGCAACTGCCAGTTATGATAACTTGAGCATTGCTTTTGAAAAAGCTTCAGCTAATCTTTCAGAGATGGCAAACTCTAATGTGGACTCTAAAGCATATCATGATCAGGTTAATAAATTGGCCCGCAACTTGTCTGAGTTGAACGGAGTTTATGAACTTGAGCTACAGGATTCAAGTGCCCATTTGAAGGCGATGAACAGCTTTTATAAAAACTTGTCTTTGACTATGAACAACTTTAACGAATCTTTAGATGACTCGCGTTTATTTAAAGACGAAGTTGGACGTTTGGCTAAAAATCTTGCTTCGCTGAACAGCATCTATGGCAACATGTTAAGCGCCATGAACCAACCCCGCGTTAGCTAATAGTATAGTTGAAGAGAAGAACAGTATAACAAAGAGAGCATGGCCGGAGGTAAAGAAACCCCAAGACAGCGAATGATAGGTATACTATACCTGGTGCTTTTAGGGCTTATTGCCCTTAACGTACCGGATAGTTTACTAGATTCATTTAAAAATATAACCAGAAGCTTAGATGCTTCCCGAAGCAACGTAACAACAAGTTTAAACACAACTTACAATGCTTTTAAATCTACAAAGCTAAAGGAGGATCCGGAGAAAGCCGGAAAGCTTTTGACTCAGGCACAGGAAGCTACCAAAGCTGCTGATGACCTCAACAGCTACATAGAAGAGATTAAAAAGGAGCTTATAAGTAAAGGCGGTGGCATTAACGCGGATATAGATGACGTGAACGCCAGAGAGAGCCTTGATATATCATCTGAGGTGATGATCAACGGAAAAAAAGCCGACGTTTTGAAAGAAAAGATTAACGCTACCAAAGCCCGCTTACTACAATTGCTGGGTAAGGAATCGCAAGGTGTAAACTTTTCATTAAATGCTAACGATCCTCCACGTCGCCCGGGTTACGAAAACAAAACGTGGCAGAATGCTTACTTTGGTGAAGGTATACCATTGGGCGCGGCGCTTACAACCCTCGCAAAAGTTCAGGCTGATGCCAAAAACGCTGAGAACGATGTTGTTAAGCAAATACTGGGTAAAATAGACGTACAAGAAGTTAAGCTCAACCAATTTAAAGCTGTAGCAGTTGCACCAAGCAGCTACATACTTGCAGGACAGCCTTACAAAGCGGAAATTTATTTGACTGCTTACGATTCGCATACCAATCCATCGATTACGGTAGGAGGTTCTAATATTCCAACGTCAAACGGTGTGGGAACTTACACTGTGAACACCAGTGGAGAGGGCCTGCGTACCTGGACCGGAACTTTAGCTGTTAAAAAGCTTGCCGGTGGTTTTGAAAGTTATCCGGTTAGCGGTAGCTACATGGTTGCTAAACCATCTGCTGTGGTTTCTCCTGACAAGATGAATGTGCTATATATTGGCGTACCTAACCCATTGTCGGTATCGGCGCCGGGTGTACCCAAGGAAAGCATGAAGGTGAGCATTTCCAATGGATCTGTTTCGGGCTCTAACGGGCACTACACGGCTACAGTAAGTAGTGCAGGCACAGCAAAGGTTACTGTATATGGAGATAAAGGCATGGTATTAGGTGCATCAGATTTCCGTGTAAAACGCATCCCTGATCCTAAGCCGCAGTTTGCAGGTAAAAGCGGCGGCAGAACAAGTGCGGCTAACTTACGCTCTCAGGACAGGGTGTTTGCCAAGCTTGAAGGTTTTGATTTTGACGCCAAATTTAATGTAACAAGGTTTAGCCTTATTGTAATAAAACCACGCCAGGATGCAGTGCAGTTATCAACCACCGGCGGCGAACTTAGTGCTGCAATGCGGTCTGCAATGAACGGGGTTGTACCTGGCACCACGGTTGTTATACAAGATATTATTGCTGTAGGTCCGGATGGAACACAGCGCGGGCTGGACGCAATTGTGTTACAGGCCAATTAAAAGTTGACAAACATGAAGACAAAAGCTTTAGTAATTGCACTTTGCCTGCTTACCACGGTAGGCTTTGCACAGCAAAGGAAAAAAGCGCGCAGAACCACACCTAAGCGCAGTGTTACAAGCACAAGCAAAACCAAAGTACAAGGTGCTGGTAGCGCCGGAAGCACCGCGCTGCAACCTTCTGTAATGGACACCACCAGGAAAGCGGGAGCGCTAGCTGCGAAACCTTTTGATCGCCCGTTAGATGGCTATTATAAAAAAGGAAACATCCTTAGCGCACGTGTTACTCCCTACGCTAACCTTCGCGAAAGTGATGTGGCTTTTGCTAAACGTGTTTGGAGAGAGATTGATACCCGCGAAAAAATGAACCAGTATTTGTCATCTCCCAAGCAAAGATTGATTGATGTTTTATTAACAGCGATCGACGCAGGAGAACTAACTGCATATGATGCGAGTGTAACTACAAAGGATGACCCTAACGGAGATGCATTCTCGACACGGTTGACTGCGGGCCAGGCACGTAGCAAAATGGCCGACAGCAGTGTTGTGGATACCTTTGATGCTAATGGCGACAAAACAGGTTCAAAAGTGGTGGCCGGCGATTTTCAGGCAGATAGCGTTGTTAAGTTCCGCCTTAAAGAAGACTGGGTTTTTGATCGCCAGCGCTCCATTTTTGAGCCACGGATTATAGGCATAGCTCCAATGGTTAAAGTAAAAACTGCTGCAGTGGGTGTTAATACAGATTATCAGCCGGCATTTTGGATATACTTCCCTGAAGCTCGCCAGGTATTAGCTACCAAAGAAGCTGTAAGCCGCAACAATGATGCTACTGGCCTAAGCTTTGACGATGTATTTGCTAAACGTATTTTCACTAGCTACATAGTTAAACAGTCCAACGACAAAGACGAGCGTATAAAAGATTACGCACAGGGTATTGATAAGTTATACGAATCTGAAAGGATCAAAAAGAGCCTGATGGATTGGGAACTTAACTTATGGCAGTACTAGTAAAAGACCAACTTCAAACTTAAATACAGAGCCTTTGCATTATGCAAGGGCTTTTTGTTTTAAGGAAGCAATCCGCCAGCTTTTTGCTCGCTTACTTCGGGCCTGAAGTATTGCGCTATAGCTTTAGCTTGTTTCAGGTTAACCACTTGCTGCAAATCTGTTTCGCTTGCCTCACGTATCTTCTTTACTGATTTAAAGTGTTTTAAAAGCTTCTCGGCTGTTGTTTTACCTATCCCTTCTATAAGTTCAAGTTCAGTAGCAAGTGTTCCCTTATCACGTTTTTTACGGTGAAAGGTAATACCAAACCGGTGTGCTTCATCGCGCAGCTGTTGTATTACCTTCAGTGTCTCAGATCGTTTATCCAGGTACATAGGATATTGATCACCAGGGTAGAACAATTCTTCCAGCCGCTTGGCAATACCAATAATAGTGACTTGTTTTTCAATACCTAACAGCTTTAAGCTTTTCATAGCAGCGGATAGTTGTCCTTTACCACCGTCTATAATTATTAACTGAGGTAAACCGGTGTCCTCATCTAGTGTGCGGCGGTATCTACGGAATACTGCCTCTTCCATGGTTGCAAAGTCATTAGGCCCTTCTACTGTTTTTACATTAAAGTGCCGGTAATCTTTTTTTGATGGCTTACCATCTTTAAACACCACAATGGCTGACACTGGGTATTTACCCTGAAAGTTAGAGTTATCGAAACACTCTATATGCCGCGGAAGCTGGTTCATGCGCAGGTCGTTCATCATCTGGGTAAGCAGGCGCTCTGTACGAACCTCCGGATTAAGTTTCTCGTATTGATCTATCTTCTCCTTTTTAAAGAACATCACGTTCTTTTGCGAGAGGTCAAGCAGTTTCTTCTTTTCTCCAAGTTTAGGAACGGTAAACTTTATGCTACCGGCATCCTCTAAATCAATGTCAAAAGGTACAATGATTTCTTTTGAATGGCTATTGTACCTGCTTCTGAATTCGCTTATAGCTATGGTAAGTAATTCTTCGTCACTTTCGTCAAGTCTTTTCTTTAACTCAATGGTTTGTGTTTGGGTGATGGTACCGTTCATCACTTTCAAAAAGTTTACGAAAGCGTATTTTTCTTCAGATGCTATGCTGAATACATCGACGTCAGTTATAGAAGAATTTACAACGGTAGACTTGCTTTGATAGTTCTCCAGCAACTCGGCTTTACGTTTCAACCTGTGTGCAAGCTCAAAGTTCAATTCGCTCACTGCTTTTTCAAGGTCTCCTTTAAGGTTGCGTACTACGGTGCCTATTTTGCCGTTCAGTACGTCTTTAATTTCCTCTATATTATTGTTGTAATCCTCCTCACTTTGATAGTCCTGGCATGGTCCTTTGCAGTTACCAAGCTGGTATTCCAAACATACCTTGAACTTGCCTTTTTCGATGTTGTCGCGAGTTAAGGCCAAGTTACAGGTACGTAGCGGGTAAGTTTCTTTAATCAGCCCTAAAATAGTATGCATCATGCTTACCGAAGCGTACGGGCCTAGGTATTTAGATCCATCACGAATGATGCGCCTTGTCCAGTAGATGCGGGGATAATTTTCATTTTTAATAATGATCCAGGGATAGGTCTTATCATCCTTAAGCATAACGTTATAGCGCGGCTGATGCTTCTTGATCATGCTGTTTTCCAGCAACCAGGCATCAACCTCAGTATCAACTATAGTAAAGGTTATTTTGCGGATCTTGGACACCAACACCCTTGTTTTGGCATTTATCTGTTGGTCTTTGTTAAAGTATGACCCTACCCTGTTGCGCAGGTCTTTTGCTTTGCCAATGTAAATTAGCTCGTTAGTGCTGTCCCAATACTGGTATACACCAGGCTTGTGCGGTATGTTTTTCAGGGCTTCCCTGTAGTCAAATTTATCCATTGCTTAGTTTTGGGTAAGTGCGGATTACTCGTCCGCAACTACTCCACACTTATCACTCTTTTTTAGAAGTCCAGCTTCTTTTCCACCTCGTTAGTTCCCTTTTGTTGCTGGCTATAGGCGCCACAGTCCAGCGTGATGCTAACGCCACTCTTAGGCGGAACAAAATCAACATTCTTTTTGATGCCAAGTTTGTTATTCGCATAAACGCGCTTCATGTAGCCGGCAAATATTGGAAGCGCCGTATTTGCACCCTCTCCCAAACGGGTAGAGCGGAAATGAACATCGCGGTCTTCGCAACCTGTCCAAATACCAGTTACTAATTGCGGAGTAATACCAATGAACCAGCCGTCGGAGTTATCGTTAGTGGTGCCGGTTTTACCGCCAATTGGATTTGTTAAACCGTACTTGCCACGTAAACGCCAGCCTGTACCTTCATCAACCACACCTTTCAGCATATACGTCATTACATAAGCTGTTTGCGGGTTCATGGCTTGCACCACCTTTGGTGTATTGTTGTATAACACGTTGCCATTTTTGTCCTCAATGCGTAATAAGAAGGTAGGTTCTGTCCATACACCTTCGTTCGCAAAGGCACTGTAAGCTCCGGTCATGTCAAACACAGATGCGTCAAACGTGCCAAGGCAGATGGATGGATAAGGCGGTACCGGGCTGGTTACCCCCATTTTCTTGATCAGGTCGGCCACTGGCTGCGGTTTAACCTCGTTCATAACATAAGCCGTTACCCAGTTCTGCGAACGGGCAAGAGCCGTACGCAGCGTTATAACGCCCGGCACAGTCTCGGACGGCGACGATCGTGGGCTCCAGTCAGCACCGTAGCCAGTAATGGTAATGGGTTCGTTGGCCACTTGCATACAGGGTGAAAACCCGTCATCTATCGCAACTGCATATGTAAACGGTTTAGCTGTTGAACCAACCTGGCGGGTACCCATTTTAACCTGGTCATATTTAAAATGCTCAAAGTTTGTTCCGCCCACCCAAGCCTTTATATAGCCTGTTGTAGGATCCATGCTCATCAGGGCGTTGCGCAGCATCATTTTGCAATAAACAATAGAGTCAATTGGCTTCATCAGCGTATCTACATCCCCGTGCCAGGTGAAAATATTCATCTTAGCGGGTGTGTTAAAATCCTCACGGATCTCTTCGTCGCTTTTATTTTGTTGCTTTAATGAAGCATACCTGTCAGACCGGTGCATACCCTTATCAATTAACGCCTTAAAAGTTGGTATAGCCTTTTTTAAGTTATAACCTTTCCAGTGGTCGTTAAACTGTGCCTGTAAATTGCGCATGTATTCTTTTTGCGCCTCTTCAGCATACTGCTGCATAGTAGCATCAATGGTTGTGTATATTTTTAACCCGTCGCGATCAAGATCATAAGGGGTAACGCCGTCAGGCTTGAGTATTGATTTGTCTACTAAAATCTTTTGAACCTCTCTTTTCAGGACGGCCCTGAAGTAGGTAGCCATACCATCATTATGATCGGTGATCTTAAACTGCAAGCCAAGAGGTTTTTGTTTAAACTCTTCTGCTTGTCCTGCGCTTAAGTAGCCTTCTTCAGCCATACGTCGCAACACAAAGTTGCGGCGTTTAAGTGCATTTTCAGGGTGATTGATCGGGCTGTAAATACCGGGGCCGTTTATCATTCCCATTAGCATGGCCGCCTGGTCGGGAGTTAACTTGTCAGGTGTTGTATTAAAGTAGGTACGAGAAGCTGCGCTTATTCCGTAGGTGTTGTAAGCACCAAAGTCTACAGTGTTCATGTAGAGGGTAAGTATCTCTTCCTTGGTATAATTACGTTCCAGCTTCACAGCCGTTATCCATTCCTGCAGTTTTTGAATAATCCGTTTGAAAGGGTTTCTGGCCCGTTCAGAAAACAGGTTAAGGGCTAATTGCTGAGTAATTGTACTGCCGCCCTGTTTTTTGCCGATTAAGTTGTAGGCTAAAATGCTGAAGGTTCGTTGAAAGTCTATGCCGGAGTGCTCATAAAACCTGGCATCTTCGGTAGCTACAAGCGCGTTTATCACGTTTGGCGATAGTTGCTTGTAAGTAACGCTAGTACGGTTTTTAATATAGTAGTTGCCGATAACCTGGTTGTCAGACGAAATTACCTGGGAGGCCTGGTCGCTTTTAGGATTTTCCAGTTCACGAAAGGACGGCAGCGTACCGAATACCTGGAAAGCAATAAGCATGATCATGATAGCGAAAAACGCAAAGCCGGCTATCACCAGCCGCCATATGTACCAGTTATATCTCCGGATGTCCTGAGAGGTAAGCTTGTTTTTGTCGTTAGCATTATTTCTGCTATATATCTTGTTTGCCATTACATTAATAGGTTTGCTGGTAAAAATCTACGTAACTCTCCAGTATTTTTGCGTCGGCTAATTTATCCAGATTTTCTTTGGTTACGATAAAAAAGCTGTACTTGCCCTTTGGTACCTTCATGATGTCAGGAAGGAGAGGGACAATTTGCCTGGCGTATTTCTTTACATCATCAAGGGAATAGAAACGCCCAACGTAAATAAGCTGATTATCTGGTCCGGCGTTTTTCAGCTGATGGCTGATGGGGCTACCCTGATACTGCACGCGATTAAACTGACCAATACCAAAACGAGAGGACGACAAATTAGTTGTACCCGAATTTACATTTACAACAAAAAAGTAGTTGGTGCTGTCCCTGTTACTGAATATGGATGGCGGTTTGGCAAGGGAGTTTGTTTTTATGTTCGCCGGCTTTTCATCCGGTGCCTCAAGGCTAATCTCTGGCTGCTTTACAGGTTCTTTAACTGCAGGTGCATTAGGTGTGCTGTCGCGCTTAATTATAGCAGGTGTAACCTTAGTTATTACTGTCGCAGGGTCTTGTTTTTTCTCTGGCTTTCGTACATCCGGAGCGGCTATTATCTGCCCGCCGGTGTATGCTTTGCGATATTCTGTTTGCTGCTGATACACTATCGGGATGGTAAACTGTAAATCCTTTGCTTCTCTATCAGTTATCACGACCGCGCGTGCAGCAAGTTCTTCTTGGTTTAAGTTGATGTATTCTAAATGTTGGTTTACCAATGGCGTAATCAGCTTGTCTGCCGAGTATTTGGCAACAATTTGTTGCAAGTCAGCTTTAAACGGCTCAAGTTTTTCCTGGTGCCCGGCGGCGAAAGCTTTTAGATAAGCGAGCTGGGCGGCATACCGATTATTTGGATACTGCTGCAGTAGCCCATCGGTTGTGGTAATTACCTGTGCATACTTCCGTGTGGCGTAAAGATCATACACCTGGTTATAAAGGCTGCTGAAGCCGGTATCTTCATCATTTAAACGTTTCCCATAGTAGGGATTTAAAATGGTTTTAGCAAATGGAGATTCCGGGTACTCCTTCAGTACCAACGACCGATACTTATCTGACAAAGGAGCGTTGCCGTAGTTATACAACCTATAAAGGTTATAGTATATCGCAGCTTTATTGTCCGTGCCAGGGAAGAGCCTTAGTATATTCTCGTAAGCTAATGCAGCTTCAACCTTGTCATCAAGAACATCCCTGTAAAAGTTAGCGATATCAAGGTAGGCATCATACCTGCGTTGGTTAGATTTTGCCAAAAGCTCGGGCGTAAGTGGCAAGCTTTGTAACAGACCTTGGCGATAGGTGCCCGCATCTACCTGAGAGGGGTTTTTCTGGATATTATCGGCCACTGCATCCGGATCAATATTGCGGCCAGTGTTGGTGTTATTTATTGTAATGTCACTGTTCGACCGATTACTCCGTCGCCAGTTGTCTTCCAGTTTACGGTTGCCCCATACTCGTTTAAAATCAGTGTATCCTTGACTAATGGCGTTTGGGTTATAAAAGTAAAAACTAGTGCCGTTTGGCACACTTGCCCGAGGCGAAGCGCTGTTGCCGTATTCATCAATAGGAGGAAGGGTGCTGTTTCCATTACCGCCAGTTGGGTTGCTTATAATTTGTTGTTGCAGCACATGTCGGTTTACCATTTCGTCTATACGTTTAGCCTGTGCTACCTCGTCTAGAGCTGCAAGCATCTGCGCTGTGTCTTCCCGTGCAATAATATCCAGCTTGTCTGCAAGATATTGCAAATTGTCGGCTTTCTTTTTTATGCTGATGTAGCCTGGGTAATTGGGTGATAGGTTTATAAGCGAACTATCATAGTAGTTTTTTGCTAAAACATAGTCGGATCTATTTTTAAAGTACACGTCTGCCAGGCGTAGATAAGATAGTCCTTTCTGGCCTTGGTTTTTTTGACTTGCAGCAGTAGACTGTTTATAGCTCTTTATTGCGCCATCAACATCATTATCTACATACTGCAACTGACCGATCTGGTAATATATCTGATCAATAAAGTCTTGATTGTTAGGGTTACGTATTAAGCTGCGCAACCGCGCTATGCGGCTGGCCTTAACCCCGTTTAGACTGTCCTCAATACGTATCCGGTTTAAGGTAGCATTAAACGCCATGTCAAAACTAACGTTGCTCCGGGCCACCCGTGAGTAACTTACAATTGCATCGCCGGGTTTATGGTTCAATTCCTGCAATTGCCCCAGAATGTAGGTCCAATGCATACGCTGTAAATTATTGCCGGCTTTTTCTACAGCCAACTTCGCCATTTCCTCGCCTTCGGTATAATTGCCTGTGTTTATATCATATTGAAGCTTTGTAGCGTAAACATCTGCCGTAATGCCTCTTTTAGGATTAACGTTTTGGATAGCGGTATCAATCACAAGCTTTGCTTCAGCGTTGTTATTTAAGTAAAGCAACGAGCGAGCCTTCCACACACGAGCCTCCTGTTTTAGGTCTTCCTGCTTAGGTGTGGCAATAAGCAAGGCGTAGTTGAAATATTCAACAGCATTAAAGAAATTCGCTTCGAGATAATTGGCTTTACCCAGTACCAAGTATGCATCCGGAATGTAGTGACTTTGTTCTTTTAAACTGATGATGTTATTGGCTCGCTGCTTTGTCGCAACCAGATCTTTGTCTTCATTGGGTGGGGTAGCGGATGTATCCTGGTAAACGGAAAGCAGCTCGCTGTAGTCATCAATAAAGCCCGTTGCATAAGCTTCTTGTTTTTGACGCAGCGTTTCGCGTGCATTAAAAAGAATGTTGTAGTGCGCCGTGAGATTTTGCAAGCCGCGGTTAACTGCGCTTTTCTTTTCGAGCGAACAGCCGGATATACCTAAAATTATGCCTGTTAGTAGTGCTGTATATAAGTATAACGTGGGCTTTGTAAAAAGATACTTCAAGGCAAAAGATGGTTTAAAAAAGCAATTGCTAATTTACTAAATAGTATGCAATAGGTTCAATAAATTTGCGGATGGCTAAAATTGAAGATGACAGAGATACAGACGCAAGCACGCAGGCAAGTTCTTATGCAAAGTATATGGGTATAGCTATCCAGATGATCGTGATCATTGGGGCGTTTACATTTGCCGGGTACAAAATAGATGAGAGCACAGGTCATGTTACCAAGTGGGTAACGGCAATCATGTCACTGGCTGGAGTTTTTATATCATTATATTTAGTTTACAGATCTACAAAAAGTTGAAAGTGTTTACACCTATTATCAAGTTCCTGGTGTTTACGGTAGTACTGGCATCGGTGCCTTTTTTGTTGAGCTACACAGGTAGCGGAAACTTGCTTGTGCCCAAATTTTGGGTGCTTTTTTCGTTTGTGAGCCTATTTACTTTTATGCTGATCGTATCTATGGTGATCATACAGCGGATAAAGCCTGATTTATTTGCCCAAACATTTTTAGCAACCACCATTGTAAAAATGCTTGCCTGCATGGGGTTCGCACTTATTTTTGTGTCAAAAATACACATCAGCCATGGTGTGTTCCTGGTTGATTTTTGTTATGTATATTTCTTGAATACAGGCTTTGAAGTTTACGTTTTGTTGAGTAACTTGCGCCACCAAAATTAGAAGCAAAAAACACTCATTAAATGTATTTAAGCCGGATTTTGAAATCAAAAAAAGTTGCTTTAAACGTCGTTTTAGGCGTTTTTTTGATGTTCGTTAGTTGTAAAACTTTTGCTGTGCAGGCAGAAGAACATGCCTCAGAGGCTTCAGAAACACACAATCAGGAGGAATTTAATCCGAGTGAAGTGATCCTGGAGCACATTGCCGATTCGCATAGCTGGCACCTTTGGGGTACTACCACAGTTCCTCTTCCGGTGATCCTTTACACCGACAAAGGGGTTGAGGTTTTTTCATCGAAACATTTCGAGCACGGGCATGCCGACTACCAGGGACAGTACTATACTTATCGCTTAATAAAAGATAAGGTAAGCATTGTTGGACCGGGTGAAGAACTTACTGCAGGTGCAAATATGCTTAACATGCATAAGAAGCTTATAGATTTCTCGATAACCAGGAACGTAGTAAGCATGTGGTTGTCTATACTTGTTCTCCTAATTATTTTCCTTGGGATTTCTTCTGCTTACAAAAAGCGCGAGGGTAAGGCCCCAAAGGGTTTGCAATCATTTTTAGAGCCAGTTATCCTATTTGTGCGTGACGATATTGCCCGCCCGAATATAGGTTATAAGTACCAGCGCTTTATGCCGCTACTGCTTACTGTGTTCTTCTTTATTTTCATAAACAACCTTATAGGCTTAATTCCATTTTTCCCAGGTGGTTCTAACCTTACAGGTAATATTGCTGTAACGTTTGTTTTGGCGATTATTACGCTAATTGTGGTGAATGTTAACGGGAACAAATACTACTGGAAACATATTTTTGCACCGGATGTACCTGTTTGGCTTTACCCGATCATGTGGCCGGTAGAGCTAGTGGGTATCATTTCACGACCATTCGCCTTAATGATCCGTTTGTTTGCGAACATCACTGCAGGCCACATTATCGTGCTAAGTTTAATATCACTTATTTTTGTATTTAAAAGCTTTGCTATAGCTCCTGTATCTGTCGCGTTCGTGGTTTTCATGGATGTGCTCGAGTTGTTGGTAGCTGCATTGCAGGCGTTCATCTTCACACTGTTAACCGCATTGTTTATCGGTACAGCTATTGAAGAGCACCATCATTAATTTTGTAAATAACTGTAATATATATTCACTTTAATTTTAAAACAATGTTCGGAAGTATTGCTGCATTAGGTGCAGGTTTAGCGGTTATCGGTGCCGGTATTGGTATTGGCCAGGTAGGTGGTAAAGCGATGGAAGGTATCTCTCGCCAGCCTGAAGCTGCTTCAAAGATCCAAACTGCGATGATCATTGCTGCCGCCCTTATTGAGGGTGCTGCACTGTTCGGTGTGGTTGTATCGTTCCTGGGTTTAAAATAATCCGGAGCAACAAAAATTATTGACCGTATCCTGCAGCGGTTGGCGGCAGAATACGGTCATTAACAATGACATTTAATTAATATCATATATATCAAATGGAATTAGTAACCCCAGAGATAGGTTTGGTTTTTTGGACCACGGTATCGTTCTTAGTGTTGTTCTTTATTTTGGCTAAATTTGCCTGGAAGCCTATTATGGGCGCCATTGATGAGCGTGAGCGTTCTATTGAAGATGCTTTGCTTAAAGCTGAAGCAGCTAAGGAAGAAATGGCGCGCCTTACCAACGAGAACGAAGTTCTTTTAAAACAAGCACGCGCAGAACGCGACCTTATATTACAGGAAGCACGCAAGGTTAAAGAACAGATTGTAAGCGAAGCTAAAGAAAGCGCACAAAAAGAAGGTGCACGCCAGATTGAGCTTGCCCGTATCGAGATCAACAACCAGAAGGCAATTGCCCTGGCTGATGTGAAAAATCAGGTTGCTGCTTTATCTTTAGAGATAGCAGAGAAGGTTTTGCGCAAGCAATTAGAAGATAGTAGCAAGCAGGATGCCCTGGTTGCCGAACTTTTAAAGGAAGTGAAATTGTAATAAAGAGTTGTGAGCATTGAGTAATTAACAAAAACTCGATACCCACTAATCACTAAAATATGTCAGAAGTAACAGTTGCATTAAGATACGCCAAAGCATTAATTGACCTTGCAGCAGAGCAGAATACTGTAAGCGAGGTTAAAGATGATATGGAGCTGTTTCTTAAAACCATAAAAGGAAGCTCTGAACTGGGTGCTGTATTGGCTAACCCGATCATATCGCACAGCAAAAAGAGCAGCATCCTGGCTGAGATCTTTGGTAAAAGCGTAAACAAGGTTACAATCGGTTTCTTTAATATAATGGTTAATAAAGGCCGCGGTGAAGTTCTTGTAACTACTGCAAATGAATACATTAACCTGTATAATCAAAAGAATCGTATTACCAGCGCCAGGGTAGTTACCGCTACTCCGTTATCAGTTGCTAACAAGCAAAAGATGCTGGATGATGTGCAGAAAGCAATAGGTGGTACTGTAAAGCTTAGTGAGAAAGTAGACCCGTCATTAATCGGTGGATTTGTTTTAACAGTAGGCGACAGGCAGATTGACACCAGCATTGCTGCAAGCCTGAAGAAAGTTAAGAAGGATTTTGCACAAGCTGCAATCAAATAATAATAAATTAAAACTCTAAAATAAATTCAAAAATGGTAGAGGTAAGACCAGACGAAGTATCAGCTATCCTGCGTCAGCAATTAGCCGGCTTTAAGTCAGAATCTGAATTAGAAGAAGTAGGCACCGTACTGCAAATAGGTGACGGTATTGCACGCGTTTACGGATTAACTAAGGTACAATCAGGCGAGCTGGTTGAGTTTGACAACGGTCTGCAAGGCATCGTTTTGAACCTTGAGGAAGACAACGTAGGTGTTGTATTGCTTGGTAAATACGACGAAATAAAAGAAGGTGATACTGTAAAACGTACCAGTCGCATTGCATCTATCAAAGTAGGTGAAGGCATGCTGGGCCGCGTTGTGGATACCCTCGGTACACCTATAGATGGTAAAGGACCTATCCTTGGCGAAACTTACGAAATGCCGCTTGAGCGTAAAGCCCCGGGTGTTATCTATCGCCAGCCGGTTACCGAGCCATTGCAAACAGGTATTAAAGCGATTGACGCGATGATCCCTATCGGCCGTGGCCAGCGTGAGTTGGTAATCGGTGACCGCCAGACTGGTAAAACAGCTGTGTGTATTGACACCATTATCAATCAAAAAGAATTTTATGATGCCGGCCAGCCGGTTATATGTATATATGTTGCCTGCGGTCAGAAAGCTTCTACCGTGGCAAACATTGTGCGCACGTTAGAAGAGAACGGCGCTATGCCATACTCAATTATTGTTGCTGCTAACGCGTCAGACTCTGCTACCATGCAGTTCTTCTCTCCGTTTGCAGGTGCAGCAATTGGTGAGTACTTCCGCGATACAGGCCGTCCTGCTTTGATCATCTATGATGATTTGTCTAAACAGGCTGTTGCTTACCGTGAGGTGTCGTTGCTATTGCGTCGTCCACCGGGCCGCGAGGCTTACCCTGGTGACGTGTTTTACCTGCACAGCCGTTTATTAGAGCGTGCCGCTAAGATCAATTCTAACGACAACATCGCTCAACAAATGAACGATCTGCCGGAGTCCATCAAACATATTGTAAAAGGTGGTGGTTCGTTAACCGCGCTTCCTATCATCGAAACACAAGCCGGTGACGTATCCGCTTATATCCCAACCAACGTGATCTCTATCACCGATGGTCAGATATTCCTGGAATCTAACTTGTTCCTTGCCGGTATCCGTCCTGCTATTAACGTAGGTATCTCTGTATCACGTGTAGGTGGTAACGCGCAGATCAAGTCGATGAAGAAAGTAGCAGGTACCTTAAAGCTTGACCAGGCTCAATACCGCGAGCTCGAGGCTTTCTCTAAGTTCGGTTCTGACCTTGATGCTTCTACCAAGAACGTAATTGACAAAGGTGCTCGTAACGTTGAGATACTTAAGCAAGGCCAGTATTCACCAGTATCTGTAGAGAAACAAGTCGCTATCATTTATCTGGGTACTAAGAACCTGATGCGTAACGTACCTGTTAACAAAATTAGGGAGTTTGAAAGCGAGTACACCAGCCAACTGGAGCTTCGCCACCCTGAAGTACTTGCTGCCCTTAAAGCAGGTAAGTTTGATGATCAGCTTACAGGCGTACTGGAAACAGTTGCTAAGGAGCTGGCAGGTAAATACTAATAACGAAACATACGCGGTAAACAGTAAGTGAATTGCTTACTGTTTACTGCTTCCCATTAACCGCTCATAAAAGAGAATGGCTAATTTAAAAGAAGTAAGAAACAGGATAGTATCGGTAAACTCAACTCAGCAGATCACCAAGGCCATGAAGATGGTTTCGGCGGCAAAACTGAGAAGAGCTACGGACGCTATTGTACAATTACGCCCTTACGCAAATAAGTTGAAGGATCTGCTATCCAACTTGTCATCGAGTCTGGAAGACGGCGCATCACCATACCTGCAGGACCGCGAGCCTGTGCGTGTATTGGTTGTTGTAGTGTCATCTAACCGTGGTTTGGCCGGCGCTTTCAACAGTAACGTTATCAAAGCAGCTAACGCGCTTATTGCTGAAAAATATAGCGAGCAGATGAAGGCGGGCAACGTTTCTATCGTTTCTATAGGTAAGAAATCTCAGGATTATTATCAGCGCCGTAAGTACAATGTAATAGGTAACAACAACGACCTGTACCTTGCCCTTAACTTCGAAAATACATCAAAAATAACTGAAGAGGTAATGAAGGGCTTTGTTAACGGTGACTACGACCGTGTGGAGCTTGTTTATAACCACTTCCGTAATGCCGCTGTGCAATATCTTATCACCGAGCAGTTATTACCTGTACCTAAAGCTGAAGAAAAGCCAGAAGCAAAGGCTGAGGCGTTTAAAGCTAAGGATAAGGTGAACCCTGCACAAGTTGATTATATACTGGAACCATCTAAGGAAGAGATTGTAGAGCAACTTATCCCTAAGAACATCAAGATACAGTTGTACCGTGCAGTGCTCGATTCTAATGCATCTGAACATGGTGCTCGTATGACAGCAATGGATAAAGCAACCGAAAATGCCGGTGAGCTTTTGAAGGCGTTGAAGTTGTCGTACAACCAGGCACGCCAGGCAGCTATTACTACCGAGCTTACCGAAATTGTGAGTGGCGCTGCGGCCCTTGCAGGAGCATAATTCAAAAGCAACAATATAAAGACGGCCTCCCACATGGGAGGCCGTTTTGTTATCAACCTATGGATAACGTTTTTTTAAGGTTTTCTAAGAAAGTCTTGGCTATCGGGATCTTATTGCCAGCTATTGCGAGTTGGTGGCTTTCCAGATGATCTATTAACGCTGTATTCACAATGTACGACTTGTGCACCTTAGTAAAGGTAGCGGGTAGTTTTTTTGATAACTCTTGCAGTGTCATCCTTACCAGCGTTTGCTTATTCGGCTCGACTAAATGTAGGTAGTTATCCTCTGCTTTAATATAGAGGAGTTTTGCCAGATCTATTTTGACGAATTTGTACCCGTCCTTTACAAAAAGTATGTTGTTATCGGGCTTAACCTTGTTCTCTGCACGATTAAGTGCAAGGGTGCAGGCCTGCAAAAAGCGGTTGTAGTTAATCGGCTTGAGCAGGAAGTCGGTTATCGCCATGTCAAAACCTGCAACTGCATAATCGGCATGTGCTGTGGTAAAGATGATCTGGACACCTGCCGGCGCAAGAGCGGCAAACTCCAATCCGCTCATTCCAGGCATATTTATGTCGAGGAAGATCAGGCTAACGCCGGTATTTTCTTGCAAAAAGGTTAGCGCTGCTGTCGCACTTCCAAAGGTGTTCTGCAGATTTACAAACGGGATTTTTTCGGTATGCATCCTGATAATATCAAGTGCTACTGGTTCATCGTCTATAGCAATAGCATCAATCATTTTGCAAGCAAAAGCTGGTTCAATTTAATTCTTAGGTCTTCTACAGATATGCCGTTGGCTATTATTCTGCCATTCGGACCTATCAAAATATTCCGAGGAATGGCTGCGATTGAGTATAGTTTTACTACATCGTTATCCCAGTGCTTTAAGTCGCTCACTTGTGTCCATTGCAAACCATCCACTTTAATAGCATTCAGCCAGGCCTTACGGCCTTTTTTATCATCCAGTGATATGCCTAAGATAGTAAAGTTTTTGCTTGAAAATTGGTTGTATAATTTCACCAGCTGTGGGCTTTCCTGCCTGCATGGACCACACCAGGATGCCCAAAAGTTTAGCAATACATATTTTCCTCTATAAGATGATAAACTTACCTGAGATCCGTTTTCATCGGGTTGGGAAAACTCAGGAGCAACTTCACCTTCTGCTAAGCGTGTTACATTAGTAAACTGACGCGCAAATTGCTTGCCATCTGTTGTGTTTTGAACAGAAGCAGCAAGGTTGCTAAACATGCTTCTGCTTTCGTTAAAATGTACCATATTGAGCTTATAATTATCTGCAGCTTGCAGCCTGCTGTGGTATTCCTGTAGGGCAACAAGAGAGATAAAGCTGTTGGCGTGGCCAGTAATAAACGCTTTTAATATTGGCATACGTGCTATTTTTAAGCTATCATATGTTTTTTCAAGCGGCTTTAGTTTCGCGGTATCCTGCTCAGCAACTATCCGGCTGCTGAGCTGTTTTTCACGATCAAAGATGGTTTTGAGGCTGGCCTCGAGAATCGCAAAGTCTTTATTAATGTTCGAATGGATAAATGTTGTTTCGGCAAGTGTGTTGCCTATTGTTGCTTTAATGACGCCAGGGTGGATATAGAACTGTAATACATCGCTCGTTAGCTGCCGCTTTTTAAGTAATGTCTGTAACCCATTATTATGGGTGTCCAATACCATTGTTGCCCGAATGGGTTTGGTTATGTTGCCAGATAGTTGATAGCAACCTTTTATCAGCGTTGCAGAATCCACAAACTTGCTACCATCTGTTTGATAGAGTAGGTACAGTTTTGTTCCCGGTGCTACTTTGTTAGCTGTGAGGCTGATTGTAAAGTTGCTGGACGAACTAAGTTGCTGGCAAACTCCCGGTAAAGCGCATAGCAATGCCATTAAGATGATGAATGATCTTTTCATGAGTTTAGTATTTAGTAATAAGTATTGACTGTTATTAAAGGCTTATCAGTAGATTTACATGATAGCTATCTGCTGTTTGCGTTATTTCCAGCGTATGTGTATGAGGGTACAAAAGCTCTAGTCTTTTTTTACAGGTGCTAATGCCACTCCCGGTCCCTTTTGTTCCATGTGCACCAACGGTAATGGTATTGGTTATAGTAGCCTGTAGCTTCTTTTGATATAAACGCATGTCTACCTCAACAACACTCGCTTGATGGTTGCTGATGCCATATTTAAAAGCGTTTTCAATGAAAGGGAGTAGCAGCATAGGCGCTATCTTGAGAGCGCTAGCAGGTACATCGATGTTGACACTGATCTGCTCGCCAGTATTGACGGGCATTCGTAGTTTTTGGAGGGCGATGTAGTTACGAATAAATTTAATTTCTTCATTCAATGGTACAAATGTTTCCTGTACACCAGTTACGGTGTAGCGCATCATCGCTGCGACCATGTCAATGCCCTCAGCTGTACGTTCTGCTTTTTCCTGCAGAGCGGTACCATATAAGTAGTTAAGGGTATTAAAAAGAAAGTGAGGGTTAAGCTGCTGCTTTAGGCTGTTCAGCTCGATGTCCGATTGCTCAGCCCTTACTTTAAGTTTATAAAGGCGTTGATAAAAGAACTCCCGTACCAAACCATAAAAAATAGCGTAGGTGACAGCTGCGGCCCAGGGCTCTAAAAGGTTTACGGGATATTTGTTCCGGAACCCTCCTGTGCTAAGGTAAAGCGAGGTAGCGGTACCAATCGCGGCGATAATAGTTGCCACACCGGCAAATATAGCCAGGTTATACCTCTTGAAAGTATACCTGTAATTTAGTTCTACCAAAAATGTAAATAGTAGCAGGTACAGGTAATCTGGCCGTTGAAAGTTGTGGCTAACAAACATCTGCCAAACCGTTATTGGTGTGCCATCTGCATTTAGCGTCATTGGCCCCCATATACTTAGCTTATAGGCGTAGTTTACAAGGTTGAAAATGTTGGTTACAAGCCATACCAGGGCGAAGTGTTGTAACCAATAGATGTGGAATTTACGAAGGTATGCTTTCATCATGTTTCAAATGAAAGCATACCCTTTGTCGCTTTAAAATAAATGTGGTGAAATGCCAAAACTTTGGGGTGAGCGTTACGTATGCTGCTTACCGGAATTACTTTTCCAGTTCAGCTATAATAGTTCTGGCAGTGGTGTTAGTTGGATCTAACTGTAAGGAGCGCTTATAATTGCTAAGCGCATTTGCCTTATCACCTTTATTGTAGTAGGCTTCGCCAAGGCTATCATAAGCATTGCCCGAATTTGGATGCAGCTCGACGTTGTACTTAAACAGTTCTATTGCAGCATCCAACCGTTTGTTATTCATTAAGGCGTAGCCTACCTCGTTTATACCTTTTTCGCTGCTAACGTCGTATTTTTCCGGATATTTAACGTTCAGGTCTTTCAATAGCGCAATTACCTGTTCGCCAGTCATTGTTGCAAGTTGCTGTTGATAGTCACTGATTACAGCACGCTTGGGTTGTACATAGGCTTTACCATCTAAGATGTCCTGCAGCGCGTTGTTAATGTCATAAACGTTATTCTGCTTGTTATTGCTCATCAGGATAACGGTACGCCCTTTAAGGGGATCAGCAACTACCAACGCCTGGTAATTAATACTAATGCCATCGTGTTGGTGATGTATCAGCCTATCGTTCTGCATGCTACCTCCACCTAAACCACATTGCTTACCCAGGGCAAATGGTGTCAGGAGTATCTGTGTTGAAGCCGGGCTTATTAATTTAAACTGCTCTAATGCCTGTTCCCATTTGTTGAAGTCCGCAAGTGTAACGGCCGTCCAGCCGGTTATTGGATAGAAAAAAGAGCCCGGGCGATTATTGTTGTTGTACGATATCGCCATTAAAGGAGTGTTCTCGTTCGGATCAACTATAGCTGTTGTCATTCCCGCCGGCTTCAACAGTCTTTCTTCAACAAAGCGGTTGAAGCTAAGTCCTGTTATTTTTTCGATGATGCGCCGTCGCAGGAAAACGTTGTTGTTATTGTAGGCGTATTTTGTACCTGGCTCAAAGTCCAGTTGCTGCACTTTCATGAGGTCATCCATGTTATCAGCATCGCTCTTAACTGTTTTCCATTTCACGTCGGGAATGCCGCTGGTATACTGCAGCAAATTTTTGATGCTGATACTATTTGCCCATGCAGGCAATTGAGGCAGATAATTGGACACCTTGTCGTCCAGACTGAGCTTGCCTTGTTCTTTCAGCATCATAATGCCTACTGCATTAAACTCCTTTGCTATGGAGCCTATATGGAAGCGGTATTCGCTGGTAAGTTTTACTTTTCCCGTTGTGTCTGCCTGTCCTATTGCGTTTTGGTAAACCTTCTTGCCGTGATCAATCACCAGTATGTTACCATTAAACAGACCCAGGCGATGGGTACGCTGCATCAATGTGTCGATAATAGCAGCCTTGCCCTGAGCATGAACCAGGTTGTAAGCAGGTAACAGCAGGAATGCGAGATATATTTTGTAGATGGTTTTCATAGGTGCGTTTTGTATTTAGATACTCGCAGTTAACATTTGTTACCTCAACAAACGTTGAATTATTGACACACAAAAAAGGCCGGTACACCTGTACCGGCCTTCAAATTGTTTTATGCGAATGCTATTGTTGGGGTGCCTGCAACCCACCAAACTTGGTGCTATAGTCTTTTAGTTGCGCATCAGTTTGTGTAGCCCATTGTGTTTGGTTTACGCTTTTTGCTACACCGTTCATACCATTGAGCATTGATAGCGCCAGTTGTACTGACCTTACATCTACGTTATTACTATCTTGCTGGTAAACCGCGTAGTTGTACTTCAACTGATCCATAATATAGTCGTCAAGGTTCTTCATCAGTTTAAGGCCGAAAGCTGTATCGCCGGCATGAAATGCAGTTTGCAGCATATAATACTTGCGGATAGCCAACTCGGGAGATGTGATATTCTCAGGCATATTGTCCGCATACTTCTTCAGCGCGCTTTTAGCCATATCAGGATGCCCTTCCCTCATCATGTTATCAGCAAGGTCTGCATACATACGCGTAACCAGCGGATAAAAAAGAGTGGTGGATGTATTATCAAGGTTTTTAGCCGTTTTCATCTGGCCGAACTTGAATTTGTTCATCATGTTATTATACATCACCATGGTGTTGGTAGCTTCCAGCGGCTGTATGGTGGTATCAGGCTTCAGCGGCAGCAGGCGGAACGCGAAACCTTCGTTATACATGTATTTGTCCAATCCAAGCATGTTCTCGTTGCCGGCAGTAACGGTGAAATATACCGGACGTTTCCAGTTGTTATGGGTAAGTATATCCATAATGGCCAGGTTGTCCTTAGTTACCCATTTGCCCGGATAGGTAAAGTCTAGTTCAGGGGCAATACGGTCGCGCATAGATGCAGGCACGGCACCTGCTTTTATTACCTCATCCGCATTTACAGTCATTTTTAGATTTTTTGTAGGCAAATAGTTGGTGGTTTCACCGTTCTCCAGCGGAAGCTTGGTTTGCGGATCATCTGAGGTGATAAAATTAAAGATGTCTTTCAACTCGGTTGATCCCGGTAGCTGCCTGTCTTCAAAATAAATTACATCGCGCACACCCATCTTAAATTTATCATAAGGCATGCTGATGGGCAATGGGTCAGATGCATTCATCTTCTGCTTCATCTGTTTTATGTACCAATCGGTACCCAGCAAGCTCAGGTTTACAATACGTACATCCGGGCGAACACCTTCAACTTCCTGTATATACCAAAGCGGATATGTATCGTTATCAGCAAAGCAGAATAAAATAGCATTCGGAGCGCACGAGTTAAGGTAGTTGTACGCCATATCGTGCGGCGTAAGCTTAGTAGAGCGGTCATGATCGTCCCATTCCTGGCTAGCCATAAGTACCGGAGCAGCCAGCAAACAAGCAGCTGTAGCCACGGTTGCAGCTATTTTTGGATTAAGCGCTTTGCTGATGAGCTCGGCAATCATGAGCACACCAAGTCCTATCCAGATAGCAAAGGCGTAGAACGAGCCCGCATATGCATAATCACGTTCGCGTGGCTGTAGCGGGTCCTGATTAAGGTATAGCACAATGGCTAGGCCTGTAAAAAAGAACAGTACCAATACCACACCTGCATCTTGCTGGTTGCGACGGAAATGATAGATCATACCCAGTAGGCCAATAATAAGTGGCAGAAAGTACAGGCGGTTGTAAGCATTGCTTGTGGTTACAGATTTTGGCAATTCTTTACCGAAGTTAACTCCGCTGATCCAGCTGCCATCAATACCGTTGGTCTGCCCGTCCAGGTCATTGGCCCGGCCTGCAAAGTTCCACATGAAATAACGTGTATACATTTGGCTGATCTGCCAACTGGCAAAGAAACCAAGGTTGGTACCCATTGTTGGGCTATCCTGCGGACCCATCTTCATCCAGTCGCGGTAGAATTCCGGGTGGTTAGGTTTCTGGCTGAACATGCGCGGGAACAGCGTCATGTGGTCATATGTGGTGTTTAGCTTTTTGCCTGCAACTTCATATTTCTTTTCCCCGCGGCGCCATATAGTTGCGCCATCGGTCTGTTCTACCGGCTTACCATCAAAAAACTCGCCGTATAACAAGGGGGTTTCGCCATACTGGTCTCGGTTAAGGTAGCTGTTAAGAGAAAAAGCATCCTGAGGATTACTGTTGTTAAGGTTAGGGCTGGCCTTAGCACGGATAACTATCATTACAAAAGAGCTGTAACCGAACAAGATGAACACCGCCGATATTAGTACCATATTAAGTACGGCGCGGCGGGTACGTATCTTAACCACATACTCTAGTAAAGCGATAGTAACAGCTGCACCTATAAAACCTGCTATTCCGGCGCTAAACGTTAGCAGCAGAACAAAGCAAACGGCCGATATAATAATTAAAATGTTAGATGGCTTAACTGTAAAGTATATACCAGTAACCAGCGCTGCCGCAACCAGCAGGAAGAAGATTATTGCACCGGTACCAAAACCCATGCCCAGGGTATTAACAAAGAATAGGTCAGAGAAAGCCGCGCCTTTAACGGTGAACTGAATAACACCCCAAAGCACTACAGCAAGTATTACAATGCTTAACGCAAATGCGCCAATGGTGCCCCCAGTAGTAACATTTTTAGCTCTTTTGAAGTAAATGATAAGCCCTATTGCTGGTATCACCAATAAGTTTAATAAGTGGATACCGATGGAAAGGCCCATTATGTAGGCGATAAAAACAATCCATCTGTCTGCATATGGCTCGTCGGCATGCGCTTCCCACTTTAATATTGCCCAGAAAACCACTGCCGTACAGAGCGAAGATTGTGCGTAAACCTCAGACTCTACAGCCGAGAACCAGAAGGTGTCCGAGTAAGTATAAGCTAGTGCACCTACTAAGCCCGATCCAATTATTAAAATTACCTTGGTGGTGGTCATTTCTTCGCCGGCTTTTACCAATAACTTTTTGGCAAGTGCGGTAATGGTCCAAAACAAAAACAAAATAGTAGCACCACTTGCCAGTGCCGAGGAGAAGTTAGTGAAGTACGCTACTTTGTTGTTATCACCCATGGATAACAACGAGAACGCTTTACCTATCATGGTAAACAAAGGTGCACCCGGCTGGTGGGCTACCTGCAACCTGAATATACAAGCGATGAACTCGCCGCAGTCCCAGAAGCTGGTAGAAGGTTCAAGCGTTAAAATGTATGTTAATGAGGCTATTGCGAAAGCAGCCCAGCCAAAAATGTTATTTATCTTTTTATAGTCCATAGCTCGTTTGCTGTACGATAGGTTTTTTGAAGTTTCGAAAGTAGTAAAAGTATCAGGATGTTTAAGGTACATTAACACTTTTTAACGCTTGAAACAAGGCTGCAATACTTTTTTACATTTTGCTTTTGAAGTGTAAAAAATCGTCTTATATTTGCATTCCTTTTCGGAGAGCTTGCTAGCCAAAGGAGATTGCCTGATAGTATAATGGTAGTACGACGGTTTTTGGTACCGTTTGTCTAGGTTCGAATCCTGGTCGGGCAACAATAGATGATTTCGGATTTCGAATTTTCAATGCAGGACACACCTCTTGAAAATAAGAAATCCGAAGTTTTTTATAGGGGTTTGAGATTATAAGGATTAACATTGCTCTTAATCTAAATCGTAAATAAAGATGCCTTTACAGTTTAATACCGTTAAGCTTTTTGCAGGTTCTGGTTCTAAAGAGTTATCTGACAAGATAGCTGATGCTTATGGCCAGCCCCTGGGCGATGTAGTTCTTTCACGTTTTAGCGACGGCGAGTTTCAGCCGCATTTCAACGAAAGTATCCGCGGATGCGATGTTTTCCTGATACAGAGCACTCACCAGCCAACAGATAACCTAATGGAACTGCTGATGATGGTAGATGCCGCGCGCCGTGCATCTGCACATTACATTACAGCAGTAATACCTTACTTTGGTTTAGCAAGGCAGGACAGGAAAGATAAGCCACGTGTGGCTATTGGTTCTAAACTGGTGGCTAACCTGTTGGTAGCTGCAGGTATTAACCGTATTATGACGATGGACCTGCACGCAGCGCAGATACAGGCGTTTTTTGATGTTCCTGTAGATCACCTGGATGCATCTATCATTTTTGTGCCTTATATAAAAAGCCTTGGCCTTGGTAATTTAACCATTGCTTCGCCAGATATGGGCGGATCATACAGGGCACGTGGCTTTGCAAAGTTCTTTAACGCCGAAGTTGTTATCTGTGATAAACGCAGAAAGCGTGCGAATGAAATAGAAAGCATGACCATAATTGGTGATGTTACCGGCCAGGACATTGTATTGATTGACGATATATGCGATACGGCAGGTACACTGGCTAAAGCAGCCGGGCTAATTATGGAGCGAGGAGCAAAGTCAGTAAGAGCGGTATGTACGCACCCGGTATTATCAGGTAAGGCATACGAAACTATCGAGAACTCCGCATTAACGGAACTTATCGTAACGGATACTATCCCGCTAAAGCAGCAAAGCTCTAAAATAAGGGTATTATCAACCGCAGAGCTTTTCGCGAAAGCGATAGTGAACGTAAATGAGCACGGCTCTATAAGCCAGCTGTTCAGGGTAGATTAAAAAAGATTAAAAATATCCACATCATGTTGGTGTGGCTTTGAATAATAAATAAATAATGAAATCAATTGCTATTAGCGGTTCTCCAAGAGAGAACGTAGGGAAAAGAGACGCGAAAGAGCTGCGTTACCAGGGCTTAGTGCCAGCAGTGCTTTACGGTGGGGCTACCCAAACCCACTTTTCTGTGTCCGCAGCTGATTTGAGAGCCGTGATTTATACTCCGGTTGTTCAATTCATCGACATCACAGTAGACGGTACAACAACTCAGGCCATCATTAAAGATGCTCAGTTCCACCCGTTGACAGAACAGCTTATCCACATCGACTTCTTACAGTTAGATGAGAACAAACCGGTAACTATCGAGATCCCTGTAAAATTAACAGGTACTTCTCCTGGTGTTAAGGTTGGTGGTAAGCTGGTACAAAAGTTACGTAAACTGCGCGTAAAAGCATTGCCAAAAGATCATCTGGACAACATCGAAGTTGCTATTGATGCTCTTGAAGTTGGTAAATCTGTACGTGTTAGCGATATTAAGGTTCCAAACCTGACTATCACCAACGCTCAGGAAGATACCATTGTATCTGTAACTACTTCACGTGCACTGCGTCAGGCAGAGCAGGAAGCTGCTTCAGGTAAGAAATAATTACCCCTTAACCCCCTAACGGGGGACCCTCTGGGAATCAAAGCGACAGGTATATGCCTGTCGCTTTTTGCTTACCCTGCAGCCATAATCGCCAATCTTTATCCACTACAGGCGACCTGCGTTAGACACTAACAACTAAAACAGGTCGATTGCACCCTCTCCAAGCCGCGTAGAGAGTAGGCAGGGGGAGTCGAAAGAAAATAATTACTTTTGCCGCAAAAACAAGATGGGCTTTAAACCCTACTTTAGTAAATATCTTAAGAAACAAACACCCACTGCTACACGGCCCATAGTAAAGCAAGCGGGCCAACCGGTTATGAAATACTTAATTGTAGGATTAGGCAATATAGGCCCTGAATATGCCGATACCCGGCACAATATTGGTTTTATGGTGTTGGACGAAATGGCTAAGCAGGAAGGCGCAAAGTTTTACAATATGCGCCTGGCTTATTACACCGAGGTAAACTATAAAAGTCGTACCCTGTGCCTTATTAAGCCAACAACTTACATGAACCTTAGTGGTAAGGCCCTTAACCACTGGATGAAAGAGCTCAAGATACCTGTAGAGAATGTGTTGGTGATTGTGGACGACCTGGCTTTGCCATTAGGTACACTACGGCTAAAGCCAAAGGGCAGTGCTGCAGGCCACAACGGTTTAAAAAATATTGAAGCCACGCTTGGGCACAACAACTACGCGCGCCTGCGTTTTGGCATTAGTGACAACTACCCTAAAGGCCGCCAGGTAGATTATGTATTAAGTGGTTTTGATAAAGACGAACTCCCCGAGCTCCCCGCGCTAATAGACCGGTCTATTGAAATGGTGAAAAGCTTTTGCACTATAGGTACAGAGTTAACGATGACTAAGTTTAATAAGTAACAGGCCTGTAGTTAACTTACACCAGCTTTCTTAAGCAATTTACCAAGGGTTAACGTCGCTGGTGAAAGCGTCGCCCATTCTGTACGTATCAGTTCTATTTCGGTTATTATACTATCTGGATTATAAAGATCCATATAATGCCACTTGCTATTATTGGTTACGCTGTCATCGTAAACCGGAAGTTTTCCCACCAAATGCAGCAAGGCTGGTACATTTCGGAAAAAAGCAGCTTTAGAATCCTTTGTGTAGGATATTTCTGTGTGATGACCCATGTAACGCCTGCTTTTCCATTCGGGTCCTAATTCTTTTAAACCTATTGGTCTGGCATCTAAAAATGTTTGTAATAAAGGCAATTGTGCTGATTCAAAGTTTAAAAACCAAAATGAGATACTTCCTTTATCTTTAAAATGTTCGGATCTGGTAATATATATGCCTATATATTTTTCCTGTTGATTTTGGTATGTTAAACACATTCCGGCGCAAAAAACACTTTCTATTTTAACAGGGTCTTTTTTTTTCAGCCGAGGCTTACTTTTTTCTACTGAGAGCTTTTTTAAAAAATTAACCAATACTCGTTTTCTTTCTTTAAAAAAACCTGCTCCTGCATCCAGGCCTTCGTTATACCTGATGTCCTCGCCAGTATCTATAATAACTTCTACCTCTTTAAGAATTTTGGTGGTTAACACTTTGCACTCCCAGCATGCCAATGCTAGCGCAAACCAAACGTTTGTACGGTCGTATTTGAGGTTTTCTTGCTGCTCTTTTAACACTATTGCAGAAATACTTCCCGGGTCGTAACCTGAATTGTAAAGTTCTATGAAGCGTTCGTAAACTTCGCAGGACGTATCGTTTCCCAAAATTGCCGCACTCCAGGCTCCCATATTTTAAGCATATTATAAATTGATTTTCGAATGTAATAAGTAGATGCTAATAACATCATCTAGTTTATGGTAACAAGCTTGTTACCTAAAAATTTAGTTAAATAACTGTTAAATGCTTCTTTTAGGTGTAACGAAGGCTATTTTTGTGCGTCTTTTAACCTAAACATCTATTAAATGAGAAGACTTTTACTGGCAGCAGTTTGCTGTTTTCTATCGATCGCATCATTTGCACAAGGTACACAGCAGATAACCATCAAAGGGATTGTAGTAGATTCCGCAGCTAACAAGCCTTTAGGATATGCAACTGTAGCTCTCTCTGATGCAGCAACAAATGCCCCGGTAAAAAGCACGCTTAGTAAAGATGACGGCTCCTTTGAACTTGTTAACCTGCCGGCTAAAGCCTACAAACTTTCACTTATATCTATCGGCTACGCCACCAAAGTAATTGATGTAAAAGGCGGTATTACCGTTAATCTTGGTAAGGTGATGATAGCGCCATCCAGTAAGCAATTAAAAGAAGTTTCGGTTACAGCTGCACGTCCGTTAATGAAGCAGGAGGTAGACCGGTTGAGCTATGATGTATTGGCCGATCCGGAAAGTAAAACCCTGTCGGCACTGGACATGATTCGCAAAGTACCTTTACTGTCGGTAGATGCTAATGATGCCATAAAGTTGCGTGGCAGCGGCAATTACAAAATATTGCTGAACGGTAAAGAATCAGCTATTATGGCGCGAAATCCGTCGGATATCTTGAAAGCGATGCCGGGTACCAACATTGTAAAGATCGAGGTGATCACCACGCCGCCGGCTAAGTATGATGCGGAAGGTTTAGCAGGTATTATTAACATCATTACGCAAAAGAATGCCGATCAAGGTTACAACGGATCGTTAAACAGCAACTACAATAGTGTTTTTGGTTACCGCGCTAACGCTAACTTAACCGTAAAGCAGGGTAAGTTCGGGCTTAGCGGCTTTACGGGTACGGGAGAGCGCCGGCCGCGCTCGGCTGATTTTTATAACCGTACAGATTTTTTAAACACGCCATCCTTTATCGAGCAGAATGGCAGCAGGCGCAGCGGCGGCAAGAACACTTATGTAAGTACAGAATTAAGTTTTGAAGCAGATTCACTCAACCTCATTACCGGACAGTTCAACTACTATAAAAACGCTAACAACAGCGAGAGTACCACCAACACCGAACAGAACGATAATGGTGTTGAATCAAAATACATTAACACTAATAATAACGACGGCAAGTTTAACGGCAAGGACTTTGGCGTAAATTATCAGCGCGGTTTTAAAGGCAATAAAGACAGGTTGCTTACCGCGTCGTACAAGTTTAGCGACAATGATAACGGCACCAACAATATGGTAAGCCCGGGCAACGCGGTAGATTATAATCAGTTTAACTCAGCAGGAACGAAAGAGCACACGACTCAGCTTGATTATATACACCCGTTGAAGGTAGTGACTATAGAAGCAGGCGGTAAGGCCATCAACCGCAAAAGCTTCAGCAGTTTTCATACGGATGTATTTGACGCAGCAAGTAACACCTACGTTCCGGACCCTACCCAAGACAATGACTTTAACTACCACCAGGATGTATACAGCCTTTATAATTCTTACACTTTAAAGTTCACAAAGTGGAGCCTGAAGGGCGGTGTTCGTTACGAGCGCACCAACATCAACGCTGATTTTACATCAACGGCTACCAATCTCGATCAAAACTTCACCAACGTAGTGCCATCTTTCTCGTTGCAGCGCAGCTTAAAAAGCAGTAGCTTAACTTTTGGCTTTACGCAGCGTATACAGCGCCCTGGCATTTACCAGTTGAACCCGTTTACAGATCGGTCTAACCCCAATTACATAAACACAGGTAATCCCAACCTTCGCCCGTCGGTAAACAACAACTTTGAACTGAGCTACGGCAACTTCTCGAAAGGATCGCTCAACCTGAGTGCCAGCTATTCGTTTGCTAACAATACCATACAAAACTTATCCAGCGTGAACGGTATTGTAACCACTACCACTTATGCCAACGTGGGCAAGAACAAAACACTGGGGTTGGACCTCAATACTAATTATCCTATCACGCCTAAATTCAACGTGAATATGAATGCTGAACTGCTGCACATCTGGCTGGAAGGCTATTACGGCGGCGAACTGTTCAAGAACAATGGCTACCAGGGCCACGTGTTCAGCTATGCCAGTTACAAGTTTGACGATGGGTACCGCGTAGGGCTAAACATCAGCTTTGATAGCCGGTACGTGTTGCTGCAGGGTACGGACAATTACTGGTTTGGCTATGGCTTCAATGGCTCTAAAGAGTTCCTGAACAAGAAACTGAATGTTTCGGTTTATGTTAACAGCCCTTTCAAGGAATTCTTTAAGGTCGATTTCTCTACCCGTACCAAAGACTTTACAAATTATTCTTACAACTACAATTTCTACAGGACACTCGGCGTAGGTGTAAACTACAAGTTTGGAAAGCTTAACAGCAGTATTAAAAAGAACCAGCGCGGTATAAACAACGATGATACCAGCAGCGGCGGATCAAGGAATTAAACCACTAGCTTAAATTTGCTTTACTATCTTGCGGGCTGATATGACTGTTGTTTCGTTGTCGTTAGTCCGCAGGGTAGCTTTTATCGCGGTTTGTTGCTTGCTATTTTGTACTTGCAGGCAGGAAGGTCCGCCTAAAGCAGCGTTCTATTACTGGAAAACCAATTACACGCTTAACTCTGGTCAGCAGGATCTGCTAAAGCAAACAGCAGATAACCGCCTCTACCTGCGGTTTTTTGATATCAAGTGGGACTCCCGCCGTCAACAAGTTATTCCCAATGCCACATTAAGCGTGAGTACCTCGTTGAAAAATATCGATGTCACCCCTGTAGTATTTATCACCAATCAGGCTTTTCTTCAAACAACGTTGAGCAATGTGGATAGCCTTGCTTACAAAAGCGCGCGGCTTATCTCGGTCATCGCTTCCAGGCATCATATCAGCTATAAAGCAATTCAAATTGACTGCGACTGGACGGACGCCACCCGTGAAAAGTACTTCACTTATTTGCAGGCGCTAAAAAAGTATGTGCATTGCAGCCTGCAAGTAACCATACGGCTGCACCAGGTAAAATTCCGAGAGCGCACCGGTGTGCCTCCTGCAGACCGCGGCGTGCTGATGTTTTACAACATGGGTAAAGTAAGCGCGGGAATACAGGCGAACTCTATTTATAACGAGAACGATGCCGCGCGGTATCTTGCACGCATAGGCAGTTATCCGCTGCAACTGGATGTAGCTTTACCTGTTTTCTCCTGGGCTGTGCAAAGTCGCGATAGCCGCATTGTAAACCTTTATACTAAAATCACCCGGGCTGATCTGCAGAGGAGCGCTAACTTCATCCGCGCCGGCCAAAATGCTTTTAAAGCAACAACATCATTTTTTTTTAAAGGCATTTATATAAAACAAAACGATACTTTTAAGCTTGAAGAAACTAACCTTAACACTCTGGAAGAGGCTGCTAAGCAACTATCAGGTAAATTAGCGCCGCTGCCAAACAGGATATTGATATTTTATGAGCTATCTAACATCGGTCCGCCTGCGTTTACTGCAAACGTCCTCAACACTATCGCTGATCATTTTTAGCATCCTGGTCATTTCCGGTGCCGGCCTGGTATGGGCTTGTGCAGATATCGGCTATGATGACAACTCGGTGTTTGCACCAGAGTATTTTGTTAATAAACATTACACCCCATTTTTTTACGACGGTTACAACCGTTATTATGGCTATGATGTTGGCCCTATAGGCGATAACAACCGTCGCTATAACGACCTGGTAGTGGCTGAATGGCAGGAGTACCTTGGCCAGCAGTTAAGCACCGCTCAAATCAATTTTCTTTTATTCAAGGCCAATACGCGCAGGGCAGATTCGCTTTATAAACGTGTAGCTGCCCGGCTTGATGGCCGGGGCAAAACGTTTTTTAATTACCTGCCACTTTCTAAGGATTGCGAAAGCTACGCTGTGCAGGATGTTGATTACTGGTATGAAAAGGTGCCGCATAAGCAGCCTGCGGCTAATATCGAGGGACGAATAAACCGCGCGCTGGCAACCTTTAAAGACAAATTTATCAGGCAGCGGTTGTGGTTTCAGCTGGTGCGTAACCAATACTTTAGCGATACCACAGGCAATAGCGTAAAACCGGTATTTTACAAGTACGAGAAGGAATTCCCGCGCAATTTGTTGTACTACCGGGCATTGGGTTACCTGGCAGGTGCGGAGTATGCCCAAAAGGATTACGCGCACGCCAATTACCATTATAGCTTGTGCTACAACTACACCTGGCAAATGTACCTGCCCAGCGAGTGGAGCTTTCACCCGCAGGAAGAAGCCGACTGGCGCCAAACACTTAAACTGGCTAAAACACCCGAAGAACGCATCACCCTTTGGCATTTGCTGGGTATAAATAACGATGCCGCCCGCGCCATTAAAGAGATAGCCGCTATCAACCCCGGATCAGAAAAGCTGGATCTGCTGCTTAGCCGTTTGGTAAACATGGCCGAAGAAGAAGCCGGCGACGCCAAAGTGGACGAGAGCAAGCTCGATTATCAAACCGTATTTCCGTTTAATACAGATGGCAGTGCAGCTAAACTTGCCGACGAAAAGAACGCTGCCGCACGCGAGGCTGCCTACAATAAAGCTTTGATCAAAGCCCGTCAGCAAAGTTTGGCAAACGACCGCGGCCTACGGCTGGTTGACTCAATATCAGCAGTTAAAGGTATTAGCAAGCCGTATTACTGGCACATGGCGGCGGGCTACCTTCACTACTTACATTATGATGTAAAACGTGCGCAGAAATATTATGCCCTCGCTAAAAACGAGCTGCCGGCCGGTAATAGCGAAGTAACAGCGCAATATAAGCTGCTCAGCATTTTATTGTATGTACGCTCCGCAAAGCGTATGGATGCCGGTGTAGAGAACTACCTGGTAGAACCGCTGAACTGGTTAGCTAATTTGCGGGACAATAAAACCACGGTTAAGGCCTTAAGATTTACAAACGCCATCCAATGGATGAAGAACGAAATTGGCGGCCTTTACATTAAACAACACCAGTTTGTTAAAGCCAACTTTTTTAAGGATGTACCGCACATTTACACCGACAGTATTAGTGTTGATTCATTGGAAAAGCAGCTTCTTAAAGTAAATAAATCGCCTTTCGAAAAAGCCATGGCCCGGTACTCTCCGGTTAAATACGAGCAGTTGTATTACCACCAGGCGCTTGTTGCCACCTACAAAGAAGATATTGGCTCTGCGCTAAAGTTCATGATAAAAGCAAAAGATGCAGGTTTGGGTAAACTGCAGGCTGATCCGTTCACCAGCAGGTTGAACGACTGCCACGATTGCGATGCAGCAGAGTCAAAGGTAAGCTACACCTCCTTAAAATTCTTAGAGGTTATACAGCAGCTTAAGGAAGATCTTCGCTCCGGAAAAAACAAGTATAATGCCGCGTTAAAGCTTGGCAACGCTTATTACAATATCACGCATTACGGCAACTCTCGCGTGTTCTTCCAAACAGAACTCACCGGGTATGCTTATCAGCCCGATCTGTATGATAAAGATTACCGCGATTACTTCACCTCGCCCAACATTGCCGAAAAGTATTACAAAATAGCTTTGGCCAACGCTCCGGGTAACGAACAAAAAGCAAAACTCGTGTTCCTGCTGAGTAAATGCGACCGCAACCGCCAGTACAATAAGCACTTTGCCAATGATGAAAATTATGAACCGGGGGACGATATGCCTGAAGCCGGAGAACGCTTTAAAGAACTAAAAAGCAAATACGCAGCAACAAACTATTACAAAGAAGTGCTTAAAGAATGCGGTTACTTCAGGAAGTATGCAGAGGGGCGGTAACAGTCTTTGTCGGTATGTGCTGGCCGACGAGATTACCTGTATGTAATCAGGGGGGTAAGATCAGTTTGCATGTTTCTTAGCTTTATAAAACAAACTTTGTTATTTCTACTTAAAGGAGTATAGATACCCAATTTTTATAAGCATGAAAGAGTATAGATTAGGCATAATCCTCGGTGGTATAGTTGTATTGGTAATGATAGCGGCGTTAACCTTTTCTCATTTAAAAGGTAGCTCTGGCGCAGAGGATAAAAAAGGTTCTAAAAACGAAAAAAAGAAAGATAAGAATAAAAAAGCCAAAGCGGATGAGCAATCCGGTGGCGAAAGCAGTTCATGTGTGGCGGGCAAGTTGATCTCTGCTAAAGAGTGGGAGATGCCTAAAGCCTTAAAAGAAATATCAGGCATGGCCTGGATGGGCGAAGACAAGGTTTGCGCCGTTCAGGATCAAAAAGGCATCATTTACATATATGACCTGCAAGCCAAAAAAATTGCCAACGAGATAAGGTTTAGCGACAATGGCGACTACGAAGGCATTGCCTACGCGCATAACAGCTTTTTTGTAATGCGTTCTGACGGGCAGCTGTATGAAGTGAATGCTGCAGGCAAAGTAGTTAAACAGTACGATCTACCCCTTACAGAAACAGACAACATAGAATCCCTGTTTTTTGATGCACCTAACGACAGGTTGCTAATAGGGCAAAAGGATGGCGACCAGGGCAGCAAAGTAAAAAAGGTATTTAGTTTTGACCTGCCCGCTCGCAAGTTTAACAACCAGCCGGTTTACACGCTGGATATGGCAGACCCGGTGATCAGTTGCGATGACAATGTCAAGGCGAATAAAAAAGGTAAAAAGCACAAGGAAATTCGGCCATCAGAAATAGCGGTAAACCCGGCCACCAAAGAGATCTATATTGCCGATGGGCCAAGCCAGCGTGTGCTGGTGTTATCTGCCGATGGTAAACCCAAGTACTACCTGGAGGTAGATAAAAAGGAGTTCCCTCAGGTAGAAGGATTGATGTTTGACCCCGCCGGAGCTTTTTACATTAGTACCGAAGGTGTTAAAGAGGCGGCGAAAATAAGCCAGGTAAACGTGGAAAAGACTGCCGGAGGCGATTAACCGCATAGACGTTACTGCCTGCTGTAAATATCGGACCGATAAGTACATTTGCCTCATGAAAGTTTACGGAATAACAAATTGCAACACCGTTAAGAAAGCCCTTGACTGGCTTAAGGCGAACAATATAGCTTACGAGTTTCATGACTTTAAGAAGCTGGGTGTAAGCGCCGAAAAGCTGCAGGAATGGAATGAAAAAGCAGGTTACGAAAAGTTTATGAACAAGCAGGGACTTACCTGGAAACAACTAGATCCGGTTGTTAAGGACAGCGTGAAAACATCTGCAGATGCACTTAAACTTTTACAAGAAAAAACCAGCATGATTAAACGCCCTGTTATCGAGAAAGATGGTTTTCTGTTCTTTGGCTTCGATGAAGCTGTTTACAATAAAGAGTTAAAGTAGGTCTTTTATAAGCTTAGTCTGACGGGTCAAACTTGTCGTGGTGAGCCTGTCGAACCATTAGTCGCTCTTACAAGTCTTCGACAAGCTCAGACTGACATGGAGGCGAACTCTTAGCGATAGTAAACTTGTCATGGTGAGCCTGTCGAACCATTAGTCAATCGTACAGGTCTTCGACAAGCTAAGACTAACATTAGCAAACTTGTCATCGCGAGCCTGTCGAACC
>NZ_JCAWAI010000001.1:696431-1242001 GCF_059691875.1 Mucilaginibacter sp. 320_HR
AACCATTAGCCGCTCTTACAAGTCTTCGACAAGCTCAGACTGACAAGTGGTTGAGATTGATTACAAAACAGGCAAGTTGTCATCGCGAGCCTGTCGAACCATTAGCCGCTCTTACAAGTCTTCGACAAGCTCAGACTGACAAGTGGTTGAGATTGATTACAAAACAGGCAAGTTATCATGGTGAGCCTGTCGAACCATTAGCGAGGCGTACAGATCTTCGACAAGCTCAGATTGACATGGCGGACAATGCAAATAATAAATTTGTCATCGTGAGCCTGTCGAACCATTAGCAAGTCGTACAGTTCTTCGACAAGCTCAGACTGACATGACGGCGGCGAACTCTTAGCAATAAGGCTAAACAAACTTGTCATGGTGAGCCTGTCGAACCATTAGCAAGGCGTACAGGTTTATGACAGGCTTAGACTGACACCATGGTAAATGAGGTCAAAAGTGTTTCGGCCAGGAGTGTTTCGGGTAGCTTACCCTAGCTTGTCTAAATTCTAATAAGTTACTTTAAAACAAACACTTATCTACACTATTTAAATTGCCACTACTGTTTCGGGCTGTTTCGCTTGTTTTTTGTAACTTGCTGTTTTTTAATTAATTACGAAAAATAGCTGTTTCGGGTGTTTCGCTTTTGCGAAACGAAACATTTGGTATACAACCAGGCCAGGCGCGACCCGTAGGGCTCTGGTTGTAGATACTTCCGGTAACTTACTCATTACACCCCTTTAACACTCGGCCTTAATTATTATACTTGCGTTTTATTTAAAAAATTATTCCTAAAATGAGATCAACCCTGTTTGCCGGCTTAGCGTTGGCAGTAATGGCAGTGGGCACTGCAGCACAGGCGCAGCAAACCCCGGCCCCTGTATCAACCTATAATTACCACGATGCGTTCGCACCGTTGTTCTACACCAAGAACGGCAACGATTACCGGGCGGCAAGCGGCGAGCCGGGTCCGCGTTATTGGCAAAACCGCGCCGACTACCAGTTGGCGGCAACACTTAATGATCAGACCAATCAGATCACCGGTTCAGAAGTACTTACCTACACCAACAACAGCCCGCAAAACCTGGGCTTTTTATGGATGCAGCTGGATCAGAACCTTTTCAGGCAGGATTCGCGCGGTACAGCCATTACGCCGGTAAGCGGCAGCCGTAACGGTGGCCACGGCCAACAGTTTGATGCTGGGTACAAAATTAAATCGGTTAGGATTGCCGGCACTAAGGGCGCCGACACGCTGAAATACATCATCAACGATACCCGTATGCAGATCTTCCTGCCCGAAGCGGTTAAAGCCAACGGCGGCCAGGTAAAGCTTGATATCCAATACTCTTTCATCACGCCTGAGTATGGCAGTGATCGTAACGGTATCCTCAATACCAAAAACGGTAAAGTATACACCATAGCGCAGTGGTATCCCCGCATGTACGTATATGATGATGTAATGGGGTGGAACCCGCTGCCGTACACCGGCCCAAGCGAGTTTTACCTGGAGTATGGCGACTTTGACCTGAGCATTACCGCGCCGGCTAATCACATTGTGGTTGCTTCCGGTGAGTTACTTAACCCACAGGATGTGTACACGCCGGAGCAGCTTAAGCGTTGGGCAGAAGCAGAGAAGAGCGAGAATACTGTTGTGATCCGTTCTGCAGACGAAGTTACAAATGCTGCATCGCGCCCGGCTGGTAAAAAAGAGCTTACCTGGCATTTTAAAATCAAAAATGCTCGTGACGCATCATGGGGCTCATCAGCAGCATTTATTGTTGATGCCGCTAAAATGAACCTGCCAAGTGGTAAAAAGTCGGTAGCCATCTCAGCCTATCCGGTAGAAAGCAACGGCAACGATGCATGGGGCCGTTCTACAGAGTACGTTAAAAGATCTATTGAATATAACTCAAAACAATGGTTTGAATACCCATACCCTGCCGCTACCGCTGTAGCAGGTAACGTAGGCGGTATGGAATACCCCGGCATTGTGTTTTGCGGTTACCGTGCAAAAAGGTCGCAGCTATGGAGCGTTAACGATCACGAGTTTGGGCACACCTGGTTCCCGATGATCGTTGGTTCTAACGAGCGCCTTTACGGTTGGATGGACGAAGGTTTTAACACCTTTATTAACACGCTTAGCACTGCCGATTTCAACAAAGGCGAGTATGCTCCTAAAAAACCGCAGGACATGCAGCGCATGGGTGAGATACTTACTCGCCAAACGCTTGAGCCTGTATTGAGCAACCCTGAAAACCTGAAAGAAGCAAACAACGGTATGCTGCTATATTTTAAACCGGGCACTGCGCTAGGCTTACTGCGCGACCAGGTGCTGGGGCATGAACGTTTTGACTTTGCATTCCGTACGTATATCAATAGGTGGGCATTTAAACACCCTACACCTGACGATTTCTTCCGCACGATGGAAAATGCTTCCGGCGAGAGCCTGCAGTGGTTCTGGAGAGGCTGGATACTGAACAACTGGAGACTGGACGTTGCCGTAAACGACGTGAAATACGTTAGCGGCGACCCATCTAAAGGAGCTTTGATCACCATAACCAATATGGATAAGATGGTGATGCCGGTTATACTGGAAGTAAAAACCAAAAGCGGCAAAACCGACCGGATCAAACTTCCGGTAGAAATTTGGGAGCGTAACAACAGCTTTGTTGTGAAATACAATTCTACCGAAGAAATAGAGTCGGTAACTTACGACCCTGATAAGTCACTACCAGATTTTAACCCGGATAATAACACCTGGAAGAAATAATACAAAAACCCGGCTTTAAGCCGGGTTTTTTATTGCAAAAAAGTGAGGAAAGTAAAGGTGCAACAGCATAACTGGCGTGTAAATTGCACAACTTAGTTATATGTCCGCTGCCATGAAAAAGCTAGTTTATTCCGTTATCCTTCTTGTTATTTCTTTCGGTTATGCGCGTGCCCAGGAACCGCTTAAGGGTACTGTAGTTGAGTCTGGCTCGAACACCAAGCTGGACAACGTTTTCATCAGAGACGTTAATAACAAGCAGATAACCCTTACAGATAAAAACGGTGATTTTAGCATTCGAACAGCTACCGGTCATACGCTTGTTTTTACATCGCCGGGCTATGATTCAGATACGCTTTACGTGGTGGACATGCGAGCTAAGCGTATATCGCTTACAACGAAAGCCATAGCTTTAGGGCAGGTAAACATACGTTCTACAAGGTTGCCCTTTGATCCGCAGAAGGAGTATCCTGATGTGTATGAGAAGGCGAGGGTTTACGCTTTTTCTCCGTCTACATGGTTTAGTAAATCGGGGAAAGATGCCCGCCGGCTTAAAAGATTTTTCAGGAAAGAAGCTGAAGAACGCCACGTTGATGAAGTATTTAATAAAGCATATGTGGGCAGCATCGTGCCGCTTAAAGGCCAGGACCTGGAGAATTTTATAACATTATACCGGCCCAGTTATGCTTTCCTGAGAAGTAACAATAGTGAATCTGTAGCAGCGTACATAAACGACAGCTACAAAAAGTTTATTGCACTTCCTCCGGACAAGCGCAGCTTGCCACCACTTTCTACACCCTAAAAGCTGCAGTTTTGCTCCTCGAATAATTATTAAAATATTGTATTACAGATGTAAAAAACATTTCCTACCTTTGACGTCCCTGAAAGGAGGTATTTGGGATTATGATCATTATCAACGTAAAAGACGGCGAATCATTAGATAAAGCATTGAAACGCTTCAAAAAGAAATTTGAGAAAACAGGTGTATTGCGCGAACTTCGCAGCCGCCAAGCTTTCGAAAAGAAATCTGTAACTCGCAGGCACGTAGTTAAGCATGCCATCTACAAACAAGGTATGAACCAGGAAACTGTTTAATTCTTTTTGTTCATTCAAAAGAATTTTCCAGATTTTCTTGTCACTATAAAAAAACTATTTGTACATTCAATGCTCTGGATGTACAAATAGTTTTTATGTTTTTAGGCAAGTTTATACAGTACATACAATTCGAGAAAAGGTATTCACCGCATACTGTATCAGCCTACCAGTCAGATCTGGAACAATTCTTCGCCTTTCTAAATCCACCTGACAGTTCCCCGGTTTATCTACATCCTTCAGAAATAACACACCACGACATCCGCAACTGGATGGTCTCTGATGAAACGCTTAGCGCACGCTCTGTAAACCGAAAGCTTGCTACGCTCCGCAAATACTTTAAGTTTTTGCTACAGGAAAGTGAGATCAGCACAAATCCTACATCGCGCATCATAGCTCCTAAAACGCCAAAGCACTTGCCAACAGTTGTTGAAGCGGATAAGCTAACCGAACTTTTAGATAGAGACACAGGCATTGCAGAAGTATTTACAAATGATTTTGCCGGCCTTAGAGATAAGCTTATAATTGAGTTACTCTTTGGAACAGGTATGCGCCTGGCAGAACTTACAGGCCTCACTCCGGGAAGTATCAATTTTCATGATAGTACGCTCAAAGTACTGGGAAAACGCAATAAAGAGCGTATCATACCAATGAACAGCCAATTGGTTTTGCTGCTCCACAAATATATAGATGCACTGAAAAGTGAAAATTTTGATAACAATTCTTTAACGTTGATCGTTACAAATAAAGGAGCAGCGGTATATCCCAAGCTCATTTATTTGACGGTGCAGAAATATTTATCATACATATCAACCCAAACAAAAAGAAGTCCTCATGTGCTACGGCACACGTTTGCTACTACTTTATTAAATAATGGCGCCAGCCTTAACGCCATTAAAGAACTTCTGGGTCACGCTAACTTAAGCGCCACCCAAATTTATACCCATAATTCAGTTGAACGTTTAAAGTCTATTTACAAACAAGCCCATCCAAAGGGTTAAACAAGGAGGAAAAATGAAAGTTACAGTGCAAGCTATCCATTTCACAGCAGACAAAAAGCTGATTGAATTCATCCAGAAAAAGGTGGATAAACTGGAAACATTTTACGACCACATTATAAGCGCCGAAGCATATCTTAAATTGGAAAATGTAGAAGATGAGGCAAATAAGATTGCTGAAATAAAATTACAACTTCCCGGCAACTTAATATTTGCAAAAGAAAAGTGCAAGAGCTTCGAAGAAGCTACCGACTTGGTGGTGGAAAGCTTACGCAAACAAATAGATAAGCATAAAACCAAAAACGCCATTGCTGCTGATGCTGCCAAGAAAGCTGCGTTACTAACAGCAGAAGACGATTTTTAAGTATAAGAAGTGGGATTTTTACTCTCAAATCGGCAGGTTTTTAGCCTGCCGATTTTTTTTGCAAAAAAGTTTTGTACAGATATTAATTTTTGTAGATTTGCAGTCCCTTTCAAGGAGGTCATCAAACAACAAACTTTAAAGGGAGAAAGTTCTTTAATTTGATTAAAAGCTTAAAAATTTAAGCCTCCTTAGCTCAGCTGGTAGAGCAACTGACTTGTAATCAGTAGGTCATTGGTTCGATCCCGATAGGAGGCTCTGTTTATTTCGGAAATGTGGTGTCTAGCTTCCACTTAGCACTGCAGGTCCGAAATCAACAAATGGGGAGATACCAGAGCGGTCAAATGGGACGGACTGTAAATCCGTTGCTTCGGCTACGAAGGTTCGAATCCTTCTCTCCCCACTTTAATTAGTGATTTAATGAGTTTATGAGTAATCATGATATCATTAAATCACTAATTTATTTTTAAGAATTGAAAGCGGAAGTAGCTCAGTTGGTAGAGCGATAGCCTTCCAAGCTATAGGTCGCGAGTTCGAACCTCGTCTTCCGCTCTGTTAGTTCATCGGTTGCGTGGGGTAGTTAGTCGAGGTATTATACCTGAGATAACATAACAAGCGATTGAGAATGCAATCAGCCGACGTAGCTCAGGGGTAGAGCACTTCCTTGGTAAGGAAGAGGTCATGGGTTCAAATCCCATTGTTGGCTCATAATAGTAACATATTATATAAATTATAAATTAACCTACAAACAAAATAAATCATGGCAAAAGAAAAATTTGACCGCAGTAAGCCGCACTTAAACATCGGTACTATCGGTCACGTTGACCACGGTAAAACTACTCTTACCGCAGCTATCACTAAAGTATTGGCTGACGCTGGTTTATCAGAAGCTCGTTCATTTGATTCAATTGACTCAGCTCCTGAAGAAAAAGAACGTGGTATTACAATCAATACCGCTCACGTTGAATATTCAACTGCTAACCGTCACTATGCTCACGTTGACTGCCCAGGTCACGCTGACTATGTGAAGAACATGGTTACTGGTGCTGCTCAGATGGACGGTGCAATCATTGTGGTTGCTGCTACTGATGGTCCTATGCCACAAACTCGCGAGCACATCCTTTTGGCTCGTCAGGTAGGTGTACCTTCATTGGTTGTGTTCATGAACAAAGTGGACATGGTTGATGATCCTGAGTTATTAGAATTAGTTGAAATGGAAATCCGTGAATTATTATCATTCTACGATTTCCCTGGTGATGATATCCCTGTTATTCAAGGTTCTGCTCTTGGTGGCTTGAACGGCGATCCGAAATGGGTAGCTAAAATTATGGAGTTAATGGATGCTGTAGATAGCTACATTCCAATTCCTCCACGTTTGACAGACCTTCCTTTCTTGATGCCTGTTGAGGACGTATTCTCGATCACTGGTCGTGGTACTGTTGCAACTGGTCGTATCGAGCGTGGTGTTATCAACTCTGGTGAGCCTGTTGACATCTTGGGTATGGGTGCTGAGAACTTGAAATCAACCGTAACTGGTGTTGAGATGTTCCGCAAGATCCTTGATCGTGGTGAAGCTGGTGACAACGTAGGTTTATTGTTACGTGGTATTGAAAAAACTGATATCCGTCGTGGTATGGTTATTTGCAAACCAGGTTCAGTTAATCCACACACTGATTTCAAAGCAGAAGTTTACGTATTGTCAAAAGCTGAAGGTGGCCGTCACACTCCATTCTTCAACAAATACCGTCCGCAATTCTACTTCCGTACAACTGACGTAACTGGTGAGATCACACTTGCTGAAGGTGTAGAAATGGTTATGCCTGGTGATAACGTTACCATCACTGTAAAGCTGATCAACGCTATCGCAATGGAAAAAGGTTTACGTTTCGCTATCCGTGAGGGTGGTCGTACAGTAGGTGCCGGTCAGGTAACTGAAATCTTAAAATAATCCTCCTTACCCGCTTGCGGGAAAATGGAAAGGTTAATTTATATAACAAAGTACTCGGGTTTATCCTGAGTACTTTGTTAATATAATAAGTAAAGTATTAAGCCTGCAAAGGTTATACACGGGAATAGTTCAACGGTAGAATAGAGGTCTCCAAAACCTTTGATCAGGGTTCGAATCCTTGTTCCCGTGCTTAAGTAATGAATTAATATGGCTGGTGTAGCTGAGTATATAAAGGAATCATACATAGAGTTGACCGAGAAAGTAACCTGGCCAACCTGGAGAGAATTGCAGAACAGCGCTATTTTGGTACTGGTTGCTGCAATTATCATTGCTATGATAATTTTTGGCATGGACCAGATAATTGGTTACCTGCTCAATCAATTTTATACTTCTTTAGCCTAATTATATAGATAAATGAGCGATCAATTAAAGTGGTACGTAGTTAGGGCTATCAGCGGTAAAGAAAAAAAGGTAAAGCAATATATTGATGCCGAAGTAAACCGTTTAGGCATTACCCACCTTGTTCCGCAGGTATTGATCCCTACCGAAAAATATTACCAAATGCGCGATGGGAAAAAGATCGCAAAAGAGCGCAACTATTTCCCTGGATATGTATTAATGGAAGCTCAGCTTGATGGCGAACTGGAGCACATCATTAAGAACATTAATAGTGTAATTGGTTTTCTTGGCGATAAAGCCGGTAATGCAATTCCGCTCCGCCAAACAGAAGTTAACCGTATTTTAGGTAAGGTTGACGAGATGAGTGCACAAACAGAGACCATGAGCGTGCCTTACTATGTAGGGGAAAACGTGAAAGTTATGGATGGCCCTTTCAACGGCTTTAGTGGTGTTATCGAAGAAGTAAACGAAGAGAAGAAGAAACTGAAGGTAATGGTAAAGATATTCGGGCGCCGTACGCCGCTTGAGTTGAATTACATGCAGGTTGAAAAAGAATAAGTTAAAGATTGCACGTTAGCAATAACTACAATCAGTTAAACAGAATATTAACGAGTGCTGATATAAACGGGTAACCAATCACCGGCGACACTCACAAAATCTTAAATGTTACTTAGCTTCCACTTACTAACATTGAGTTATAATTAAAACAAAGTAAAATGGCAAAAGAAGTCGGTGCGATGGTAAAGCTACAGGTGAAGGGCGGCGCTGCAAACCCATCTCCGCCAATTGGCCCAGCATTGGGTGCAAAAGGCGTGAACATAATGGAGTTTTGCAAGCAGTTCAACGCACGTACCCAGGATAAAGCTGGTAAAGTGCTTCCGGTAGTTATTACTGTTTATGTCGATAAGTCGTTTGATTTTATCATTAAGACCCCTCCTGTGGCAATTCAGCTTTTAGAAGCTACTGGCCTTAAGGGTGGTTCTGCAGAGCCTAACCGTAAAAAAGTTGGTAATGTAAATTGGGATCAGGTTGAGACCATTGCTAAAGATAAAATGACCGATTTGAATGCATTTACAGTAGAATCAGCCATGAAAATGGTGGCAGGTACTGCCCGCAGTATGGGAATCACCGTATCAGGTACGGCTCCCTGGAACTAACAATTTCGCAAGCAAGGTAATTTGCTAAACGAAATAAAAATTAATTTATACAAATCAGTTTAAGACAGTGGCAAGATTAACAAAAAATCAAAAAGCGGCACTTTCCAAAATTGAGGCGAACAAGGCTTACACATTACAGGATGCATCAGCTTTGGTAAAGGAAATTACCAATACCAAGTTTGATTCCTCAGTTGATATTGATGTACGTTTAGGTGTTGACCCACGTAAAGCCAATCAAATGGTGCGTGGTATAGCTACCTTACCTCACGGAACCGGTAAAACTGTACGTGTATTAGTGCTTTGTACTCCTGATAAGGAACAAGAAGCAAAAGATGCAGGTGCAGATTACGTAGGTTTGGACGAATTTATCGCCAAGATCGAAGGCGGATGGACTGATGTTGATATTATCATAACAATGCCAAGTGTTATGGCTAAAGTAGGTCGTTTGGGTCGTATTCTCGGTCCGCGTAACTTGATGCCTAACCCTAAATCAGGTACAGTAACAACCGAAGTTGGTAAAGCTGTAACTGAGGTAAAAGGTGGTAAGATCGATTTCAAGGTTGACAAAACCGGTATCATCCATACCTCGATAGGAAAGGCTTCTTTCTCTGCAGACAAGATTTATGAGAATGCATTAGAAGTATTGCAAACTCTTTCTAAATTGAAACCGTCAGCAGCTAAAGGAACTTATTTTAAGAGTATACACCTTTCGTCGACAATGTCGCCGGGTATAACAGTGGAAACTAAATCAGTAGCGGGGATCTAATCATGACAAAAGAAGAAAAATACGACCTTGTTGTTGCCCTAACTGAGCAGATGAAAGAGTACGGTAATTTCTACATTACTGATACCGCTGATCTTACGGTTGCAAAAGTTAATGATATCCGTCGTCAGTGCTTCGAAAACGAAATCACCATGCAGGTAGCAAAAAACAGCTTGATTAAAAAAGCTATGGAAGCTGCTGGTGGCGATTTTAGCCCAATATATGATGTTTTAAAAGGTTCATCATCTATCCTTTTCTCTAAATCAGCAACGGCTCCTGCCAAGCTGATCAAAAAGCTTAGGAAAAAAGGTGACAAACCTGTACTTAAAGCAGCTTACATCGATCAGGCTGTTTTCGTTGGCGACAATCAGTTAGATACTTTGATCAACTTGAAATCAAAGGAACAACTGATAGGAGAGGTTATAGGCTTACTGCAATCACCGGCAAAAAACGTTGTTTCTGCATTACAATCAGGCGGAAACATACTGGCAGGTGTTGTGAAAACATTACAAGAAAGAGGTTAACGAACGCCTCATTAAAAGTTCGATTCAAACAAAAAGTATTACAGTAAAAACAAAAATAAAATGGCGGATTTAAAAGCGTTTGCTGAACAGTTGGTAAACTTAACAGTAAAAGAAGTAAACGAACTAGCTCAGATATTAAAAGATGAGTATGGCATTGAGCCTGCTGCTGCTGCTGTTGCAGTTGCTGCTGCTCCTGCTGGTGGCGATGACGCACCGGCTGCTGAAGCAGCACAAACTGCATTTGACGTTATCCTGAAAGAAGCAGGTGGCGCTAAATTAGCAGTTGTTAAATTAGTAAAAGACTTAACTGGCCTAGGCTTGAAAGAAGCTAAAGACTTAGTTGACGGCGCTCCGAAAGAAGTGAAAACCGGTGTAACTAAAGAAGAAGCTGAATCTCTGAAAAAACAATTAGAGGAAGCTGGAGCAGTAGTTGAGGTTAAATAATTTAACACCCACACAATAGCATCAGACTCCGGCCGTTTTTGGTCGGGGTCTATTGCTGTTTATACAAGTCGGGTTTGAGACGTGAGATATGAGATATGAGATCTCACGATTTTGTTGAAGTAAATGGCTTGCGGCCTGGTCTCAAATCTCACATTTAAAATCTCATATCTAACACAGGTTAATAAATTTAAATTATAATACCTTGGCAAACACTATTGATCAAAGAGTAAACTTTGCAACCAGCCGGAAGGTACTTGACTACCCCGATTTTCTGGATGTACAGTTGCAATCTTTCCAGGAATTTTTTCAATTAGAAACCACTTCAGACAACCGCTACAAAGAAGGTTTGTTTAAAGTATTCGCAGAGAACTTTCCGATTTCTGATTCAAGGAACATCTTCGTGCTGGAGTTCCTGGATTACTTTATTGACCCGCCACGTTATGATATACGCGAGTGTATCGAGCGCGGGTTAACTTACAGCGTGCCATTGAAAGCAAAACTTCGCCTTAGCTGTAACGATGCTGAGCATGAAGATTTTGAAACAATTGTACAGGACGTGTACCTGGGTACTATCCCTTACATGACACCTAAAGGTACATTTGTTATCAACGGTGCGGAGCGTGTAATTGTTTCTCAGTTACACCGTTCGCCAGGTGTGTTCTTTGGCCAAAGCCGCCACACAAACGGTACTAAATTGTACTCTGCCCGTGTTATACCTTTTAAAGGTTCATGGATAGAGTTTGCTACAGACGTTAACAACGTGATGTACGCTTACATTGACCGTAAGAAAAAATTCCCGGTTACAACGCTTCTTCGTGCCATAGGTTACGACTCTGATAAAGACATATTAGAGTTGTTTGAACTTGCCGATGAGGTTAAGGTAAGCAAATCTGGCTTGAAGAAATTCATCGGCCGCAAGCTTGCCGCAAGGGTGCTTAAAACTTGGATAGAAGACTTCGTTGATGAAGACACCGGTGAGGTGGTTTCTATCCCTCGTAATGAGATCATTCTTGAGCGTGAAACCATTCTGGAAGACGATCACATTGATATGATCATTGATTCTGGTGTTAAAACCATCATCCTTAACAAGGAAGATGCTGCAACCAGCGGTGACTATACTATTATATACAATACTTTACAAAAAGATACCTCCAACTCGGAGAAGGAAGCCGTTGAGCACATTTACCGCCAGCTGCGTAACGCCGAACCGCCTGATGAAGAAACAGCACGTGGTATAATCGACCGTTTATTCTTCTCTGATAAAAGATATGATTTGGGAGATGTGGGTCGTTACCGCATCAACCGTAAGCTAAAGCTTAACACATCTGATGAGACCAAGGTGCTTACCAAGCAGGACATCATCGCGATTGTTAAATACCTGATCAAACTTATCAACTCAAAAGCTGAGGTGGATGATATTGATCACTTGTCTAACCGTCGTGTTCGTACTGTAGGTGAGCAGCTTTATGCACAGTTCGGTGTAGGTTTAGCGCGTATGGCTCGTACCATTCGTGAGCGTATGAACATTCGTGACAACGAGGTGTTCACACCAACCGACCTGATCAACGCGCGTACACTGTCTTCAGTTATCAATTCGTTCTTTGGTACCAACCAGCTATCACAGTTCATGGACCAAACCAATCCACTGGCAGAGATCACGCACAAGCGTCGTCTGTCAGCCCTTGGGCCAGGCGGTCTTTCACGTGAGCGTGCAGGTTTCGAGGTACGTGACGTACACTATACGCACTACGGCAGATTATGTACCATTGAGACACCAGAAGGCCCGAACATTGGTCTGATCTCGTCTCTTTGCGTACACGCTAAGATCAATAACTTAGGCTTTATCGAAACACCGTACAAACGTGTGGTTGAAGGTAAAGTACAGGTTAATGAGCCAGTTATCTATTTATCTGCAGAAGATGAAGATGGCAAAACCATTGGACAAGCGAACGCCGTTTATGATGATAAAGGTGAATTTGCTACTCCACGTGTAAAAGCACGTTACGAAGGTGACTTCCCGATCATCGAGCCGGAAAGGCTTGATTTGATGGACATTGCTCCAAACCAGATCACGTCGATCGCAGCTTCTTTGATTCCGTTCCTTGAGCATGATGACGCTAACCGTGCATTGATGGGTTCTAACATGCAGCGCCAGGCTGTTCCGCTTTTACGCCCTGAGGCGCCAATTGTAGGTACAGGTTTGGAAGGCCGTGTGGCTAAGGACTCTCGTACGCTTATCAACGCTGAAGGCGATGGTGTAGTAGAGTATGTTGACGCTAATGAAATTAAGATCAAGTATGACCGTAACGAAATGGACCGTTTGGTTTCATTCGAAGGTGATACAAGAAGCTATATATTAACCAAGTTCAAGAAAACCAACCAGAGCACTACCATTAACCTTAAGCCGATTGTTAAAAAAGGGCAAAGGGTCACAAAAGGTGAGGTGCTTTGCGAAGGCTACGCTACACAAAATGGTGAGCTTGCCTTAGGCCGTAACCTTAAAGTGGCATTCATGCCTTGGCAGGGTTACAACTTCGAGGATGCGATTGTTATATCTGAGCGTGTGGTATCGCAGGATATCTTCACTTCGCTTCACGTTGAAGAATTTGAGCTTGAAGTACGTGATACAAAACGTGGTGAAGAGGAATTGACACCAGATATCCCTAACGTTTCTGAAGAAGCAACTAAGGACCTTGACGAAGATGGTATCATCCGCGTAGGGGCAGAGGTTAAAGAAGGTGATATCTTGATTGGTAAGATCACTCCTAAAGGCGAATCTGACCCTTCACCAGAAGAAAAGCTATTACGTGCAATATTTGGTGATAAAGCGGGTGACGTTAAAGATGCATCATTAAAAACACCTCCGTCAATTGCAGGTGTGGTTATTGATACCAAACTGTTTAGCCGTGCTAAAAAGACCACTAAGGCTGAAGAGAAAGCACAGCTTGAGAAACTTGATGCTAAGCACAACAAAGCCGTTAAGGAGCTTAAAGAAACGCTTATAGACAAGTTGTTCGAGATTGTGAATGGTAAAACATCGCAGGGTGTTTACAACATTTACAAAGAGCTTTACGTAGCTAAAGGTGTTAAGTTCACTCAGAAAATACTTACTGAACTTAACTACGAAAATATCAACCCTGCTAAGTGGACTACTGATGATGATAAGAATGAGCAGATTAAAACTTTGCTTCATAACTACAATATCAAGGTTAATGAGGAACTAGGCGCTTACCGTCGCGACAAATTCGCGATAAGTGTAGGTGATGAGCTTCCATCAGGTATCGTGCAAATGGCTAAAGTTTACATCGCCAAAAAGCGTAAGCTTAAGGTAGGTGATAAGATGGCAGGCCGCCACGGTAACAAAGGTATTGTTGCCCGCATCGTTCGCGATGAGGACATGCCATTCCTTGAAGACGGAACGCCTGTTGATATTGTGTTGAACCCACTAGGTGTACCTTCACGTATGAACCTTGGCCAGATATATGAAACAGTATTAGGATGGGCTGGTAAAGAGTTGGGCGTTAAGTTTGCTACTCCTATTTTTGATGGTGCAAGCCACGGAGAAGTAGAAGAGTGGATCAAGAAAGCAGGCTTACCAGAATCAGGCCGCACCTATCTGTACAATGGCTTGACTGGTGATCGTTTCGATCAGCAGACAACTGTAGGTATCATCTACATGCTTAAACTGGGCCACATGGTTGATGATAAGATGCACGCCCGTTCTATCGGACCGTACTCTCTTATTACACAGCAACCATTGGGTGGTAAAGCACAGTTTGGTGGTCAGCGTTTTGGTGAGATGGAGGTTTGGGCACTGGAAGCATTTGGTGCAGCAAATATTCTACAGGAGATACTTACCGTTAAGTCGGATGATGTTATCGGCCGTGCTAAAACCTACGAGGCTATTGTTAAAGGTGAGAACCTTCCAACGCCATCTGTTCCTGAATCATTCAACGTATTGGTTCATGAATTGCGCGGCTTAGGTTTGGATATCACGTTAGAATAATTAGTGATTTAGTGAGTGAGTGAATTAGTGATTAATCGCGATTTACTTACTCACTAATTCAAGTATAGTAAGGGGGTGATTGTTTAATCACTAATTCGCTAAATCGCTAATTCAACAATTAAAATTAAGGAGACTATGTCTTACAAAAAGGATAATAAGATCAAGAGTAACTTCACCACCATTACCATCAGCTTAGCCTCTCCGGAGTCTATCCTCGAGCGTTCGAGCGGTGAGGTTTTAAAACCCGAGACTATTAACTATCGTACCTACAAACCGGAGCGTGATGGTTTGTTTTGCGAACGTATTTTTGGTCCGGTGAAGGATTACGAGTGCCATTGCGGTAAATACAAACGCATCCGTTACAAAGGTATTGTTTGCGACCGTTGCGGTGTTGAAGTAACCGAAAAGAAGGTACGCCGTGAGCGTATGGGCCACATCAATTTGGTGGTACCTGTTGCTCACATATGGTATTTCCGCTCGTTACCCAATAAAATAGGTTATCTGCTGGGCTTACCTACAAAAAGGCTGGACCTGATTATTTACTACGAGAGATATGTAGTTATACAACCAGGTATTAAAGAGGCAGACGGAATTTCTAAAATGGATTTTCTGACTGAAGAAGAATACCTTGATATATTGGATACCTTACCAAAGGAAAACCAATACTTAGACGATAAAGACCCGCAGAAGTTTGTAGCTAAGATGGGTGCTGAGGCTTTAGAAGATCTTCTTAAACGCCTTGACCTTGACCAGTTATCATACAACCTGCGTCACCAGGCGGCTAATGAAACTTCACAGCAACGTAAGAACGAAGCTTTAAAGCGCTTACAAGTTGTTGAGGCTTTCCGTGATGCAAGAACCAGGATTGAAAATAACCCTGAGTGGATGATCGTGAAGATCGTTCCGGTTATCCCGCCAGAATTGCGTCCGTTAGTACCACTGGAAGGCGGCCGTTTTGCAACTTCCGATTTGAATGACCTTTACCGTCGTGTAATTATCCGTAACAACCGTCTAAAACGTTTAATCGAGATAAAAGCGCCAGAGGTAATCTTACGTAACGAAAAACGTATGCTGCAGGAAGCTGTTGATTCGTTGTTCGATAACTCACGTAAGGTGAACGCAGTGAAAACTGAAGGTAACCGCGCATTGAAATCACTTTCAGACATCCTGAAAGGTAAGCAAGGCCGTTTCCGTCAAAACTTACTCGGTAAACGTGTTGACTACTCTGCACGTTCTGTAATTGTTGTAGGTCCTAACTTGAAATTGCACGAGTGCGGCTTGCCGAAAGATATGGCTGCCGAACTATTCAAACCATTTATCATTCGCAAGATGATAGAGCGTGGTGTTGTTAAAACTGTAAAATCTGCAAAGAAAATAGTCGACCGCAAGGACCCGTTGGTTTGGGATATATTGGAGAACGTACTTAAAGGCCATCCTGTATTACTAAACCGCGCGCCTACGTTGCACCGTTTGGGTATCCAGGCTTTCCAACCTAAATTGGTTGAAGGTAAAGCTATCCAGTTGCACCCATTAACTTGTACCGCATTCAACGCCGACTTTGACGGTGACCAGATGGCTGTTCACGTACCGCTTGGTAATGCAGCAATTTTGGAAGCCCAGGTATTAATGCTTGCGTCGCACAACATCTTGAACCCTGCTAACGGTACGCCTATTACTGTACCATCTCAGGACATGGTGCTTGGTTTGTATTACATAACCAAAGGCCGTAAAACAGATGAAACACGCGTTGTTAAAGGCCAGGGATTAACTTTCTACTCGGCGGAAGAGGTAATTATTGCTTACAACGAGAAGAAAATTGACCTGCACGCTTTTATAAAAGTAAAAGGCAGAGTTAAAGAACGCGATGGCAGCATCGTAACAAAAATAATTGACACAACTGTAGGACGCGTACTGTTTAACCAGCACGTACCTGAAGAAGTTGGTTACATAAATGAACTGCTTACCAAGAAATCACTTCGTGACATCATTGGTGAAGTAGTGAAAACAACAGGTATGGCTCGCGCTGCCCAGTTCCTTGATGATATCAAAGAATTAGGTTTCCAGATGGCATTCCGTGGTGGTTTATCGTTCAACCTTAAAGACATTAATATCCCTGAGCAAAAAGTTAAACTGATTGAGCAGGCGTCTAAAGAGGTTGAGGAAGTGATGAACAACTATAACATGGGTTTCATCACCAACAACGAACGTTACAATCAAATCATCGATATCTGGACTCGTATCAACAATCGTTTGACCGCGAATGTAATGGACATCCTGAGCAACGATAACCAGGGCTTTAACTCTGTTTACATGATGCTTGACTCCGGTGCACGTGGTTCAAAAGAGCAGATTCGTCAGCTTGCAGGTATGCGTGGTTTGATGGCGAAACCTCAGAAATCAGGTTCAGGTGGCGAGATCATCGAAAACCCGATCTTATCTAACTTTAAGGAAGGACTATCAGTACTCGAGTACTTCATCTCTACCCACGGTGCCCGTAAAGGTCTTGCGGATACGGCGTTGAAGACAGCGGATGCTGGTTACTTAACCCGTCGTTTACATGACGTTGCACAGGATATGATCGTTGGAGAGACAGATTGCGGTACCCTGCGCGGTATCTACACAACTGCCTTGAAAGATAATGAGGATATAGTAGAGCCATTATACGATCGTATTTTGGGCCGTACAACCCTTCATGATGTTCATGACCCTATCACTAACGAACTGTTGGTATCTGCCGGTGAGGACATTACTGAAGAAATAGCTAAGAAGATAGAAAATTCACCTTTAGAAGGCGTTGAAATACGTTCTGTGCTTACCTGCGAAAGCAAACGCGGTGTATGTACATTGTGCTACGGCCGTAACCTTGCAAGCGGTAAACGCGTGCAGATGGGTGAGGCAGTAGGTGTAATTGCTGCACAGTCTATTGGTGAGCCGGGTACACAGTTAACACTTCGTACATTCCACGTGGGTGGTACCGCATCAAATATCGCTGCTGAATCACAGATCAGCGCGAAATATGATGGCGTTATCGAATTCGAAAACGTACGTACTGTACCGTTCGAAACTCAGGAAGATGGACAGGTTGAAGTGGTATTGGGTCGTTCAGGCGAATTCCGTATTATTGAACCAGGCACCAACAAGGTCATTGTTACCAATAACATTCCATACGGTTCATACCTGTATGTAAAAGATGGCAGCACTATCACCAAAGGCGATCGTATCTGTTCATGGGATCCGTACAACGCGGTTATTATATCAGAGTTTGCGGGTAAAGCGACTTTCGAAGCGGTATTAGAAGGTATTACCTTCCGCGAAGAAAGCGACGAGCAGACAGGTCACCGTGAAAAAGTTATCATTGATACAAGGGATAAAACCAAAAACCCTGTTATCCAGATAGCTGACAATAAAGGTAACATCATTAAAGGATACAATATCCCGGTAGGTGCCCACATCTCTGTTGAAGAAGGTGAGAAGCTACAAACCGGTCAGGTTATTGCTAAAATACCTCGTTCAACTGGTAAAACGCGAGATATTACAGGTGGTCTTCCACGTGTAACCGAGTTATTCGAAGCACGTAACCCTTCTAATCCGGCTGTTGTAACTGAGATTGATGGTGTGGTAACTTTAGGTGGTGTAAAACGTGGTAACCGCGAAATCACCATTGAAAGTAAAGACGGACAGGTGAAAAAATATCTTGTGCCATTGTCTAAACACATCCTTGTACAGGACAACGACTTTGTTAAAGCAGGTATGCCATTGTCTGATGGTTCTATCTCTCCGGCAGACATCCTTGCAATTAAAGGCCCTGCAGCCGTTCAAGAATACCTTGTGAATGGTATACAAGAAGTTTACCGTTTACAGGGTGTGAAGATAAATGATAAGCATTTTGAGGTAATTGTTCACCAGATGATGCAGAAGGTAGCAATTGAAGATGCCGGCGACACCCGTTTCCTTGAAAGGGAAGCTGTTGATAGCTGGGACTTCATGATGGAGAACGACGAGATATACGACAAGAAAGTTGTTGTTGAACCGGGCGACTCTACTAGCCTGAAAGCCGGTCAGATCATATCATTACGTAAACTACGTGATGAGAACTCTGTCTTGAAACGCCGCGACATGAAACTGGTAGAAGTTAGGGACGCAATCCCTGCAACATCAAGCCCAATGCTGCAAGGTATAACCAGAGCATCATTAGGTACCAAGTCGTTCATCTCTGCAGCATCGTTCCAGGAAACTACTAAGGTCCTTAACGAAGCAGCTATAGCAGGTAAGAAAGACAATATGCTTGGCTTGAAAGAGAACGTTATTGTTGGTCACTTAATTCCTTCAGGTACCGGTTTACGCGAATACGAAAACATTCGCGTAGGATCTCAGGAAGAGTTTGACCGTCTTATGGCGTCTAAATCTGAAGAAGTAGAAGCGTAAGCTCATCTTTTTTAATAATTTTGTAAAGCCTTCTGTGAAAACGGGAGGCTTTACTATTTTTACACTATGGAAGAACAGATTGAAAATCAGTTGAACATTGAACTTTCGGAAGAAGTTGCCGAAGGTGTTTACGCTAATCTTGCCATTATCACACACTCCACATCTGAGTTTGTGTTAGACTTCATAAGAGTGATGCCTGGTGTGCCGAAGGCGAAAGTAAAGTCAAGGGTGATTTTAACGCCAGAACATGCAAAACGGTTGCTGGCTGCGCTTGAAGAAAATATAGAAAAATTTGAAGCGGCTAACGGACGTATTAAAGTTGGCAACGATCTGCCACCAGCGGGTTTTCCGATGAATTTTGGCGGGCCGGTAGGACAGGCTTAGTTTATTGATCATCAATAAATCAGATCATAATGACTTTTTAACAATTCTATTAAATATCACAACATTTACCCCTACATGAAAAAAGACGCTAAAATTTACATCGCCGGACATCGCGGAATGGTGGGTTCTGCCATTCTCCGTAAGCTTGAACAAGAGGGATTTTCAAATTTAATCGTACGTACATCGGCGGAATTAGACCTTCGTGATCAGCAGCAGGTCACCGATTTTTTCTCACATGAAAAGCCTGATTACGTTTTTTTGGCCGCAGCTAAAGTAGGTGGTATTGTTGCTAACAATACCTACCGTGCAGATTTCTTGTATGAGAACTTACAAATACAAAATAACGTAATACACAACGCTTATCTCAATGACGTTACAAAACTTATGTTTTTGGGATCCAGCTGTATCTATCCAAAGCTTGCACCTCAGCCATTAAAAGAGGACTATTTGCTTACCGGACCGCTGGAACCAACAAATGAACCTTACGCGATAGCTAAAATAGCGGGAATAAAAACCTGCGATGCTTACCGCGACCAGTATGGCTGTAATTTCATATCGGTAATGCCAACTAACCTTTACGGCTATAACGATAATTATCATCCGCAGAATTCACATGTTTTGCCGGCAATGATACGACGCTTCCATGAAGCTAAAGAGCAGGGGCTGCCGAACGTTACTATTTGGGGTACAGGTTCGCCGCTAAGAGAGTTTTTGTTTGCTGACGACTTGGCTGATGCCTGTTATTACCTTATGCATAACTATGACGAACCCGGTCTTGTAAACATTGGCAGCGGTAAGGAGATATCTATAAAGGACCTGGCAACTTTGGTTAAAAAGGTAGTAGGTTTTGAGGGAAGCATTGATTTTGATACTTCAAAGCCCGATGGTACTCCACGTAAATTAATGGATGTTAGCAAACTGGCCGATAGAGGTTGGAGTTATTCTACGGAATTAGAAGATGGAATTAAGCTAGCATACGAGGACTTCCAGAAAAAGCATGTTGAACGATAAGCAACATAAACTTATACTTGCCAACACGCATTTAGTATTTATATCACCTGCATGAGCAACACTATAGTATTTGGAGCGTCCGGTCAACTTGGCCAGTGTTTCAAAAGAATATCAGCCGAAAAGAACCTTGACATTTTTGTTTTTCCTGATGAGACGGAAGGGAATATACTTGACGTAGAAGGATTGGAAAGGCTCTTTCAATCTCACAGGCCTGTTTATGCAATTAATTGCGCGGCTTATACCGCTGTGGACAAAGCTGAAACAGATGTTGAACTTGCTACAAAGGTTAATGTTGAAGGAGCCGAGAATATAGCCAAATTGTGTAGTAAATATAGCACCACGCTTATCCAGGTATCTACTGATTTTGTTTTTAAAGGAGATAAAGCTAGTCCGTTGAAAGAGGAGGATGAAGCATCACCAATAAGTGTGTACGGACAAACCAAGCTTGATGGTGAGAGGGCGGTTATTGAGGCTACAGACAAATACTTTATTATACGCACCGCCTGGTTGTATTCAGAGTTCGCTAACAATTTTGTAAAAACCATGCTGAAGCTCGCGTCAACGCGCGATGAACTAAAGGTTATTGCAGATCAGTCAGGTACACCAACCTACGCTATTGATTTGGCCGAATGCATTATCAGTATAATTATGTCAGGTAGCACAGCATACGGTATTTACCATTACAGTAATGAGGGTATAGCATCCTGGTACGATTTTACGAAAGCAATATTCGACCTTTCAGGCATTAGCACCAGGGTAATCCCTATACCTACAAGCGAATATCCTACACCTGCAGTGAGGCCAGCCTACTCAGTAATGGATAAGACGAAGATCAAAACTACATTTAGCTTACAAATACCATATTGGAGAGAGAGCCTGAAAACTTGTTTAAGCAAGATCAATCAACAGAACTAAACCGACGACAATGAAAGGTATAATACTAGCAGGAGGATCTGGCACAAGGCTATATCCAATAACAAAGGCAATCAGTAAGCAACTGATGCCAATATATGATAAGCCAATGATTTATTATCCGCTGTCGGTCCTGATGCTGGCGGGGATTAGCGAAATTCTGATCATCACCACTGCAGAGGATAACCCTGGCTTTAAACGTCTTTTGGGGACAGGTGAGGAACTTGGCTGCCGCTTTGAGTATGCGATTCAGGAAAAGCCGAACGGCCTTGCTCAAGCCTTTGTAATAGGCGCAGATTTCATCGGCAGTGATAAAGTTGCCCTGGTGTTAGGCGATAATATATTTTATGGGTCTGGTTTTAGCAGGCTGATACAAAGCTTTAACGATGTTGAGGGTGCTGCAATATTTGCTTACCCGGTAGCTGATCCGGAACGCTATGGTGTGGTTGAATTTAATGAGGATTTTAAAGCGGTATCTATCGAAGAGAAGCCTTTAAAGCCAAAATCTAAATTTGCTGTACCTGGGTTGTATTTTTATGATAATACTGTTGTAGAGATAGCAAAAAATATACAACCATCTCCACGTGGTGAGTACGAGATAACAGACGTTAACCGGGTTTACCTGGAGCAAGGCAACCTGAAGGTGGGGGTAATGGATCGTGGTACCGCATGGCTGGACACCGGAACATTTGATTCTCTTAGTGACGCTACCGAATTTGTACGAGTGATAGAAAAGCGTCAGGCAAAGAAAATTGGGTGTATAGAGGAAGTTGCTTATTTAATGGGCTTTATAGATGACGATCAGCTTAAGGTTTTGGTTCAGAAATACATAAAAAGTGGTTACGGTGCTTATCTGCAAAGCTTGCTGGATCAGTAACAATATCAAAAGGCCATCTTGCCCGCTATAGCTTCGAGGAGCTTAGTTATGGCAACATTTACCCACAAGATTTCTTTATCCTTACGAAACCAGGTCATTTGCCTTTTGGCAAATCGCCTGGTATTTTGTTTTATAAGGGATACTGCATCGTCTAAAGAAATCTTACCATCAAAGTACTCAAACAACTCTGTATAGCCTACAGTATTTAAGGCATTAAGGTTGCGATAGGGTAGAAGTGCTTGTGCTTCTGCCAACAATCCATCCTTAAACATTTGATCAACCCTCAAATTGATCCGATTATACAGTACGTCCCGCGGCATGTCCAATCCGAGCTTTATGATGTTGAATGGTCTTTTGTTTAGATTAGCTTTATGGAATGATGAGAATGGTTGTCCGGAGGTCTCGTATACTTCCAGTGCTCGTATAAGCCGCCTTGGGTTGTCAAGGTCTACTTCTTCATAATATGCAGGATCGACTTCCTTCAATCTTGCTTGTAAAGCCTTAATGCCATTCTCTTCTAAACTGTTGTTGAGCTTTTCCCGCAGATCCGTACTTGCGGTAGGTAAATCATCAAAACCTTCACAAACAGCTTTTATGTATAATCCCGAACCACCGGCAAGAATAACTACATCGTGTTTTTTAAAAAGTTCGTTCAAAAGCACAAGGCAGTCGCGTTCAAAGTCGCCAACAGAAAAGCTTTCTGTAATGGAGTGGGAATTTACAAAGTAATGAGGGGCCGCGGCTAGCTCTAATGGTGTTGGTTTAGCCGTCCCAATGGACATTTCTCTAAAAAACTGCCTGGAGTCAGCAGATACTACAACAGTATCAAAGTGCCTGGCAATCTCTATCGCCGCTGCTGTTTTGCCGGAAGCGGTCGGCCCCGCTACTACTATAAGCGTCTTTTTATTAGAAGTGTCCATAGGTATTTTCAAAATGAACACCAATGCAAAATGATGAATCTATATGCTAGAGCTCAGCGTACAAAATTCATCATTCAATTATATTAAGCCAAATTAATAATCATCCTCGCGACCGCGCTTTTCGTCATCCTCGAAGCCCTCGTCATCGCCAAAGCCAAATTCTTCTTCTTCTTCTGTTTCCTCATCATCAACTACCCGTGCAGCCGGTACACCGCTAATCTCGTCTGTATCTGTTACCTCAGAAAAGTCTTCCGTATCCTCTGGGTTGTACTGCATCTCGTTTAAGAAATCAAAATCCTCATCAGCTGACGATACAACAGTTGGATTAAATACATTACCAAATTGTTTCGGCGCTTCTCCAACTGAGCGTACTACGAGTGGATAAGTTGCACCAGGTGTTTCATCCAAAATTATCTTCATTAACTCTACATGAAAGTCAAATGGCCTGTCAAAGTTGAATGTATAATAAAATTTCTGGTGCGGATCGTCAATGTAACTGCTCAGCCTTATTTTGTCCATTAGCGGTATTTTTCTATCTATCCGTTTTTGGTTAGGCAGATAGGTGATCTCTTCACCCTTCATCCACTGGTCGTTACTGATATAAAAAGAAGATGGAAATTCAGGATTGTAGCCGGTACTCTGATGAATAGCGCGATGGAGATCCTCGAACGTTTGATTCGATTTCACATCGATGTCGCGGCTTACGTCATCATAGTCCTCAAAAGTAACCCTAAACCTATATAATGCCATTTTTAGTAGATTTTGTCAAAAATAATAATGTTTTGAATTTTAATTTGTGCTTGCAGCAACTTTCAAGCCAATTTCCAGGCCTTTTGCTATTGTGTAAGCAATTGCAGCCTCCCTGTCGTTAGGAATTTCGCCTTCAAGTATAGCTTCCCGTATCTTGTTCTTGATAATACCTACTTCACGCCCTTCTTTAATGCCAAAAATCAGCATAATATCGGTTCCGGTAACCGGAGGCTGCCAGTTTCTTATATTATCGCGTTCTTCAACATCTTTAAGTTTTTGTTGAACAAGCTCAAAATTGTTACGATACTTTTTAACCTTGTACTCATTTTTGGTGGTCACGTCTGCTTTACACAACAGCATGAGTGCTTCAATGTCGTTACCTGCCTCAAACAGTAGCCGTCTTACTGCCGAATCAGTAACAATGGACTGCGACAATACTATCGGCCTCAAATGTAGCTGCACAAGCTTTTGAACAAACTTCATCTTTTCATTTAATGGAAGTTTAAGCTGTGCAAAAATCTTGGGTACCATACGTGCACCTTTATCCTCATGCCCGTGGAAGGTCCAGCCGTGAGCTGGTTCAAACCTTTTAGTGGTAGGCTTGGCAATATCATGTAAAATAGCAGCCCAGCGCAGCCAGAGGTCATCGGTAGTCTCACAGATGTTGTCTAGTACTTGTAAAGTATGATAAAAGTTGTCCTTATGTCCTTTACCGTTAATGATCTCTACGCCATATAAGGCTACCATCTGCGGGAAGATGATGTGCAGCAAGCCAGTGTCGAAAAGGTAATTAAACCCTACTGATGGCTTAGGTGACAGTATGATCTTATTTAGCTCATCTGTAATGCGCTCCTGAGATACAATCTTAATGCGATTAAGATTAGCTTTAATTGCTGTAATAGCTTCGTTATCAATTCTAAAGCTAAGCTGAGAAGCAAACCTAACCGCACGCATCATTCTGAGCGGATCATCGGAGAAAGTTTCTACAGGGTTTAGAGGCGTACGGATCAATTCGTTCTGCATGTCTTCAGTACCGCCAAAAGGATCCAGTAGCTCGCCATAATTTTCACTGTTCAACGCAATAGCCAAGGCATTTATAGTGAAATCACGGCGTTTTTGGTCATCCTCCAACGTGCCGTTTTCAACTATTGGCTTACGCGATTCAGAGCGGTAACTTTCCTTCCGGGCACCTACAAACTCTACTTCTACATCCTGGTAACGCAACATAGCAGTACCGAAGTTTTTGAACACGGATACTTTGACGCCTAACTTAGCAGCTACAGCCTCGGCGAAATCTATACCATTACCCAGGACAACTATATCTATGTCTTTGGAGGGACGGTTTAAAAAAATATCACGAACATAGCCGCCGATTGCATAAGCACGCACATCCTGCTCTGTTGCCAGTTTAGATATAACAGAGAATACCGGGTGCTGCAGGTGTTGTTTCATGCGAAAAAAGCCACATTGCGGCTTTACTGAAATGACAAATTTAGGAATATATAAAATTTAACGGCGAATAAATTCGAAACTGCCGTTTGGCGCCAAACGCATTATGGTAGACGGCTTGCGTTTTTCGTGGCTATGCTGATCTATATCCACCACATAATCAACACCATCAATTATGGCCTGATCGACTTTATCAAAGTATTCGGGAGATGGCTGCCCGCTGATATTGGCCGATGTAGATACAATAGGTTTACGCAGGCGTTGTATTAATTGCTGGCAAAACTGGTTACTAGTAACCCTTACACCTATGCTGCCATCTTCTGCTATCAGCTCCGGTGCAACGTTTTTAGCACCGGGCATTACTAACGTCAGCGGGTTCTCTGCAAACTCTATCAATTGATAGGCAATTTCAGGTACTTCGGTAATGTAGTTTTGCAATTTGTTGTCTACATCCACCAAGATGATCATGCTTTTGCTTTCAGCACGCTGTTTTAGAGCATATATTTTTTTTACAGCTTCACTGTTGGTTGCATCGCAGCCTATACCCCAAATAGTGTCTGTAGGATAGAGGATGATACCACCATCTTGTATCACTTTTAAAGCCTTGTTTACTTCGTCTTTAAGCATATCAGATAAGCTGCTTGTAAATGTCCATTAACTGTGCAGCTAAGGTAGCGTCTTTAAACCGTTCGGCATAAATATGCCCTGCTTTTATCATGTGATCACGTAGTTCTGCCTTTGTTAATACCAGCTCAATTTGTGTGGCAAGTTCTTTATCATCATCCGGGTGCACGTAACGGCTCACGGGACCGCCCGCTTCTTCCAGGCAAGAACCTGTTGATGCAATTACAGGTAAGCCGGATGTTAACGCCTCCAGGATAGGTATGCCAAAACCTTCGTACCGCGATGGATATATAAACAAGCTGGCCAACTTATAAATAGCAGTAAGGTCTTCAAAAGGTACGTTGTGACGAAAAGTTACTCTATCTGATAAATTGTTCTCGGTGAGGTAAGCTTTTACTTCATCCAGGTATTTGGTGGCTTTACCAACAACCACTAATGGTACACTGCTTTTAAGATGCGTTAAAGCTTTAACGAGAAGCATTAAGTTCTTGCGCTCTTCTATAGTGCCTACTGTGAATAAAAATTGATCTGGCAGGCTGTATTTGGCTCTTACGGCCTCAAGCCGGTCAGCAGGTACGGACATGCCAAACTCTGGCGAGCAACCCTGGTATACAACATCTATTTTATCCGGATCCGCGCCAAGCAGTTGCACCAGGTCTTGTTTGGTACGTTCACTTATCGCTATTATGCGGTCTGCAGTGTTACAAGCCTTTTTTGTTTTAGCCGTGTATATCCAACGGTCAATAGCATTATAATATTGAGGAAAGCGCAGGAATATAAGGTCGTGTATGCTCACTACTGTTTTTATTCCGGTGGTCTGAATACTGGATGGCAGCTCATAACTTAAGCCGTGGTAAATGTCTACGCTGTCTTTTTTGAGATCGGCTACGACCCCTTTACTGCGCCATAAAGCTGTAAGAAACTTACTCGCAGGTGTGATTACTTTGATTTTTGCGAAAGCATGGAAAAAGTCCCGCCACTTGTTGTGTCTAAGCTTTGGTGTGTAAAGGAGGTAGGAATCGTCGGGATAATGTTCTGCCGTGGTTTTTATAAGCCAGCGGCTGTAGTTGCCGAGGCCAGTGTTGTTGAGAAAAGCACGTTTGGCATCATATCCTATCTTCATCTGGTTTTAAGTTACTATAATGCCGGGTCACAACACGCCGGACGCGGCGCTTATAACCCGGCATAACAATATACTAAACAGCCACATTGTTCTCTCTTAACGCATCGTTAAGAGATGTCTTCTTATCAGTAGATTCTTTACGTTTTCCAATGATAAGTGCACAAGGAACCTGGTATTCACCAGCTGCAAACTTCTTAGCGTATGAACCCGGAATAACTACAGAACGCGCAGGTACACGGCCTTTATACTCTACCGGAGTAGAACCGGTAACATCAATAATTTTTGTTGATGCGGTAAGTACAACATTGGCACCCAACACCGCTTCAGATTCCACGTGAACGCCCTCTACAACAATCGCCCGCGATCCAAGGAAGCAATTGTCTTCTATAATAACGGGAGAGGCCTGTACGGGCTCTAAAACACCTCCAATTCCTACGCCGCCACTCAGGTGAACATGCTTGCCAATTTGCGCGCATGAGCCAACTGTAGCCCAGGTATCAACCATAGTGCCCTCATCTACATAAGCGCCAATATTTACATAAGATGGCATCATGATAACACCTTTTGCCAGATACGCGCCATAACGTGCAATACCGTGCGGTACTACGCGTACACCCAGCTCTTTGTAGTTGGTTTTAAGCTTCATTTTATCGTAAAACACAAACGGACCAACCTTTTCTTCCTGCATTTGGCGGGTAGGGAAGTATAGTATAACCGCTTTCTTTATCCAGTCGTTGGTGTGCCAGCGGGTGCCAATTTGTTCTGAAACCCTTATCTCACCTTTATCCAGGCGGTCAATAACAGTTTCAATGGCATTTGTATATTCGTTAAAATTCAAAAGGTTCCTGTCATCCCAGGCGTCTTCGATAAGTTTTTTCAGGTTTATCATCAGTGCTAAATAAAATTTGTCAAATTAAGTGATTTTTAGGGAGATTTTAAGCCGCTAGCTCAACCTGCCCACGATGCCTATTGTAAGCCCAGCGCCTCCGGGCCGGCATATTTCAAAGTGAACCACACGATTGGTATTACAATGAGCAGCGACACGATCAAAGGCTTCCATATACTGCGGGGATAGTAGTCTTCTTCAGGAAAATACTTCCGGAAGAAATAGTCGCTTAGGATAAATCCGCCTACAAGGTTGAGAACTACCGAGATCGAATTGCTTTTACCGCCAATCTGAGTTAGAATTAAGGAAGACACCAACATCCACCCCACGCAGAAGGCCATAATACCAATTACCGCCTGTTTAAAACCTGCCCGCCATAAGTTAAGAGACAGCAGCACCCCGCCGAATATTGGTGAGAAGAAAAGAGAAAAGCCTCTTATCGCATTTTTGGAGTAGAGCTCCACATAATCTTTGTCCTCGTTATATTGTTCGTTTTCTTCAGGCTCCATGTTTTTCAGAAATCAAGTGCAATATTAATAAGCGAAATTAGTTAATAAGGGTTTTAATAAATTAATTTACGTTTACTAATACGCACTATGCTGCCATGGCTGAAAAAGAAAAATTAAGAATAGATAAATACTTGTGGGCAATACGCGTTTTTAAAACACGTACTATGGCTTCAGATGCCTGTAAAGCGGGTAGGGTGAAGCTAAATAGCCAAAACATAAAGCCATCTCACGAGGTGCGCTTAAACGAAGTTTATCAGGTGTCTAAAGGGCCTGACCGCAGGGTTATCAAGGTAACAGGTTTGCTGGAAAATCGCGTGGATGCAAAAACAGCGGTTGGTTTTTACGAGGATCAAACACCTGTAGAACACACGCCTGCATTTAAATCTATGTTCCACTCGCCTGTTTTAAAACGCGACCGGGGCACGGGCAGACCAACCAAACGCGATCGACGTGAAACTGATGAATTAAAAGACACTTTTTTTGATGCAAATGAAGATAGCGGTACAGATGAGTGAAGTGACAATGTTGTGTCAGCACCTTAACCAACTATTATAGCTATTTTTGCAGTGTACAGCTGCGCGTAATAGTGTAGCATGTGTTTACCTCGTTCATGAACAACACCTATCCAAACACTCCATTTAATATAGCTATTATCGGTTTGGGCTATGTAGGCCTTCCGCTTGCAATAGCTTTCGCTAAAAAATATAACGTTTTAGGGTTCGATATTAATCAGCAACGCGTAGACGAGCTTAAGATTGCTAACGATCGTACCCAGGAAGCTGATGCCGATGAGTTGCGTGCTGCTATTGCGAACGGTACCCTTCAAATTTCCAGCAACATAGACGACCTTAAGTCACGTAACACCTACATAGTTACCGTACCTACCCCGATAGACCAGTTTAAGGCTCCTGATCTTGGATCGCTATTGGCAGCTTCGGAAATGCTTGGGAAAGTTTTAAAACAAGGCGACCTGGTTATTTATGAGTCGACTGTTTATCCTGGATGTACCGAAGAGGACTGTGTACCTGTACTCGAGGAAGTATCAGGTCTTAAGCTAAATCAAGGCTTTTTTGCAGGGTATTCTCCTGAGCGTATTAACCCGGGCGATAAGGTTAATACAGTCACAAAAATCAGAAAAGTAACGAGCGGATCGACACCTGGAGTAGCTCAGCGTGTGGATAATCTTTATTCATCTATAATAGAAGCCGGCACTTACAAAGCACCCAGCATCCGCGTAGCCGAAGCATCCAAAGCTATAGAGAACGCTCAAAGAGACGTGAACATCTCGTTTGTAAATGAGCTGGCACTTATTTTCGACCGCATGGGTATTGACACTAATGATGTTTTGGAAGCTGCCGGTACCAAATGGAACTTCCTCAAATATAAACCGGGCTTAGTAGGCGGCCATTGCATAGGGGTAGACCCATATTACTTGGCGCACAAGGCAGAATCACTCGGATATCAACCCCAGGTGATTTTAAGTGGCCGGCGTGTAAATGACGTTATGGGCGAGTTTGTAGCTGGTAAAGTAGTAAAGTTACTTATCGCTAAAGGGCACGACATTAGCAAAACTAAAGCGTTGGTGTTGGGTATCACCTTTAAAGAAAACTGTTCTGATGTCCGTAATAGTAAGGTGGTTGATATATGTACTTCGCTTACAGAATTCGGCGTTAACGTAGATGTTTATGATCCGTGGGCCGATAATGATAAGGTTAAGAATGAGTACGGCCTGGATCTGATAAAAACTATTGACAGCCGCTATGACGCCATAATACTGGCAGTAGCTCATAAAGAATTTGCGACAATTCACCTGCAAGATATTACCAAAAGCAACAACAGCGTTATTTACGATACCAAGGCTTTCCTTGACCGTACTTTGGTAGACGCCCGATTGTAGCAAGGCATTAATCAACCTTTTACGTACTTTTGCACGCTATAAAACAGCGGCTTCCAATTTATGAAGAGTATAGCCCGGAAAGTTTTTGATATTGAGATAGAATCGCTTCAGTATGTTGCTACACTGATAGACGAGCAGTTCCAACAAGCTGTCGACGCTATCATGGATTGCAAGGGTAAAGTGGTGGTTTGCGGTATGGGTAAATCGGGCCACATAGCGCGAAAAATATCCGCTACGCTTACCAGTACGGGTACTCAAAGCTTTTTTATGCATCCTGCCGAAGCTTTTCATGGTGATCTGGGGATGATAGGTGAACACGATGTGGTGCTGATTATATCCTATTCTGGTGAAACAGAGGAGCTTTTAAAGCTGATGCCATTTTTAAAGTGGCACAAAAATCAATCAGTTGCTATCACCGGTAATGCTAACTCTACACTTGCCAAAAACGCTACCTTTCACTTAAACGTAGCCATAAAACAAGAGGCTTGTCCGCTTGAGCTGGCACCCACATCATCAACCACGGCAACATTGGTTATGGGCGATGCACTGGCCGTAGCACTAATGACGGAACGAGGTTTTAGTCCTGATGATTTTGCACGGTTTCACCCCGGCGGCCGTTTGGGGCGTAAGCTGCTGGTGAAGGTTAAAGACCTGATGCGGACTGATAACCTGCCGTTTATAGATTTACAAGCCGGTTTCACGCAGTTGCTGATCCGTATGTCGGAAGGTAAACTTGGCATGGTGATAGTAGGCGGTGCAGAAGATGTAAAAGGTATTATAACTGATGGAGACCTCCGCAGAGGGTTAATCAAATACCCGGACCTTCAGCAACAGCCATTATCAACTATTATGAGCTCCGCACCAATAATGGTAAGTGAAGATATGCCGATCTATGACGCTGAAGAACTGATGCTGAACCGGAAGATAACCACGCTGTTGGTACAGAGTGCATTAGGTCATGTAAGTGGTGTTTACCAGATATTTAATCAATTACAAGCGGGATGAAAGCAATTATAGTTATACCCGCACGATTAAAATCGACCAGGCTACCCAACAAAGTGATGCTGGACCTTGGCGGAAAACCGGTGATCCAGCGTGTTTATGAGTCATGCTTGAAGGCTAAGTTACATCAGGAAGTTTGGGTAGCTGCAGATAGCGACGTTGTTTTCGATTTGTGTAAGCAGTTTACTTCCAATGTATTAATGACCCGTGAAGATCATCCCAGTGGAACAGACCGTATAGCTGAAGTGGCGGAACATGTATCAGCAGATGTCATCATTAATGTACAGGGTGATGAACCTTTTTTTGATGCAGGTATAATAGATCGGCTGATAGCAGCTATGCAGGATAGTGATGCTGTCATGGCCAGTGTATGTGCCCCGGTAGAAACCATTGATGAGCTGCACAACCCCAACCTGGTGAAGGTAATAACGGATGTAAATGGCTTCGCTGTTTACTTTTCCCGCTACCCGGTGCCATACTCAAGAGACAAGATACTGGAAAATGCGGCAGGCTATAAAAAGCACATGGGCGTATATGGTTATAAATCAGCATTTTTAAAGACCTTTGTACAGTTGCCCATATCGTTTTTAGAGGGGTCTGAAAAATTAGAACAGTTAAGGGCCATAGAGAATGGCTACAGAATAAAAATGATTGAGGTTGCAGGTTTTGAGAAGGGGATAGATACTCCTGAGGATCTGGAACTTGCACGTAAAAAGATATAAGAGCATGGCATTATATAACGATATTACCACTAAGCCTTTCTTTATTGTTGGGCCCTGTGTAATGGAAAACCAGGAACTTCTTTACACCGTAGCCGAGAAAGTTGCCGAGATAAAAGCAAAATACCCTGTAACAGTGGTGTTTAAGTCATCATTCGACAAGGCTAACCGTACCAGCATACATTCTTACCGCGGGCCGGGAATAGGCAAGGGCATGGAGATGTTGAACAACGTAAAAGAGAAGTTCGGGCTGGATGTTACTACCGATATTCACGAACCCTTCCAGGCTGCCATTGCGGCAGAAGTAGTTGACATACTGCAGATTCCGGCGTTCCTGTGCCGCCAGACTGACCTTTTGGTAGCCGCGGCGGAGACCGGTAAGGTGCTGAATGTGAAGAAAGCGCAGTTCCTATCAGGGCAGGACATGTTCTACCCGGCTCAAAAGGTGAAGGAAGCAGGTAATGAGCAGATCATCCTTACCGAACGCGGCAACTCTTTCGGGTACAATAACCTGGTGGTAGATTTCCGCAACATACAGGATATGAGCGGGTTTGGCTGCCCTGTGTGTATGGATTGCACCCATTCAGTACAGCGTCCCGGAGGTGCAAACGGCAAAACTGGGGGCGACCGTAAGTTCGTTCCGGCCATGGCTCATGCCGCACGTGCATTTGGTGCAAGCGGCTATTTTATAGAGACCCATCCCGACCCCGACCATGCCCTGAGCGATGGCCCAAACATGCTTTTCCTGAGTGACCTGGAGGAACTGATCAAATCTCTGATCAACTAAGATATCCTTTAAAAACTGCACCGATCAGGACCGAAAAAGCCTGATCGGTGAGCAAGAATCTGCAAAAACCACATTTTTTTGAATGGGTTTTTAGTTCTTTTTAAAAACGTGTTTCAAATTAGTACTCGGCCTTATTTTCTGACTGTTGCCAGTGCTTAAAAGCCTGCTGAGCCTCATCTCGCAAAAGCTGTTCAAATGACATTTTGCGTTTCTCCATCGGTAGCTCCAACTCGTCGTAAATAAAGTGATCGTCAAAGCCGATGGCAGCCGCGTCTGCCTTTGTGTTAGCATAATATACTTTGCTGATGCGTGCCCAATAGATGGCACCCAGGCACATTGGGCAGGGCTCGCAACTGGTGTATATTTCGCAGCCCTCCAGGTTAAAGGTGCCTAGTTCGGTACAGGCCATGCGTATTGCCGAAACTTCTGCATGGGCGGTTGGGTCGTTAGTCGGCACAACCTTGTTAGCGCTGCGTGCCACTACCATCCCGTCCTTAACTATTACCGCTCCGAAAGGGCCGCCTAGTCCCTGCTTTACGTTATACTCCGATAGCTCAATGGCCATCTGCATAAAATCTTCGTGCTTCATAAATGTTGTTCCATTAAAAAACCCCAACCATGGGCCGGGGTTTTCATTTTCTATTTATTTCTTGTACACGCCCAGCACATCACCAGGCAGGTATTTATTTCTTGTCTTTGGTGTAAGCTTCGTTCAAACGTTTAATTACATCAGCAGTAACGTCAAGGCTAGCATCGCCATAAAGCATTGTAGGGTCGCCTTTTTTAAAGGTAAGTACCATTTTGTAGCCTTTTTCTTTAGCGTAGGTTTTGGTGAAGTCAACCAGTTTTTCGTAAAGTTTGGTTTGCTCAGTTACCTGGTCATTTTGTACCTGCGCACCGGCATTTTGCTGGTATTGCTGAAACTCCTGGCCTTTACGCTGTAAACGCTGTTCTGTAGCTGCGCGCTGGTCTGCGCTCATGGTAGCTGCGCTGCGCTGATAATCGGCAATCTCGCGCTGTATAGCCTGCTGGCGGGAAGCCACATCGCTTTGCGCGGCTTTACCTTTACTGTCCAGGCGTTTGTCCATATCCTTAATGTACTCGTACTGGGAAACAAGCGAATCCTGGTTTACGAACACGATCTCGGGAGTGGCAGATGCAGTAGTAGTGGTACCGGCAGCAGCAGCTGGTTTATCGGCAGGTTTATTCTGGTTGCAAGCGGTAATTCCGGCTGCAACAGCTAATGCCAAAACAGCAGTTTTAACAATTGGCGCGTTGATCTTCATTTGTAATATTTTCTAAAAAATTTTGACAAAGATAAGCTTTCGGGGCAAGTTTCCTAACCCTAAATTAAGATGTTCCACAAGGGTCATATTTATCCACAATGGCGCTCATTATGATGGATATGTGGCGTTAAAATCGTATTTTTGTATATAAAAATCCCACCTGCAGGGACAGGTATTTTTTAATTGAACTATGAGCGAAGAAAATCAGGACAGATCAAATTATTCAGCCGATAATATACAGGTTTTAGAAGGTTTAGAGGCGGTGCGCAAGCGCCCGTCCATGTACATTGGCGATACAGGCGTAAAAGGGCTTCACCACCTGGTTTATGAGGTGGTAGATAACTCGATAGATGAGGCGCTTGCTGGTTATTGCGACACTATTGATGTTACTATTCATAAAGGCAATGCTATAACAGTTTCAGATAATGGCCGCGGTATCCCTACAGGTATCAATACCAAGGAAGGCCGGTCGGCACTGGAGATTGTAATGACGGTACTGCACGCCGGTGGTAAATTTGATAAGGATACTTACAAGGTATCCGGCGGTTTGCACGGTGTGGGTGTAAGTTGCGTTAACGCGTTGTCTGTACACGTAAAAACCGTTGTTCATCGCGAAGGAAAGATATTTACCCAGGAATACGAACGTGGTAAACCTTTGTTCCCGGTTAAGGAAATTGGCGTATCTGAAAAAACAGGTACTATCCAAACCTTCCAGCCGGACGCGGAGATATTCACCACTACTACAGAGTATAAGTTTGAAACGCTTGCTACGCGTTTGCGCGAGCTTGCTTTTCTTAACAAGGGCATCAAACTAACACTTACAGACGAGCGCAATCCTAATGACGACGGCACTTTTGATACGGAAGTGTTCTTTTCTGAAGGCGGACTTAAGGAGTTTGTTAAGTACCTGGATGGTACCCGTGTAGCTATAATACCGGAGCCAATTTACCTGGAAGGTATTAAAAACGGTATCCCGGTAGAACTTGCCTTGCAGTACAACGATACTTATACAGAGAACGTTCACTCGTACGTAAATAACATTAACACCATAGAAGGCGGTACACACGTTGCCGGTTTCAGGATGGGGCTTACCCGTACGCTTAAAGCTTATGCCGATAAAGAAGGCTTGCTTAAAAACGTTAAGATTGATATTACCGGTGACGACTTCCGCGAAGGCCTTACCGCTGTTATTTCTGTTAAAGTGCAGGAGCCACAGTTTGAAGGGCAAACCAAAACCAAGCTGGGTAACAGCGAGGTGAGCGGCGCGGTTAACGTTGCTGTGGGTGAAATTTTAGGTAACTACCTGGAAGAGAACCCCCGCGAGGCGAAGATGATTGTGCAGAAGGTTATATTGGCTGCTACAGCCCGTGCCGCTGCCCGCAAAGCCCGCGAAATGGTGCAGCGCAAGAGCGTAATGACAGGGTCAGGCCTGCCGGGTAAACTGTCTGACTGTGCTAATAACGATCCTGCGTTATGCGAGCTATACCTTGTGGAAGGTGACTCGGCGGGTGGTACTGCAAAGCAGGGCCGTAACCGCGAGTTTCAGGCGATATTGCCGCTGCGCGGTAAGATCCTTAACGTAGAAAAGGCCATGGAGCACAAGATCTACGAGAACGAGGAAATAAAGAACATGTTCACCGGTTTGGGTGTGAGCATTGGCACCCCTGAAGATGCCAAGGCGCTTAACCTTACCAAGCTGCGTTACCACAAGATAATTGTAATGACGGATGCTGACGTGGACGGATCGCACATTACCACGCTGATCCTTACCTTCTTCTTCCGGTACATGAAGGAGCTGATAGAGTATGGCTACATATACATTGCATCGCCGCCACTTTACCAGGTTAAAAAAGGTAAGGAGTTTGAATACTGCTGGAATGATGAGCAACGCGATAAAGCTATACAGCGCCTTAAGGGTGCCGGTAAGGAAGACAGCGTACACGTGCAGCGTTATAAAGGTTTGGGTGAGATGAACGCAGAGCAATTGTGGGATACTACCATGAACCCTGCTAACCGTACCCTGCGCCAGGTAAGCATTGATAATGCTGCCGAGTGCGATCACACCTTTAGCATGCTGATGGGTGATGAAGTTGCTCCACGCCGCGAGTTTATAGAAAAGAATGCCAAATACGCGAGGATAGATATATAATTATTATCCTTAGAATAGTAAGCCCTGCCATTTTATGGCGGGGCTTTTTTATTTGATGATGCTTGGGCTTAGCATAACTAAAGGTGTTTTAGATTACTCCACCATTTGCCATTGCCACGATATATAAATCTCTTCATTAATAGCAAGCTCATTATTGATGGTTTCAATGCTAAGACAGTGCCTGCCGTTAACTATTTTTTCTTTGATCGGCAATTTTAATGATCTACCTTCAGTATAGCGTTGTGCAAACGCTATACATGCTTTGGGGATGCTAGGACGATTGCCAATTGGGAACAGTATATTAATGATTGTTAATTCCTCTCCGTCGTAATACTTGTGCATAGTCCAACTTTCTTTTTCACTCCAAAAAACGTCGGTAGCTTCAGCCTCTATTTCGATTATTTGTTTTTGACCTATATCAAAAATATCGTCAAGCTGAAGGATTACGTCTAAGCCACCGTTCCGAATTTCTTCAAAAAGAAGGTGTCCTCCTCTATATTCAATGTTTTTAAAGCAATTAGAAGGCGCAAATCTTGTGAAGTAGGTATTGGCATATTGGTTTAGGCTTTCTATTACAATAGATCTTTTGTAAATAATGTCTCGGCTATTAGGTTGAATATCTATTGTAATATTTTGGCTGATGGTTTTAAATAGTCCAAAAATCGGATCTTTAGGATGGCTCCTATCGATTGTATTAGTATCAAGTAATAGAGGCGAGCTTTCTGGATTGTCTTTTTCCATAAAAGATTTATAAAACCATTGACCCGCAACCAAGGCAGTTATGGTAATTAGCCCTCCTGTAACTTCTTTAGGAAAGTCTTTCCAAATTGAAAGTCCATCAGCTATCCCGCCAATTATTGCGCCACCACCAAAGCCAACTCGTTCACCAATTTTCTTAAGCATAACAAAGTAGTGTTATTTGACGTTTACCTATGCTGATGATTATCTAGAAACTATTTAAATTACTGCAATATAATAAAATCAGGATTTTCTCAGTAGCTATTTATCTGTATAATGATGTTATAGTCTGATGTAATTCAATTACAATTTAAATTGGTGTTCAATATCGATTTATAATATAAACACATTGGTAATCTAAATAGAAGTTTGGTCTTAGTCGAAGATTTGTGAACATCAGAATGATCTGCCATCTGTCAATTTTAATATCAACACCTGCTGTCCAAAATCAATTACAGCATTGTATCTCATTAAAATGTCGCTGCCGATAACACCCAGTACTTCTGGGTGACCCAGCTCGCGGTAGGCTACGTTAATGGTGGATAGGTCAAGTACCGCTACTTCAATCTCGGGGATTATAAATGTCCCTATCTGTAATTGTTTAATTATAGCGGTTGCGGACTCCATACTGTTGGTGCCGAGCCCCGTGGAGAGGCGCTCGCTGGAAACAATATCGGCTAAGGAGTTGGCGTCTAAAAGTAACTGGCGATCAAAGGCAGTACGTGAAGCACCGGTGTCTAACACCACTTTAAAGTTCTTATCGAACAGTGTAATATTTAATAATGGATGAAACCCGTCCTCATGCAGGTCTATAATTTGAAGTGGAATGTATGCTTCGCTCATAAATATGCTCAATATACAAAAAGGGGCACCATAAGCGCCCCTTTTAAAAGTGTGTTTACATTGTTAATATTAGAACGGATAGCCAATAGCGATGTTCAATATCGCTTTATCAAAATTTAACGGAATAGACCGGCTGCCGTTTGCCTGTGGATAAGGTGTCAACAGCGGAAAGCCCATGTCGGCACGAAGTACCAGTATGGTTGCATCGAACCTTAAGCCAAACCCGGCATCAACCGCCATCTGTTTCAGGAAGTTTGGTCCGAAAGTGCCACCGCTTTGGTGAGGCTTGGCGTTCCAGACATTACCGGCATCCGTAAACAGCGCGCCATAAACTATGCTGAAAAGCTTAACCCGGTATTCCAGGTTGGCCTCTATTTTTATATCGCCCGATTGGTCGGCAATAAACCCGCCGTTTAATGCGCTTGCATCTACGCTGCCTGGTCCTACAGAGCGTGCCCTGAAGCCTCTTAAGCTGTTAGGGCCGCCGATAAAGAACTGCTGGCTGTATGGCAGGATAGTGGAATTGCCATAAGGCTGACCAAGACCTACCAGGAACCTTGCTGCAAACTTGCTGCCCAGACCAAGCTTGTGGAAGTACCTGATCTCATTCTCCAGTTTAATGTACTGATTGAACGGTGTGCCAAAAAGCTTTTTAACTTTTCCACCGAGTGTATCGGCACCTGTAACTAGACCATAAATGTTGTTTGACAAGCTTAGCTTACCTCTATAAAAGAAACTGTTGGTGCGGTAATCTTCTGTTGTGTTATCGTATGTGTACGCATAGCTCGGTCCCCAGGTAAACTGCGGATCGATAACGTGCTTTAATGCCGGGTTTGGCGTTTTAGCAATACTGTCCAGGTACAGCTGCTGCACATTGCGTGGTTTCACGTAAGTGATCTCCAGCAGGTTAAGTTCGTTAAGTTTATGTACGTTGGTTTTAAAACTATAGCCAAATGAACCGCTAAATGAATTAAGCGAGTATAGTTTAGAACGAACAACCGAGGTGTAGTTAAGCGTTAGGGTTGTACGCGGTATGTAGGCGTTATCAGAATTAAAGTTAAATGGACTGATTATCCGCGGCCATGATATGGACGGCTGTATACCGTACTGGAACACGTTAAATCCACCGTTATTACCACCAATCTGCACGTCGGTACTGGCAAACAACGTAACGGTAAGCAGCTCGCCACCTTTAAAGGCATTGCGGTTGCGCCAGTTAAGGTTAACCTGCGAGCCGGTGTAATTTGCTGATGTTGTGCGGCCCAAAAGCTCCAACTGCAGCGATTTCTTTTTGTATGGAGTAAGGAAGTAATATACGTCCAGTTTCGGCGAATCAGGCGTTACATCCTCAAAGCGATTTTTGACATATTGGAAAGGCCCGAGGTTGATGAACCTGTTAAGCGAGTTGTTGTGCGTGGTACGGCTGTATGTATCATTTGGATGCAGCAATACGGTGTTGGCAAACAGATACGGCTTAACCGTTTTGCGTGGGTCTACTACATTGTACCAGCGGTAAGGTTTTGCCTGGTCCAGCTTTAATGATGTATCGCGCAGCGAGTAATTTGGATAAACATACAGGTTGCGGATGGTATAGATCTCTCTCGCACGTTCAGGCGTTTCCGGTTTGATACGCACGGTAAGATCCACCTGGTGTGTTGCCACAGTGCTGTCAACCCTGATGATCAATTGTTCTGGTGCAAAGTAGAAAAAGCCTTTTTCCTTTAGACGGGCGTCAATACGGATACGTTCGGACTTGATCACATCCAGATTGTACTTATCGCCTTTTTTTAACAGGGTCTCTTTCATGGTTCCGCGTACGGCGGTGTCCAGGCTGTTGTCTGTTGCCAGTGGGAATTCAATGTTGCGTATGGTATAAGACGGGCCTGCGTTCACCGTGAACTCAGCTCTTGCGGTCCTTTCTTTACCAATTGTATCACCGCTAACTGTCGCCTGGAAATAGCTTTCATTCTGCAGGCGATTCTGCATTATCTCGCTATTCTTTTCCAGGTTTACCTGGCTTACAAATACAGGTGGCTCGCCAAATTTGCTGAAGAACTTTTGGATGAAGCCTTTACGTGCTTTGGTTTTGTAATAGAACCAGAGCTTATACCTTAAACCTAGAATTTTGGAGTTTGGTTTTGGGCGCACAAGCGCCTGCATTTCACTGCTTAATGCCTTTGCATCGCTTTTCTTGATATCCTTATCTGCTATTTTCACCGAACTGCCGGTGTACAATTTCTCGGTAGGGGGGATGTACTTAGTAGTACTGCATGCTGATATAAATGCAGTTAGTAGTAACAGATATTTTATACGTTTGATCATTGTATGGTTGTGGTCTGGGTCTTGGTCCTGTCGTCTTTATCTTTTTGCTGAGACTCCTTTTCCTGTTCGTCTTTCTGTTTTTGTTCTTGCTTGTAGCGCCTGCGCATTTCACGCTCTTCCGGCGTGCGTTTGCGGAATATCTCGCGGAAACGGTTGTAATCTACCGTCAGCGTAAAGCCGAGACCGGTTTCTATTACCTGTCCCTGTATCACGATGTATTCATCCTTGCGATAACCACGTATTGCGAAGCGGCCATCTTTTGTTAGTTTATAATTCACTGACAGGTTACCCGCAATATTCGACGTTTTCTGGCCCTGTTGCGCTCCTTCCAGGTTAAAGTTGTTACCTACAGTAACAGTAAGCCTGTCGTTCAGGAACCGCTTGGATAGTCCTACGTTCAGGTCCGTTCGGTTCTGCGCCGTACCGGTGGAGTAATCTTGCCCGGAGGTTAGCCCAAAGTTAAGGTCGACACCGGAGATGAGGCTGCCTGCAAGGTTGTTCAACTGATCGGTAAGTAAACCGCTTACACTGCTGCGTATAGCACCCTCAACACCGGCACTACCACCCTGGCTTTGCAGCGGATTATCACCAATAAAGTGGCCCAGTATCAACACACCCAGTACTTGCTTGTTCAGTTCGTTAGGGTCCTGCCTTATCTGGTTCAGGCGGGTAGCAACGGTATTGGTAACATCTGCAGAAACGTTGTAGTTACTGTCCGGCAATACAATGTCAAAGCTAATGTTAGGCTTCATTAACTCATTACGCAGGTTCAGGTTCACGTTGAACGGCAGCTTTTGCTTGTACTGTCCCGCGCTTGCGTCCGGCAGCTGGTTGGCTACAAGGTCGATAGGAGGGACGTTGGCCACGTAAATAGCGGTAAGGTCGATATTGGCGCTAGTTGGGTCGCCGGTCCAGGTGATGGTGCTGCCTTGTTTAAAATTAAACTTACGGCTTACTGTTGCGTAAGATAAGTTGTACGATCCCTGGTTAACCACGTAAGTACCCGTTAAGCTGGTCTTGCCGCTTGGGTCGATACCACCGCTGAGGTGGGCCTCACCTTTAAGGTTTACTACGTCGCCGTTGCGCTCGTCAATAACAATGTTAAAGTTGGCGTTCTTGTCTACGTTAACGGTAGCATTTACATCCAGCCCGGTGATCTCAGATTGTTTAAGCGAGTCCAGCTGTCGCGCGATCAAAATAGAGTCGAGCTTCGGCGCGTCCTTGTCAACAAATTCTACCACTCCTTTTCGGTCTTCTACGCCCGGATCGGCAGTAGGCAACACGATGGTCAGATCGGTTTTGTCGTTGACGGTTAGCGTTGCATCTACTACAGGTTTGGCCATGTCGCCTCGTATTTTAATATTGCTGTTCAGGAATAGCTTACCGTAGAATAGCTGGTTATCTGCCTTAGTAGAATTAATCACACGGAAGTTATCGGTACGGATATCCATACCAAACTTAAAGTCTGTATAGGTTTTGGTGTAAACCGCGCCGGTGACAATAGCTTTGTTGCCGGTTGAATCTACCAGAGTAAAGTCGTTAAAACGGATACCTTCGTCGTTAAAGGTGATGCTTTCCTGCGGCATGGTAAAGTAGGAGTTAAGCATTGCTACGTTAAAGGCTACTTTGTTAAAGTTGATATTACCCCGCACTGCAGGCGCCGTTGTAGTACCTGTTATGCGTAGCTGACCGGTGATGTTACCGCTGGAATTTTTGAGTGCCCCAAAGCTAAAGCCTTCGATACTCTTCATGCCCAGGTTAACGATGTTCAGATTCAAATCAAAGCGGCTTTCTGGCGTGGCGTAGTACATGCCGTTAAGGTCTACCTGGTTGCCTTTGCCGGTGATGCTTACCTGCGCAGCGTAGGCGTTTGCAGTTTGATTATTAACCTTTATAGCAATATTGCCAACGGTATCCTGCTTGAAGCTAAAATCGCTGATGTTCATGGCCGCGGTAAATGTTGGAGACTTTTGGAAGTTACCAACCACGGCGTTACCGTTGATTGTACCGCCCACAAGCAGTGAGTCTTGCTTAGCCAGTTTGGTAAGTGTTTCTATTTTAAAGTTGCGGAAGTCTACCGTTATCGGAGAGTTGTACTGTCCTGATGTTGTGTTTGCGCTAAGCACCTGGTTAGCATTAGTAATGCTGAAGTTGTGGGCCAGTATACCCTTATTGCCAAATTGCAGGAAGTTATCTGCACTTACCGCCCAGTTTGTGTAGTCCAGCAGTAAGCCGTCTTGAGCAAAGCTGAACTGGTATTCGTCAGGTATTACACTAAAGGTACCTGCTACGCGGTAGCGCTCCTTCTTAGCCTGATCGCGTACCTGTAAACTGATGCCCAGCTTATTGTTCTGCGCAGCGCCGGAGATGCTGGTGTACAGCAGGTCAAGCGATGAGCCCACCTTTACTTCATCAACGGTAAGGTTATAGTTGAGGGCATTGTTGCCGGTGTTTACAGCCAGTTTCATGTTGTTAACGGTATTGGTACCATACACTACGGTAGGTACCGATCCATTTACCACCAATTCGCCGGTTGTGCTATTAAAGCGGCCATTGAACAAAACAGGGTCAAGCCGTTTTAGGTCCGGAACAAACTTTTCTACCAGCGGGGTTTTAACCAACCGTGCATCAAAAGTGAATTGCTGCGGAGAGTATTTTGTCTTTACTGCCGGTGTTTTGCTTACCAGACCAGTATTGTAGTATTTATTAATTACATCTGTAATGGCAGGGGCAATGCCGGTAAGGGTATACTTGCCGCCAAGATGCGCGTAAAACATTGGTGTTTTAAGGCGCAGGCTGCTGCTGTCTGCATTTGCGGTTGAGATCAGGCTCACTGTATCCAGGTTAATGCTCTGCCCGGCGTTGTTCACCACCAGTTCAGTTGCTAGGATATTAGCGTTCAGGTAATCAGGGTCAGCAGTAGGTACATCAGCTACTATTTTCCCATGAAAACGCATTACATCTTTAGTAAAGCCTAGTTTTTGCAGATCTATGCTATCTACCATCAGCGTTGCATTTACCGCCGGGTATTTCTTGTTCATGTTTGCCTTGGCATCCAGGCTAAAGTGAATGTTAGGATCGCCCATAAACGCGTTGGCCACATAACTGCCATTACGCGCTGTACCTTTAACCACCAGGTTGTGGTAGTTGTAGCCTTTTACATAAGCCCGGGCAACATTGCCGTTAAACTTAAGGCTGGCTGTTTTAGGATCGAGCCCTGCACCGCTGATATTAGCGCTCATGGTAACCATACCTACCATTTGCGGCTGTTTGGTTAAGGCGCCTACGTTTAAGTTGTTGGCTTTGATGTTAGCAGTATAGGTTTCGCTGCCTTTGCGCCTGCCGCTCTTCATGGCTGCAATTAGATCAACCGCGCCGTAACTGCTGCGCAGGTTCATGCGGGTGTTAAAGTTCTTCATGGTGCCTTTAAAGGTGCCTTTAAGGTCCATGTTCTCGGGGATGCTTATGTTTGGCGGAATAGTGCCTTTTGGTACCAGGCGTACAATATCGCGGCGGCTTGTGCGGAAATCTGTGATATTAAGATCGATATACGCCTTTTCCACATCCGGAAGGCCACGGGCAATTGCGGATGCTTTTACATAAGTATTGCCAAAGCCGCTTAGTTCCAGGTTTGGTATACGAAGGTTTCCAACTGTGCCTGCAACCCTGCCGTTTATCTTTAATACCGTATTTGGTGATGATTTAAACGGCTCCATAGAAGCCATTGTCGGCATCAATAACAGTACATCGCGTAAGCTTAACTTGCTGCCGTCAAGGTTGGCGTTTATGCTTAGTGCGCCTAAGTTTTTTGTAAGCGACTCGATAGACGGATAGCCAACTATCAGTTCTTTTTGGATAGTTGAGCCGGGAGTTTCCACCAGCAGGTCTTTAAGGTAAGCGCCGTGCGCGCCATAAAAGAAGTTGGTATGGAAGGTGTTTATTTTTAAGCCGCTTTTATCATTGAAAGTAAAAGTATTCACCCGGCCCGAAAGGCTGTCAGGATTGTACTTCAGGTTCTCAATATCGGTGTTAAGGTTTTGAATATGCATGTGAGCAAAGTCCAGCCCGCGACGAATAGGTGCCTGTGCATCATTATCAAATTTAATATCATCATTAGCTAAGGTGATTTTTCCTAAGGCGGCCGTCCACCCCTTTGCTGTCTGGCGTACCGATACCAGTGTGTCCAGCTTTTTAACGGCATTAACAGCTGCCTTAACTACCGTTTTCGGTTTTGCAAACCTTACGTCCGCTTTAGTATCATTCAGCGTAATTGACTTTACACCTACAAACTGGTTTTTAAGGTCTATCTTATCCATGTTCACCAGGAACTTGCCAAGGTCTACACTTGCTGCCATTTCATTGCTACGGTAATCCACCTTTACCTTATCAACGTTTATCTCGTCGAGCGTAAGGTCCATGTTCAAGGGCTTAACGGCAGTGTCTACGGCTGCTGTTTGCGAGATAGATGAACCGGCAGGTGTTTGAATGATCTTAGCATTAATCCCGCTCAGGTTAATTTTAGGAATGGTGAACTTCATCTTGTCCAGATCAAAGTCCTTTATGCGCGTATCAAAGTGACCAAGCAGGAACTTAACGTCATTACCGGTAGTTAAATCTTTGTAAGCAACGTTTATCCTGTCCAGGTTTATCTTATCCACCGAGAATTGCATGGTAGAAGTGGTATCCTGAGGCTTAGGTTCTTTCTTTTGTTCGCCTGCAAAGGCTTTTAGAATATAATCGAAGTTAAAGGTGCTGTCTGCCCTGCGGCTTACTTTTGCAGTAATGCCCTGCAGGTTTATCTCGTTAATTTCAACCTTGTTTTTAAGGAGCTTCATTAACGTAATATCTACCTTTAGCTTGTCGCCGGCGATAAGGGTGTCTTTCTGCTGATCTTCAAAGTAAACATCTTCCAGCACAAGCAGTTTAGGTAAACCCAGGCTGATGTGGCCTATCTCCACTTTGGTGTGGATCTTATTTTGCAGAAAAGTTACAGCTTTATTCTTAGCGAAGTTTTGTACGGCGGGAACCTGTATCGAAATCACTACAAGCAATATCAAAAATATAACACTCGCAATTATCCAGAGGATGGTTTTGAGGGCAATGCGTCCAAATCGTTCCAAATTCGTAAAAGTTATGAATACTATCTATAGTTATGTAAATGAATGTTTTTACCGCATCCGGATGTTTTTTCAACACCCAAAAGGAGAGGATTGTTTTTTATTATAGCAGTATCGGCTAATAAACATAGCTGTGGGCAGCAGTGTAATATATTCTTTACAACTAAAAAGCGTGCCAGCCGTCCCGGAGCGTAATGAGGCAAAAGCTGGCGAAGGTATTTTGTTGATAATAATATTACCCAGGGTTGCTTCGCTGCTTTGCCTTTTTTGGTAATTTTGTATCTCACCGGATTAGTTGAAAGAGATAGCCCATGCCCGAATTTTCGCACCTGCACGTACACACCCAATTCTCCTTGCTCGACGGCGCCGCCGATATATCCAAACTGTATAAAAAAGCAGCAAAGGATGGTATGAAAGCGCTGGCCATCACCGACCATGGTAACATGTTTGGCGTGTTCAAGTTTGTGGCCGAAGCGGGTAAGCATAACGTGAAACCTATTGTAGGCTGCGAGTTTTATGTGGTGAACGACAGGCACGTTAAACAGTTCACCAAAGAGAAAAAGGACAAACGTTACCATCAGCTTTTACTGGCCAAGAACCCGGAAGGCTACAAGAACTTAGTTAAGCTTTGTTCGTTAGGCTACATGGAAGGCTTGTACAGCAAGTGGCCGCGTATCGATAAGGAGCTCATCCTAAAATACCACAAAGGCCTTATTGCCACTACCTGCTGCATAGGAGCATCGGTACCGCAGGCTATCCTGCGCGATGGCGAGGAAGCTGCCGAGGCTGAATTCAAATGGTGGCTTGATATTTTTGGCGAGGACTACTATATAGAGGTACAGCGCCATGAAATTCCCGAGCAAGAGATCATCAATAATGTATTGCTAAAGTTTGCCAAAAAATACGGCGTAAAGGTTATCTGCTCCAACGACTCCCACTACGTGGATCAGCAGGACTCTAACGCGCACGATATTTTGCTTTGCGTAAACACCGGCGATATGCAAAGCACCCCGATAGCCACCGATGAAGAAGGCGGTAAAGGCTATCGGTTCGGCTTCCCTAACGACCAGTTTTATTTTAAGACTCAGGATGAGATGGGCAAGCTGTTTCATGATATACCGGAATCGCTTGATAATACCAACGAGATAGTTGATAAGGTAGAAACGCTGAAACTAAAGCGCGATATCCTGCTGCCCAACTATGTTATTCCCGAAGAGTTTAAAATACACAGCGACCTTACTCCTGATGCCGACACCCTAAACCAATGGGAGTACCTGAAGCACCTCACGTTTATGGGGGCGAAGGAGCGCTATAAAGATATAAGCCCTGAAGCCGAGGAGCGCATCAACTTTGAGCTCTTCACTATCCGTACAATGGGTTTCGCAGGCTACTTCCTTATTGTAGCCGACTTCATAAAGGCGGGCCGCGATATGGGCGTATTTATCGGCCCGGGCCGTGGATCGGCGGCAGGATCTGTGGTTGCTTACTGTACCGGTATCACCAATATAGACCCATTAAAGTACAACCTCCTGTTCGAACGTTTCCTGAACCCGGATCGTAAGAGCATGCCCGATATTGATACGGATTTTGACGACGCCGGCCGACAGAAGGTGATAGACTACGTGGTAGATAAATACGGCAAGAACCAGGTAGCGCAAATTATTACCTATGGTTCTATGGCTGCCCGTACCAGTATACAGGACGTGGGCCGGGTATTGGATATGCCGCTTTCTGATGTAAACGCGCTGAAGAAGCTTGTGCCGGAAACCCTTGGTATCAACCTTAAAACTGCTATAGAGCAGGTACCCGAATTACAGCAGATATACAAATCTGAAGACCTTAAAGGGGTGGTGCTTCGTGAAGCTGAAAAGCTGGAGGGATCTGTACGTAATACCGGTGTACATGCTGCGGGTATAATTATAGCGCCGTATGACCTTACCGAGATAGTTCCGGTTGCTACGGCAAAGGACTCCGACCTGCTGGTAACCCAGTATGACGGCAGAGTGATTGAAGATGCAGGTGTTATAAAGATGGACTTCCTGGGGTTAAAGACCCTTACCATTATTAAGGATGCCTTGCGGATGATCAAGCATAATCATGGGAGAGATATTGATATAGATTACATCCCGCTTGACGACCAGAAAACATACGAGCTTTACCAGCGTGGCGATACCAACGGTACGTTCCAGTTTGAAAGTGACGGTATGCAAATGTACCTGCGCGACTTAAAGCCGGATAAGTTTGAGGACCTTATTGCCATGAATGCCCTTTACCGCCCGGGGCCGATAGAGTACATACCAAACTTTATTAAACGTAAGCACGGGCAGGAACCTATTGTTTTTGACCTCGACGATATGGAGGAGTACCTGGGCGAGACCTACGGTATCACCGTATACCAGGAACAGGTGATGCTTCTATCGCAAAAGCTGGCAGGCTTTAGTAAAGGTGATGCCGACGTTTTGCGTAAGGCAATGGGTAAAAAGCAGATTGAGGTGCTTAATAAAATGGAGGCGCAGTTTATGGACGGCGCCATGGCTAAAGGGCACCCTAAAGATAAGCTTACCAAAATATGGAACGACTGGAAGGCATTTGCCCAGTACGCGTTCAATAAGTCGCACTCTACCTGTTACGCTTTTGTTGCTTATCAAACTGCTTACTTAAAGGCGCACTACCCTGCAGAATATATGGCAGCGGTATTGAATAACCAAAACAACATGGAGAAGATAACCTTCTTTATGGAAGAATGCCGCCGCATGGGGGTTGAAGTTTTGGGCCCGGATATCAATGAGAGTGAAATGTCTTTTACCGCGAGCAAAAGAGGCGTTATCCGCTTTGGAATGGCCGGCGTGAAAGGCGTAGGCGAGAAGGCGGTGGAGAGTATCATTGAAGAGCGTAATGCTAACGGCCCATATAAAACAGTTTATGATTTCGCTCAGCGATCTAACACCCGGTCAGTCAACCGTAAGGCTTACGAGAACCTGGTGATGGGCGGCGCATTTGATGGTTTTGGATTAAACCGTGCCCAGTTCTTCGCTAAAACGGAGAATGGATTGCTTACAGGTGTAGAACGCCTGATAAAGTATAGTAACGATTACCAGAATACGCAAAGCAGCTCACAATCTTCGCTTTTTGGTGGATCGGTTGCATCCTATATCCCCGAACCAACCCTGCCTACCGCAGAAGAATGGCCGCTGATTGAAAAGCTGAAGTACGAAAAAGATGTTATAGGTATTTATTTAACTGGTCACCCCTTGGATAACTATAAGCTGGAACTTGACAAGTTTTGCAATACCACTGTTAGTGAGCTAAAGAATATCCAAAAAGCCAAATCCGGAGAGGGAGGCGAAGAAGCTGTGAATATATTGGCAAACCTGCGTAAGCGGGGTGAGATATGTGTGGGCGGCTTAGTATCCAGCGTTCAACATAAAATGACCAAAATGGGCAAACCATTTGGCACCTTTGTGTTGGAAGATTACAATGAATCTTACGAGTTTGCTTTTTTTGGCGAAGATTACGTGAAGTTCCGCAACCTGATGGTGGAAGGCTACTTCCTGCATGTAAAAGGCACCATTGAAGAAAAGTTTCGCCAGAAAGATAATTGGGATTTAAGGGTAGCTACCATGAGCCTGTTATCAGAGATGCGGGATAAGTTTACCAAATCATTAACGGTTTGCCTGGATGTACGGGCACTAAGCGATGGTTTGATGAACAACCTGTTGGAAGTAATCAATAATAATAATCAACGCTACCCCGCAAGGAATTGTCAGCTTAAGTTTAAGATAATGGATGGAGAAGAGTCGATGTCGGTAAACTTGTCATCAAAGCAATTCAAGGTAAGCCCAAGTGATGACCTTATGGCTGATATCCTGAGCTTGACGAATACGCCGGCGATGCTGAATTAATTGATGTCTTTATTACAACTAGAGCGAACGATTAATCTTTCTTCGTTTTCAACACAAAAATTAACCTGCTAAGTCAATCTTTAAGTCAATGTGTTAAGTGTGGATAATCTCATTGTCACATTGTCATGCAGCCACTTGTGGCAAGCTATTTGAATAGTATATATTTGTACACGAAAAAATTTAAATAAAAAATATCATGGCTTTAGAAATAACTGATGCAAACTTCGAAGAACTTGTCCTTAAATCAGACAAGCCAGTACTTGTTGATTTTTGGGCAGAGTGGTGCGGTCCTTGTCGTATGGTAGGCCCGGTAGTAGAAGACATTGCTAAAGAATACGAAGGCAAAGCCCTTGTAGGTAAAGTGAACGTAGATAATAACCCAGGCATATCAATGAAATACGGTATCCGTAACATCCCTGCTTTGTTATTCTTCAAAGACGGCGAGATTGTTGACAAACAAATTGGCGCTGTACCAAAATCAGTACTTGCAGATAAGTTGGTTAAGCAATTGGCATAACCCATATAAATAAAAAAGAGCGGTCTTCCAGTAATTGGAAGGCCGCTCTTTTTTATGCTATAAGATTAAACTACATCCGGCTTACACTTCCGCTACCAGCTTTTGAGCTATTAATGTTTTTAACCGAGCCGGTATAGTGTACATCGCCGCTTCCAACTACAGAGGCATCTAACTTTTCAGATACATTTACCCGTGCATCGCCGCTGCCAGCAACTTTTACTGATGTAGTTTTGGTCACCAGGTTCTGACCGGTGTAATCGCCGCTACCAACCACGCTTACCGATGATATGTCAGCGCTGCCGGTTACGGTAATGTCACCACTGCCTGCTATGCTGCTCTCCAGGTTACTAACGTCAAGTTTACCGGTAATGTCACCAGAGCCACTTAACCTAAGTTTTAAGTTGTTAGCACGGATGCCTTCTTTAAAGAACACATCTCCGGAGCCTGCCAGAGTAATATTATTTATATCTTTTATCGACACATAAACAACCACCTTCTTATTGTGCCAGCTCCAGTCGCCGTTTTCGTTACGCTTGGTATATATTTTTAGAGTACCACCTTCAACTTCCGTCACAATGCGGCCGATGATATCTGAAGGCGCGTCTACCTTAACTGATTCGGTAGAGCCCTGAGTGATATAAACATCAAATGATCCGCCTACGTTAACTCCGTTGAAGCCAGACAGATGGCGATCTTCGGTATTGGCCATTGCAAGGCCGTTTACAGCAACCAACGCGGCTGCCAGTATTAATTTTTTTATTGATCTCATGATTTTAGTGTTGTTTGATGTATTAGACGCCTGCTATATACAATTAGTTGCACGCTCAGCTAAATATCTTTGAACAAGCTAATATCAGAAACCTATATGCTTGTCCAAAACCTGCAGAAACCACACTAAAAAAGTACGACCCGTAAAATGGGGATCTTACGGGTCGTGTTTATCAAAATATAGCAGTTATTCCACCAACGTGCCAATATAGAAGTTGAAAGTGTCTACTTCTATATTATCTTTTGTAGCGCCATCAAGATCAACAGGAGTGAAGCGCGTGCGCGGCTTAATAAACTTGTACTCGCCGCCTTTAACCCTTACCCGTACCGGCATGTTAAACGCATCAACATCTGCTATCCAGCGCGCGGTGAGCTTGCCTTGTACGGTCATGAACTCTAATACCGGCAGCTTAGCATGCTTTAGATACTGCTCAAATACAGGTGACAGGTTAATGCCGCTCTCCTGGTTTATATAATTAACTATCTGGTCGTAAGTAACAGTTTGGTGGTAAAAAGTCTTGTTAAGGCCGCGAAGGATGCCGCGCCACTTTTCATCGTCGTTTATGATAGTGCGGATCATGTTAAGCATGTTGCCACCCTTGTAGTACATGTCGCCGCTGCCTTCTTTATTAACGCCGTAGGCACCAAGGATAGGTGCATCGTTCTGGATGTTCATACGGGTGCCGTGCACGTATTCCTGCCCTGCTGGTTTGCCATAAAAGGTCTCGATGAACAATGACTCGCTATAGTTGGTAAAGCTTTCGTGTATCCACATATCCGCAAGATCCTTACTGGTGATGTTATTTCCGAACCACTCGTGCCCGCTTTCATGTACCACTATAAAGTCCCATTTCATGCCCCAGCCCGTTCCGGATAGGTCGCGCCCTAAGTAACCATTGCGGTAATGGTTACCGTAAGCGGTGCCGCTTTGGTGCTCCATACCCAGGTGAGGTGTTTCTATCAGCTTGTAGCCGTCCTCATAAAAAGGGTAAGGCCCAAACCAATACTCAAAAGATTTTAGCATCCTTGGCGCATCCAGGCCCCATTGTTTCTTAGCTTTCTTCAGGTTGTAGCTAAGCGGCCAAAAATCCATTGTCAGCTTTCCTTTTTCTCCCTGGTAAACACTGGAATAATGCACATAGTCACCAATATTAGCCTCAATGTTGTAATTGTTTATGGGTTGTGAAACAAACCAATCGAACCGAGAAGAGCCGTCTTTTAACTTTGTTACCTTACGCAGGCGACCGTTTGATACATCCTTCAACCCGGCGGGAGCTGTTATACTGATGAGTGCGCTATCAACTTCATCATCCTGCACATCTTTGGTAGGCCACCATACACTAGCACCCATACCCTGGCAGGCTGTTGCAACTTGTGGTTTACCAAGCGAATCAGTTGCCCATTGTATGCCGCCGTCCCACGGGGCTCGTTTAGCAACTACCGGATTGCCTGAATAGTATACGGTAAACTGTTCTTTACTGCCCTTACTTACAGTCTGTGGAAAGGTTATGAAAACGGCGTTGAACTCCCGGGTAAATGGCAACTCTTTTCCATTATACACCACTTTCTCCAGCTTAAGATTATTCCAAAGATCAAACTGAAGTTTAGTAAAGTCACTTACCGCTGTAAACTTAAACAACACGTTACCACTGATGAACTTGTTTGGGATATCAAACTTAATATCCAGGTGGTAGTAGTTGATATCGTAACAGGTGCGCAATGGCGTGGTAAGCGAGCCACGAAGGGTATCGGCACGGGTAAAGGTTTCTTTATGGGTGCCGAGTTGGGCGTGAGCCGAAGTTGCAGCAACGAAAGTCGCTAACGATAAAATGATTTTTTTGAAATTGATTGCCATTTATTTCCAGGTCTCTAAGATGTTTTTATTCCAAAGTGCTAAAGCGTATTTACGAAATCCCGGCGGTGCTGTTTTGAAAGCCTGATCGAATTTATATTCTCCACCCTCATATTCATTTGCAGATAGCTTTACTTTATTCCTGCCACGCATTGCAAACTTCTTCTTACCCTCGTGCATAATGATCTTCATATCACTTGGGCTTACGTCTGATGTGCAAGTTGTTTTATACATTAACCATATCTCTGCAACTCCATCTTGATCTATGTCTGTAAAGAGAAACGTATGGGGAAGGTACTGTGCTGTAGCGTCAAATTCACAAGCCTCTATAGCATCGTTTAAGTTCCAACTCAATTTATGTTGATCGCCTTTCAAATTATAATCATAGGCAAATAATGCGGCATTTTTAACTCTCCCCAAATTTTTGTCCGCTGAATAAGTAACACCTGTTTCAGTCGTAAGTACAATATGCTCACCATCTTTATCCACATATTTAGCCGCATCTACTACATGCCCTTTAAATGTGATTGTTCTGGGGATAGTCGTTTTTTCAAGTCTGCTTACTTTGATCTGTGCATAAGTGGTTAAATTGATAAAGATCAAAAAGGCGAGGTGAGATAATTTCATAGGCTTGGTTGATAATATCTTATTGTGGCCATAGCACGGCAATCTTGTCGTGTGGGTGAAGATTATACACGACGAGATTGTCGCGCCTCACCACACGCGTCTGCCGCTCCTCGCAATGACATGTCTAATATTTTGGGCCCTCCCCTTTAGGGGAGGGTTAGACGGGTTTACTTTAATACCTCCACATCAATAAAGCTGTCGTTGTAAACAGTTTCGGTCGCTTTAATGTAGTCGCTTTCGGCGGCCTTATATGGGTTTTCCACAAACTTCTGCGGGTTGCGGGCAAACAAAGGGAAGGCTGTACTTTGTACCTGTATCATAATGCGGTGTCCCTTTTTAAAGGTATGCAGCACATCCTGCAGACGGAAGTTAACATCCGTTTTCTGGTTAGCTACCAAAGCTTCAGGTTTTTCAAAACTTTTACGGAAACGTGCCGGCATTATCTCGCTACGTACCATTTGCTGGTAATTGCTCAGGATAATGCTTTTGTTAGGCATGTACGGGTTGTTGGGCTCATTTGGCGGATAAACATCTATCAACTTTACAAAAAAATCAGCGTCAGTACCTGTGCTGGCAATTTTGAGATTGGCCATTAACTCGCCGCCAAGGGTCATGTCTTCTGTTAATACATCGGTTTGGAAAACCAACACATCCGGGCGACGACCTGCAAAGCGCTGGTCTTCACTCATATAATTGTGCGGAGTAAAGCCCATGGTGGTGCTATTGTCCTCAGTATATGGTACCGGTTTTAAAGGATCACTTACATAGCTTACCGATCCTTGTGCCGCAGGGGCGTTATTGGCCAGTTTGCCGTCGTTGTTCAGGTAAAATTTAACATGCGAAGCTGCAGGAGATGGCCATTTGTCAAATGTTTTCCATTCCTTACTGCCGGTGTTGAACATGTATGCTTCAGGCAGGCCGCTGTTTTTGTCGCCATTGCCTTTCAGAAAGTGGTTGAAGAATTTTTGTTCGATGTTGGTTTGGTAGAAAGTAGCTATGCTATCGCCAAAGTACACGTTGCTGTGCATGGTATGCCCGGTTTCGCGTGACCAGCGGCCATGGCCGAAAGGACCCATTACAATGGTGTTATATGCATTGGGGTCTTTCTTTTCAATGGTCTTATAAATAGCCAGTGGGCCGGTAAGGTCCTCTGCATCAAACCAACCGCCTACCAGCATTACTGCAGGCTTAACTTTGTTATAGTGTTTTAGTAAGCCACGTTTCTGCCAAAACTCATCATAGCTGGGGTGATTGATAGTCTCCTGCCAGTAAAAGTTTTCTTTATAGTATTTGTCTGCATTGCTCAGCGGCCCCATATCGAGCAAAAACTGGTAGCCATCGCGGGTGCCGGCATTGAACATCTGACTGGTATACCAAGCTTTGCTGGTAGTATCTTTCTTTTGTACACCAAATACAGGGTACGTAAAGAAATAGCTTTCTAACAGCGCGCCGTTGTGGTGGAAATCGTCAAAAAAGAAATCGGAGATAGGTGCCTGAGGCGATGATGCTTTTAGCGCAGGGTGGTTGCTCAAGATACCGGCTGCGGTGTAAAAGCCAGGATAGCTAATGCCCCATTGGCCAACCCTGCCGTTGTTAAACTGAACATTTTTTACCAACCAATCGATAGTGTCGTAAGTGTCAGATCCTTCATCAACATCGGTTTTGCCTTTCTTGTTATCTATAACCGGGGTCATGTTGGTCCAAGTGCCTTCGCTTTTGTAACGGCCGCGTACATCCTGGTAAACAAAAATGTAACCCTCGTTCATCATGTATTTTGAGGGACCTAGCGAGCCGGGGTATTTACCTTCGCCATAAGGCGCAATGCTGTAGCAGGTACGCTGCATCATCATCGGGTACTTTGTTTTTGCTGAAGCATCTTTTGGCGTGTAGATGGAGGTAAAGAGTTTCACGCCATCTCGCATGGTTATATACACGTCCTTTTTAGTGTAATGTTCCTGCACCCAGCTACTTTGCGCAAAAGTGCTGCCGTATACGCCGGCTATTAATAAAAGTAATGTAAAGAGTTTTTTCATTTCGCTGCGATGTTGATTGACGAGCGTAATTTAAAAATTATATCAGCAATATGCCAATGGCGCATGAAGCTGTTACAAACAGGGTAGAATGTAGCTATAAGCGGATAGAAAACAGGCAGGTGTAAAACAAAGAAACCCACCGTAGGGCGGGTTTCTATATATATATGTTGAGTTTATTTGCTTATTCGTTTTCTGCGTAAACCGGTTTTGCAACACCGTTGTCATAGGCTTTAAGATTTTTCTTAAGCAGCTTGCGTGCAACGTGGATACGGGTTTTTACCGTACCAATTGGGATAGTTAAGTGGTCTGCTATCTCATGATATTTATGGCCTTCGAAATACATCGTAAAAGGTACATAGTAGTCTGATGGCAAGCGGTCCAATGCTCTTTTGATATCATCCATCACAAACTTTGATTCACCTTGATTTTTAGTTGAACTGAAAACAAGGTTTGGAGAAGATATCTCGTCGCTCTTGGTAACAAAAGTGCTCATTTTAACAAAACGGCGGTAGTTGTTTATGAAGGTGTTCTTCATGATGGTATACAACCAGCCTTTCAGGTTTGTGCCTTCTTTAAACTTATTGTAATAAGTGATGGCTTTCAACATTGTATCCTGAACAAGGTCGTTTGCGTCGTCGGCGTCATGTGTGAAGTGTAAGGCATAAGACCTTAATGAACTTGCTTGACGTAATACCAGGGTGTTAAACTCAATCTTTGTCATTCTGTTGATGTTTTGTATTGAGTGTTATTCAAACATGATACCACGATGCCATATATGTGCAATTAGGTGAACACGCCAGTTTGATAGGAAAATGCGTTTTAAGAAAAGAAAAGCTGGTAGCTTTAACGTAAGTGGCTGATAAACAGATTTAATGCAGCTTTAGGAAAGGCTGATTTAACTTTTTTAGAGAAATTGAATTTGTTTTAAAAATAATGCATTTCAATGCATTATGACACAGGTATTTAGTTAAATATCTTTAAGGGTAAAGTTATTAACTAATAATATTGACTTCGCGTTGTAGCGTAACGCCAAATTTAGTGTACACACTGTCTATGATTTGCGACGAAAGGTGGTACACTTCGTCGCCTGTGGCTCCGCCGTGGTTAACCAACACCAGGGCCTGGTTCTTCCAGGTGCCGGTATGCCCAACTGTTTTACCCTTCCATCCGCATTGTTCTATTAACCAACCGGCAGCAAGTTTAACCTGTCCGTCACTTGCTGGAAAATTTACGATATCCGGAAATTTTCGCTGAATCGGACCGAAAGCTTCCGCGCTGATCACCGGATTTTTAAAAAAGCTGCCCGCGTTACCAATGGTAGACGGATCCGGCAGTTTGGATACGCGGATGTGCGATACTACTTGCGATACATCTTTAAGCGTTGGCGAGGTGATGCCGCGAGCTGACAGCTCCTGCTCGATAGCACCATACTTTAGGTTAAGGTGGGGTATAAGCGAAAGCCTGAATTTAACGGAGGTGATAATAAACTGACCCGCTACCTCACCCTTAAAAACACTTTCGCGGTAACCAAACTTGCATTCTTCTTTAGCGAAGTTGCGAAACTCGCCTGTTGCTATTTCAAATGCGGTGCAGCTCTCAAATACATCTTTTAACTCTACTCCGTAAGCTCCGATGTTCTGTATAGGGGATGCACCTACCGAACCTGGAATAAGGCTGAGGTTTTCCATTCCCGCAAAGCCATGATCAACACAGTAGTTTACCAGATCGTTCCATACTTCACCTGCGCCGGCTTCAACAAAAACATCATCATGACTGATGCGGTGTTCAATACCACGAATGTTCAGGCGGATAACAATGCCATCAAAGTTGTTTACTAAAAGCATATTGCTGCCACCGCCCATCACCAGGCGCGGAACTGTATGCCATTGCGGGTCGGCAAAAAGCTCTGTAAGTTCTTCAGGGTGGCTTATCTCTGCAAAGTAGCGGGCGCTTGCCTCTATACCAAAGGTGTTAAAATTTTTTAGCGAGACGTTTTCCTGTATTTGCAGCATGGGCCGAATTTCGGAAAAATATAAGATATGGCAATACCTTAGCTTACATCAATCTACCCAAGGCAGAAACTTTGGCGGATTTTGTTCCTGTAGCACAGGGCCGCTTTTATTGAGCATTGAACCATTTAAAACAGCTTCATACAGCTTTATGTAATCGTTGACCATTTTGGTAATGTTAAAGTTATCCATAGCATATTCATAGCACCGTTGCCTGCTATAACCGTCAGCGCTTTTCATAGCGCTGGCCAATTCGTGTTTGCTGTTCGAAAGGAAACCAACATCCGCAGGCACCAACTCGGGCAAGGAGCCATAAGGTGTGCCGAAAACCGGGCATCCAAAATACAGGCTTTCAGTAATAGCAATACCAAAAGGTTCATTCCAGCGTACGGGGAAGATCAAGCCTTTGGAATTGTTCATCACGGCAGCTTTTTGCTCGTCGTTCACCATACCTTTAAAGCTCACATTTAAGTTTGGTGTAAATCTGAACCCCATTTTCACGTTTAGTCGTGTGCCGCCCATTACAACCAGTTTGTTTTTACTTATAGTGGTAACGTCTATAGCTCCCTTCACGTTCTTAACCCGCCACGCGGCCTTTGCCAGAAAGTGAAAGTAGCTACGTTTGCTTTTAAGATCGGGCAGGGGATAATCAGCACTATCTAAGCCATTATAAACAAATGCAGTTGCACCGTGGCGTGATGCGTGATTGCCGGATACAAATACCGAGTTCCTGTCAAGCGGGTGCCCGCCGGGGTTATCGTTCACTGTTATCAGGTACGGCTTTTTGGTGAATCCCTGCACCTGGAATTGAAAGTGCACAACATCTACATCATCTGGTATCTGGCTGTTTATGTCTGCTGCCGGGTTGTAGGTAAGGACTTTGGCAAAAGAACATTGCGAGCCGGCTCCCACCAGGTAAGTAACTTTATGCCCCAATCTCACCAGTTCGCGGCCCAGCCACCATACCATCCGTTCGGTGCCGCCATACTTTGTAGCAGGGATACGGGTGTTGTTGACGAGCAGGATTTTCATGCGCGCTTAAACCACTTTTTACTCACCACCAATAGCCCGAACTCTTCGGACGGATTCTTCTCTGTTGATTTATGATGGATCTTATGCGCACGACGAATGGCAGATAGGTAACGGTTCTGACTTTTGAAGGCCTTAAAACGGTTGTGAATGAACCAGTCGTGAAAGATGAAGTAGATAGTGCCATAGGTGCTAATGCCGGCACCGATCCAAAAACGGTAATCGAGGCTTACATGGCCAACCCACATCAGCCACAAAGCAAGGACGGCAAAGCCGATGCTAAAAAGATCATTAAGCTCAAACCAGCCGTGGCGCTGCTGATGGTGTGTTTTGTGTATGAACCAGAGCGGCCCATGAAAAAGGTACTTATGCATAGCCCAAGAGGCAAGTTCCATTGTTGAAATGGTAAGCAGGACAATGGCTATATTAATAAGTATCTGCATTTATGTTGGCAGTGATTGGTTTACAGTAGGCAGCAAGAGCGTAGCTAACTACCCACTGTAAACCGCAGTTCCTTAAATATGTATCGCCCTGTTTTCAGTTGCTGCCAAACAAGCTTCCCTCATAGCTTCTGTATAGGTAGGATGGGCGTGGCTTGCGCGGGTAACATCTTCTGCCGATGCGCGGAACTCCATGGCAACAACGGCTTCAGCTATCATATCAGCCGCACGCGGGCCAATCATGTGTACACCTAATATTTCATCAGTAGTAGCGTCTGCAAGTACCTTTACAAAGCCGTCAAGGTCGCCGCTGGCGCGTGCACGCCCGCTAGCTTTAAATGGAAATGAACCTACTTTGTACTTGGCACCTTGTTCTTTCAACTGTTCTTCGGTAAAGCCTACGGCAGCAACTTCCGGCCAGGTGTACACTACACCAGGTATAAGGTTATAGTTAATGTGAGGCTTTTGCCCGGCGATAATCTCTGCTACAAAAGTTCCTTCATCTTCAGCTTTGTGGGCAAGCATAGCGCCTTTTATAACATCGCCTATGGCATATACACCTTTAACGCTGGTTTCCAGGTGCTCGTCGACAGTTATTTTACGTCCACGCTCTTCAACGGCAAGGCCGATGTTTTCAAGACCTAAGCCGTCGGTATAAGCAACACGGCCTACGGCTACCATGCAATAATCGCCTTTAAGCTCTTGTTTTTCACCTTTGGCGTTGTCAAAAGTAACGGTTACTTCATCACCTTCAACAGTAGCTCCAGTTACCTTGTGGTTAAGGTAAAACTCCATCCCTTGTTTTTTAAGCACCTTTAGCAATTCGCGGCCAAGTGCTTTATCCATGGTTGGGATAATACCATCCATAAACTCTATAACAGATACCTTAGCACCTAAACGTGCGTAAACAGAGCCAAGTTCCAGGCCTATAACACCACCACCGATAAGTATAAGGTGTTTAGGTACCTCTGGTAAGCTCAAGGCTTCTGTAGAGGTTATAATCCTTTGTTTATCAATCTTAAGAAAAGGCAGGCTGCTGGGTTTTGAGCCGGTAGCTATAATTACCTTTTCGGTTGTAAGTTCTGCTTTGGTGCCGTCGGTTTTTGTAACAACAATGGTGTTTTTATCTTTAAAAGAACCGACGCCTGTGTGTACGTCTATCTTGTTCTTCTTCATTAAAAAGCTGATGCCGCTTGTGTTGGCATTTACAACTTCCTGCTTGCGGGCAACCATGCGTCCGAAATCAAAAGCAAGGTTATCCAGCTTAATGCCATGATCGCTAAAAGCGTGTGCCGCGTTATGGTAGTGCTCAGATGAATCGAGCAGGGCCTTTGAAGGAATACAGCCCACATTAAGGCAAGTGCCGCCAAGTGTGCTGTATTTCTCAATAATGGCAGTTTTCATACCTAATTGCGCGCAGCGAATAGCCGCAACGTACCCGCCCGGGCCCGAACCTATAACGATAACATCATATTGCATAGTAGTATACTTAATTGAGCGCCAAAGTTAAGTATTATACTTTACAGTAATTCACAGTTATAGCACACACTTTTTCTATTTGGCGTCAAATTCTACTATCCATTCAATGCCATATTTGTCTCTGAACATTCCGGCGTATGTACCCCATGGACTATCGCCAATTGGCCCTTCAACTTCTCCACCTGCTGATAACCCGTTAAATATCCTGTCAGCCTCTTCACGGCTTTCTGTACTCAAGGCTATTTTAGAACGGTTTTCATTTTCATTAACCCGCCCCATAAACTCCGGAACATCATTGGCTAATAACACGTTGTGGTTACCAATGGGCAGGGCAATGTGCATTATCTTATTTGCTTCGCTTTCGGGTATTTGAAACTCCGGACTGGATAGTTCTTTAAAGCGGACGATCTTTGTAAACTCTCCGCCAAAAACAGATTTGTAAAAAGTAAATGCTTCTTCGGCATTGCCGTTAAAGTTGATCCATGGATTGATTGTCCTCATAATTTTGATTTAAATGGTTAATGTTTCGCTTACTCTTTATCGGTTTTCAGCATTCCCGTTAGTGATTGATAGTATTTAAGATTCTTGCGATAAGCTTGTCAGCAATTCTTCCAGGTTTTTAAGCGTCATAGTGAAACCTATCTTGAAGCCTTCCAGTAGTTTTTCCAGTCGCTCAAACGATTCGTTGTAAATGGTAATATTTACTTTAGTTATGCTGTCTTGTTCGCTAAAGTTGTAGTCCCAGTCAGAACCCGGCAGCTCGCGATTTTCGTCTTTATCTGAAAATGCATTGTACATCTTGAAATTGGTTTTGGGCGTGATAGATGTAAACTCCTGAACCGCCCAACGCTCCACACTATCGGGACTAATCATAGCGTAAAACCTCCGGCCTCCTTCTTTGAAATCCATATACTTGGTTTTAGCACGCATAGGTGCAGGCGCGCCCCATTGGTCCAGCAACTCGGCTTTTGTGAAGGCATCCCACACCAGGGATAATCCGGCATTAAATTCGCGGGTTATGTAAACAGTTTTAGCCGCTTTGTCAACGTTGAAATCAAATAGCAAATCGTTATTCATTATTCTGTTCTTTAATTGTTTGTAATAGGTTATCGAGTTGATTGAATTGAGTTTCCCAGTTCTGTCTGAATTGAGCTAACCAGTGGTCAAATTCCTGCATTTTCTTAGCATTAAAGTGGTAGTAAATTTCCCGGCCGCGCTGTTGCGGTTTAATTAGTTCGCATTCGTGCAGTACTTTGATGTGTTTGGATACTGCCTGACGGGTCATGTCAAACTTTTCTGCCATTGCATTTGGAGTGAGTGCTTGTATAGCAATCAACGTTAAAATAGCTCTGCGTGTAGGATCGGCTATGGCCTGAAAGATGTCTTGTTTCATTTCGCAGTTTAATGTGCAACTTGTGAGTTGCAAATATATATGCAACTTTTTAGTTGCGCAAATTTATTTGCACATTTTTCACTTAGTCAAGTAGATTAAAGCTAAAAGGATAGTTTTAGCTGGCGATAGCAGCAGCTATTTATAAGAGATGTAAAAAATTTAGCTAGTCATTGCTGCAATTACTACAGATCACATCAACACGCCTACAGCTGGAAATTTTTCGAAGACAGCTGCAGTGTGTGGTGCATCGGCAAGTTCTTCGGTAAGGTCCTGCCCGGCCCAATGCTCATAATGTTTCCCGTTGCGCCAAAGCCGGCTTTCGGTAACGTCGTATATAGTGCCTTTGAAGGCTACCCATATTTGTGGCTTGTCCTGCCCGTTTCGCAGCGCTAGTTGAGACCTGGTATAGGTGGGGAGTTCTGTCATGCGGTTTTACGCTTTCTAAAATACTCCAGAAAAGCTACGTTCATCATTAGCAGTGCCATGCTATAAAAGTGATCTTCGAAAGGTATGGTGTAAACGCGAACCCCCATGTTCTGCGCATTATTGTAGAGTACAACCGGTAAGGAGGTGAGGATTCCGTTTACGATATAAAAGGGTAATAACGACACCAGAAAGGCTAGATAAAACCTGCCCAGCCATTCGGCTTTAACTACATAAACCAGTTTTAGCAGCAATATAGCCAGCAAGCCAAATGTAACAACGGTATACAAGCGTGTGTAATTAACGGCAAGCAATGCAACGGAAAGACCAATCATTACATTTGAAAGTTGCCGTGCGAAAGCGTTGCTGATCTGCCATTTTACGTAGTAGTTGAGGCACGCGTAAATGAAAATACAAGAGAAGGGGACCGTAAGGAAAAACAGTATTTCCTCCAAAGGCAGTCCAAAGAATTTTATACCAACTATATAATTTGGATTAAAGCTCCATACACCGTAAATGGTAAAAAGTACATCCCAGAACAGGAACACCAAGCCAGTTATTAACAAGCCTTGCCACAGGTACTTCCAGCTTTTATAAAACGCGACACGCTTGTCAAAAGACAATGCTATAGGGAATACAATGGTAAGAAAGTTGATAAGTAGATAAGTATATTTCATGCTTATAGGGCAGCCAAATGCTGTGTGAGCTGGTGTTGTTCTGCCGTAGTGCAGCGTTTGGAGTCCAGCAAGAACCGGATAATTGTTTTCACCAGGGGCTTATCAGCCGCAGCGTAGTTACTTTTATTAAGCTGATGAATGATCTCCTGGCGGTCGGCAGTAAGGTTTTTGTTGTACCCTAAAAAGCCGGGTACGTTGTGTTCTATTGAAAAACGCATAAACCTGATCTCGATGTTATGTGGATCGTTACCGATAGCGGTTTTAAATGTACGTTCCGAGTTATTGAGGTATTTAATTTTAAGATATGGGTTCCAGGCGTGTTTAGCTTTTATTGCTTCAAGTGTGCCTATATACCCCGTAACAAGCGATGAGGGTCCCTTGATAGCAACAAGGCTTTTATAAAGAGAATCTGTAGTCTTTTTACTTTCCAGCGCGCTTACAAGTAACTTACGTATGGTATGCAGGTTATAGTCGGGCGTATCATCCAATTTTGCTGATGGCTTACTAAACGCAGATACAGCTATTAGCATCACAATGCCAAATAGCCATCCTTTGTATCTCGATATCTGCAACAAAGCATCCATTTAAATCATGTTCATTTTACGGTGCAGCAAAGCTTTAAAATAAAGCCCCATCTTAACGCTGTCAGACACGCGGACCCGTTTCTGCTGTATTACATGAGCGGGTATACGGCGAATCTTTTTAAATAGCTGCAAGTAATATACATAAGCTACGTACACCCCTAAACGGCTGCCTTGTGGCAGCAGCTTTATTCCTTCTAACGCGTCATCAAAGTCCTTTTTGATGTCCGCTTCTATCAGGCTTTTTTCGGCAGAGGTAAAGTTAGTAAAATCTACCCCCGGGAAGTAAGTTCGACCCCGTTCTTCATAGTCAGACTTGATATCTCTTAAAAAGTTTATTTTCTGGAATGCTGCGCCCAGGCTTCTTGCTTTAGGCACCAGCTGACTATAAAGCTCCGTATTATTTTCACTGAATACCCTCAAACACATTAAGCCAACTACTTCTGCTGACCCGTATATATAAATCTGGTAACCACCATTATCGTATGTGGTTTTATCAAGATCCATTTTCATGGAGTTGAGAAAAGCCTCAATTAACTCATGGTCAATCCCGTATTGATTAACCACCTGCTGAAAGGCCTGCAAAACCGGGTTGGTGCTAATGCCAGCCCTGATAGCTTTAAAAGTTTCTTCTGTAAAGTCGTCTATTAACTGCCGCTGGTCGTGGTCAAAAAAGGTATCTACAATTTCATCCGCGTAACGAACAAAGCCGTATATGGCGTAAACAGGGTACTGAAAGCGCTTTTCGAATGCTCTTATACCTAAACTAAAGGAAGTGCTGTACTTTTCGGTGATAAGTTTGCTGCATTCAAAACACGTTTCGTCGAATAAATTCATAAGCTATGTTCCCAAAAGTACAAAATGATATTGTGAATGTTTTTTATCTCCTTACAACTATTTAAGTAATTTGCCGCGGATGGACACTAAACATGTAGTAGTTATTGGTGCCGGATTTGCCGGATTGGCATCGGCATGCATACTAGCGAAAGAAGGTTATAAAGTAACAGTGCTGGAAAAGAACGACCAGCCCGGCGGCCGCGCCCGGGTTTGGGAAAAAGATGGCTTTAAGTTTGACATGGGCCCGAGCTGGTATTGGATGCCAGATGTATTTGAGAACTTTTTCGCGCTATTTGGTAAAAAGCCAGCTGATTTTTACGACCTGAAACGCCTGGATCCCGGTTATCGCATTTACTACAGTAAAGACGAAGTACTGGATATTCCTGCCGATATGCAGCAACTGGAGCAACTATTTGACTCTATAGAGCCCGGCAGCAGCAAGGGGCTGCAGACTTTTATGGATCAAGCTGCCTACAAGTATAAAGTTGGTATGGGCGAATATGTGTTCCGTCCGTCGCATTCCATAACTGAGTTTATTGATTTTAACCTTATTCGTAAAAGCATGAGCATGCAACTGCTTACCAGCATGAGCAGCCATGTAAGGCAATTTTTTAAAGACCCGAAGCTGGTCAAGTTGCTGGAGTTTCCGGTGCTGTTTTTGGGTGCTACGCCCAAAGACACACCCGCCATGTACAGCATGATGAACTATGCCGACCTGGCACTCGGGACATGGTACCCAATGGGCGGGATGAATGAAATTGTAAGGGCAATGGTGAGCGTTGCTGAAAGTTATGGTGTAGATATCCGCCTGAATACTGAGGTTACTAAAATAGAAATAAAAGATAAGCAGGTAAGCAGCATACAAACCAATAACGGCAGCTTTACTGCGGACTTTGTAATAACCGGTGCGGATTACGAGCATGCCGACCAGCACCTGCTGGACAAGCCGCACCGCAACTACACCGAAAAGTATTGGGACAAGCGCACCATGTCGCCATCCAGTCTGTTGTTTTACATTGGCACCAACAAGAAACTGAAGAGCATAGAGCACCACAACCTCTTTTTTGACGAGGATTTTGAGCAGCATGCCCGCGAGATATACAAAGACCCTCAATGGCCTACAAAGCCACTGTTTTATGTATGCTGTACTTCTAAGACCGACCCTGCGGCCGCGCCTGAGGGATGCGAAAATATCTTCTTCCTAATGCCGATGGCACCGGGGTTAGAAGATAACGAAACTACCCGCGAGAAGTACTTTAACCTGATGATTGACAGGTTTGAGCTGGTGACAGGGGAGAGCATTCGTGAGAGTATTATACTTAAACGCAGCTATGCACTGGATGACTTTAAAGCAGACTACCACTCCTACAAAGGCAATGCTTACGGCCTGGCAAATACGCTGGCCCAGACAGCTTTCTTTAAACCATCTATGCGGGCAAAACACGTGAAAAATATGCTGTACACCGGTCAGCTTACAGTGCCTGGACCAGGCGTGCCGCCGGCTTTAATATCCGGACAGATAGCCGCTAAAGAGGCCATGAAGATGATGATCGAAAAGTCCTGAAGTGTTCAAAAGTGTTCAGCTTTTTTTGTGCCGGTGCCAATTGAACACTTTTGAACGGCCTATATAAATCTCATAAAAAACTGCTTTAATAACACCGATTAAGCTGTTTTTTACTGAATTTCTATACAACGACCTGCAAAAACCACACTTAAATTGCAGGCTATTTTAAATTAAATTTGCAAGTAGGGTCTAAATTACAGGTGAAAAGCCCCGGCAAAACTAAAAGCAAAAAGGCCACCATAGGCAGCCTTAAATCTTATACAGCCGTTAAGCTGCTTTATACCAAATACTCAAACAACGTTTGGTCGCGGTTGATTTCTATCACCTCAAACCGGTGCTCTTCCATACGCTGGAGTAGGGAAGGATAATCTTCCGCGTTCTTCAGCTCTATGCCAACCAGTGCGGGGCCGTTCTCTTTTGCTGTTTTCTTGATGAACTCGAAACGGGTGATATCATCCCCCGGACCCAGCACGTTGGTTACAAATAGTTTTAAAGCACCGGGCCTTTGCGGGAACCGAACAATAAAGTAATGCTTCAGGCCTTCATATAGCAGCGATTTTTCTTTTATCTCGGCCATACGCTCTATATCATTATTTCCGCCGCTTACTACGCACACCACCGTTTTGCCTTTTATCTGTTCGCGTACGCTATCCAGCGCCGTTACAGATAAGGCGCCTGCCGGTTCAACTACAATGGCGTCTTCGTTATACAGCTTTAATATGGTGGTGCAAACCTTACCTTCGGGTACGGTCAGCATGTCATCTAACACCTCGCGGCAGATACGGAAGGTTTTCTCGCCCACACGCTTCACCGCCGCGCCGTCCACAAAACGGTCTATCTGGCCAAGTGTTACCGGCTCGCCTTTTTCAATAGCGGTCCACATAGATGGTGCGCCATCCGGCTCAACACCTATCAGCAAAATATTTTCTTTCTGTTGTTTAAGGTAGGTACCCAGGCCCGCTGCTAAACCACCGCCGCCGACCGGTACTATCACCGCCTCTACTTCGGGCAGGTCTTCCAATATCTCTACACCTACCGTGCCTTGTCCTTCTATCACCTGTTCGTTATCAAATGGCGGTATAAAGGTCATGTTATGTGCCTCAGTATAAGCAAGCGCTTCGCGCAGGCAATCGTCAAAAGTATCGCCAACAAGCACCAGTTCTACGTTGCCGTTGCCAAACATTTCTGTTTGTTTCACTTTTTGCTTGGGGGTGATCTCGGGCATGAATATTACGCCTTTTGTCCCCAGCTTTTTGCATGAATAAGCAACACCCTGGGCATGGTTGCCGGCGCTGGCGCAAACCACGCCGCGCCTCAGCTGCTCGGTGTTAAGCCTGCTTATCATGTTATAAGCACCCCGCAGCTTGTACGACCGCACTATCTGCAGGTCCTCACGTTTCAGGTAAATCTCGCACTCGTACTTCTCCGAAAGGCGTTCGTTGTATTCAAGCGGGGTATGTTTTACAACCCCTTTTAACCTCTCGTAGGCGGCATCAAAATCCAGCTGGCTTTGCGTTACAGTATCCATATCAGTTCTTTACCAGCTTGTAGGCTACCAGTTCCTGCAAGTCGTTATCGTTTATGTCCAGCTTGTTGTCTGCAAGTGTTAAAAAGCGCTGGTAAACTTCATACAGTTCATCTTTATCCAGGGTATGCCCAAGGCGTTCTAAATGGAACTTTAACGCATGGCGGCCGCTGCGCGCGGTTAACACGATGCTGGCGCTTGGGAAACCAACATCTTCCGGGCGGATGATCTCGTAATTTTCCCTGTTCTTCAAAAAGCCATCCTGGTGAATGCCCGAGCTGTGTGCAAAGGCATTGCTGCCTACTATTGCTTTGTTAGGCTGTACCGGCATGCGCATCTGTGTGCTGATCATGCGGCTCATCTCGTAAAAGTTTTTGCTGTTGATGTTGGTATATAAATCAAGCGCCTGGTGCGTTTTCAGGATCATTACCACCTCTTCAATGGAAGTGTTGCCGGCACGCTCGCCAATACCATTTATAGTGCCCTCTATCTGGCGGGCGCCATTTTGCAGCCCTGCAACAGAGTTTGCGGTAGCGAGGCCAAGATCGTTATGGCAATGCACCGAGATGATGGCTTTATCAATATTGCTTACGTTCTCTTTAAGGAACTTTATTTTGCTGCCGTATTGATCGGGCAGGCAGTAGCCGTTTGTATCGGGGATGTTTACTACGGTAGCACCTGCGCCAATTACAGCTTCTACCATCTGCGCCAGGAAAACTATATCAGCACGGCCGGCATCCTCAGCATAGAACTCAATGTCCTCTACCGATTTCTTTGCGTACTTTACTGCTTCTACGGCGCGCTCCAGTATCTCTTCGCGTGTGCTGTTAAATTTGTGTTTAATGTGCTGATCAGACGAGCCTATGCCGGTGTGTATACGCGGGCGCTTAGCATACTTAAGTGCTTCAATCGCCGCATCTATATCACCTTTGTTGGCACGGGTAAGCGCGCAAACCGTCGGCTCAGATACCGCTTTGGATATTTCCACAACACTTTGGAAATCCCCGGGGCTCGATACCGGGAAACCGGCTTCAATTATATCCACGCCCAGCCTTTCCAGTTCGCGGGCTATCTCTATCTTCTCTGGGGTTGTCAGCTGGCAACCCGGTACCTGCTCGCCATCACGAAGGGTGGTGTCAAAAACGTAAACGCGGTTGGGATCGTGTAACATAACTCTCTTTTTTAGTTGTGGGGCTTGAGCGATGGATTAACACCGCCCGCAAATTCATTTAATATTTTTGAGGATGATCTTGTCACCCGTAATCTTTAATCTTATTGTTTAACAGCAATAAACCTTAATCTCACATAATCGGCATACCATTGCCCGTTCTCATTGTAAACAGGCTCCAGCAATGCGGTAACCTCTTCCAGTAGCTGTTGCTTTTCTTCTTTTGGAACGCCAACAAGGTATAATGGCGCAAACATGCTTATCCATTTAGCTACACCCTGGTCGCCATCCTGCAGAGGTGTTTTACGATCAAAGTGAGAAGCATAAGTTACCCTGAAACCTTGTGCTTCCAGCCTCGATGTATAATCAGCAAGAGATGGGAAATACCAAATTTCAGTTTCGGCTTGTTTATGATAACCATGCTTACGCAGTACCTGGCGGGTTGCTGCTATCAGGTGCTGTACGTTGCCTTTGCCGCCCATTTCTGCCACAAAGCGGCCACCTGGTTTAAGCGAATCGTAAACGCATTTGATTGCAGCATCGGCCTTTTTTATCCAGTGCAGCGTAGCATTGGAAAATACTGCGTCAAACTTTTCATCAAAATGAAAATTGGTGCCGTCCGCAACTACAAAATCAACTTCAGGATAAGTTTCCTTAGCTTTTTTTATCATCTCAGGCGAAGCGTCTGCACCAATCACGTTCGCACCTTGTATACGTATTTGGTCGGTAAGATAACCGGTACCGCAACCAAGGTCCAGTACACGTTCGCCCGGTTGTGCATCCAGCAGTTCCAGCACGTTCTCACCAAACTGGTAAACAAACGCGTGCTTCTGATCATATAATTCGGCGTTCCATTTCATAATAGCTCCAACCCCCTGCCCCCTGAAGGGGGAATTTGTTTTTTATATTAAATTACCACACTCCAACTCCCCCTTCAGGGGGTCGGGGGGCTATAGGTATTCCAAAACTTTTTGGCCCATGGCCGTTGTACCCAGTATTTTAGCTTTATCAGTATTTGCATCAGCAATGTCGCCGGTGCGGAAACCTTCTTTAAGTACTTTGTCAATTGCAGTGGTGATAGCTTTAGCTTCGTCCTTTAGCCCAAAACTTATCTCGAGCATTAATGCTACAGATAGGATGGAGGCTAGCGGATTTGCTTTGTCCTGCCCGGCAATATCATGCGCCGAACCGTGAATAGGTTCGAAAAACCCTGTTCCATCACCTATAGATGCCGACGCCAGCATACCCATTGAACCTGCAATTTGCGATGCTTCATCAGTAAGAATATCGCCAAAAAGGTTAGCGGTAAGCACCACGTCAAACTTTTTAGGGTTCTTAACCAATTGCATGGCTGCGTTATCAATAAACATGTGCTCGGTCTCTACGTCAGGGTATTGTTTCGCTAGTTCCTGCACTACCTCGCGCCAGAGGCGGGAAGCTTCCAGCACGTTAGCTTTATCTACCGAGCATAACCTTTTGCCACGAACCCTTGCTGCCTCAAAAGCTTTGGTGGCAATGCGCTCCACCTCGTAACGATGATAGATCATCAGGTCCGAAGCCGTGTTACGGTCTTCGCTGCGTTTTTTTTCACCAAAGTAAACGTCGCCGGTAAGTTCCCTAAAGAAAAGGATATCCGTTCCCTTTAGTATTTCCGGCTTTAAGCTGGATGCATCCAGCAGTTCATCAAAAAGCATGATAGGACGCAGGTTGGCATACAGCCCAAGCTCTTTACGTATTTTTAATAATCCCTGCTCCGGGCGAACCTTTGCAGATGGATCGTTATCATATTTTATGTGCCCTATTGCGCCAAATAGTATAGCGTCGCTGGCTTTCGCTTTTTCCAGGGTTTCGTCTGGCAGCGGACTACCGGTCGCTTCTATACCAGCATGACCCATCAACGCCTCATCAAACGTAAATTCATGGCCGTAGCTTTGGCCTATTTTCTCCAGTACGGCTTTTCCCCAGGTGGTTACTTCCGGCCCAATGCCGTCGCCCGGTATTACTAAAATGTGTTTTGTCATAAACCCCTTAATCCCCTAAAGGGGAAATTTTTATTTGTTAACTCCGCGCACTTCAGACAATTTCATTATCATCAATTGCGCGTCCGTTTGTATCCAGTTGTTGTATTCTTCTATTGCCTGCAGCCGGTCCTCATTGCTGATATAACCTTCGTCTACCATTTGCGTCATCTGCGCTACAGACGACCATATACCTATTTTCTTCTCGAAGTTTGCATTGCCCCTTCGGTAAAACTCTGGCGCATCTAAAAGCTCTATGGATGATAGCCCGGCTTCCTCAAAGTACCAGGGCAGATCCATAGCGATATGGTTGTTCATGCCGGCATCTCCGCGCCACCTTAAAAAAGTAGCGTAAAACTTGAGCATACTTGGCGGCGGCAGCGGTTGCCACTCCAGCGACTCATGATTATAATCCAGAACCGACAGGATGCCTCCGGGCTTCAACATACTCTTCAACTTTACCACGGCTGCTTGCGGATCGCTTAACCATTGCAGTACCCTGGCAGCTACAATCAGGTCAAACTTTTCTTCCGGCTCGTAGCTGAACAGGTCGGCGTGTATCAGCTCAAGGTTCTCTACATCCGCGTAAGTTTCCTTTCCGCTTTGTATAAAGTACTCCGTATTGTCTATCCCCGTAACATGCGCCACTTTAGCGGCGATGTCTTTAGATATAGCACCGGTACCACAACCCACATCCAGCACGCGCCAATCCTGCTGCAATAGTGGCGGCAGGGTAGCATAATCGGCTGTAAGGCTCCGCTCGTCAAATAACTTAGCGGTTCCCTTGCCTTCGCGTTGTATGTGTTTTTGAAAGTTCATTTAACCCCCCAGCCCCCTAAAGGGGGAGCTTTTGATTGTGTACTTTTTAGTGTCAAAACCCTTCTGTTCCCCCTTTAGGGGGCTAGAGGGTTTCAAATTCCTCTATTTTCTCTTTCTTGCTCAGAATATAATCTATATCATCGTAGCCGTTGGTCATGCAGGCTTTTTTGTAAGGGTTTACCTCAAAGCTTTCCTGATCGCCGGTGGCTACTATTTTAATAAACTGATCTACCAGGTTCACCTCAATCTCTGCATGCGGATCAAGATAGATGGCATCGAAAAGCTTTTTCAGGAACTCATCGCTTACCTGCACAGGAAGCAGGCCATTGTTAAGGGCATTGCCTTTAAATATATCGGCAAAAAAGCTGCTCACTACGGCATCAAAGCCATAGTCGGCCAATGCCCATGCAGCGTGCTCGCGGCTGCTGCCGCAGCCAAAGTTTTTTCCTGCAACAAGTACTTTTCCACTATAAGTAGGATCGTTAAGAACAAAGTCCTGTTTAGGGTTGCCGTCGTTATCAAAACGCCAGTCGCGAAACAGGTTATTGCCAAAACCTTCGCGGGTAGTGGCCTTTAGAAACCGTGCAGGAATAATCTGGTCGGTATCGATGTTCTCGATAGGCAGCGGTACCGCGCCGGTTTGTATATGTTTAAATATTTTGGTTGCCATCTGAATCAGAATTTACAGAATTTTAGAAGTTACAGAATGCTTGTCCTGCTGTAATCCATTATTCGTTACATTATATCGTTGGTTAAAAATCAATTTATATTGAAGGCTTTGACTACCGAAGTTTATTAACAAACCTGTGGGGTAGTTATAAGCGACAGTATAGTTTTTTGCTTGTGCCAAGTGCACATCCTCTAGGTTGATAATCGCTTTAAGCTCCACTGTCAATCTTCCTTCAATTATAAAGTCTGCCCTTCTTGTGCCTACATGCGTGCCTTCATAAAAAATAGGTTGTTCTTCTTCTCTAACGAACTTCACGTTAGCCTTAGCTAATTCGAGTGCAAGGCATCTTTGATAAATCACCTCCTGAAAACCGTTACCAAGTGTGTTATGCACTTTCATTGCACAGCCAATCACTTTGTATGTAAGCTCGTCTTTTTCCATCTAAGCACATCAAATTCTGCTAATTCTCTAATTCTGCAAATTCTGATTCAGACAACATCTCCCTGATATCCGTAACCACGCCCGTAATGGCGCTTGCAGCCGCGGTAAGCGGACTTGCCAGGAAGGTGCGGCTATTAGGGCCCTGACGGCCTTCAAAGTTTCTGTTTGATGTTGAGATGCAGTATTTGCCTGCGGGTATCTTATCCTCGTTCATGCCCAGGCAGGCGCTGCAGCCCGGTTCGCGCAACGGGAATCCTGCGGACTCGAAAACTTTATCCAGGCCTTCGGCTATAGCCTGCTGCTGAACTTGTTTAGAGCCGGGTACTACCCAAACCGTAACATTGTCGGCCTTTTGTTTGCCTTTAACAAACCTGGCTACTTCGCGTAAATCTTCAATACGGGAGTTGGTACAGCTGCCGATAAATACATAATCAATCGGGTGTCCAAGCAGTTGCTCATCATCATGCAAGCCCATGTAGTCCAGCGCCTTTTTGTAAGAGCCCTGTTCTTTAGCTTCGAATGATGTTGTTTCGGGCACATGCTGTGTTACGCCGATGCCCATACCCGGATTGGTGCCATAGGTGATCATGGGCTCAATATCTTCTGCCCTGAAGTTTAGCACACTGTCAAACTCGGCATCTTCATCAGAGTAAAGTGTTTGCCAGTAAGCAACGGCTTTGTCCCAATCTTCACCTTTAGGCGCAAATTCGCGGCCTTTAACATAGTTGATGGTGGTTTCATCCGGAGCGATCAATCCGCAGCGAGCACCCATTTCAATGCTCATGTTGCAGATGGTCATGCGGCCTTCCATGCTCAGGGAGCGAATGGTATCGCCGGCATATTCAACCGCGTAACCTGTACCACCTGCTGCAGATATCTGCGCGATGATGTACAGGATGATATCTTTGGCGCCGACTCCTTTTTGCAGCTGGCCGTTAACTTCTATTTTCATGCGCTTAGGGCGCGACTGCAGTAAGCACTGCGTAGCCAGCACCTGTTCTACCTGCGATGTGCCAATACCGAAAGCAATAGCGCCAAAAGCGCCATGTGTTGAGGTATGGCTGTCGCCGCAAACATAGGTGCCGCCCGGGCGGGTAATGCCCAGCTCGGGGCCAATAACGTGCACTATACCCTGGTAAGGGTGCCCAAGGCCATATAGCTCGATGCCAAACTCTTTACAGTTTTTGGTGAGCATATCAACCTGGTAGCGCGAAAGTTCTTCTTTTATGGGGAGGTGTTGGTCCCAGGTAGGGACGTTGTGATCGGCCGTGGCAACGGTTTGTTTCGGCCTGAAAACCGGTAAGCCACGCTGGCGCAAGCCATCAAATGCCTGCGGGCTGGTTACCTCATGAATAAAATGAGTGTCGATGTATAAAACGTCGGGAAAGCCCTCAGCGCTGCTGACGACGTGTGCATCCCAAATTTTATCGAATAATGTTTTTGCCATGTTCTTACAAATTTTGAAAGTAGCAGCGGCAGTTGCAGCAGCACTTAATAACTGCTGTCTGAAACTACCACTGCTACTATTTATTACGCTTCTACAGCCTGGTTCTCAGGGCGTAAACTGCGTACAGTTTTGCCTGCCTGCCACATTTCGCTTTCGCGTAATTCGCGTAATTCTTCGTTCAGTTTTTCGCGGTAGTCAGACTTGCTGTTAGAGTCGATAGATTTTTGTGACTCCACACCTGTAGCTACGCTATTGTAAAGGTCTTCAAACACTGGTTTGGTAGCATCACGGAACTTCTTCCACCAGTCCAGCGCACCACGCTGTGCAGTGGTAGAGCAGTTGGCGTACATCCAATCCATACCGTTTTCAGCCACCAGCGGCATCAGCGATTGGGTAAGTTCTTCAACGGTCTCGTTAAATGCTTCTGAAGGAGAGTGCCCGTTAGTGCGCAATACTTCGTACTGTGCTGCAAAGATACCCTGGATGCAACCCATTAGTGTGCCGCGCTCGCCGGTAAGATCGCTGAATACTTCTTTCTTGAAGTCGGTTTCGAACAGGTAACCGCTGCCTACAGCTATACCTAAAGCAATAACACGCTCCTGTGCTTTGCCTGTAGCATCCTGGAAGATAGCATAACTTGAATTTAAGCCACGGCCCTGTAGGAACATACGGCGCAATGAAGTGCCAGAACCTTTAGGTGCTACAAGGAACACATCTACATCAGCAGGAGGGACGATGCCGGTCTGCTCGTTAAAAGTGATACCAAAACCATGTGAGAAATACAGCGCTTTACCCGGGGTAAGGTGTTTTTTAACTGTTGGCCAAAGTTCAATTTGAGCGGCATCGCTAAGCAGGTAACAGATGATGGTGCCTTTTTCCAGAGCTTCTTCAATTTCAAAAAGTGTTTCGCCGGGTACAAAGCCGTCACTTACAGCCTTATCCCAGGTTTTTGAATTTTTACGCTGGCCAACAATTACGTTAATGCCGTTGTCTTTTTGATTAAGCGCCTGCCCCGGACCCTGAACGCCATAGCCAATAACAGCTACTACTTCGTCCTTCAATACGTCCTGAGCTTTTGATAAAGGGAACTCGTCGCGGGTAACTACATTTTCTTCGGTACCGCCGAAATTTAATTTTGCCATTGTTTTTGTTTTTGATTACACCCGTTAAGGTGATTTCACTAATTTATTGTGATTTATAACGTTTATTTATTTACTCCGATTACATGGTAAAGACCTTCTGCCCCTGGTTTAGGTATTCGTTCTCTACTACGTCCTCACCTGGTTCAAGCCTTTCAAATTCGCGCAGTTTGCGGTTAAAACCGTCACTTTGTTTAATGATAGCTACACGTGCGCTGCGTACAAATTCTATAAGGCCATAAGGCTGCAGAATCTTGATCAGGTTATCTGTTTCCTCCCGGTGACCCGTCGCCTCGAAAACTGTATAATCTTTACGGATAACCACTGCGCGAGCACCGTTCTCACGTAATAAGCGCTCTACGCTAATTTTTTCAGCAATAACATCTGTAGACATTTTGTAGAGCGCCAGCTCCTGCCAAACCACATCGTCATTGGTGTGGTAATACACTTTAAGTACCTCTACCTGTTTTTCTATCTGGCGGGTAAGCTTACGTACTACCTCTTCGCTTTCGTTTATTACGATGTTAAAGCGGTGGATACTTTCTATTTCTGATGGTGAAGTATTAAGGCTATCAATATTGATCTTGCGGCGCGTAAATATAATTGCAATGCGGCTAAGCAAACCTATTTGGTTCTCGGTATAAACCGTGATATTAAACTCCTGCTTTTGGTTCTCTAATGTTTCCATTTTTAAGTTTTATTCCCGTCAGGGTATTACTTTAACCTTATTTCTGCTACACTGCATCCCTGTGGTACCATCGGGAACACGTTGTTTTCTTTGCGTACCATAACTTCCAGCAGGTACGAGCCGTTATGCTCCAGCATTTCTTTCAGGGATAAAGAAAGGTCGGCACGGTCATCTATTGATTTACCTGCGATGCCATACCCCTTAGCAACGGTAACAAAGTCAGGGCTTTGGATATCCACGAACGAATAGCGACGCTCGTTAAACAATTCTTGCCACTGGCGCACCATGCCCAGGAAACGGTTGTTAAGAATGATAATTTTTACGTTGATGCCGCTTTGCATTATGGTGCCCAGTTCCTGTAAGGTCATCTGGAAACCACCATCGCCTATAATGGCTACTACGTCACGCTCCTGTGCGCCAAACTTGGCACCAATGGCAGCAGGAAGGGCAAAGCCCATAGTGCCTAAGCCACCACTGGTTACATTACTGCGGGTTTTGTTTAGCCTTGCATATCGGCAGGCCACCATCTGGTGCTGGCCAACGTCGCTTACGATAATGGCCTCACCGCCGGTTAGGTCATTAAGATGCTTAATTACCTCGCCCATAGTCATTTCACCGTCGCCGGGGTTTAACTCGTCAAATATTACGGCTTCAATTTCTTTATCAGCAAACTCTTTGAATTTATTTACCCATTCGGTATGCTGTTTAGCTTCTACAAGTTTGGTTAACAACGGTAAGGTTTCTTTGCAGTCGCCCCATACAGGTACGGTGCTCACCACATTTTTGTCGATCTCTGCCGGATCTATATCTAGATGGATCACCTTGGCCTGCTTAGCATACTTGTCCAGCCGGCCGGTTACGCGGTCGTCAAAGCGCATACCTATCGCAATAAGTACATCGCACTCGTTAGTAAGCACGTTAGGACCGTAATTGCCGTGCATGCCCAGCATGCCTACATTAAGTTCATGATCTGTAGGGATAGCACCCGCGCCTAGTATCGTCCATGCAGCAGGGATGCCGCTCTTTTCTATAAATGTTTTAAACTCTTGTTCCGCACTGCCCAATATCACGCCCTGGCCCCACAACACAAATGGCTTTTTGGCCTGGTTGATCAGCTCTGCTGCTTGCTGAATATATTGGGGCCTTACTATAGGTTTCGGCCTGTAGCTGCGGATGTGCTTGCAGGGCGTGTAACCATGGTAGTCAAATTTTTGGATCTGCGCATTTTTGGTTATATCGATAAGCACTGGACCCGGCCGTCCGCTTTTAGCGATGTAGAAGGCTTTAGCAATAACTTCAGGAATCTCGTTAGCATCTGTAACCTGGTAGTTCCATTTAGTTACGGGTGTAGTTATATTAATTACGTCTGTTTCCTGGAAAGCATCGGTACCCAACAAGTGTGCAAATACCTGCCCGGTAATACATACCAGGGGTGTGCTATCTATCTGCGCATCTGCAAGGCCGGTAACCAGGTTGGTTGCACCCGGGCCGCTGGTTGCAAATACCACACCCACTTTGCCGGAAGTGCGCGCATAACCCTGGCCTGCATGTATGCCGCCCTGTTCATGGCGTACCAGTATGTGGTTAAGTTTTTCCTTATAGTCGTACAATGCGTCGTAAATAGGCATAATAGCGCCACCGGGATAGCCAAAAATAGTATCCACGCCTTCCACAATCAGTGCTTCCAGTAAAGCTACCGAACCTGATACTTGTGTTACCGGTGCCGTTGCTGGCTGAACTGCAACTGCACCTATCTCTCGCTGTGCTACTTCCATTGGATTAATAATTATGGCTACTGTATTTTCACCGGTATAATTGTATTTGGGTGTTTATTATTGTGTTTAGTAAGGCATTGCTTATTCGTCGGTTACACAACCTTCTGCTGCGTTAGTAACGGTTTTAGCATAGCGGTAAAGCAAACCTTTGCTTACCTTAAGCGGTGGCTGCTGCCATGCTGCCTTACGGGCCGCCATTTCTTCGTCGCTTATCATCAAATTGATGGTGCGGTTAACAGCATCTATCAGGATGCGGTCCTCGTCTTTTACCAGTGCTATAGCACCGCCGTCGTAAGCTTCCGGAGTAATGTGCCCAACCACAAAGCCATGTGTACCACCGCTGAAGCGACCATCAGTGATCAATGCTACCGAACTGCCCAGGCCTGCACCGAATATGGCAGAGGTCGGCTTTAGCATTTCGGGCATACCAGGGGCACCTTTAGGCCCAGCATTGCGGATCACCACAACGTCGCCTTGTTTAACACGGCCGCTTTGTATCCCGGCAATCAGTTCAAACTCGCCGTCAAACACGCGGGCAGGGCCTTCAAAGCGCTCACCTTCTTTACCGGTGATCTTGGCTACGCTACCACCTTCGGCAATGTTGCCATATAATATTTGTAAGTGGCCTGTAGCCTTAATCGGCTTCTCTGCAGGCAGTATGATTTTTTGTGTTTCAAAGTCCAGTTCGGGTACGTCTGCAAGGTTCTCTGCAATAGTTTTACCGGTTACGGTAAGGCAATCTCCGTGCAGCCAACCCTGTTGCAGGCAATACTTCATTACCGCCGGAACACCACCTACATTGTGCAGGTCTTCCATCATGTATTTGCCGCTGGGCTTCATATCAGCTAACAGCGGTATGCGGTTGCTTACTTCCTGGAAATCATCCTGAGTAAGTTTTACGCCTATGCTTTTAGCCATAGCAATAAGGTGCAGCACAGCGTTAGTAGATCCGCCCAGCACCATTATTATTACCATAGCGTTTTCAAACGCTTCGCGCGTCATGATGTCTGACGGCTTGATGTCGCGCTCCAGTAATATTTTTATAGCCTTACCTGCGGCCAGGCATTCGGCTTTTTTATCTTCACTTAATGCAGGGTTTGAAGAGGAGTAGGGCAAGCTCATGCCCAATGCCTCAATAGCTGCCGCCATAGTATTGGCCGTGTAAACACCACCGCAAGCGCCGGCACTCGGACAGGCGTTTTTGATTACACCCATAAAATCGATATCGTCTATCTGCCCGGCTATTTTTTTACCAAGTGCTTCAAAGGCAGATACGATATTAAGGTCTTCACCTTTCCAATGGCCCGGCTTTATAGTACCGCCATACACCATTATAGATGGGCGGTTTAATCGGCCCATTGCCATTACCGACCCAGGCATGTTCTTATCGCAGCCGGGCAGGGCTATCAGCCCGTCATAATATTGTGCACCAACAACCGCTTCTATCGAATCTGCAATAATGTCGCGGCTCACCAGCGAGTAACGCATACCTTCCGTGCCATTGCTCATGCCATCGCTTACGCCAATGGTATGGAAAATTAGCCCCACAAGATCTTCATCCCATACGCCTTGCTTTACTAACTGGGCAAGATCATTAAGGTGCATGTTGCAGGTGTTACCATCGTATCCCATGCTCACTACACCTACCTGTGCTTTCTTCATATCATCGTCCGTTAAGCCGATGCCGTAAAGCATGGCCTGAGCGGCCGGTTGGGTAGGGTCTTGTGTAAAAGTTTTGCTGTACTTATTTAATTCTACAGCCGACGAGGTATCTGATGATGAACTCATTTTTTATATAGTTACGATCTGCGTAAACTGATAAACTTGTTAGATATTAAGGTTCAATTGTGTATTTGTAAGGTAGGTATAGCCATTTCGAATAGCAATACGCTAAAACAAAAAAGTGAAATAAGAATTAAAGTTTTCAAAACCAGTTATTATAAATTATAATTTTGTATTTATATTTTTTTACAAAATTAAATATTTTTCATCTTATACCAAAGTTTAAAACGGTATTCGGTACAATTTTTATGCATGCATAGTAACAAGCCGAAATTCTGCGTAAAATGATGAGGTTTGAAAAAAAAATTGCGTTTTCGAAAATGTTGTTAGGTGTCAACTAATTCTGGAGGTTAAAAAAAAATCGGACATTAGACAAGCTCAATATACATATGAAGATATATCTAACCCTGGTATTACTATTTACTGCCGTTTGTGTAAACGGACAGCAAGCTCAGCTTACTCTGCGACTTAAAAAAGACAGTGTTTATTATCTTAACACAAATGTTGCAATGACAACAAACCAGTATTTTCCGGGTAAAAAAACAATGGCAGGGGTGGAAATATCTTCGCTTTCATCTCACAAAGTAGTTGATGTACTAGATACAGCCTACCGATTGGAGGTTCAGTTCGAACGACTTTCCGTTAAAATAAACATCGACGGTTTGATCTTAAACGAAATGCCAGACATGAGCGGAACACTTACAGAACTAGCGTCATTAATGAAGCACAAGGTTTTTCACATTGTAGTTAGTCGATATGGTAGTTTGATGGCAGTGGAAGATGCTGATAAACTATTTAATTCATCCTTTGATAGTTTTTCTAATTTGAGTGATCAGAAAAAACTGCGACTACTAACAGCTGTACGTAGCTTGTTTGATAAACGTGTTATAAGGAACACGTATTTTGACGCTTTTACATTAGTACCTAAGGATGCTGTAGATTTAAATTACTCCTGGACAGTTAACCAGAATTTAGAATCGAGCGTCCGGGCGGCAATGGATACGAAATACCTTTTATCAGCAGTCAATAATAATGTAAGTGTAATTACTGGTGAGGGTACTTTAAGAGCGGGACCTTCACCGGATTACCGGAGTTCAAACGGCTTGATGATGCGAATGATTGATGTAGGTGGAACCATTAAAAAGAAAATCGTAATAAATTCAACCACAGGATGGCCTGTAAATATAAGCGTAGTAAGAAACCTTAAAGCAACAGGAGATATAAAAGACTGTCCACAATTTCCAGGCGGGCTTAAGTTCCCTATTGAAATGTTGTTTAATATATCAAGTAGTACTAAATAGTTTACAAACAAAAAACGCCCGGGCAAATGCCCAGGCGTTTCAATATCTAAGCGTCTGTCTCTTATTTGTGGATAATACCCTCAGCAAGCACAGTTACTTTGTTGTTCACAGCTTCTACTACACCACCTTTTATAAAAAAGATATCCTCTTGCTTTGCCTTGGTTCTGATAGTTAGCTTACCATCATTTAAAGTTGAAATGATAGGAGCGTGGTTATCTAATATTTCGAATGAACCTAAAGCACCCGGCAACACAACGGAAGCTGCCTCGCCTTCGAATACTTTTTTATCAGGAGTAAGAATTTCTAATGTCATATCTGGTCAGATTCAAGAATCAAGATCTAAGAGTTGGGACAAACGCCGCTATCTTAATTCTTGATTCTTATTTCTTGATTCTACTAGTTATTAGCTTCAGCTAACAGTTTCTTGCCTTTTTCAATCGCGTCCTCAATGCTGCCTACAAGGTTGAAGGCTGCTTCAGGGTACTCGTCAACTTCACCATCCATGATCATGTTGAAACCTTTGATGGTTTCTTTAATGTCAACCAATACACCTTTTAAACCGGTGAACTGCTCGGCAACGTGGAACGGTTGTGAAAGGAAACGCTGTACACGACGGGCGCGGGATACAACCAACTTATCTTCTTCAGAAAGCTCGTCCATACCTAAGATGGCGATGATGTCCTGAAGTTCTTTGTAACGCTGCAGGGTTTCTTTCACACGTTGAGCAGTGTTGTAGTGCTCATCGCCAAGTACCTGTGCACTCAGGATACGTGAGGTTGAATCCAGAGGGTCAACCGCAGGGTATATACCAAGTTCGGCAATTTTACGTGATAGTACGGTTGTAGCATCTAAGTGGGCAAAAGTTGTTGCCGGTGCAGGGTCGGTCAAGTCATCCGCAGGTACGTAAACGGCCTGTACAGATGTAATTGAACCACGTTTGGTTGACGTGATACGCTCCTGCATGGTACCCATTTCAGTTGCCAGTGTTGGCTGGTAACCTACCGCTGATGGCATACGGCCAAGAAGTGCTGATACTTCTGAACCTGCCTGGGTAAAGCGGAAAATGTTGTCGATAAAGAATAATATATCGCGGCCTTTGCCTTCTTCATCACCATCGCGGAAGTACTCAGCAATAGTTAAGCCTGATAACGCCACACGTGCACGTGCACCCGGCGGCTCGTTCATCTGGCCGAAAACGAAGGTTGCTTTAGATTCTTTTAATTGTTCCTGGTCGATCTTAGAAAGATCCCAGCCGCCTTCTTCCATTGAGTGCATGAAAGCGTCGCCGTACTTGATAATGCCTGATTCAAGCATCTCACGAAGTAAGTCGTTACCTTCACGGGTACGCTCACCTACACCGGCGAATACTGATAAACCTGCATAAGCTTTCGCGATGTTGTTGATAAGCTCCTGGATCAATACGGTTTTACCTACACCGGCACCACCAAACAACCCAATCTTACCACCTTTAGCGTAAGGCTCTAAAAGGTCAATAACTTTAATACCTGTAAACAATACCTCAGTCTCGGTAGAAAGGTCTTCGAAACGTGGTGGATTTGCGTGGATAGGGCGACCATTGGTCTTATCAAGGTTAGGGATGCCGTCAATAGCATCACCAACTACGTTAAACACGCGGCCTTTGATGTTATCACCGATTGGCATTTTGATAGCTGCTTCGGTATCTAAAACTGGCATACCGCGCAATAAGCCGTCGGTAGAGTCCATTGCTATAGCACGCACACGGTCTTCACCTAAGTGTTGCTGTACTTCTAAAACAATTTTTTGTCCGTTGTCCTTAGTGATCTCTAACGCATCATAAATCTTAGGAAGATGTGCGTCATCAGCAAAACTTACGTCAACTACCGGACCAATGATCCTTGATATTTTTCCAATGTTTGGCATATATTACCTGGTATTTAAAGAATTTTAAATGAAACAGATACCATCCTGACAAAACGGTACTATTTCAGAGGCGCAAAGTTAGGTTTTATAACCAAATATTTACATACTTCAGGTAAGATTTTTCACAACGAATATTATAAAACATTTTTAGTAAGTTTGATGCCCAATTATAAATTTGAAATTAGATACTTAAACTTACAGTTAATGAAAAAACTATTACTACTGTTAATGTGGTGTAGCCCTGTATTTGCTTTTGCGCAAGGTTTCCAGGTGAACCTTGGTGGCCAAAAACAGATTGCCATGGGCCACACCGGTACCGGCTTGTTGCAGGATGGAGCCTCGGTATTTTTTAACCCGGGTGCGGTGGCTATGCTTCCATCAAACTCCGTACAGGCCGGCATTAGCCCGCTGTGGTTTAAATCAACTTTTAATCCAGCAGGTTCAAACGCCCAATACTCTGTTAAAAACAGGGTAGCGACGCCATTTAATGCTTATGCCGTTTGGGGACCAAAATCTGCAGCATGGAAACTTGGACTAGGTGTATATACACCTTTTGGCGGATTGACCGACTGGGGACACGAGTGGACAGGCAGGTACGCGCTGGAAAGCCTTGACCTGAAAGCGATATTTATACAGCCCACCATAAGCGTAAAGCTTGCAGATTTCCTGAGCATTGGTGCTGGTTTTGTTTACAACCACGCTTCTGTTGATCTGCAACGCGCTATACCTCTTGCCGACGCGAACGGCAACCCGGGCCAGGCACGACTAAACGGAACCGGTAAAGGTTACGGGTGGAATGCAGGTGTGTTCTTCAAAACAGAATCGGGTGTTAACGTTGGCGTGAGCTACCGTTCTAAAGTGAAAACCAACATTGATAAGGGTGATGCAATATTCATCGTACCATCCTCTTTACAGGCTAGTTTCCCGCAGCCAAATACATTCTCTTCGGGTATTCCGCTGCCCGCGACACTTTCTTTGGGATTGGGCTATCCGGTTGGCAAAAAATGGCTGGTAGCATTTGATGCCAACCTTGTAGGCTGGAGTTCGTACAAAGCCCTGGCTTTTGATTATGCCAATAATACAACCAACTTGCAGGATACCTACTCGCCACGCAACTACAAAAATGCTTACGCATTAAGGGCCGGTGCCGAATACAAGGGTATAGAAAAGGTGGCCCTACGCTTTGGTGGTGGCTATGCATCAACAGCAGTAAGGGATGGTTATGTAACTCCAGAAGTACCTGATGCAAACAGATGGTATGCTACTGCCGGCGTCGGCGCAAAGTTAACTAAACAGCTTGATCTGGACTTCTCGTTCGAGTATGAGCATTTGTACAAGCGCACGCAAACCAACATCGAGACACAGCTTTCGGGCGCGTTCCAAAGCAATGTTTACATCCCTGGTATATCACTTACTTACCACTGGTAAATATCATTTAATCACATGAGATCGTTAAAACAATACTTATATATAACCGCGGGCTTGCTTGCGTTAGCATCGTGCAAGCCCGAGATACAAACTGCTCCGGTAACAAAAGGCAGTGCTGATTTTACAAGGTACATTGCCGTTGGTAACTCGTTAACCGCAGGCTTTGCTGATGGCGGGCTTTACCTGGATGGGCAAATGAATTCATACCCGAGCATTATTGCCAAGCAAATGCAGGAGGCTGGTGGCGGAGAATTTACACAGCCGCTGTTCAACGCTGATCAGTCTAATGGATCGGGATATCTTAAGCTCTCCGGCTTTACTGCAACCGGTACGCCAATAACCACACAGGTTACCACTAATTTGGCAGTAAGAGGCCAGGCAACTATCCCGGGCTTTGGTAACGTTATACTTTACACAAAATATGCAGGTGAAATTAACAACTATGGTGTACCGGGCATTAAGCTGCAGCAGATTACCTATGCATCTTACGGCAACCTGAACGGTTATTTTGAAAGGCTGCTTCCGGGTAACGCAGGCACTAACACTACCACATACCTGGATTTTGTAACAGCCAAGCCATTTACTTTTTTTACAAACTGGTTGGGTAATAACGATGCCTTAGGTTACGCGACAGCCGGCGGAGCAAGCGACGCGCTAACAGACAAGGACCAGTTCAGCGGTTTGTATAATTTAGCTATAGCTAAACTAACTGCATCGGGAGCAAAGGGCGCAGTTGCTACCATACCTGATGTTACTTCTATTCCATATTTTAACACAGTTACTATTGATGCAATTTTAGCTGCTGTGAAGTCGGCTAATCCCAGCGTAACCACTTTGTACGTAAATGCCCGTCAAACGGCTACACCGCCCGCCGCCTCGTATCAGGCGCGCCCTGCAACAGCTGCGGATTTGGTTGTACTTACCTTTGATACAAAAAAGATAGGTCAGCCGGTAAGTACCCCATTTGGTAATCTGCCGTACGGTTTAACCCAGTTCACTCCTATAGAGAACCAGTATGTATTAGATGCTAACGAAGCTACCCTTGTGAGAGATTACGTTACATCATATAACACCACTATAAAAGTAGCAGCTGCTGCAAAAGGGTTAGCGGTATTCGACGCATACACCTTCCTGAATAATCTTAAAGCAAACGGAATGATTGTGGATGGGGTGAATGTAAACTCTAACTACATCAGTGGCGGAATATTTTCGCTTGATGGGGTGCACCTTACTCCAAGAGGTTATGCAATTGTGGCAAACGAGTTTATAAAGGCAATAAACAAGCAATATGGCTCTACTATACCCCTTGCGAGTGTTTCTGCTTACAACGGTGTAAAGTTCCCGTAATTAGCTTGCAGCGTACAGTTTGCAGTGGGTAGTTAGAATTACCTGCTGCAAACATCTTTATAACAAACATTGGTTCTTTTCAGGTGATTGACTTAGTCCAGCACTGCGGGCTGTCAACTGCCGAGTGTTAAAACAATTTTTCCCATGTGGTCGCCACTTTCCATTAACTCGTGAGCTTTAGCGGCTTCGTCAAACGAAAAAGTTTTGTAGATCACCGGCTTTATTTGCCCACTAGCAATTAAGGGCCAGATCTTTTCCCCCAGCTTTCTTGCTATTGCTGCTTTAAACGTCACCTCCCGCGATCGTAGTGTTGATCCTGTTATGTACAATCTCTTACGCATTACAACTGATAGGTCAATATTTACATCTTTCCCCTTCATTGCGTTAATCATTACCAACCTACCGTCCGTTGCAAGCAACTGAATGTTTAGCGGCGTGTAGTCACCACCAATCATGTCTAATATTACGTTGACACCTTTATTATGTGTAAGGGTGGCTATAACCTCCGCAAAGCTCTCCTTTTTGTAGTTGATGGCTTTAATAGCGCCAAGCTGCTCGCAAAACCTGCACTTTTCGTCACTTCCTGCAGTAATGTAAACATCACTGCCAAGGGCTTTGGCCATCTGGATTGCGGTTACACCTATGCCACTGCTGCCACCGTGTACAAGAATGCTTTCACCCGGGAGCAGTTTTGCCCTTTCAAAGACGTTGCTCCAAACCGTGAAAAATGTTTCGGGAAGAGATGCAGCTTCTTCGTAAGATAATCCATCTGGGACAGGCAGGCATTGACCAGCAGGTACACTGCAGTATTCGGCGTAAGCTCCACCGTTTACCAATGCACAAATCTTATCACCTATTTTCCATTGGGTAACTGCGGCTCCAACTTCTTCAATAACTCCAGCTAACTCAAGTCCCGGGATATCTGCCGGGACACCTTGCGGTGGTGGATAATTCCCTTTGCGTTGAAACACATCAGGCCGGTTAATGCCTGCTGCCATAACCCGCACCAGCACTTCATTTTCGCCGAAAACAGGTAGTGGTCTTTCAGCAGATTGTAAAACTTTAGGTCCGCCGGGCTGGGTAATAACAATGGCTTTCATAACGCTTAAGATAACCCATTTTAATTATATAAGTTTGCGCCTACAAATTCAAACAAACCACATATGTCATTACAAGCCGGCCATTCTGCACCTCAGTTTACGCTTACATCATCAGATTTGAAAGAAGTTTCTCTTAATGATTTTAAAGGCAAGAAAGTTGTTGTTCATTTCTTTCCTCTCGCGTTTACTGGCGTTTGTACCACACAGCTTTGTACTATGCGTGATAGCTTTGGCTATTATGACGGATTGAATGCGCAGATATTAGGTATCTCTGTAGATTCACCGTTTACCCTGGCTAAGTTTAAAGAAGAGAACGGTTATCAGTTCCCGCTGTTGTCAGATTTTAACAAAGAGGCGTCTGCTGCTTACGGAGCATTATACGAGGCTTTCGCTTTCGGAATGAAAGGTGTATCTAAACGTGCTGCCTTCGTTATAGATGAGGAACAAAATGTTGTGTATGCAGAAGTGCTGGAAAACGCCGGAGATTTACCCGATTTTGCTGCGATAGCAGAAAAAGTAAAGTAATTTTAAAAAAGTTTGGAGGCTTTGCAAAAGAATTCTATTTTTGCAGTCCGTTAAAAAACGGTGCATTTGCCGGTAAGTGGCAAATTAAGCTTTAATGTAAATCGCACTTGTAGCTCAATTGGATAGAGCATCTCACTACGGATGAGAAGGTTTGGGGTTCGAATCCCTACAAGTGCACTTTTTCAACCCACGCAGCAGAGGTCTTACATACTGCTAAGTGACCAAAAAAATTAAGCCTCTGAGTATTGTTCCCAAAGGCTTTTTTAATTTTTAATCACATTACTGGATGCTCAACTTAGTACTGTTTGGTCCCCCCGGAGCAGGGAAGGGTACACAATCACAAAAGCTTATCGAAAAATTCGGGCTAATTCACCTCTCAACCGGCGACTTGTTGCGTAACGAGATCAGCCAGGGAACAGAATTGGGTTTAGAAGCCAAGAAACTGATGGATGACGGTAAGTTAGTACCGGATGCTGTGGTTATTGGTATGATAAGCAATAAACTTGAAGCAAATAAAAATGCCAACGGGTTTATTTTTGACGGTTTTCCCCGCACGGTAGCACAGGCAGAGGCGCTTGACAGTTTATTGGAGTCCAAGAATTCATCAATATCCGGTATGATAGCGCTGGAAGTAACTGATGATGAATTAGAGCACCGCTTATTGCTACGAGGTGAGAGTTCAGGCCGGCCCGATGATGCTAACCCGGAAGTTATCCGCAAGCGCATTAAAGAATACAATGATAAAACTGCCCCGGTGGCAGGTTTTTACAAAAACCAAAGCAAGTTCGAAAGCATTAATGGTATAGGTACGATTGACGAGATATTCGACCAGATCGTATTCATTATATCATCGTGGTCAGAACAGTAAAACATACGTAAGTAGAATTTGTAAAGTCCGAAAGTAAGGAGCATCATTCCTTGCTTCCGGACTTTACTGACTTTCGGGCTTACTGAATTAAATAATATGTCCCAAGGATCGAATTTTGTTGATTATGTGAAGATATGCTGCCGCTCCGGACACGGAGGCGCTGGCTCATCGCACCTGCACCGCGATAAGTTTACGTCTACAGGTGGCCCCGATGGTGGCGATGGTGGCCGCGGCGGGCACGTAATTGTAAAAGGGAATGCTCAATTGTGGACCATGCTGCACCTAAAATATCGTAAGCACGTTATAGCGGGGGATGGCGATCCGGGAGGTAGTTCGTTAAGTACAGGTAAAACTGGTCGCGACGAGATACTGGAAGTGCCCTTAGGAACCATAGCCCGCGATGCAGAAACCGGCGAGGTACTGTTTGAAATAACAAAGGACGGCGAGACTAAAATACTTACCGAAGGTGGCCGGGGAGGTTTAGGCAACTGGCACTTTAAAACAGCTACGAGGCAAACTCCTAGATTTGCGCAACCAGGCGAGAGCGGCCGTGAGAAATGGAACGTACTTGAGCTGAAAATATTAGCTGATGTGGGTTTAGTTGGCTTTCCTAATGCAGGTAAATCAACATTGCTTTCGGTAGTCTCTGCTGCTAAGCCGGAGATAGCAGATTATGCCTTTACTACACTGGTGCCAAATCTTGGTATTGTTTCTTACCGTGGTAATAAGTCATTTGTGATGGCGGATATTCCAGGCATTATAGAAGGTGCCTCACAAGGGAAAGGGCTGGGTATACGTTTCCTTCGTCATATAGAGCGAAATTCCGTTTTACTGTTTATGGTGCCGGCTGACACAGGTAGGACCATAAAGGAAGAGTACGAAATACTGTTGCACGAATTAAACGAGTATAACCCGGAACTGATGCATAAGCCACGCGTGCTTGCCATAACCAAATCGGACATGCTGGATGAGGAGTTGCAAACAGAGATGAAGAGGGACGTGCCTGAAGGAATGCCTTACGTGTTTATCTCTTCTGTAGCGCAAAAGAACATCAACGAATTAAAAGATATGCTTTGGCGGGCCATAAATCAGTAATTACCGCGGCTGATTGGAATAATAAAGCACGTAGTTGTTGCTGAGCTCCTTTAGTTTAAAACCTTTATAGCCAGGGAAGCATTTCATAATTACAGATGCGCGAACACCTACATAGTAGGACGGGAGCAGTATGTATATAGGCCCCATAAAGCCTTTATGAACAGCCTTGTCAAAATCTAGACTCAGATCGAGGTTTAGCGGCTTCATATATATTACCTTATTCTTCAAATCGTTAAACTGCGGGTAATCTTTAGTAAAAACAAACACCGCGTTTGTATTTGCATTATCAAGTAAAGCAATTTCACGGATGCTCGTTGCATCTGCCGTTCTGCCTTTTTCACGAGGGTCTTCCAGGTGCTTAGGTCGGTTCTTAGTTATAATAAATATTCCTGACAACATTATCATCCCGAAGGTAATAGCCAGGTAGATGAGTTTGCTAGAAGATTTGCTTAATGTTACCATAGTTATTCAATAGTTCTCTCCCGCACTTTTACTGCCGGGTTGCCCTGGTAAATACCATAAGCATCTAAATTTTTTGTTGCTACAGACCCTGCGGTTAACACCGCGTGCGATCCTACAGTTATTCCCTGGTTAATTATGGCACAGCAACCTATCCAAACACCATCAGCCAACACGATATTGCCTGTAATCAGGGCAAATGTGCGCTGTTTGTAATTGTGACTACCTGTTTGCAAAATGGCTCCCTGCGAAATGCAAACATTGCTGCACATAGTTACAGGCACCAGGTTATCTATCCAAACCCCTTCCCCTATCCAGGTATCGTTACCTACAATAAGGTGCCATGGGTATTTAATATTTACGCAAGGCTTAATAACAACCCTGCTGCCTAATTTTGCTCCAAACAACTTCAATAAAGCCACCTTAATTGCGTTAATGGGGAGTAAACTTGTTTTAAACACAATAGCATTGACGTAAAACCAGAGCAAACGTTTAATTGCGCTACCACCCGGATGGTACGGAGCGTTATTATATTCAGACAGTTTGGTGGTGCCCATTGGTGTTTGTTGCTTTGTTATTTATCCAATGGTATAAGGCCACAGAGATCAGTATATAAATCACTACATCGAAGATAACGTGGTGATCTATAATGCGGTTCTTAGATTTTGTCCAGAATAAAGCCAGCAGCATTAATCTGAAAACATTTAAGATTTGTATGGATAGTAGTCCTGTAAATAGGAAGATTAATTTAGCTTTAATTTTTTTTGGGTAAGCAATTACAAAAGCTGCGAAAAAGCTCATTACGCCTAGCCCAAGGCAGGTATATACCATTTCTATACGTCCATGTCCGGCTACCAATAATTGGGTATCGCTTGCAACCGATGAATAGCCAAGCCAGTTTAGTACTGTAGCAGAACTGGTTAGCAAAGCATGCCTTAACCAGGCTATATAATTTAAATGCTCGGTTAAGATAACGCTGTAGTTGTTGTGACGGGTAGTAAGGCCAAAGAAGAAAATATTGGCATAATAGAACAGCACAAATAATACAAGGAAAGTAATGCCAAACTTAACAGCTACATTATTTTTTATTCCTATTTGCATTATCTACTCGCTTTGTTAGTTCATCTATCTTGATATCTACTACCAGGCGAAACCAGAACGCCTGCATAAAATGGAAAATGATACCTGTGCGACCATCTAATATCCCCAATTTCAAGATCAAGCGGAAGAAAAGGTAGACTGCCGGCCTAAGGTACAACGGCATGTGCCACCAGCGTAATTTAAGCCAGGCTGTGCGTTCGTCTGGTATGCCCCAAAATTTTGGTCGTACGGTTTGCATCCGCAGTCCCTGTCTTCTCTCTGTTTCCTCCAAGGCAAGCAGGTCGCTGTATCGGTTGTGCTTTTCTATCCAAAAGCGGATGTTGTTCTCTTTTAAGTTTTCTTCCAGAATGTGACCTTTCTTCCAGATTATGGTGTTTCCAGGTACAATAAACCGGTGATCCATATTCTCATTCAGGTCTGAATAACCAAAACCGAAGCGAAACATTTTAAGCAGGTAAAAAGGATAGTAGCCGCCATGTTTTATCCACCTCCCCTTAAAGAAGTTTTTTCGGTTGAAGTAAATGCCATTAACATGGGCATGATCTGAATCTCTGAAGCTGAGCAGTAGCTGCTTTAGCTCGGCTGTAATTACCTGATCTGCGTCGAGGCAGATTACCCATGGCGTAACTACTTTAAAGTTGGTTAACGCGTGATGCCATTGCTTAGGGTGATTTTCGAAGTGGTGCTGCAATACAGTAGCTCCGGCAGCTTTGGCTATTTCTACCGTATTATCAGCGCTAAAGGAGTCTAGTACGAAAATTTCTGCATTTAGCTCTTGCATTGAAGCCAGCAATCTCGGGAGATGGACTTGCTCGTTGTAGGTAAGAATGATAAAGGAAAACTCCGTATTCAATTTAACCGCGCTTTAATGATCATGCTTTTCCAAACATAAGGTATTCGGCCACAGCCAGCAAAGTTGGTCACAATGAAACCCTGATCAACAAGCAAACCGGTTAACGTTTTTACCGACCACATCTTTATGTGCCCGCCCAGCCAGCGTGGGTTTTGATGTTTGTCCCAACTGTTAGTGACGCTAAGAAGAAGATTTTTTAAATAGCCGTGGTACGGCGTTGAAATGATGAGCTCACCTCCCGGGCTAAGTTGTTGCCTGCAAAAGTCTACAAATGCATCCGGGTCATACAAGTGCTCTATTACTTCTGTAGATATCACTGTGTCAAAGTGAATACCCTGTAATTCTTTAGGCAACTCATTGCTGGATAGGTCTTGCACAAAAAAGCGGTCCGGGTTTGACTGTTTGGCAATAGCGATGCCTTCTTGTGAGGCATCTATTCCGTATGCGTTGTACCCTAATGATACCAGATGATTTACAAGGTAGCCGTTGCCGCAGCCCAGATCTAAAATGCACTGGTTCTTACCTTTGTCAAGCATACCGAGCAGTGGTTTAAGCATATACCTGAGGTTATGCGTAATGGTATTTGCCTGAAAGCCGTAATCTTTGTAGTCGCTCATCTGTTAATAACGTGCTGGTAAAGATCGATATATTGTTTTGTTAATGGTTCCCCGGTAAAGTCTTGTTTTATCCTGGTTGGTGCTGTTGTCCTGATGTCTTCTAATAACGCTTTATTAGCCGCTACATTTAATATGCTTTCTTTAATTGATGATGGGGTAGTTTTGCATACCCATCCAAAGTTGTTGTCGAGGACGTAATTGGCAAGCCCTACATTTTCGCTCAACAAAACAGCGGTCCCTACACTCAAACTCTCTACTACAACATTGGCAAAGTTCTCGTCGTGTGAAGGCAATACCAGGAGATCGTGCTTTGCAATCAAATTAAACTTATCTTCCTTTATAAACCCAACCCAACTGATTTTGTCTTGAATGGCTGTACTTAGCTGTTTAAGTTTTTCAATGTAAACCGGATTGCCATCACCGGCAATGATTAATTGAAAAGGTAGCGTAAGGTTTTTTAACGATTCCAATAAAATGTTCAACCCTTTCTTTTCATCAATGCGTGAAAAGAAGAGAATCTTTAACTCGTTAGTTCGCGTTTCACTGGTTTTGTTTTCAGATTGAGATAGCTTTACAAAGTTTGGTAATGTATGTATGCGATCTGTATTGATTAACTTTCTAATGCCCGCCGCTTCATAATCAGATGTTGCATGAATGTGGCTTTTACTGAGCAGCCTTTTACCTATGCTATTATGTAAAATTGACTTAATACCTTTAATACCGTTACTAAATGAGTACGAGCTCAACATACCTCTTGGCGAGATTACAACTGGAACGCCGTTCTTTATAGCAACAAAACAGGAAAGAACGGAAACAAGGTTCCACCAGGCATGAATATGAACCACGTCATAGTTCCCGACTCGTTCATTCAAGTGCTTTAATAAAGCAGGCGAAAAATGGGTGTGGTCTTTAGTAATACGTTTAAAGTAGGTCACGTTAACTCCGTCTACGTTTTGCCGTACGTTTGGAGTAACATGAAGTTCGGTGTTGCCGTTGGCGGTAGTAGTAAAAACGTCTACAAAAACACCTGTTTTTGTAAGCTCTTCGCACAACATTGCTACTGACATTGTTGGGCCACCATACACGTAGGCAGGCTTATAGGCAGGTGTTATGTGCAGTATCTTCAAATCTTCTCCAGGATGCGTTTCTTCAGCAGTATTTTATGCACCATCAGCATGGTAACATAGCTCCAAAAAACAGAATTTACTAAAAATTCAAAGCTTAGTCCGCGCCAGAATATTTGGAATAAGCCGCTGTATATAAGTGCCGTCCCCAATATATATCCACCAAAAAGCTGTTCAGCTTTAACAGAGATTAACTGTGCCAGCGCACCAAAAATAAATAGCGAAACAAAAACCCCCGGGATACCCCATGATAGGTAACCATCAACAATATAGGCGGGCTTGGCAGATACGGTAGAACCTCGTTTTACAACACCAGCATTGTAAACGCGCTCCATTACCCAATCTTCTGTAATAGGTTTGCCGGGCCAAATTATACGGGGCACTATTGCCACTGCCGATTGCTTTACAAGCGTAAAGCCATAGTATCCTACATTTGCCGGTGTGGATTGCAGGTACGTTGTAAACATATCTACTTCGCTTAACCTGAATACCAGGAAACCCCAGGTCGAGTTATCTTCTTCCTCATCACCGTTTATTGTTGCGTCCAATGCTAGTTTGTAAGCTTCGTCAGAGTCGACGTTATCTCCCCAGGCATTCTCACGGAAAACGTGGTTATAAGTGGGTAAAAAGATAAAGAGTAACAATAGTGCCGGCCCGAACACAACTGTTACAATTTTCTTGTAATTGGGATAGAGAAATATGCCTAATACTAAAACACTTATAATGATCGGTTCTTTGAAACCGGAGGTTAGCGCCTGGTAAAAGTTAGAAATGTATAGCAGCAGACTAAAAAATATAGTTGCTGCTTTTTTTAATGGAATAGCAAAAGCAAGGGCTAATGTACCCGCTATAAAGCTCAGCGAACTAAACTGAAAATAGAATTGGCTCAGCCCTGGGATGCGGATAGACAATATAGAAATGGGAAGCGAGATTACTGCTATCTGAAAGATAACGTTGGCAAGTTTGTTTCTATCAGTCCTGTATTGGGGTTTAAAGTCGTAGTTCATGAACAGTATCATACCCGAAGCCAAAGCCGCATGACCCAGTGCATAGTACTGCTGGCATTTAGCCGTGAGCGCAAGCTTTTCCTTATCGACAGTAAAGTATATGCCCTGGCCAGAGAGATCGTTAACCCCAAGCAAGTTCAGAAAGTAAAAGATGGAACTGCACGCCATATAGCCCACAAATACAATTTGAACGAGGAAAATCGGTCGCATTAGTTGCTCGCCAATGCTCCTGTCGGTTGGTATTGGCTTAATATATCCGGAGTAGCATATAAAAAATATAAAGAACGAACCCAACCAGGCAATAAAGTACGATACTATGGCATCATTAGCAAAAAGCAACGATAACAGCCATGGTATATATAATACAATATACCGCTCGATAGGATTTGCGGTACGATTAACCATTTACCTGTTTTACAATCACTTCAGCCTGTACCTCAAAATTCCAGGGTATTATCATTTCATTCGACACCTTTCCCATACTTGTTAATCCCTTTTTGCCTTGTTCAACCGCCAAATTTAACTTTTCGAGTAATGAAGTAACATCGCCGGCTTTAAATATAAAGCCATTGCGACCATTTACAACCAGGTCGGGCGCGCACCCGGTTTTATCCGAAGCAATAATGGCTTTAGAACAAGCCATGGCTTCATTAACGGCTAATCCCCAAGTCTCCGCCGGCCCTAGCGATGGCAGGCAGAATAGATCACAAGCCTGGTACACTGCCGGCATTACCGATTGATTTTGAAAGTTAAGAAAGTGGATATTAGCCGACCCATCAGCGTGTTGTTTTAATTGCTGTTCTAATGGACCGTTCCCAACAAATAACAGGTTTATATTGGGTTGGCTAAGCTGTTGAAAAGCTTTCAACAGCAGCAAAGGGTCTTTTTTCTTCTCAAACTTTCCGGCGAATAACATTAAGAGATTTTCATTGTCGATCTGTATTCCGGCCCTAATAGCCGCGGCGTCAGTGGACCTGTCTTCTGCAAACCTGCTGTTTTCTACAGCATGTGGAGCAAAAACAAGGCGATGATCTTTAATACCATACTTCTTAAAGTAATGCTTTGTATTTTGGCCGGGATACACAGCAATATCAATATGGTTGTAAACCCATCTTAGAAAGACAGCTTTAAGATGGCTTTTTACACCGTTACTATCATCAAGTAAGGTAGAGTCCCCACGGAACAGGAGTTTGATTTTTTTTGCAAAATACCGGATAACACGTAAGTGGCTGTGGTATGCCCAACCGTAAACCAAAATTGCATCAGGCTGCCATTGTTCCAGTTCTGTTATAAGAGAGGGATTCTTTATGCCTTTATAGTGGTGTGAACCTTTGTCACCAGCTGAGTTGTGAACCCATTCGTATTTGTATCCGTCTAAAAGGTCAATGTCCCATTTGATGGTTTTACCAAACCCAGGATCATGTTTACTTACCGAAGCTTCTCCCCAGGTATAAAATACTTTCAGGTCCAGTTGCTGCGCCAATAACCGGAATACAGGCGCATAATACTGTATGGGGTGCGTTGTTATTATAGCGAGCTTCTTCGGATGATTTATACTCATTGAAATCCTATTACGCTATCAAAAAGTTCGCACTGCTTCCGTGTAAGTTCCTTCGCGGAGTATCTCACTAAAGCGGCAGCATTATAAACCGGGAAGATAGCTTTGCCTTCTAACACAGACATCAAAAATCTTCTTATATGTTCCTGTAAGTGTGCTTCATTGTCAAAGTTATGCACATCTGCTGCGCCAAACTCTTTTAAGGTGTTTATAGCCGGGCTCTGCCTGTGGAAAATAGCAAGCAGTGGTTTTTTGCTAAGTAAGTATGGGTAAATTTTAGATGCTGTGTACTTAGCATCGTCTGAACCTGGAACAAAGAGCGCATCGGCCTGCTTAATTGTGCTTAACGCGTGATAATAGCTTATCCTGTTTGTTACTTCAGTAATTATCCCTTCTAACCCGTACTCTTTCGCAAGCGGAAGTATTGTAGGGGTACCAGTATCCTGTGGGGCGTAGCTGGTACCTATAAAGTGCAACCTCAGTCTGTTATATGCCTCTGGCAGCTGAGAAAGCCCTTTCTTAATTGATTCAAAAAAGGGCTTAATAGCTTTATGCATATCGTTGCCACCACGGCCAATGTAAACAACGTTTTTATAAGCAGGATTAAGTAGCTTGGGGAAGTGATCTTCGTGTTTTTCTGCAACCTCCATGTCCTGGTCGGAACTACCAAACGTAATAACGGCAGAAGGAATATCTTTTATTTCTGGGTACCTTGCCTTTAGATCTGCGATATATTGCGGAGAGACGCTTATCAATCCTCCAACATGCTTCATAGCTTTGGACTCCAGCCACTTGTTAATCCGATAGGATAGCCAGTATTTGGGAGGGCGTTTATGTTTCGGTTTATCAAGGTAATAATCCGAATGCCAGGGATCTTGCATGTCAATAACGTACGGTATACCAAATCGCCGCCGCCAATAAGCACCAAGGGTACACACCGAGAACTGAGTGGTTGAAAAGTATATCAGGTCAAATTGTTTCTCTTTTAGCAGATCATTCCCTTTTTGTTTGTAAAACCACCAGGAACGATAAGCTATATTACCAAAGCCTATTCTCGATGTCCACTTCTTGTTTAATGCCTTAACCGTATGTACGAGTATGTCTTTGGGTATACTTTCTACTAGTAATGGGTCTTTCGGGGCGTCACTCAGCTGCTGGTCCGTTGTTAGTACCTCGGCCTCCCAGCCATTTTCTTTAAAAAAGAGTAGGCTCATTCTTACACGCTGCATATCCGGCATGTTGGAAGGGGGAAAGTAAGGAGAGATAATAAGAACGCGTTTCAATCAGTTGAGAATAGCAGCCGGTTGATGTGCCGGGCCAGTTTATGAGATGGTTTTTCTATCACCAGATAAAAAAGGTATGCGGCAGCTATTGTTAGCACCACAAAGAGGATATAAGTAGCGTTATTTAAAATCAACCATTGTTTTAGTAACAAGAAAACCAGCGGGTGACACAAGTATAATGAGTATGAGAATTTCCCCATCCGCTCAAGAGAAGAATAAGGTGAGTGATTTTTGTAGTAAGATATCTCTGCTTTTATCCACTTGTACAGTAATAGTGCAAACAGATTCATGGAGATGATATAACTTAAATGCGCATGGAACTTAGCTACGCTGCAAAAGCAACTAAGGAGAAAAATAAAGGCACGATAAGCTTGCAGTCGCGAGAATTTAATTTCTTTTGCCTGATCTATATTCTCGGCTATCAACGCCCCCAGCAGCCAGCAAGGTAAGCCCACTATCCAGGTGAAATAGTTTCCAAATTGCCAGTAGTAGCCATGATAACCTGTATCTGTTTGCCTAACCAATGCAAAGACGTCATGCCTAGCAGCTACCAGGATGAACACTGCTGCAATCAGCCACGAAAGCATGAATTTGTTTTTCCAACTTAAGTTAATGCTCAGAAGGGCAGGGTAGATTGAATAGTAAATTAACTCACAATACAAACTCCACGTTACTGTCTTCTCCGGACGATTGAAGGCTGATCCTGCTATACAAATCAATGCTAAGGGAATAATTATTCTAATAAAACGCCGAATCCAAAAGCGGCCTACATGAGCTATCCCGTTTTTGCAAGGATAATGTATCACAAAGCCTGAAATAATAAAGAAAGCTATTACAGCAGATGTGCCATCAAAAGCGTTCGCGAGAAAGGCGCCTGCAAGTTTAACAGGAAGTGTGGCTGAGGTCTTAAGACTGTCAGCCCACACATTATCAAAGTGCGATAACATTACAATAAAGGCCAGCACAAAGCGGATGCTGTCTACTCCGTAAAACCATTTAGTGGAGCGTTTATCTGCTAGCGTCATTAAAGTTGCTTATAGTTGTCGAAACTGCCTTTAAAAACTTTTTACTTTCTATTTCCCAGTTGTAGCGGTTGGCAGCAAGGTTGGCAGAGGTAACTTTATGAAGGTGAAGACGGCCGCTATCTTGATAATAGCGGCTTAGTATATCCGCAAGAGATTTATAATCTCCCTTGGGGTAAACCTCGCCCAGATCAGGATTAGCTTGCATGAAGGCACGCTGCGCTTTTGTGTCACTCGCAATTACAGCGAGGCCTGCCTGCATATAAGTGAAAAACTTGTTGCTTAACGCAATATCGTTATTAATGCAAAATGCGGGCTCTAACGCCAGTCCTACATCAAATTGCTGTGCAAATTCAGCAAGTTTATCAGCGTCCATCGTTGAATGGAATTGAACGTTGATGCCGCTATCTTTAATTAAGCTTATAAATCGTTCGCTGTTGACCGGTACATCTCCTAGTAGATGTAATTCGAAGTGCTCGTTGGGCAATGTTTTTAGTGCGTCTAAAATATCAGTTATTCCGCGGTTATCGCCAATCGTCTGTGAGAACCAGAATAGCTTTATAACATTGGATTGTTTAGGCTTCCTAATTGAATTGCCCGTTTTTGGAAAGACATTCAATATAGTTACCGGATCCAGGTTCGGGTATATTTTCCGGTAAGCTTCTGTTATTTGCGGGCTGCTGGTCGTGATATAATTCACTTGTGGTAAATACCTGTCCTCAATCGAGCTTTTTAAGATTACATCTGCATCAGCAACATTATTGCTTGTTTCATGCCTATGAAAGTCTTCGGCGTCGAAGCCGCAGGGTTTGGTACAACGCTTTGCAGCTTCAACAGCTGCCGGTAATGCACCTAAATTGTGCGCTATATAAAGATCTGCATGGTGTTTTTTAGCCTCATCAACAAGCGCTTTAGAGCTGCGGGCGATAACATTTCTGGAGATAATTTGATAACCGCTTTTCTCAGCAATAAGCCTCGACGCTTTGAACAACATACGGCTTTTTAGAAAAGCTAATGGTTTGTCGACAGGATCACCTCCAACCCCTATAGCGTTCCATTTTTTTTGCGGCAGCAGTTTGGTGTCGAGTTCTGTACCCCAGTTATTCCAATACGCATAAAGCACGGTAACATCGTATCCTGCATCGGTAAGGGCATCAGCCTCTTTAACCAACCTTGGATTTAGAGAAGGTTGACCCGATGTGATCAACAATACTTTCTTAGCCATTAACAAGTGAAAGATATTCGGATGCTATCACTTTAACATCAAATCTGCTCTCTGCATTTTGGCGGCACCTTAACCGATCTATTTTCCCCAGTTCTGATATCTTCTTTACCATTTCCGCTTTATCCTGTACAACAAAGCCGTTAACACCATCCTGAACTACCTCGGGTACAGAGCCGCGCATAAAAGCAATCACAGGCGTGCCGCATGCCATCGCTTCTATCATTACCAAGCCAAATGGTTCGTCCCATTCTATAGGAAACAAAAGGGCTTTAGATTGTCGCAGGTAATCGTTCTTCTGATTATCATTTAGTGGGCCAACATACCGTATTTGTTCACCGTCGATCTGCGGTTCTATCTGGGTTTTAAAGTACGCGAGGTTATCAGGCGTGTGCGAAACGTTACCTGCAATGATGAGGTTGTTGCCTGTTGCCTTTGCTACCTCAATAGCTGTGTGTACTCCCTTAATCTTGTCCAGCCTGCCCAGGAACATTAAAGGCTTATTAAAATTAAGCACATCATTTACCTCGTAGCGACTAAAGTCTATCGCATTGTAAACGGTGTTCCAGCTGCCTGCTACGTTACCGGTAGATACACAATAGTTACTGCAGGCGGTAAATAACAGATTACGGTTCGGCAGAGTTGTAAACAGCTTAATGCCTTTTTGAGATACGGGCCGCCCGTAGGTCATTAGCTTTTTTAAGTTGCTGTTGAGGATTGGCAACAGATAGATCAGCCTGCCAAAATTATGTACCAAATCAAAGTTTTTTTTGTTGTGATGCAGGTACTTCCAAACAGATACGATTTCCTTGTTCTTTGTAGTGTTAGACCGTTCCAGGTCATTGGTGCCAAATGTCACTGTTGTTCCGCTGCAGTAAGAGTCTAGCCCAGCTAATAAGGTCACTTCATGCCCTAAGCGGTTGTACTCTTCGGCAAAAAGGTATACCAGTCGTTCGTGCCCGCCATATAGCGTTGGCGGTACGGGTATGCCCGGGTCCATTATTAACAGAATTCTCATCCGGCGTTCAACTCTTTGTAAACGTCCTCAACTATCTGCAAATACTTTTTCGCGCATATCTCTAAAGTTAAATTCTCCAGCACGTAATTTCTTGGCGAAAACCTATCAATGTTTTGTAAGAAAGTATTCAGCGAAGCTTCGAACTTACTTATATCCGCAAATTTCTCACCGCACCGTTCATCCCAATAAGGGACGGAACTTACCGGCTGATACTTCACCCTTTCCGGGTAGTATTCCGGGTCTTGCCAGTAGCCACCCCTGTCCCAGGCAAGGATAGGTGTATTTGTTGCTATTATTTGCTGGTAAGCCAATCCTTGCGTTTCGTGCTCGCATAAAAACAATACTGCTTTCGCGCGTGAGAGTTTGTCCTGTAATTGATGGTGTGTGTAGTTCCCATATCTAATGTACTCGGTTTTGAGGCCTCTGTTAGTAAGCGTTTGTTCCAACGGTTTAATAAGTTCCTGTTCAAGCCTTTCTCGTTCCCATCTTACCTTATCATATATCAGGAAGTCAATAGTTTTTTCGCCTGGTATTGTGGTCCATATTTCTGTATCTATTCCTGTTGGCCAGGCAAGGACTTTATCACCATAGTATGCCTTGCACATTTCCCGCATCCACTCCCCTGGTACTAGGAACCGTTTAACGTTCGGAAACTCAGAAAAAAGGTTTGCCCTGTCAATAGGATGGGAGTAGATGCCTGCTCCTAAAATTACCGGGTTATTCCATTGTCGTTCAAATAACAAGTGCGGCTTGCCTATAATGCAGGCAATCTCCTCCGGATGTTTTTTTATATACCCGTAATCATTAAACCGATAGGGTACGTTCATCTTGTCCAATCCCTGCATGAGGTTGAGCGCTACGGTCATCACCCCGCCAGGTCGTTGTTTTCCTCTGACTACCCTGCGAATAAATCGCCTTGGATACCGGTCAAACCTGATCCACCTGTCTGGGTCAGGTTCTGCATAAAAAATATTTAAGGGCTTATCTGGCATTTGTTAATAAGCGCCGTATGGTAAGTAACCGTTCTGTTGCTGCAAAGCCCATTAACTTGTACATGCGCGCTATACCTCTGTTCTCTTCAGGAACAAAAGCCGGACTTAATTGGTATAGCCAATTATAAACTTCGCGGCCTGTGTTAATATCTGTTTTAGCAATCCAATGCGCCAGGTGCCAAAGTTTGTTGCTGGCTGCACTTTTGTAGCGCTGCGTGAGCCTGCCTTCCTGCTCTAGTTTTTCAAAGCATTTTTTATAGATATTCAGTTGCGCCAAATGGTTTGCAGCTTCTGTCAACCCCGAAGCATTTTGAAGCCTTTGCCGCCCATGAGCCCGGTGAGCAAACGTACTTTGCTGTACGTAACCGGTTTTTGGCAGCTTTAGTGCAACTTCTATGATGAATTGCCGGTCGTCAAGCGCTGCAAATTCCTGCCGGTGGGGTATGTCTTCTATAAAGCTCTTCCTGAAAAGATAAGCACTATAGTGCGAGGAGTCGCACTCGCCAAGTTGTTGCGCCAAAAAGTCGTCGCAAACAGTCCATTGTATTTCTTTTATTAACTGTTCGTCTTCTGTAAATACCTGATAACCCGCACAGGTTACATCAAGTTCGCCCCGCTCTGCAGCTTCAAATAGCGCCTTTGTAGAGCTAGGCAGCAGCCAGTCGTCTGAGTCCAAAAAGCGAACGTATTTCCCTTTGGCGAGAGCGAAAGCTTTGTTAACAGCCCAGTCCTTACCCTGGTTATCCTGGCGAAGCAGTGTAAGGTCCTGTTGCTGCTGTAACCACTCCCAAGTACCATCGGTACTACCATCGTCTATTACGATCACCTCTGTTGTTGGGCCTTGCTCGCGACAACTACTTATTGCTTTTGGCAGACTCCAAAGGCGGTTATAGGTAGGTATTATAATGCTTACGTTAACCATTATTCAATTATCCTTTCAGACGGGAGGACTTTACGTGTACCCGCTATAGCACGATAAAGCGGCCGCAGGATATTTTTTAAGGTATTCTTTAGTACAGCCGGTGCGGTAAACTTCAGTAAGGTAAATGATCTGGCTTTGACTACACTATAATTGTTGCTAAAAACATACTCCAATTGCTTAGCTTCTTTAAGGTAGGGCAACGTTTGATTATGATGGCCAAGAAAGTGAACGATAAGTGGGCGGGCAATGGTTAACGGCCAGTTAGGTTGATAGTTTATGTGGCCGGGCGTATTGAACAAGGCAGCTGTGCCTGTTAAAACATCTGACTGTATACCCGATTGATAATTTACAAATTCTGCTAATATAGTTCCATCTTCAACAACAGGCCGTTGCTGATGCAGCTCCATAGCAAGCGCCATCAGCACCTCGTCATTAGGGCGGTTGCGGAGTCGTTTAAAACCTATAGCATCATACTGCGGCTCCAGCTCGCGTGCAGTTTGATAAACTTTACCTGCCGTTACGCCCTGCTCCAGATAGTAGACGCCCCCGTTAAATTTCGGCAAATGCCGGATGTTAAATCTTTTGCAAACTGAAGCAATGTCACCAAACCATTCGCCTCCTTGTATAGGCGTCCCAACGACAGAAACGTTCCGATCTTTAAAGCGAGCAAATAAAGGCAGCAAATTGCCATACACCAGGCAATCGCTATCTATAAACAAGGTGCTTCCAATTGGTGCTATTTTATCCAGATGCAGCTTAGGGGAAAATCCTTTACCAAGCTCATATGAAGCAATCTTTATAACATTTACAAAGCTTTTTACGTCCGGCGGCAAATAATCTGCCATGTCGGTAACCAGGTAAAACGCTATACCATTATCCTTATTCCACCAACGGAACGACCGTGCAAGGTTTACAGCCATATTTATATATAGCTGTTTCCCGGTAGCTAGGGTAAGTACATTAAGCGGCTGCTGTGGCAAGAACTTTTTTTCTTTTGGTAAAAGGCTTTTCTATGTATTTGAAACTTAACCAGCAAATGGCAGGTATGGCTATTATCCCGGCTGATAGTACCAGTAATTGCAGCGGCTCTGGTACAAAGCGATGCGTTAAATAATTTTTTAATATAATTAATGGTTGATGAAGTAGGTAAAGTGAATAGCTTGACAAGCCAATAGCACTTAAAATCCGCACCGGCAAACTGGAATGCGAACGAATCCACTGCTCGTTGGATACAACCCATAAGAACGGCAATGTCCATATAAGAATGTTCAATTGATCAAACACGATGGGCAAGTTATTTGGAATAATCCGTATTGCTGCAAAAGCCACTATCACCAGTAGATTAAAGGCTAAAAACCAAGGTTTTTGCAGGTGCAAACGTAAGGGTTGATCATTATCTGCAAGGTACGCACCCCAGCACCAGGCAAACCAAAGGTTGGTTATCAAAAAGCGTTTTGGGAAAGTTAGACTATCGTGGTATGAACAGATGATTATGCTTGTTACGCTTACTATAAAGGTAAATATTAATGCCGTGGTAAGCGAACCCTTTTGCCTGACCGCATAAAACAATGGATAAATTAAGTAGAAAGCGATTTCTACAGTAATAGTCCATAACACCGCATTAATGGTGTTAAAGTATGCGCTGCTAAATCCTTGAAGGGCTAACAGGTGCCATAAAAAATCACCGGTACTGGGCGACTTACCATAAGTGAAATATTGGACAGCTATGGCAAACAGTAATGCAAAGAGATACGGAGGATAAATCCGTAGAAAACGAGCTATGTAATACTCTTTTAAGGCCAGCGGTTTGTTGGCTTGCAGATATTTCAGATTTGAAAGATGAATGCAGTATCCACTAAGCAAAAAGAAAAGCGGAACCGCGTAAGTTGCACCGAAATTGTCTGTAAGCGCTACTGCCTGCCACCTCGTGTACTTGGCAAGCAACAATCCTATATGCTGATGATAATAGAACACTCCTAAAGCGGCTACAGCTCTTAAAAGATCAATGGATATCAAAGCCCCCTTTTTAATCATTGTGTAAAACAGCTTTCAACTCGTTTAAATCAACGATGATGTTGCCCCATTCAGCGTTTTGCGGCTTTGCGCCTTTCATGTAATGATAGTTAAGCTTTAACATGCGTGCGAGGGTGAAATAGCAATCGGTGCGAAAATAATCCGGAGAAAATATTTCGATCACGGTAGTACCCTCTTTGGCGAATAAGGTATTTGCCAGAGCGGCGGAATGTACACCTACCACAACAGAAGCAGCTTGCATTAGCGCGACTTGTTCTGCAATGCTTAATATATCAGGGTCTACTATCTCGAAGCCTTCCTTTTGCAGTAGAACAATGACTTCTGCTTCGTTAAGCACTTTGCGTTCGGCATTGTAACCCCTTTTTAAATATATTTTCCTACTGGTTGTAGTTGTTATGTTAGTATTTAGTAGTACTCCGCGCAAATATTTAACTGCCCAGCCAGGTGTTCGGCCTTCACTCCCCGGCAACGATGCCAGAAATAAGTTATCAAAATGCAGCTTAACATGGTTATTTACAAGTAGTATTCTTTCTTTGGATATTCCGAACAATGTTAAAATCTCCAGGAATTTTTCAGGAACCGCTGATGAAATGCAGTAGCAATCAATTTGCTCATGGACCGACTCATAGAGTTTGATTCTTGGCAGTACATCAAACAACCAGTGATAATAGTTATGGCTTTGTGGCGATACTAATACTGCACCTGTGCCCGATATTTTTTTCACGTTTGTAGAAAACGTGAAAAATGGGTGCCTGATGATAAATTTTCGAAGAGAACTTATATTAAAGTTATGCGTGAACTCAGTAAATAATTCGTTCCGGCGGCTGAGCACTAGACCATTCTTTTTGTACAAGTAACAGTCTTTAATATTATGTAAATAGCCTGGGGCAGTTTGATAGAACGAATTTGAGCTAAATTTTTGTTTATCGCTATCTTTACCGTCCGGTAGAGCGTGCGTGTGGTGCTCACTTTCTTCAAGCTGTAAATAAGAATGGTTGCGTACACTTTTGTAAACTCCGCTTTTTGCATTTTCCCGATCTATCCATTCCTTAATTGAACTAACAAGCCGGGCAGGGTAAACAAAAGGGAATTGCTTAGCAATATTTTTAAGCGAGCTAAAGTTCATTCTTGTGCCCGCCGTTTTTGTAATAGCTAAGCAGTCTTACAGCTTTCCAGCCTAATAATTTTCTCAATTGTTTGTGCAAGCCTTCCTGATACGGTAACCAGGTAGCGCCCCCCATCTCTTTTATGAAATGCTCAATTTCACCACATAGCTCGGGGTGGGAGGGATAAGCATTACTCAGCAAATGCATAGCCTGATTGGCTAGCAACTTATCTATTTTAGAATCGCTAATATGCTGTCGTTTTAATCTTATCGATCTGAACGCGCTCTGCATTGTGGAGCCTTTTTTTTGGGCACTCAGGTTGTTTTGGTGCTTGTGCCTGCGGTAGTAACATACTGAATCCTGCACGTATTTGATACCAGACGACCTCAAAACAACCCTGCAAAAGAACTCGCCATCGTCATCGACTGTCAGCATTGTATTCCATAACCCAGCATCGTCAACTACGGAACGGGGCACTAGCCAGCTATGCTGCGGGATCATCCCGCCTGCAAAAGTTTTGTCGTTGCCACCGTATAAGTCGAAAAGCAGGTCCGCACCTCTTTGATAGTCGGCAGACAGATAGCTTTCAGGTTGATTGGTTAGCTTATCGTCATTGCTGATAAAATTGATGTGTTGCCCATATGCTATTGTTCCCATCATGTGCTTTATACGGTTAATTTGGAGCTCTATTTTATCGACTGCCAGCAGATCATCCGCGTCCAAAAACTGAATGTAATCACCAGTGGCAACTGACAGCCCTGTATTTCGTGAAAAGCTCGCACCGGTGTTAGCTTCTTTTAACAGTTGTATAGCGCTGCCAAAATTCGCAGCTATGTTATAGGTATTGTCAACAGAATTATTATCGACTACGATCACCTCTTTATTCAGCCAAGTTTGAGCAAGTGCACTTTCAATGGTTTCGCGCAAGTATTCAGCAGCGTTATAAGCCGGAATAATTATCGATACTTTAGGCCTCAACATCATTAAAGATCTCAGCCCATTTTTCCTGCGATGTATGCACGGTATTTTGCTTTAACCACGGTGCACTCAGATATTTTAAATAAAGTTCAGGGTTGTTATCCAGTTCTATTATGCTATCGATCACTGCAGAGAAGTCCGGTTTACGGTATTTCTTTTCACGGGCGTACGACTTCAATTTTCTTTTAATGCGGTGGACAGGGCCACTTAAAAACTGCGGGCGAATATCTTCAAAATCCATTTGGCCCCAGCTTGAAAGCTTGGAGTTGATCCAGTCCTTCCGCATGTACTCGGTAATGTTAAGGAAGCTTGCTGTGTTAAATATCTCACCAACGTAAGGGTCTCCACAGTAAACAGCCATACTGTCGGAGCGCATCGCGTCGTAAAGTTTTTCTGTTTGATAACCTGGGTAAACGTCATTTTCAAAGGCAATGGTAAACTTGTATTCACCTAAAAATCGGCGCTTACGTTCCCACATGCTCCCGGTGTACTTTTCATCAATGCTGCCCATATTGTTCATGGATTTCCCCGGGGCATCAACTTTTTTGTATTTAGACAGTTGCTTAAAGAATTCCTCGCGGTAGGGTACCCGATGTGAATACAGAAAATTACAGAAGCCGGTTTTTTGTGATAATATCTTTTCTGCGTTGTAATTAGCCGGTTTAAGCAGGTCTTCTGGCCGGGTACCATGCCATTGAATACGTGTATATTTGCTGTTCTTCACCTCCTCTTCCCTTGGAACACCAAACGCATACTCGCAGATAGAAAGATCAGGCTTTATGTTTTCACAATAATACCCTATGCGTTTATAATTGCCCTTTGGAGGCAGGTCATTACCATAAGGGCCGAATATAACAAAGTCCGGATGTACTGCTTCTTCAAAATCAAAGAGTTTGGTAACTCCATTAACGTCAAATACATCACGTTTAAAATCGCTGAAGTTAAGGCCGTTTTGAAATCGTAGCTTTATCAAACGATTCATGTTCCGGAGATAAATTCAAAGCTATCCTGCATGTTGCAATCATCTATGTACAGGTAATAGCTATTGTAGATTTCTTTAAGAGTATCAGCGTTTAGTGCGGCTTGTTGCGAAGCGCTTTGTGTTTTACCATAAAGCTTCTTGCCCGCGAAAATCTTGAGTTTAGACCAGTTGCTTATCTCCGCACCGTCACCGGCGTAGTTATACATCAGCATGCCTAATTTCCCCTGATCTTGAATTAATTGTTGGTTCTTTTGAAAAGTTACCGATTGTTCATGCGCTACGCTTAACGCGTTGCAGCCTGTATAATAGATGATTCTGGCTTTAAGATAACTAATGCGCAACGAATACTCCCAGTCCATCATAACAAAGGCGGTGTTATATAATCCTACATAGGCCAAAGCGCTTCGCCGGATCAGCATGTGCACGTCGCCAAAGGTAAAGGATGGTACGTCGCCTTGCTGCCATTTGCTGAATTGCGGCAGGCGGCTGTACTTATCTATTCGCACCGGATCGGTAAGTGATGAGCCAAGGTCATTAGAGATCACGACATCCACTTCCGAATGTTGCAGCATATAAGCTTTGCATTGGCGAATGGCGGCGTAACAGAATACATCGTCGTCTATTATTTTCTTGATGATCTCGCCACGAGCCATCAACATTGCTTTGTTCCACCCGTGTGCCTGATTTTTGTCCGACTCGGATATAAACTGCTGTATACGGCCGTCAGCATACAATCCTTGCAGGTATTCTTTGCTGCCATCGATACTGTTGCCATCTACTACCACAATCTCTTCCCCGGGTTTCAGATTACTCATCAACCGTTCCAGGGTAATACGGAGGAACGGCAGGCGGTTACGGGTTGCAATAATGTAAGACAGCGCGATCAATCTATTTTAATGTAGTTCTTTTGGTAATACTTTCTTTTTGAAGCAAAGAATACATCTGAAAAGAACTGCCGTGCGGATTTTTTCAGGTCCATTATATAAATGCCTAGTTTGTACTTGCTGCTTAATGCATTCACTTTTTGCACATCAAGGGCGTTAAGGCTGTCTGTTCCCGGGTATTGTTCGTTTATAGTTTTATTTATACTTTCTAGCCTTGCGAGGTATGGTTTATAAACCTTTTCTATTACGTCGGCTGGTAAATTATATCCGCCTAAAAACCACCTGCCGTTGGAAAGGTATTTAAGGTCGTGAAAGTGGTAGAACACCAACTTGTGACCATTTACCTGTAGGTTGCCGTTGTTTTCCGTATAGGTATAATTAAGTGCGTTCCAAGGGGCAAGGCCGGCTTCGGCATTGCGGCAGATATATACGCCATTAAACATATAAGGCCAGCTATCCAGGTATTTTTGATCGCCCATCTTGCCGTCTTCGTACCGGGCATAACACCAGTTTAGGCATGCTTGCAGCCACCAGTTTAATACGATATTACCGTCAACTGTATTTTTGAAACTGACAAATTGAACACAGTATATGCCCGCTGCGGCACTTTGGTCATATATAGGATGGTAGTTATGGGGTGTAATCAATACTGAATTTTCGCCCATATCCTTGATCAGCGTCGTTGGGTCCGAGTAGAAGTAAAGGTCTGCGTCCAGGTAAGTGCAATGATCAAGGTTGTAGTTATCTAAGCAATATCTCACGGTTGCCGGGGTGCATGTCCAGCAGTATTCGGCAATGGAGCGACCCTGCTTTACAGCCAGCAGTTCATTGCTCTCCAGTTGATCCAGGCTGATTACAGTTGCATCGGGGTACGCCAGCTCTGTTAATATTCGATACGTTTTAGCATCAAAAGCAACAATATATAAGTGAAAGGAAGCGCATTGCTGCTGTAGCGATTCATACAGCGCAATACCTTTAGCTAGGTACGCGGTATTGAACAATGTGCAAAAATTAAGCTTCATTCAGTTGAAATAAAAAGCCCCTCCAATAGAGCTGTGTACCGTCATCAGCTTTCGTAGCATAATCTATATGGCTGTCAAAGTCAGCAATAAGTTGATACTGTTTTTTAAAAGTAGATGTGAATTCCTCCTCATTAAAGAACCAGCAGGGATATGATGCCTGGTAAATGCTCGATGGTACGTTTTGTATGGTCAGGCGCTGTTCGTTACCAGCTATAAATGATGTGCGGTCTACCAAAACATACTTGATGTTATAAGACAGGAGCGTAGCTATAAAGCTGAATGGATCCGACAGATATTGCAGCACGCTGGACAGCAGCAATACGTTTGCCTTGTTGTTTTGCAGTGCCTCGTCAATGGAGTATGCGAAATTTAATACTCCATCTGCTACATCCGCACTGCCGAGGTCCACGTAAGCAGATTGCTCTACTACCGTCCATTGCAGCTTAGCACCCATTGGCGCTATGGCTTTAAACTGAAAATAGCTGGAACCTAAGGCACCTCCGAAGTCTATCACGTTTAGCTTGTTGCCGTTCTCTGCGGTTGCTTTTAGCAGACCGGCGATTACCGGCCAGCTATAAGGGACTTTATCAAACAATACCGAATCGCGCTCACCGGCCGCCTCGCCGTTCTTCACCTTTAGTATGGCCGCTTTTGTTTTTTGTAGGATGGAAGCATCGTCATATCCGGATGTTTCTTTTTGCGCTTCTTCCCAGTTTTTGTAATTACCGGCCCATGTTACTGAACTTCCCTTGCGTGGGCCTGCTTTCCTGTACAAACTGCTAAGTCCCGGTGGGATGAGTTGTTTTACCTGTTCGCGAATGGCTTGTTTTGCCTTTGCTTTTTGGGACGGTAAGGTAATCTCACGATATCCCTCTATCATTTTTTGCGTGATAGATTCATTTTCTGCAACAAGGAGTTTATTCACCTTTACAGGCGCTTCGGCAAACTTTATCTTACCAGTATACCGGTCGTTCCCGCCGTGGGTAGCACCCTTGCCGAAGCCAATGTTTTTAGTAACCGAATATTTTGGATACAAGCTTAGTTTATTTTCCAGGTAGGCCACTGCCTGCCAGCGTATAGCCCATGAGTTGATATTGCCTTGTATCTGGTCAATCAGCATGTCTTCAAAGCGGTAAGCACCGTAGAGGTTGAATTTACTTATAAGCCCTTGCTCCCTAAGCTGATTTAAGAGTTTTTGAGGGTTAGGCTCAAATAGCTGCCACCTGTCGGCCCAGCTCGCCCAGCCCCAGCAATCGGGTATAGGTACAAAAAACGTGTCACTTACGGCATCGTCAGTAGCGAAAAAGTTGAGCGCCCCAATGCTCAACACATTTTGCTCTTCACGGTAAGTTGTAAGTGCATCATTCATAAAGCGCAGGAAGTACCTGGAAGTGATCAGATCATCTTCCAAGACGATTACAGCGCCATGTTTATTTACCACCTGGGTAACACCGGAAATAACAGAACCCGCCAATCCCTTGTTGGCGACAGACTCGGTGATGAAAACTTCCCCGCACCATTGCTTCTCCCTTATAACTTTGCGTGTTTCTTCAATATTCTTTAGTGCTTCCGCATCCGCGTCATGCTTCGGCCCATCAGCAAAAATGTACAGGGTCGAATCATTTGCAAGCTCGTTAGCTGCCAATGCAGTCAGCACCTTGCGGGTGTGTTCAGGGCGGCCATAAACAAAAAGAACAATCGGGGCTAACGATATCAAATTTTAAGGCAATTATTGTCCCTGTAAAATATGCTGGTGCACTTTAGATAGGTCACACCAGGGGCCAATCCCCAAAAATCCAGCTGCTTAAATCCGACAGCTTTTAGGTGATCTGTACCCTCGATATACTCTGCTCTTTCTGAATCGTCCAACACAATAATTCCGTTCTCTGTTAAGGCAGGGATGCTGTTCTTGCAGCAATTTACACGGTCGCGTCCGTCTACTATAACAACATCATATTTCTTTTCAGTTTCCAGTGCGTAACGGCTATACCTGCCGCCTGCTTCCATCTCGCAATAAAAAATATTAACATTTACAGGCATGGTGTTCCTGATCTTTTCGTACCAATGCCGGTCGTTCTCTACGCTGTCTACCTGTGCAACTCTCTTGCTGTAGTAGAGGGTAGAGTTGCCGCTTCCAAATTCAAAAAGCGCAAAGGTTTCCTGCAGCCTTGGCGTTATAAAGTGAATGAATGGGTAAGTAACCCAGGGGAGTGGCTGGCCGGTAACATCTATAATGGCGTTGTTCGCTATAGAGTTTACCCAACCAATATCATGCAGGTAGCCGTCCCGTTTAAAGCCGAGTAGCGCATGGTCCTCCGGTTCACCAAGCAGGAATAGAAGTTTCTGGCGCCCGAAAGTAGCTGTAAGTATGCTGGCAAGCAATTTTCTCAAGAACTGCTTCATGCGGTTATCCAGTTTATAGGTTGATTATAGGAGATTCCTGTAGGATACTCTTGATCAGTGTTATATCCGAGCCAGTTTTTAGGGGCGTATACCACTTTGCCCGGTTTGTTGTTGAGCCAGGCCCCCCACCAACTGAATGAACTTCCGGATAGTACACAAACATCCGCATTCATCAGAAATTGCAGGTCCGTAATTTCGTTATGAGTGGAGATGTATTTGTTCTTCACAAATGCAAATTCCTTTTCTACAAAGCCGGGATCATCGCTAATAAAGACGTGCTGCATGTTATTATCGGCTATATGGCTTAAAGCTTTTTTATAGTAGCTGATTGGAAGCGCCATATTCAATTCGGTGTAGTCGCCCCGCCTGATATGTATAACAGCTTTTGGCCCGGCTTTAAGTCCTGATAATATCCGTTCAAACTCCTGCCGGTATGAGGGTTTAATTGTTAGCAATTGTTTCACGTCCGCCTTCACTTCCTCAAAGTATTGTTCCGATTGAAAGTAACCCTTATACATTCTTTTATCTTGCAGTTTTTCTATAGCAACTGCGGGTTCCTCGTTGTTGCCAATTACCATTTGCTGGCTGTTGAGGAAGACGGAATTTAACAAACGATAAAAACGCCTTTTAAGATGAAACAGGAAGATGTTCTTAAATCCTGTGATGGCAAACAGGCCTTCGTCAAGCGGCCGTAAGGCATCATGCTTAAGGTTGAAATACTGAGCCGGGATAAACTCTGCCACACTTTTATCCAGGTAGAACCTAACGTTAAGTCTGCGGGCTGTTGCATAAATAAATGCGTATTGAAATAACTGATTGCCAAGTCGTCCTTCCAGTTCCACAGCAATCATTTTGTTAAGGTCCTTTTAATTTTATTTATGCCGCGGTGCAACAATGTTGGTTTGGGGTAAATACGCTTTACTATTTTCTTATGCAGCTTTTTGTAGAAGGCGGCTTTTTCGTCTTTATCTACCAGCTTCAGCGGTTTTTTACTGCGGGTGTGAAACCAGGTGTACCTGCCTTTACCCAGCATATATTTCAAAAAATCTTCATCAATCCTGTCGAAGAAAGGGGTGAGCCCATACGTAGCTTTTACAGATACCGACCAGAGGTTCGCCTCGGCATCGCGCATCCAGTAAGAGTTCTCATAATCCAGCCTGTGGTAGTAGAACGAATTTTTAAGCACCACGGCTTTGGCACCGGCTATGGCTTGCCGCGCACCAAAGGTCCAGGTATCCAGCGCGCCGGTACCTTCTGCATACCCGCCGGCTTTTATCCAGCTTTCTTTAGTGAACAGGTAGTTGCCATGCTGTCCGGGTGTGTTTTCGCCACCAAGGTAACCGTTGATGTCGAACACCCCTTCGGGCAGCGACCATACGTATTCCGGTTTATTAATATCAGTAAGGAAAAAGTGCTGGTACTGAAACGAAGCTACATCGGCACCGGTCTCTGCCAGGTACTGCTTTAATGCCGCAATGGAATCCGGCGCAAGTACATTATCGGCATCAAGACAAAACAGGAGATCGTTGGCCGAGTTCTCTACAGCAGTATTGCGTGCAGCGGCACCGCCTTTGTTCCTTTTATGTTCGTAAACCTGTATGGCGGGGTATTTTGATTTTAATGTAAGCAGTACTTCGGCAGTGTTATCCGTAGCAGAGTCGTTTACAATAATCAGTTCATCGCCCTCAGCAAAGTTGGTCTCCATTATTGAACTGACCGATTCCGCTATTGTAGCAGCACAGTTATAAGCGGGGATGAAAAATGAAATGTTAGACACCAACTGTTCTTGTTTTGTACCTGCTGATGATCTTTTGTTCAAAGTATTTATAGCTGAGGTGCGCAAGTCCCACCAATATGATCATGTACAAGATAAAAAGAAATATGTGCACCAATGGGTTTTCTGTTAGCTTGAACCATCCGCCAAAGAATACACCACCAGTCATAAAAATGGCAATAAGCGGATTATGGAACAGGTATATGCCATAGGATATTTTGCCCAGGTAGGCTATTGGTTTTGACTGCAGGATAGCCGGAAATAATGGTTTTTTAATAACCGCTGGTGCAACCAGGCAAACCGCCAAAATATTGACAAGGGTATACTGGTAGGCGGCACGGATGTTGATTAGGAAATGTGGCGTCTTTTCGTCAAACCAAAAGCCCGGGAAGTCATACCCAAAGCTTTTTCCCTCTACAAGAAAATACCCGGCTTTCCTTAGAAAATACAAACACGTTAGCCCAACACCTAACCAAACAAACGCTGCTATAAGGAAGTTGCGATGAGGGTGTTGTAACGCAAAAGGAAATATAGCAAGCGCTGCGCCCATAGCCAGTGCATCGGCCTGGCATAGGGTGTTGGTGTACAGCAATTCACCAAGCCAGTATTTGTCAGTTACCATGCCTACTCCATAGATAGCAGTCCACAGCCGTATAAGCGGGCATAAAACAATTAAGCCTAAAATTATTTTCTTCAGCGTGGCGATGCTGGTAAAGTAAACAACAAAAGGGAAGACAAGGTAGAACTGCTCTTCCAGCGATAGCGACCATAGATGACCAAAGAACTGGTTAGATGTATCATCCCAGTGGAAAAAATACCGCAGGTTAAGGCGTATATTATAGGTGTAAGTAAGGTAGCTGGGCCAGGCATTTTTAAGTGCGTTAATACCTGAGCCAATAATTTCGTTACCTGCTAACTGTGGTATGGTATAGCGGACAATAAAAAGAACGGCAGCGGTAACGGCAATAAAAAGATAATATACCGGGAATATGCGCAGCATGCGTTTATAAAAGAAATTACCGATGTACTGTTTAAAAGGCCTCGGCTTTTCGTTCACTAATATGCGCGTTATTAGAAAGCCTGACAGCACAAAGAAAATATTGACACCAATCCAACCAAATTTTAATGAAAGGGAATTGTTTGGCCAATGGGTCATGATCACCAGTATGGCAGCTACAGCGCGTATGCCATCCAGTCCTGGCAAGTAATCTGACTTTTTAAGCGAGGCGCTCAAGTTCTTTTATCACGTATTTGCACCATTGCTGGTAGTAGAGTTCATTCTTCCAGTGCTGGTAAGCCTTGCGCCCTTTTTCCAAAGCTTCTGTTTTGTTAATGGACGTGAGGATATTATCCAGTTCATCAACGTTGGCTGCGTAGTAGCTTATCTCGTCCCAGGGAATAAAATTTTTAAAGGGACGTACATCTGCATCGCCAACAAGGCAGGGCGCTGTGCCTAACTGCATCGCCTCAAAAAACCGGTACGAATTACAGCTGGTTCCTCTTGGGCACAACGCTATGTACGACGCCATGGTGTTCAGGTTATAATTCATGGCCCAAAACCAGCGTTTGTAAAACCTGGTAGGCAGGCTTCCGCCAACAATAACATCGCTGCTGCCCGTGTATCTTTCTTTCATTTGTACCCTGATAGGGTGCGTGTCAAACGACCCGTTAAAACTTGCTAAGTAAGTTTTTGACGGCATGATGAACGGCTTACGATGCGGACTGCAAAGTATCGGTACATCTATACCTGCGTTTATGGTCCGTGCGGCGGTAAATTCCGTTGCTTTGCAAAGGTTAACCAATGTGCCGCCATCGAACTGGGTTATAGTGAAGGTGCGCTTGTCATCTATAATGACATTGTTCACTGCCGACTGTAATTCTGCCAAGCCTTCGCCATGCGCCGCGAAATTGTGGTTGATGTGCCAGCGCGTCCAATACACCGGCAGGTAGTGCCATGTAGCCTCAGCAGGGTCGGGGGTGAGCAGGTGTTTTTGTTTGCTCAGCCAAATTTCAAAGTCCTGTTCTATGCCGTAATCACGGTTGTGCGACGGGTATTTTAACCGTTGATGATCGGGCTGTAAAAACGCAGGCGCATCAAGAATATAGACTTTCAAAAAAGTGTGGTTTCTGAAGGTTTTGGTATGGCTTTCAACCCAGAAAAGTGCGTTTCCCACCTGTATTCGGCAGATTTATAAGGCCCTTGTTGTTAAAATCAAAGTTTTCGCTCCAGGCTTCCAGGATTTCAAAAGCACTGATATCCGGAATGTAAAACCACTCCAGGTTTTCGATGGTGAGGTTTTTAAAATTAGAGTTGTGTCCCCCAACCGCGAGGGTGTACCCACCCGGGCGCAGGAAGAAAGCCGGTATCCTGATGGTCGACTGGTACGTGCCCGGTTCAATTGCCCGGCCAATTTCCAGATCGTGTGTGGTGAGCACTGTTGTACCCTCTTTAAACACGTTAATTGAAATCCTGAATTCTTTTAACAGCTTGGTACACTCGTAATTAACTTTGATAAGTACCTCATCATGTGGCATTAACAGAGCATCAATTGGGGTCTCATTTACAGTAAGCGATGTTACTTTTATGGTGTCCTTCAATGTGCCGATGGCCTTAATGCCCGATCTGTCGGTAATGGCGCTGCTCATGTAAGTTTTAACAGTTGCCTCAGTAGAGCCAATAAACATGATTTTGCCGTTGTTGAGTAGCATACTGGTGTTGCATAGCTGTAGTATGCTGCCCATGTTGTGAGAAACAAATAGCACCGTACGGCCCTCTCCGCGGCTTACATCACCCATCTTTCCAAGGCATTTTTTCTGAAATTCCGCGTCGCCTACTGCAAGTACCTCATCAATCACCAGTATCTCTGATTCAAGGTGAGCGGCTACAGCAAATGCCAGGCGCACGTACATTCCTGATGAGTAACGTTTTACAGGTGTATCTATATAGCGCTCAACACCTGCAAAGTCTACTATCTCGTCAAACTTTCGCTTGATCTCGGCTTTACGCATACCCAGTATAGCACCGTTGAGGTATATGTTCTCCCTTCCGCTTAATTCGGGATGAAAGCCCGTGCCTACCTCAAGTAAGCTGGCTACTCTTCCTTTTACCTTTACCGTACCAGTAGTGGGAGAGGTGATGCGGCTTAATATTTTTAGCAAGGTGCTCTTACCAGCCCCATTACGGCCGATAATGCCTACAGCATCCCCTTGTTCTATGTTAAAGTTCAGATCTTTAAGGCTCCACACCATATCGCTTTGACCTTTGGTGGTGCGGTCGTTTACTTCTCCAATTTTAAGAAAGGGATCATCTTTACCTCGAATACGCGCCCAATAACGCTCCAGATCACGCGATATGGTGCCTGTACCAAATGTACCCAGTTGATATGCTTTAGATAAGTTTTTGACCTTTATTACCGGAGGCATTTATGAGAATAGTTAGGTTAACGAGCTAACAAGGTTTGCAGCTTTTTTCTATACGCGTCTTCGCTGAAGTATTGCAGGCATTTCTGCTGCAATGCCTTTCGCTCGTTGGTATTCAGCGGATTTGAAAGATATTTTGAAATCTCTAATTCTAATTCTTCGGGGTTATCGGGATTTATGGCTATACCTAGCTCCCCATTCCGGACGGCATCTACGCTGCCATCTGCATTGCCGCAAATTACAGGCAGGCCGCAGGCAAGTGCTTCTATAAATACTATTCCAAATCCTTCTTTCTTGCTGGGCAGCACAAACAGATCTGCAAGCAGGAAATGGTCTGCCAGCTCACGCTCATCAATAAAGCCGGTAAGTATAACATTATCCATAACACCGTGCTCTGCAATAAGGTCCTTTACCCGCTGCCCTTCTTTTTGGTCGTACTTGCCTGAAAGAATGTATCTAACATCAGGGAACTTCGCCTTTAACTTACCTATAGTGGCAATCAAAGTATCGTAACCTTTATATTTTTCACTGGATGCCAGGCGGGTTAGCGTAAATACAACTGGTGTTTGCTTGTTAATGCGATATCGGCCAAGTAGGTTTTGGGGTTTAGAAATCTCTTTAGGGATGTTTATAAAAGAGTCTATAGCATTGTTGAGAACAACACACTTCAACGGATCAACGTTATGCCGTTTTATCATTTCGTTTTGTGTGTACTCGCTTACACTAACAATTTTATCACAGTATTTAAGAAATAATTTGCGTTGGGCAGAAAACGGCCGCCAAACTTCAATACCATGTGCAATAAGCCAGACATCGGCTTTAGGCTTAAAAATTTTAATCAACAAGCCAATTATTGCAAAGTTTACGTGACTGAGGATAAGCGTATCACCATTGTTTACGGTTGATAGAATACTTAAAATAAAGCCAAATTTATTTTTTTGAAATCCCCTGAAGTTTTCTGCCTTTATGTATTGTTGCTGCAGGTCGTAATCAGAATCATAAAGGGATAGTAGCCTTAACTTCCATCCTTTTTCTACGCAGATTTGCTGAAGGGAGTGCGCCATCGTACGTGTCATTTTTTGTATGCCACCGGTGGCGCAGAAAGTTTGCAGGCTTAATAAGATCACTTTCTTAGACATTAGCTTGTACCTGGTAAAGCGCAAATGCTTGTGACCAATGAGTTTTACCTGATTTAAAACCTTCTATTGTTGTCTTAGCAAAGCTTCCTTTGTATCTCCCGGTGTTAACCACATCCGGATTGTTTTTCATCCATTGCTGAAGCGGAAAAGTAAAGCCCATTTTGGGCCTGTTCCACACAGCTTGAGGCAAGATGTCTTTAAAACTATCAATTAACAGCTGTTTTGGCCGGCCTTTTTCAAATCGTATCGCCGGGTCAATATTGGATGTGAAAGCCTGTAAATCTTCGTCTAAAAACGGAACTCTTACTTCAAGCCCATGGCACATGCTCATTACATCAGTATCGCGTAGTAGCTGATTTTGCATGTACATGTTTGTTTCGTACCAGGCGGCATGTAGTTTATCGTAATTTCCGGATCGTGAATTAGTATTCTGATCAAAGAGGATCTGACTTACCTCAGCCTGATTTATATTCAATATCAGCGCTATATCACTGATGGTGTAAAGTCCGCGTAAGAAAAGGTAATCTGCTGCCGAATGATCATAAGCAAGATATGACAACCGTTTAAAATTGCCAATGCTAAGGCGACTCGTTTTTAGCAACAGTGAGGCTTGAAATCGTCTTAATTGCTTAATGAAACGAATTCTTTTGAACGATGGGTACCCTCCAAAAAGTTCATCCGCCCCAATACCTGATAGTACAGCCTTTAAACCGGTATCATGGGCATATTTGCTTATGAACCAGCTATTTATACCATCAGTAGTAGGCATATCCATAGCGGTAAGTATATCGGGGAAATGCTTGCTGAAATCTTTTTCGGTTACCAGGTGCGTGTTGTTATTACCGGCTATTTTTTTCAGTACTGCATTTTGATACTTCCGTTCGTTGTATTGTTTTTCATTAAAGAAAATGGAGATCGTTTTAAGCTGTTCACCCCCTTCTTCATTGGCCAGCAATGACAGGATAGATGAGTCTATTCCACCGCTCAGGAAAACACCGATTGGGGCGTCTGATAATAATTGTCTTTTTACCGAAGCATTAAGCAATTGCCGTATACCATCTTCTGCGTCGTTGATAGTTGAAATCTGGTCGCTAATTACTTCACACGTATATTTCTCAAGTTTAACAATTCCGTTTTTGTTCCTGCACAAGTAATGTCCTTTGGGCAAGCTGTATACGTCTTTCAGTGTGGTTTGTGGCTCAGGAATATGGCCGTAAGCTAACAATAAAACAGGCCAAACCGTATTTGGTTGTGTGGCAATGCCTGCAGCTTTAAACGCTTTGATCTCTGATGCAAATGCAAGGCGCTGCCTATTTGATGAGTAATACAGTGGTTTTACACCACTGGAATCGCGTACAAGGTAGGTCTCAAATTTCACCGAATCGTACAGGGCAAAAGCAAAAATTCCTCGTAGTTTATTGAATCCGGATGTTCCCCATTTACAATAAACTTGTATTAGTACTTCTGTGTCTGTTTGTGTATTAAAGGTTACTCCCGACCGTTCCAGATTTGCCCTTAACTCGCGATAATTGTATATTTCGCCATTAAATGTAATCCAAACCCTATTATGCGGGTCTGTCATAGGTTGATGGCCATTTTTGCTTAAATCAATAATAGACAGCCTTCGGTGCCCGAAAGCCAAGCCTGCGCTCTCATCTTCATATATCCCCTCATCGTCCGGACCGCCATGCTGCATAGTATTACACATAGCCGTCACAGAAGCCCTTATTTGCGACTGATTAAGCCCTTCAGCTATTAGTCCTGCTATCCTGCACATGTTTGCGGTTTCTCCATAGCTTCGCCCCGTAAGTCACACTATGTATTAGTAACTTATTGAAATTCAATTAGTTAAAACTAATTGAATAGTATTTCAAAAACAGCTATAGCCTGTTAATAAAAGCGGCCGCAACATTAACTATAATGGAGCAGCCAATACCTTCTAACCGTAATAATAACTGTTTTTGCGAACGGTAGGATATAATTTCGCCGGTTAAGCCTTTTAAAGGCCCGGCCTTTACTTTAATTTTTTCCCCAGGCTGTAAATCCTCTTCAGTTATTTCCAGGTCCAGAGAGCTTGCCATTAATAACTTAAGTTCCTCTATTTGCCTGTCGGGCATAGTTGCTACTTTGCCTGAGAAATAGATAAACCTCGCAATGCCGCGGCTCATCAAAACATCGGCTTGGTGGTTATTGGTTATCCGCACAAAGATGTAGGATTTTAAAAGTGGCTCCTCTACCCACTTCTTTCTGTCGCTCCATTGTTTCAACTTCTTTTGCAGCGGCAGGTAAGCCTCTATTCCCTTATCTACCAGAGCGCTGAAAGCTTTTTTCTCGGCCCTAGGATGTGTGTATACCGGGTACCATTTCAACACGCCCGCATCGGTATTTATAGCCATATGGTAAAGAAGATCTACTTAAACCAGTGTTTAAAGTCCCACCACTTCTTTTTCTCGTCATCCACATAATAGCCGGATGCCTGGTACCCGCTGCTATAGTCTGAGTAATAATAGTACCTGGTACTATAATCACCTGTAAATTTGGTTGTGTAGTATCTCGAATGCAATAAATCTTCTTCGAAGGCATTTAAAACTATCACGGTATTATCTAAGTGGTACTCCTGTGCTATCCGTTGTGGTACAGTAGCAGCGTAGTATTTTGACTTACCCGAACGAATAACAAAGATGTTTATATCACTGATTCTTATAATTGGTATCGCGTCAGACACCAGGCCAATAGGTGCTGTGTCTACCATTATCACATCGTACCTGGTTTTAAGCAGATCGATCATGTCTCTCAGTTGTTGAGTATGCAAGAGTTCTGACGGATTTGGCGGAACCGGGCCCGACACAATGAAATCAAGATTATCCTGCTCCGAATGTAGGATGATCTCGTCCAGTGTAGTTTGATGTGAAAGGTAATTACTTAATCCCTTTTCATTGGGTACCTTAAAGGTTTTGTGCAGTTTGGAACGCCTCAGATCGGCACCTATCAATATTACCTTTTTATCAATTAATGAAAGTGTGCTTGCCAGGTTGGTTGCCACAAAAGACTTGCCCTCTCCTGCCACTTCTGACGTAATACAGATAACTTTACTGTCTTTTTCCGCAGCAATAAAGTTTAAGTTGGTTCTTACTGACCGCACAGATTCAGCAAATATCGACTTTGGGCGATTTATGGCTAGAACCTGGATGTTGTCTTCATCTAACGTAGACGGGAATTTTCTTATAACACCAATAATAGGAATGGTTGTGAGGCTTTCTATAGTCTCCTTATCGTATATGTATGGATTTAACACTCGGATAAGAACAATGAGCCCTAACCCAACTGCCAATCCGAAGATGATGGCTGTGCGATGTATATCATGCTCGTTAGGCGATACCGGTGAGTAGTTCGGCTGCGCTTGTTCAATTATAGTTGCACCCGGTAAGATGCCGGAACGGCTGATCTGGGCTTCCAGCTTCTTTTCGGATAAAAAGGAGTAAACCTTTTCGTTTATCTCAAAATCACGGCGGAGGCTTACCAAGTCGCGTTCTGCACCGGGTAGCACGGATATTTGCTGGTTTACCTGGCCCAGTTGCGATGCTATAAAATCAAGATTTCTTTTAACAGTATTATAAGCAGAGTTTAAGCTGTTTATAGCAGTATTCTTTACCTGCAGAATTGCCTTGTTTATATCTTGTACCGGTTGTGAATTATAATTATACGTTTTCAGGAGGTCGGTACGCTGGTTAAGCAAACCATCAAGCTTGCTAATTAACGTTAGCAAATTGGGATCAACCTGTCCGCTTCCTGCGTCGAAGTTGAGGTTTACATTGTTCTTCTCTTTACTGATGTTTTCCTTGGTCTCGTTTATGGCCAGTAATTGAAGCTTAAGTACAGCTTGTTGCGACTCCAGGTCTTTAGCCTTGTCCAGCGCTGCGTCAGCGGCGGCGCTTACTTCCATTAGCCTGTTCTTTTGCTTAAAGGATTGGATGGATTTTTCTGAGCCTTTTACTTCACTTGACAAATACTTTAGCTGATCATCTATAAAGTTGATCATTTGCGAAGCTGACTGCGTTTTACGGTTGCGATCGTATATAAGGTACTCCTTCATTACCGCATTCAGTACATCTGCAGCGAATTGCGGATTAGCATCAGTCATCTGTACGGAAAGGATGTTAGAGTTCTTTACTGTTTCGCTTGCACGTAATCCACCGCGAACCCGACCTACAAAGTCCTCAGGCGCATTAAATTTAAACAGCAGCACCGAGTTTTTATTGATGTTATCCGGATACTTTATACTAAATGTAGTTGGCCCAACCGTTACCGGCGTATTATAATTGTAATTGGCAGATGCCTCTTTCCCGTTGAGCTTGTAATTTAAGTTGTATGATGTACGATTTACAGGCTTAAACGTAATAATATCTCTGAAGAAGTTGAGACTGTCAAACTGTATCTTATCTATTGTAAGCGGTTTTTGGGGGTAAAGCTCGCTGGTGCGCACACGCCCTTCTACGTAAAAGCTTACGGGGTAGTTCAAATCGGTAACAGCATTCAGGATCACGTCATGACTTTGCAGTACAGATGTCTCGCTTTGTATTCTTGACTGCCCCCTGTCAGAAGCCGAAACCACATTTGCCAGGTCGCCTATTTCAGATTTACGGTCCTCCAGTTTCATGGTGCCGGCGGTAGAATAAATTTTAGGCGTATACCATAGGTACACGTAAGACCATATGGTAAAAACCGCCAAAGATCCCACCACCCAGTACCAACGGCTTATAAGTATCCTGCCAATTTTAAAGTAGTCTATTTCCTGGTTAGGCAGTCGTTGCGTTATATTATTGGTCTCTTCCATTTATTGCCGGCTCAGCGAATAGATAATTAAAGCTGTACTTAGTAATAAGGTAACTGGCTGCGCGTAAGTATTTATATTCTGCAATTTATCGCTGCGTATTGCGCGTTTATTTTGTGCAATGTAAATGATATCGCCATTTTGTAATATCGCTCTTGGGTCTGATATGGAGCGTATATCGCTAAGGTCTATTTCGGTAACGCTTTTGTTTGTACCCGTTCCTCGTATAATCTTGACATTTTTCTCATTCGCGCTTTTAGTCAGTCCACCGGCCTGGCCAATCATTTCCACCAAAGTGGTATTATCTTTTAATAACGGGAAGTTTCCTTGGGCCACGCTCTCACCAAAAATGGTTACCTTAAGATTAGTAATCTTAAGCTCAATAATAGGATCTTTTAAAAGTTCCTTACGATAAAGGCTTTCAATTTTACGGGTAGCCTCTACGCGGGTAAGGCCACTTACTGCTATATGCCCAATTGCTGGTAGCGCAACCGTTCCGTCTTCATCAACTTCAAACGTTTGGCCCTGGCCTGCGGTGCCGCTACCTGATACGCCAGACGAGCTTTGGGCCACATCGTCTACTATATACTTTATGTTTTGAAGGTTCCTTATTTGTAAAATGTCTCGGGGTTGTATACGATAGGTACTCTTAACAGGAAAGTTGCTTGCAGCAGATGTGTCGCGTAAAACAGTAGTAGCACCTTTGTTTTCAAACAAAGCCTGACTTTGCCGGTAAGAGCAGGAGACACAAAAAAATAGTACAGATAAAACGTAAAAAGAATATCTAAAACGCATAAAGCTTGCTGCTAGTTATGAGTCAGCGAATTCAAAAATACGTTTTTACGGTTGAAAAATTTAATTTTAACCGTGCATCAAATAAAGATTACCGTTGTTACCGTTTGTTTTAACGCCGAAGATACTGTTGAGCGTGCTATTAAGTCCGTTTTGGTTCAGCGGTATCCAAATATCGAATATATCATCATAGATGGTGCTTCTACTGATGGTACCATGGCTATTGTAAACCGATACAGCGAGCATATCAGCATTGTGGTATCTGAGCCGGACGGTGGTATATACGACGCCATGAACAAGGGGATTGCACTGGCGACTGGCGATGTTATAGGAATGCTAAATGCCGACGATGTTTTTGCTGATGGAAATGTTCTCGCAGATATAGCTCATACATTTGAAAACACTTATTCAGATGCCATTTATGCGGATTTAACTTATTTGAAACTTAATGGCGAAGTTTTTCGTAAATGGAAATCCGGAGAATACGTCCAAGGGTTGTTTAACAAAGGATGGATGCCGCCGCATCCCACTTTCTATTGCAAAAGACAGCTTTATTCTATTTATGGTAATTACGATCAGCGTTTTGGGTCAGCAGCGGATTATGAATTAATGCTGCGGTTTGTTCATTTAAAGCAAATAAGTATTACATATATACCAAGGGTATTTATCTATATGTTGGTAGGGGGCATTAGTAACGCTTCATTGCTGCAACGATTGAAAGTGTTGGTATTGGATTATAAAGCAATGACTAGAAACAAGCTGAGATACAGCTTGTTGGCTTTAGTTCTTAAAAGAACAACAAAACTGCGGCAATTTTTTTAAATCCAAATTAATATAATTATATTTGCGATGAAACAGAGATATAACAAGATCCCCTAACTTTTATATTTTATGCCCGAATATTTTAATATTCATTATTTATACTATCTCTGTATAGTAGTGTTTTCAATTCTGACAACATTACTCTCCATCCCATCAATTTTACATGTTGCACGCACCCGTCACCTTTATGATGATGTTGGCCATTTCCGCAAGCAGCATGACCATGGTATACCCAGGCTTGGAGGGGTAGCTATTTTTGCCAGCTTTAATCTTACACTGCTTATTTTCAGCATGGTTGATAAAAGCGTTCCGCTAACCTATATCCTTACGTCAAGTATCATCCTTTTTGCAATGGGCTTGAAGGACGATCTATCCGGTGTTAATCCCAGCACAAAATTCGTTATCCAGTTTTTCGTAGGTGCCCTGTTGGTGTTGCTTGGCGATATCCGCTTAACCAGCCTTTACGGCGTTTTTGGGGTATATGACCTCAGCTACTTCGAAAGCGCCGCCATATCTATATTGTTTATCATGCTCATCGTTAATGCATTCAATCTTATAGATGGCATAGACGGACTTGCCGGCACTACCTGTGTAATAGTAAACGGAACGTTTACTATCCTCTTTGTCTACATGAAGCATTACGAACTGGCAGCCATTTCCCTCGCAATTGTTGGGGCAGTAATTGGTTTTCTCCGGTTCAATATTACGCCCGCTAAAATATTCATGGGCGATACGGGCTCATTGCTCATCGGTTTGATATCGGCTGTAATGGCGCTACAGTTTATAGAGGCCAATAAATTTACCGCTAATAATTCCCCTGCTATATATTCTGCCCCTGCAGTTGCTTTCGCTATTCTTATCGGGCCTATTTTTGATACTTTGAGAGTGTTTATCTTACGCATTGCTAAGGGTACATCTCCTTTCGGTGCCGATCGCAACCACATTCACCATCGTATGCTTAGGCTTGGGTTTAACCATTTGCAAACTACCTTTATATTGGCATGCATTAATATTATTACCATAGTAATGGTGCTGAGGTTTAGTTTCATTGGCAACTTTGCTTTAATGGGCGTAATATTTGGCATCTCGCTGTTATTTAACTGGGGCATTACCTTTTGCCTGCGTTGCCGCGAAAGGGAACGCTTTACTATCCGCTTTTTGTTCGCCTAAGCTCTATAAGCTATTCTAATCTATATTTTCTAATTTTGCATCCTGATTTTAAGTCATGAGGATAGCAATAAATGGGTTTGGCCGTATAGGGCGTATATTTTTACGTACCATCCTAACCCGCAGCAATATAGAAGTTGTAGCCGTTAACGATCTGGCAGATACGCAAACCCTGGCGCACCTGTTCAAGTACGATTCTGTACACCGCGGGTTTAAGGGTGCGGTAAGCGCAGGTGAGGGGCACCTGTTCATAAACGATCTCGCGATAAGAACATACCAGGAGAAAGATCCGCAAAACTTACCATGGAAAGAACTGGAGATTGACCTGGTAATAGAATCTACAGGTAAGTTTATCTCCGAAGAGGGCGCTGCAAAGCACCTTGCAGCTGGTGCCAGGCAGGTAATTATTTCCGCTCCGCCATCAAATAAAACTGTACCTACCGTTGTGCTGGGCGTTAATGATGATGAGGTAGACCTGCGGTCGCCCATATTGTCGAATGCATCTTGTACCACCAACAATGTTGCTGCGATGGTGAAGATACTAGACGATAACTGGGGCATTACCGATGGCTATATCACCACGGTACACTCCATGACTGGCGACCAGAACCTGCATGATGCGCCTCATAAGGACCTTCGCCGTGCAAGGGCCGCATCGGCCTCTATCATCCCTACTACAACCGGTGCCGCTAAAGCTATTACCGCTATATTTCCTCATTTGGATGGGCATCTTGGTGGTGCAGGCATACGCGTGCCGGTGCTGAACGGCTCTCTTACTGACTTTACCTGCAGCTTGAAAAAGCTCCCGACAGTTGAAGAGATTAACAAAGCCTTTAAGGCAGCTGCCAATGGGCCGATGGAGAACGTTTTAGAATACACCGAAGACCCTATTGTTTCCACCGACATATTGGACAACCCGCATAGCTGCATTTTTGATGCGCAGTTAACTTCCATTGTTGGCGGGCTGGTTAAGGTTGTTGGCTGGTATGATAACGAGATGGGCTACTCTAGCCGTTTGGCAGATCTGGTAGAAAAAATATCCCGCCTTAACTAGCACAAAGGGTTACTTGTAAATGACCTTTGCTATGGCTTGAGTAACATCAGAGTTTTTGTTGTTAATATAGTAGTAAGACGAAAAGCTTATTACATCAGCGGTTTTCGTTAAAACGTTCTTTTGCGCTTCAGAGGCAAGGCCGGTTTGCTTGTAAGCCTTTGAAAATTTTATGTCTCGCTCTAGCACCAACTTTGTATACTTAACTCCCTCAATAGTTACTGTTGAGGCAGATTTAAGCGTAACATTATTCAAATTGTCGTGCAGATAATCGGTTGATATCTGGCCATTGTTAACATTGGTGAAGCTATAGTTAGCAAGTATTGACTTAGAAAAATCTTCCTTAAATCGTACTGCTGAAGATTTTTTATAATCGTCTGGGTTCAATATAAAAGTAACTGTCTCGGTATACTTTAAATAAAGAGTATCATGGCTCACGCTGGTATACACTACCTGATCGGCTATATCCAGTTTAATAGGTGTTAAAACGCCTGTTGGGGTTTTAATGCTTGTATTATCTTTCGGCACATTGGGGTTTACATCTGTAAACTTTTGGCAGCTTACTAAAGCTGCAGAAATAAATAGAATTACAATTATGTTTTTCATTTTCTTGGTAGATTTATATCTATAAAGGCAATAGGCATGCCCCGTTTGCGCCGGTTATCCGGTGGTTATAGGTAGTCTGGTCGTGTTACTTTTAATATAATTAAGCAAAGTTGTGTGTATAGGTGCTTTAGTATAGGGTAATTAGACCCCAAACTGTAGAATCTTTTCCATCTTTGTGACATGATAAGGTTTGTTACAGCCAATGATGTTTTGCCATTACGCAACGAGGTATTGCGCGATGGGCGGCTTACGCTTGACGAATGCCGGTTTGAAAATGATGATGCCGAAGGATCATTCCATCTTGGGTATTTTGTGGGTGAAGAGTTGGTTTGTGTGGCATCTTTTCACCCGGTAGGGTATAAAGGTTATGATGGGAAAGCTTACCAGTTGCGCGGTATGGCAACCGCACCTGCGCATCGTGGTAAAGGATACGGAAACATGCTGGTTAACTTTGCCATTACTTACCTTAGGGGCCAAAAAGTAAATTACCTGTGGTGTAATGCGCGCAAGGTAGCCGTGAAGTTTTATATGGGAACGGGGTTCGAGATCATCTCGCCGGAGTTTGAGGTGCCGGGCATTGGGCCGCACTATGTAATGTATGTTAAAATACAATGAAATTTTAAGCCAAACACCGCTGCTTTTTGAATTTAGGGTTGGGTTTTAGAATAAATTTGTACAATTTGCCGCCCATTCATCAATTTACATTTAACAATATGAAAACCATTGATCAGATAACCTTCAACGGTAAAAAAGCGCTTATCCGGGTAGACTTCAACGTTCCGCTGGACGGCGATTTTAACATTACCGATGATAACCGCATGACCGCCGCTTTGCCAACCATAAAGAAGATACTAAAGGATGGCGGTGCTGTAATATTGATGTCGCACCTGGGCAGACCAAAAGACGGTCCTACTGATAAATATTCTTTAAAACACATTGTACCACACCTGTCTGACCTTTTGGGCCAGCAAGTAGAGTTTGCTGATGACTGCGTTGGCGAACAAGCTATAGAGAAAGCAAAAGCGCTGGACAAAGGCGAAATTTTATTGCTGGAAAACCTGCGTTTCTACAAAGAAGAGGAAAAGGGCGATAAAGATTTTGCCGAGAAACTGTCAAAGCTTGGTGATATATACGTGAATGACGCTTTTGGTACAGCACACCGCGCGCATGCATCAACTGCTATCATAGCACAGTTCTTCCCCAACGCTAAATACTTCGGTTACCTGATGGCAGCCGAACTTACCAATGCAGAGAAGATATTGAACGGCGCTGCAAAACCATTCACTGCTATTATGGGTGGATCAAAGGTATCTGACAAGATCTTGCTAATTGAAAAGCTGTTGGATAAAGTTGATAACCTTATTATTGGCGGTGGTATGGCTTATACATTTGCCAAGGCTGATGGCGGCAACATAGGTACATCATTGGTAGAGGCAGATAAGCTTGACCTCGCTACAAGCCTTAAACAAAAGGCTAAAGAAAAAGGTGTGAACCTTTTATTGCCGGTAGATAATGTTATTGCCGATGATTTTAATAACAATGCCAACACAAACACCGCCAAAACAGGCCAGATACCTGATGGCTGGATGGGGCTGGATATTGGCCCTGAAACTGTTGCTTTGTTCAGCAAGGTAGTAGAAGAATCTAAAACCATTTTATGGAACGGCCCGATGGGTGTATTTGAAATGGAGAAGTTTCTGGTAGGTACTAAAGCGATTGCCGAGGCTGTAGCAAAGGCTACTGACAACGGTGCCTTCTCGCTGATAGGCGGCGGCGATTCTGCCGCGGCAGTTGCTAAGTTTGACATGACCGAAGACGTAAGTTACGTATCAACCGGCGGTGGTGCACTGCTGGAATACATGGAAGGGAAAGAATTGCCGGGCGTTAAAGCTATTAACGAATAGCATAAGCATCATTTATAAAGAAGCCCCGCGTAGGGGCTTTCTTATTTGCTGCTCTTTTTTTATCTCTGACCAAAAGCTTGCATGACTATTACAATCGTTTTAACTGAAGAGGACTATTTAATTTACCTGCTGTATTCGGCATCAAAAAGTAAGCGCGCGCAAGGTACCCGGCGTAAGGCCTGGCTAACTATATCGGGCTTGCTGCTTGTTATAGGAGCAGCGCTGATAAATAAAAGTGATAGCTTTTACAGCTATTATTTTTTTGCAGCCGGATTAATAAGTTTGTTGTTTTATCCGCTGCTGCAACGATACAGCTACAAAAAGAACTATCGGAAATTTGTTAGGGATAAAATGGCTTATAAGATCGGCAAAGAGTCAGTATTGAAATTTGGGCCGGACTATATAGAAACCCGCGATGTTACAGGTGAAAGCAAGATAAACACCGGAGAGGTGGCAGAAGTAAACGAGATTGCCAGCCATTACTTTATCAGGCTCAAAAGCGGCGACGGCCTGGTTATTCCTAAAACAAGCGTAGCCACCCCAACCTTTGTAGACGATGTTATGTCCGTAATGCAAAATCCTGATATATTGGTTACCCATGAACCTAACTGGAAATGGAAATAAGCCCCGCAACTATACGCGAGTTTGTTGAAGCTGACAAGCAAGCGGTAAAGTCCTTGTACCTCGACTGTCGCGTAAGTACCTTTAGCTGGCTAAATACCCGGATGTTTAAACTGAACGATTTTGAAAAGGATACCGTTGGCGAACGAATATTTGTTGCGGAAGTTGGGGGTATTATTGTAGGTTTCGTAGCTTTTTCAATGGAAGATACCTTTGTCCACCACCTGTACGTGTACCAGGCTTTTTCAAAGCAGGGCATTGGTAAAGCCTTGTTGAATACAGCCCTGCAAGCTTCGCCCAAGCCGTTTAGTTTAAAGTGTCTGGAAATGAACCAAAACGCTTGTGACTTTTATGCAGCACAAGGCTGGCAGATAAAACGGAGAAGCATAGGCGATCAGGGTCCGTACTTTTTATTTGTAAGCCGCTAGGTAGATCATACATTATAAAGTAGTAGCAAGACCGGTAATAGCAGTTTCTGTAAAAAGCTTGTTGCGCTCTCCGCCAAACCCAACATGCTGGTTTTTATTCAACAAAATCAGCTACTTTTAAGCACTAAAACCAACCAATGAAAAGGACATTATTCTTCACCTGCTGCATGCTTGTTTTCGCGCTTTATTCCTGCGCACAAGGCGATGCCGCTTACATAAAAGATAACTACACCAAATACGAGTACCAGATACCCATGCGCGATGGCAAAAAGCTATTCACATCGGTTTACGTCCCTAAAGATCAATCAAAGAAGTATCCTTTTATGATGGACCGTACCTGCTACAGTGTGGCGCCATACGGACCCGATAAGTACAAGGGCAGCCTTGGCCCGTCGCCCGCGTTCCTGCATGATGGCTACATTTTTGTTTACCAGGACGTGCGTGGCCGCTGGATGAGCGAAGGCATTTACGAGGAAATGACGCCCGAACTGGAGCAGCACAAAACCAACAAGGATGTTGATGAGGGTACCGATACTTACGACACGATTGATTGGCTGCTTAAGAACGTGCCTAACAATAATGGCAAAGTAGGTGTTTGGGGCATATCTTATCCAGGCTTTTACACCACTACAGCCTTATTAAGCCGGCACCCCGCGTTAGCGGCAGCATCGCCGCAGGCACCTATTGCCGATTTATGGCGTGATGATGCATTTCATAACGGCGCGTTTTTCCTGGTGGCTAACTTTGGCTTTTACCCGGGCTTTACAAACCGACAGGACGATAAACCTACCCAGCGCCGCGGCGGCAGGTTTGATCCCGGTACAAACGATGGTTACAAGTTCTTTATGGACATGGGTTCCATGAAGAATACTAATGATAAGTATTTTAAAGACACCATCCGTTTATGGAACGAGATGATGGATCACCCTAATTACGATCAGCATTGGAAAGACCGTAACGTGCTTACCCACCTGCACGACATTAAAACACCTACGCTGGTTACCGGCGGTTGGTATGATGCTGAAGACCTTTATGGCGCCATAAACACTTACAAAACCTTAGCTCAGAAAAATCCGAATACTCCGGTTTACTTTGCTATGGGGCCATGGGTGCACGGCGGTTGGGCACGTGGTAACGGCGACCATTTAGGAGATGTAAGTTTTGGCGGCCCGACAGGTCCGTTCTATCGCGATAAAATAGAATTCGCATTTTTTAGCCATTACCTTAAGGGTACACCGCTGGACCTGCCAAAGGTCTCCACTTTCCAAACTGGCGAAAACCAGTGGAAAGCCTACAAGCAATGGCCGCCGGTTGAAGCAAAGGAACAGAAACTGTACCTGCTGCCCGGCGGTAAGCTGTCCTTCTTTGCGCCGGCTAACACCATGGTCGACTACAAAGAATATGTATCTGACCCGATGAACCCGGTTCCGTTTATCGCCGGTACAGATTTCGATATGACAAGAGAGTACATGACTGCCGACCAGCGCTTTGCCGAGAAACGGCCTGATGTGCTTACCTACAAAACAGATGTGCTGGATAAGGATGTTACCCTGGCAGGCAATATTTGGGCAAACATTAAATTTTCTACCACCGGTACAGATGCAGACCTGGTTGTTAAAGTGCTTGATGTGTACCCGGATACGGCTACCAACAACCAGTTTACAGGTAAAGAGGTGAAAATGGCCGGTTACGAGCAGATGGTACGCAGCGAACCTATTCGCGGTAAATACCGCAACAGCTTTGAAAAACCCGAGCCATTTGTGCCAGGCAAGGTAACCGCTGTGAACTGGGAGCTGCAGGATGTGCTGCATACCTTTAAAAAGGGCCACCGCATTATGATACAGATCCAGAGCACCTGGTTCCCGCTGATAGATAGGAACACCCAGCAATTCCAGGACATCATGAAAGCTAAAGACACCGACTTTAAGAAGGCAAGGCACCGGGTGTATACCTCTAAGTCTAATCCAAGCTATTTAAGGGTAAGGGTGTTGTAAATTAATTATGCTGTAATAGTGCTTAAAAGTCGGTATGATTTTGTTCCTCTTGTTTGCTGCTTTTATTGTAGTTGCAGTAATGTACAGGCGATTGACGTCGTATGAAACGAAAGTCATTAACATAGATAACGAAACAAAGACAATTGAATTTGTTAATAAGAATGCTTTTGGCAAAGTGATGAAGGAGCAATACCATGCCGCTGATGTACACTTTACTTACCGTAAACGAAATATATCGAGATTCCAGGGGCAAGGTTTTTTTACGATAACCGTCCCAAAGTTTGTATAATAGATATTGCCCAAAAAACCGTTGGTATTTTAACGCCCGGTGAGCTTGGATGGAATGACAAAAACATAGCGCAGACTTGTAGAAATATGCAGGATATCGGCGTTAAAAGAATAACTGAGAAGTATAGTGATGATGAGGGCGAACTTTAACAGTTCCCTTGTATTATAAACTTTAATCAATTAATGATTTGGGAAGCTTAGATATTAAAATTAAAGCAATTCAGCATATCGGCATACCTGTGACTGACCTCAAGCGCTCGCAGGCGTTTTATGAAAGGCTCGGTTTTAAAAACGTAATGCAGGCAAGCTTTGATGAAAAAGGCGAGCCGGGCACTTGCGTAATGATGCAATGCGACAAAATGATGATGGAACTTTACGAGCTGCCGGAGAGTGGATTGAGCGAGATACGTTCCCGGGGCAACGGCCATATCGACCATGTGGCTTTTGATGTAGATGATATTGAAGTTGCTTATCACTCCATTAAAGAGGCAGGCTTTAACATCATAGAACCTGAACCTGTCTTTTTACAATTTTGGGGTCGGGGCTGCAAGTATTTCAATATAACAGGTCCTGACGGTGAGCGGCTGGAGTTTAACCAGATATTGTAACGAACCGGCATAAGCGTGAAATCTTTAAAGATAAATGCTTATCGCGTTTTATTTGTGATGGCTTATTAAGTGTAATCCCGTTTACACTGCTCATCAAAAGTGTTTCACCTAAAGTGTTTCGGTTTGGCGCTCATGAAACCGAATTCAGATATAACCAGTTGATTGTCAATGACATGGTATTTAGACGTCAATTTCCAGACTGTTTCGGGTTGTTTCGCTTTAATTTGGATGTATCTGTAGTACAGCATCTTATCTGAAATTGCTGTTTCGGGTGTTTCGCTTATGCGAAACGAAACACCCGTTGCCGATCAGGCGTATTAAAGTAGTTGCGCTATGATGTTTTTTGCCGCGCATAATGTAGTTTTACCAATAACCAACAAACCGTTATGAAATATAAATGCCTGTTGCCATTTTTTGCGCTGCTTGTAGCTGCTAATACATTTGCCCAAAAAGCAGGAAAGTTATATCACGAACAATACCGCCCGCAGATCCACTTTTCGCCAAAGTCCGGATGGATGAACGATCCTAATGGCATGGTGTACTATAAAGGTGTATATCACTTGTTTTATCAGCATTATCCAGATGGCATAGTGTGGGGGCCCATGCACTGGGGCCATGCTACCAGTAAAGATATGATCCACTGGAAAGAGCAGAAAATTGCGCTTTATCCGGATAAACTCGGGTATATCTTCAGCGGCAGCGCGGTGATTGATGTAAATAACACATCTGGTTTTGGTAAAAACGGCAAGGTGCCAATGGTAGCAATATTTACGCATCATGACCCTATAGGTGAAAAGGCCGGTAAAGATAACTTCCAGAACCAAAGTATAGCCTACAGTCTGGATGAGGGTAAAACGTGGACTAAATACGCAGGTAACCCGGTTTTAAAGAACCCCGGAATAAAAGACTTTCGCGACCCGAAGGTTTACTGGTACGCGCCTCAGCATAAATGGGTAATGACGCTGGCGACTAAAGATCGGATAACGTTTTACTCTTCGCCCAACCTTAAAACATGGAAAAAGGAAAGCGAATTTGGTGAACACTTGGGTGCACATGGCGGTGTTTGGGAGTGCCCGGATCTTTTCCCGATGACGCTCAACGGCAAACAACACTGGGTGCTCATTGTCAACATTAATCCCGGCGGGCCGAACGGCGGTTCGGCTACACAATACTTTATCGGCGATTTTAACGGCAAAACGTTCACTCCAATGAACGAAAACGTAAAGTGGGCGGACTTTGGGCCGGATGAGTATGCGGGCATAACCTGGAGTAATACAGGCAACAGGCGTATATTCCTGGGGTGGATGAGCAATTGGGAGTACGCTAACCAGGTGCCCGCAAGTACCTGGCGTAGTACTATGACAATTCCCCGCGAACTTGGGTTAAAACAGGTAGATAGTGAAATATACCTTACCTCTACGCCGGCAAAAGAAATGGCGGGCATTGCATTAAAATCGATCGATATTCCGTCTGCAGTACTAGCAAAAGGCCGAGATGTGGCATCGTTTATTAAGATGCCTTCATATTATCGATTAAAGCTTTCTGCTGCCAAAGAAGACTTGTTTATTAACCTATTTAACGATGCAGGTGAATCGCTGTTAATAGGCTACAATAAAAAAAGTGATCGCTACTTTATTGAGCGGGATAAATCTGGTAAAACTGATTTTAACAAGAATTTTAGCAAACTGGCATATGTTCCCAGGTTCTCTGGTCAAGAAACGTTAGATGTAGATGTTGTTGTGGACGGAACTTCTGTAGAAATGTTTGCAGATGGTGGGTTAAGTAATTTAGCCAGCATATTCTTTGCGACTAAGCCATACAATCACATCAGTATTCAAACTGCGAAAGGTTCAGTGGTAAACAAGGTCAGCATCACTCCATTGAAATCCATTTGGTAGTAGGCTGAATCTTGCAGGGTGCTGATTATTCTAATACCACCGTTTTGTTTTTAAATACGAACACGCGGTCGTCGAATACCAGTTTCAAAGCTCTCGCCAATACGGCGGTTTCAATTTCCTGACCGGCTTTTACCATATCTGCTACGGTGAAGGAGTGGCCAGCCGGTATAATCTGCTGGGCAATAATCGGCCCTTCGTCCAACTCATTTGTAACGTAATGAGCGGTCGCACCAATCAGCTTTACGCCGCGCTCATAGGCCTGCCTGTAGGGGCTGGCCCCTGCAAATGCGGGCAGAAATGAATGATGGATGTTGACAATCCTTCGGGTAAAACGTTCTACGAATGAGGCTGACAGTATCCGCATGAATTTAGCCAGGACGAGGTAATCAAATTCATAGGACTCAACAGTGTTCAGTAGCCTATTTTCGAAATCAACAGCGTCTCCTTCGAACGGAACATAGTGAAATGGAATATCAAATCTGTCGCAAATGTCTTTAAGGATCATATGGTTGCCAACCACGCATTGTACTACAGCACTAAGGGTATTGAAATGGTTGCGTATCAATATGTCCGCAAGGCAATGATATTCTTTTGTAACTAATACAACAATCTTTTTTGCTGTGCCCGGGTCTATCTTAATAACAGCACCTTGGGGGAGTATTTGCTCCAGATCTTTGTATATTGATTGATCTACCGTTGTTCCATCAACTTCAAGCCTCATAAAGAATAGCTTTTCTACATTGTCAACATGCTCCTGCATGGCTGTTATGTTCATCTTTTTTTCTGCAAGCAGTGCGGAAATGGCAGCTACAAGCCCTATTTGATCGGTACACTGTATTACAATAATCATCACTTAAAAGGGGGTAAAATCATTGGCGGTAAAGCTATAATTATTGACCTTAAGTCACAGGCTTTCAGGCCATAAAAGTGTTGAAAACTTTTTGGTGGTAAAAAGTGTTAGAAAGTGGGAAAAGTAATTTACTTTTACGTTACAAAAATTGTCGACCATTAAGAATGTCCTACTTAACCGGTGAATACGAGTGTAAACTAGATGCCAAGGGGCGGATGATGATCCCTGCAGGCCTCAAGAAGCAGCTTCCAGAGGCTGATGCTGAGGGTCTTGTGATCAACCGCGGGCTCGAGAATTACCTTGTAATTTATACCAAAAAAGAGTGGGACAAACGATTGGACGAACTGAGCAAACTTAATGAATACGATAGAAAAAGCATTCAGTTTGTAAGATATTTTACCGGTGGGGCAACCACCATGGTTCCGGATGGTGCAGGGCGGATAAACCTGCCAAAAAACCTGATGGAGCACGCCGGTATTACAGGAGATGTAGTGCTTACCTGTATGCTGAATAAAATAGAGGTTTGGGATCTGAAAGCGCACAGAGCGATGATAGCGAACGAGCCTGAAAATTTTGCTGAACTGGCCGAGGAAGTAATGGGTAATAAAAGGAGGGTAAATGAGTAATTATCATACCCCTGTTATGCTGAACGAATGTATTGAGGCTTTAAACATAAAGCCCGGCGGTACCTACGTTGATGTTACTTTCGGTGGAGGTGGTCATTCGCGTGAAATACTTAAGCACCTGGGTGATGATGGCCAATTGCTGGCGTTTGACCAGGATGCCGACGCGCAGCAGAATAAAATTGACGACAGTAGATTCACTTTTATAGATCAGAATTTCAGGTACCTGAAAAACTTTAGTCGCCTGCATAATGCTATACCGGTTGACGGTATACTGGCTGATTTGGGAGTGTCATCCTATCAGTTTGACCAGGCCGAGCGTGGTTTCTCTATCCGCTTTGATGCTGAGCTTGATATGCGCATGAACCAGTCGTCGGAGCTTAGCGCTAAGGAAGTAGTTAATAATTATAGCGAAGCTGATCTTCACCGCATTTTTGGGATGTACGGTGAAATCCAGAATGCTAAATCACTTGCAAAAACAATAGTAACAGCCAGGTTAAACGGGCCTATAAACACCGTTGCTGATCTGAAGAATGCAATCCAAAACCTTATCCCTCGCGGAAAAGAGAACAAATACCTGGCGCAGGTATTTCAGGCGCTTCGCATCGAGGTTAACCAGGAGTTGGAAGCGTTGAAAGACTTCCTGATGCAGTCAGCAGAGGTATTAGCTGTAGGTGGCAGGTTGGTAGTGATGAGTTACCACTCACTTGAAGACAGGCTGGTGAAGAATTTTATAGCAAAGGGAAAGTTCAGTGGTGAGGTGGAAAAGGACCTTTATGGTAACGATAACAAGCCGTTTGACGCGGTAAGCCGCGGCGCAATAACTGCAACTGCAGACGAGATACAAAACAATAACAGGGCACGCAGTGCAAAACTCAGAATAGCTGTAAAGAAATGAACCGTTTACGCACAGAAATTCAGGAAGAAGAAGCTGAAAAGGAGCTGGTAGTTGAGGAGAAGCCTGTAAGGGAAATTCCGGACAACTTTATTACTCAGTTTTTGAAGAACGGGGTCATTACTACAGATGATGCTACCCGTGCTTTGCCGTTTGTGCTGTTCCTGGTGTTATTGGGCATGCTTTACATAGGTAACAGGCACATGGCCGATAACACTGTGCGGGATATTGATAAAATAGGTAAAGAAGTTAAAGAATTGAGCTGGGAATATAAAAGCACCAAGGCTGAACTTGCATTTAAAAGCACTTTGACTGAGGTAGCTAAACGTGCAGATACTTTGGGTATAAGGGCATCTGAGCAGCCGCCACAAAAAATAGTAGTAAAGGAGGGTGGGCAGCAATGAGTATCAGGACCAATATATTACTAAGGGTTTATCTCGCTTTCGGGTTGATCCTGCTTTTTGCAGCGGCGGTAGTTTTTCAATTATGCCGGGTGCAGCTTGCACAGGGCGAAAAGTGGAAGAGTATGGCTCAGCAGATGTCTACCCGCTACCGCACTATTGAAGCAGCAAGAGGTAACATCTTTTCTGATGATGGGGCTTTACTTGCAACATCGGTTCCTGAATATGAATTACATATGGATATGCTTGCTGGCGGCATTGCCGATGATAAAGCATTTGACGAAAAGATAGATTCTTTGGCCATGAAAATGTCGCAGTATTTTGGCGACAGACCAGCGCGCGAGTACTCACGTATTTTCCGTGAAGCACGTAAAGAAGGATCCCGTTACCAGTTGGTTAGACGTAAGGTTACTTACAAGCAGCTTAAGGAAATCAGGAAGTTTCCTGTTTTTAACCTGGGTAAGTACAAAGGCGGGTTAATAGTGGTAGCTCAAAATAAGCGTATACTGCCGTTTCGTTCGCTCGCTGCACGTACCATAGGATACAAGAATGAAAACGTAAGAAATGCGGTTGGCCTTGAGGGTTCATTTGCAAGTTATATAAATGGCGAAAGTGGAAAACGCCTTGAGCAAAGACTTGCAGGCGGTGTTTGGATACCGGTTAATGATGAAGAAGAGGTTGCTCCTAAAGAGGGGGCTGACATTATTTCCACCATTAATATTAACTTCCAGGATATTGCTCAAAGCGCGTTGGAGAAACAACTTATTAAAAGCAACGCCGATCATGGTACTGTTATTTTGATGGAAGTAGCTACGGGCGAGATCCGCGCAATGGCTAATTATACCAAAATGCCCGATGGTAGTTTTAAAGAAAAGTTTAACTACGCTATTGCAGGTAATCAGGATCCCGGTTCTACATTCAAAGTAGTGTCTTACATGGCTTTGTTGGAAGATAAGATGATTGACACTAATAACCTGGTAAGTACCGAAAATTACAAAATACCGGGTAATAGCCATATCATCAAAGATTCGCACGGCAGTATAGGTACAGTTACGGTGAAAAAGGCATTCGAAGAATCGTCAAACGCGGCTGTGGCATCACTGGTAAATCGTTACTACACCAACAATCAGGCTAAATTCACCAACCATTTATACGATTGGCACCTGAATGAAAAGTTTGGTTTGCAAATACCGGGCGAAGCTCAACCGGTTGTGAAGAATCCGAAAAATGCAAGCTGGAACAAATACATGACCCTTCCGCAAATGGCATATGGTTATGAGATGCAATTAACACCGCTTAAAATGCTGTCGTTCTATAATGCGGTTGCCAACAATGGTAAATACGTATCACCAATTTTTGTGAAGGAGATCAGAAGGCTTGGTAACACTGTAGAACGCTTTCAGGCGCATGTTATCAACGACAAAATTTGTTCAGACGTGACGCTGAAGAAAATGCAGGAAATGTTAGAAGGTGTGGTAAGTGAGGGTACCGGTAAAACTAACGTAAAGAGTGAAATGTTCAAAATAGCCGGAAAAACCGGTACCGCACAAGTTGCCGACGGCCGCAACGGCTATAAAGGGAAGAAGCAATATCAATCATCTTTCTGCGGTTATTTCCCGGCAGATAACCCTAAGTACTCGCTTATCGTGGTAATAAACGATCCTAAGAACGGCTATTATGCTGCTTCTACAGCAGGGCCTGCGTTTAAGGAAATATGCGAGAAGGTTTATGCAAGCAGCCTGGGTATAGAGCACCCACCGGTACGGTATGTAGGTAATACAACTTTACCGCAGTACAAGCATGGCAATCTAAAGGCGCTTAAACAGGTTTATCAAAAGCTAGGGGTAAAGCCTTTATATGCCTCTACAAACGCTGCAGCAAATGGCATTGATACCAGTAGCGGCATTGCCTTTGAAGAAAACAGGGTAAAAGCGGGGACCGTTCCAAATGTTGTTGGGATGGGGTTGAGCGATGCCCTTTACGTTTTGGGCAATGCGGGTTATAAGGTGGCCGTAAAAGGCAGCGGCAGTGTAAGTACACAATCGGTTACTGGCGGCAGCCAGATACCACGCGGATCAAAAATAATAATAGAACTGCAATGAGATATTTAAGCGACATACTGGAAGGAGTAGCTTTTACCGAGCTGCAGGGAAGTGCGGATGTAGAGATATCTGCAGTGGTTTTTGATTCACGTAAGGTGGAGCCGGGCTGCTTGTTTGTGGCGCTTAAAGGCACCGCGGTGGACGGCCATGACTATATAGAACAAGCCGTAAAGCAAGGTGCAGTAGCAGTTATTTGCGAAGACCTTCCGGCACATACCGCACAGGAAGCAGATTTTTTGATGGTTGCTAATTCTGCCAAAGCTCTGGGTACTATCGCTGCTAACTTTTATGAAAACCCGTCCAGTAATCTCAAACTGGTTGGCGTAACCGGCACCAATGGCAAAACTACCGTAGCAACGCTGCTGTATAAGCTGTTTAGAGATATGGGGTATAAGTGCGGTTTATTATCTACTGTTGAGAACCAGGTTAACGGACGTATTATCCCGTCTACCCATACTACACCGGACCCTGTAGTGCTTAATAAGCTACTGGCGGATATGGTAGATGAGGGCTGCGACTACTGCTTTATGGAGGTTAGCTCCCATGCTGTTGCGCAACACAGGATAGAAGGTTTACGGTTTTCGGGGGGAATATTCACCAATCTTACGCACGATCATCTCGACTATCACAAAACGTTCGAAAGCTATTTGAAAGCCAAAAAGGCCTTCTTTGATGGCTTGCCTAAAAGCGCATTTGCGTTAACTAACGGTGATGACAAGAATGGTAGCGTGATGCTACAAAACACATCAGCACATAAAAAGAGCTATGGTCTCAAGAGTATGGCCGACTATCGTGCCCGTATTATTGAAAACCAGTTTGGCGGCCTTTTGCTGAATATTGATAACGAAGAAGTTTGGTTCAAACTGGTTGGTACTTTCAACGCATACAATCTACTGGCGGTTTACGCTGCGGCAATGCTGCTGGAGCAGGATAGGTCTAAAGTGCTTATCAGCTTAAGCAAGCTGACTGGTGCAGAAGGCAGGTTCGAGTACATTGTGGCACCTAATAAAGTGATCGGCATTGTTGATTATGCCCATACCCCGGATGCTGTACAAAACGTGTTAAGCACTGTTCATGATATCCGTAAAGGCAAAGAGAAAGTAATAACAGTTATCGGTTGCGGCGGTGACAGGGATAAAACCAAGCGTCCTGTTATGGCAAAGGTTGCAACTGAATGGAGCGACAAGGTGATCCTGACATCAGATAACCCTCGGACCGAAGACCCGGCGCAGATTATTAAAGATATGGAAGCTGGTATTGATCCGGCTTTTAAAAGAAATACATTGAGCATAGCTGACCGGAGAGAAGCAATAAGAACTGCGTGTATGCTGGCGCAGCCGGGAGATATCATCCTCCTGGCAGGAAAGGGTCACGAGAAGTACCAGGAAGTAAATGGGGTAAAAAACCATTTCGACGATATGGAAGAACTGGAGAACCAGTTTAAAGACATGATTTAAGTGCGAGTGATAAGAGTAATAATAAACGAATAACCAATTAACCAAATTTATACAGATCTGCAAGGTGCGCTTGGCGCATCTGCATAGCAAATTAGCCAATGCTATATTACCTGTTTAACTACTTAAACAAAAATTACAGTATCCCGGGCGCGGGGGTATTCCAATACCTCACGTTCCGTATGGCGATGGCTGTTATTGTTTCCTTGTTGGTTACTACTGTTTATGGCAGAAGGTTAATTGATTATCTCCGCTTTAAACAAGTTGGCGAAACCGTACGCAATCTTGGTCTGGAAGGCCAGATGCAAAAATCCGGCACTCCAACAATGGGTGGTGTTATCATCCTTTTGGGTATACTAATACCAACGTTGCTTTTTGCACAGCTGGATAACATTTACATTATCATGATGCTGGTTACAACGGTTTGGCTGGGTGCAATTGGCTTTTTGGATGATTACATAAAGGTTTTTAAAAAGAACAAAGAAGGGTTGGCAGGCCGTTTTAAGATAACCGGGCAGGTTGGTCTTGCGCTGTTTATTGGGTTTACAATGTATTTCAACAGCAATATCCTCATCCGCCAGGAAGTGCAGTTACCGGTGAAGTATGATGTCCCTGTTCGTTTTCATATGCGGGGGGATAAACCTGTATATACACAGGACATTAAGTCTACCAAAACAACAATGCCTTTCTATAAGAATAACGAGTTTGATTACGGTAAGGTGCTTAAGTTTTTGGGTAAGGGTTACGAGCATTATGCACTGGTAGTATTCATGTTTTTTACCATAATCATCATCACCTTTATATCTAATGGTGCCAACATTACGGACGGTATAGATGGCCTGGCGACAGGTACATCAGCCATTATAGGGCTTACGCTGGCTATTTTGGCATACGTATCGGGCAATACTCTAATAGCCGATTACCTGAACATTATGTACATACCAAACTCTGCAGAGCTTGTGATTTTTGCAGGTGCGTTTGTAGGTGCGTGTGTAGGCTTCTTGTGGTACAACTCTTACCCCGCACAGGTTTTCATGGGTGACACCGGCAGTTTGGCAATAGGAGGGATAATAGCAGTTTTTGCAATTATGATTCGCAAGGAGCTGATGATACCGGTACTCTGCGGAATTTTTGTTGTAGAAAATTTTTCGGTAATGATACAGGTAGGATGGTTCAAGTGGACTAAAAAGCGCTTTGGCGAAGGGCGGCGTGTTTTCCTGATGGCGCCGCTTCATCACCATTATCAAAAAAAGGGCTTTCACGAGTCTAAGATAGTTACCCGCTTTTACATCATTTGTATTATGCTGGCCATCATCACCGTGATAACATTGAAATTGAGATAAACAGTCCCGAGTGAGTACCAGAGAATATAACAACAGATAGAATAAGAAACAATGTCTACACAACCAAGCAGTTCAGCTCAACAGGATTTCGCCCAAAAAAGGGTGGACGGAGCGAGAATTGCTATTCTCGGCGCGGGTGAGAGTGGTGTTGGTGCTGCATACCTTGCTCAACAGAAAGGTTACGAAGTGTTTGTTTCTGATTTTGGTCCTATTGCGGATAACTATAAAAAGCAATTGCAGGATTGGGCTATAAACTTTGAGGAGAACGGCCATACCTACGAGTTGATACTGAACGCAGATGAAGTTGTTAAAAGTCCTGGAATTCCGGACAAAGTGCCTGTCGTTAAGCAACTGCTTGCACAAAACACGCCGGTAATATCGGAGATAGAGTTTGCTGGTCGTTACACAGATGCAAAAATGATATGCATCACGGGCTCAAACGGAAAAACAACTACTACCAGCCTGGTTTACCACATTCTTAAAAACGCTGGATTGAATGTTGGTTTGGCTGGTAACATTGGTAAAAGCTTTGCCTACCAGGTAGCTACCGATACATACGATTACTACGTACTGGAAATAAGCAGCTTTATGCTGGACAATATGTACAAGTTCAGAGCTAACATAGCGGTGTTGTTGAATATCACACCCGACCACCTGGACCGCTACGACTATAAACTGGAGAACTATGCCGCATCTAAATTCAGGATAACGCAAAACCAGAGTGCCGAAGACGTTTACATCTATTGTGCAGACGATGCTGAAACAATTAAAATAATGGAGGGAAAAGCAATAGCTGCACAGCAGCTGCCTTTCTCAATAAATAAGAAAATAGAACCGGGAGCATATCTCGAAAACGACAATATTGTCATAAATCTACATCAACAACATTTCCAAATGTCGATTACCGAACTGGCCCTGCAGGGAAAGCACAACCTTTACAACTCAATGGCTTCGGGCATTGTTGCGAAAGTACTAGAGTTGCGCAACGAAACGATTAGAGAGAGCATGGGCAATTTCCAGAGCATTGAACACAGGCTGGAGTTCGTGGCTAAAATATCAGGCATTAGCTTTATTAATGATAGTAAAGCTACCAACGTGAACAGCACCTGGTACGCGCTTGAAAGTATGACTACAGATGTTGTGCTTATCCTTGGTGGTGTAGATAAAGGGAATGACTACGCTATGCTGCGCGACTTAGTAAAGCAAAAGGTGAAAGCTATTGTATGCCTTGGTAAAGATAATAAGCGTATTCATGATGCTTTTGAGGATGACGTAGAAGTTATTGTAAATACATCATCTGCATCTGAAGCAGCGCAGGTCGCGTATCATCTGGCAGCTAAAGGGGATACTGTTCTGCTGTCACCAGCATGCGCGAGTTTTGATTTGTTCAAAAACTACGAAGACAGGGGCAGGCAGTTTAAAGAAGCAGTTAAAGAGCTTTAATAATATTAGTCAATTAACAAAGGGATGGATCAGATATTAAAAAATGTAAAAGGCGACAGGTGGATATGGCTTATAGTCATACTGCTATCGTTGATATCTCTGCTGGCGGTGTATAGCTCAACCGGCACCATTGCTTATAAGCACAATACAGGTGCCGAGTCTTACCTCATGAAGCATATGTTCATGTTGTTTGGTGGTTTGGCGCTTATGTATATTTCCCACCGATTAGACTACCGTTGGTATGCCGGAATATCGAAGTTATTAATGATCATCACTATACCGCTGCTGCTTTATACGCTTGTATTTGGTAGCCACGTGAACGATGCAAGTCGCTGGATAGCCATCCCGGGTACTGGCTTAACCTTCCAAACCTCTGACTTAGCTAAGCTGGCGTTAATAACTTACCTGGCGCGTACCTTATCGCGTAAGCAGGAAAACATCAAGGATGTAAAACAGTCATTCATCCCTATCATGGGGTCGGTATGCCTGGTGTTTATACTTATTGCACTTGCAAACTTATCAACGGCACTCATGCTGTTTGGTGTAAGTATACTGCTGTTAATTATTGGGCGTATTAGCATTAAACAAATATCCGTAGTGTGCCTAGCGGGTATGGTGTTGCTTGCCGGGGTAATATTTTTAGGCCCAAGGCGTGCTACTTACGTGTCGCGTATACAGGCCTTTATGCATCCCGAAAAAGCCAATCCTGATAAGTCATTCCAAAGCGATCACTCTAAAATAGCTATTGCTACCGGAGGCTTTGTGGGAAAGGGCCCGGGTAACAGTACCGAGCGTAACTACCTTCCTCACCCATATTCAGATTTTATATACGCAACCATTGTTGAGGAATATGGACTGATTGGCGGCTTTATGCTGGTGGGTATTTACCTGTTTCTACTATACAGATGTATCAAGATAGTAACAAAAGCGCCTAAGGCTTTCGGCGCATTGCTGGCGGCGGGTTTAAGTTTTAGCTTGACCATTCAGGCGTTTGCCAATATGGCTGTAGCTGTAGGTTTAGGTCCAGTAACTGGCGTGCCATTGCCATTGGTTAGTATGGGTGGTACATCCATATTGTTCACAAGTGTGGCATTTGGTATTATACTCTCTGTTAGCAGGGATATTGACGAACCAAGGAAAGTTGTTGTAGGAGAGATTCGGGAGGCATAATACCCCCGGCTACTAATTGAATACAAAATAATTTAGAAGATACGAGCAATAGATGAAAACACAAGGTAGCAACAAAAGCAATCAAAATCTCTCCGCAACCGGAAGGAAAGCTGCGCTGCGTGTTATCATCAGCGGCGGCGGTACGGGTGGCCATATCTTCCCGGCTATTTCTATTGCCAATGCGCTAAAGAAGATTGATCCTGCCACGGAGATATTATTTGTTGGCGCAACCGGGCGTATGGAGATTGAAAAAGTGCCGGCTGCAGGTTACAAAATCATCGGTTTAGACATACAGGGTATTCAACGTAAATCTATTCTCAAAAACATCATGTTTCCGATTAGGCTGGTCGGCAGTGTGCTTAAGGCAGTAAAGATCATAAAGGATTTTAAACCGGATGCTTGCGTTGGAGTTGGAGGATATGCATCGGGGCCACTATTGTATGCTGCATCATTGCTGGGAGTTCCAACCCTCATACAGGAGCAAAACTCATATGCGGGTATTACCAATAAATGGTTAGGGAAGAAAGCTAAAAGGATATGCGTTGCTTTCGACGGTATGGCTAAGTTCTTTCCTGCTGAGCGAATTATTAAAACAGGTAATCCTATTCGTAAAGACTCGGTAAACATTGAGGGTAAGCATAAAGAGGGATTGGAGCTCTACAAGCTATCAAACCTGAAAAAAACTATACTAATTACTGGCGGGAGCCTTGGCGCACGTACGCTTAATAACAGTGTACTGGCTGCGTTGGATAAGATTGTTAAGGCCGATGTGCAGGTGATCTGGCAAACAGGTAAGTTCTATTATAAGAGCATACTGGAGCAATTGGGTAAGGACATCCACCCGAACATAGCGGTCGTGGAGTTTCTAAATCGCATGGACCTGGCTTATGCTGCTGCGGACGTGATTATTTCACGTGCCGGAGCCGGTACCATAGCAGAGCTTTGCGTAATAAAGAAACCCGTTATACTGGTGCCATCGCCAAACGTATCCGAAGATCATCAAACCAAGAACGCACTTGCATTGGTACAGGAGAACGCAGCTTTATTAGTTGCCGACCGCGATGCCGAAGCACAACTGATTGACAAGGCGATTGAACTTTTAAACGATAAAGATTTACAAAAGAAATTAAGCGATAACATAGGTAAGCTGGCTATGCCGGACGCCGATGATGTAATTGCGAAAGAAGTTATCCAAATAACAAACAACAATTGAATCTGGCTAACTCCGCTGTGGCGGGGCTAGCCTTTTTTAAACGAGTAAAATGGAATTAAAGAACATACAACGTGTATACCTGGTAGGGATTGGCGGCATAGGCATGAGTGGCCTTGCGCGCTATTTTCATCATTTAGGTGCGGTTGTATGTGGATATGATAAAACAAGTACCCCGCTGACGGATGCGTTGCATAACGAAGGAATACGGGTGATATTTGAAGATAGGGTAGACTGGATACCAATGAGTTTTCAAAAGCCCTGCGATGGTACGCTAATAATTTTTACACCTGCTATTCCTCAGGATTCGGCAATATTAAACTACTTCCGAAGTAACGGTTTCGATCTGCAAAAGCGGTCTCAGGTTTTAGGCATTATCAGCCGTGGGATGTTCACTATTGCGGTTGCGGGTACCCATGGAAAAACGACCACATCGGGCATGATCGCCCATATTTTGAAAGACTCCGGCAAGGATTGTTCCGCATTTCTTGGAGGCATATCATCCAACTATAATACTAATGTGCTGTACGGTAACAACGATATCGTAGTGGTTGAAGCTGATGAGTACGATAGATCGTTCCTGACGCTCAATCCTGACACTACAGTGATCACCTCAATGGATGCCGATCACCTTGATATCTATGGAGATCATTCGCAATTGGAGGAGTCGTTCAGGTTGTTTGCTTCGCAGATTAAAGAGGGTGGCGTGCTCATCCGTAAAAAAGGCTTGCCACTGGATGGCGGCTACACCTATGGCATTGATACAAATGCCGATGCTAACGGAACCAACATCCGGATTGAGGACGGCAGCTTTTACTTTGATTTTAGTAGTGCAGGCGTTTACATCCCTGATATTAAGATGGGCATAGCCGGAATTCATAACGTGGAAAATGCCGTAGCTGCTATAGCTGCTACATTAAGGCTAGATATTTCTGCAGATGCGATCAAACTGGCTCTAGGTTCATTTAAAGGCATTAAGCGCAGGTTTGAATATATAGTTAGAACTGAAAAGCACATTTATATAGATGATTACGCACATCATCCTGAAGAGTTAAGAGCTGCCATATCGTCTGTAAAAAAGCTGTTCCCGCAGAAGAAATTGACGGTAATTTTCCAGCCACACCTGTTTACCAGGACGCGTGATTTTGCTGACGGCTTTGCTGAGGTATTGGATATGGCGGATGAGTTACTGTTACTTGATATTTATCCTGCAAGGGAGTTGCCCCTACCAGGTGTAACCAGCGATATGTTGCTGGACAGGATGAAATTGCCGGGTAAACGAAAATGTGGAAAACAAGAAGCTATTGATATTGTGCGGTTTGAGAAACCTGAGCTACTTTTAACCGTAGGAGCAGGCGATATAGACCAGCTTGTTCAACCACTTAAAAATGTATTAGAAAATGTTTAAGAAACGCATTTGGAAACCACTGCTTATTGGTTTGGGCTGGACTATCAGCTTAGCCGGGTTGGTGGTGCTTATGAGTTTCATCGAGGTAAAAAAATCTGAAGTGGTGTGCAAGGCCATTAAGGTATATATACCCGGCAGCCATTACTTTATAGACAGGCAGGAAGTGGACAATATCCTGGAAATGGATAGCCATACGCTGATTGGCCGCCGTATAGAAGCAATAGATATTCACGCGTTGGAAGAAAGGCTTAAAAATAACCCTTTTGTGGAGTTTGCTAAAGTATACGTGGATATGGATGGAGTGATACAGGTAGAAGTTAGCCAGCGCCAACCAATCCTGCGCGTAATGAACCGGTTTGACCAGGATTTCTATATAGATCAGCATGGATTAAAAATGCCGTTATCGCAAAGCTTCACAGCACGTGTAATTGCCGCTAACGGGTACATAGACGAGCTATTTGCTAATAAGGTAGATTCATTGCACACTGGTTTGGCTAAGCAGATATTTGCTACGGCAGATTTCATCAGAAAAGATTCACTTTGGGACGCACAAATAGCACAGATATACGTTAACCAGGATCACGAAATAGAATTAGTGCCCAGAGTGGGTAATCAGCGCATATTGCTGGGCAATGCCGATTCTCTCGATGTTCGTTTTAATAATCTGAAAGCGTTTTACAAACAAGCGGTGCCGTTGGTAGGATGGGATGCTTACAAGCAGATCAACATTAAATATACCAACCAGGTGATCGGCGTAAAAAACCAAACCTTGCTGGACTCGTTAGCAATGGCGAAAAAAGAAGCGGCGCGCAAAGCAACTGCCGATTCTATACGCAATGTAATGGCTGGCAGTGCTGCATCAACAGATTCGGTTACACTGGCCCTGGTTAGTAGCAATGTTGCCAAACCAGAAGTGAAAAAGCAAACTGCGGAAAGTAAACCTGTAGTACACAAAGTAGCAGCTACTACAACAACAAGCAATAGTAAATCAGTAGCTAAACTGACTAAACCAGCGGTTGTTAAAGCCGCAGCTAAAAAGCAGCCTGAAAAAGCTAAAGCAACTAAACTAACTGCAAAGCCGGCAGTTACCAAGGCAGTAAAGCAAGGCGCAAAAAAAACGACTAAAAAGACATCTACTTAAAATCTTATTTATATGGACAAGAGTTCGACACAGGAAAAGAGTTCGCCAATTGTAGTTGGGCTGGATATTGGCACCACCAAAATCTGCGCAATTGTTGGCCGCCGTAGTAAGAACGGCAAAATTGAGGTATTAGGCATAGGAAAAGCCGAATCGGCGGGTGTTACACGCGGGATGGTATCAAACATCGACAAAACCGTGCAGGGTATTACGCAGGCAGTAGATGTAGCGGGTACACAATCAAATGTAGAGGTGCGAATTGTAAACGTTGGTATAGCTGGTCAGCACATTAAAAGCTTGCAGCACCGCGGCCTTATCACCCGTAAGGACCTTAACACCGAGATTGGCCGTAAGGATATAGATAAGCTGGTAGAAGACATGTATAATCTGGTAATGCCTCCGGGTGAAGAGATCATCCATGTGCTGCCGCAGGAGTTTACAGTAGATAATGAACCGGGTGTTAAAGATCCGATAGGCATGGCAGGTGTGCGTTTGGAAGCCAACTTCCACATCATCTCCGGCCAGGTTACCGCTATAAAGAATATAGTAAAATGTGTTAACAAAGCCGGGCTGGAAAGCCAGGAGCTTATACTGGAGCCGTTAGCCTCATCAGAGTCGGTATTAAGTGATGAAGAGAAGGAAGCTGGTGTAGTATTGGTGGATATCGGCGGTGGTACAACAGACGTTGCTATTTTTCACGAAGGTATCATTCGCCATACTGCGGTTATTCCGTTTGGTGGTAACAGCGTAACAGAAGATATCCGTGAGGGTTGCTCTGTAATGCGCAACATTGCTGAGCAGCTTAAGGTAAGGTTCGGTTCGGCATTGGCAGAAGAGAATAAAGAAAACGAGATTGTATGCGTACCGGGATTACGCGGCCGTGAGCCGAAGGAAATATCTGTGAAGAACCTGGCGTTTGTAATACAGGCGCGCATGGAAGAAATCATAGAACATGTGTACTATGAAATTAAATCTTCAGGATACGAGAAAAAGCTGATCGGCGGTATTGTGGTAACCGGCGGTGGTGCGCAGTTAAAGCACCTTACTCAATTAATTGAGTATGTAACCGGCCTTGACTGTCGCATTGGGTACCCTAACGAGCACCTTGCTAAAAATGAGGTATTGCCTAAGACAATTTACGAAGAGCTGCAAAGCCCTACGTTTGCTACAGGTATCGGCTTATTGATTAAGGGCATACAAAAGATGGAGTACGATGGTGTTGTACAAACAGCACCAGTTGCCGCCAAAATAGAGAAAGCCAAGTATACCGATGACCGTAAATTTGGCCTCTTGGGTAAAATATTAGAGTCGGGAAAGAAGTTTATAAAGGATGATATAAAGGACGAAGATTTCTTGAAGTAGGGCGGGGTTAATATTTATTCACAATAATTAAATTATCCACATATGCACAAATGTGGATAAACCATGTGGAAAATATCCTAATATTACGATAAGAAAATCTATCAAATCATCAAACCACAAATAGCTGAAAAACAAGGATTATGCAGTTTGAGATGTTAAAGGAAAAATCGGCAATCATCAAAGTTATTGGTGTTGGCGGTGGTGGCGGGAACGCAGTAAACCACATGTACAGGCAGGGCATTAAGGGTGTCGACTTTATTATTTGTAATACCGATGCCCAGGCGCTGGAGCTTAGCCCAATACCAAACAAGGTGCAGCTGGGTGCGAGTTTAACAGAAGGTATGGGCGCGGGCTCGATACCCGAAGTGGGCAAAAATTCGGCTATAGAGAATATTGATGATATAAAGCTGATGCTAGGCTCCAACACTAAAATGCTGTTCATTACAGCAGGTATGGGTGGTGGTACCGGTACAGGCGCAAGCCCTATCATAGCAAAGGCTGCGCGCGAACTGGATATACTTACAGTAGGCATTATCACTACGCCGTTTTCTTTTGAAGGTAAACGTCGCCGTATGCAGGCCGAAGAAGGTATGGAAGAGTTACGTAAATACGTTGATTCGTTCCTGGTGATATCAAACGACCGCCTGCGCCAGATATTTGGTAACCTTACCATGAGCTCGGCATTTGCGCAGGCTGATGATATTTTGACCACTGCCGCAAAGGGCATTGCCGAGATCATTACGCTGCCAGGCTATATAAACGTCGACTTTAAGGATGTGCGCACCGTAATGAAAGATAGCGGTGTTTGTATAATGGGCAGCTGCAGCGCCGAAGGTGAGAACCGCGCGCTTAAGGCTGTAGAAGGTGCGCTTTCATCTCCGTTATTGAAAGATAACGAAATTGAAGGTGCCCGCTACATATTGCTGAACATCAGCTCTGGTGAGAAAGAGGTAACTATGGACGAAGTTACAGTGATCACCGACTATATACAGGAAGAAGCCGGTTTAGCCGCAGACCTGATATGGGGTAACTGTAAGGATGAGAACATGGGTGACCATCTTTCTGTAACCATAATTGCTACTGGTTTCCAAACTAAGGATGAGCGCGATAAAGAGCACAGCAATAAGAAAGTTGTTTCTATGCTGATACCTGAGAACGCGCCGCTGGTAAAACCGGTGAACGAGTTCATCAACCCAGTAAAAGTTGAAGCAGACGCAATGGATCAACCTTTTATCAAAAAGGAGATGCCTAAGCAAACTGCGCTGTTAGACCTTTTTGCAAAAGCAGAAGAGCAGGACAAAGCTGACCAAAATGAAGTAATCAGGTTTAACCTTACGGAAGAGGAGGCACCTGTTGAAGAGGAGCCGGAAGAAAGCGGATTTACCTTTAAGGTAACTGAAACTGTAATGAACTTTGCACCTGTTGCAGAGCCAAAGCAGCCTGAACCAGAGCCAGAGCCAGAACCTGTTGTTGGTGCTGACGAAAACAAAACGGACGAATCAATAGAGGAGCAGCTTCGCAGGTCGCGTGAACGTATCATGCGTTTAAAAGATCTAAGCATGAAACTGCGTAACGGAAATATACAGGAACTGGAAAATGTGCCAGCATATAAGCGTAAAGAAGTTGCTTTGCAGCAAACACCAGCAAGCGACGAGAGCCAGGTATCCCGTTTCTCGCTGATGCCTGACAGTGATGGCAAAGCAGAAATCAAGAACAACAATTCGTTCCTGCACGATAATGTAGATTAGTCTGTTGCCATGGGCTACAATCTATAAATTATGGGGGCGCGGTTTCGTGCCCCCTTTTTTGTTATATAGCTAATGGCGTTTGGTTATAAACTATTATAAAAAGTAATAACGTTTGAGAACACCCGTTGTAAGGGTTATATTTGCACATTAATCATTTTTAAGGGAACATCATTTTGGATCTTTTTGAAAAAATAAACAAAACTATGGGTGGCCCAATAGGGCAGCATCAGAAATGGTCGCACGGTTACTTTTCGTTTCCGCGGCTGGAGGGAGAGATACATCCGCACATGATGTTTAATGGCAAAGAGCACCTGGTTTGGAGTTTAAATAACTATCTCGGATTAGCCAACCATCCAGAGGTTCGTGAGGCAGACGCGCAGGCTGCTGCAGACTACGGCATGGCTTACCCTATGGGTGCCCGTATGATGTCTGGCAACACCAGGCACCATGAGGAACTGGAGAATGGCCTTGCGGAATTTGTTGGTAAAGATGCCGCATTTTTATTGAATTACGGTTACCAGGGAATGGTGTCTATTATAGATGCGCTTGTTGACCGTAACGACGTTATTGTTTATGATGGCGAATCGCACGCCTGCATTATTGACGGTGTAAGGTTGCACATGGGTAAACGCTTTGTTTACCAGCACAACGATATACAGAGCTGTGAAAAGCAGCTGGAGCGGGCAACTAAGCTGGTTGAACAATCCGGTGGTGCTATCCTGGTAATTACTGAAGGTGTATTTGGTATGTCCGGAGCAATGGGCAAGCTAAAAGAGATCATTAAGTTAAAAGATAAATACAATTTCCGTTTGCTGATTGATGACGCGCATGGTTTTGGCACTATGGGTGCAACGGGTGCAGGCACTCACGAAGCACAGGATTGTATTGAAGGTGTGGATGTGTACTTCGGCACCTTTGCAAAATCAATGGCGGGCATAGGTGCTTTTGTAGCATCTGACCAGGAGATCATCAACTACTTACGATACAACATGCGTTCGCAAACATTTGCGAAGGCCCTGCCAATGCCTATGGTGCTTGGATTGAAGAAGCGTTTTGAGCTGTTAAAATCAAAACCCGAACTTCGCGAAAAGTTGTGGGAGATTGCGAAAGCTTTACAGAATGGACTGGTAGAACATGGCTTTGATATTGGTATAACTGATACAATGGTTACGCCGGTGTTCCTTAAGGGCGACCTTAACGAAGCGACGAGCCTAACAATGGACCTGCGCGAAAACTACAGCATATTTTGTTCTATAGTAGTTTACCCGGTAATACCTAAAGGGTTGATAGAACTGCGCCTGATACCTACAGCAATGCATACCCTGGAAGATGTAGAACGCACCCTCAGCGCTTTCAGCGAAGTTGCAGGCAAGCTTAAGGCCGGTTTTTACAGAGAAAAGAAGATGGCGATTGCATAGTTTGCAATTAAATCAGTCTTCAATACTAAAAATTTAGCCGTGCATTGTTGCACGGCTTTTTTGTTGCTTGTGCGGCAATAAAATGCTTATAAGTTTTCTTTACAACCATAAGTAAATATATTTTCTCGTGATTTAATTTTTGTAAACTCACTTGAGGTATATTTAAGTAGATAAAATTTGTAGCTCAAATTGCAGTTGCTTTCTAAGTCTTTCAACTGCGGAAAATGTTGATAAAAACCATTTTAAAGCCACTATTTTTGTGGTCGAAAAATTTTTATTTAAAAAAAAAGCCTTTAGATTAGCTTTAATTAAAACAATAAACCTCAAAATTTAAAGGAGTTTCACAATGAAAAAATTTACTGAAGTAAAAGAACTGGTTGCATCTCTAGAAGCCGATGCCGACAAATTTTATAACAAGGGAAACAGCGCTGCTGGTACACGTGTTCGTAAAGGCATGCAGGACCTTAAAAATTTAGCTCAGGCTATCCGTCTTGAGATACAAGAGTCTAAAAACCAAGCGTAATTATTCCGAAGCAACATCGTTTACTTCAATAGCAAAAAACCCGGTCTAACCAAGCCGGGTTTTTTGTTTTGTTACTACCAGGGTTGGTATTAACCTATAAGTTCAATTTGTTTTTTGATGTTTTGAGCAGTTGTGTCGCTAACACCAACCAGGGGCAGGCGTACAGTGTCGCCGGCAATGCCAAGCGTTTTTAAAGCGGACTTTACACCTGCAGGGCTTCCTTCAGTAAACATCAGCCGAGTAAATTCAATAAGGTCGTAATGTGCAGCATGTGCAGCCTTATAGTCACCCGTTAAGCAGGTACGAACCATGCTTGACACCTTCTTTGGCAAGGCGTTACCAGTTACCGATATTACACCAACAGCGCCCATCGCCATCATCTGCAGCGTGATAGGGTCATCGCCGGAGATCACTAAAAAGTCTTCTGGTTTGTCCCTCATTAGTTGGTTCAGCAGATCGAAATTACCGGAAGCTTCCTTAATGGCAATGATGTTTTTGAAATCCTTTGCAAGCCTAACAGTAGTTTCGGCAGATACACTGCTGCCGGTACGGCTTGGTACATTATAAAGTATAATGGGCAGCGGTGATACCTCAGTCAAAGCCTTGTAATGCTGATATATACCTTCTTGTGTAGGTTTGTTATAGTGCGGACTGGCAGACAAAATAGCATCATATCCGTCAATGTTGAACGCTTTAAACTCGGCAACAGTTTCTGCTGTATTATTGCCGCCAATGCCGGCTACAAGTGCAACGCGTTTATTTACGGTTTTGGCTGTGAACTCCCACACCTGCTTCTTTTCGTCTTTGCTTAAAGTAGCGCTCTCGCCTGTAGTACCCAGGGATACTATGTACTCCACTCCGCCGCTAATAAGGTGTTCGATAATCCTGCCCAAGGCATCAAAATCAACTTGCCCATCAGCCTGAAAAGGGGTTACTATGGCCACCCCCGTTCCGTAAAATATGTTCATCTACCAATTATTTAAAAGGACGCTAAGATAATAATTTAGTTGATTACTATGTGATGTGGGCAAGCTGAACTAATGCTTTTAAGCAGGATGACTAATATGGGCTAATTTTATATAACACCGTGCAGTGCGCCACCTTTTTTGCCCATTTCATCCACTAGCTTTTCGGTAGCAGGGTCGCGTTCCAGCACAGGCGCATGTTGCGGCTTTATCCGTGCATCTATGATCAGCGGACCGTGACATCCCCAGTGCTTGTGTTCGGTAAAACTGTTGATGCCGTATATATCATGTGATGGATTGCTGCGGGTGAAGGTTACCCATACCAGGTTGTTTATATTTTGCGCGGTAAATGCAGCATCATCACATAACACAATCAGCGGTAGCCCGTTTAGTTCTGCTTTGCCTAAATGTTCCTGTAAAATCTCCAGCATCAGCTCCATATCGCTGCTCCTTATATTTTTTGGCAGCTCAACAGCTAATACGCCAGGCATGGCCATTTTGTATGTTGTAAAAGGCCGTGGCAAATTAAAGGCAGGTGGCAATTCATTCCACAACTCCCGTTTTATTTCACCGGCAACTGTAATGGCTACCTTGCTACCGCTGTTAAGCCCGTCGCCACTATAGTCGAGGGTATCAATAGTGGTACGGGTATGGAAATGCAGGTCGCGGGTCAGGTCTATCCGCTGCAGGATATGCTTTAAAAAGCCTTCTATATCATTTACATTCAATGCAGGATCATCTTCCTTAGCTGCTATAAACAAGTATTTGGCCAGGCTTAGCTGTCCCTTGCCAAGGATATGATTTGCAATGGTTATAATCTCCTGAGGTTGCCGTCCGCTTACATAGGGCGTGTAACGTTCGCTGCCGATGGCAAACAGCAGTGGGTGTACACCAGCCGCGTCGACCGCGTTAACAGCGTGAAGGCCTGGAATTTCTTTTGGTAATGCGCTGCCGGTAATTTCGTGTATAAGCGCGCCAAAACTCGTGTCCTCCTGTGGCGGTCGGCCTACCACTGTAAATGACCATACAGCATTTTTACGATGATAAACATTGTGCACCTTCATAAGCGGGAACGGGTGCTTCAGGCTATAGTAGCCCAGGTGGTCGCCAAAAGGCCCTTCCGGTTTATTTTCCATCGGCATAACCGTACCTGTGATCACAAAGTCGGCATCGGCCGATACACAAAAGCCTTCGTTATCATAAAAATACCTGAACCTGCGGTTACCCAAGGCTCCCGCAAACGTCATTTCCGAAAGACCTTCAGGAAGAGGCATCACCGCAGCTACCGGATGAGAAGGAGGCCCACCTACAAAAATGCTCACCTTTAATGGTTGGCCTTTTGCATTTGCCTTGGTTTGGTGCACGCCGATACCCCGGTGAAGCTGATAATGGAGCCCTATTTCTTTATCCTGCACGTAATCGTTTCCGCCGAATTGGATGCGGTACATGCCAAGGTTAGCATTCATAATACCCGGCTTGTCGATATCTTCAGTATATACCTGCGGCATAGTCACGAATGGTCCGCCGTCCATTGGCCAGTTCACCACCTGTGGCAACTCGCCTATAGTTGTACGTTCAAAATTGCAAATGGCACTGCTGCCCAGTTTTAATGGCAACGCAGATATTGCTGTAAGTGCAGTATTAGCGTATTTAAATGGATTTCGGACAGCCTTTATAGGGTCGTTCTTGATATCTACGAGTGTTTGTATCTTCTCAAGCGTATCCCTGAAAATAAATTTTGAGCGATCCAGCGTGCCGAAAAGATTAGAGAGCGCCGGGAATTTACTCCCTTTTACATTTTCAAACAATAAGGCAGGCCCCTCATGCTCGTACACGCGGAGGTGGATAGCGGCCATTTGCAAATGCGGGTCTACCTCTTCCTTTATGCGGATAAGGTGTCCGTGTTTTTCGAGATCGGCGATGCAGGCTTGTAAACTCTTGTAACCCATAAGCGCTTCAAAGATATTACAGTTTAGCCTGTTTGAAGTCTAATCTAAAAAACTTATCTTACTTTTACGCCGTTCACCATTATACCTTCGGATGTCGGTAATTCTATTCACGCTTATTATTTTAATTGGCTCCTACGTAGCAGGTTTGCTGGGGTCGCTAACCGGGCTTGGTGGAGGGGTGGTGATCATACCGTTGCTTACTCTATTATTGAAGGTTGATATTCATTACGCTATAGGTGCTTCGCTGGTGTCGGTAATTGCAACGTCATCAGGTTCGGCGGCGGCCTATGTTAAAGAGGGGATAACCAATATACGACTGGGCATGTTCCTGGAGATTGCCACTACTATTGGCGCCCTTGCCGGTGCTTTGCTAGCTGTTTATGTACCAACTCAATACATTGCCATTTTATTTGGTGTGATACTTACCTTTTCTGCGATCATGTCGCTCCGTAAAAAAGCGGAAAGCGTTACTGAAAAGCCAAGTTTCCTGGCGGAAAAACTTAAGCTCTATGGCAGTTATCCCGACGGAAGCGGAACTGATGTTAAATATGGTGTAACGCGGGTAGGCGGTGGTTTTTTCATGATGTTGTTTGCCGGCGTAATCTCCGGATTGCTCGGCATCGGGTCGGGCGCGCTAAAGGTAATTGCCATGGATACCATCATGAAAATACCCTTTAAGGTATCTACTACTACCAGCAATTTCATGATAGGTGTAACTGCCGCAGCCAGTGCTGTAGTTTATTTGCAAAGGGGGTACATAGACCCAGGCCTGTCTATGCCGGTAGTTATCGGTGTATTGTTGGGTGCCTTAAGCGGATCAAAAATATTGGTGCATACCAAATCATCAGGCTGGCTACGCTGGGTATTTGCCGTTGTGGTAACCGTATTGGCTGCCCAGATGATGTATAATGGCATAACCGGTAAAATTTAATTCTACACTCGTCTTTACAAATCTTTTTAGTGCGATTTAGTGTGGTTTTTGCTTGCAATTCCACTCATTTGGGTGCTATGCAATAGCAAAGTCGTATACTTGTTTTACATGAAACGCATCTTTGGTAATCTTACCCTCCAGGTACTTCTGGCTATTGTGCTTGGTATACTGGCGGGATTGTTTGTACCTAATATTGGCCCAACAGCACAACTGATCAGTAAAACCTTTATCAGCCTGATTACCATGCTGATTGCGCCTATAATCTTCTTCACCATTGTGCTTGGCATAGCCGGTATGAACGATATGAAAAAGGTAGGCCGTGTAGGTGGTAAGGCGCTGTTGTACTTTGAGTTAGTGACCACCCTTGCACTGGTGATAGGGGTAACTGTTGCAAATATTATCAAACCCGGAGCAAATTTCATAAACACCCACCACACTGTAGATGCCGCAAAGTTGGCCGGCTATGAAAAAGCGGCCGCCGAGATGAAATGGGGCGAGTTTTTCGCCCACATAGTACCTGGTAATCTTTTTAAAGCCTTCGCCGAAGGTGACATCCTGCAAATACTGTTCTTTGCTATTCTATTTGGCTTTGGTTTGAGCAGGATGGGTGCTGCTGGCCAGTCGCTTATCAGTACGTTTGACAAGCTTTCCAAAGTGTTCTTTAACATCATGAAGATAGTCATGCGCGTAGCACCCATCGGCGCTTTCGGAGGCATGGCTTACACCATAAGTACTTACGGATTAGCTACTTTAAAGCCCCTGGCATTATTGATGGCATCAGTTTACCTTACTATGCTGTTGTTCATTTTTGTAGTGCTGAATGTTATCTGCTACCTTTACAAATTAAGTTTATGGTCTTATTTAAAGCATATTAAGGAGGAAATACTTATCGTTTTAGGCACCTCATCATCTGAGTCTGCGCTGCCGGGAATGATGGAAAAACTGGAGAAATTTGGCTGTTCAAGGTCGGTTGTGGGGTTGGTTATACCTGCCGGGTATTCTTTCAACCTGGACGGCACCACCATATATCTGTCTATGTCAACTATATTCCTGGCTCAGGTGTTCAGGATAGACCTTTCTCTCGCACAGCAGCTTACCATAATTGGTATACTTATGGTAACCTCAAAAGGCGCTGCTGGGGTTACCGGGAGCGGTTTTATAGTGCTAACATCAACCCTGGCAGCTATAAAAGTGATACCGGTTGAGGGCGTGGCCATACTTCTCGGCGTGGACCGTTTCATGTCGGAGGCACGGGCAATTACCAATGTTATCGGCAACGGTATTGCGACAATCGTGGTCGCAAAAAGTGAAAATGAGTTTTGCCCACCGGAAATTGCCAAAACCTGAAAAGCCGTTAAATAACGCAGTTTCTAGCTTGTTATACAGACAAAAATCTGCAGAAACCACACTTTTTTTAGGTCTGAAAACGGGAATTCAATCAGTTATTTTTTGTAAAAATATTTTCCTGATTTTTCCCTTTGCCGGAGCGGAATTCTGCCGCGCTTTTGCGTACGTAAAGGATGAGGTCGTAGTCGCTTAGCTTGTCCAGTAGGGCAGATGAAGGCCGGTACCCGGAAAGGAAATTCTCAAGTGAGTCGCCCTGCAGGTTGGTGATGCGGGTCACCATACCCTGATTAAAACGCCTGTCGATATGCCGGGCCTGTTCATCTTTCAGCAAGTGCTTTTGTAACCTGCTTTGCGCAGTTTTATTTTTTGTAAGCGCTCCAAATAAGCTTAGTAGATCAACCGTTGCAAAGGCGAAGGGCACATTGCTGCTTGTAGGCCTTAATACATCCATCAACTTTGGGCCCGCGTAGCCAAATTCTTTTGCAAACTCCTTTCTCAAGCTTACCGAGTCTTTTAAGTAGTTACGCTTTGCCATTATTTTTACTTCGTTCAGGCCAATGGGCTTAGGCTTAAGTTGTATTACCCTCCTGAAACCGCCCCATAGCACGGCTGGTAGATTAAAACTTTCATAACCCATTGTATTTATATGTACTGTATCAGAAAAGTTACGTACTTTGACCGTGAAATTACCGCCTTCGTCTGTGAACTCACCACCCAACGAAGAGGTAACAAAAATATATTTTAGTGGTAAACGTGTTTCCTGGTCAATCAGCCGTCCTGTCAAGGTCTGGCTTTTAACATTCAGGCAAACCGTTAAACATATCAGCACCAACAGGTATTTCATACACTGTAAAATTAACTGCTGGTATGTAAACAACCATTTTGTTTAACATTGTTTAACAAGTTGATAACTTTTGATTGTTGGTAAGAAACAAATACGGCAGATTAGCCGTTTAACATACACCAGCCCCGGTAAACCTATTTATCTGTATATATGAAACCTGTTTCTGCCTTTAAACCAAGGCCAAGATCCCGGCTTTACCGGGTAATGGCAGCACTTTTATTTTTGTCGTTAGCAGGTTTGTTTATCATACCTTTATTGTTGCTGCTGTTGGTAAACGCGCTGGCTGCGCCCATTTCAGTAGCGTTCCCTAACCTTAATGTAAATAAAGAGCACATCCCTGCTTTGAGGCTTAAAATTTAATTTGACTTTAAGGGCAATAACTTTAGCTTTGCCATACAAAAATCAAAAGCCAATGAGCGTTCTCGTAAACAAAGATTCTAAAGTAATAGTACAGGGTTTTACAGGTAACGAGGGTACCTACCACGCTACCCAAATGATAGAATATGGTACACAGCTTGTTGGCGGTGTTACCCCGGGTAAAGGCGGCCAGAAACACCTGGACAGGCCTGTTTTCAACACGGTAAAAGACGCGGTAACTGAGACAGGTGCCGATGTATCTATCATCTTCGTTCCGCCTGCATTTGCTGCAGACGCCATTATGGAAGCCGCTGAAGCCGGCATTAAAGTTATAGTTTGTATTACCGAAGGTATCCCTACAAAGGATATGATACAGGTTAAGGAATACCTTGCCGATAAGGACAGCCGCCTGATAGGCCCTAACTGCCCGGGCATTATTACTGCCGACGAAAGCAAGATTGGTATTATGCCAGGCTTTATCTTCAAAAAAGGTAATGTTGGTGTGGTGTCTAAATCAGGTACGCTTACTTACGAAGCGGTAGACCAGGTGGTAAAAGCCGGTTTAGGAATTACAACTGCTATTGGTATAGGCGGCGACCCAATTATTGGTACGCCAACCAAAGAAGCTGTTAAGCTTTTGATGGAAGATCCGGACACCCACGGTATTATCATGATAGGCGAAATAGGCGGTAACATGGAAGCTGATGCTGCACATTGGATAAAAGAAAATGGCACTAAACCTGTTGTAGGTTTCATTGCCGGCCAAACAGCGCCTCCGGGACGCCGTATGGGCCACGCGGGTGCTATTGTTGGCGGTGCCGATGATACTGCTGCTGCCAAAATGAAGATCATGCGTGAGTGCGGTATCCGCGTAGTAGAATCTCCTGCTGAAATTGGCGCTGCTATGGCAGAAGAATTAGCTAAGTAAACCCCCTAACCCCCTGAAGGGGGAACAGGATAATATATTAGATCCCGATCAAACTGATCGGGATTTTTTATGCCACTAAACCTAGCTTGTTATGGTGAGCCCGTCGAATCATTGGTAATGCGTTCCGGTCTTCGACAAGCTCAGACTGACAAGTGGTGAAGTGTCCGGTGAGCCTATCGAATCATTCAGAATGCTGTCGTTACCAATAGCAAACAATATAACATCAAACCTCCTTTATATACAGAAAGCTAACACAACTTATGCCTTTATCGATAACAGACATTACCGACATCAACAAACTCACCGGTACCACATCTGAAAACTATCGAAACTTTCCACTTACCCATCTTAATGATCATGTGATACGCATGAGCATCATGACGGGCGATTTCTACTGGCATTATCACCCTAATTCCGACGAAACATTCATGGTGGTAGAAGGCACCTTGCTGCTTGACCTGGAGGAAGGCACCTTAGAGCTTGATAAAGGACAAATGGTAACCGTACCCAAAAACATGCTGCACCGCACCAGGGCAGCCAACGGAAGGTCAGTAAACCTTACTGTCGAACTTACTGCGATGGAAACGGTAAGGGTAGATAAAGATTAATCTGCTATATACCGGGCACCAAACATCCGTTTGTTTTCAAATTTTACAAACGTTCATTACAAGTAGTAGGGCGGCTCAGTTAGTTTCTGTTACAGTTTCTTAAAGTAGTCCAATGCGGGGCCTACGCGTTCAAAACCGTGGTCTTTCCTGAACTGGTCTTGTTCTGCTTCTGTCTTGCCCTTCATAGCGCCTGCACTTATGGCCTGAAAGCATTCTTCCATTTTACCTGCGGGTTGAAAAGTGGTGATCATTCTTCCGGTTCCTTCGCCAATCTTAGAAAAAGTATGTGGTACTCCCCGCGGGCCAAATACGCTGTCCCCTGGCTTTGTATTATAAACCGTTTCGCCAACCTTTATTATAAATTCTCCTTCCAGTATATACCACCATTCATCCTGGTTATAGTGCTTGTGCAGGTTTGGGCCGCCTTTTTTTACCCTGGCAGATTCATATACATACAAATCGCCGTCGGTATCTTTGAGGATACCTTGGTGAAAAATGTATCTCCCTCGAACAGGTTAATGGGATGTTCAAATTCGTCTTTGGCGGCATCTACCTTAAAGCCGGTTTTTTGCCTAAACTTTTTAAGTGTGCTGCCAATGCTATAGAACGGTACTGCAGCGCATGCCCCGGCAGTAGCTAACGACCTGATAAATAAATTGCGTTTCATGATTTATGTTTTTATTAACGAAAACAGTTTAGTGTACAGGGTAATTATGCCTGTTTGCCCCGGGGGTGGCGTTAAGAAACACTAATATAAGAAAAAGCCTCGCCATAAACAACTTGATTGCCAATGTAACTACTAAAAAATAAGTCCGCCTACATTAAGTAGCCGGACTTTATTGCGATTTATTTAAATGACCGGCGCTTAGGATAAATTAATTCAGTTCGTCGGCAATAGGGAAGTCAATCGGGATGTCGGTATTACTGTAAACGTAATTGGTGAACGTTCTTAATGTAATAAGGCCTATAAGCTCTATTAACGCTGACTCATTATAGCCGATTGCAAAAAACTGTTCAAGTACGGCAGGCTCTGCTTTTCCCTTGTTTTCGGCAATGGATTGTGCCAGCTGTATAACGGCATCAAGTTTGGCATCACTTGCATGCCCTTTCCTTACGGTGAGCGTTTCATCTTTGTTAAAGCCTCTTAACTGCGCAAGCGTAGTGTGCGCGGCCAAACAATATTTACACAAATTTACCTGCGAAACAACCAGATTAACGGCCTCGCGTTCTTTAGCGGTGAATGCGCTCTGGTTGCTTAAGGTAGCGTCAAAGTCAAGCATGGCCTTAAGTGCGTTGGCCGAGTAGCCGATAGTAGCGTACAGGTTAGGCACCTTGCCCATTTTCTTTTGTATTTGGTCAAACAACAATTGTGATTGGTTACTAACCTGCTCTCTGGCAGGAACGGTTATAGTTTTCATGATATTATTAATTTTAATTGTTAAAGCTTAAGAGTTTTTGCGGCTGAGGTATAGCTGCGCGGACTGGCTCATGGTAATAATTGCGCCGCCAAGTATCACCAGGTCTTTAATAACCAGCCGGCCTTTGGCAGATAGATAAGGAAAGCCCCACTGCGCGTCGGTAAGGTGAGGTACCCAGCTTTCCGGTGTGGTTATCAGAAAGGATAGGGTGCCCAGTGTCATGATAAATACCAGTATACTGCCGGCCATACTTAGTAGTGGTGCCACTTTATGCAGTGCTACCATAATACCTACGGCTATCAGGAATATGCCTAAGCCTGCTGCAAAGCCATAGGTATTGTTTTGGATATGCCACTGATGATTTGCGGGGATAAGTTCGCCTTCTTTATTTTGATGGTGCTTGTATTCGCTGCCGTGATTATAGAAAAAAGACATGGCAGGGCTGTTGGCAATAAAGGGTACAATGCCATCGGCCTCATAGGTGAAAAATTTTAAGACGCCTATCCAAAGGAAAACGATTACTATACCAAAACGAATAACTTTTTTACCAATGCTATCCAACCGGGCTATAAAGGAGATGATCTGAGTTTTCATGCTGTTGTTTTTTTATCAAAACTACAGCAAGGGCCGCCCCTGTAACATGGACGAAAAAGGCTAATGCTTGGACAAATCCGCCACGATAGAGATGCCCGTTTGGTCGCGAAACGACTGCGGAGACACCTTGGTTACTTTTTTAAAGAAACGGCTGAAGTAAAACTCATCCTGGAACTTAAGATTGTGGGCAATTTCCTTAATGCTTTGGCGGGTTAGGTGCAATTGCTTTTTCGCCTCCAGTACCAGGCGCTCCTGAATAAGCTCGCTTGGGCTTTTTTTGAAGTATTTATTGCAGCGCCTTGTAAAGTTATCTGCAGACATATTCAGCAGCGCTGCATAGTCCGACGGTTTGTGTAGTGTGAGGTAATGCTGATCAAGCAGCTGCCGGAACTTTTCCATCTGTTCGTCCGTTTGTGGGCGATCTGTTTGTTCGCTGATTGCTTTTAATTTTATGTTGCTTGATTTAGCCAGCAACAACTGCAGGTAAGAGCGGAGCACAATCTCTGATGGCGACGGCTGGGCGGTTTCTTCCGCTATATCGTTTAATATAGAGGCGAACTGTTCCTGTTCTTTAGCGGTAAGCCTTATAACGGGATCGAGATAGACGTTGTTAAATAACAAACCATTACACGCTACTTCTTTACGGTGATATTCTATACAGTAAAAATCGCTGTGGAACTGCAATGCCGTACATTGCGGCAGGTTGCAGTCGGCTATAAACAAGGTTTGCAGCGGTGTTGCAAATAGCAACACAGGGTTCTTGAAAGGGAATGCACCAAAGTCGGCATGAAATATTCCGCTGCCTTCTTCAATAAAAAAGATGGTATACTCGGGGTACTGCACGGGTGTGCACAGTACCTCTTGCTGCATTTGGCTTATGCCGAGTAAAAACTCTCCGGTAGAAGATTGTATCCTGTTCAAATAGCTTAACTTAAGTGTTAGCTAAACTATAAAGAAATTATGATTAAGTGCAATTCTCTATAAGCGTATGCTGCTACTACAACTTGTAACTTTTTTTGGCGGGGCGGTTTTTATAAATTAGGTTTGGGTACAGCAAACCCCTAGCCGCACATGAGCCATGAACTGATATTAGAGACCATAAACATTACCAAAAATTATTTTGGGGATAAGTCTACCGGGGTAAATAATATCACCATACAGGTGCCTAAAGGCAAGATAACCGCCATTGTGGGCGAAAGCGGCAGCGGCAAAACTACTTTGCTGAAATTGCTGAGCGGCGAAACTAAACCAGATGGCGGTGAGGTATACTACAAAGGCAATCCATTGCCTTTACGCAGCCAGGGGATTAAGCCCGAGCATACCACAATTGCGATGGTGAGCCAGGACAACCGCGAAATGAACCTAAAGCACACGGTGTGGGACAGCGTTTGCGACGGGCTGCACAGCGAAGACCAAAACTACCGTGTACAAAAAGCTACCCAGGCGCTAAACCTGCTGGGTATATATGACCTTAAAGAACAACCCTTTGGTAAACTGAGCGGTGGCGAGAAGCAGCGCGTAACCATTGCCAGGGCGTTGATAAATAAACCTGAGGTTTTAATGCTGGATGAGCCCTTTAACCAGGTAGATGCCAGCTATCGCGAGGACCTTCAGCATGATATGCGCCAGATAGTAAAGGAGTGGGGCATTACCGTTCTGCTGGTATCGCATGACCCGGCCGAACTGCTCTCCATGGCGGATGAACTGATTGTTATAAAAGAAGGGGAGATAGTAGAACACGGTACGCCCGAAAAGTTGTATAACACCCCAAGGCTGTTGTATACTGCAAATATTCTGGTGGCCTGCACCCAACTAAGCGCTGAAGAAGCTACCGTTTGCGGCATCAAATCCAAGCGGGCTACAGTAGTAATCTATGCGGAAGATATTGAAATTGGCGGCGTGGGCCTCCGTAAAAAGTGGACAGTAAAGCAGGTGCTTTTTAAAGGTTTTTACGAAGAACTGGTGATTGAAAAAGATGAGGTTACCTTGCGCGTTTTCAATTACGTGCGCGGCAAGTACAAAGCCGGCGACAAAGTAGCCATAAGGATAGCCAAATACCTCGAATTTGGTAAATGGCTGTCTTAAGTTTATTGTAAGAGCAATTAAATTTTAATCACCTTATTGTTGCTCCCAGTTTTGTGGCTGTCTGGCTTGGGTACATTCTTTACAATATGCACCAGCGCGGTGGCCAGCAAACCTAAAGCTTTTACCCCGAAGGTCACAAACGGCTTCATTACTTCTACTGCATTGTGGGAGGTATGATGCGCGGCTTCGGCTTTGCCGGTGCCAATCTTTTTGTTATCCATACAGATATAAGGGTTAAAAAAGATGATTGTTTGCTTTGGTTAGGCCATGCCCCTTTTCTTGAGGGTAATAACAGTTATCTCAGGCCATATGCCCAGCCTGCCGCTAAAAGCCAGGAACCCAAATCCTCGGTTTACATACAAATGCCTGTTGCCTGTATTAATTAGCCCGGCCCAGTCCAGGTAGCGGTTCTTAACGGGGCTCCATTTTAAACCTGCTGTTTCTATACCAAACTGCGCACCATGTGTGTGTCCCGAAAGCGTAAGGTGAATGTCGGTAGTATGGTAGCGCACCTGCTCTTCCCAGTGCGTTGGGTCGTGAGAGAGGAGAATCTTAAAGGCATCCTTGTCCACACCCTTTAAAGCTTTATTAAGATCACCTACTTTAATAAAATCGCGTCCCCAGTTCTGCACGCCTATAAGCGAGATCTTTTGGCCATTCTTTTCCAGCACAACGTTTTCGTCCAGCATCAGCTTGTAACCAAGTTCGGCGTGGTGTTGCTTTAATTTGTCAAGGTTGGCACGCTTTTCTGCTTCACTGTTCCATTGTATGTAATCGCCGTAGTCATGATTGCCAAGGATAGAGAATTGCCCAAACGGTGCTTTTATCTGCCCGAACCTGTCGATGTACTGTTCTATTTCCCATGCGGCGTTGTTCACCAGGTCGCCGGTAAATACAAACAAGTCCGACTTCTGTGCCTTAGCCAGGTCGATGCCTTTCTGCATGGCATTTACATTATCAAAGCTGCCCGAGTGAATATCTGACAACTGGGTAATAGTAAAGTTGTGAAAAGCCTCAGGCAACTCGTCGTAAACTATGGTTGTGCGGTGTACCTTATAGTCGTACTTTCCACGGAACATAGCGTATAAAAAGCCGGTGAACGGCACAGCTGCTACTAATAAAGCAATTTCGGTAATAAACTTTCTCCGCGCAGGGAAGAAGGGCTCGTTAGTGCCTTCGGGTTTATCATGCATCACATTATCGGTGATGCCGTAAATAAAACGCCCCAAATCTCCCAATGAAATGATGATCAGGAATAAAACCTTTGTGATGAAAAATGTAAGCAGCAGGCTCAGCATCCACTCGTGAAATGGTGTCATGCCCTGGGCTGTACCGTAGCTTTTAAAACCAATCATGAATACTACGGTCACTCCAATGGAAATTACAGCATATCCCCATAAAACGAGTAAGCGCAACGGACGCGACTGCCAGTCGGCAACTAAAGTGCGAAGGCCGTGTATCACGTACCAGTCCATAAGCAGCGTTATTGCCGCTATAATTAAGAATATATTTAGAAAACCGCCTTTATGCATGGTATTTAATACTAATGTGGCAAGATATATAAGTAAACGTAATTGCGGTGTAAAAAAGCAATAAGGCTGCCAGCCTATTATATAGATGAAATTAGTAACGATGTATTTACGTTGAATTTGCCTCGACAAGTTGTACTTTTAGCCACCATTTAAAAACTCCATGAAAATTCCAGTATTAAGTATATCTGCCGTTTTATTGATGTGCGGTGCCGCGCTGGCACAGCAAGGCAGGCAGGACACTATTTATTTTGAGGACTTCAATAAAAGCACCCTCGACCGTACCAAATGGAACGTAGAGGTGACAGGCCATACCGTTAACGACGAGCAGCAGGCGTATATAGATTCGGCCGCCACTATTTACATGGTAGATGGGAAAGCTATTGGCGCCACCCACGGTGCACTGGTGCTTAAACCGGTTTTCAAGCCCGGACATACCAGCAAAGAAGGTAAAAAGTACGACTTCGTTTCGGGCAGGATTAATACCCGCGATAAGATGATGTTTACTTACGGAACATTCTCTGCAAGAATGAAGATAGCCGGTGGCGAAGGTTTATGGCCGGCTTTCTGGGCGCTTGGAAAAGGTAAATGGCCTGATTGCGGCGAGATAGATATTATGGAAACCGTTGGCGACAGCACCTGGACCAGCAACGCGCTGCACGGGCCTGGTTACTTTGGTAACACACCACTTGTATATCGCAATACATTCCCTAAAGGGACAGATGTTACCCAATGGCATGTATATACTGTAGACTGGCGGGAGAGTAGCCTCACTTTTAAGGTTGATGGCAAAGTAACCTATACTGTAACCAGGGCTATGGTAGAGAAATATGGCAAATGGTCGTTTGATAACCCTAAGTTCCTGATCCTGAACTATGCCATTGGCGGCGGGTACCCTGCCGGCGTAAATAAAGTTAAGGAGCCGTATTACGGCTTGTCGCAATCATCCGTAGACAAGATAAAGGCCGGCAAAGCCAACGTTTATGTAGACTGGGTACTGGTAACTAAATAAAAACAAAAAGGCCTTCCGCAATCCGGGAGGCCTTTTTGTTTAAGTGAGACTTTATAAAAAGCCGCTCTATTTAGTATCTCCTAACCACTACGCGTTTAGCGTAAGGGCGATTGTAAACTACATGGCGGCGGTAAGCCGGTCTTTCAACCACTACAGTCCGGCGGTAAGGACGATGGTATACCGGGCGCACTGCAACAGCGCGGCGGTAATAAGGGCGGTGATATACCGGCCGCTCTACTACGACTGTACGGCTGCGTACCGGTGCGCCAATACGGGCATGTACGGCTACTTGGGCTTTAGCGCCTTCTACGGCGAACATGGTTATTATTGCTATTGCAAAAACTTTAAGATATTTCATGGTGTGTGAATTTTAAGTGTTAATAATGATGTTTGTTTAGTATCCATTATGGTAACTATGGTCGCGGTCGTAGTTATTGTTGCGATCATAATTGTGGTTGCGATCCCTGTAGTGGCGGTCGTGATTGTACCTGTATCCGCGGCGACCCTGATTTTCTATCGAACAACCTGTTATAGCTGCGGCACCAAATACCAAAAGTGCCACTAACCTTATTATTTCCTTTTTCATAAGCTTTATAATTTGTGTTGCTTTATAAGTTAAACTTGTGCAGAAAGGCAAAGTTTAATGGCGAGATGTGGTGGTCACATGGTTGTTACAAAACGGCCATCAGGTAAGATCGGAGTAGGTAAGCGCTTAAGTTGTAAATAAGTGCAAGCGCAATTGTTACAAATAAAATTATGTGGTGGCAGTAGCACAATGTATCTTTAGCTGTTACAAAAACCAATTATGCTTAATTTCAATTTTAAAAGCTTACCAGCTAAATCGGTAAAAGCAATTATTACCTGCGCGCTGCTGTGCCTGCCGTTTATAACCCGTGCGCAAGCTACCTTAGATCATACCGCTTTGTGTTCGGCAGATCTTAAAACCAGTAACAAATTCTATACTACTGTGTTGGGGTTAAAGATTATTGCTAACCCGTTTAAAGATACCGTGCATACCTGGTACAGCATTGGCCCCAACTTGCAGATGCATATTATACAAGGCAATTGCCCTAAGGCTGATTACCCCCGTGGCGTGCATTTGTGCTTTAAGGTGCCATCTATTGCTACTTTTATAGATAAGCTTAACGCCATGAAGATAGAGTACAGCAATTGGAAAGGTGAAGTAGGCAAAGTAGAACGTCGTGTGGATGGCGTAAACCAGGTGTACATTCGTGATCCTGACGGCTATTTGATCGAGATCAACGACATGAAATAAATTAGTCGCTAATAATTTTTCTTTTTACTACAACCAGTGAGAGTGCCGCCTGCGTATGTACGGGTATGAAGGGGTACGTAACTATTCCAAAATCTATCTATTGTAAGAAATGCCGCGAGTGCGGTGCCCGGCCTATCATATCAAACGTTGGGCTGGAGGGTTACGTGGTAAAGTGCCCGAATGATGATGCTCATTACACTACTGCGCCGGGTATTATTGATATTGAGGACTGGAATATTCATAACTCCGTTTTGTATGAAAACGATTATGATTTCCACATGATCAACAATAAATGCGGCTAATCGAGCGGTCGTTTCTTTTCAAATTTGTTTTGTAAATTTACTTATAGTTAAACTATTGCTGTTTTAAGCCGTCAGAAACCTGATCACCAATAACAAATTGTTATGAGAGGTTTCTTAAATATGCCGCAGTCGCTTAATTGCAAGGTTTGCAAACATTGCGGAGCAGCGCCAATAATTTTTCTTACAGACCAGGCTTTGTACGTGGTAAAGTGCCCTAACGATGATGGCCATTATCAAACCGTACCCGGAGTAATTGATGTAGAGGACTGGAATTTTCATAATACAGATGTTATGGAGACTGGCCGGATTTAACATGTTGTTAATTCATTTATAAAACAATTTGCCCCGAAAAGTATTCTTGTTCAACTATAAGAATAGCCATACTTAAATTATAAACTTTTTAGCCCATCAATCATGAACAGAACCATCGGAATCGTACTTATTATCCTCGGCATTGTAATGCTGGTTTGGACAGGTTTTACTTACACCAAAAAGGAAAAAATTGTTGATGCCGGGCCAATACAAGTTTCAGCAGATAAACAAAAATCCGTAAACTGGCCACCATACCTTGGCGGGATACTACTTATAGGAGGTATTGCTTTAGTTGCTACTGCAAAAAAGGAATAATTTGCGCGCAGCATTGTTGTATATTGTAGCGACAAACTATTCTGTATGAAAAAGCTGCTTACCTTAATAATTGTGGTACTGGTACAGTTATCCTGCTTCGCAGGTGTTACTATACCTGGTAAGCCTGTGCAGGAACCTGCTTTTATCCTGAAAAACTATGACAACTTTTTTCAGTATGTAAGCAACCACATGAAGCTGTCGCAGGATATTGTTACGTATAACGCAGCCATGAAGCCTATGAGCAAGGGCGACTTTCTCAAAGTGCTCACCACCGGATCATACCTTCCGGTAAGATTGGTTGCTGATGGCAAACAATGGCAGTACAAGCTTTACAAAATGAACGCCGGCCAGGCTAAGGAGATGGGGCAGTACATACACGGTTGGAGTGTGGTATTGTATGATAATTACCGGCGAGAAGGTAAGCAGCTTCCTGATTACAACTTTACCGACATACAGGGGCATAGATACAACGCTGCTACACTTAAAGGTAAAACCCTGGTGATCAATTGCTGGTTTATAGGATGTGCCACCTGTGAAAAGGAAATGCCTGCCCTGAATGAACTGGTGGCCAAATACAAAAATCGAAAGGATGTGGTTTTTGTAGCGCTGGCTCCCGACAGCAAAGCCAAATTGCAGTCATTCTTAAAACGAAAGCCATTTAACTACGCGATAGTGGCAGATCAGCACGCTTACATCAAAAAGAAATTAAATGTAGATGCTTTTCCAACACACTTCATCATCAATAAGCAGGGTAAAATAGTGAGCGTGGTAGATACGCCTGAAGAAGTGATTTACGCGCTGGAGAAGCTATAGGCCAGCCCCCTAACCCCCTGAAGGGAGAACCAGAGTTGTCAAGATGAGCGTAACAACTACTTATGGACAAGGCTAATTGCAAATGCCTGCATTCCCTAACTACAATTACCATATAAGTTGCGATCATTGGATATTCATCCTGAAAATTCTTAAATTCCGGAAATTCTGATTCAGACGATGCGCAAACTTCTCTACCTTCTTCTTTTAACGGCATCCACAGCCTATGCACAATACAAACCTGCAACGTTTACAGATGCGGACAGGCTAAAAAAGATAAAGGCAACTTACCCGGTTATAGACCAGCTATATAAAGATTACGCGGACAAGAACCATTGGCCGGGGCTGGCGTATGGCATTGTGGTCGACGGCAAACTGGTGCACAGCGGCGGCATTGGTTACATCAATATAGATAAGAAGATAACGGCAGATGCCTCTTCTGATTTCCGCATAGCATCTATGACCAAGAGCCTTACCGCAATGGCCATCCTCAAGCTGCGCGATGCCGGAAAGCTAAAGCTTGATGATCCGGCTTACCTGTACATTCCGGAGATGAAAAGGACTAAGTACCTCACGAAAGATGCTACCGCTATTACCATCCGTCAATTGCTTACGCATACTGCAGGCTTCCCGGAAGATAACCCCTGGGGCGACCGCCGGCTTGCCGATACCGATGAGGAGCTTTTAGCTATTTACCGGAAGGGAGTTGCTTTTTCTACCAACCCGGGTACCGGTTACGAATACAGTAACCTTGGTTTTGCCACACTGGGCTACATCATAAAAAAGGTAAGCGGAAAAACGTATCAGCAATTTATCACCGATAATATTCTAAAGCCTTTAGGCATGACGCACACCTACTGGGAATATACCGCCGTACCCGCCAATAAGTTGGCACATGGCTACCGCTGGTTGGATGATAGATGGGTAGAGCAGCCGCTGCTGCACGATGGTTCTTATGGCGCTATGGGTGGGCTAATAACAACTATTGAAGATTTTAGTAAGTACATGGCTGTGCACTTAAATGCATGGCCCGTTCGTGATGATGCCGAAGGTGGCCCGGTAAAGCGGAGTTCCGTACGTGAAATGCAGTACCCCTGGGATATGAATTATTTAACAGCCAACGCTAAAACTCCTACGGGCAGGCCTTGCCCCAATGTTACCGCTTATGCGTATGGTTTAAGGTGGATGAAAGACTGCGATAATCGTATTTACGTGGGGCACACCGGCGGTTTACCCGGCTTTGGCAGCCAATGGAACGTAATGCCCGAGTATGGTGTGGGCGTGGTTGTATTTGCAAACTTAACCTACGCCCGTACTGCCCTGATAAACAATGCCGTGCTGGATACCATGCTGGTACTCTCGGGCATCCGGCCCCGGGTTGTGCCAGCATCGAATATTCTGGAGCAGCGCAAGTTAGAACTACTAAAAGTGATAGCAGACTGGAACACTGCCAAAACAAGCGGCATTTTTGCTGACAACTTTTTTATGGATTACTTTCCGGATAAGCTGAAGATCGCTGCGGATGAAGCTTTCGCCAAGGCCGGGAAGATTATTAGTATCGGCGATGTTGTTGCCGAGAACCAGCTACGTGGATATTTTATTATAAAAGGGGAGAAGGCCAGCATTCGCGTAAGCTTTACCCTCACACCGGAGAACCCGCCCTTAATACAGGAGTATCACTTGGATATCCAAACTCTCTGAAAGGGTAAATTAAGTATACAGCAGAGTGTATTACGCAACCCGATAGCTTAATTCTGTTCCTCTTTAGGGAGCTGGGGGGTTAAGCTACTCCATTCACTTGCAAATCCATCACAGTATTGGTCACCAGGTTTATCTTTATGTTGAAGAAACATGGGCCACCGTCTAGCACCATTATAACGCCTTTGTGCCAGTACCGTTTTTCGTGAGGGGTGCAAAAGCAGTTCACCCAAACGGTTTTCTCGCCTTTGGAGTTAATTACACAAATAATCTGTTTATAGTATTTGTCTGGCTTATAGATAAGGCCGGCCTTTGTTGCTTTACTCCCCGTGTTTTTCAAGAGACGTTCGTTATACTCTGCAACGGTCACCTTAATTATCTTTTCAATTTTTTTGATGTCGTCCTCGGTAGTGTTCGCGGCAGTATACGTACTGTCGAACAGAAAGCTGTCGCGGCCTTTATGAAATTTCAGGATAGCGTACCTGGAGGTATCTATGCTGTTCGTCTTAGTAGCAACAGTTAGTTTACTGGCCTCCGCAGTTGGGGTGCCACACAGCATAAAAAACGTAAGAACAGAAAGCAGATACATTAAAACAGCAGTTTATTATCAAATAGCAATTTAGCTATAAAGTTTTTAATTTCGCTCGGTCAAACCCGTGTAAACATCCCTGTACAAACAAAAAAACCGTGCAATTTGTCGTATATTTATGTGAAAAGGATTGTCAATCAGGTCGCAGTCTAAGGCCAAGTGGTCAATTGATAGAATCATTAACATCATCTAATCAAAAAATAAAAAATGAATTATAATCAGTTAACTCCCGACGAAGAAAGGGTAATACTATACAAAGGTACCGAGCGGCCATTCACCGGCGAACTGTTAAACAATAAAGCGCAGGGTTTATATGTATGCAAGCGCTGTGATGCTCCGCTATACCGCAGCGAAGATAAGTTTGAATCGTTTTGCGGCTGGCCAAGTTTTGACGATGAGATAGAAGGCGCAGTACGTTGGGAAACGGATGCAGACGGCCGCCGTACCGAAATACTTTGCGCCAATTGCGGTGCGCACCTGGGCCATGTTTTCCAGGGCGAGTACATGACACCCAAGAACACCCGCCACTGTGTAAACTCCATCTCGATGAAGTTTGTGCCGGTTGCAGATGCCCAATAATTATTGACGATAAACAGGAATTCCGGTCTTGAAAAAAGATCGGAATTTTTGTTTTCCACAATCTCTCTGCATAACCTTCAAAGCTCCGAAAACCCATTTAAAATCGGGTCTGTTTTTGGCCAAAAACCAGTGTTTACAAGCCGTTCTACAGGTGGTTTTTGTCTGTGAAAAGTAAAGTAAACATCACCTGTATATTAGGTAAATGTTATGTTGTCTTGTTTGTGTTAACACAACTCAATAAATAGTTAAACAGCTGATGTTCATGTGATTGAAACAGCAGCATATTCATCGCTAACTTCCAAATTTATTTTGCTTTGTTTATAACTTACAGGTGATGTTAAAAACTTCAACTAACGTCCTATAAACTCATGCCCTATCTTTGAAGCATAAGTTCTTTCAACGCTATCCGTTTGGCGGCTCTATCTTCGTCAAACAACAAGGAAACACCATGCTGAGCATGGGCTGTGTGTATTAAAATAAAGTTTAATAGCAGGGGATTAGTGAGGATGCTTTTTGGGGCGGGTAATAACGGCTTCGGCCATTTAAAAAACTCGTGAGGCACACTCGTCTGCAAACTTGTGGTACACAGTGCAGCTATAAGCGAAGAGAGAACGGGATAATAAAGCATAAACGACAATAAATTAAAGAGGACGATGCAAGAGGAAACTGAATTACTGCTTAAAGAGAACAAAGACCGCTTTGTTATCCTGCCTATTAAATACCCCGCTATTTGGGAGATGTACAAAAAAGCGGAAGCCAGCTTCTGGACCGCGGAAGAAATAGACCTGTCTGACGACATTAAGCATTGGGAAAGCCTTAACGCAGGCGAAAAGCATTTTATATCGCACATCCTGGCGTTTTTTGCCGCGAGTGATGGTATAGTGAACGAGAACCTTGCCATAAATTTCATGAGCGAGGTGCAGCTGCCGGAAGCACGTTGTTTTTACGGTTTCCAGATCATGATGGAGAATATCCACTCAGAAACCTATGCGCTGTTAATTGATACTTACATTAAAGATCCGGCTGAAAAAGACCGCCTGTTCCATGCTATTGATACCGTGCCTTGTGTAGGTAAAAAGGCCGAGTGGGCACTACGCTGGATAAACAACGGTACTTTTGCCGAGCGTTTAGTAGCATTTGCAGCAGTAGAAGGTATCTTCTTTTCAGGTAGCTTCTGCTCTATATTCTGGCTTAAAAAACGTGGTTTGATGCCGGGCCTTACCTTCAGTAACGAGCTGATCTCCCGTGATGAAGGTTCACACTGCGAATTCGCGTGCCTGCTGTACAAAATGCTGGATAATAAATTGAGCAAAGAAGCAGCTACCAAGATTATTACCGATGCGGTAGAAATAGAAAAAGAATTTGTTAGCGAAGCGCTGCCGGTTAGTTTAATAGGCATGAATGCTAAGCTGATGAGCCAGTATATTGAGTTTGTTGCAGATAGGTGGCTGGGCGAACTTGGTTACGATAAAGTATACAACGCTACAAACCCGTTCGATTTTATGGAGATGATAAGCCTGCAGGGTAAAACCAACTTTTTTGAAAAACGCGTTGGCGATTACCAGAAAAGCGGCGTAATGAATTCACCTGAAACAAAAGCCTTCTCGCTTGACGAGGATTTCTAAACCGATCAAAAGTACCCTAACTATATAACCCTAATTAATTTAATACTGTTGGTTAAAGCTTCCCCACACTTTACACTAACTACTTAACTACCAACAAAAAATGTACGTAATAAAAAGAGACGGCAGAAAAGAAACGGTAAAATTCGACAAGATCACCGCGCGAATTGAAAAACTGTGTTATGGCTTTAACCTGGTGGACCCTATTGATGTGGCCAAAAAGGTTATTGAGGGTTTATTTGATGGTGTAACCACATCAGAGCTGGATAACCTTGCAGCAGAAACAGCGGCATCGTTAACTACCAAGCACCCTGACTATGCTTTGCTGGCATCGCGTATAGCGGTAAGCAACCTGCATAAGAACACCACAAAGTCGTTTTCAGAAACAATGAAACGTATGTACGAGTACGTTGACAAAAAAACAGGCAAAAATGCAGCGTTATTAGCTGATGATGTATACGAGATCATCCGCGATAATGCAGATATACTGGATAGCAGCATTATTTATGACCGCGACTTCGGTTTCGATTACTTCGGTTTCAAGACTCTTGAAAAATCATACCTGCTGAAGATAGACGGTAAAATTGCCGAGCGCCCTCAGCACCTGTTCATGCGTGTATCGGTTGGTATCCACAAGCATGATATCGAGAGCGCTATCAAAACCTACAACCTGATGAGCGAGCGCTGGTTTACACATGCTACACCTACCTTGTTCAACGCAGGTACTCCAAAACCACAAATGTCATCATGCTTCCTGTTAACCATGAAGGACGACAGCATCGAAGGCATCTACGATACCCTTAAGCAAACTGCCAAGATCTCTCAAAGCGCCGGCGGTATCGGCCTCAGCATCCACAATGTGCGTGCAACAGGTTCATACATCAGCGGTACAAACGGTACCAGCAACGGTATCATACCAATGCTGAAGGTGTTTAACGACACTGCCCGTTATGTAGACCAGGGCGGCGGCAAACGTAAAGGCGCTTTCGCTATTTACCTGGAGCCATGGCATGCAGATATCTTCGAGTTCCTTGATCTGCGTAAGAACCACGGTAAAGAAGAAATGCGCGCCCGCGATTTGTTCTATGCACTTTGGGTAAGCGACCTGTTCATGAAACGTGTTGAAGCTAATGAGGACTGGAGCCTGTTCTGCCCGCATGAAGCACCCGGCCTGGCCGACTGCCACAGCGACGAGTTTGAAGCTTTATACACCAAATACGAGCGTGAAGGCCGTGCCCGTAAAACCATTAAAGCACAGGAACTTTGGTTTGCAGTACTGGATAGCCAGGTAGAAACCGGTACACCTTACCTGTTGTACAAGGATGCGGCTAACGCTAAATCTAACCAGCAAAACCTGGGTACTATAAAAAGCTCAAACCTTTGCACCGAGATTATCGAGTACACTTCAGATAAAGAAGTTGCGGTTTGCAATCTGGCATCGCTTGCCTTGCCACGCTACGTGATCAACGGTGAGTTTGACCACCAGAAATTGTACGAAGTAACCTACCAGGCTACTTTGAACCTGAACAAGATCATTGATCATAACTATTATCCGGTAGAAGAGGCACGTTACAGCAACCTGCGCCATCGCCCAATAGGCTTAGGTGTACAGGGTTTAGCCGATGCGTTCATCCTGCTGCGTATGCCATTCGAGAGCGAAGAAGCTAAACAGCTGAACAAAGACATCTTCGAGACCATTTACTTTGCTGCCATGACGGCTTCTAAGGACCTGGCTATAAAAGATGGCGCTTACGAAACCTTTAAAGGATCACCGTTATCAAAAGGCCAGTTCCAGTTTGACCTTTGGAACGTTAAACCGGAAAGCGGCCGTTGGGATTGGGAAAACCTGCGCCTTGATGTAATGAACCATGGTGTGCGTAACTCCCTGCTGGTAGCGCCTATGCCTACCGCGTCAACCTCGCAGATATTGGGTAACAACGAGTGCTTTGAACCATATACCTCAAACATTTACACCCGCCGTGTACTAAGTGGAGAGTTTGTGATCGTGAATAAGCACCTGCTGCGCGATCTGGTTAACCGTAACCTGTGGACGCCTGCCATGAAAGACAGAATCATTTCTGCCAACGGTTCTATCCAGGACATTGCCGAGATACCTGCTGATATTAAAGAGCTGTACAAAACTGTTTGGGAGATCAAGATGCGTAACATCATTGATATGGCTGCAGACAGGGGCGCGTACATTTGCCAGTCGCAATCGCTTAACCTGTTCATCAACTCGCCAAACGCAAGCAAGCTTACCTCAATGCACTTCTACGCATGGAAGAAGGGCCTTAAAACAGGCATGTACTATCTGCGTACACAAGCGGCATCGCAAGCGGTTAAGTTTACGGTTGAGAACCAGGGTGGTAAAAACATGGAAGCCGTTATTCCGGAAGTTGTTGCAGACAACAGCAGCGAGGATGTACCTGCCGGCCCAACCTGCTCAATGGAAGAAGGTTGTGTAACCTGCTCGGCATAACCGGTCTATAGGCAAGATAAGTTAGTACTACATTATACCAGCCCATGAACAATAACTAAAAGGTTACAGTTCATGGGCTGGTATATTGTATAAAATACCTACCTTTAATAAAAGATGATTTTGTAAGACCAAAGTATCTTTTATTACGTATATACATTAAACAATTAAATACCAATATTATGGGCTTAGGAGCACCGGAGATCATACTGATCATACTAGCGATAGTACTACTATTTGGCGGGAAAAAGATCCCGGAACTAATGAAAGGCCTTGGTAAAGGCATGAAAGAATTTAAAGATTCGCAAAACGGCGAGCCGGAAAAACCGGTTGCTGCGAAAACTGAAGTATAACTTACCACAAGACAATAAAAGGCCGGGGAACCACAAGTTCCCCGGCCTTTTACGTTTGTATGATAAGGCTTGCCGTTTTGTTTAAGACCTTTGTACTTGTCAGAGCTGGCCGGTAGCTGATCCGTAATCCGGACTTACTGACTTTACCGACTTGCGGACTACTAACAAATGATAAAACACGAGATCATCCGCTGTGATCGCTGTAATGACAGCTTTGAATGTAAGGCCAACTCTTACACCAAATGCCAGTGCAGCAAAGTGCAGCTAACCATTAACGAAGTGCAGTACGTAAGCGAACTGTATGAAGGCTGCCTGTGTGCAAAATGCCTGTTGGAACTGCAGCAGGAGTATCAGGAGAGCTTGTAGAGTTCCAAAATACTACAGAAAATCCAATCCGTCATTGCGAGGAACGAAGCAATCTCACAACTATGCTTAAACGTCAAATGTCGAACTCATTTTGTCTGTCGTCGTCAACAAAAAATTATTTTTGCTTCCAATATTCCCAATGAGAGAAGAATTTCAGTTACATACACCTGTTGGCGAACTGTTGAGCGGCAGCGTTTTCGTTGCAGATTTCCTGCAAAACATCTTCAATGATAAAGCCAGCGCTAATTACGCCACCCTCACCCGTGCACTAGAGGCTTACCATAACAAAGACGGCGGCTCACCGGTAGTAACCCAGCTGGAGTTGATAGACGCAAAGTTCGATCCTGTAAAGAAGTCCGGCTCTTTTCGCGCGCGGTTCAGCCTGCACTTTCACTATACCTGTTCAGATGTACATAACAACGCCAAAGACACCATTAGCTGGGATTTTAAAGTAGACGAGCAAGCGGCCACTATACACTTCACCGGCGAAGAACCCTGGGTAAGGGATGTTTAATTCTGTCAGACTGAGCTTGTCGAAGACTATACAGCTTTCAATAGTTCGACCGGCTCACCATGACACTGTTGATGACCAGCCAATCACCCTTATCAGTCTGAGCACGGCGAAGACCTGTACGCCTTGCTACTGTCGACTAAGAACATCTTACTTAAGACCAACACACAAAATTTTATCGGATAAGGAAATTATATTATCTTAGTAGCGTAAACTATTCCTTATCAACCCAATGCGCCCTAATTCTCCCCAAAGGCTGGCATTCGCCACCGTATTTACGCTTTTTATTTTAGTTGTTTTTACCTGGTCGCCCGCCAACGCGCAGCGCCGCCATACACCCGGTATTGGTGCCGATGGTGATATGCTGGGCGGCAGCAACCACAACAGCGGCGGCGTAGAGCGAAGCGATGGCTGGGGAATATCACTCAATGCAGGTTACGAAACCCCTCGGGGCGATGTTGGGGATTTTTATAAGGCGGCCCCAACTTTTGGTGCTACAGTTACCCGGCGCATGGGCAATGTGGTATACTCCGGAACTATAGACTACCGGTCCTATAAACCAAAACAAGCCGAGTTTACAGAATCTGAAGAGGGCTTTGAAGATGTGGTGACTAAATACAGCAATTACCAGGGCACAGGCTTTTATTTAGGCATTGCCTACGAAGTGCCGCTAACTGGCCTTGTTGATGTGTATGCAGGTGTAAATGGCGGGTTTGTACTTACCAAATTTGACTTGTCCGCATCAGATGGTTCGGGCAGTTACGTGTCGGTTTCCGGGAACACCAGTGTCAGTTATTTTGGCCCCAAACTGGGTTTTAACTGCGCAGTTGGCAGCAACATGAGCATTGGTGCCGAGGGCCGCTATGGGTTGGGTATCACCGGCGCTAGTTATAACTCGCGCGAAGGCGGGTCTACCATTCAGGGGTTTAATGCAATATCAGGCAACTTGTTCCTTACTTTTCATTTTTGAAGGTAGGGAACAGCGTAGTAGTATACAGAGTTTTTCCGTCTTTCCCACTTAATCATTACCTTCACGGCGTCCAAAAAACATAGCTTAGATTATGAAATTATTAGAAGGAAAAACCGCGCTGATTACTGGCGCATCTAAAGGAATAGGCCGCAAAATAGCGGAGAAATTTGCCGAACATGGCGCAAACGTAGCTTTTACTTACCTGTCGTCGGTAGAAAAAGGGCAGGCGCTGGAGCAGGAACTGCAGGCACATGGTACCACAATTAAAGGTTACCGTAGCGATGCCTCTAAGTTTGACGAAGCCGAAAAACTGATAAATGATATTGTTGCTGATTTTGGCAAGCTGGATATTGTAGTTAACAATGCCGGTATAACTAAAGACGGACTGCTGATGCGCATGACCGAAGACCAATGGGATGAAGTATTGGACGTGAACTTAAAATCGATATTCAACGTAACCAAGGCAGCTTCCAAGATCATGATGAAAGCACGCAAGGGTGTGTTCATTAACATGAGTTCGGTTGTGGGTGTGCAGGGTAATGCAGGGCAGGCCAACTATGCAGCGTCAAAAGCAGGTATCATCGGGTTCTCTAAATCGGTAGCAAAAGAATTAGGCTCACGTAATATCCGCACCAACGTGGTTGCACCAGGCTTTATCCGTACGGAGATGACCGAAGTGCTGGATCCTAAAGTAGTAGAAGGCTGGGCAGCAGCTATCCCGCTAAAACGTGCTGGCGAAACTGAAGACGTGGCAAATGCCTGCGTTTTCCTGGCATCAGACATGGCAGCTTACATCACCGGACAGGTAATCCCTGTAGACGGCGGAATGCTATAAGAAAGCATAAAACTTAAAGCGAAAAGCCAAAGTTCTGAGAAAGGGCTTTTGGCTTTTTTGTTGTGAAGAAGGACCTGTAGCGACGAACAGAACATATTATTATTCATGCGGCCTTGGCAGGTTGCGGTTAGCAGTGCATTGCAGCAGCAGAAACTTTAAAGCAAGCTGGCACAGCCGCGAGTTTTCTTTTTGGTACTTTTTCTTTTGCGGAAAAAGAAAAAGTACATCACTGGCGGTCATCATCATTGGAAGGTATTGTTATACACTGAAAAGAATAACTTGGAGCTGCATGCACTCACTTTAGTATTAGGCTGGGGTACTAAAACAAGACAGTACGACGGGTGGTTGTTCATGGTAGTAAACAAGTTTAATTGAACATCTCCAACACCATCCTCACCAAAGCCGCCGAACGTGGCCCCGACAAAAGCACCTGCCCTTCGGAAATAGCTCGGCAATTGTTTCCTGATGACTGGAGAAATCACATGCAGGAAGTGCGCAATGCTGCTATCGAACTGCACAAAACTGGTGAGGTGATCATCACCCAAAAAGGGAAACCGGTAGATGTGGATCATATAAAAGGGCCGGTTCGCATCAGCATTGTTAAGCTATAATGTGATACCCTCTAATACAATACGGCTTGGTATTATTGCTAAAAGTGTTTCGCTGGGGGTGTTTCGCATGGATGCTTCAAAATAGCATACTCTTTTCCATGTATCTAACTTTCAGTAAGTTGCATGTTGTTGCTAAAGTATGGCGACTGTTTCGGGTTGTTTCGTTTTTTTTTGCAACATAATGTTAAACAAGCATATAGCTTTTTTAGCTGTTCCGGGTGTTTCGGTTTTGCAAAGCGAAACACTTGTACACTTTGCGACAGAAAATTATGTTCGTGCGCTCACAATAAATTCGCAAATTGCGGGTAAGGTTTAATAATGGGCTTTACGCACAATCCGGCTTACGTCTGTCATTTGTTATTTTCTGTTACCTGGGGTGCTGCTTCGGGCTGGTGGGTGCCTGCCTGCGTGTTGCTTGGCTTGGCTTACGCGTGGTTAATGTACCGTCAGCCGGTAACGCTTGCACCTGGCGCACAGTATGGATTGTTTGCAGTGAGGGCAATTGTGGTTACTTGCCTGGGATTGCTGCTGGTGTCGCCGCTCATCCGCTCGGTAAGTTACAAGCCACAAAAGCCGGTAATACTGGTTGTGCAGGATAGGTCAGAATCCATAAAGCTCTTTGGTAAAGCATCATCGTTACCTTCCTCCGCATTAAGTTCCCTTAAAAAGCAGCTTGGTAACGATTACGAGGTACATGAGTTTAGCTTTGACAAGAGCCTGCACGATAGCCTTTCCAATACCTACAACGGTAAACAGACGGATATCTCCAGCGCGCTACACCAGCTGAATGATCAGTTCACGAACCAAAATGTGGGCGCGATGGTACTGGCTACAGATGGCCTTTATAATCTTGGTGCCGATCCGCAGTACGAAGCCCGCAACATAAAAAGCAGTATCTACACCATAGCCCTTGGCGACACCACACCCCGCCGCGACTTGCTTCTTGGTAATGTTACTTACAACAAAACGGCTTTCCTCGGCAATGACTTTGAGGTGGAGATACTTGCCGAAGCCTACCAAAGCAACGGGGAACAGATGCGCCTCACGGTTACTGAAGACGGCCGGCAGGTAGCATCACAAGCCATTGCGGTGACGTCTGCTACATTCAAGAAGGTCATCCCGCTAAAACTAAATGCCGATAAAAAAGGCATCAGAAAGTATACGGTAAGCATAGCACCGGTAAAGAACGAGCTATCCGTACAAAACAATACGGAAACATTTTACGTGGAGGTGCTGGATGCCCGGCAAAAAGTGCTGCTGGTGTATGAAGGGCCGCACCCTGACGTAAGCGCTATAACACAATCCATCGAGGCAAATAAAAACTTCGAGGTAAGAGCCGTGCTGGTTGATGAACTCGGCAATGTAAAAGCCGCAGACCAAAACCTGGCTATTCTTTACCAGTTATCCGCAGCGGGTTACAGTAAAGCACAAAACCTGCTGTCTGCCAGGATGCCGTTATGGTTTATATCAGGTGCGCAAGGCGACGTTGGGGCGTTTAATAACGCGCAGAAGATCATTCGTATAAAAGCCTCCCGTGACGACGAGCAGGAAGTGTTTGCACAGCCGGTACCATCGTTTACAGCATTTACATTATCAGATTCCAGCCAAAACAAGCTAGCTAAATTACCGCCGCTATTAACAGCATACGGAAGCTATGAAACTATAGGTAACGCAAACGTATTGCTTAAACAAAAGATAGGCAACGTTGCTGCCGGATATCCGTTGCTGGCTTTTAGCGACGAAGGCGGTAGACGCACCGCAGCCCTGGCAGGTGAAGGCCTGTGGCGCTGGCAACTGGCAGAGTACCGAGAGTATGGTAATCACCACGCTATGGAAGAGTTATTTGGCCAGGCGGTGCAATATATTACAGCAAATGGTAACCGGGAACGTTTTAGGGTGTATCCGGCCAAAACCGTGTTTGATGAAGGCGAGAACGTTTTGCTAAACGCTGAGCTCTATAACGATGCGCTTGAGCTGGTGAACACACCTGATGTGAGTATTAATTTGAAGAGCGGAACGGGCAAGAGTTATAGCTTTTTGTTCACTCGTAGTGGCCAGAGCTACCAACTAAACGCGGGCGCCTTGCCGGTTGGCGAGTACAGCTATACGGCTACGGCCAAAAACGGAAAGCAACAGTTGATCGCCCACGGGCAGATCAATATCAGACCACTGAACCTGGAGGCCCGGCAAAGTGCTGCTAACCACCAGCTGTTGCGCACCATATCGAGGCGTTCGGGTGGGCAGATGCTTTATCCATCAGAAATAAGCAAGCTTGCTGATCTCATCCGCAAAAACGAAAACATCAAAACGGTTGTTTATGAGGATAAGCACTACAGCGACATGATAGACCTGAAGTGGATATTTGGCCTGTTACTAATCTTCCTGAGCACCGAATGGTTTGTACGGAAAAGGGAAGGCGTTGTTTAAACGCGACATACTTTGTTTAAACAATTACACTTATTAGCTATGAAATTTATAATAGTCTTTTTTGCATTGCTTATAGCTGCCGGAAGCGTTTTAGGGCAATCGCGCCAACTGAGTATCGGCACTTACAATCTTCGTTACTCCAACGCTGGCGACTCTACTGCTGGTAACGGTTGGGGGCAGCGTTTTCCCTGGGCGGCAAAGTTAATTCAGTTTCAGGATCTGGATGCTTTTGGTACCCAGGAGCTCAAGTACCATCAATTGAATGAACTGAGCGATAGTTTGCCAGGCTACAAATGGATAGGGGCAGGTCGTGATGATGGGAAGCACGGCGGCGAACATTCTGCCATATTCTACAAAGCCAGCAAATTTAAGGTGCTTAAAAGCGGTAATTTCTGGCTATCAACCATAACTGATAAACCCAACAAGGGCTGGGACGCTGCACTACCACGGATTTGTACCTGGGTGCAGTTCAAAGAAATAAAATCTGGTTTTACCTTTTACATGTTCAACCTGCATATGGATCACGTTGGCGTGATTGCAAGAAGCGAAAGTTCTAAACTGATCCTACAAAAAATAAAGGAAATGCCGGCCAACATGCCGGTGATACTTACCGGCGATTTCAATGTAGATCAAACATCAGACAGTTACGCGGTAATCAACAACTCGGGTGTGCTAAAGGACTCCTATGTGCTATCCCCCGTAAGGCTTGCGCCTAGCAATACTTTTAACTCCTTTGATGCAACTACAGCAGGCGATAAGCGGATCGATCACATCTTTGTGACTAAACAGTTCAAGGTACTACGTTATGGAATCCTGACAAATACATACCATGGTCGGGTACCTTCAGATCATTACCCCGTGGTAGTTACTGTAAAATATTGAGTTCATCTTTATTACTGATTTTATTTGTAAAACACGGGTAACGCAGTATTCAGGCAAAAAAATTATCTTCGCTACCATGTCGCCTACCGAAGCCAAAGAGAAGATACAGTCGCTAACCGCCGAACTTAAACAGCACAATTACAACTACTACGTGCTGGCTATGCCCACCATTGCCGATTTTGATTTCGATCAAAAACTTAAGCAACTAAGCGAACTGGAAAAGCAATTTCCTGACTTTGCCGACCCGGATTCACCTACACAAAAGGTAGGTGGCGACATTACCAAAGAGTTTGTTACGGTAAAGCATCGCTGGCCCATGCTCTCGTTAGGGAATACTTATAACGAACAGGAGCTGATTGATTTTGATCAGCGTATTCGCAAGGCTATAGGAGACAATTTTGAATACGTATGCGAACTTAAGTTCGACGGCCTGTCCATGAGCCTTACCTATGAAAACGGTGCATTGGCTCGTGCAGTTACCCGCGGTGATGGCACCCAGGGCGACGAGGTGACCACCAACGTACGCACCATCCACAGCATTCCAAAAAAACTTGCGAAGGGGAACTACCCAGACCTTTTCGAGATTCGGGGTGAGGTTTTCATGCACCTGAAAGCGTTTGAGAGGCTGAACAAAGAGCGTATAGACAATGGCGAGGTGCCTTATGCTAATCCGCGCAACTTTGCCTCCGGCACCATGAAACTTCAGGACTCTGCAGAAGTTGCCCGTCGACCGCTGGACTGCTTTCTATATGGCCTATATACCGAAAAATTGCTCTTTAAAACGCATTGGAAAAGCCTCGAGGCAGTAAGGGAGTGGGGGTTCCATGTAGATGACCATAGCCGATTAGTAAATGACATTAGCGGTGTACTGGAGTTCATTAAACACTGGGATACAGAACGGCATAACTTAAGCTACGATATTGACGGTATTGTTGTCAAAGTAAATAACTACTCTCAGCATCAAGAGTTGGGCTTTACCTCTAAGTCACCTCGCTGGGCTATATCCTATAAGTTTAAAGCTGAGAGAGTAGAGACCGAACTTCTGGCGGTTACCTACCAGGTAGGTCGTACAGGTGCTGTTGTCCCGGTGGCTAACTTAAAACCAGTGCTGCTGGCTGGCACAACGGTAAAGCGTGCAACGCTGCATAATGCCGATGAGATAACTATACGCTTGCAGTTGCATGAGCACGACACGGTTTATGTTGAAAAGGGCGGGGAGATCATTCCAAAAATCATCAGCGTAAACCTGGATAAACGAAAGCCGGATGCAAAGCCAATTTATTATATTACTCATTGCCCTGCCTGTCATACTGAGCTACTTAGGCAAGAAGGAGAAGCGGCATATTACTGTCCTAATGATGAAGGCTGCCCTCCGCAGATCATAGGTAAAATGCAGCATTTTATTGGGCGTAAGGCGATGAATATTGATGGGCTTGGTGACGAGACCATTGACATGCTTTATACAAAAGGCTTCATCAGGCACATCAGTGATCTTTATACTTTAAAGGATAAACGTGACGACCTTAAAGGACTGGAGCGTTTCGGCGAGAAGTCGATAAACAACATGCTTGACGGTATCGAACGCTCTAAACAACAGCCCTTTGAAAAAGTACTGTTCGGCATGGGGATTCGCTTTGTGGGAGAAACTGTTGCCAAAAAGCTGGTAGCACATTTTAAAACCATAGATAAGTTAATGGCCGCTTCGGTTGAGGAGCTTACCGCAGCCGAAGAGATAGGCGGCCGGATTGCGGAAAGTCTATTTAATTACCTGGCGGATGACACCCATCGTGACGAAATAGAAAAGCTTCGGGCGGCGGGATTACAGCTTATTGCAGAAGAAAAAGAGGTTTCACTTGCAAGCGATAAACTCTCCGGGCAGAACTTTATAATCTCCGGAACATTCGATAAGTATTCACGCGATGAGCTCAAAGATATTATCGAGCAGAATGGCGGCAAGATACTCAGCAGCATTTCGGCAAAACTCAGCTACCTGGTAGCGGGCGACAACATGGGCCCGTCGAAATTGGAAAAAGCAACAAAATTAAAAATACCGATCATCAGCGATGAAGAGTTGCTGGCCATGATCAACTAATATATCAAAATGAGTGCAATTAACTGGGGCATTATCGGCTGTGGCGACGTTACCGAACGTAAAAGTGGCCAGGCTTACAACAAAATAGCGGATAGCAGCCTGGTAGCCGTAATGCGCCGGGATGCGGAAAAGGCAGCTGATTACGCTCGCAGGCACAACGTGCCGAGGTGGTACAGTGATGCCGAACAGTTACTTACAGATGCCGAGGTGAACGCTGTATCTATAGCTACTCCGCCATCATCGCACCTGAAGTATGCCAAACGTGCTATTGCAAAAGGGTTAAATGTTTACGTGGAAAAACCTGTAACCCGCAATGCTGCTGAAGCCGAAGCTATGGCGCAGGCCGTGCACGACAGTGGTGCTAAGCTAACTGTTGCACACTACCGCCGCGCCTTGCCCATGTTTTTGCATGTAAGGCAGTTGCTTGAGAATAATACAGTAGGCGAAGTACGTAACGTGCAGATACGCATGTGGCAAAACCGCGAGCCCAGGGTTCCAACATACCCGGGCACCAACTGGCGGCTAGACCCGGAAATTTCCGGCGGGGGATACTTTCATGATCTTGCACCGCACCAACTGGATCTGATGCTGTACTTCTTTGGCGAACCTGTACATTATACAGGGTACAGCCTAAACCAGGCAAACATGAGCCCTGCGGATGATAATGTAAGCGGTACAATCGTGTTCAAAAACGGCATTGTAGTAAACGGCAACTGGGCTTTTAACGTTGCCGAAAGTGAAATGGTGGATACCTGCGAGATTGTTGGTACTAAGGGAAAAATAACGTTCCCGTTTTTTGGTACCTGGGTGAATGTCAAAACTGATGCAGGTGAAGAAACCATCAACTTCACGCATCCTGAACATATACAGCAGCCGATGATTGAGAAGATAGTTGCCTTCTTCAAAGACGAGGGGCCAAATCCTTGTACAATTGATGAAGCTGTGGTGCTGATGAAAATTATAGATTCTTTCACCATCAAATAGCAATCAATGAGTATCTTAGCGTTAAAACTACTGCATGTATAAGGTAACCGGCTTTTTGTTTTTTCTGATGTTTGCATCGGCAATGGCCTTAGCCCAAAGCTATGAGGTGCCCAAAGACTATGTGCTTAAAACAGATGCTGATTACGAGCGGTACGAACCCGAAATAATTAAAACCGCGGACTGGCTGCAGCAAACGCCATGGTCGTCGTCGCCGCAGAAAATGGATGCGGCCACGCAGTTCCTGTTAAAATGGGCGAAAGGGTCGCCTGCTGTTACTATCAAACTTACAGAGGCTGTTATGAGCCTGTCTGATCGCAACCCGCAGCTTGGTTTTATATACATGGCGCAGTTCTCGAAGTATTCTCTACAGCACAAGCATGATTTCGACTTGAATTCTGCTAATGTAACTGCCTTGAAAGCACTTATTGATAAGTACAATAGTGAGCCTAGAAAGCGAAAGGATGAAGACGTTGAAAATTTGATTCAGCTGGAGAAAAAAGGAGAACTTAACGACTGGATAGCCGCTGCATTTTATACGGAATAGTATTTTACCGCAAACGGTTCAGGCACCATCTGCGGTAAATTGTAGTGTTCATTATCAATCTTTCTTTTTAGGCACTTTCGCCCCTTCTTTACGCGCTTCCGACAAACCGATTGCTACTGCCTGTTTTTTGCTCGTTACCTTTTTACCGCTGCCGCTTTTCAGTTTGCCTTCTTTCATTTCGTGCATGGTTTCTTCCACTTTCTCGCTTGCTTTTTTTGAATACTTTGCCATGGTAGTATGTATTAGTTAATGTTAACCATACAAACTGCCTGCCAATTTAGGTTGCGGCTTTCTCCAGCGCGTCAATATCACCAGAGTTAATAAGCAGCAGGTTTGCTGTTATCTTTTCTGCACTCCAATCCCACCATGCAATTTTCTCCAACCGGGCTATCCGCTCATCATCAAAGCGTTTGCGTATAACTTGCGCAGGGTTGCCACCTACAATGGCATACGCAGGTACATCTTTGGTAACAACTGCTTTAGAGGCTATAATAGCACCGTTGCCAATCTTTACACCCGGCATAATGGTAGCATTGTAACCTATCCATACATCGTTGCCAATAACTGTATCCCTTTGGTTGGGTATTTCTCAGCTATATCAACTCCTTCGCTTATCTTCTCCCAGCCGTTCCTGAATATAGCGAAGGGAAAAGTTGATATCGGCGATGTTTCGTGATTAGCGCCGTTCATAATAAACTTCACGTCGGAGGCAATGGCGCAAAATTTTCCAATGATCAGCTTGTCGCCAACAAAGTCGAAATGATAGAGCACGTTCTTCTCAAAGTCGGCCGGGTTATCAAAGTCATCATAGTAGGTATAATCGCCTACTAAAATATTAGGGCGGGTAATAAAATTCTTCAGGAACACCAGGTTCTGGTAGGGCTGTAAAGGATAACGGGTATCGGGGTTTGGTCCGGTCATATTGTTAGATGTTTGCTGACAATAGATGCAATTTAAGCGCGCTAGTGTGCTTTTCCTCTTAAGTCGAAAATCAATTAAGAATAGTTACAACCTATTTTAGGTTTTGCGGTTAGTATAGCGCGTTGAGTATTTGTTAATATACTTACCACAAAATGCGTATTATGTGCTAAGTTAAACGTTCATATATATTTCACCCCTGCTTATGCCCGTTAAAAAAATTATTGCCCCCTTTTACGAACGTCTGGCACTTGTGCTTATAGGTTTCTGTATAATGGGTTACCTGGTTATTATAGCCAAGGAACTGCTCGACCCATTGTTGTTCGGTTTTTTGTTTGCCGTGTTACTGCTGCCTATATCTAACTTTCTGGAACGTAAGCTCAGGCTGCCGCGCAGCGCATCCTCCTTTATTGCCATTATCCTTTTTGTAAGCTTTATAGCCGGTATATTGTACCTGGTTGGCGCGCAGGTATCTAACCTGGCGAGCGACTGGCCAATGCTGAAGAAACAGGTAGATCAATCCTTGTACGACCTGCAGGAGTGGGTGCAGCAGGCTTTCCATATCAACACCACAAAGCAGCTGGATTATATTCATACCGGCACCCAAAAGATATTAGCTTCCGGTGGTGCTGTGCTCGGCACTACCTTTGGTGCAGTATCGTCACTGGTGCTGTTCTATGTTTTCATCATGATCTTCACCTTCTTTATACTGTTTTACAGGCGTTTGCTTTTCCGGTTTGTAATAGCAGTTTTCGAGGATGATGATTCGCACGTGGTAGTAGATATAGTGGAAAACGTGCAAAAGATACTGCGCCAGTACATCACGGGGTTGCTGCTGGAGATGATAATTGTTTCTGCAGTTGCCGTAACTGCCTTTTGGATCATCGGGATAAAATATGCTGCCTTGCTGGGGCTCATAGTTGGCCTGTTCAACATTATCCCTTATCTGGGCATATTTTCCGCATTGCTGTTAAGCTGCCTTATTACGTTCGCAACCGGTACATTGGGCAATACACTTGCCGTTGGCATTAGTGTAATAGGGATACATGCTGTAGACGCTAATTTTCTACTCCCCGCGATAGTAGGCTCTAAAGTGCGGTTAAACGCGCTGATCACTTTTATGGGCATCATTCTTGGCGAGATGCTTTGGGGGCTGTCGGGTATGTTTCTTTCTATCCCTGTGATAGCAATATTCAAAATTATATTTGATCGTGTAGATATCCTTAAACCATGGGGTTACCTGATGGGCGGCGATTACGAGTACAAGAAGTCCGCCGAGAAGAAAATGAAAACAGAGTAACCTTACGCAAGCAACTTTTGTACTGCAAAAAATAGTGTGCCCAGGTATACCAACAACACTACAGTGTTTACCACCAACAGCCAGTTCAGGTCGGGTTTGGTGTACTTTCTAATAGAGCACAGCACCAATAGCGTAATAAAACCGATAATAAGTAATAGCGGCGCCGCCAGGGTATACAGGTGTTTTGGCGCCAGGTAAATGTGCTGTAATTTGGTGCGGTCGCCGTTTAAAAACATTACCATGGCTAGCAGCAGCAGGGCAAAAAATACACGTACCACAGCTTTAGCGGCAATTTGACTGGTTTTCATAACAGCAAAGTAAATACAAATGTGCGGTTCTGTAAAATTGATCGTTATTTTTGGACACATACATTAATGCTCATGAACTCACGCAGGTTTGTTATACCATTACTTATATTACTGTTGCCAATGTTTGCAAACGCGCAGCATCGTAAAAAGAAGGCACGCACCAGGGCGGTTACTCAAGAAGTTTCGTCGGGTACATCATTCAGGGTGGTGCCGCTTGGTGTTTTGGGCGGTATAGATGAACGCAACCTGTCCGCGTATATGGTAGCGCCGGCAGGATCAGACAAATACATTTGCCTGGATGCCGGTACCCTGCACGCGGGAATAGAAGAGGCTGTTAAGAACAAAGCTTTTGATTTACGCGGCGAAAAGGTGCTTAAAGATTATATACAGGGGTACTTTATTTCCCACGGTCACCTTGATCATCTCGCCGGTATGATCATCAACTCGCCTGAGGATAGCTCCAAAAATATCTACGGTTTAGCCAGCACGCTGGAAACAATTAAAAAGCACTATTTCAGTTGGGAAAGCTGGGCGAATTTTGCTGATGATGGCGAGAAACCACAGCTTAAAAAATACCACTATGTGCCAATGGAGCCCGGGGCAGAACTACCTGCCGCCAACACCACTATGCAGGTAAAAGCATTTCCGCTGGCACACTCCAATTTAACAAGTACTGCTTTTTTGGTGCGCAACAATGATGATTATTTGCTTTATTTAGGCGACACCGGTGCCGATGAGATTGAAAAAAGCCAAAACCTGCAGCACTTGTGGGAAGCTGTAGCGCCACTGGTAAAAGCCGGAAAGCTTAAAGCTATAATGATAGAAGTAAGCTTCCCTAACGAGCAGCCGGATAAAACGCTATTTGGGCATTTAACCCCGCGTTTGCTGATGAACGAACTGGATGAGTTAGCCCGTATATCCGGCACGCCGCTTAAAGGATTAAACGTGGTGATTACGCACCTTAAACCTCCGTACAAAACCATCACCAAAATTAAAACTCAACTCAACTATGCCAACGAAGAAAGGCAGATGAACCTGATCTATCCAAGGCAGGGTAAAGCGCTCAACTTTTAACTATTTATCGTCCAGCAGATCAATGCAGTTTTTAGATAGTGCAGCAAGGCGGGTGTTTAAACCGGCTGTACCCTGGGCATCGTTAATGTTTTTGTAGAAAACCTTTATACGCTTTAGCGTATCCTCATCCGGGTCGCAGGCCTGGGCTTTTTCCAGGTAAGGCAGGGCTTTTTTAACCGCCGAGGTGTATAAAGCAGTTAGCCGCTTATTCTCTGCGGCATTGTTTTTAGCAGCGTTCAATTGGTCGGCGATGTCTTCCGCTTTTTTGGCGTAAATGTAACCAAGCGCTCTTTGTACAACGTAGTAATTAGGCACGGCCGCTGCTACCTTCTCATAATAAGCCTGCGCCTTTACAGACTGGCTGTCGTCCTCATACAACTTACCAATAGAATAGTAGAAGTTGATGCGTGCCTTATCCGTTAGTTTGGCTGCATCCGGTATAATCTTCTCTCCCAAATCCATAGCCTTTACCATTTCACCCTGCAAGCGGGCCAGGTTAAAGTCGAGGTACTCGTTATAAACATCGTCGGCCGTTTGCGCTTTAGCAGTAGCAAGCACACTTAAAGCAAATAACAGGGTGAGAATTTTTTTCATTGTTGCTGATACAAAGATATACAAGTAACGCTGTAACTTATGTTAACATTGTGTGCCGGTGCGCCGCCAAGCGTGGTATGCTGCACGCAGGCAGTGCCCGCATGGCCGGTAGCCGTTTGCAACAGCTTCCAAATTATCTTTAAAGAACACCCGGTTCTCGGCTTTCATTAGTTTACCGGAGGCACAACTTAGTGTGCCATAGATCTTCAGTTTGCGGTTGCCGGCCATTTTTATGTCTTTCGAATCGAGCAATTGCCTGATGCGTTTTGCTCTTGTGAACCTGGTGTCTCCCAGATCAATGTGCATCATCATGATGCATCATGAAAGATAACGCCCAGCGTGTGCCGTTCGCCGGAGGTGAGTTCACTTACGCCATGCCTCATGTTAACGCGGTAATAACCACGTGAGCCTTTAACCGGGCGAAAGTTGGTTGTGAAAAGCAGTATATCGCCTTTGTTGGGGTTGAGGACTATTGCTTTCGACTGCATTCTCGGCCGTTGTTCTACCAGTACAAACTCGCCTCCGGTGTAATCTTCACCTGGCTGATTGAGGCATGCTACCATCTGCATCGGAAAAAACACCTCGCCGTATAAGTCTTGGTGTAAGGCATTATACCCACCAACACCGTACTTCAGTATCAAAGGGGTAGGTCGGTTTTGATCATGTTCATTGCAGAGCGCTGTTAGTTCTGCTAATGTAGGTGGGAAGTTTTTCTCAATACCCAGTACCTCCATCCATTTGTTTGCAATAGGGGCTATATGCGGGTAAACGTGTTCCCTTAGCTGCTGCACCACTGCCGGCAACGGGTACCTGTAGTATTTGTACTGGCCAAGGCCGTAGCCGTGATGCTCCATCTGGATGGCTTTACGGTAAATACCTTCTGCCGGGTACTGGTTCACCAATTGCTTGCATTCAGCCTCATCTAAAATGCCGCTTATTACCGCATAGCCTTTGTTGTGCATGCTGTCGGTTACTAACTGCCAGTTCGTTTGCTGTACTTTTTTCGGGATATCCATATTATACAGTAGTTAGATGATCAGTCTTCGCTGCTTCCCAACCTATAATGGCCGATTTTCTGCCTGCGCCCCAGTGGTACTGGCCCGATTCTCCTGTAGAACGGATCACGCGGTGGCAGGGTATCAGGAACGCAACAGGGTTGGCGCCAATAGCACTGCCTACCGCCCTGCTTGCTGTTGGTAATGCCACCTGGTGGGCAACAGAACCATAGGTGCCAAGGCCGCCCATTGGAATTTTGAGCAATGTCTCCCAAACTTTGAGCTGGAAACTGGTACCTTTCAGATGGAGCTTGATAGATGCCAGCTGCGACCAATCCCTGGTAAAGATATACAGCGCATTCTGCTGCGACATATCTACAACCTGGTGGTAACTCGCATTTGGAAATTGGTTATACAGCTGATCAAAGGCTTCATCTTTATCGTCAGCAAAAGCCATGTAGCAGATGCCTTTTGGAGTGGATGCGACAATGATGTTGCCGAAGGGGCTTTCGGCATAGCTGAAGTTTATAGATAAGGCTTTGCCGCCGTTCTTGTATTCGGCCGGGGTCATGCCTTCAATATTAATAAAAAGGTCGTGCAGGCGGCCCGTGCCAGACAAGCCGGTTTCAAACGCTGCATCAAACAGCGTAGCCTGCTGCTCTTTTAGAACGCCTTTGGCGTGATCTATACTGAGGTATTGCAGAAACTTTTTAGGACTGACGCCTGCCCATTCGGTAAACATGCGCTGAAAATGAAACGGACTAAGGTTTACTTTTTCTGCCACCTCCTCCAGCGAAGGCTGCATTTTAAAGTTAAGTTTGATATAGTTGATCGCCTCTGCAATGCGGTCGAAATTGATGTTGCTTTGTGTTTCCATGATCGTGATTTATAACACAAAAGTAGGTTTGTCGCAAGGCGTTAAAACCCGAAAGTTGCGGAGTTGAGACAAGAGAAACTCACAGTCAATACCGCTTTTATGACTGTATCATCAGCTTAAAATTACTAAAAAACTGTAACATGGTTACCAAGACTGTAACATGTTGCAACATCTAAATTTTGTAAGTTATTGTTTTGCAATTACTTTTGAAAATATAGCCCTTTTTAGGTGTAACAGGTGTAACACTTTCTCGTGTTACAGTACGCACATTTGTCGCTCCTTCCCCCTTCAGCGGGTTAGGGGGCCTTTAGTACATCCAACACCCGGAACATCTTCTCCCTTATACCGCTGCCTGCGCCGTTGTAATTGTTTACCATGATAGAGAAGCACAACTGGCGACCATTGTTGGCCTGGAAGCCAGCGTAAGCCTGTACAGCGCTGATGCTGCCACTCTTCATCTTCATGTCATTGTACACTGGCAGGCTTTCGTAAAAGTCGCTAAACCATTTTTCCTGGTGCGCCACCTGTAAAATATGTGCCATGGTACTGGTGGTGATCCTGTCCTGAGGAGAAAGACCGCTACCATCGTAAATGTTCATGCTGCGGTGGTCTATTCCTTTTGCCTCCCAAAAGTTCTGCATAGCATCTACGCCGTCGCTGGTGGCTGGGCTCTTGCCCAACTTTGAAGCGATAGTAGCTAATAGCTGTTCTGCATACAGGTTTACACTTTTTTGATTTAGCCAATAAACTATTTTGCTTAGCTCCGGTGAGTTAATGGTAGTTAAACCTGTTGCTGATGCAGGTACCGTAAGGTTTTTTTCTCTTAGCTGCGTTGATGACGCCGGTTCGTTACTGATACTAATGCCAATGCTTTTCAAGGTATCATTCAACCTCAGCGCCGCATCATAAGCAGGATCAGGAATAGCAGCGGAAATGCGCTTCTTGGTTTGGTCAGTTGCGTAGGTACCACGCAGGTACATTACCTTGCTGCCAAAGCCCGGCAGGTAAGGGTAAGCCTGATCTCCTGTTTTAGCAGCGCCGGTGGTCAGCTCGCTTTTGTACTGCAGGTAATTAGTTGCCGGGATGGTGCCTGCAACACCTACAGGGCTGCCCACGCTTCCTGTACGAAGGGCAATGTCAAACTGGTTTTCGCGCCAGCAAAGGCCTGCAATGCCTGCACCATAGTAAGTGCCAAGGTCCTGCCAGATCCAGCCATCAGGTATCGACTGATGGGTGAAAGCACCGTCGTCGCCGATGATCTTCCCGTTTATTTTCTTTATTCCAGCTTTCTTTATGGCTTCTACCACAGTATTCAGCACATAGCCTTCTTTGGTTGTAGCATAACGCCAGCTGCCCAAGGTAGGGTCGCCGCCGCCTTTTATAATAATGTCGCCGTTCAGGGTACCATCCGCTGCCAGCGTGCCGGTATAATCCAGTTGCGTTTGAAACTGAAAGTCTTTACCCAATACATAAAAAGCTGTAATGCTTGTCACCGTTTTGAGCGTAGAACCCGGTGCAAGTCCCATATCGGGATTAGCGGCAAACACCTGCTCGCCCGTTTTTGCATCCAGTACGGTAAGTGACACCGAGGCGTATTTACATTGGCTGTCCTGTTGCAGCCTGTTAAAAGCTGTTTGCAGCTTTTGCTGTAAAGACTGCGCATGCAACTGGTCGGAAAATGCCAGCAAGCCAGTTATCAGTACTTGTTTGATTATGTTTTGTGTTTTCAAACTTGGTATGTATTAACATGCAAAAACGCCTTACACAGCTATATGCCGGTGTATAGGCGTCTTTACATGAGAGTAATGTTGTTACGATATTAAACAACAGGATCGTGGTCTGGTTTAACGTTTCGCTGCGATATATAATAAATTGGAATACCAATTAGTACAATTATCAACCCGTAAATAGGGTAAGGCTGTTGGTATATCAGCAGCAATACACAAAATGCAATACCCATAATAATATATATGGCCGGCAGTACCGGATAGCCAAATGCTTTGTAAGGTCGTTCAATATCCGGGCGTTTTGACCTGAGGATGTAGATGCCAATAATGGTAAGCACATAAAAGATCACCACAACAAAAGATATCATATCTAGTAAATTGCCGTACTGCCCGCTTAAGCAAAGTAAAGATGCCACAGCAGCTTGTATCCACAGCCCGAACTCAGGCACGCCAAATTTGTTAAGAGTGCCGGTTTTCTTGAAGAAAACACCATCCTTAGCCATTGAATAGTAAACACGTGCGCCAGCCAGGATTAATCCGTTGTTACATCCGAAAGTTGAGATCATGATCATAACGGCGATAACCAATGCACCCTTAGCACCAAATATCACGAATGATGCTGATACAGCAACGCGGTCCTTTTCAGCATTAACGATGTCGTGAAGGGACAATACACCCGTATAAACAATGTTAGCCGATACATAAATAATGGTAACGATTAAAGTACCGAAGAAAAGGCTCAACGCTACGTCCCGTTTAGGGTTACGCATTTCGCCTGCAATAAACGTGACATTGTTCCAGGCATCGCTGCTAAAAATAGAACCAACCATTGAAATGGCAATTGCTCCCAGAGCCGCGCTCATGGTATAGTTGCTGGTGGTGCCGTCTTTGGCAAGCTTGTGCAGATCCCAGGCGTTGGTCCAGTTGGTATTCCATATGTCGCTCTTAAAAGCGAGGAAGCCAAACAAGATCAAACCAAAGAGGCTAAGCAATTTAGTTAAGGTAAAAGTAGTTTGTATTAGCTTGCCTCCCTTAACACCTCTTGTATTTATAAACGTTAGAAAGAATATGAGAACTATAGAAACCAGTTGCGCTGCGCTGACCTTAACAAAGCCCAGCTGAAACAAGATGTTGTCTTCACTCAGGGGTTTGTATAAATAAGCCGCAAATTTAGAGAATGCAACACCTACTGCTGCGATTGTCCCCGTTTGTATAACTGCAAAAAAGCTCCAGCCAAACAGGAACGCAACAAGTTTATTGTAGCTCTCTTTAAGATATACATACTGGCCGCCTGCTTTCGGGAACATGGCGCTCAGTTCCCCATAGCTTAAGGCTGCTGTTAGCGTCATAAAGCCGGTAATAAGCCAAACGGCGATGAGCCATCCTGCCGAACCCACCTGCCGGGTGATGTCGGCGCTCACAATGAATATGCCGGAGCCAATCATTGATCCGGCTACCAGCATGGTACCATCCAACAGGGTCAGTTCATGTTTTAACTTGGTATTTGAGGGGTCGTTTGCCATCAACAGTTTAGTTTAAGTTCACTAAACTATTCAAAAACTTTATAATTGACAGGCTATTGTAAAGAAATAAATTTTACTATTTTGCACGAACCAATTGTATTTACGGCCACCTGAGGGCCTTTTTTGCTAGCTCACTTATAAACCAACTAAATTATATGGATCTCTTGAACAATTACTTAATTTACCTTATTCCCGTTTTTGGCCTTGTGGGAATCCTCGTTATGGCAATTAAAGCCAGCTGGGTCACCAAGCAGGACGCGGGCGACGGGGAGATGACCTTACTGTCGGGCTACATTGCCGATGGCGCTATGGCTTTCCTGCGAGCAGAGTGGAAGATATTAAGCTACTTTGTTGTGGTAGCAGCACTATTACTTGCATGGTCTGGCACTACGGTAACAAACTCAAGCTGGATAATTGCTATATCGTTCCTCATAGGCGCCTTCCTTTCCGCATTTGCAGGCTACATTGGTATGCGTATAGCGACAAAGGCAAACGTGCGCACCACACAGGCAGCGCGCACCAGCCTGGCGCAGGCGCTTAAGGTGTCGTTTACAGGCGGTACTGTAATGGGCTTAGGTGTGGCGGGTTTAGCTATAATCGGGCTTGGCTCGCTGTTCATTGTATTTTATACAATGTTTGTTAAAAATGTGACAGGCTCTTCTGTAAATGGCGATGAAATGGCCAAAGCGCTTGATGTGCTGGCCGGCTTCTCGCTGGGCGCCGAATCCATAGCATTGTTTGCCCGTGTTGGCGGTGGTATATATACCAAAGCTGCCGACGTAGGTGCCGACTTGGTTGGTAAGGTAGAGGCAGGCATACCTGAAGACGACGTACGTAATCCTGCAACCATTGCGGATAACGTAGGGGATAATGTTGGCGACGTTGCAGGTATGGGTGCCGATCTTTTTGGCTCTTACGTTGCTACAATGCTGGCTACTATGGTTTTGGGCCGCGAGATAGTGTCGCATGATAATTTTGGCGGCATCGCACCTGTGTTGTTACCAATGGTAATTGCCGGCTTAGGCCTCATCTTCTCAATTGTAGGTGCAGCTTTTGTAAGAATTAAGAAAGAAACAGATAGCGTGCAGAGCGCGCTTAACTTAGGCAACTGGGCATCTATTGTGCTTACCGCTATTGCTACTTATTTCTTAGTGCAGTGGATGTTACCTGCAGACAGTTTCCATATGCTACGCGATGAGGACGCCACCACCCATGCTGTGAAAGCAGGCTCGCTGGTGTTTACCAAAAATGGTGTTTTTGGGTCTATCCTAGTGGGCTTAGTAGTAGGTACGTTAATGTCTATCATCACTGAGTATTACACCGCTATGGGCAAACGCCCTGTAATGAGCATCATCAGGCAATCAGCCACTGGCCACGCAACCAACATTATTGGCGGTTTAGCTGTGGGTATGGAATCTACAGTGCTGCCGATCATCGTGTTGGCTGCCGGTATTTACGGGTCTTACTTTTTTGCAGGTCTGTACGGTGTAGCAATTGCAGCTGCTGGCATGATGGCAACAACAGCCATGCAGTTGGCTATAGATGCTTTTGGCCCTATTGCAGATAATGCAGGTGGTATTGCCGAAATGAGCCGTTTGCCTGAAGAGGTTCGTCACCGTACAGATAATCTGGATGCCGTGGGTAACACTACCGCTGCAACAGGTAAAGGTTTTGCTATTGCTTCTGCTGCACTAACATCACTTGCGCTTTTTGCTGCATTCGTAGGTGTCGCAGGTATAGAGCATATCGATATCTATAAAGCTAACGTGCTTGCCGGCTTGTTTGTAGGCGGTATGATACCGTTTATCTTTTCGGCACTGTGTATCTCTGCAGTAGGCCGTGCTGCTATGGCCATGGTTGAAGAAGTTCGCCGCCAGTTTCGCGAGATACCAGGTATTATGGAGTACAAAGCAAAACCTGAGTACGAAAAGTGCGTGGCTATATCTACAAAAGCATCCATCCGCGAGATGGTAGCGCCAGGTTTAATTGCTTTGATCACGCCGATAGTTATCGGCTTCCTTTTCGGACCTGAAGTTTTGGGCGGCTTGCTGGCAGGTGTGACCGTTTCAGGTGTGTTAATGGGTATATTCCAGAGCAACGCAGGCGGTGCATGGGATAACGCCAAGAAATCCTTTGAAAAAGGTGTGGAAATTAATGGTGAGATCTACTACAAAAAGTCTGAACCGCACAAAGCATCAGTAACAGGTGATACAGTGGGCGATCCTTTTAAAGATACTTCCGGCCCGTCAATGAATATCCTTATTAAGCTGATGTCCATTGTTTCACTGGTCATCGCACCGCACCTGAACAATTTTGATAACACCAACTCACGTGTGCAAAAGCAGGAGAAAGTACAATCGATGAATATGCATGTGATCAAAACAGATAAGAAAGTTTAATTGTAGTTTTTCGTTATGAGCCTCCCGACTAACCGGGAGGTTTTTTTGTTTAAGACCCGTGTACGTAGCGGGAAAGTTACAGTATAAGCAGCTAACCAAATAACATTCTGCTCTTTATCTTTTCAATAAATTTAAGTACGTTTGGCACTACTGATTTAACTATTACTGATCTTATAAAAATTAAAATGAAGTTATTCGTAAAGAAGTCTATTGAACAACTAACCAATACGGCTGACGGTGAAGGGAGCTTGAAACGTACGCTTGGGGCGAGCAGCCTTATTGCGTTGGGTATTGGAGCAATCATTGGTGCAGGTTTGTTTGTAAGAACTGCTGCTGCTGCGGGTGAGCACGCTGGTTCTGCTGTAACACTGTCATTTATAGTAGCAGCAATTGGTTGCGCGTTTGCAGGCCTTTGCTACGCTGAATTTGCCTCTATCATCCCTATTGCCGGTAGTGCTTACACTTACGCGTATGCAACAATGGGCGAGATAGTTGCATGGATTATTGGCTGGGCATTGATATTGGAGTATGCACTCGGTGCAGCAACAGTAGCCATAAGTTGGAGTGAATATGCCAATAAGCTTCTCGGCGGGGGCATACCTTACGAGTGGTGTCACTCCCCAATGGAATCTATAATGGTAAACGGGCAAAGCGTACATGGTATTGCTAACCTTCCTGCCTTGTTAATACTTGTGATACTATCCCTTTTACTTATAAAAGGAACGCAGGAATCTGCAACAGTTAATGGCATTATTGTATTTATTAAGGTTGCTATCGTACTGGTGTTTATCGCTATAGGCTGGCAGTACATCAACCCGGCCAACCACACACCATACCTGATTCCTGCTAACGCTCCTGATATTATACAGCAGGATGGGAAAGCCTACTCATATGCTCCGTTCTTCAATCACGGCTGGGGTGGTATCATCAGCGGGGCCGGAGTAGTATTTTTTGCTTTCATTGGTTTTGATGCCGTATCAACTGCAGCTCAGGAAGCAAAAAACCCTAAACGTGACATGCCAATAGGTATATTAGGTTCTTTAGTGGTTTGTACTATATTGTATATATTGTTTTCATGGGTATTAACAGGTGTTGCGCCGTACACAGATTTCATGAAATCTGGTAAAGAGGCTTCTGTAGCTTATGCGATCAGTCACTACATGCACGGGTATGGATGGTTATCTACATTGGTAACTGTAGCTATTCTGGCAGGCTTTTCTTCAGTTATCCTGGTAATGCTTATGGGTCAGTCAAGGGTATTTTACACCATGTCAACTGACGGCTTGCTTCCAAAAATATTTTCAGACCTTCACCCTAAATTCAAAACGCCTTACAAGAGCAACATGATCCTCTTCATATTTGTTGGCGCGTTTGCTGCGTTTGTTCCGGGTAGCGTTGCCGGCGATTTAACTTCGATAGGTACATTATTTGCGTTCATATTAGTTTGTGTTGGGGTGATTTTACTACGTAAAACTGACCCTAATCTGCCAAGACCTTTCAAAACACCACTTGTTCCACTAGTGCCGATCCTGGGCGTGATCGTATGCGCGGGTATGATTGTAGGTTTGCCAAGCGAGACTCAATTAAGCGCTTTAGTTTGGATGGTTCTAGGTTTACTTATCTACTTCGGTTATAGCAAGAAGAACAGTAAACTGGGTTCTGCCGCTGATATTCTGCCTACTGCGTCAGATTTCGAAAAACGGTAATTATTTAATTACAATAGTAAAAAGGTTCTGCATATGCAGAACCTTTTTTGTTTTAAACCCTTTTGTTTGGGATGAACTCCAAACGCACCCTTTGGATACTCGTATTTATATCCGTTATTAACTCTATGGGGTTCGGTATTATCGTGCCGTTACTTTATACCTATGGTAAAAAGTTTGGCGTAACGGAGCAAACTATCGGCTTGCTAACTGCTGCGTTCTCTATTGCCCAGTTCTTTGCTACACCTGTGCTGGGTACATTGTCAGACAAATGGGGACGTAAACCTATCCTGGCCATAAGCCTTGTTGGTACCTGTGCTTCGTTTATCTTGTTTGGCTTTGCAAACAGTATTATAATGCTATTTGTAGCACGCATTCTGGACGGTATAACAGGCGGCAACATCTCCGTGGCACAGGCAATGATATCTGATATATCAACTCCAGAGGAAAGGGCCAAGAACTTCGGTATATTGAGTTCTGCTTTCGGGTTTGGGTTTGTGATAGGCCCCGCCATTGGGGGCTTGTTAAGTAAACTGGGGCCTACGGTTCCATTCTTTTTTGCAGCTGCAATAGCACTCATAGGCGCGCTCTTAAGTATCTTTTTGCTCAGTGAGACCAATGATAAAAAAGGCGAAGGTACATCGGGTAAATTCAATTTTAAATCACTTATAACAGTGCTGAAGAAGCCGGTGGTAGGCACTGCCATATTCGTCGGTTTCTTGTTGACAATGGCCCAGTTTACCATGATCATCGGCTTTCAAACTTTTACCGTTGATGTACTAAAGATTAGCCCTACACAGATCGGACTATTTTATGCGGGATTCGGTGTTACCGGTATCCTGATGCAGCTTGCAGTGCCGCTGATTAAGAGAGTAATTCCGTCACAGGCTCTTATTCTGGTGCTATCTACAGCCGTTTGTTTAGGTATGATGATACTGACTGGGTTTGCAACAGGATTGGTGTTGTTTGCTGTAGGAATAGGTATTTATGGCTTGTTTAACGGGTTACGAAACCCGATGCTGAATGCCATTATAGCCGACCACAACAATGATAGTGAAAGGGGCGAGGTTATGGGGATCAATCAGTCTTATGCGTCGATAGGGCAGACGATTGGGCCAATAAGTGCAGGCTTGGTGACTGCCATCTCGGTACATAGTATTTTCTTTTTAGCATCATTATATATTTTAATTGCATTTTTGTTCAGTATTCGCCTGAAAGCGAAGGAATAAAATTGCTAGCCCATGCCACACTTCATTTTTAAAGAGATCTTATCGGTTACGATGATCCTCTTCGCTATTATTGATATACTTGGTGCAATACCGGTTATTATACAGCTGCGGCAACGTGCCGGTCACATCGAATCGGAGAAGGCAAGTATTGCAGTCCTGGTGCTTATGGTCTCCTTTCTATTTTTAGGGGATGAACTGCTTTCCATCATTGGGCTGGATATATCTTCGTTTGCTATTGCAGGCTCTATCGTAATTTTCATTATAGCACTTGAAATGGTGTTGGGCGTGAACTTTTTTAAAGAAGAAGCTCCAGAATCGGTGTCTATTGTTCCGCTGGCATTTCCGCTTATAGCAGGCGCGGGTACCATGACCACCTTGCTATCCCTTAAGTCTCAATATCAAACGCAGAACATTATTGTAGGTATTATACTCAATACCATGTTTGTGTACCTGGTGCTAAAAAATGTACAATGGCTGGAACGCCTGTTCGGCAAAACCGGGCTGCACATCCTCCGCAAAGCATTTGGCGTGATATTATTGGCAATTGCGATAAAGCTGTTCAGGAGTAATAGCGGGTTGTAGTCTGGGTGACTTGCCTACATTTAAGATCACCATCAAACTTGTGTGAAAAACTACTACTCCAGTACTTCGTTAGCGTAAGAAGGCGGGACGGCTGCTGTTAACCTTGCTACAAACATGGTATCTGCTTTTCGGTCGTAGCCTTTTAAGACCTGCATTTCCTCCAGCTGTAATCCCAACTCTTTGGTCATAAATGTTACAGCATCCTCGTTCTCGGCTTTAAATGCCGAACAGGTGATGTAGATAATGGGTTTACCGGGCTTGAGGTGCTTTACCACGTTGCGGATAATGCTTTGCTGTAGCCGCTTAAAGAATTCTGCACGTTGGTAATCAAACTGACTGATCATCTCCGGCGTGCGGCCCCAGGTACCGCTGCCACTGCAAGGTGCATCTAGTATGATGCCATCGAACTCGTAGTTGTATAGTACCTGCTCGTTATCCTGGGTAAGGTCGATCAACTTTTTCTGATACTTCCTTAGGCCAGCTTGCTGGAAGCGCTCATCAAGGTTAGCGAGAATAGATTCCCGAATGTCTGATACGACTAACTTTATATCCGGCTGCAGGCTGTGCAGTAATAACGATTTCCCACCGGAAGCTGCGCATGCATCCCACCAGCTATCCCATTTTTCGGGTTTGAAAAAACTTGCGGTTTGCTGGGAAGAGTAGTCCTGCACCTCGAACCAGTGTTGCTTTGGGAAGATAGCGTCCAGCCGTGTGCCATTAGGCATGGACAGGCAGTTGTTACCTTCATCCTTAAATGATATTTCGGCCTTGGTTAGCTCTGTTTTTACTTGCGCCTCAAAACCCTTTTGCACACGGATATAAAGATCAGGCTGAACAAAAAACGACTTGAAAAAGGCTTCGCGATCAATGTCTGCAGACAACTTTGAAGACCATGGGAAAACATCTTCGAGTTTAAAGTCGGGGTACTGGCTTTTTACAAGCGTTATCTTCTCCTCAATGCTGAACCCAATGCATGCAGCCCAGTCAGGTTTAAAGTGTTGTAAAAATGAATTTGTCTGCGTATTGCAAAGGAACTCGGCAACCATCAACCTGTCTTCAGCATTTAAGTTTGGAAGTGCTTTTCCAAGCCGGAAGTAGTTATAGATAAGCCGTCCGGCCACTCTTCTGTCAGTAGAGCCCATTTGCTTGTTCTGCCTATAAAAGCCAGGTAAAAACTTGCCTAAAGGTGTATCAGCCGGGTACTCACCCAAAATGCGCTGAAACGTTTTAAGCTGGTTTACGGCTTTCATTGTACAAGCTTTAGTTCAAAGTTTTGATAGCGTAGTATATCTACGTGAGTATTTATCCAGCCAAGACCGGGCCTTTTCTCAAGAACAAAGCTATTATGTAGACCTTTATACAGGTTTTGTTCCGGTCGGCGAAAGCTATCATCTTCACGAGCCAGTAACTGCCCAAAGTAAAAGCCTTCATCAAAGCCTTTAATAGCAAAATCAGTCGGATCAGTGTGGTAAGCTCGCCGATAATTACGAATAAACGTATTTGTTTCGACCGACTTGTAATCTACCTTGTCGGAACTTGTAATGTGCGTATTGAGGCGCTGCAGCAAACCGGCCTTTAAAAAGGCAAATTTTTCCCAACTTGGATGACCGAACAGTGTAACGGGATATTTTCTTGATAACGTGTCCAGAGATTTTAGCGTAACCATCAGAAACGCTTGTTTGGTGGACGGCACAAGAAATATGTTTTGTTCTTTAGCAGATAACTTGGCAACGAGCGGGGTAAGGTTCCCTCTGACAACTGTAAACGGCACTACTTGTATCTTACGCTTACTCAGGCTATCTATTGTACGCTTGAAGGGCGATGTGTACAGCTTTTCGTCACTAAACCCTGAATTGAGTATAAATACCTTTTTCGGCTTTAATGTACCTGCTACATAAGTTGCTGCCCCTCTGGCATGATATTCCAGCGGGGGCGTAAGGGTAACCAGGTTCTGATTATTGAACAGGGCAGGCGACGCGGGCGAAAGTGGTGATACAATTGGCTTACGCGAGTAATTGAAGGTTGCTAAGAAAGGACGCAAATCGTCAGGAAATACCGGGCCAAAAATAAGATCGCTCCCCTTTAATTGCGGATTAGCAACAAGGCTGTGTATAGCAGCCCCATCTTTACCGTCGTAAACCTGCAGTTTGAAATTTGCACCCTGGTTGGCCAATGAATCTAAAGCAAGCTTAAAACCCTGATAATATTCTACCGACATGTTGGCCTTTTTAAGGTCTGCCGAAGAATAACCGTTGCGTACGTTGTCCAGCATCAAAGGTAGTATCAGCGACACGACAGACGTTTTCGCTTCTGACGCCTTTACTACTGCTTTTTCAACGGGCTTGGGCTTGTCTACGGGCTTTTCGGCCGGCTTCTTGGCAACGGGTACAGTTCGCACTTTGGGCGAGCAAGCCGCACTTAAAAGTATTGCGAAAAGTAAAAACCACTTATTCCCACTCAATAGTGGCCGGTGGTTTCGAACTGATGTCATATACTACCCTGTTAATTCCTTTTACGTTGTTGATGATCTCGTTTGAGATCTTAGCCAGCAGATCATAAGGCAGGTGGCACCAATCTGCCGTCATCCCGTCTAATGATTCCACAGCGCGAAGGCAAATAACGTTCTCATAGGTACGTTCATCGCCCATTACACCTACCGATTGTACCGGCAAGTAAATAGCACCCGCCTGCCAAACTTTATCGTAAACACCTGCAGTACGTAAATTGTTGATATAAATCGCATCTGCCTGCTGTAAAATATCAACTTTCTCCGGTGTAATGTCTCCTAATATCCTGATAGCTAAGCCTGGACCTGGGAAGGGGTGACGCCCTAATATATTCGGGTCGATGCCTAAAGCGGCGCCAACCTTACGTACTTCGTCTTTAAATAATGTGTTCAGCGGTTCAACCACCTTTAATTTCATAAAGTCTGGCAGACCGCCAACATTGTGGTGAGACTTGATAGTAGCCGATGGCCCTTTAACAGAAACAGACTCGATAACGTCCGGGTATATAGTGCCTTGGCCGAGCCAGCTTACGCCCTGTACTTCGTGAGCAGCGTCATCAAACACCTCGATGAATACCCGGCCGATTGCTTTACGTTTTTTCTCAGGATCGGTTAAGCCGGCAAGCGCATCATAAAAGCGCTGTTTAGCATCAATGCCCTTTATGTTCAAGCCCATATGCTTGTACGAGTCGAGTACCGACTCAAACTCATCCTTACGTAGCAGTCCGTTATCAACAAATATACAGTGCAGGTTAGTACCTATGGCATGGTGAAGCAGTACTGCAGCAACCGATGAATCTACACCGCCAGAAAGGCCTAATACAACTTTATCGTCGCCCAGCTTAGCTTTCAGCTCGGCAATGGTAGTTTCTATGAAAGAATCCGGTGTCCAGTCCTGGGCGCACCCGCAGATGTCTACCAGGAAATTCTGCAGCAATTGCTTACCATCGGTACTATGGGTAACTTCCGGGTGGAACTGTATGCCGTAGGTTTTTGTTCCGGTGATCTGGAACGCGGCAACTTTTACATTGTCGGTGCTGGCTATAATTTCAAAATCATCTGCAATTCGGGCGATTGTATCAGCATGCGACATCCACACCTGCGATCCTGTTGGTACATTTTTGAAAAGCTCATTATCCTGCTTGATATAATCAAGATTAGCACGGCCATATTCGCGTGTGCTGGATGCCATAACCTCGCCGCCGTTGAAATGTGCAATGCTTTGCGCACCGTAACAAACACCTAGTATAGGCAGTTGCTGGTGATAGCGGGCAAACTCAAAAAACGGCGCATCCTCCTGGCGAACTGAGTACGGACTACCAGAAAGGATAATACCCTTTACACTTGCGTCAACTTCAGGAAACTTGTTAAATGGATGTATCTCGCAGTAAATATTTAATTCTCTGACGCGGCGGGCGATAAGTTGTGTGAATTGTGAGCCGAAGTCAAGAATGAGGATCTTTTCTTGCATGGGCAAAGATAGCATTCAAACGGCAGATGAGAGAAAGGAGATTTCAGATTTTTGATCAAAAGCTCAATCCTATCCTTAACGCGTTGTTCACCTTGCTGCCGTTGTTGAAAGACATTCCATACATTACCCTTATACCGGTATTGGTCTGCACGCCAAAACCAAGCTCGGTGTAGTGCTTAAGAGTAGGCGTGTACAGGTAATTTACATCAAGTATCTCCTGTAATTTCAGCTTACGTAACAAAGGTATTTTGTTGGTGATAAAGCCTGAGAAGTTATGTTCCAGGTGTCCCTCCAGGTATTTGTCGCCGGTGCTGTAGCGGTAATAATTCAGCAGCAGAAAACTGTTGATGCCACTATTATAAACCAGCACCTGGTTGCCGTTGAACTGCTTGAAATCAGTGTAGAACAGGTTGTTCGCATTAAAGAATTTGCCGGCACCTATGTAAAAAGATGTTTTACCGTAAAATCCTAACGGAATATTTGACTTAGAGATATCTGCAGATAGCAAGGTGTAATCAACATCAGAACCTAGTACATCTTTTATTCCTTTCACCAGGCTCAAGCCAACAGTAGGATACTTCGACGGAAGGTAGCGTTTGCCCGATGGGTAAGTCTCATACTTATTACTGAAATCATAACTGGTACGGAAGCCGATCTTGAACGATTGGTTCTGCTCGAACAGCGGTGCGTCCTGGTCAGGGTTTAGCGGGTTGTTGGAGCTGAATTCATGATCTTTTGGGTGGAAAAGACTATAATCTGCCGTATTGGGCAGCCATTTACGGTCGGCCCATTCCGCCCAGCCGCGAGCGCTCCAGCCACCTGCAACCCGGGTAGATAAGCTTACCTGTGCAAACTGCCTGCGGTAAAACTTCTCAAGGTTTTCACGATTGAGCAGTGTATAAGCGGTATTAAGCAGGTTACTTACCGGATGCAGGTTGTTCAGGTCCGTCACCTCGGAACCTCCGGTTACATTTAGCATAAACTTGCCTACCGGTAGCGCGACACCTACAGAGCCGTAAGCCAGCTTATTTGAAAAGCCATAGCCTGCTTTGCCGTAAACAGAGAAGTATTTATTATTAGCGCTATCTATCTGTTTAGTGTATGATGCGCTATAATCCAGCGCCAGGCCTTGTACAGTATTGTATGAAGTGCCAAATAGCGGACTACTTACCCTAAATGATTCATGTTTGTAGCGGTTGTTGTGATAATACCCGCTGAGGAGGAAACCACCAAGATCGAACTTGTTGTGCTCCCTGTCAAGAGAATCAAGGTATTCCTTTGACTCTCGCTTTTTTGCCAGTATGGCTTTCTTTTGGTAGTCGGTTACTTCTTCACTAGTAAGCGGGATGGGGCGTTCCTGGTCCCAATAAGCAGAATCTTTTTTGTTGACCTCTTTGGTGATACGCAGCACTTCTTTAAACTGCTTTTTATCTAATACCGGGTTTACATCATAATTCTTGTACACCGAAATAAAGTACCCGCCAATACGAAAGCCGAACAACCCGCCCGAAAATTCGAACTTTATGGTAGAGGGCATCCAAACCTTACTATTCACCGGGAAGAAGGTTTGATCTACCGACAACGTATCTACAAAGTTGATGTTGGCTTTCTTGGTAATGGATAGTGATAACGCCTGCAGCCGCCAGCTATCTTCAATAATGTAAATGTAACCACTAAAGCAAGGGTCGTAGCCGCGGCGGGGGGTTACCTGTATTTTGTTAATGGTCTCGCCGTTCTCTATAGCTATTCCCATCCATTTGTACTTGTAATAGAATAGCGCGTTATCAGCAATAGGGGAGATCAGTGGCCGGTTGCTTAAACCTTCCCAAACCTGCATGTTATCGTAGAAGTTCACACGAAGGTCACTAGCCCGGTTGAAGCTGAATGCCTGGTTACTCCCAGATACTTTTGAAGATATCATCTCCTCATGATAGTTGTCCGGCTGCATAAAGCTTAGTTTAGATTGCGATTCCGACAGGTAAACAATGCCCCTGCGGTTACTATCCAGTCCGTTCTCTCTCGCTGCGCGCTGTACATCAAAGCCCAGGAATTTCTTAGGTGCGGCCAGCATCTTTTGTAAGCCTTTTACATACACATCAGCTGTATAGGCGTTTACTTCGTTTAAATACCCTTTGCGCTTCTTAATGGCTTTTCTAATAATGGCGTACGCCGGGTCTTCGGCACCGGCGTGTATGGCTACTTCTTTAAGCTGAAAATCTTCAGCTTTCAGGGTTACATTAATTGTTTGGTTTGTTTTCGCATCAACATGGCGCGTTTCTTGGCGGTAACCGAGGGCCTTATAAAACAGGTCATAGCTGCCGGCTTTTAAGTTGATAGTATACTCGCCCTCGCTGTTGGCAGAGGTGCCTTTGGTACTATTCCTCACGTACACGGTGGCGAAGGAGATAGGCTTACCATCTTCGCTGCTGATGTTACCGCTTATGGTAATATCTTGGGCGAATAAACCGCAGGTGAACACCAGAAAAAGACTAAGGAGTAGGGCGTGCTTCATTAATTGTGCTGTTTGCGCTAAGTTGGGGCTTATTCCCCAAAACTGTTAGATGCCGGATGTTAATTATTGTTAAAGTGCAACGTCACTTATTTGCGTGTAAAGTGTTTCGTTTCGCAAAAGCGAAACACCCGAAACAGTTGTTTTGGTTAACTGGCTATAATAGAAATACTTATAAAGTAAAGCGAAACAACCCGAAATAGTATGCTGATTTGAGTTAAACTCTTTTTAGTTTGATTTCCAATAAGTTATGTTCTTAAAGATGGTTTCAGCTAAAAAGCGAAACACTGTAACCGAAACAGTGGCTACAAAAAAAGCCTGCTTATTTAAGCAGGCTTTTTTTAGGGTGCAATAATGCACTACTTAAGTATGTCTTCAATGTTGTTTAACTCATCTGACGAGAAGCCGGTGTTGTCCAGCGCTTTCAGCGAATCCGCAAGCTGGGCGGGTTTGCTGGCGCCGATGAGCACCGATGTTACACGCTCGTCTTTTAACAGCCAGGCTATAGCCATTTGTGCAAGTGTTTGGCCGCGCTGTTCTGCAAGTACATTCAGTTTTTTCACTTTTTCTATCGCTTCCGGCGTTACCTGGTCTGCTTGCAGAAAACCGGTAGACTTAGCCGCACGCGAATCCTCCGGAATGCCATGCAGGTATTTGTTGGTAAGTAGTCCTTGGGCTAATGGGGAAAAAGGAATGCAGCCAACGCCATCCCGACCAAGTACGTCCAGCAGGCCCTCTTCCGGATCGCGCACAAACATCGAGTACTTTGGCTGATGGATGAGGCAAGGAGTACCTAGCTTTTTCAATATAGCAATGGCCTTGTCCGCTTCTTCGGCGTTGTAGTTAGATATACCTGCGTACAATGCTTTTCCCTGTCTTACAATAAGGTCGAGCGCGCTCATGGTCTCTTCAAGCGGGGTATCAGGATCAGGACGGTGGTGGTAAAATATGTCCACATAATCAAGCCCCATGCGTTTAAGGCTTTGGTCCAGGCTGGAGACCAGATATTTTTTTGAACCCCACTCACCGTAAGGGCCTTCCCACATGTGGTAACCCGCTTTGGTAGAAATGATCATTTCATCGCGATAGCCGGCAAAGTCCTCCTTTAGGATCTTTCCGAAATTTGTTTCGGCAGAGCCTGGCGGCGGTCCATAATTGTTAGCCAGATCAAAGTGGGTGATGCCACTGTCAAAGGCAAGGTGCAAAATCTTGCGGAAGTTCTCCATTACATCTACATGGCCGAAGTTGTGCCAAAGGCCAAGTGATATCTCGGGTAATTTTATACCGCTTTTGCCGCAGCGGCGGTAACGCATTTTATTATATCTGTCGGCAGATGGTTGGTAGGGCATTTTAAATTGGTTTTAGGTAAAAATAGATTTTATCCTCCAATAACATATAACTAATTGTAATAACTAAGCAGGACTAATCCTTTAAAGGCCAGGGTCTGTAGTAGCTAACAACTTTATAGCTTCCGTTTACCTTTCCAAAAACAAACCCGAAAGAGGTTTCCTTGCCATTATCCTGGGTGTACTGCTTATTTAACTCAAATAAGGTGCTGTTTTCGTCAGCAACCTTCGTTAGCTGCTTGTAATAGTTTTCGGGAGTTGACTTATCAATTTCCAACAAGTCACTTTCGTCGCTTACGGGGATGAGCCGGAGAGCGTCTGTAGTAAAAATATCGTTAAAGAAAGAGATAAATTCTGATTCCGTCAGTAAGCCTGTTTGTGGATTTACATTTGAATTTAGCACTTCATCATTTGTCCATTGCGGATTTGTTTGCAGTGGAAAATTAAAGAGAAGCTTCAACTCTTGCTTGTTATGTGTTTTAACAGCTTGTTTAAACCGGCGCAGAGATACCCTGAACATCTTTTCGTCGTTCATTGCGGGTTCTTTAGCTCCGTTAAAGACAGCTTTCGTTTGCAATAGCTTTTCTTCAGGCTTGGGGTGGGGCCGGCAGCTGTAACTAACCTGACAGAGCAACATTACCAACACTATAGTGATGTGTTTTTTTAAAGCCATAAGTCACGAATTGATCTTTGAAAGTTGATAATGGTGCAGCGAATTAACTGTAAAACACTTTAACAAATTACACAACTTCAGCTACTACAAATGTGCTGCCACCAATAAAAACGAGGTCGTTGTTATCTGCAGCTACCTTTGCTGCTGCAGCGGCTTCTTTCACCGAAGCATAAACGGCTCCGTTTAACCCTATTGCGTTTGCCTGCTGCTTTAGGCTTTCCGCTTCCAGTCCGCGGGGAATATCGGGCCTGCAGAAATAATAAGTGGCATTTGCGGGTAACATATTCAGCACCTTGCTAATGTCCTTATCGTTTACCATACCTATAACAAAATGCAGTTTGCTGTACTTTACCGAAGCGATGTTCTTTAGTACTTCCTGTACCCCTTCGGGATTGTGTCCCGTATCGCATATAGTAAGCGGCGAAGTGCTTAATACCTCCCAACGGCCATGCAACCCGGTTAAGGTTTTTACTTGTTTAAGGGCTGTTGCAATATGCTCGTCTGTTATATTATAGCCTTGTTCGCGCAATTCCTCAACTGCAGATAATACTGTCTTTAAATTTTTCGTCTGATAGCTGCCGGGAAGGTCTAGTTGTAAGTGCAATACCGGGTCTTCAGAAAAAGCAAAAGTAGGCAGTACCTGTTTTTGTATTTCTACTTTTAAGCTGTCCGTATTGCTGCTTTGTGAAACTATCTCCCAGTCTTCGGAAGCAAATTCTATTCGACTGCCTTGCTGTTCCGCTTTGTGCATAAACACACCTGCTACATCGGGTTGGTATTCGCCCACCACAACTGGTATTCCCGGTTTTATGATGCCCGCTTTTTCGCCGGCAATCAGCTGTAGGGTATCGCCCAGCATATTCATATGATCCCAGCCAATGTTGGTGATCACCGAAAGTATTGGGATAATTATATTAGTAGAATCTAACCTGCCGCCCAGCCCAACCTCAACAACGGTAATGTCCACTTGTTCCTTCGCAAATACATCAAAGGCAAGGGCAACAGTCATTTCGAAGAACGAAGGCTCTATTTCCTCAAAGTCGTGCCTGTGAAGTTCTACAAAGTCAACTACGGTTTGCTCACTTATCATTTGCCCGTTCACACGGATGCGTTCGCGAAAGTCTTTCAGGTGAGGAGATGTATAAAGTCCTGTTTTGTATCCGGCGGTTTGTAGGATAGCCGCCAGCATGTGCGAAGTAGAACCCTTGCCGTTGGTACCACCTACATGTATGCTTTTGAACTTGTGCTGCGGATTATCTAGCCTGTCACACAGCGCCAGGGTGTTGGTTAAATCCTTTTTAAAAGCGGATGCACCAACCCGTGTAAACATCGGCAGCTGGGTATAAAGAAAGTCGAGGGTACCTTTGTAGTCCATGTGCAGTTTGGTAAGCAGTTGCAGTTGCAGTTGCAGTGGCAGTAGCCATTGCAGATACACTTGCAAGTTTAATTAAGTATTTTTAGGAACAAATTTGTCCGGATTGTTTGCCATAGAGTTTAACATACGCCCAATTTCTGCGTATGTGGAGCATAAGTTAGTGTGATCATCAATACTTATGTATTTGGCATCAAAAGCAAAATCTAACCAGATCAATGTTTCCGTAGCTTCTCCATCTGCATCGGTCATTTTTGATGTAAAGTGTTTTGGATACAACCTTTTCCGGTAACCTTCTCCAAGGTTCGCACACACCGACCTTGATGAACGTCTTATTTGATCAGTAAGTGAGTAAGTCTCTTCTTTTGGAAACTGTTTACTTAAATGGTAGATTGTTGTTGCGGCTTTAAAAGCCAATTGATACACCTTAAGGTCTTTGAAGCTACCTGTCATCGGTTGAGATTGTTGTGCAAACTTCTATAAAAAAAACTGCTACTGCAACCGCAAGTGCCACCCGGTTTAGTTCACCTTAAATACGAATGTCATCTGGCCAGATTGTGCTTCCGGCGCAGTTTCTGAAGCAGTGAACCTGGAGTTTAACAAGGCTGCTTCACATTTTTGTAGCAGGTCAGGGTCGGTAATGGTTGTGCCGCGTGCACCTGCATTGGCGTAAATTACCACGCCATTTTTGTCTACCCGGATATCAACTACCACCTTACCGCTTTGGCGTTTTGGGTCGGTTACTTTGGGGTACGATACAAAGCTGCGCTGGGTGAGGTTAAGATTACCCCCGTTACCGCTGCCCGTTCCGTTATAGTTATTGGTGAGTGTGGTTCCGGTTGTTTTACCTTGGTTGCCCGGGGTAGATCCGGTACCATCACCTTCGCCGGTGCCATTGTTAGTTTTACCCTTGTAAAGCGCGTTCTGGTTAACAGTAGGCGCAGTTACCGGCTTAGTTGCCTGCGTGGCTACGGTTTTGCTGGGTGCCTTGGAGTTGGCTGCTACTTCAGGAGCATCCTCGGTATTTTGGGTCACCACATCCTTGTCGCTGCTTTCTACTTCCTGCTTTTGCTCGGTAGGAGGGGCATCTGTTACTTTGTCGGGCTTGGTTTGGTTGGCATTTTCCGCTACAGAGGGTTCTTCAATGCTCATGTAGTCGTTGCCCATACCTTCGTCAACTGTACCGTAATTTACTAATATGCCGCCGGTGCCGTCTTCTTGTTTCTCTGGTGTATGTATAACAATAAAATAGCACAGGGCAAACACCAGCGCCAAGACTAAGCCTGTTGCAGCAAACGCTTTTGGATAATTATTTTCTTCCCTGTACATCAGTTTCTCAGTTCTCGGTATGCAGTTCCCGGTTTTAGTTAGTAATGTTCGCTTCAAATAAAGTTTGCTGATTGCAAACTGTCAGCCGCTCATTGCAACTATTAGTTATTTGCCTTTAGGCTGGGTGGCCAGCACCATTTTTATATTTAAATCTTTAGCTATGTCCATTACCTGTACAACGTTTTCTATAGCTACAGTATGTTCTACAAACAGCACTATAGTAAGTTCGTTTGCCATGCTCTTATAACCTTCTAAAGCGCCCCGCAGCTGATCTAACGGAACGGGCTTTTTATTCACCTGGTAATTGAGGTTCTGGTCTATAGAAACGTTGATGGTTTTCTTAGATACAGCCTGTCCGCTGGACGATTTTGGCAGCATCAGCTTTACCACGTTAGGGTTGGTTACCGTAGAGGCGATAAGAAAGAACAGCAGCAAAAAGAACATAATATCGTTCATGGCCGATGTATGTACTTCTGCCGATGCGCCCCGTTGTCTTTTTCTCAGGTTCATTTGCTTGGCTCCTCTAACAGGTCAATAAATTCGATAGCGTCGGTTTCCAGTTTCAGGATCACTTTATCTACCATCATATTCAGCACGTGGTAACACACGTAAGCAATAATACCTACAAAAAGGCCCGCTGCTGAAGTTACCATCTTTACGTACAAACCGCCAGAGATAACGCCCATGCTGATGTTATCTGTTTTTGATATATCGTAGAAGATCTTGATAACACCCGCGATGGTACCTAAGAAGCCGAACATCGGTGCTATACCGGCCACAATGCCCAGTATACCAATGTTCTTCTCCAGCTTTGATACTTCCAGTTTGCCTACGTTTTCAATAGCGCCTTCTATATCTTTAATTGGCCGGCCGATTCGGAGTAAACCTTTTTGCAGCATACGGCCTAGTGGCGAGTTGCTGTTACGGCAAACTGCTACTGCCGACTCCAGATTGCCCGACATAATGCTTGAGCGTACCTGCACCATCAACTGGCTTTCGTCTTTAGATGCTTTGCGTATTGTAAAATAACGCTCGAAAAATATCACCAGTCCTAATACAGCCAGTATGCCAATCGGGATCATCACCCAGCCACCTTTTATAAGCAGGTCGCCAAAATGCAGGTCGTCTGCCGGGGCAGTAGCAAGCTGAGTGGTGGTTTGTTTTGCGGTATCTATTAATTTAGTTGCGGTATCTGTAACCTGGGCTAAGAATAAAGTCATTTGCTGTTTGTTTCTGAATTATTGTTAGTTAAGCGACTTAGCGCTTTATTGTAGTCTCTTTTGGATTTATTGGCATTACATAAGTATCGGCCGGTACCTTTTTAGACGAGATGAGTTGCCTTTTATTGTCCTCGGCCTGCCCGCGGGTAACAAATGTACCTACTGATACCTTAATGCGTTTGCCCGGTGCTTCGGGTACTATCTTGGCATCAAGGCCGGCCTTTTTAAATTGTAATATGGCGCCTGCAGCTTCCTTTAGATCTTTAAACGACCCGGCGATTACTTCATAACGGGCAATAGTAGAAATATCTTTAACGGTAGTGAGGCTATTTTCTACTGGTGCAGGGGTTGCTGTCGCCGGTGTTGTGGTTGGTTTTGCTACTGTGTCAGTTTTTTTAGCTGTAGTATCCGGTAGTTTAGCCGCGGTGGTGTCTGGTGCCTTAGGCTTAGCGGCAGCGCTATCTAAATTTTGCATTACCACTGCCGGTTGTTTGGCTTCCGGCTTTTTAGGTGCTGAGGAGAAATTGAACGATGAAGGGTCGTACCGGTTCACCAGGAATGCAGTTAAAACGGCTAACAATAATGCAAGCACTACAAATACCCATGTGGTTTTGCGGCGGCGTTTATTTGTAAGTTCTACCAGGTAGCTTTCTTCACTTTCTGCAGATTGGTACTGCTCATTCTCCAGTGCAGGCGGATAATATGGCTGCGGCTGGTATTCCGGATCTGGTGTTGCTTCTTCAATAGGAGGTGGTTGAGTTCCGGTACCTACAGCTGTGGTATCGGCATCTCCTAATTTTGGAAGCGATATAACCGGATAACCGAAAAACTCAGGGCTGCTGCCGGTAGCTACGTTTGGCCGGAAAGATAGTTGGTACCTGTTTGACGAAAACCAGCCCAAACTGCCAAGGGCTACTTCGCCTTGTACAGCTTGCTGTTTTATAGAAGCAACAAACTTTTCGATAAAGTATTTTGCCGATGCCAGGGAGATGTTCTTCTTTTCGGCCACGTACAGCGCAAGCGTATTGTCATCATCTAACGACTGCGGATCAAATTGCACGCTGTAGCCGGGTGGATAAAACTTACCATCCTTATCGTCGTAATAGCCGTTTACACGGGTGTGCGCAAAATAACCAAGCCCGGGCACGCTTACGTCGCCATGCAAACCGAGTAGCTCGCTTATGAAGTTGCTTACATCCATGCGCTAAAAGTACGGATTATTGTAAAACATCAAAAATTGCATTAGAAAGCAAACGCAACACCGCCAAATACATTAAGGCCATAACTTGGATAGTTAAGCCAGATCTGGTTGGATGAATTAAGAATGTTGTTCACTTGTACAAACGCCGATATTTTTTTGTTCACCTTGTAAGCCGCGCCACCACTCAGGTCGGCAAACGAAGGCAGTGTACGGTAAGCCGGTGATGCAGGCGTAGATCCGTTTACCAGCTGCCAGTCTGTAGTTGATCCCCTGAAAAGCAAAGCGCCATTTATATCAACTTTATCCGTAATGTGAATGGTTGTTCCTGCGGTAAGCATGAACTTAGGCAAGTTCCACGGCCTTGCTTCGGTAGCCATTTTGTAGTCCTTGAACTCGGCACGGCCAAAAAGGTCAAAATCTTCTGATGCTTTAAAGTCCAGTTCGCCGGTAAAGCCGGTTACACGTGTTTTCCCGCCGTCATACACCACCAGGAACTTGTTACCCGGAGCAGTAGAGTGGCTCACGAACATAGCCATGTTTTTGATGCTGTTGCGGAAGAATGTTGCCTTAAAGCTCAGGCCGGGTGCCAGTGTGCCTTTTAAACCCGCAGCAATATCAAGCTGGTCTACAGAGTTCTGCAGGTTGATGCTCTGATCTATAAACGGATTAACATCAGCATATTCTTTTATAGATGCGCGGTTTACGTCTCCTTTGGCTTCAGCAAATAGGCGTACATACTTCGGTACTACCTGGAACTCAATTTTAGCCGCCGGGAATATGAAGAACCTGGATGATAAACCAAACTCTTTTACGATGTTGATACCACCATCAATCTTGTAATTCTCGCCCTGGAACTTGATGTAAGGATTAGCACGAACTATGTTGTTTGAGTAGTCGTAGTTGAGGTCTTTCTGCGTGTTAAGATCCAGAGACGCGCTTACACCAGCATAAAATTGTTTTACTGTCTGGTTTAAAAATCCGGACAAAACAAGGTTGTTCTCGCGGGCCTTAAAAGCATTGCTGAAAATGTACCCCTTAATTTTAGCAGCGTAGGTAAAGTCGTTCTCTACGTCTTTGTAGTTCTTAGCCAATTCGGCTTCGCCGCTTATGGTGTTAAACGTTTGTTTCTCTGGTGCAAACAGAGCAGGTATCGGCTGATCCTGATCGAACCCGTAGAAATACGTCCCACGGCGTTTGTAATTGATACGCCCGGTTATGGTGTTCTCCGTATTGATACTTTTACCAAACACACCTATCTCGTCGTTTATCTCGCTTTGTTTATCAAGGCTACCCGCTTGTGCAAAATGCTTTACAAAACCACCTGCCTGTAATGCCTGGTCGCGGCCGGTTGCAAAGTAACCTTCGGCGTAGGTGGTTTTCTTGCTGCCCGCGCCAACCTTTACATAGTTGTTAAGTAGTACGGAGTCCTGCTCGGCCGGGCGTTTCATAGCCTCAAGCTGGCGAATGTTGTTATCCTGCTGCAACTTTTTGTCCAGAGGAGCGTAAGCCAAAGGTGCTTTAAACGGCGATACTTCTTCCAGGTCCGGGTTACGGCGGATCTTTACCGCTTCAGCTAACACGGGCTTGTAGGCGGTAGTTACTACAATTTCTTCGGCAAGTCCGCTGTTTCCCGGTGACCCAGGGTCTGTTTTGCCGCCCCTTTTTGTAGTATCAGCAGTTACGGTAGATGCCGCGTCACCAAGGTTCTTGGCAGATGCTTTCTGTTGGGTAGTTGTTTTTGCCGGCTTTTTGGCAACGGTTTTCTTCGCCGGTTTAGCTGTGGGTTTCTGCGTTGTTTTTGTTGCTGGTTTCTTTGTTTGCGCGCTTGCAGGAGCAAAGTAACCTACCATTAACAAGGTGAGCAGTATGTATATATATTTCGTGTTCATTGCTTGTCTCTCTATTGTTCTTTGTTAACTCCTGTTGTATCAGCAGCGGCAGGTTTGTCGGCCGCCGGCGTTAAGTTTGATGCTTTTTGCGGCATCATTGCGGCTAATTTTTGTTTGGCGGTAGGCAATATGTCGTCGTTGCCCTTATAGTTCTCAATTATACTCTGCAGCGTAGCTTTTGCCTGGTAGGTATCTTTAAGAGCAGCGTAATTATCGGCAAGCAAAATGTAGGTTTTTGCTACCCAATAGTCATAGTTTGGCATTTCCTTGGTAAGCTCGAAGCAGGTTTTTTGCGATGCTTTATACTTGCCGCGGAGGTACTCTATGTTAGCCAGGTTGTATTTGGCCTCGGCTGCTGCTACGCTCTTGGTGTTTTTTAAAGTAAAGTTAAACTCGGTAATGGCTGATGCAGTATCCGCTTTCATCAAGTAGGCACGACCGGCGTAAACACCTGTTTTTGCCACATCTTCCTGCGCCGATTTTTCGTTGTCACGGATAAGATTTGCATACTTGAGCATATCATCCGGCATGTTTATCTGCCCGTAAGCATACAGCAGGTTGTTGATAGCAAAAGAGTAATCTGCCTTGTACTCGGAGTTGGTCTCTAACCTTTTCAGGAACACAATAGCGTCATTATACTTTTTCTGGCCCATGTAAAGCTTTGCCATCGCAATAAGCGATTTCTCACTGTAAGCGCTTGTCCAGTCGTTCAGGATCACGTTATAGTCTACAACAGCTTCATCGTTACGACCAAGGCTGGCCAATGATTGCGCACGGATGTAGCGTGACTCCTTCTCGTAGATCTGTTTGTTCGGGAACTTATCAAAGTAAGCATTTACCGCGTTTACAGTGGCCTGCCACTCGCCGCGCTGGTACAGGTTATTTGCCGCTGCATACATGATGTTCTCCTGATCGGCAGTGGAATAGTTGCCAATGGCGGTGCTGCCTGCGTAATTGATAAACGTTGCGGCGTCGCCTTTATCTGTGTAAATCTTTTCTACCTGTTTAAGCGCTTGCTTAGCTTCGTCACTTGAAGAGTAATCGGCTACCACCTTTTTAAAGGAGTTTACGGCCTCGTCATCCCGTCCCGCGTTGTAATCAATCAAGCCAATAGTAGTAAGCGCACGCGGCACATAACTGCTGCGCGGGTACTTTTGAATCATTGCCTGCAGGTCTGCCTTGGCACGATCGCCATTGTTCTTTAGGAAATAAGTGTAAGCGATCTCAAAGCTGGCATCATCTGCATAGTCAGAGTTAGGGAAGCGGCTCAGTACATCATTTAAGGTGCTGATCTTGGCATCAAGAGAGCCCTGCAACCCCTGTATGATACCGCGCTGGAACAAAGCGTAGTCCTGTCCCTGGCTTTGGCGGGCTATGATCCTGTCATAAGCATTTAGCGCGTTGCCGTAACTTTTCAGTACAAAATAGCTGTCACCCAGGCGGCTGATCGCGTCGTTCTCAGTGTTTTTATCCCTTGGTTCGCCCTGTAAAAAGCGTTCGAAGTATTTGGCTGCTGTGCCGTATTGTTCGTCACCAAAGGCGGCGTAGGCAAGGGCGTAATTAGCAAAGTTAGCTACGTCGGTCTGTTTAGACTCCGGCATCTCCAAAAACTTCTGGAAGTTGTCTACCGACTCGCCATACTTGCGAACTTCATACATAGCCTCGGCCATCCAATAGTGTGTAAGTGCTTTAATCTTGCTGTCTACCGGATAATTTAGTGAGCGTAAGAAGATGCCGATGGCGTTCTCAAAAGCACGTTCATTGTAAAATTCCAGGCCACGATAGTAAGCTACCTTTTGATAAGCTTCCTGCGCACTTGCAGATTTGTTTGGTATGGGCTCCAGTATTTCTACGGCTTCTTTATAGTTACGCGAGTTCAGCAAAGCCTCGCCCAATAATGTCTTCACCTCGTCGATACGGCCGGATCGTGGATAGTTCTTTAGATACGTACGGGTGGCGGTCAGCGCTTCGTTATTAAAGTCAAGCTCGTAAGAAAGTTTTGCATATTCATACAGTGCATCTTCCTGTAGCTGTTTGTCATACGTTAACCTTGATGCAGCAAAGAATGCGTTGCGGGCACTTTGCTTGTTGTTCATCTTCAGGAAAACATCACCAAGGGTGTAGTTACCGCTTTGGCTATAGTTATCATTTTGTGCAACCAGTTTTTCCAGTTCGGCAGCTGCTTTACCGTAGTTGCCAACTTTGTAATATGCATAGCCAATTTGGTAGCTGTCTTGTGTATTTTGTGTTTTATTTTGATCCTGATCCTGAAAGCGGCTGTAATATTCTACCGACTTATCGAAATTTCCTTTCGCAAAGTAGGTAGCACCTATTATGCGCAGCATCTCTGTTTCATGCTGCTGCTTAGTGGTTTGCAGGATAGGTACGGCATAGTTTAGTACATCGTCGTACCTTTTATCCAGAAAATAAACCGCTGTGATGTAGTAAGGATAGCTGTTTTCGTACTTTTTGGAATTCTTAAGTTTTTCGAAGTTTACCAGCGCTACATTGTAATCTTTGTTGAGGTATGCAATGTAAGCGTAATAGTAAGTTGCATCGTCCAGGAAAGGGGAGCGTTTGTTTTTTACCTCGCCAAACAGTGCCTGGGCATTCCTATAGTCATTAAGCATGAAATAAGCATAGCCCTTACGAAACTTGTACTCAGTGTTTTGTGCGCCGTTAAGGTCACCGGCATCCACCTTGTTAAACCAGTTTAGCGCCTCTTGAAATTTTTCCTGTTTAGAGTAAGAACGGCCTATCTGGAAGAACGCCAGTTTGGTAAGTGGATTTTCGGGATGCTCTTTTATAAAGCGTAAAAACATGCTTTCGGCATCATCATTTCCCAGTTCTAACGCGCATAATGCCTCGTAATATTGTGCATTCTCTTTAAGTAAAGAGAGCTCAGTTTCAAACTTTGCCTGTGATGATGTTTTTAAGCGCGACCGCTCCACCAGGCGGAACTGCTCTGCGGCTGACGCGTATTTTTGCTTGCTAAGCAGTTCATTAGCAGAGTTATAAACCTCGTTGATGTGGAAAGATGGGTTCTGCTGCGCCTGCGCTGAAAGAGCAAGAAACACCGGTGCAACCAGGGTGAAGTATTTCAGTTTTATCATAGAGTACGTACTAACGACGGTGCGAAAATAGCTTAACCGCAAAAATGCAATCCACATTAGTAATTAACAAATGTGAATAAGAACTATTTTTAAACGGAGAAGGTAGCTGGGTGGTATCCCCGTGGAAAACTAAAATTAGCAACTATAGTTTTGCTTAGCTTGCGGTTGTTGGTAAATACATGGGCATGTGTATAAGTACAAGCGAAAACCTGCAGAAATCGCATTTTTTAAGTGCTGTTTTTTGCAACTTTATAGCAACGATAATTTAAGCTGATGAAAATAGCACTTGCGACACCGCCATTCCCTAAATCAATACGAGATGGCTTAGGCCTGGTTAAAGAGTTTTCGAGCGAAGCTGCGAATAAGGGGGCCGGTATTGTTTGCTTCCCAGAGTCGTTTATACCCGGCTATCCAATACCTGAGTTTGGAGTAGAGAAGAGTTCGCCGGAGAACATGCAGGACGCACTAAACGATGTTTGTGAAATTGCTGCCGAAAGCAAAATAGCTATTATCATCCCAATGGATTGGTTTAGCGGTGGTGATAGGTTAAATGTAGCATATGTAGTATCCGGTACCGGCGAGATATTAGGGTATCAGGCCAAAAACCAACTGGACCCATCAGAGGATGTTATCTGGACGGCGGGCACACAGCGACAGCTTTTTGAGATAGACGGATTGACCTTTGGTATAACGATTTGCCATGAAGGCTTCCGCTATCCCGAATCTGTTAGGTGGGCAGCAGCGCGCGGGGCCCAGGTAGTCTTTCACCCGCACTTTACCGGCAGCAATATAGATGGTATACAGCTATCTGAATGGGGCGCGAAAACAAACCCTTATTACGAGAAAGCCATGATGATGCGCGCCATGGAAAACACTATTTATTTTGCGAGCGTAGGTTACGCAATGAAGTACCAGGAATCTGCTAGTTCTATAGTAGCTCCTGATGGTACCTGCGCAGCTTACCAGCCTTACGGAGAAGCAGGCGTAATAGTTGCCGAAGTGGATACAAATCTTGCCACGGGTTTACTGGCTAAACGTTTTAAGCCTGATCTGGTACGGTAAATCACGTTGTCAATTTGTTATAACGTAATGGTCATGAGTATGTAAATCGACCTAGGACAACAAAATAACAGTGAGCTTGATACGTTTTGGCTTGGAATGATCCTTAATAAATTACCTTTTCTTAAAACTACTGTTTACCTTGTTTTGCTGGCTTTTTTAATTGCCGGTTTAATGGCCTTTAAACCTGCGCCACTGCCTGGTGCTTACCTGCAGTTGCAAGACCAACATATCGCTTTATCCTCTAAAGAATTTTACATAGCGTCGGTGATCGACGAGCGCTCTAACCCGGGTATTATTGGTAAACTGGTGCAGGCAGGTGGCATGCCGGGTAAAGCACCAGAGGTTGTAACTGCCAGTATTAAAGGTGGGAGTGCTGCCCTTAAGAATTACCTTATCGGCGGCTTGCCTTCAAATAAAAACCTTCGTGCTGTAACCCTCCGGATAAAGGCAATAGATCTGACAGAAAAGCCGGTAGCAAGTGGAATGGCACAGGGAAGGATGCGTATCGCTCTTGATTTTGGGCTGGTATATAATGACGAATTTACCCGGCTGGATAGCTATGAAGCGGAGAGTACCTATCAGCGCAAGGCGGGTAGTGTACAACAAGCAGAGCCATTGTTGCGGACTGCATTAGACAATAGCCTTATTTACATTAATAAGTGGATAGATAGCCAGGTTAACAACAATATAGCACTTGCTAAAGCAGTTAAAATTTCTTTCAGCAACTACACCGAGAAAACCGAAGGTGATACCATCTACTACAACATAGATCGTCCGTTAAAATGGGCAGATTTTAAGGACAGGCCACGAAATAATAAATATGGTGCCGAAGTATTTGCCAGCCTCGGCTACAACGAGGATGTTAAACTGGTGAAAGGGATTTTCCAGATAAAGATTGACCTAAAAGTTTACGCAGTTAAAAGCGCCTGCTGGGCAAAGCCGGAGGCGATGGACGATTACGGGCTTAATCACGAGCAGCGGCATTTTGATATCGTAAAGTTAGTTGCCGAACATTTCAGGCAAAATCTATTGAACATAAAATACGATCCACGTAATTATGATGGACCTATAAATGTTGCTTACCTGGATGCGTTAAGGGAGATCGATTCACTGCAAAAACAGTATGATGGAGAAACTGCACACAGCCGTAATAACTGGCAGCAAGAGCAATGGAACAACCGGATTGATAAGGAATTACAGCAATTAGGTGTAAAGCCGGTAACCGCTCAGGCAGCTTTTAAGTGAGTTTTTATTTTATTGAGCAGGTGATTGATGTCAAACGGTTTTGCAATAAAATCATTTGGAGCACCATCTTGGTTTAGTGGAGTTGCAATGTTATGGCTTGCAGATATTAAAATAACAGGAATGTCGTAGGTATCTTCACTTTGCTTTACGGCTTTGCATAGTTCACGGCCATCCATGTTACCTAACATAATATCCAATAATATCAAGTCAGGATGCTTTTCCTGTATAACATCCATTAATTTTCGGCCATCACTAAGCGTTTCTACCTCGTAGCCCGAGTCCTCAAGTATAAACTGAAGTACTTCTAATATATCGTTATCGTCATCAACCGCTAATATCCGTCGCATTTTCTTGTTGTTAAGTATCTGCTATTGTGTTGTCTTTAACACATTCTATCCACAGTTAGCAATACTTATACCAAACATCATAGAAGAGGTATATTAATCCTTTTTGAGAATGTAAACGCCTTTTTTGCAATTAGCGCAGAAATACTTTTGATAGGGCATAAACCAAAGCAGGTTTTTCACCACCCAACTGCGGTGTAATTTATGATGAAAATGCTTGCCGCATTTTGGGCATCGCGAGTGAATGGTTTGTACAGTAGCAGTTTCCACAGTAGAGATGTAGGTTGTAGGGGCTAAAGCAACGAATATAAAGGAAAAATTAAATTAATAAAAACGGTTTGTTAACAGGTGTTTAGCGGGTTAAACAAAAAAGGCTGGTTGCAAAACCAGCCTTTTTTGAAAGGGTTAATAACCAAATATGGTCTTGAGGTCGGGCTTAGATACCGTTCCGTACTTTTTTAAGTCTTCGTCGCTCACTCTTTTTTCTGAAGCAACTATACAATAAGTGTATGGTTTATCCTTCAGTTCTGTATCGTGAAAAGCTTTAACATCGGCAAGGCTGAGTTTACTGCTTGCCGCAAAAGTGTTTTTCCGGATATCGTAGTTTAATCCTTTTTGTTTCGCATCCAGGTAATTAAACAGGATATCGTCCTGGGTAACGCGTTCGGTCTCAATAGATTTACGAACGTTATCACGCGCAGCAAGCAATCCCTTTTCAGACTCAGGCATGTTGTTCAATAACTCGTTCATCGCCTTTATGGCATCGTTCATCTTATCGGCTTGGGTGCCCACATAGGCCACAAACGTATCATTTTGCCCCATCTTTGATGCCTGGCTATAGTATGCATAGGTAGAGTAAGCCAGCGCCTTTGATTCGCGGATATTCTGGAATACAATTGAACTGATTCCCCCGCCGAAATAGTTGTTCAGCAGGTCGGCCGTGGCAGTCTTTTCTGCATCGTAGGGTTCTTCGTTGCGTATCCAGTTTATCTCGGCCTGTACCATGTCGTAATTGGCAAAAAGCACCTGGTTTTCTGCAGGTTTCACACGTGTAAATTTCTTTGCAAGCGGGTAAGCGGTAAAAGTTGCAGGCACTTTGTGCAGCTTAGCCAGCGTTGCGCCTGTTTGTACAGCTGTTTGAGGGCCATAGTACAGGGCAATGTGCTTGTAATTGGCCAGGCTATGTAAAATATCAACCAGGTCCTGTGCTTTTATGTTGTCAAGTTCTTCGTCGGTAAGTACATTATTGAAAGGGTTATTGATGCCGTATTGCGCATAATTAACTAAGCCCTGCATAATGGCACTCTTATTTAATTTGGCGTTCTCTCTTGACTTTTTCAGGCGGACTTTGTAGCTGGCAAGTGCTGGTTCATCTGCTTTGCAGTTGGCCAGCAGGTTCTCAAATAGTGCTACGGTAGCATTAAAGTTTTCCTGAAGACCGCCTATGTTAACAGTAGTGTATTCGTTGCTGGTGCTGATGTTAAAGGTAGAAGCCAGCTTGTAAAATGCCTTGCTGATGTCCTCCGAGCTCATTTTATCGGTACCTAAAAACTGAAGGTAGGAGGCAGCGTAAGGCAGCAGCTTATTGTTCCAGCTGCCCATATCAAAACGGTAGTACAGGCGGAAAATACTGTTGTCTTTATTTTGTACCGATAGCAGATCAACCGGGCCAGCCTTTGCACGTTGGATGTCTTTATCGTAATCCAAAAACAAAGGTTTAATAGGGTTAGATGGTAAAGCGTTTATCGTTTTTACAAAGGCCGACTGCTCACCTGCGTTCACCTCCACAGGCGTAATAGGTGGTTTTTCTACTTTAATTACGTTCTTATCTTCGCCCTGGCGTTTGTACACAATCACGTAATTGTTATTGTTTAGGTACTTGTTGGCAAAGGCCACAACCTGTGCTTTAGTAACTTTGCTCAGCTCGCTTATGCCAGCCACGTCTACCCGCCAGTCTATACCCGACGTGAAATCGTTCATCAGGTTACCTGCGCGTTGACCGTAGCTTTCGTTTTGTTCAATAATTCCTTTTTTCTGGTTGTTTACTATGGATTGTACCAAATCATCGGAGAACTGGCCTTTCTTCAGCTTATCAATCTCGGCCAGCATAAGTGCTTTCACATCATCAAGAGACTGCCCTTTAACCGGGTTGCCGCGCAGCATCAGCGCGCTATAATCTTTTAATATATATGGGAATGCAGATGCACTCAGCAGCTTTTGTTTTTTGGTAAGATCAAGGTCGAACAAGCCGGCTTTGCCATTGGTAAGGATAGAACCAACCAGGCTTAGCATACGTGCATCTCTCGTGCTTGCGCCAGGGAAGCGGTAAGCAATAGTAAGGTTCTCCGGGTTAGGACCGTAAACCTCCCGCTGAACGGGGCTGGTGATAGGAGCCTCGGGCGCGAAGGTGTAAGCAGGAACGGTTTTAGGCTTCATGTAGCCAAAGTGCTCGGCCACTTTCTTGATCATCACGTCCGGGTTGAAGTCGCCGGCCAGGATCACGCCCATATTGTTGGGTACATAGTAATCGTAATAGTACTTGCGGATGGCTTTAAGTGAGGGGTTCTTGAGGTGCTGAATAGTACCAATAGTAGTTTGCTTACCATAGTTGTTGTTAGGGAACAATGCTTCGAACATCGCTTCCTGCGCTTTGCGGCCGTCGTTATCCAGTCCGCGGTTCTTTTCCTCGTACACGGCTTCCAGTTCTGTATGGAAAATGCGCAGTACGGGCTGGCGGAACCTTTCCGCTTGCAGCGTAAGGAACTTATCTACTGCTGAACTTGGGATATCTTCGGTGTAAACGGTTTGCTCAAACGAGGTGAACGCGTTACTGCCCTGTCCGCCCATAGCGGCCATCATTTTATCGTATTCATTAGCAATAGCAAATTTCGCGGCCTCGCCTGAAGTTTTGTCTATTTCTTTATAGATCTCTTTACGTTTAGCCTCGTCTGTAGTAGAGTTATATTGTTCATACAAGTCATCTATTTTATCCAGCAAGGGCTTTTCTTTAGCCCAGTTAAGCGAGCCAAATTTGTCGGTCCCTTTAAACATCATGTGTTCCAGGTAATGCGCAAGGCCGGTATGATCGGCAGGATCTGTCTTGCTGCCTGCTTTTACGGCAATGTAGGCCTGTATGCGCGGTTGTTTGTTAGTAGGGCTCAGGATAACGGTAAGCCCGTTCTTAAGCGTGTAAAAGCGGGAGTGAGTTGGGTCCCCGGTTACGTACTTGTAAGTGTACCCTCCGGAAGTGGCCGTTTTCCAGGCGTATTGGGTTTGTGCTGCCAGCCTGGCCGAGTAGGCGCCGACAAGCAAAAGGATAAGGGTTAGTTTGATTTTCATAATAGTTACTAAAGCAATAAATATATTAAATATGAAGGTATTATTGCTGGTTAAACTAAAATATTAGTGAATAATGGCGGTATTGAACTTAAACAAGAAAGGCCACGAAGCTGCGCTTCATGGCCTTTGAATTATGGTTTATCCTGATCTTTTAGGAAGCCGTTTGTGTTACGCCCACAAATTAGCAGGGTAAGTACCGTTAGCTACCAGTTCAGAAATATTTTTTTGAACGATTGGCTTATCTTCTTTGTAAGTTACGCCAAACCATTTGGCACCTGTAGGGATAACTTTGAAAGATGCTGTGCCGTTTTTAATCAACTCGTCGGCAACCAGCGGGATAAAGAATTCCGCTTTAGGATTGCTCTTGTTCTTTTCAACAAACGCTTTGAACATTGGCTCGCTTTGTTTGAAAACCGCAGGTGTAAAACCCCAAAAGTTCATTGATACACGGGTATCACTTGATAACGGGAATTCCTGCCCGCCTTCTTCGTAAACTACCGATCTGTCTTCTTTAAAATAAACATTCAGGCGTTCGTTTATTGCTACCATGTTGCCGTCTTCTACCTGGCACACGCCGCGAGATACTGATCCGTGGTCGCTAAGGGTGCGGTCTACCTGGTAGCCAATAAGTGAGTACTTGTCATCAGCAGCTTCAGTGGTCAGGAACTCCGCCATCTTTTGGAAAGCTTCAAAGCCGTAGAAGTCGTCGGCGTTAATTACGCAGAAAGGCTCGTTTACCTGGTTGCGTGCAGCTAAAACAGCATGAGCGGTTCCCCATGGTTTAGCGCGTTCAATTTCTTCGGTAATACCAAACTGGGTAAGGTCGTAGCTTTGGAAAACGTAATCAGTTTCAACTTTACCGGCAAGCTTTGGCTCGAATATTCCTTTAAAGTTATCAAGAAATTCTTCGCGGATGATGAAAGATATTTTTCCAAAACCTGCTTTTATAGCATCGTAAATAGAATAATCAATAATGGTTTCGCCATTTGGACCGAAGCCGTCAACCTGCTTCATGCTGCCATAACGGCTGGCCATACCTGCGGCCAGGATTAATAATGTTGGTTTCATAGTTTTAGTAGACTTTTGTTGTTAAAGTAGGGGTCGGTATCAAATGTTTGTTTTATTATTTTATATATCTGAAATCTTGTCCTGCTTGTATCGATAGCAGTGACTCATAGATCAATCGTATCACATTATCCACATCTTCTTTGTGGATCATTTCTACGGTGGTGTGCATGTAACGCAGCGGCAATGATATCAATGCCGATGGCACGCCATCGTTTGAGTAAGCAAATGCATCAGTATCTGTACCAGTGCTGCGTGATGATGCCTGGCGCTGGAACGGAATGCCGGCTTTTTGTGCCGACTCAATCAGGAGCTTGTTTAAGTTATTTTGTACCGCGGGTGCATATGAAATCACCGGGCCTTTACCGCAGCTGAGGTCACCCTGAGTGATCTTGTTGATCATCGGCGTATTGGTATCATGCGTAACATCGGTAACAATTGCCACGTTTGGCTTTATGCGGTGCGCTATCATTTCGGCACCCCTTAGGCCAATTTCCTCTTGTACAGCATTAACAACGTACAAGCCAAATGGTAACTTAATGTTGTTCTCTTTAAGTAAGCGTGCCACCTCGGCTATCATGAAACCTCCAGCGCGGTTATCCAGCGCACGGCCGACGTAATAACGGTCGTTAAGAACCATAAACTCGTCCTCATAGGTAATTACACAACCTACGTGGATGCCAAGCTTTTCTACCTCTTCTTTGCTTGTGCAGCCGCAATCCAGGAAAATATTCTTCAGCGTCGGGGCTTCCTCTTTTTCGCCGCCCAAACGGGTGTGAATTGCCGGCCATCCAAAAACAGCTTTTACAACACCTGTCTCTGTATATATATTCACACGTTTAGACGGTGCGATCTGGTGGTCAGATCCCCCATTACGGATAACATAAATAAGGCCGTCGTTTGTGATATAGTTTACAAACCAAGATATCTCGTCGGCATGTGCCTCTATTACTACCTTGTACTCGGCAGTAGGGTTTATCACGCCTACAGCAGTGCCATAGTTATCAACGTAATAATCGTCTATATAGGGTGTTATGTAATCCAGCCACATCTGCTGGCCCTTCCATTCAAAGCCGGTAGGCGAAGGGTTATTGATATATCTTTCGAAAAACGCGAGAGAGTTCTCTGTAACAATCGCAGGTTTCTGCGCAACTTCTGTTTTCTTTTTAGCCATTTGTATATGTATGCGGCCAGGGTGGCCAAGCACAAATATAGTAAAGCAGTTTAAATAGGCGTAACAACCTTATTAACGTTATGGAAATTTAACGCAATATTTAATAATAGCTTAACACTGCAAAGCTCAACTTTGCCCCGTTAATAAATAAGATCAGTTAAGTTAAGGAAAGGTCGACGGCGCAAGGCAGTCGACCTTTTTATTTTAGGAAAGCATCTTCTCCATTACAATGTAGTCTATACCCTTCCTATTAAATACGGCTCCGGTCTGACTAAACCCAAAGCGTTCATAAAACCCTGTGGCCGACAAGCGGGCATTGCACCATAGCCTGGTGCAGTGTTCCTGCACCACAAAATTCGTAATATATTTTAATAATTGTGTGCCTACTCCTGTCTTCTGCATATCGGCGCTTACCGCAAATTTTCGGAACTGCCAATCCCCGGCATGTTTAAACAATGATACCACCGCCACCAGCTTATTATCTGTAAAGGCGCCAAAGTGATACCCATGGTTATCTTCCTCCATCTCCATGTTATGCTTGTACTCGCCGGGATAAAGGATATCCCGCCGCAGTTGCCAGGTGAGGTGTGGGGTTATTTGTTCAATGGAAAGCATAGCAATTTAATCTAAATTCTACTACTACAGCGGTATATTCCCATGCTTTTTTCTTGGATTATTCACCACTTTGTTCTCCAGCATCTTAAAGGCGTTTATAAGTTTTATGCGGGTATCCGCAGGGGCAATTACTTCATCAATAAAACCACGTTCGGCTGCACGGTAGGGGTTGGCAAATATCTCGGCATACTGCTGTTCCTTTTCTCGCCATTTTGCTTCCGGGTCTTCTGCTGATGTTATCTCGCGTTTAAATATGATCTCGGCTGCCCCTTTGGCACCCATAACAGCTATCTCCGCACTTGGCCAGGCGTAGTTCATGTCGGCACCAATGTGTTTGGAGTTCATAACATCATAAGCACCGCCGTACGCTTTGCGAGTGATTACCGTTATGCGTGGCACGGTAGCTTCGCAGAAGGCATAAAGCAGTTTGGCACCGTTGGTAATAATAGCGTTCCATTCCTGGTCAGTCCCTGGCAAAAATCCTGGTACATCTTCAAAAACAAGCAGCGGTATATTAAAACTATCGCAGAAACGTACAAAACGCGCACCCTTGGTAGAAGAATTGATATCCAGCACGCCAGCTAAAAATGCCGGCTGATTAGCGACTATACCTATACTGCGACCAGCCAGGCGTGCAAAGCCTACCACAATGTTCTCTGCAAAATCTTTATGTACTTCCATGAATGATCCCGCATCTATCACCTCATTGATGATCTCGCGGATGTCGTAAGGCTGAGAAACATTCTCCGGCAGTATGTTTGTAAGTGATGCACGGACTTCATTTTGTGGTTGGTAAGGCAGGGATGGTGCACGGTCCTCACAATTTTGAGGCATGTAGCTCAATAACTGTTTTATGTGCTTTATGGTCTCTATCTCGTTAGCGCAGGCAAAATGCGTTACCCCGCTTTTAGTAGCATGAGTATGTGCGCCACCAAGTTCTTCGGAAGTTACCACCTCGTGTGTTACAGTTTTAACCACGTTAGGGCCGGTGACAAACATATAGCTGGTATGCTCTACCATTAATATAAAGTCGGTTATAGCAGGTGAGTACACTGCACCCCCTGCGCAGGGTCCCATAATGGCTGAGATTTGTGGCACTACGCCGCTGGCCATTGTGTTGCGATAGAATATATCCGCATAACCGCCGAGCGATACCACACCCTCTTGTATACGGGCTCCTCCGGAATCATTTAAACCTATAAGGGGAGCACCGTTTTGAATAGCCAAGTCCATTATACGGCATATTTTTTCGGCGTGCGTTTCTGATAACGACCCGCCAAATACGGTGAAGTCCTGAGAGAACACGTAAACGGTGCGGCCGCTAATTGTACCATAGCCTGTTACTACACCATCTCCGGGATATTGCTCTTTTTCCATCCCGGTATCAGTAGAGCGGTGCGACACCAGCATGCCAATTTCCTGGAACGATCCTTCGTCCAGCAGAAAATGGAGCCGTTCGCGGGCGGTTAGTTTTCCTTTTTTATGCTGACTTTCTATACGGGCGTTGCCGCCGCCCTCCAGCGCTTTTTGGCGCTTCTGTTCAAGTATTTCTAGTTTTTTGTTCACTGTAGCGGTTTATTGAGGAGCGTTAAAATTAGTAATTTAATTGTAAGAACACTTTTTAGCATTTTTTACTTTAACCTATGTTACTATATTTGCAGCGGATGAAAAGTAAAGGTTTAAAACTTTCTGTCGTGGTACTGTTTATGAGCATCTTCATCGCGAAGATGGTCATCTCTATCGCGCCAGCTTTTTTAAGCCTCGACAACAAAACGGTAAGTGCTGTTATCATGCAGCTGGAGAATGAGACCAAATCTGAGAAGGAAGATCCAAGTAAGGACACCTTTAAAGAAAAGAAGTCATTCGACGAAACCTGCCTGCACTTTACCATCTTTCGGCCTTTTATAGTCGAAGTCAATATCCTGCACAATCAGGAAAACTCTCTTTACACACAGGTATATCATCCTGTTGTACCCACTCCGCCGCCCAACGTTTAATTACTTGTTGCCGGTTTGCTTTAGCATACCGGTAGCTTAGCTGTACCTGTAGGGGCATGGTATGCCATGTGCTTTTTGGTGCCCTTTCAGGCTTTCACAGCCCATCTTCCATTTTTAATTTATTTTATCTATATGCAACTTAACAAGGGCGCGATCTCTTCAGAAGATCTCAACTTAAAAAAGTATTTCTTATCTAAAAACCTTAAAAAGGACCTGCCGTCCAGCGTGGTTGTCTTTTTGGTAGCATTACCATTGTGCCTTGGAATTGCACTGGCATCAGGTGCGCCGTTATTCTCGGGACTACTTGCCGGCATCATTGGCGGTATTGTTATTGGTACCTTAAGTGGGTCGCAACTAAGTGTAGCCGGACCTGCTGCCGGGCTTACAGTTATTGTATTAAACGGTATAACCAAGCTTGGCTCTTTTGAAGTATTCCTGCTGGCGCTTGTTATAGCAGGCGTGTTGCAAATGCTGCTTGGCCTTATAAAAGCAGGTACCATTGCCAATTATTTCCCGTCGCCGGTGATTGAAGGTATGCTTGCCGCAATTGGCATTATCCTCATCATGAAGCAGTTTCCGCATGCTGTTGGCTATGATGCTGACTTTGAGGGTGACGAGGGCTTCGAGCAAACCGATACCCACAATACCTTTTCCGGCGTACTTGGCGCGCTGAACAAGATAAATTATGGTGCAGTGATCATCAGCCTGGTGAGCCTTGCGTTCATGATCTATTGGCCTAAGGTTAAGAAGTTAGCCCTGGTGCCGGCACCTCTGCTGGTAGTAATTGCAGGCGTGATCCTGTCTGCCGTGTTCGCCGGAACGAGCCTGGCATTGCAGGAAAAGCAAATGGTTAGTATACCTGTAATTGGCGGTGCGAGTGAATTTTTCGGCTTGTTTAAAGGCCCTGATTTTAGCGCTATTGGCCGTAAAGAAGTTTGGGTAGTGGCAGGCACCATTGCTGTTGTTGCCAGTTTGGAAACTTTATTAAGCCTTGAAGCTGTAGATAAAATAGACCCTATAAAGAGAATATCACCTACGAACCGCGAACTGCTTGCTCAGGGGGCTGGCAATGTAGTGAGCGGTTTGCTTGGTGGTTTACCTATGACAGCAGTTATCGTACGCTCGTCGGCAAATGTTAACTCCGGCGCCCGTACAAAGGTAAGCGCAATTGTACATGGCATATTGCTGCTGCTGTCGTTGCTGTTTATACCGCGGTTGATCAACCATATCCCGCTTTCATGCCTTGCTGCTATCTTGTTGGTAACAGGTTATAAACTGGCACGGATCAGTCTCTTCCAGCACATGTGGCATAAAGGGTTAAATCAATTTATTCCTTTTGTGGTAACCCTGGTAGCTGTTGTTCTTACCGACCTTTTAATAGGGGTAGGTATAGGAATGCTTGTAGGTGTATTTTATATACTTCGTACAAATCTTCGTAATCCATATTTCTACCGTATTACATCACATGGCGATAAGAAGACCATCAGCATAAGGCTTGCAGAAGAAGTGTCATTCCTAAACAAGGCTGCCATACAGGTAACACTTACCAGCTTACCGGCAGGCACCGATGTCATTATAGACGGATCAGCCTCCCGTTACATTGATCCGGACGTGTTGGAAATCATTCATAATTTTAAACACAATGCCTATACAAAAGGCATAATAGTACAACTGCTTGACATTAAGGAAAAGTATGACATTCCGCCTTTTAAAGAACTAAAGTATCAACCCGATCAACCGGTAGCGGTATAGTTACTGGTTTATGAAAGATAATAATCATGGCCTGGGTACTTTTTAGTTGTGTTCTGTGATTGATAGCCCGGTCTGCGGCCATGCAGCCGGGTTTTTTAGAAGTCCTGTTTAGCAGGATTTTATAACTAATGTTAAATTCGCAGCTGTTTGGAAGCTTAACATAAGCCCAAAAACAGTTAATTAGATAATCCTTTAAAAAACAATAACATGTGTGCTCAAAACTTAATTCACGACACTAGTCACATCACTTACGAAACTTTACTGGATGGTAACCGCCAGTTTGTGGAAAACGCACTTAAGGAAGACCCTGAGTACTTTACCACTCTTGCTAACGGCCAAAAACCACCTGTACTTTGGATAGGCTGCGCAGACAGCCGCGTACCGGCTAACCAGATCACCAATACCAAACCGGGCGAGATATTCGTGCATCGCAATATTGCCAACATGGTGATACACACCGACATGAACATGCTAAGCGTGCTTGACTACGCGGTTAACGTATTAAAGGTAAGGCATGTTATCGTAACAGGCCATTATGGTTGCGGCGGCGTACTAGCCAGCATGACCAACAAACAATTCGGGCTGATTGACAATTGGCTGCGCCACATTAAGGACGTTTACCGTGTGCATGCTGCCGAACTGGATGCCATTGAAGACGAAACCGAGCGTGGTAACCGCCTGGTAGAGCTTAATGTAATAGAGAACGTTAACAACCTTTGCAAAACCTCTATTGTACAAAATGCTTGGCAAAACGGCCAGGAGCTTAGTGTACATGGTTGGGTATACAGCCTGGCAACTGGTATTATTAACGACATGAAAGTAAGCACCAGCAACAACACTAATATGGACGAAGTGTTCAGGTTTAGCGCTGTGCGGTAAATAGCCCAAACGTTCAAAAGCGTTCAGGTTTTTTTGTGCCGGGCACTTTTGACGGTTTTTTTAACGCCTGATCTTTTTTGCCGAAAAGCTTTAAAAAAAGCATTGTTAAGGCTGTTTTTTGATCAGTTTCTATTCAGTAACCTGCAAAAACCGCAGTAAAAAAACAGGCAATTACAACATAAATTTGCATTCTCGTTTTTTATTACAGGTGTAAATGACAAACAGAAAAGGCTTCCATAAGGAAGCCTTTTCTGTTATATTAAAGTTCCCCTTTTAGGGGGCGGAGGGGGTTACCGCTCCGGTGTCAAGAACGGGTACCTGTAATCCTTAGGCGGATTAAAGGTTTCTTTAATTGTTCTCGGAGACACCCAACGTAGCAGATTGATCATGGAGCCTGCCTTATCGTTGGTACCACTGCCGCGGGCGCCGCCAAATGGCTGCTGGCCTACAACCGCACCGGTAGGCTTATCGTTAATGTAGAAGTTACCCGCAGCATTGCGCAGCTTGTAGGTAGCATCAGCGATAGCGTAGCGGTCCTGGGATAGTATAGCGCCGGTAAGCGCGTATATAGATGTTTTGTCGATCGTCTGCAGTATCTCGTCCCATTGTTCGTCCTCGTAAACGTAAACCGTTAAAACGGGGCCAAACAGTTCTTCGCACATGGTTACGTAGTAAGGGTCCTGCACCTGCAGTATGGTTGGCTCTACAAACCAGCCCTGGCTCTTGTCGTAATTACCACCGGCAATCACTTTAACACCTTCGTCGGCCTTGGCCGCGTCAATGTATTTAGCCAGCTTATCGAAAGATACTTCGCTGATAACCGCGTTGATGAAGTTCTCAAAATCTTCAACCGGGCCCATCTTAAAGGTAGCCATCTCACGTTGCACATGTTCTTTCACGGCAGGCCAAAGCGATGCCGGGATGTACGCCCTTGAAGCCGCAGAGCATTTTTGTCCCTGGTACTCAAACGCGCCGCGAAGCAGGGCTACTGCAACCGCATCGGCATTGGCGCTTGGGTGGGCAAGCACAAAGTCTTTACCACCGGTCTCGCCTACAATGCGTGGATAGGTTTTGTATTTATGTATGTTGGTGCCAATGGTTTGCCATATATGCTGGAAAACCTTGGTAGAACCTGTAAAGTGTATACCTGCAAAATCAGGGTGGTTAAATACCACGTCGCCAACTTCCGGTCCGTCTGCATAAATCAGGTTAATCACCCCATCAGGCACACCGGCTTCTTTAAATATCTCCATTATAACTGCAGCGGCGTATACCTGGGTATCGGCCGGTTTCCAAACCACTACGTTGCCCATCATGGCGGCGCTTGCAGGCAGGTTGCCCGCAATGGCAGTAAAGTTGAAAGGCGTAAGCGCGAATACAAAGCCTTCCAGCGGACGCTGTTCTACGCGGTTCCAAACACCTTTGCCTGATACGGGTGGCTGCTGCTGGTAAATCTCGGTCATGTACTGCACGTTAAAGCGCAGGAAATCTATAAACTCACAAGCCGAGTCAATTTCAGCCTGGTAGGCGTTCTTACTTTGGCCCAGCATCGTGGCCGCGTTTAGCTTGTAACGGTACGGACCAGCTACCAACTCGGCAGCCTTCAGGAATATGGCTGCGCGTTGTTCCCATGGCAGGTTCTCCCAGTCGGCCTTTGCTGCAAGTGCAGCATCAATGGCGGCGGTAACATGAGTTTTATCGCCGTAATGGAAAGTACCCAGCAGGTGCTTATGATCATGCGGCGGGCGAAGCTCCATTAGCTTGCCGGTGCGTACTTCCTGGCCGCCAATGTACATGGGTATATCTATTTGCTTAGCGCGTGCTTCGTCCAAAGCTGCCTTAAGCGCTGCACGTTCCACACTGCGCGGACCGTAGTTTAAAACGGTCTCGTTAACAGCAGGCGGCACATTAAAAAATCCTTTTAGCATAGGGTAATTATTTAAGAGTGCAAAGATAGGGCTTTTGCTTTGGATGTGCGAATGGGGGATAGATGAGCGGTATATTTGTGACGAAAGAGTTGCAGTTTAGCATGCGGCTAGTTGGCATTATGCCGAACTTGTTCGTTGATACATTACACTGCTTTCAGGTATGTTTATGGCGCTTACAGGGCTAGTGCGATTATGTGTTGTAGTCTGCTCATTGCCGCGGTGGCTTAGTTACTTTTTCTTGATAAAAAGTAACCAAAAATCAAGACAAAAAAAAACTTCCACCCACAGGCGTTTACCCCGGCCCGGTTTTTCGTCAGCCCTGCTTGAAACTCGTGTCTATTTTAGCAGTTGCTGCCCGTTGTTGGTGTTGTCACCAACAACTAACCCAATGTACTCTTACCTATACAGCTTCTTATTCACTATCTTATCTGCGTAATCCTGTATAAAGGCTTTGCAATCTGTCATGCCTTTGTTCATTTCAGGGTTGGGCGTGCTGGTCATCAGGTTTTTGGTGAGGCCTTTATCATCAGCGGCAAAAATGCCGGTAATAGCTTTCCCATCAAAAATGTAGTTATAGTTGCCTTCCATAAAGTGGTATAAGTTACCCTGCGAATTTATTACCCTGGGTGTTTCGGTGGGCAGGTTGCTTACCAGGCTCCTTCCCCAGGAACGGATCGGTTTGTTGTAGCCAATCAAGTCCACCAGTGTGGGATAGATATCTATTTGCGAGGCAAGATCGGTACGTACGCCCTGTAATTGAAATGCTTTATTAGCGCTGTAAAAAAGTATAGGTATGGCAAAGCGGTTTACGGGTTTACTGTATTCGGGGTAGTAGGTGGCGTTGGTGTGGTCTGCCGTAATTACAAAAACGGTGTTGTTGAACCAGGGCTGTGTTTTGGCATAGTTAAAAAACCGTCGAAGAGCATTATCGGTATACTGTACGCATTTGTCAATAGTTAACGGGCCACCTTTAAAGCGGGCCTTGTACTTGTCGGGTATGCGATCGGGCTCGTGCGACGAGAGCGTAAACACGGTAGACATGAACGGCTGTTTTTGCGTGCCCATGGTTTTACCCACGTATTGCAAAAAGGGCTCATCCCATATACCCCAGGTGCCATCAAAATCCTTTTCGTTGTTGTATTCTGTACGGCCATAATATTTTTTAAAGCCCAGTATGTTCGCAAATCCCTGGAAGCCCATGGAACCATTGGCAGCCCCGTGGAAGAACGATGTTTGGTACCTCATGCTGTCGCATACCGATACGATGGATTGTATGCGCTGCTTGGCGTATGGCGAAGAAGTAAAAGCCGTTTGAAAAGAAGGTATACCTGCCAATATAGATGACATGGCATGTATAGACTGCCTGCCGTTGGCGTAGCCATTGTTGAAAATAAGGCTGTGGTTTGAGAGCGAATCTAAAAAGGGCGTGTAGGAAATAAACCCCGGTATACCTGCGTCCTGGTTCATGCTGCCCCAAAACTCACGGGCCATGCTTTCCAGTATAATGACTACCACGTTAGGTTTAACCGGGCGAACGCTGTTGTACTGCTTTATAGGTTTAATGTTGGCATCAATATAGGCTTCATCCGTCCAGTGCTGTACCTTAAAGTTGTTGGCAGTGAGTGTACGTATAATAGCAAATGGCGTGTTTAATACGATGTCGCCCTGGTTTGGCGCGGTGACATGCCTGTAGGCATCTACCATATTTATTGGCCTTGTGCTATGCTTAAAATCGCCCCTTATACCACCCACTGCAAGCGCCATGATAATTAACAACGCGGCGGCCGAAAACGAGAAGTATGCCAGCCTTGGCCCGGTAACAGCCGGTTTTACTTTAACACGATAATAAAGCCAGTACCATAAAGCGCAGCAAAGGAAGTATATAACTATTATGTACCAGTATTCGGTTATGAAACTTACCAATAAGAGTGCCTTGTTGCTCTCGTTAGTAAGTACATCAAGCGATGCCCGGGTAGATCTTACCTGGCTAAAACGATAATATATGATGTCTACAAAGTTGGTTGCGTAGAAGATAAAGTTGGTAACGAAGTATAGTATCGCCAGCCCTTTTTGGTAGCCTTTGCTGGTGTTTACCGTAAGCGGTAAAATACTTAGTACAATAAACAGGATGTTGATGTACAGCAGCGCCGTAGTGTCAAAAGCTAATCCATAGTAGCAAAGCTTTACAAGTGTAGCGGTGCTTTCTACAGCAAACAGGTTGGTATTAAAAGCAAAAAACAGTATACGGCATATAAAATAGAAAATATAGCCAAGCAGGAGGCGATAGGCCAGCGCCTTTAATTCTGTAGTTCTGAAGTTAAATCTCATCGTTTATTAGGGGCTAACCCATGCCGGCAAACTCAAAACAAGGGCTTTACGGCCGGTGTAATGCGCTTTAAAACAGGATGGTATTACAGAGCGAATCTAACCAAAAAACATTTATTGTTAAGGCTTTGTAAAACAGATTTAACCGCGTTGTAGCAATGGACCTAACACGGACCAAACCGTCTCAACTACAACCTTATATCCGGCGGCGGACGGGTGTACCCTGTCCCATAAATTTAAGTGTTGCTGCCCCATAACGCCGGTTAACAGAAAGGGAACCAATGCCATGTCATTAGCTTCCGCAAGGCGGCGGTAAATAGCGTTGAATTGTACAGCAACCGGGCCGAATAGAATAGGAGGGATCTCCATTCCCAGCATTACCAGCTTTGCCTCCGGGTATTTTGCTTTCACTTTATTGATGATGGCCTGCAGGTTTTTTTCTATAGTAGGTGGCGGAGTACCACGCCGGATATCATTAATGCCAAGCTCCAGCACAAAAACATCTATGGCGCCGCCTAACCAATAATCCAGGCGGGCTAGTCCGCCGGTTGTAGTGTCGCCACTTACGCCCGCGTTGGTAATGCGGTATTGCAGGCCGGCAGCCTTTAGCTTATTATTTATAAGTGCCGGGAAAGATTCTGCTGAGGCGTTGCCTAGTCCGTAGCCAGCGGTTAAGCTGTCGCCAAAGAACAAGATGTGTTTCATGATCAGATCCCAATGTTATATCTGCCACATTCCGGGATGGTCGCGATAGTGAGAGATGTTTTCTATTATCTCCTGAACCTCTTCAGAGTCGAGCTCTTCTGATCCATCGGCTGTGTAAGTAAACAGTTTACCGGGATCCTCAAAAGTGATGTAGCCCATATAGTTTGGGTTCTTCTTTTTGTTGAGCATAAGTTCTTTTTCTTTCAGATGGATCATGGCAGCATCCTCGAACCCATAGTCGCGGTATATATTGTAAGTATAGGTAAGCACAGCATGCCCGTCCAGGTGTGCGTCCGTATTAGGGATGATCATGATGGGTAACTCAGCCCCTACAGTAAAAAAGATTGGTGCCATGGTTCAATAACAGCTTTAGTTAATTACAATGGGTGTAGCTAAAGGTTTTTAATTAAACGTTAATTACGGCAGAACACTGATTGACGCGCAAGGTGAGTAATTGAAGACTTGACTAGGAAGCTTTTTTGTAAAGTGTATTCAACTTAACACGCGTCAAATAGACCCCTGCCAAAATAACAAACAAGCAGCCCACCTGCCCAATGGTAATGGTTTCGCCATAATACCAGCCCCACAAGAAGGCAACAAATGGCACGCCGTAGCTTGATGTTGACGTGAAAAGTACGCTGGTGCGCTGTATAAGAATGTAGTACAGCATCCAGGCTATTGCAGTACCTAAAATGCCCAGGGTGCAAACTGCTCCACACGCCCTTATATATCTGGGCTCATGTAACGGCAGGTTGAAAAAGCCTGTTTGCCACAAGATCACGAGAGAAGGGACACTAACCACCACTAGCGAGAACGCGGTAATTACCAGCGGGCTGACGCTGCTGAGGTAGTGCTTCACCACAACTACATTAATGCCATAGAGCAAAGTGGCCAGTATAACCAGGCTTGCATAGCTCACCTGACCGGCATCGGCATGTTTTTGAACAAAGTAAAGCAGCACAATACCACCGAAGCCAATGGTAATGCCAACAACCTGGCTTACCGGGATTTTATTACCGAAGAACAGAAAGCCTAAAAGGATAGCAAAAATAGGAGTGAGGGAGTTTAGTGTGCCGGCCAGCGAACTGTCTATCCTGGTCTCGGCTATACAGAATAAGAATGCCGGGAAAAAGCTTCCAAAAAATCCGGACAACACCATCCAGCCCGATAGTTTACGCGGAACCTTCTTATAGTGCCTGATGAGCACCGGGGTAAGCACTAGTCCGGCAGTTATAATGCGTATGGCTGCCACCTGAGATGCCGTAAGTAATGGCCGTTTGCTTTCGTCGTATAGCCCAAGCTTCATCAGGATGAATGAACTGCCCCATATTAAGCAGATGGCAGCAAAAATGAGGTAATTTATTACTCCTGCAGACAGGATGGATCTTCGGGGTAGCATGATGCCGCAAAATAGGAAATTAAACCAAGGCTTGCCAGTTAGACAGCTCTTTGCTGCAAGCCATGTTCTTTAAGTTCCTGCATCTCCAGTTCGTAAGCGCGCATACGAGCGTGCAGAATGTCCACCTCGGTACGCAGCATTTGTATCTCTGTGATTAGTTTGGCGGAATCAGGCTTGTGGATCATTTTGTCGCCGGTACCCAATATTAGCCACTCCGGTGAGTATTTAAGCTGAAAACACAATTTGCTGATGAGGTAATAGCTGATGTCCTGCTTCTTGTTAATAACCTTGCTAATGAAACCCTGGTCTACGCCGATTGCATTGGCAAGGGCCAACTGGCCGCCATGCTCTTTAACAATAACTTTTATCCTTTTTAAAACCGCGTCGTCAGACATGGTGCAAGTATAGCAAATAGTTAATATTACCAAACAAAAAAGTCCATGATGACTAACCATGAACTTCTTATGAAGAGTACAATTCGATTACTGCTTTTGCGTAAAGTCCTTTATACTTTCGCTCAGATCATACACCGGTACATCCTTTATGGTTGCAGATATGATGCCGGCTGCAGCAGCTGAGCGGTACCCTGCTGCGCAATGCACCACTATCGGTTTATCTGCAGGTATCTCGTTAACGCGTTCCCTTAGTTCGGGCAGTGGTATGGTAAGCGCATTAGTAAATATTTTTCCTGAGTTTATTTCAGCCCAGTTGCGCACATCGACAATTGTATAGTTTTCTTCGTTGCCGCGCAATTCCCCTGGATTGAAAGTTGCAGTAACTGTTTTATCGTCGCCGAAAAAAAGCAAAGCAGCTTTGATGTTTTTCTCGTAGCCAATCTTTGCAGCTTTGCGGATAACGGCATCACGCTCTTCGTCTGTTGCCGATATTAAGTAGAAAGCTTCATCAGGACCAACAACAGAGCCCAGCCACGTCTCAAATTTTTCGCCGTTTTGCAGGTTGATGCTGCCCGCTGCATGGCCGGCGCTATACAGTTCGTTTGGCCGGGTATCAATTACCAGGATGCCTTTTTCCAGTGTTACCGTATCTGCCTTTAGTACCTTGCTGATGCTTTCTGCAAACTTAGGTGCGCCTGTTTTATTCAGTTCTACATTATAGCCAAAGTACTTGGGCATAAATGGCTGGTCAGCAAGCAATGTGTTTACAAACTGTAACTCATCCATTAATTGCAAAGCGTAATTCTCCCTTAACTCTTTACCTATAGTGGTTTGCAGGTCGGGGCTCATGCTTTTGCCGCATAACGAACCTGGCCCATGTGCCGGGAAAACGGTGATGTCTTTAGGTAATTTCATCAGCTTTTCGCGGGTGCTGTGGTACATTTGCCTCGCAAGCTCTTCCTTTTTAGCCGTTATTTTACCGGTAGATTCCCTAAGGTCCGGTCGGCCAACGTCACCTGCAAAAAGGGTGTCACCCGTAAAAATTGTGGTGTCTTTCCCGGTTTCATCCTCAACCAATATGCAAATAGAATCAGGTGAGTGCCCGGGAGTGTTAATGGCTTTTAGCTTTATGTCATCCAGTTGCACAACATCACCATCATCAAAAGTTTCATGAGGGTAAGTACCTCCTGCAAGTTTGCTGGCATATATAACGGCGCCTGTAGTTTCGTGTATCTCCAGGTGCGAGCTTATAAAATCGGCATGCGGGTGGGTTTCTATAACGCCCAGGATAGTAGCGTTGTGTGTGTCGGCAAAATCGTAGTAAGGTTGTGGATCGCGTGCAGGATCAATCACTATCATTCGGCCGTTGCGTACCACTGCGTAGGAGGCATGTGCCAGGCCCTTATCATAAAACTGGTGAACTATCATAGCTATACCGGGCAAAGATAGCGGTTTGCAGCAAAGGTTTTTGTGAGTGAATGTCTGTAGGCGGTAAATATGCGGGGACTGCCCCTAAGCAAATTATTTGTTAAACCACCTTAGTACCACGGAGAGGCGCGATAGCTTTAGCATTGCTGCAAGAAAACGATTAACTGGTATTGTTTTCATAATTCAGGTGCTGCGGATATAATAGTATAAACTTGCTTAGCCCATTATTATTGCGTTAAAGTGTAATCTAAAATCGTTCTTAATTGCCTGTGTGCATGATATTAACCCGATGTGTAATTAACTCCGAGCATTTTGGCGCAAATACTTATTTTTGCCCGCTATGAGCATTGCTAAGACATATTCGCCCAAAGAAGCTGAAGAGAAATGGTATAGTTACTGGTTAGAACAAGGTTTCTTCCGTTCTGTGCCTGACGAACGCGAGCCTTATACCATTGTTATTCCTCCGCCAAACGTTACCGGTGTGCTGCACATGGGCCATATGCTTAACAATACCATTCAGGATGTGCTTATCCGCCGTGCCCGTATGACAGGTAAAAACGCCTGCTGGGTGCCTGGTACGGATCATGCCAGCATTGCTACCGAAGCAAAAGTAGTGGCCATGCTGAAAGAGCGTGGAATCAACAAAAAAGACCTCACCCGCGAAGAATTCTTAAAATATGCATGGGAATGGAAAGAGAAATACGGTGGCATAATCCTGGATCAGCTAAGAACGCTGGGCGCCTCATGCGACTGGGAACGCACCAAGTTCACGATGGATGAGGACATGAGCGAAGCGGTTACGGACATATTCATTCGCTTGTTTAAAAAAGGCCTGATCTATCGCGGCGTACGCATGGTAAATTGGGATCCGCAGGGAAATACAGCCGTTAGCGATGAAGAGGTTATTCGTAAAGAAGTAAACCAGAAGCTTTACTACATTAAATACGAGGTTGTGAATCCCGATACACCGGCAGCACAGCACCTTATAGTAGCGACCACAAGGCCGGAGACCATTATGGCTGATGCAGCTATCTGTGTTAACCCTAATGACGAGCGTTACACGTACTTGCATGGTAAGACAGTGCATATCCCGCTTATTAGCCGGGAAATACCGGTTATTTTGGACGAGTATGTAACCATGGACTTTGGTACCGGCTGTTTAAAGGTGACTCCTGCGCACGACCTTAATGACTATGAACTTGGCCAGCGACACAACCTGCCGGTTATAGATATACTAAACGATAACGGAACGCTGAATGAACAGGCGCAGATATTAGTTGGTGAAGACCGCTTTGCCGCCCGTAAGAAGATCGCGGTGTTATTAGAGGAGGCAGGATCGCTGGAGAAAACGGAAGACTACACCTCGCAGATAGGATTTTCTGAACGCACCAACGCCGTTATTGAGCCAAAGTTGAGCATGCAATGGTTCCTGAAGATGAAGGAAATGGCGCAGCCTGCATTGGATTATGTGCTCAACGGTGAAGTAAAGCTCATTCCCGAAAAATTTATAAATACTTACCGCCACTGGATGGAGAACGTGCGCGACTGGAACATTAGTCGGCAGTTGTGGTGGGGTCAGCAGATACCCGCTTATTATTTACCAAACGGGCAAATAGTGGTTGGCAAAACCAAAGAGGAGGCATTGGAGGAAGCTAAAACCTTAACCAAAAATCCGCAGCTAACTCTTGAGGACCTCCGCCAGGACGAAGATGTGGTAGATACCTGGTTTTCATCGTGGTTGTGGCCAATATCTGTTTTTGACGGGGTACGCAATCCCGACAATGCCGAGATAAACTACTACTACCCAACTAATGATCTGGTAACCGCTCCTGAGATATTATTCTTTTGGGTGGCCAGGATGATCATGGCAGGGCATGAGCTGCGCGGACAGGAGCCATTCAAAAATGTTTATCTTACTGGTATTGTTAGAGATAAGCAGGGGCGCAAAATGTCCAAGTCGTTGGGTAACTCGCCGGATCCTCTTGATTTAATTGAAAAGTATAGTGCAGATGGTGTACGTGTGGGTATGTTGCTATGCTCGCCTGCGGGTAACGACCTTATGTTCGACGAGAGCTATTGTGAGCAGGGCCGTAACTTTGCCAATAAGATATGGAATGCCTTTAAACTGGTAAAAGGCTGGCAACCGGATGAGAATTTGCCTAACACCAACCAGGTAGCCGTGGAATGGTTCAGGAGCAGGTTCAGTCAGGCATTAACTGAAATAGAAGATAACTTTAAACAGTATCGCCTATCTGAGGCTCTGATGGCTACTTATAAACTTGTGTGGGATGATTTCTGCGCATGGTACCTGGAAATGGTTAAGCCAATTTTTAAACAGGGTGTAGAAAAGCAAAGCATTGATCAGGCTACTTACGAAGCTACCATTGGCTTTTTTGTTGATATATTGAAAGTGCTGCATCCGTATATGCCCTTCCTTACAGAAGAACTATGGCATGACGAGCTATTTGGTACCCGGGATATAATGGATTGCTGCATTGTTGCGCAAATGCCAAGCATCGGGCAAATAAATACCCAACTCACCTCAGATATCATAACAGTTCAGCAGATTATTGCGCAGGTCAGAAATATTCGTAACACCAAACAGTTGTCGCCTAAAGAAGCTTTGCCACTTGCTATTAAAGCCAGTTCGGGAATTGATTACAAGAAGTATGAGGCTGTTATCTGCCATTTGGGTAACATCAACAATTTCAGCATTGTAACTGATGCGCCTGCAGGTGCGGTTAACTTTATTGCAGGCACAGATGAATTCTTTGTTGAGCTTAATTTGAAGGTGGATGTAGCGGCAGAGAAAGAGCGCCTGGAGGCAGAGAAAGCCTATTTGGACGGTTTTCTCAAGTCGGTAAGCGCAAAATTAGGCAACGAGCGCTTTATGGCAAATGCAAAACCCGAAATAATTGATAACGAAATGAAAAAGAAAGCTGATGCAGAGGCAAAGCTGAAGATCATAGAAGATAACCTGCGCGCGTTGGCAGGCTAATTGCATCTGCTTAAGTTGTTTATAACCTATATGTAATTTATTGTGTACTTTAACCAACCAATATTTTATTCTAGATAAAAAACTTAATAGCACATCAATTAGGCCTGTTAAACTGAAAGTGGACTTTTTCAATTTTTCTATCCATAAAATTCTAACGAAGGAATTATCAATCCTCGATCAGGCTCGCATTCGTCTGCTTTATTACGGTTTCCTGCTCATTTTTGTAGCCTTGGGAACTGTGTTCCTGAGCGTTTATTTACAAGGGTTGCCGCTGCTTACAACTACTTCTGGTGTGCTGATGGTGGCTGTAGCTGCTTTATTTAAATACCTAACCTACAAGCCAGATTGGCGTATAATTTCGCATATACTGCTTGTGCTGGCAAGCATTGTAAACCTCTCCACGGTATTCGTTATCATTCAGGATGTAAATATCATGATCATCCAGGTGATTATACTGGTTGTGGTATTTAGCTTTTATATGCTGGGTGTTAATTGGGGTATGTTTTACTCACTGCTAAACTTGTTACCTGTACTGTTGTTCCTGGTAATGGTTTACGATCATAATTATAATATCGATTTTAAACCTGAAAAAATTGACCAGGCTACCATCATCATCGGCGTCTTTGCTAATTTCATACTCATCATATTTATTCAGAGCCACTTTTATACGGCCTTTCTGAAGAATATAAAACAGCTTAAAGATACAGGTGAAGAACAAGCCGCACTAAATATAAAGTTTGAAAAAGCGATTGAAAAGGCCGAGAAGTCGTCGCAGGTGCAATCAGAGTTCCTAAGCACCATGTCGCATGAGATACGTACACCGCTTAACGCAGTAATAGGCATGTCTAACTTGCTTATGATGAATAATCCGCGGAACGACCAGGCTGAGAATTTAGAGATCCTAAAGTTCTCCGCGAATAACCTGCTCGCGATAGTAAATGATGTGCTCGACTTTAATAAAATAGAGTCTGGTAAAATCGTGTTTGAACAAACAAAGTTCAACCTGGTTGAACTGATGCATAACATCTGCGGGGGGCAAATAATCAAAGCGGAAGAAAAAGGTCTTTTGTTTAAGCTGGACATTGATAGTGCTTTAAAACGAAAGATCATCTTTGGCGATCCCACCCGGTTAACGCAGATAATTTTTAACCTGGTGAGCAATGCTATTAAATTTACCGCCCAGGGAAGTGTAGGTGTGCGTGCTACGTGCCTGGAAGACCGCCACAACATGATCACGGTAGGGTTCTCGGTAAAAGACACGGGTATCGGTATAAAAAAAGATAATCTCGAAAATATATTTGAGCCATTTACTCAGGAGTCCATTACCACAACCCGTCAGTATGGCGGCACCGGTTTGGGGCTTGCCATTGTAAAACGGTTACTTGAACTGCAGGGCTTGCAAATGCATGTACACAGTGTTGTAGGCAAAGGGTCTGAGTTTTCCTTCAACATGGAGTTTCCTGTCTCAACAGAAGCAATGGCCGCACCTGTACAAAAAGTTAAGCAGAACGGGCAGAGTGAGTTGACCGCTGCTGATAATAATATTAGTGATGTTACCAGCCTGCGGGTATTGATTGCTGAGGATAACCCAGTGAATGTAATGCTCATGAAAAAGCTATTTTCTAAATGGAAAATAGTGCCTACAATTGCCGAAAATGGAGAACGCGCAGTAGAGATTGTTCAATATGGTAATTTCGACATCATTTTAATGGACCTGCAAATGCCGGTGATGAACGGGTTTGATGCTACCATTGAAATTCGTAAAATGCCTGATCCGGCTAAAGCCAATATTCCAATCATCGCGTTAACGGCGTCTGCATTGTTTGATATCAGAGAACAGGTGACTGCCGCAGGTATGAACGACTATGTAGCCAAGCCGTTTAAACCCGATGAATTAATGGAGAAAATCCAAACGCTGGTTGCTAAAACCGTTTAACTACTATAAGCCGTTATAAAAAGGCAACTCCTCTAAAAAGGTGTAAGACTTATTTTCATGGTCTATGCGGCAATAGTAATGCTGTAAGCCATTACTCACAGCAAGTAGCTTAACCTTGTGCACCATGTTATACCGTGCCGCCTGATCAAAGGTGGCCTGGCTAATGTTAATCGCCGGCGCTTTGCACTCCACCAATAATATCTTTTCACCTGAGGAGTTGTGCACCACAATGTCTGTACGTTTAGCCATTCCATGCAACTTCAAGCCGCCCTCCAGCTTGATCAACGATTTGGGATAATGTTTTTCCTTTATAAGGAATTGAACGAAGTGTTGGCGTACCCATTCTTCGGGTGTAAGGACTATTTTCCTCTTTCTTAACTCATCAAATAGGGTTAGCTGGCCGTTTGCTTCGGTAAGTTTAAAAGGGTAGGCAGGTAAATTTAGTGGTTGCAGCAATTCCATTTGGTTTATCAAAAGTAGGAACTAAAAAAGGGAAATAGCAGCATTAGCGGGATGCAATATCAACAGACTTTCCACATTAATGTGGTTTTAACTTCTAACTCGTTATTTTTGACGTACTACATGACTGCGCCGGAAATACTTAAAGATCTGAAGAACCGAAAGTTCAAACCTATTTACCTGCTCCATGGCGAGGAGCCTTACTTTATTGATGTTATAGGTAATTACATTGAACATAACCTGCTTACAGATGCCGAGAAAGGGTTCAATCAAACTGTACTATACGGTAAGGATACAGATATCATGACGGTATTAAACGCTGCCAAGCGTTACCCCATGATGAGCGACTACCAGGTAATAATGGTTAAAGAGGCCCAGGATATGAAATGGGGCAAAGATGATGATGATAAAAAGGGCATAAACCCTGTACTGAGTTACCTGGAAAACCCATTACCCAGCACTATACTTGTGTTTTGTTATAAATACGGCAAGTTTGATAAGCGAAAAAAAACTTACAAGGCTATAGATAAAAATGGCCTTGTCTTCGAGTCGTCAGCTTTATACGATAGTAAAATACCCGGCTGGATAGAAGACTATGTTAAAGCAAAACAGTACAAAGTAAACCAACAGGCATCGGCGATGCTTGCAGAGTACCTGGGCAACGATCTCTCTAAAATTGCCAATGAGCTAGACAAGTTGATGCTGAATATTCCTAAAGGTGAAGAGATCAACCTAAAGCACATACAGGACAACATTGGCATAAGTAAAGAGTATAATGTTTTTGAGCTTCAGTCTGCCCTTACCAGAAAAGATGCCTACAAGGTAAACCAGATAGTAAACTATTTTGAGGCCAACCCCAAGGCAAACCCGATAGTACTGGTGCTGGGTAACCTCAACAACTTTTTCAGCAAGGTACTTGCTTATCATTACGTTAAAGACAAGACGCCACAAAACCTCGCACGGGAACTTGGTGTAAGCCCGTATTTTTTGAAGGATTACGAGCAGGCAGCAAGAGGCTATAGTTTAGGTAAGGTGTTCCAGGTAATAAGCTACCTGCGCGAGTATGATCTTAAAAGCAAAGGAGTAGAAGCAAACCTTAGTGCGGGAGAGCTAATGCGCGAGCTGATGTTTAAGGTAATCCACTAACAGTAGCAATGTAACGGTACGTTTTTATGTAAGTGTTGCAACTTACGTAGGAAGAGTTCGTATAACTATCAAACTATTGTAAATGAATACCTATTTTGTAATTGGGCTTGTACTGCTCTCATTGGCCGGCTTGTTGTTTCTTGGTGTAGTTGTTTTCGGCACCCTAAAGCTTATTCAACGAAAATATTATCCAACCTGGAAGTTTCCTGATTACGTCAGCGTAGGGTATGCCGAATATCTTTATCACAAATTTGTAAAGCGAGACCTTAAGTAGACCATCTTTCTGTTTCCTGTTCTGTTTGCTTTTTCTCATTTTTACGCTCATAATTTCAGATCATGAACTATTGGCTCGTAAAATCGGAACCGTTTAAATATAGTTGGGAAAAGTTTAACCAGGAGGGCCGCACCTTTTGGGATGGAGTGCGCAACTACCAGGCACGTAACAACCTTCGGGAAATGAAAGAGGGCGACCTGGTGATGTACTATCACAGTAACGAGGGTAAAGCAGTGGTAGGTATTGCTAAAGTGGTTAAAGAGGCCTACCAGGATCCCACTACTGATGACACCAACTGGGTTGTTGTTGACCTTGTTCCGGTAGAAACCCTTAAACGGCCCGTAACCCTGGAGGAGATTAAGGCTGATGCACGACTTAAAGAGATTGGTTTGGTGCGTCAGGGCCGCTTGTCTGTAATGGCTTTAAAGCGCGAGGAATTTGATCGTGTGCTGGAACTCGCAGCGAGTTGATCAATTGCTTTAAAAATAACGTATCAACTTTACTTTTTCTGCGCAGCAAAAAACAACGCTTTTAATTCTGTCGCGTCGTCTGGTTTCATTTTACCGCCCAGGATAAGCCTTAGCTGCCGGCGGCGGAGTGCGCCCTCAAACAGCTCAATCTCGTCTGCAGTTTGCGGTTCAAGAGGCGGAACCGGGATGGTGCGGCCATTTTGGTCAAGTGCCACAAAGGTGTAGTAAGCCTCATTGCTTTTTACTTTAGTGCCTGATGGTATGTTTTCTGCAAAAACATCCATACGCACTTCCACAGAAGTATTAAAAGCTCTCGTCACCTTAGCTTCAATGGTTATTACATCGCCAAGCTTAATAGGGTGGTGAAAAGAAACATTGTCAACCGACGCTGTCACCACTATGCGGTTACAGTGTTTTTGTGCAGATATAGCCGCTGCAATATCCATCCAGTGCAGCAAGCGCCCGCCCATTAAATTATTTAGGGTATTGGTATCGTTGGGTAATACCAGCTCATTCATAATGGTGTACGACTCCTGAGGCGCTTTTCCTTTCATGGCGCAAATATAGCTTTTAAGCAGCTTATTAGGGCCTTACAGTAGCTATTTGGGCAAAGCCGGCCAATTCCTCCCATCTCGCACCAGCAGGGCGGTAATATACAAGCAACTGATACTCGTTCTCGGTTTCAAAGTAGTTTCCTTCTAAAGCGGTATCGTCCGGCTGTTTGGTAGCGTTAGGTATCCAAACATAGGCATAATCATATACGCCTTGCTTAAGAAGTAAGTTGGCGTACCAGCGGCCTCTGTCGTCGTATTGCAGGCGGCTGGTTTCGTCCAGCCGGTAATCATTAAATTGTCCGATGATATATGGTGTCCCTTCAACTGGCGTTTTGTTAGCGCCTAGGTTAAAATACATGTGTGCGTAGTCTGCATCTATGCGGGCATCACGGCCGTCCTGGTTTATGATGTAATATTTACCATCGTTATCATACAATAAGCTGTAATCCAGCAGGTTACGGTTTGGGTCGCCTAATAGTACAACGGTATTAGCAGTGTCGCGGTAGATCTTGGATATGCGTTCTGAGTTTAATTTAAGTGACCGCGTATCAAAGTGCCTGAACTCGTTACGTCCCGGCAGATTATTTATATTTACATCATTATAAATTAATTGATTACCGCGAACATAAGTTGGTATGTTGTTCATCCTGCCGGTTTCCGGGCGTGCGTTTTGCATCACAAAAACCCTAATGTCGGTGTTAGGGTTTTGTACATTCAATCCACCATAGCTAATTGTAAAATTGACCTTTTGGTTGGTACGCCTGGTTGCAACGTTGTTTGATGATACAACCGTACCTCCCACAGAAACACGTTGGGCAACCACATATAATCGGCGCGTTAGTACCATTTTGGTTTGATCCCCATCTTCGTAAACCTTCAATATGTAATTACCGGGCAACTTGGGCGCAATATTCTGGTTAGGTAGTTTAAGTTCGTAGTGGGTATACTTTTGAAACGTTGCAGATGAATAGCGATAGTCTAGTATCCGGTCGTCCATGAAGCTTTGGAGGTACTCAGCAGGGGAGAGGCGCGACGAATTCCAGTTGGCATCGCAATGTTCTATAGTGTAATAAAAGTTACGGCTGCCACCTGCCAGATCATCAAAACCTAAAAGAACCTGTTCATCGCTGCCAAGGGTAATTACAGGAAACGAAGCCACCTTTTTAGTATTGTAAAACTCTACGCTTTTGATGCTTCCGCGAAATACAGTATTTGTAAACGATTGTGCGTAGCTTAAACTTGGCAAAAAGGCTATAAGCAAGAGTAACGCCATTACCAATCTTAACCTTAACGGGTTAAAGACGTGAACGCCACGTATGGTTCGCCGGTGATTCAGCGAGTCTGCCATAATAGGTGTATTTTCGTAGTGCTCATCGTTTTAACTGCTCAGCTATTTAACTCCGTTGGCTTAGCTTTCCAATTCCATTATTTGGTCGGCTAATACTTCCCACTTCTGTTGTAAAGCGCCTAGATCCATTTTTTTAAGCTGGTAAGCGTTGTTTATCTGCTTAAGCCTTTCTGTTTGGTTAAATATGGTGTTATCGGCCAGCTGCGCTTCCATCTCCTTTACCTCTTTCTCTGCCGAAGCAATGTTTTCCTCGAGCTTGGTAAGGTCCTGGTTTAGCTTTTTAAGCTGCTGTGTTTTGTTTTCAGACTGAGGCAATTTGACAGGCTCAGGTTTTTTCTCTTCCTTTTTAGGAGCGGGCAGGGGAGCTGCTTTAGGATCTAGCTTGCGTTTAGAATACCATTCATCAAACTCCTGGTAAGTGCCCGGGTATTGATTAATCTTTTTGTCTTCAATAAACCAAATTTTGTTGGCTACATTGTCAAGGAAGTACCTGTCGTGCGATACTACTATAAGCGTACCTTCATATTGCTGCAGCGCTTGTATAAGGATATTAACCGATTGCATGTCCAGGTGGTTGGTTGGCTCATCCAGCACAAGGAAGTTTGCGTCGGCGGTCAATGCTTTAGCTAGTGCTACACGTGACTTTTCACCACCCGATAGTACCCTAATTTTTTTAAACACATCATCACCCGTGAACAGGAACGAGCCTAAAATGGTGCGTAGTTCGGTATCAGTATGTTTAGGGGCAAATGCCTGTAATTCTTGTATAATCTGGTTTTCCAGGTGAAGCGACTCCAACTGGTGCTGGGCAAAAAACGTGGTGGTCACGTTATGGCCTGTGGTCATGGTGCCGGTGTATTCTTTGTCGGCATTAGCTATAATGCGCAACGCTGTAGATTTACCTTTACCGTTAGCACCTATCAACGCTATTTTGTCGCCCTTTTCTATCAGCGCATCAGTATTATCGAGAATTTCAAGGTTCGGGTATTTTTTAGAGACGTGTTCCAGCGTTACCACGTGCCTGCCGGATTGTTTTGAAAAGCGGAAGCTGAAGTTAACCGTTGGGTTATCATCATCCACATCGTCGACACGCTCCATCTTATCGAGCATCTTAATGCGCGATTGTGCCATTTTTGCTTTTGAAGCTTTGGCACGGAACCGTTCTATCAGGCGCTCTTCTTGCTTGATCTTAGATTGCTGATTTTTAAATTCACCGCGCTGGATTTCTTCACGTTGCGCCTTTTCTTCCAGGTAGAAGCTGTAGTTACCCGCATACACGGTCAACTTACCCTTACGTGTTTCAACAGTACGATTAATTACTTTATCTAAGAACCACCTATCGTGAGATACGATGATGATGGCACCGGTGAAAGCCTTTAAGTAATCTTCCAGCCATTGGATAGAAGGAAGGTCCAAGTGGTTGGTAGGCTCATCCAGCAGCAGAATGTCCGGTGCTTGCAAAAGTATTTTAGCTAGCATTACTCGCATGCGCCATCCACCACTAAAGGTGTTCAGCTTGCGTTTTTGCTCCTCGTCGCTAAAACCAAGACCCGCTAATATTTCATGTGCTTTGTACTCAATGTTGTAGCCGTCTAAAAGTTCAAACTCATGCTGCTTATCGCTAAGTTTGTTCAGTAAGTCTTCGCTATAATCAGTTTCCAGTTTGTTCAATAAAGTTTCTATCTCATCATGCAGCTGGTTTTGGCGTGCAAATGCCTCCATAGCAACGTGCACAATGTTCTTGTCAGACGAGTAGGAGAGCAAATCCTGGTTAAGATAACCCATGGTAAGGTCCTTAGCCATTGAAATAGTGCCCGAGGTTGGTGTATACTCACCCACTATCATTTTTAGCAGAGTAGTTTTACCGGTGCCGTTGGCACCTATCAGGCCTATTTTTTCACCTGGTTTAATATGCCAGTTAGCTTCATCATATAAGGCCCTTGCACCTAGCTCGAACGTAAGATTATTTATAGCGATCATTTGGGCGCAAAGATACCATTTTGAAGCGAGGCCTCAAATTAGAGATTATACCTTGTTGTACTTGTAAATTGCCGTGACAGAAGCTTAATAATCCTACGGCTCAATTGTCTTAATTAATTCCCCAGTACTTCTTCTAGTTTTTTATCCAGCGCTGCAGCATCTTCAACGCCGCGGTATCTGCCAATTATTATTCCGTCGGGATTAATAAGCACCTTAGTCGGTAAAACCTGAACGCCATACTTGTCGCTAATTGAATTGGTTACATCCATTCCTTTTTTGGTAACTACCATGCCGCGCAGTACATTGTGCCATACAAAAGTGCCATCAGCGGCTACGGCTTTCTTCCAGGCACCACGAGTGCGGTCATCATCAGCAATAGCAATCACCTCCATACCTTTGCTATGGTATTTTTTATAAGTTTCTAAAAGATGTGGCGTGCTTTCACGGCAGGGAACACACCAGCTAGCCCAAAAGTCAAGCAATACATATTTGTTCTTAAAGTCTGCTAGTGCAATTGATTTTCCGTTAATGTCAACTGTTGCAAATGCAAAGGCTGGTTTCCCTATTGTCGAAGCTTCGGCAGCATCAATATTTTTTCTTATTTCTTTGCCGTAAGTGCTGTTCTTTATTTGAGATGTGAAGTGCCCGTAGTAGTTTTTGATGGTATCAATAGGTAATCTTGATGAATAAACAAGAAGTTGAAATGCACTGATGTATGAATTAGGATTGTTTTTAATGAAACTTATACCTGTTTTGGTAAATTCATCGCTAAACTGCTGAAACTGACTTTCAATTGAATGCATTTGGCTTTGCAGCGAGTCTTGAAGCTTTTTCTGTGTACTATCTTTTTTCGCAAATGTATAAGCTTCATTCAATTTGCGGTACGCATCTAAAGCGGGTTGAGCTCGGGTTTGAATCGCTTTGTAACGGGCGTCCAACAACTCAAATTCTTTTTGAGAGTGCGAGCCGTTTACTGTTAATCCTTTCAAGTTTCTAAAGTCGCCATCTACCACAACTTTTCCCGGGTCGACAAAAATGTTAACTACATTAGGCTGGTCATCTCCTGCCATTTCAAACTTGCCGGTGTAAGTCGTCATGTAGATCATTTGGGTGCCTGAAAAGATTCCTGAAAAATTGAAGTCTCCATTGTTCAACATGCATGAATCAACCTTGCGGTTACCATTTGGTAAGGTATAAGCTATGGCAACATTCGCGTTTGCAGGAACGTTTACAAATTTACCCGATAATGAAAAGTGTTCCTGCGCAACAGCACCGCAAGTGACGCAAACTAATGATAGCAGCAACAAGACCTTTTTCATTTATTTCAAACTAAATTATAGCATTACAATACCGTGTACCGGGTTCAACTTGCTGTAGTAAGTATTTACTTCACTGCTTCCAGCCAGCCCTGCGCCATCAGCCTGCTGCCGGCCACGCTAGGGTGTACACCATCTAAGCTCCAGTAAGATGCCGGTGCGCTTTGCAGTGCCTTATCTATAATGGCTTGCTGAGGAACAAACGCTGCATTGTACTGATCTGCAATGTCTTTGGCAGCTTTGCGAAAAAGATCGAATGTTGGGTACCATTTATCGTCAACAAACTTGGTCCCTTTTATGGCAAAAGGTTCACCTATGATGAATTTTACACCCGGTAAAGCTTTTTGTGTACGGTCAAGCAGTGCCTTATAGTCGGTAACATAAGTATCAATGGTACCTTTGTAACCGCTGGTAAGTGTATGCCAAAAATCGTTCACCCCAATGTGAATGCTCACAATATTGGGCTTAAAGTTGAGTGCTTCGGCCTCCCAACGCTCGGCCATTTGGAACACTTTATTGCCACTTACGCCGCGGTTGTAAAATTTAAGGTTTTTTTGAGGGTGTTTCAGCAACAACTCGCCGGCAGCGTGCAGTGCATAACTGGTACCCAGCATGCCAGTGGTATTTGGTTCTGTTGCGTTGTGGTCCCGGCCCCAATCAGTAATGGAATCTCCCTGGAAGAGAATAACATCATTATCGTTGATCTTAATTTTGTTTATTGACGCAGCAGCGGTAGCAGCACTTACAATCTGCGGAATAGTAAGCGTGGCTATGGTGCCTAACGTGGCGTTCTTTAAAAATTTCCGGCGGGAGTTCTCTATAAAGTTTTTCATTTGGCTAAAGATGTATTGGCAGCCCAAAATACAATATTCTTTTAGCGATGTAAAGCTTTAAATTAAAACGGTAATTTCGCGGCATGTACCAGTTGCTAAAGCCGTTATTGTTTCAATTTGATCCGGAGAACATTCATTATTTTGTTACTCGAAATTTAAAGCGCTTTAACAAAATGCTCGGTGGCACAGCGCTTAGCAAAGGTATTTGGAGCGTTGAAGATGCTCGGTTGGAGCGCGAGGTCATCGGATTAAAATTTAAGAACCCGGTTGGGTTAGCCGCAGGTTTTGATAAGAATGCCGAAATGATAGCCGAAATGGGATCACTGGGTTTTGGCTTTATAGAGGTTGGTACGGTGACACCTCTTCCTCAGCCTGGCAATTCTAAACCACGCATGTTTCGCTTGCCTACCGATGCCGCTTTGATAAACAGGATGGGCTTTAACAACCATGGTGTAGATGTAGCAGCACAACGTATTGCAGCTTATCGCAATAGCCTTAAACCTACGGAACAACCTTTGATAGTTGGTGGTAACATTGGCAAAAACAAAGTTACACCTAATGAAGATGCGGTACGCGATTACATTAAATGCTTTGACCGGCTTTTTGATGTTGTAGATTACTTTGTAGTGAACGTAAGCTCGCCTAATACCCCAGGCTTGCGCGAATTGCAGGAAAAAGAGCCGCTGATGCATATCCTCAACACCCTTCAGGAGAAAAACAATAGAAATGGCATAAGCCGGCCCATCCTCCTGAAAATAGCTCCCGACCTTACCGATTCGCAACTGGATGATATTGCCGACATAGTGAAACAAACCGGCATAGCTGGTATAATTGCCACCAACACCACCATAAGACGGGAAGGGTTAACTTCTCTCCACAAAGATGAAACCGGCGGCCTCAGCGGTAAGCCGCTCACCCAACGGTCTACGGAAGTAATTGCGTACCTGCACAAAGTTTCAGGCGGGGCGTTTCCTATTATTGGAGTAGGCGGCATTCACTCACCCGAGGATGCGATTGAGAAATTAAATGCAGGGGCATCATTAGTGCAATTGTACACCGGGTTTATTTATGAAGGGCCGGGGTTGATTAAACGCATATTGAAAGCATTGCTGAAAGCCAAATAGTCCTAAACTAGCGTTTGAACACCCAAGCCAGGCTGTAAGAGGTAGTTAGCACATGTTATGTAAGTTAGGTTGTACAAATCAGATCAAACAAAAAAAGGCGTCCCGCTTTGCGAAACACCTTCGTTGGAAATATTGTAAAACGGATATTAGTTGTTAGCTGCAGCAGCTTTAGCTAAAGCTTCGTTATTTTTGGCAATCTGGTTGCCTTTTTTCTCAGCAGAACGGCTGCCCAACTCTATGTTAGTAGCTAATTTCAAAAACTGAACTTCTAAACGTGAGAAAGTTTTATTCCTTCTATCTTTTCTTTTTAAACGAGTAACGCCCATTGTCTTTTATATTAAAAATTTTATCCCTGAGGTCGAAAGCGGATTCGAACCGCTGTAGGAGGTTTTGCAGACCTCTGCCTAGCCACTCGGCCATTCGACCATTTTTTTGGAATGCAAAAATAGTAATTATTATTTGCCAATCAATTTTTTATTTCGATAGTTTTCCTGCTGTTTCCGAACAGAATATTGCGGAGGCTATTGCCACGTTAAGCGATTCGGCACCACCCAACCTTGGTATCGTCACCGCTTTGGTGATTAGTTTTTCAATCTCCGGCCGTATACCGTTGCCTTCGTTGCCCATTACAATCAATCCTTCGCTGCCAAAATCCGTCTGGTAAATATTCTGTCCGTTCAATAATGCACCATAGACTGGTAATAAGCTATTGGTTAATATTGTGCTTAGATCAGTATAGTTAACCGTCATCCTGGCAAGCGAACCCATAGTAGCTTGTACCACCTTAGGGTTATAAACATCTACCGTATCTTCACTGCAAATTAATCTACTTATTCCGAACCAATCCGCCGTGCGAATAATGGTGCCCATGTTGCCCGGATCCTGTACGCCATCAAGTACAAGCGTGAATTTGTTTTTTAAATCAGCCTGATGTAAATCTGTATCTTGCGGCATATAAACAGTAGCAAGTGCATCCGCAGGAGTTTTCAGTGCACTTATTTTTTGCAGCTCGTTTATTGAAATTTCCTGAAAGTTTATATTTTGGGATAAATTGAGCAATTTTGGGCCAACATCGGGCGTATGGTAGATAGTGTGGATTTGGTAGGGTGAGCCGGCAAATTCAATTATTGATTTGTAGCCCTCCACCAGAAACAATCCCTGCTCCCTGCGAAACTTTTTATGTTGTAACGACGTTACTAAACTGATCTGAGATTTTGAAAGCATATTTATCATCCATAAGCTGCCGCGTTGCAATATTAAGTATTCTTGTGGGTATAATCTCAAGTTGTAGCGTTACCCGTGGCATTAAACCTAATCAATCTATTGTTAGGAAGGTTACGTTAAACGGTATAGACTACCAGTTTAAAGAGGAAGCGTTTAACTACGTAGACAAGGAACAGCAGCCCAATAACTGGCTTAACCTCCAATTTTATTACACTTTTAGCAAGAAAGGTAAGCGCAACATAGGAGAGGCACCCGCAATTTTAGATAGTAACCTGGTTGAGTTTTCCCGAGTGCAGATGCAACGTTTTTTGCAAAACAAGGGATATTTACAGGCAAAAGTTGCCGACTCCATAATTATCAAAAGGCAAAAGGCCGAACTGGTATTTACGGCTACGGAAGGGCCGCTGTTCCATATCCGTAACTATAAGGATAGTATAGCAGATCCGAAAGTTCGTGAGCTATACCGGAACACAAAAGGTGCTTATTCGCATGTGAAAGCCGGAAGCAGGTTTGACACTGATAGCCTGGCGTATGACCGTGACCAGTTCTTCCAGGTGATGAAGCGTAATGGATACTTTGATTTTTATCGGCAGTATATTAACTACACGCCTGACTCAAGTTTCCGTAAGAGCATTGTAGACCTGGTAATGATTATAGATAATCCGGAAGGGAAGGCCGCACATCCTACCTATACCATTAACAATACACTTATTACAATTGCACGTAGCAACGGGCGTACAAACGGGAAGGCTGATACCATACAGGTGGATTCCCAATTTAGGTTTGTGGACTACTCCGGGAGATTCAAGCCGAAAACCGTTACCGATTATATATTTCAGCTCAAAGGGAAGTTGTTTGACATCGACATGCAAACACTTACCACAACAAGGCTGTCGGAACTTAATGTTTTCAGGAATGTGCCCAGTCCTACTTACGAAAAACTGCCTGACAGCACCAATCGCCTGGACACCAGGCTGAACATTGTACCGCTAAAAAAGATGAGCGACCGTGTAGAAGCGGAGTTTCTGTTCAGCGGCGGGCGATACGGCTACAACCTTGGTAATACCTTTATCAACCGTAACTTATTTAAGCAAGCAGCAGCTTTACAGGTAAAACTTAACTGGAGCGTATTATTTGACAGCGGCAGAAGTGCCGGTGATAACCAAGGCATACAAAACCAGGAGTTTAAGGCAGGTGTTAGTTTGAGCTACCCAAGGATTGTTTCCCCGTTTAAGTTCCCGAACCTGGCCAAATTTGCCGTACCCCATACTACATTCTCTACTAACTATTCCTTGTTCTATCAAAAGGGCTTGGTGAAGCGTAACAGCTGGATAAATTCGATTACTTACGACTTTTTTGATACGCCTAAAAAGCAACATTCTATTACTCCAATTAATATTGAATTCTCCAGCGGTAGCATAGACCCTGTTGCAAAATCTGAGTTGTTGAGGCAAAATAGATACTCATATGTTTATCTTATTGGTCGCACCACTTTTACATCCGGTAGCCAGTATACTTATCAGTATAACACAATCAAGCTTAACAGCTATGAGAACTTCTTGTATTTCCGTGGAAGTTTAGATTTGGGTGGCGGCACGCTCAATTTGCTTAGCAAAATTTTAAATACACCTCGGGATACTCTGGGCCAGCGTACCATGTTTGGCTATGCGTTTTCGCAATACATCAAAACAGAGGTAGATCTCCGCATTTACAAAAGCCTGGGCGGCGAACGCCAGTTTGTATTTAGGTTAAACCCTGGGATAGGTGTACCATACGGCAACAGTAAACAACTGATCTTTGAAAAGAACTTTTATACAGGCGGAGCTAATGATATTAGAGCATGGTTGCCGCGTACGCTCGGTCCTGGGCAGTTTAACCGCGCCAGCTATGGGGTAGGCGGAGCCGCTGATACCACACGTACGCGACTAAAATACCTCGACCAGTTTGGAGAAATAAAGATTATTGCTAATGCCGAATATCGCTACAAATTGCTGGATAACTTTTTCGGAACAAAGCTAAAAGGAGCTTTATTTATGGATGCCGGAAACGTTTGGAGGCTGCATAAAGAAGAAGAAAACCCTAACGGCGAATTTAGATTCAACAACATTTTCCAATCAACCGCTATTGGTATTGGTACAGGATTAAGGTTCGATCTTAGCTTCTTTATATTCCGGTTAGATGCAGCGTTCAAGTTCAAGGACCCGCAGTTCCGCGGATCTGATCAATGGGTGCTAATTAAGCATGCTAATGAGCTATTTAAGGCTGGCGACTTCAAGAAAACGTATCAGCAAACTAACGGCGAGGGCTACAACTTCATGCAACTTAATTTCGGCATAGGACTGCCGTTTTAGTTCGACAATCGGGTAATTAACTGCTAAACATCCCTTTTAAACCGTCAATAATGCTTTGGAAGTATGTTCCAAGGTGGAGGCTATTGTGATAGTTAAAGTACAGGAAGATCAGGAATATGATTACAGCGATAATAATAAACCGCTTGAACAGATAGCCTATTAATACCAACCCTACTGGTATTCCTATTAATACCAACCAGCTTATTTTTACAGGAGTAAGCTTGCTGTCGTGGCGGTAAACATAGTAGAGCATTGAGTGGGTGCCGTTGTCATTTTGGTGGCGGGCGTAAATAAAGCTTGATTTCTCCAGCTTGTGGCGATAAAACGCCGTGCCTTTATCAAACTTAAGCTGCTCAACAAAGCCGTTAATGGTAAAGCTAAAAACCCCATTAACATTCTCCTGAATATTTGTGGCAGTATCTACAGCAACAAAGGCTATTTCGTCCTTAGCAAAAGGGTTCTCTTTAACCACAAAGTGATTTATAGCAATAGTATCTGCCAGCGCAGCAACAATGCTGAATAAACAAATGCAGCAGGTAAGTATCAGTTTTTTCATATTACAAGAGCGTGCAATAAAAGTAATATTTTTAAATCACTTGTTGAGCGTTAGTATGCTGGCGTTTAACAAGGTTGCGTAGCATACCCACAATAAATAAGGTACAAGCAGCCATGCAGCTGTTTTGCTAAACTTAGCAAACCATGTTGTGTTTAATAGTATGAATATCAGCAATAAAGCGATTATTACCAGGCCGCCTACTATCTCGTGCATGCCAAAGAACACTAACGACCATGAAAAGTTAAGTGCCAGCTGTACGGTGTATATCACAGCTGCGGTACGGTAAGTACTTGATGCATCGCGCCTTTTCCATACCAGGTAAGCGGCAGTTGCAATAAGTATGTACAGTATTGTCCAGGCTACTGGGAACAGCCAGTTTGGTGGTGTAAAGCCGGGTTTGCCCAGCGTTACATACCAGCCCTTGATCTCCGGCCTGGTGAATAGGGACGCTACTATGCCTATACCAAGTGTTATTGCAAGGCTCACCAGGTAAGGGAAAAGCTGAAATCTGCTGTTAGCTTTGTTGCTCATATCACCTCACAACAGTTGCATAGTAAAAGTGTTTACAAGGCGCTAAAGTGTTCAAAAGTGTTCAGCTTTTTTTGACCCGAACGTTATTGAACACCCTTGCACCTAAACCCGGCAATTGGTCATAAACTTATGCTAATCGCATCAAAAAGGCTGTTTTTGACAGAAAATCTGTGCAGCAATCTTCAAAAACCACACTAAAAAAACAACAAAATAAAAGTTTTTTTGGAAGTAATGAAAATAGTTGTTTGGCTGAATATGCCAAAAGAAACAGGCTGTCCTTTGGGGAGCAGCCTGTTCAAATTGTCCGGTTTTGACAGACGAGTGCTTAGAGATTTCCCCTCATCTCCTGCTCTCTTTCTATCGCCTCGAACAAGGCTTTGAAGTTGCCTGCTCCAAATGAACGGGCACCCTTACGTTGTATAATTTCGAAGAAAAGTGTTGGCCTGTCTTCTACGGGTTTGGTAAATATCTGTAACAGGTAGCCTTCTTCGTCGCGGTCTACCAGTATGCCTAATTTCTTAAGCGGCTCCAGGTCCTCATCTATGTGGCCAACGCGGTCCAGCAGATCGTCGTAATACGTGGTAGGCACGGTCAGGAACTCAACTCCGCGGCTCTGCAGATCAGTCACCGTCTTAACAATGTCGTGCGTGGCCAGCGCCAGGTGCTGTACACCCTCGCCTTCGTAAAACTCCAGGTATTCCTCTATCTGCGATTTCTTTTTACCCTCCGCAGGTTCGTTTATCGGGAACTTTACATACCCGTTGCCATTGCTCATTACCTTGCTCATCAGGGCAGAGTACTCGGTAGAGATGGTCTTATCATCAAACGTAAGGATGTTACGGAAACCCATAATGTCCTCGTAGAAGTTTACCCATTGGTTCATTTTATGCCATCCCACGTTGCCCACGCAGTGGTCTACATAAAGCAGGCCGGTATCTGTTGGATGATAGCTCGTTTTTAGCTCCTTGTAGCCGGGCAAAAATGCACCGCTGTAGTTCTTACGTTCGATAAACAGGTGCACCGTTTCGCCGTAAAGTTTTATACCGCTGGTGCGTACTTCGCCATACTCATCGTGTATTATCTGCGGGTGCTGGTAAGGTTCGGCACCGCGCGAGGTGGTCTGATGAAAGGCGTCGAACGCATCGTCAACCCAAAGTGCAAGTACTTTCACACCATCGCCATGTTTCTTAATGTGGTCGGCTATCGGATGGTCCGAGTGGAGCGGGGTGGTAAGCACCAGGCGTATCTTACCCTGCTGCAGCACATATGATGCACGGTCGCGTACGCCGGTCTCCGGACCTGCGTAAGCAAGGTCCTGGTAACCAAACGCGGTTTTGTAATAGTGTGCCGCCTGCTTGGCGTTGCCTACGTAAAACTCTACGTAATCTGTACCGTTAAGTGGCAGAAAATCGCTTGTTATTTCTTTTTTATCTAATGTTAGTGTTTCCATTTTATTAGGGTTATATGCTTCAATATGTTATGCTGAGCTTGTCGAAGCATTGAGTTAGTAAGCAGGATTTTAAGGTCTTCGACAAGCTCAGACTGACATGTTTGTCTTAGTAGCACGCTTCTAAGTCTTCAACAAGCTCAGACTGACATGTTTGTCTTTATAGCACACTTCTAAAGTCTTCGACAGGCTCAGACTGACATGTCCGTTTTGAGATAGCACAACTTTAAGTCTTCGACAAGCTCAGACTGACATTTTCGTCTTGATTCTTGGTTCCTGATTCCTGACTCTTGCTTTCTTGATTCCTGACTCTCTCCTCCTAAACCATCCAGCTTTTATAATAATTGTTGTCCTCTATGTTTATTGCGTCTTCCGTCAACATCAGGGGGCGGAAGGGGTCTATCATCACGGCAAGTTCGTCGGTGAATTCCTTGCCGATAGATTTCTCTACAGAGCCCGGAGCAGGCCCGTGTGGTATGCCGCCCGGGTGCAGCGTTATCTGGCCTTTAACCACGCTTTTGCGGCTCATAAAGTCGCCATCAACATAATATAGCACCTCATCGCTGTCTACGTTACTATGGTTGTAAGGCGCCGGTATAGATAACGGATGGTAATCGAACTTGCGGGGTACAAAGGAGCAGATCACAAAATTGTTTCCTTCGAAAGTTTGGTGTACCGGCGGCGGTTGGTGAACGCGGCCGGTTATCGGCTCAAAATCATGTATGGAAAAAGCCCAGGGGTAATGAAAGCCGTCCCAGCCTATAAAGTCGAACGGATGAGTACCGTATACATACGGGTAAATAAGCCCCTGCTTTTTTATCAGGATCTTAAAATCTCCCTTTTCGTCGCGGGTTTCCAGATCGGTCGGCCGTTTTATATCGCGCTCGCAGTAAGGCGAGTGCTCCATTAGCTGCCCATACTGGTTGCGATATCGTTTGGGCGAACGTATAGGGCTAAAACTTTCTACTATGAACAGGCGGTTATCCGGCGTGTCAAATTCCAGCTGATAGATAGTGCCGCGCGGCACCACCAGGTAGTCGCCATACTGGAACCTTATTTTACCAAAGCCCGTTTTTAACGTGCCCGATCCTACGTGGATGAATATTATCTCATCTGCCTGGCTGTTCTTGTAGAAGTAGTCCGTCATGCTTTGGCGGGGCGCTGCAAGGGATATATGCAGATCGCTGTTCACTAAAACGGGTTTGCGGCTTTGCAGATAGTCGTCTGCCGGTGCAATATTAAAGCCTATAAGGCTGGTATGTTTAAGGTGCTTTTCGCGTGCTATTTTTGGCTCTACCGAGTACGGCTCGCCCAACGCTTTTACAATAGTAGGCGGATAGGCGTGGTACACCAGCGAGTACAGGCTGGAGAAACCTTCGGTAGATACCAGTTCTTCGGCGTACAGCGTGCCATCGGGCTTACGAAACTGGGTATGCCGTTTGTGCGGAATAGTACCTAAGCTGTGGTAAATAGGCATAGCTCTTGTATTTTAAATAAAAAGACTAAAATGTTTGCTGCATTATCTGCTGCAGCCCGGCAAAAACAATCAGGGGAATAGCGTTAGGCGCACCGCCTTAGCAACGCTTTAAGACGTGCAGCTTAATACTGTGCCAGCACTATTTTGGCAAGCACCGCATTGCGGAACGATGAAGCATTACTCATTGACGTAAGGCCAAGCGAGAAATAGAATTCTTTACGGATGCTCATAATTGGTTTAACAAATCTATGCTGAATAACAATAGTATGCAAGCATAATATTTACCTGAACAAGTGTAAAATGTTTATGTTTGAATTACACGCAAGCAACTTAAATAATTCATCTATGAAACTGGTATCCTACAAAACTGAAGACCGAGAGCATTTAGGTGTGTACATCAACGGGCACATCTATAATCTTAACTCCTGCGATAAACTAGTTCCGGATAGTATGAGTGAGTTTTTGTGGGGTGGGGATGAACTAATGGAACATGCTAAACGGGTGAATGAGGATATACGGTCCGGTAAGATGCAGGCAAAAGAGGAGCTTTTTTATGAATTGCTGGCACCTGTGCCGCACCCAACCTCCTGCAGGGATGCTTACGCCTTTCGCCAGCATGTAGAAACTGCCCGCCGTAACCGTGGCGTGGAGATGGCACCCGAGTTTGACCAGTTCCCGGTTTTTTATTTTACCAATCACAACAGCGTACAAGGGCCGGGCGAGGTGGAGTGTATGCCTGATCACTTTGAGCAGCTTGATTTTGAACTGGAAGTTGCCGTGGTGCTCAACAAAAAAGGGCGGAATATTAAGGCCGCAGATGCCGATAGCTACATAGCCGGGTTTATGATCATGAATGATATGAGTGCGCGCAGGCTGCAGATGGACGAAATGAAGCTGAACCTTGGCCCCGCAAAAGGCAAGGATTTCGCAACAGTAATAGGGCCATGGCTGGTAACACCGGACGAACTGGAGCCCTACAAGATTGACGCACCTGCCGGCCATACCGGCAATGCCTACAACTTGCAAATGCTTTGCCATGTAAATGGTAAAGAAGTAAGCCGCGGGAGCATGGCTGATATGAACTGGACCTTTGCCGAAATAATTGAACGTTGCGCTTACGGGTGCGATGTGTTGCCCGGCGATGTAATAGGATCTGGCACGGTAGGCACCGGCTGCTTTTTGGAACTGAATGGCACAGGCAAGCTTAACGACCCCAACTATCAGCCACAATGGCTACAACCCGGCGATTTGGTAGAAATGGAGGTAACCGGTTTGGGCGTACTAGGCAATATGATAACGAAAAGCAATAGTGATTACTCCATATTGGCTTTGCGGAACTAAACTATAATTTGCCGCTACTAGTTAAATTGTTGGTGACAACACCAACAATGGCAGAACGAAAGTTTGGGATGATATATTTGACACGACCGTCATGCTGTTTCAGCATCTCATATGCCTGGCTAATGCTTACTAGATGGGTTTTCTAAACGAGTTCGGGATGACGAATTTCTACCGCCTTTGTTGGTGTTGTCACCAACAAACCAGCTATAGGTAATAAGCTCTTCCTAATTCTTAAATTTATATTCTTTGTTCACTACATCAAACTCCGGTGAAATATGGTTCTTTTCGAATGCTTCATAACCGGGTTTCATCGTCTTCCAAAAAGGTATATTGGGCGACGTAGCAAAGGATTTCATATGCTGTTCGTCCATTCTGAAAGGAAATATGTCCAGCCGTACTTTGTCCTGCCCGGCTTCCAGTGCTTTGTAAACCATTGTATAAATCTCCTCTATGTAGGGGTTGGTCATGGCGTAGCAGCCAATTGATGCGCAGCTGCCATGCACCATAATAGCATTGCCGGTATATCCTTTTTGCTGTTCCAGTTTATTTGGGTAACCAATATTAATGGACAAGTGGTAGTTACTAACAGGGTTAAGTTGCTTTTTACTAATGGTGTAAAACCCTTCGGGGCTTTTGCCATCCCTATCCTTTGTTTTAGTACCCAGTCCGCCGGAGTAATAGCAAATATCGTAGCGTTTAAACATCTCGTACTTGTCGCCTTTCTTCACCCATACTTCCAATAAATCTATTTGTTTAATAATGCGGACGTAAACGCGGTACTTGCTGTTGAACCCTTGCAGCTTAAGCTGATTTTGCAGCCGGGGCCACACCGCAGCACGTGCATCGCTGGCGCGTTTACTATCAGGGATGTTTTCAAAAAATGGGGTAGCAACTATAAACAGAAACAGGATTAAATGCTTAATCATCGGGCTTTCATTATAACTATAAAGATAGTTACACAGAAAGCTTTAATCCAAATTTTATTTTGCAAAAGTTGCGTTTAATAAAATTACAATATGGGTGAACTTTAACGGGCTTGGTGTTTATGCAGGGATGCTAGTGTCAATCCATTGCGGAAGATTGTTGGTGACAACACCAACAATGGCACGGATCATAAAACTATATTCCCAATACCTGCTTCAGCTTAACATAGCCCGTTTTACTCACCGGGATCTTAGCGCCCGATTTAAGAATAGCCAGGTGGCTGTCTTTCTCGTAAGGGTCTAAACGGGTGATTTGCTGTATAGCGATAATGTAGGAGCGGTGCACACGAACAAACTGCCTTGGGTCGAGCGTCTTTTCGAAAAACGCCATGGTTTTGTTCTTAAGAAAGGCGCCCTCGGCTGTTATTACGCTTACATAGTCGTCGTCGGCCTGCAGGTACTCTACATCCTGCACGGCTATAATTTTCACTTTGGTGCCGGTTTTTACAACAATACGCTCGTTCTGCGCAGGGGATTGACCCGCTTCTTCAAGCAGGCTTGCCGTTGGTTTTACAACGCCCGGTGTTGCCGCTACCTGTGACAGGAACTTTTCTATGGCTTTGTTAAAACGTTCCTTGCTGAAAGGCTTTAACAGGTAGTCTACCGCATGTGCCTCAAAAGCTTTAATGGCGTATTCATCAAAAGCTGTGGCAAATATTACTGCCGGTGGGTTCTCTACCAGCTCCAGCATCTCAAAACCATTTATTTTGGGCATCTGCACGTCCAGGAAGATGAGATCGGGCTGTAGCTGCTGTATAGCTTTTAGGCCTTCAAAGCCGTCGCCGCATTCCTGTAATACTTCTATCTTATCTTTAAAGTCCTGCAGGTATTCCAGTACAACCATCCGGGCCAGAGGCTCATCATCTATGATCAAAACGCGTGTCATTGCTGCGGTATTTTTATTATGGTTGTAAATATATCATCATTCGCGTGTGTTTCCATCAAATCGTTACGCGCAAATATCAAATATAATCGCCTCTGCACCCCGCTAAGGCCGAATCCGGTGCCTTTGCGCGGCCTTGATGTTTTGGCATCGTAAGGGTTTTGTATCATGATCATCAGATACTGATCTTCCATTTCGGCACGCAGGCTAATGGTTACCTCACCGGTTGTGTCATACAAGCCAAACTTAATGGCGTTCTCTACCAGCGGCTGCAATAATAAGGAGGGTAGCAGGGCAGCTTCGCAGTTGCCGTCGCAGCTGATCTCTGTTTGCAGGCGGTGGCCAAACCTTACCTTTTCAATGTCAAGGTATAAGTTAAGGTGTGCAAGTTCGTCGCTCAAAGGCACCAGCAGGTTATCGTCTTTCTTTAAGGTACCGCGAAGAAAGTCTGACAGTTGCTGAACCATTTTACGGGCAAGTTCGGGCTTAAAGCCGATAAGCGCGTTAATGGAGTTAAGACTATTGAATAAAAAGTGGGGTTGCAGTTGCTGGCGCAAATTATACAATTCGGCATCGCGGGCAAGCTTTTCGGCTTCGGTTTTGCGCTGCTCGGTTCTTTTCTGGTCGAGTTGGGAGTAGAACAGCGCGCTGATCATGGCCATCCAGCCAATTGCCAGGAAATCAGTAAACACACGGATCACCAGCGACTGCTTCAAAAAATTATCATAAACGCCGCCAAAGTTAAACAGCGGCAAAATATAACGGCAGCCTGTAGCACAGCCAAACGCGAGAGCACCGCACCAAACCAGCAGGTAAATGTAGCTGCCCTTATCCGGCTGGTAGTAGCGCAGGTTGTTGTTTATCAACCAGCAAGCCACAGACAGCAGCACAGCGCTAAGGCCGGCATCTGCGGCCGAAACCACCCAGAAAAAGCCAAAACTATGCAGAATGTAGGCTTGCAGGGCTGCCCAAACAATCCCGCTGATGGCGAACGCTCCGAATAGTTTTCCTGGTGATAGCTGTGTAGATGCCAAAACGTATTTACTAAAGTATTAATTTTTTACGCCCAGCAAAGCCGACTTATGGTGTGCCCAGGCAATGTACAGTTCAGGGTCGGGTGTTTCGTGTATATTGTAGTATAGTTCGGCGCCATCTGTTGGTGTACCAATAGCGTTGAGTTCGGCAACATCAATAAACTGCCACGTCACGGTTTGTTTTTGGGCGTTCAGGAAGCTGTCCTCATTGGCATGGCCAATGTTGCTGGCTTTTTCAAACGCCTGGTATTCGGTGTCGGCATTTATCAGGCGCAACTGCTCGTCAAACTGCGCGTTGTGGTTACCGCTGCCGCTTATCACCCTGAAAACTAATTTTGCTACGTACCAATTCATAATAGCGAGAATTTTATGTGACTGATAGTTTATGCTTAGTTAATAACTGCGTATTTCTACACCTGCAAATAGCGATACACCTTTTAACACCAATACCTTATCGGCATTGATAGGGCGCATGCTTTTAATGCGTTTGTCGTCTGTACCGGCGAAGATGGCCGAGATGTCTGACACTACCTGCCAGTTAGCCGGAACGATGATCTTGGTACCACCGAATACCTGAGTGATGTCTATGTACACCATGCCGTTGATGTCGGCATGGGTAAAGTCCAGTTCGCTGCCACCGAAGATGTTGGTGATATCACCTCCGCGGAAGTTCTTAGAGAATATGGTTTTGTTCACCCCGCCAAATATGGCTGTAGCATCCAGTACGTCGTCGTATGATGGTGGGGGCACACTGCCGCCTGTTACAGGCTCTACCGGCGGAACATCTGCCGCAGGGCCTTCTGCAGTTGTAGCGTCGCCGAAATCAGCAAGCGGTTTCTCAGCGTAAGGGCCGGTGCGGTACTTGCGGTCCCAGTAATCTGCATCTTTAACAATGGTGTGATCATGCTTTTTCCTCATGATGATCCATATACCCAGGCCGATGAAAGCTAAAGGCCAAACAACGCCGCTTGAGTTGTGCAGGTTCTCGGTTAACAGGAAGATAGTACCCAAGCCAGTTAATACCAGCCATGATGTTTTTTGCCAATTATTGCGGGCGCCAATTACCAAGCCCCAGAATATAAGCCACAGCGGCCAAAGATCTAATGAATCGGGCAGGAAGAACAGGCCTAATTGTTTAAGCAGAAGGAAGCCGCCTACGAGGAGCAGTATTGCTCCGAACATAACTTTGCCATTGGCTTTGTTAGGTTTGATATCTATATTGTTGGACATGATGTTTGTAAATTTTATTGTTAACCAAATCTATTGTAAGTTAACGCATCCTCAAACGGATTACTGGCAATGTAATTAAAGAAGTCGGTAAGGGGGGAGAAAACGTCGGTGAAAAAACAAGGCGGCTATTGCATTTGCAACAGCCGCCATTTATAAGAGGAATTTGAAGCTGGTTTACACCGCTGGTTCCTGCTGGCTAAGGCAGTGAAAGCTACCCAAACCCCAGATAATATCTGTTGAGTCAATCCCCACAACTTTCCTATCCGGAAAGCAGCTTTGGATGATGTCCAGCGCTTTGTCGTCGTTTTTAGAACGGTAGGTAGGCACAACAACCGCAGCATTGCCAATGTAGAAGTTGGCGTATGATGCCGGTAAACGCTGGTCATCGTATATAACAGGATCAGGCATTGGCAGCTCGACAATATTTAGCTGTTTGCCGTTAAGCAAGCGCATTGTCTTTAGCGTTTGCAGGTTTTCCTGCAGTATGTGATAGTTTTCGTCGTTTTTATTCTCTTCCACAACAGTAACTACAGTGTCCTGGTTCACAAAGCGGGTAATATCGTCTATATGGCCGTCGGTATCGTCACCGATGATGCCGTCGCCCAGCCAAAGTACTTGCTCCACGCCGTAATAGTTACGCAGGTAGCCTTCTATTTGCTCCTGGTTAAGATGCGGGTTGCGGTTAGGGTTAAGCAGGCAGGCCGTTGTAGTAAGCACGGTTCCAGCTCCATTAAAGTCGACAGATCCGCCTTCCATAACAATACCCGGGTTATATACCGGTAGGTTAAAGTGGTGCGCTATACGGGTAGGGATCACATCATCCAGATCATACGGAGGATACTTGTCACCCCAGGCATTGTATCCCCAGTCAACTATGGCTTTTTCTTTAGTTTCGTAATTTACCAGGAATGCAGGCCCGTGATCGCGGCACCAGGCATCATTGGTAGGAAATTCAAAGAACTCTACTTTGTTTAAGTCTGCGCCGACAAGCTGCAATTGCTGTTTGGCAAAGGCGGCCATTTGCTCATCAATCACGTTAATTCGCACGATCTCACCTTCGGTAAGCACTTTGATAAATTCGGCATACTTACCGTAGATCATGCCCAGTTTGCCCGGCCATGATGCTTCTTTATGCGGCCAGCTAAGCCAGGTAGCCGTATGTGGAGCCCATTCGGCAGGAAAGTGAAGACTGTCAGTAGCGGGCATGCTTATGTTTGATGAAGTGTTAGTCATGAACGGTATATAAATGCGTCATTGCGAGGTACGAAGCAATCTCAAGATCACGCTCTTCAGTATTCTAGAGGGAGATTGCTTCGTACCTCGCAATGACGCGTAGGGTAATTAGTCGTTGTCGAGTAGTCGTTTCGTAATCGGTTGATAAGAATCAATACGACGATCGCGAAGGAACGGCCAGTGACTGCGGTAGTAATCGCTTTTATCAGTATCCAGTTCCAATACCTTTATGTCTTCTTCATGATGCGGTGCCTGGTACATTACCGTACCAAACGGGTTGGAAACGAACGATCCACCCCAGAAGTGCAGCCCTGCTTCTTCACCTGAACGGTTCACACTTACTACGTGTACGCCATTTGCAACAGCATGCGAACGCTGGATGGTTTGCCATGCGTTATATTGCTCGGTATTGGTAATATCGTCCTGGCTGGATGCCCAGCCGATAGCTGTAGGGTAGAACAATATTTCAGCACCCATTAATGCAGTAATACGCGCAGCTTCCGGGTACCATTGGTCCCAGCAAATAAGCACACCTATAGTGGCAAATTTGGTTTTAAACACCTTGTAGCCAAGGTCGCCGGGAGTAAAGTAGAATTTTTCGTAAAAGCCAGGATCGTCCGGGATGTGCATCTTGCGGTATTTGCCAAGGTAGGTACCGTCAGCGTCAAGTACAGCGGTGGTGTTATGATATACACCCTGAGCACGTTTCTCGAACAGCGAACCAATGATCACCACGCCCAATTCCGCAGCAACGGCAGACAAGGCGTCGGTCGACGGGCCAGGAATAGGCTCAGCCAGTTTAAAGTTATTATAATCTTCTACATCGCAAAAGTATAACGACGTAAAAAGCTCCTGCAGGCAAACTATCTGCGCGCCTTGTGCAGCAGCTTCACGCACCTTTGCAATAGCCTTGTCCAGGTTCTCCTGCTTGTTTGCTGTGCAACTCATCTGCACTAATCCTACTTTTACCTTTCCCATAGTTTAAGAAATTTGCCGCAAAAATACCGTTATTTTCAGAGATTAGGGGCACTCATTTAAGATATGTTATTTAGATGAACAAAGGCATATTTGCCCGGCTAAAAACTTTGTATAATTACAGCAGACATGCTTTTTAATTCACAAGCCTTCGCGGCGTTTTTTATTATTGTTTTTACGCTCTATTGGTTTGTATTTAAAACAAGCGGCCGCTTGCAGAATGTTGTGTTGTTAACGGCCAGCTACGCGTTCTATTGTTATTGGGACTGGCGGTTACTATGGCTGCTAATATTTTCTACGGCGTTGCATTATACACTTGGCTATTACGTCGGCAATACAGAAGATCCAAAAAGGCGACGCTTGCTTGTTGATCTAGGCATTATTGCTTCTATAGGCTTGCTGGCGTATTTTAAGTATGCTAACTTCTTTGTTGGCTCGTTTTCTAGTTTATTTTCTGGTTTTAACTCTAAGTGGAGTACGCATACGCTTAATATCATCCTTCCACTGGGTATCAGTTTTTACACCTTCCGGTTATTAAGTTATCTTTTTGATGTAAATAAGCGTAAAATACAGCCTACTACAGATTGGCTTTCATTTTTTACATTCGCCGCTTTTTTTCCTAGCCTGGTGTCTGGCCCGATAGATAAAGCCGGATTTTTGTTACCTCAATTACAAAAGAAGCGTGTGTTTGACGCAGGGTTGGCAACAGATGGCTTGCGGCAGATACTATGGGGATTGTTTAAAAAGACCGTAGTGGCGGATAACTGCGCGCTGATTACCGACAGCGTTTTTGCAAAGTACCATACGCTACCTGCAAGTTCTATAATCATCAGTTTATTCCTGTATACCATCCAGATCTATGCTGATTTTTCGGGTTATTCAGATATGGCTATGGGCTTGGCTAAACTGCTTGGTATAAATATTACCCGTAATTTCGATTATCCTTTCTTTTCGCAGAACATTGGTGAATTTTGGAGGAAGTGGCACATCTCCCTCACTACCTGGCTTACCGAATATGTTTTTACACCACTGAACATCTGGCTGCGCGATTATGATAAAGCCGGCGTTATCCTGGCCATACTCATCAACTTTACCTTAATAGGTATTTGGCACGGCCCAAACTGGACCTTTGTACTGTTCGGGTTTTTACACGGGTGCTTTTACATCCCGCTTATCTTAAAGGGTAGCTTTAACAAAAAGAAAAAGCTTACAAAAGGCAGGCTACTGCCAACGTTTAAAGAGTTTGTTTCGATGTCAGGAACCTTTATCCTGGTCATGCTAAGCTTTGTGCTTTTTCGTAGTGAGTCGGTAGCGCAGGCTGGAGACATTTACCGGTCGTTATTCTCAGCAAGTATGTTTGCGTCGCCCGTATTCGATAAGATGAACCTGGTTCAGCATACTTTTATATTCATCGGCTACCTGCTTGTAATGGAATGGCTAGGTAAAGATGGTGAACATGCACTTTCTAAACTTGTGCCCAGGTGGTCGGCACCGGTGCGATGGGCTTTTTATTATGGGTCGTTGGTGCTTATCTTTCTGTTTGCCGGCTTAGCGCAGAACTTTATCTATTTTCAATTCTAATGAAGAGGTTTCTATTAAAGTTTTTGTTGTTTATAGCTCCCATTGTTTTACTGTGTTACGCCGTAGATATCTATTTATCAACCAACTTACGCAAACTTAAAAGAGGAGAAAGCCAGGTATGGCAGGAAATATATGCGGGTAGGATTAACGCTAATGTTTGGATATACGGTGCATCACGCGCGTTCGTACATATTGATCCTGCAATTCTTTCTGATTCATTGCACCAATCGGCATACAATTTCGGTCTGAACGCTTATCCAATCGACATTCAATACTTGCGCCACCGCCTTTTGCTTAAATATAATAAGAAACCTAAAGTGATCATACACTCGCTCGACTTTATGACTTTTCAAAAGCGAGACGATCTATTTGATCCGGATCAGTTCCTGCCTTTTATGTTATGGGACACCTTGGTTGCTAAGCACACAATGAATTATGCGGGCTATACCAAGGCTGATTATTATTTGCCGCTTGCACGCTACTACGGTAAAACAGCTCCTATTCACCTGGCTGTTTCTTTATCAACGGGTAAGTACCCAAATAAAGCCGACCGCATTAACGGATACCAGGGAATAGAAGCAGAATATGTTGATGCCTTTGCCGAGGGTGGCTCAATAAAAGGCACGTACAATATTAAGTTTGATAAACAAGCCATAAACTTGTTTGACAGGTACCTGCAGGAATGTAAACGGAATGGTATCAAGGTTATATTTGTTTATACTCCCGAATACATTAGCGGACAGCGCTATCTGGCTAACAGGCCGGAGTTGTTTAAGTTAATAAAGCGCTTTAGCGCTAAATATAATATACCGTTATACGATTACTCGGCTGATGAAATTAGTTTTGACAAGCAATATTTTTACAACGCCGAACATCTGAATTTGCGCGGTTCACAGCTTTTTTCAAAAAAGTTAGCGCACGATCTTAAGCAAGATAGCTTATTGAAAAGCATACATTAAACAGCACATTGCGGTAGATGCCGTTAATGATTACCTTTGCGCCGCATGAAAGATCTAGCTGAAACAGAGGTTGAGGAAACAGAGAAAGCGCTGCAACCAAAAACCTGGAAAGACACTGCCTGGAGCGTGACCAAAGTGGTACTTAAATTTGCTGTTACTTCCGTATTGTTGTATTATGTGTTCAGTAAGGTTCCGCTGAAGCAAGTAAAATATCGCCTGTTCCATGCCAATTATTGGTGGATGCTTGCTGCCTTGGTAAGCTTTTTTGCATCTATGGTAATCTCTTCGTGGCGGCTTTCCAGCTACTTCAAATCTATTAAGCTCAACCTTGATCCCCGGTTTAATTTCAGGCTCTATCTGTTGGGATTGTTTTACAACTTCCTGCTGCCCGGCGGCATCGGCGGCGACGGCTACAAGATATATTTGCTCAACAAAACCTATAAATTGCCCGCGAAAAAAGTTTTTTGGGCTATAATGTTTGATAGGTTAAGCGGCTTATGGGCAATAGGGCTTATTACTGTAGCACTTATTTTTTTAATACCGCAGATAGACATCCATATAGGCATACCGTTAGGGATTTTTGTTGCAGCTTCTGCTATATATTATTTTGTTGCTTATAAATTTTTTAGGGAGTATACGCACTACTTTTTTGAAGGGCATTTAAAAGCTATAGGTGTACAATCGCTACAGGTTATTGCAATTATATGCATCCTTTTTGGCCAGGGTTTTACCGGTAAGTTTTCGCCTTATTTATTGTCTTTCCTTATCTCAGCGCTTGCCACTATCATTCCTATAAGCGTCGGCGGCGCCGGCATCCGAGAGACTGTTTTCGCACAGCTTAGCCATGTTTTCCCGATGGATATGGACCTGGCAGTGTTCCTGCCTATGGCATTTTATCTTATTTCTATTATTGTTGCTGTTTTTGGTGTTTATTATGTTATCAGGCCAAGCCGGCTTGAAGAGGGTTTGCCAAAATCAGAATTTAATTCCGTTGGGGATTAAGAAAATAGAATAATATTCTAAAAGTTTATTCTATCAAATCATAATCGGTTATTTGTTGTTTTTCTATTAAACACCAATTAATACCTCTTTTATGAGCCGGTTTAACGATTTTGGTAATCCGCAGGTAGCAGCGCTTCCGGCGCATTTAAAGCAGTTTATTGTAGATCAGCATTATGAGCATTATACGCCTGTAGATCACGCCGTATGGCGTTATGTAATGCGTCAGAACTACAGCTATTTAAAAGATGTTGCTTATTACCCATACATTCCCGGTTTGCAGAAAGCCGGGCTTACCATAGAAAAGATCCCGGATCTGCAGGAAATGAACAACGCCTTAAGCAAAATAGGCTGGGGTGCAGTAACAGTAGATGGTTTTATTCCCCCGGCTGCGTTTATGGAGTATCAGGCTTACCGGGTGTTGGTTATAGCGGCAGATATAAGACAGCTTCATCACATAGAGTATACCCCAGCGCCGGACATCATTCATGAATCTGCAGGCCATGCGCCAATTATTGCCGATAAAGATTACCACGAGTATCTGAGCTATTTTGGATCAATAGGTGCAAAAGCGATGTTTAGCGCGCAGGATTTTGAGCTTTACGAAGCTATCCGTGCACTGTCGATATTAAAAGAAATGCCTGATGCTGATGCCGAAGAACTTAAAAGGGCGGAAGAGCGGGTTGCCTGGCAGCAGGAAAACATGGGCCAGCCATCTGAGATGGCGCTGCTGAGCCGGTTGCACTGGTGGACGGTGGAGTACGGCTTAATAGGTACTCTGAATGATCCTAAGATATACGGGGCAGGGTTACTGTCATCCATAGGGGAAAGTGCCAGTTGCATGATGGCCGAAGTGAAAAAGATCCCTTATACTATCGACGCGGTAAAATACGCTTACGACATCACCAAACCTCAGCCACAGCTTTTTGTAACACCAACCTTTCAAAACCTGATAGATGTGCTGGAAACCTTTGCCGATACCATGTCGTTTCGTCGCGGTGGTGCATACGGGCTTAGCAAAGCGGTTGAAAGTAAGAATACCTGTACGGCAGTGTACAGCTCTGGCCTGCAGGTTTCAGGAACTTTCCAAGAGTTTAAAGAGAATGGGAGCGGAGATGTGTTTTTTGCAAAGACGGCTGGTCCGTCGGCATTGTCAGTAAACAATAAACAACTAAAAGGCCATGGAAAAAGCTATCATAAGGATGGCTTTAGTTCTCCTGTAGGCAAGCTAAAAGGTTATAAAAAGCCTTTAGAAGATTTAAGTGGGGAAGAACTTCAAAAGCTTGGGCTAATTAAAGGCGAATCAACGCAATTGTTATTTGAAAGCGGTATTACGGTAACAGGCAACGTAAAGGATATATTGTCAGAAAAACAAAAAACTGTCTTGATCAGCTTTACCGATTGTACGGTGACAGACAGCGTTGGTAATGTACTATTTGATCCATCATGGGGAATATATGATATGGCCGTTGGCGATAAAATTACCTCAGTATTTTGCGGCGCTGCCGATAAAGACGCTTTCCTGGAAGTGGTTTACAAATCAGCCACCAGCACGCACCATCCAATGTATGACCAACGTACTATTGAGTTGCACAACCTTTATCAGCAGGTGCGTAACCGCAGGCACAAGGGTGGCGATCTGGGTTACCTGGGTAATGTTTGGCGCATGTTGCAAAAGAACCATCACGACGATTGGCTGTGCGCTTTGGAAATACTGGAGCTTTTAGATCATGAGGATGTTGAACCGGCGCTGGCAGCAGAAATCCGGCAGTTTCTTGAAAATAAGGCAGCCAACGAGCCGGAATACAAAAAGCTGATCACCGATGGGTTATACCTTATTAAACATCCGGTGGAAGAGAAGTTGGTGGTTTGATTGACAAATTATATTTTCGTCTTGAACTAAGTCTGATGAACATTATTATAACAGGTGCCAGCAGTGGTGTTGGTTTTGAAGCAGTGTTGGAGCTTGTACTCTCCGGCAAACACAAGGTTATAGCGCTTGCCCGTTCGCAGGACAAGCTGGAGCGCTTGCTGGAGATTGCAAAAGGGCTGAACCCCGACTGTGAATTGTATGCAATAGCATTTGACATTGTGCATGACGATTACGCTGGCCTTATACAGTTCATCACATCTAACCTAGATGGGCGTGTTGATGCGCTCATCAACAATGCGGGAGTACTCATCAATAAACCTTTTGCCGAGTTGCTGGAGATGGACTTTGTAGAAATGCTGCAAAGCAACTATCTGGGCCACGTGCGTATTATACAAAGCTTATTGCCGCAGATGGTAAATGGGTCGCATATTTTGAACATAGGCAGCATGGGCGGTTTCCAGGGAAGCGCAAAGTTCGCCGGGCTTGCTGCTTACTCGGCCAGTAAAGCCGCGTTGCATACCTTAACCGAATGTTTGGCGCTTGAGTTAGCAGACCAGGGTATTAAGGTGAACTGCCTGGCGCTTGGTTCAGCTCAAACGGAAATGCTCGAGCAGGCTTTCCCGGGTTACGAGTCGCCGGTAATGGCTTTCGAAATGGGTAAATACATTGCCGATTTCGCGCTTACGGGCCAACGCTTTTTCAATGGGAAAATACTGCCTGTCGCTTTAGGTACCCCGTGATAGTACAATACCCCCGGTAATTAAACGTCGTGAAACTCCTGTGTGTTTGGTGGCCGACTGGTGCCAAGTAGCCCAAGGCTCATGATAACGCTGGTGCCTAATATCACTACGAATAGTAACCCTGTACCAATTTCAGGTAGCTTAATATCAGCAGGGATATTATAGAACAGCAATACACTTATCAATCCGCGGGGGATGAGTACCAGCTCCGGGATCAAGCTTGTTTTTAAAGCCAGTTTGATGTATAAAAATCTCACCAGGTAGATAGATAGTAGTACGATACCTCCGTTGACCAGTACCGTCCAGTTCTGTAATTGGAGGATATCCATAGTATAGCCGAATATGATAAAGAAGAAGGTGCGAATAAGAAATGCACTTTCTGCGGATAATTGGAACAGCTGCTTAATGTCGTATCCGAGCTTAGGATAGATGAAAAATCTGTTAAACCAGCTAAAGTTTATCTGACGCGCATTATTCAGGAATAAGCCCAGTGCCAGCACTATGATAAGGGAAGACAAATGGAACGACTGCCCGATACTGTAAACCATTATCAGTATTGAGATAACCAGGAACGATTTGATATGATGGCTCAACCTGCCAATCAGATAAAGCAAAAGCAGACACGAGCCCGCAGCGACAAACAATATCAGCGTAAGTTCTACACCCAACTTGGCAAATGATCCAAAGTTTATGTGAGTATTGCTGATCATGAAATTAAACAATACTACCGTAAGAATATCTGAGAAGGAGGACTCGTAAATGATAAACTCCTTTTTGTCTTTATCCAACCCTGAAGCCGATGGAATTGCAATTGCTGAGCTAACTACGCAAAAGGGTATAGCGTTAATAAAACATTTGTAAACGCTCTCGCCGGTGATGTAGTAAAATGCCCCGGTTATTAGCAGTGCCGTAAATAGCAGTATGCTTAACGCGGATATAAAAGATCGTTTGATGACAGCATTTTTATCTTTGGTGTACTTAAGCTCTAGCGCCCCTTCAAATACAATAAGTATAAGCCCCAGTGTACCTAAAGCAGGTAGCAGCGGTGTAAAATTGAACTTTAACAATTGGAAATAATCTACCACCAGCCGAATGCCAATGCCCAGGAATAGCAGCAATATCACTGATGGAATCTTGGTTTTTCCTGCGATCAGGTCAAACAGGTAGCTGAAGATTACCAGGCCGCTGAGTATAATAAGTGTAGTGTAAGTAGTCAAATTATTGGGTTGTCAGGGGTGAACACAAGAATTAACTGCGTTGGCAAGGTAAGTAAATTACCCAAAAAATGTTCATTTATGCGGCAATCTGCTGCACAGGCCTATTTTACAAAACCGTGAGACTGCTGTGGTTGTTACTTCTCATATTTGCAAAAAAAACAATCTGACATGCCGCATCTTTTCTCTCCCTTAAAAATCAAAAGTATTGAATTGCGTAACCGGATAGTAGTGTCGCCAATGTGCCAGTACTCCAGCATTGATGGCTTTGCTAATAACTGGCACCTGGTACATCTGGGCAGCCGCGCAATTGGGGGAGCCGGGTTAATTATTACTGAAGCTACAGCTGTATCTCCCGAAGGGCGTATTTCCTATGCCGATCTTGGAATATGGAAAGACGAACACATTGCAAAGCTTAAAGAGATAACCAATTTTATTGAGGATCAAGGTGCAGTAGCAGGCATTCAACTGGCGCATGCCGGCCGTAAAGCAAGCCACGCGCAACCGTGGACAGGCGGAGCACAAATATCTGCAGAGCATGAAAATGGCTGGCAAACACTTGGCCCAAGCCCTATTGCTTTTTCTGCATCGGAGCAGCCGCCGGTTGAACTGGACAAGCGTGAAATAGCAAGGATAATAGACGATTTTAAATCAGCAACAGTGCGTGCGCTTGCAGCCGGGTTTAAGGTGATTGAACTACATGGTGCACATGGCTATTTGTTAAACGCCTTCTTGTCGCCACTAAGCAACCTTCGTACAGATGAGTATGGCGGCTCATTCGAGAACAGGATACGCTTTGTGTTGGAGACAGTTGAAGCAGTGCAGGAAGTTTGGCCGGAGGAATACCCGCTGTTTGTAAGGATTTCTGCCAGTGAGTGGACAGAAGGAGGGTGGACAATCGACGATTCCGTAGCGCTTGCCAAAATATTGAAAGATAAAGGCGTAGACCTTATCGACTGCTCCAGCGGTGGCAATGTATCCGGGGTTCGTATCCCCTTAAAGCCAGGCTATCAAGTAGGGTTTGCACAGGCTGTTAAAGAGCAGGCAGGCATCCCAACAGGCGCTGTTGGGCTTATCACAACACCTGAACAGGCTGATGCCATTATCACGACCGGCCAGGCCGATCTGGTATTTCTAGCACGCGAACTGCTTCGCGATCCGCATTTTCCTCTACGTGCTGCGCATCAACTGGGTCAGGAAATTAAGTGGCCGTTGCAATACGAGCGGGCTAAATGGTAATCACATCGTCAGCTTATATGCGGCACTGCATCTGAATGTAAACTTCAGATTAAATATCAGCTTACCTGTTTAATTATTTAAGCAGATAACTAACTTAGCATAAACTCATAACAATACATACCATGAAACGTACAGCAAATGCACATTGGAACGGCACCCTGCAAGAAGGCAAGGGCGAGATAACCACTCAAAGCACTATCCTTAACAAAACACAATATTCTTTCAAAACCCGCTTTGCCGACGGCATTGGCACTAACCCCGAAGAACTGATAGCTGCAGCTCATGCAGGTTGCTTTACAATGGCAGTTGGCGCTGCGCTTACACAGCAAGGCATTACACCGGGCGACCTTACTACTGATGCTATCCTTGATCTGGATATGCAAGCGCTGGAAATTAAAGGCATTCACCTGGAGCTTAAAGCATCAGTAATAGACGGTGTTGACGAAGCTAAATTTAAAGAAGTAGCAGAAGGTGCTAAAGCAGGCTGTATAGTGTCTAAAGCTTTAAGCGTGCCAATTACTTTAAACGTTACATACGCGTAAGTTCAAAGAACTTCTGAATAAGAACAAAGCTATAATATAGCGGTAAACAGCAATGGTACAAACCATTGCTGTTTTTGGTTGTAGCTATATTACACCCATCAACATGCTAAACACTTCCCGTTCACGCATTTCGCTTACTTTGCTGGTAGCCCTTGTGATTACCGGCTTCCTGGTGTTCCTGTTTTTCTACATCAAACATCAGTTTACCACAACAAGGACAGAAGTGACCGAAGACATTATGGTATCCCGCATAGTATCAATGGGGAAACTTGAACTTGTAAAATACGCCATGAAAGATGTAGTAGAGAAAAAAGAACTGCATACCATCCTTCCAGACTCGCGTGTATTGTTTGTTGCAGTAGGCGAGGTTACCGCATGTATAGATCTTACAAAAGTCAAAAAGGCTGACATTGTACAGCACGGCCAGGACAGTGTTTCTGTTACACTGCCAAAACCGGAAATTTGCTATGTAAAACTTGATCATCAGAAATCAAGGGTGTATGATGTTTCGGGTGTTTGGTTCCCCAATAAAGCCAAGAATATGGTAGAGGACGTATATAAAATAGCCGAGAAAAAGATGCTTACAACTGCCGGGCAGATGAACCTGCTGGGACAGGCTCAAAAAAATGCCTCGCTTATTTTCCAGCCCTTTCTGGAAAACGTGTCCAACAAAAAGGTGGTCATACAGTTCAAATAACAACTATAATCATCGTTTTGAAATATTTCTAATTATATTTATGGTGAAAACCAAACCATAGATATGATGGCCAAACTTATCAAATTATTAACCGCTGGCGCAGTTGGAATCCTATGTTCCGTGTGTGCCGTTGCCCAGCCGAAGCTCCCCCAGGGATATTTCTGGAAAAAATTGCCGAACGGACTTGAAGTTGTCGTTATCGAGAACAGCAAAGTGCCACTGGCTACTATTGAAATTGCTGTAAAGAACGGTGCTTACACCGAAGGTCCTGAATATAGCGGCCTCTCTCACCTTTTTGAGCACATGTTCTTTAAGGCCAATAAAGATTATCCTGACCAGGAGAAGTTCCTGAAGCGTACGCAGGAACTTGGCGCCATTTGGAACGGCACTACCGATGTAGAGAGGGTAAACTATTTTTTTACTTTCGATAAAGACAGCCTGAACGCAGGCCTTAAGTTTATGAACGCTGCAATCCGGTTTCCTATATACCGGGAAGAAGATATGAAAAAGGAGAGGCCCGTGGTTGACGGTGAGTTTCAGCGTGCAGAAAGCAGCCCGTATTTTCAACTGTACTATGAAGTAAGCAAAGGCCTTTGGGGCGATCTGATCACCCGTAAAATGCCCATTGGTGTACACGAGATCATTAACACAGCTACGCCTGAAAAGATGATGATTATCAAAGACAAGTACTACTTCCCCAATAATAGCTTGCTTACCATCTGCGGCGACGTAAAGCATGACGACGCATTTAAGAAAGCGGAGGACATTTTTGGCAACTGGGCTAGCAGCGGCTTTAACCCTCATGAAAAGTACCCAATACCGCCCTTTAAACCACTCGATAAAAGCCAGTGGATAGTAAAAGAAACCACAATAGCGCAAACACCCTACATGGAAGTTGCCTGGCAAGGGCCAGCTTACGTTACCGATTCGGCATCGACTGTAGCTGCGGATGTATTCTCGACCATTTTAGGACTAAACTCCTCAAAATTGCAGCAAGCCCTTGTAGATAAAGGTTTGGCTTCCAGTGCCAGCGTAAGCTATACCACCAGCCATTATACAGGAGCTATAACCTTATTTGTGGTGCCAAACCCAAATAAGCTAAAAGAATGTTATGCCGAAGTTACAAACCAGGTGAGCCAGTGGAATAAACCCGATTACTATACCGATGAACAATTAACTGATGCAAAAGCCATATTGCTGCGTAACCATAGCCGCGAAATGGAAAAGCCATCAAGCCTGCCAAGTCAATTGAGTTTTATGTGGTGCAGTACATCGCTTGATTATGGTACCAACCTAACTGATAATTACCAGAAAGTTACCCGCGCTGACATAGCTAAGTATGTTAACGGTTACATAACCAACAAGCCTTTTGTAGCAGGTATGGTTATCAATCCTGAAATGGCAAAAGCCAGCAATGTAAATGCATTTTTTAAAGCTAAATAACCCTTAACAGTACACACGACATGAAAAAGATAAAATTATTAGGGCTGCTGGCAATGGCAGCTATGATTGGCGCCGGTACTGCTAAGGCGCAAAATAAGCCTTATGAAACCATAGTCAGCGGTGTTAAGGTTATTGTACAGCCAAGCGGTAACGATATTGTGGTGGTACAAACCGCTATAAAGGGGGGCGTGCAAAATTATCCTGCCGAAAAGATGGGTATTGAATCTATGGCCATTAATGCACTTACCGAATGCGGAACACTAAAACATGATAAAAATACCTTTAAGAATGCGCTTGATAAAGTAAGCGCACAGGTATATGGTTATGATACTAAAGATTATGCCTTGATTAGTATGAACTGTATTAAAAGCGATTTTGATACAGTTTGGCCGCTTTATGCCGAAGCTATTACACAGCCGGCCTTTAACCCCAAAGAGTTTGAGCGGATAAAACAGGACGCCATAAACAACCTGAAATCTAACGATGCGCAGCCTGATGCAGCTATAGATAAATACGCCGATAAGGTGGCATTTAAAGGACGCGACTACGCTAAGGACCCGGACGGTACCGTGGCTATCTTACAGGCGCTTACCGCTGCTGAAACAAAGGCATATTACAATAAAATACTCACCAGGTCAAGAATGGTGATTGTTGTTGTGGCCGACCTGCCAAAAGCAGATATAGAGGCTAAAGTAGCTGCAATGCTGGCCGGTGTTAAACAAGGCACTCCTTTTACACCTAAGAAGGAGTTTTTCCGTGTTTATAAAAACACCTTCTCGTCTGAAAAACGTGATTTGGCAACCAATTATGTAGAAGGTATTACCAGTGGCCCGGCACCTGGTACACCGGATTATAACGCCTTTAATGTAGCAATGCGCATTTTTGCTGATAAACATTTTTTGGATATACGCACCAACAATGGCCTGTCGTATGCTCCTCAGGCCTGGTTCAGTACCGGCACCACCGCTACAGCAAGATTTTCCGTATCAACTACGCAGCCCGACAAATACATAGCCGTATTTGATAAACTGGTAGATGGCATAAAATCAAAAGGCTTTGCTAATGATGAAGTAGCAAATATGAAGGTTACTTACCTGACAGGTTTTTATTATAAGAATGAAACTAACGAAGCACAGGCTGCATCGCTTATTTCTAACGAGGTGCTGCACAATAACTGGATGCGTTCGATAACGCTTGTTGATGAAGTAAAAAAACTCACCACGGCACAGGTGAGTGATGCTTTTCGCAAGTACATAGGTAATATTGTTTGGGTATACCAGGGAGATACTAAGAAGGTGAACCCTTTATTGTTTACCAACGGTACGCTAAACAAAGGAGACAATCCTGTCAGTCACTAATTACTATTATCATTAATAAAAAAGGCCCATAATGTTATGGGCCTTTTTTATTAATCTTTGTTTAAGGCTGCTGATTTTGTGGCAATACAGCTTTTCTTTTTAACCTGTTTCTGAGCATTTCTCCCATGTGCCGCGTAGGGATGTTATCACCAAGAAGTTTACCCCATGGTTTCAGTTCCTCTATACGGTCGAATATTATTTTCAGTACAGCCACAAAGGGAATTGACAAGAACATGCCCGACAGTCCCCATAGCTGATTGCCCAGCAGCACTACAACAATAGACATCAGCGCGTTTATCTGCACTTTAGATGATACAATACGCGGTACCAGTATATTATTATCAATAAATTGAATAACTATATACGCACCTATTACACCCAACTGTGTTGAAAAGCCATCCTTGGTAACAGTGGCCATTAACACCGGTAATGCTATTGCTATGATCCCGCCCAAATAGGGGATAAGGTTAAGTATAGCACCAATGCATCCTATCAGGATACCATACTTTACACCTAATAGTACCAGTGCCAGCGAGTTCATCGCAGCTACAATTATCATTTCTATTAACAGACCAACTATATAGCTTTGAATGGCGCCCTTTGTTTCTTTAAGCACTTCGCTCACCTTTGTAGAATTTTCTTCCGCAAACACCTCGTATAGGAAATTAAGGATAAGGGTTTTGTACAATAACATGAAGAAGATGTAAACAGGCAACAGGAATACGATAGCAAGTGTTCCCAGCAAGCCGCCCAAAGTTTTGCCTAACATAGCCTGGCTGTTGTTTAGTGCTTCCTTTACCATTTGGTCCTGTTTGGTTATAGGGACGCCAAAGGTGGTATTTACCCATTGCTTTACAGTAATGGTGACCTCGCCAAGCTTTTGCTTAAGCATAGGCAGTGAATCTCCAAACTGGATGATCTGGGTAGATAGGAAATAAAATACTAAAGCTACAGTAATAAACGCTACAGACAATGCCAGTACAATTGAAAGTACCCTTGGAACACCCCATTTCTGCATACGGTTTGCAAGTGGGTTAAGCAGTATCGCCAGGAATGCGGCAAATGCAAGTGGTATAAGTATCTCGCTGAGTGTTGCTAATGCGTAAACAACTAATACGAGCCCAAATAGTACGGCTGTGCTTTGTATATAAAAAGGCTGATCCTTTATTTTAATTCCCATTTTGAGTAGCCTGGTAGCTTAACACACAAGGCTATAAGGGCTAAAATTGTTTTGGTACGAATGCAAGTTTATAAAAGGGTAACTTACACGAGCTTAGGTGAACTCTCTACCACCAATGATGCAGAGGCGAGCGCAAAACCCAACTCAGTGCCGGCATTCAGATCGCTTTTGGCCCATATCCGGCCGTTATACTTCTCGACTAGATCCTTACAGAAGATAAGGCCCATACCGGTACCCCGTTCATTTTTTGTACCGGGTTGGCTTTCTACTTTGCGCTTAAACAGTTTACCTAACTGCTCATTACTCATTCCAATGCCATGGTCCTTAACCATAAAGAGTACCTCACCGTTTACAACCTGAGCCTTGATTTCTATTAAGCTGTTCTCATGCGAGAACTTGATAGAATTAGTAAGAAAATTGTGTACCACTATCCTTATAGAATTAGGGTCTGCCATAACCACGTGCCCGGTTGTTACAGAGTTGATAGCGGTTATGTTTTTTTGCTTTAACTGATCTTGTAAAGTCTCTAATTCAACTTTCACTACATCGCTTAGACAGAAGCTTTTGGTTGTATCCGTAATGTTATCCACCTGGCTGTTTATCCAAAATAGGAGGGTGTCCAGGAAATCGGAGGTATGTTCCAGTTTGCCGGATACTAAAGGGACCATCTCGGCAAATTCCTCCGGGGTAATATCATGTTGGGTAAGCAGCGCGAACATTCCTCTTAGCGTACTAAGCGGTGCACGCAGGTCATGTGCCAGTATGCTAATCAGCCTGTCTTTAAGCGTATTTAGTCCGTTAAGTTCTTCTGCTTGCTCAAGCACTTCCCTGTTTTTTTCGGCGAGCATGGCATTTGCTTTTAGCTGTTTACGTTTGGCATTATAATAGATGATCATCATAATGGTAATAATCACGATTACTATTGCGTAAATGGTGTTTGCAACCCGTTGCTGCTCTATTTTCTTTACCAGTTGAGCTTCTTTAGCCACGGCTTTCCTTTGATTGTTCTCAAAGTCTATGGCCATGTTGTAAGAAGCGAATTTCTGCAGCGTTTCATCGTTTTTTAAGCTGTCTCGCAGGCTTGTATAAAGGCGGTGCTGCTCGTAAGCTTTATCAAATCGCTTTAAACCGGCCAATGCGTTGCTTACCTGCAGTGTAGCATCAGCTTGTGTATTCAGGCTTTGTAGTTTGCCGGCAAGTTTCTGAGCCGAAACAGCATGAGCGTATGCTTCGGAATATCTCTTTTCTAAGTTGTAAACAAGCGCCAAACCTCCGTAAGCATAGGCCATGTTATACTGAATGTTGTTTGCAGTTGCCGACTCGAGTGACTTCTTGAGATAAAATATAGCCGAATCGGTTTTTTGCAGATGATAATTCACTATTCCGAGATCATAATACACCAGGCTTATGCCGTCCTGGTCGCCCAGGATCAGGTAATCTTTAAGCGCCTTTTGAAAGTAACTATTTGCCTCATTATACTTCTTTTGCGACATGAGCACCTCGCCAATGTTCTGGCTAATGGTACTTATACCCTGTTTATCCTCCAGGCGCAGCCACAAAGCATTTGCTTTGTTGAAGTAATCCATTGCTTTTTGCCAAAGCTCCAGGTGCTGCATTACCACACCTATATTGCAATAGTTGTCCGCAGCTGCGAGATGATTATTAAGTTTTAGATCAATACTCAACGACTTAAAATAACTATCCAGCGCTTTTGTGAACTGCCCCTTATTATCATAAGTAATGCCTATAATAGCATAGCTATTGGCAACTTCCTGCTGATTGCCCAACTGCTTGCGTATGGCAAGAGCCTTTTCATAAAGATTCAGCGCCACAGTATAGTTTCCAAGATAATCCTGTATACTGCCCAGGCCCATGTACGCTTTACTTACCCCAAGTTGGTTTTTATCCGAGAGGTAAAGTTGGAGTGCTTTGTTGTAATTTCCTGTACCTGCAGCATATTGGCCCCGGAAGTTGTTAACGGAAGCTAGCTGCACAAACGCATCAGCCTTACCACGGGTATAGTTGAGTTTGTTTGCAATTGTAAGTGCGTTTTCTGCATAGTGCACTGTACTATCGGGCGCGCTTTCGTAAAACTCTTCAGCAATGGTATTAAGGATGTTTACAGCAGCGGTATCAGTTTGCTGTTCTTTAGCAAGCAACTTGGCCTTAAGCTTATTAACAGATTGAGCCGGTTGGTAGGCAAGCGCATGCGTGCTAATTATGTTTATAACAACAACTAATATCAGTGCCGGCTTCAATATCAAACAATTATTAAACTTGAGGGATAAAGATATATCGTTAAAGATTAATATACTTAATATTTTGCTGTTTATAATGAGTTTACATAGCGGCAGATAAGCTATTTGTAAGCTTATTATTAATAGTAGTTATCAATATTCGTTTTGTTGAAGACTAACATTAAGCTTTGCACTCATAAGCCCTTTGTAAGATAGATAGGGAACTACGTATCCATTACCAAACCACAATATCGAGCTGCCATCTACAAAATCGGTTTTGTCAATGTGCTTTTTAGATAGGGCTTCCATCTTGTCCCATTTACCTGTCTTAACATCAAGTACACCATACATCCCTTTCATAGTACGCATGCCCGTAAGGTTATTAGCCACCAGGTGTAATTTATTCTTAACAATATGGCGGCCGGTTTGCAGCCAGTTTACGTGTACCGTATAGCCTGCTGGTAAAACTGTCTGGTAAGTGTACCTGAGTTCGGGATTGTAACCGTTTAAAATAAGTGCATTCTCTGTAAGGTAGGTTGAGTTTTGGCTTGCAAGTGCCGATTGCGAGGATAGTGCCACCACCAGTTCTCCTTCTACCTCTTCCATAAATCTTAACCGCAGGCCACTTGGATACCCCATGTCAACATCGTCTAGTTCTTTATTTACGGGTATAAAGTTCTTTTTTATTGTTTTCAGGGTAGTCTTATCATACACTTCCGGCTCAAACAAGTTCTTGTTTGTTTTGAAGTCCAGCTTGCCTACACCCAGTTCAACCTTGCTGTCATCATTTTTATACAACGTAGCATAGTAAAGAATATCACTCTTTTCTGATGGCAGAAATTTCATAGTATTACTCAAATCCGCGGTTTTGCTTTCCTCAAATGATACGCTTGCTGTTAGCTGGGCAGATGGTGAGGTTTGGCCTGCTTCGTATTTGTAAACTTCAATACTAGGGCCATTAAACCAACCTATAAACATATCGCCTTTGCTGTTCCAGGTAGAGCTTACAAAGCTGCCGTTTGAAATTGCAGGTTTAAAGCTGTTAAGCGGCTCCAGATGTTCGTCAAGGTCTACTACCTGCAGGTCTGTAGTGGTATTAAAATCTTTGGCGAAAGAGTTGAATGAAAACAAAGCCAATGGACCGGGTAGGCCCACGTGCAACTTTCGTTTTAAAGCGCTTTGCCGTACCGCAATCTTAAAGAAGTCGCCCTTACCGGTAGACATTTGCGGATAGCTCATGTAATCGTTATTCCCGGCGTAAACCACCTTTTCTACCAGGAGCTTACCACTAGCAGGATCTACCGAATAAGCTTTGAATATGTTGTTGCTGCCTTTGAAAAAAGTGTGGTCGGTTGATGCGAGGGCTACTATTTTGTTCTTGAACTTGCCGGCTCCCAACGCGTAACCTTCCAGGGTGACCCGCCATTTCTCCTGCATTTTATTGTCAATGCCAACGAGGTCAAATTTTTCATTGTCGAGGTTTATTTGTAGTACGTTAAGGGTTTCATTAACCACTATGGTGTTAACATCCTTTATTCCTTTGGCGAAATCTTCTATTACCGGGCGTTCGTCCTGAGCGGTTGCCCAAAGGCAGTTCAATACAATGGAAATTGTAATAAGTAAGGTTTTGTTCATAAAATTAATTAGGTGCCGAAAGATACATCTTTTCAAGAAAATGCGGAACAAACAAAAAGGGCTCCCCAATGGAAGCCCTTAATATATCAGGAGTAAAGCTGCTGCTATAAAACGTTCTTCCAGCTTACCAGATCGCCGATAATCTTATCCAGCTGGTCGGCAGGCACACGTTCCTGTGCCATGGTATCGCGGTGGCGGATGGTAACGGTATTATCTTCTAATGTTTGATGGTCAACCGTAATACAGAAAGGCGTGCCGATTGCATCCTGTCGGCGGTAACGCTTGCCGATAGCATCCTTTTCTTCGTATTGCAAATTAAAATCGAGTTTAAGGCTATCCATTATCTCGCGCGCTTTTTCCGGCAGGCCATCTTTCTTTGTTAACGGGAAAATGGCTGCCTTAACAGGGGCAAGGCAAGGGTGCAGGCGCAGCACGGTACGGCTGTCTTGTCTTTCCTCGGTGCTCAGATCTTCTTCTTCGTAAGCGTTGATCAGCGTTAGCAGGAACATACGGTCAAGGCCTATCGAGGTCTCTATCACGTATGGCACGTAGTTACCGTAAGGTTTGCCTGTTTCCGGGTCAACTTCCGGGTCAAAGTATTGCATCTTCTTGCGTGAGAACTTCTCGTGCTGGCTCAAATCAAAGTCAGTACGGCTGTGTATGCCTTCAACCTCTTTAAAGCCAAACGGAAAGTTAAATTCTATATCATACGCGGCATCGGCATAGTGAGCCAGCTTGGTATGTTCGTGGTAGCGGTACTTTTCAGGAGCTGTGCCAAGGGAAAGGTGCCATTTCAGGCGTGTTTCTTTCCATTTTTCGAACCACTCGCGCTGTGTACCCGGACGAACAAAAAACTGCATCTCCATTTGCTCAAACTCACGCATACGGATGATGAACTGACGAGCGATCACCTCATTACGGAAAGCCTTACCAATTTGGGCAATACCAAACGGAATTTTCATCCTGCCGGATTTTTGAACGTTAAGGTAATTAACAAAAATACCCTGTGCCGTTTCCGGGCGCAGGTATATAGTATCCGATTCATCAGCAATGGCGCCCACCTGCGTGCTGAACATCAGGTTAAACTGGCGTACATCGGTCCAGTTGGCAGTGCCGCTAACAGGGCATTTGATATTCTGCTCAATTATAAGTTCGCGTAAACGGGGAAGGTTCTCGGCCTTTAAAGCGTTGTCCATTTCCAATTGTAGCTCTTCTGCTTCACTGGTTTTGCCTTCTTCGTCTAAACTGGCTATGCGGTCTTCCAGTAACTGGTCTGCCCGGTAACGTTTTTTGCTGTCTTTATTATCAATCATCGGGTCGCTAAAGCCGTCTACGTGGCCGCTTGCTTTCCAGATGGTAGGGTGCATAAATATGGCGGAGTCTATACCAACAATATTATCGTTCATCTGCACCATGGCCTTCCACCAATAGGTTTTCAGGTTGTTCTTTAATTCCGAACCATTTTGGCCGTAATCGTAAACGGCGCTGAGGCCATCATAGATCTCGCTGGACGGAAAAACAAAGCCATATTCCTTGGCATGTGCAATAACATTCTTAAAAATGTCTTCGGTGGTATTACTCATAGTGCGGCAAAGATACAATTTAGGCACAAAGCTAAAAGCTGCGTTTTTTATGAAATAACTATTAATGTGGTATGTTTATGCGGCTTTATAAAATAGATATGTGGAAGAAATTGATTGCTGTTATGCTTTTTGCATTTACACTGACGGGTGCGAGTGCACAAAGCGTTAAAGAAGTTGCTACCAATTACCACCCAAGGGAACTTTCGGCTACAATAGGTGAAAAGTATATCCTCTTACCTGTAGACAGTAATAAGAGCGATTTTGGGAGTTATCTGCATTTGTGGGCCAATCCCACAGCGGAAACATTTGTTAAAGCTACAGAAGGTGGGAAAACCATTGTTACCTTACAATCAATTACGCCGGGTAGCTACGCCCGCCTCGTTGATCAGCAGGGTGCGGTTTATGTACAATACTTTAAAGCTGGGGCTGAGGAACTGCTTTATTTTATGCCATTGAACGAGTACATGCAAGCTAAAGCGCTGATAAACAAATCGCTTTGGCTTAAGTCCAACAGGAAAGAAGTTGTGCTGACCGATGTAAAGCTAACAGCAGACCACAACCAGCCCTTATTGCTAACTTACAGGTATAAAGACGGCAAAAAGGCTTCGGTAACAACAGTTATAAGCGGCACCAATTCTACGGTAACAAAAAAAAGTACAAGGTTTGATCAGCTGTTTTATGTGGTAAAACCCTGAATGCTGTTTAGTTTAAAAAGCTAACTTTGAAGTCATGAGCATTAAGGTAGATACACTCACTAAAATTTATGGACATCAGAAAGCTGTAAATGGCGTGTCGTTTTCTGCCAATACAGGTGTACTTGGTTTTTTAGGGCCGAATGGTGCAGGAAAATCTACCACCATGAAAATGCTTACCTGCTTTATACCGCCAACAAGTGGCACTGCATCTGTATGCGGGTTTGACATTGGCCAACAGCCTTTAGAGGTGAAGAGGAACATTGGTTATTTACCCGAAAGTAACCCTTTATATACTGAGATGTATGTTAAGGAAGCACTGGGATTTACAGCAGGCATACATCAGCTGCACAATCCTCAAAAGCGTATTGCCGAAGTTATAGAGCTTACCGGGCTGGGGCCGGAGCAGCACAAGAAAATAGCACAGCTATCAAAAGGCTACCGGCAGCGTGTAGGCCTTGCACAAGCTATATTGCATGACCCTAAAGTGCTAATATTAGATGAGCCCACCTCCGGACTAGATCCTAACCAGCTTATAGGCATCCGGCAATTAATAACCGACTTGGGTAAAACCAAAACAGTAGTACTATCTACCCATATCATGCAGGAGGTGGAAGCAGTGTGCAGCCATGTGATAATTATTAATAGGGGGCAAATAGTCGCCGATGATAATTTAAGTAATATCAGGTCAGGTAATCAAAATAAATCGCTGGAAAGTATCTTTATAGAGCTTACTAACCCTATAGCGATGAATAATTAAGTCTTAAAATCAGTTATTTAGCACTTTAATTTCAAGTTTTTTGTTGAGTACTGTAACATGATGGTGCCCCTCTGCGTCAATTGGTCCGAATGCAGTTTGACAGCGGTACCCTGTCGTTTATTTATTAATCGGTAAAAAAACAATTGATTAATAAAGCTGTTTCAGAACAAATATTTATTATTCATAAAACCATTATCATGAAAAAAATTCTATTTGCTATCCTGTTTGTAGTAGGCGCAGCAGGCACATGTTTTGCACAATCAAGCAGCGAAACCGGTAAATTTAGCTTAGGCTTAAACGCGGGTTTACCTGTTGGTAGCGCGCACGATGTTTCCTCATTTGCAGGCGGCCTTGATCTGAAATATGATCTGCCAATTGCAACAGGTACCTTCTTCACCATTTCTGGTGGTTATACAAGGTTCTTTTATAATGATTTCGGAAAAGCTGTATCAGGAGAAAAAGGCGCAGGTTTTGTTCCATTGAAAGCCGGTATTAAACATTACTTCGACCAGGGCTTTTATGGCGAAGGTCAGTTAGGCGCTGTGTTCAGTACACAAAGTGGCGGCGGTACAGGCTTTGCCTACGCACCCGGTCTAGGTTACACTTTCGACGGCGGCTTTGACGTTGGCGTTCGTTATGAAGGTTGGTCAAAAAACGGTACAACCAGCCAGGTTGCGCTTCGTTTAGGTATCAGCTTCTAAGTTAAGCCAAATACAATATAAACAGGCCGCTCCTCAAAGGGCGGCCTGTTTGTTTTACTTCAATTTATATTTAAGATGTATCGGCAAAGTATTACTTTGGCTCATTATCTTTTGTAAGCTATGAAGTACTGTCTACCCTTAATATTAATTTTCTTTTCCGTTGCCGTATTTGGGCAAAAGGTTACATCCAATGCGTTTGGGGTAGGGGTTGACTTAGGTTTCCCTTCAAACAGTATTTACAACATTGGTTTTGGCGGCTCCGGTAAAGCCGAAGTTCCTTTGAGCGAATCTGTTAGCCTTACTGTTACTGCCGGCTACACCAGCTTTTACTACAAAAGTGCACTTATAGGCAGCACCAGATCGCAGGACCCTTCCGGCTATATACCATTAAAAGCGGGCGCAAAATATTACCTTTCCGAAGGCTTTTATTTAGAAGGCGAGGCGGGAACCGCGATAGAGACCAATTACAACAAGGATAAACTCTTTGCCTTTTCTGTTGGTCCCGGTTTTCTGTTCTCCACCGGTAAGCATACAGGGTTTGATGTTGGCCTTAAATACGAGAACTGGGGTAGCGGCCGGCTTAAACAAACTGCCCTGAGGGTAGCCTACCGCCTGGCCTGGTGACGTTTTTTTTGATTATCATAAAAGCAATGCAATCATTTTCGTAAGTTTACGTCCAAATAAGCCCTTTGTTGTCAATATGAAAAAAATCTTAGCCCTTCTTTTTACATGTTTTTGTTTTTGCTTCTCGGTGCAAGCGCAAAACTATACGTATCAACAGGACAACAATAAAGCTTTCAGCATTGGCCTGGACATGCCCGTAGCTATCCGGAACGAGTTTTTTACTGTTGGTGCAGGTGCCTCTATCAAGGGAGAATACCCTGTAGGTGAAAACCTGAGTGTTACAGCAACCGGCGGATACCAAATACTTCGTGTTAGAGATGCTTATCGTACTGAGGAAGGCCCTAATAAAGCTGGTGCTTTTATACCTGTAAAGGCCGGGGTAAAATACTTCCTTGGAGATGGCCTATACTTTGAAGGTGAAGGCGGTATATCTATAGAAACCAATTACGCCAAACGCAAATATGCAGTTATAGCGCTTGGGCCTGGTTTAATGATGCCTATGAAAAATCGCAGCAGTATAGATTTTGCGCTGCGTTACGAAGACTGGGGCAGCTCACGTATAAAGGTACTGGGCATAAGGGCTGCTTATCGTTTCGACTGGTTGTAATTCCTGCTTCTTTCCGCCAGTAAACACCACACCGTAAATAAAAAAGCCTGCCGTTAATAAGCCGCAACTGCGTAACTTTACGGCTTGCTATTATAAACAAACGTGTTCCCAATATTTAAAAAAGAGCTCACAACTTATTTAAGCTCGCTGGTAGCCTATGTTACCATTGGTGTTTTCCTGCTCGTTCTCGGGCTTTTACTTTGGGTTTTTCCGGATACCAGCATCCTTGCCTATGGCTATGCCGGGCTCGATAGCCTTTTTAGCACAGCCCCGTATCTTTTCATGTTCCTGGTTCCGGCAATTACCATGCGCTCACTGGCAGAGGAACGCAGGGAGGGCACCTTCGAGCTGTTACTTACCCGCCCGCTTACCGCTGTGCAAATCGTACTTGGTAAATACCTTGCCGGTGTTGCCATAGTTTTGTTTGCGCTATTGCCCACGTTTACTTATTACTTCAGTGTATCAACATTAGGTGCACCACAGGGGAATATAGATACCGGTGCAGTTATTGGGTCTTACATAGGCTTGTTCCTGCTGGGGTGTTGCTTTACAGCAATAGGGTTGTTCGCATCTTCCGTAACCCGTAACCAGGTTATAGCCTTTACTATAGCCGTATTTCTTTGTTTTTTTATTTACAGTGGTTTCGATTCACTTAGCGGGTTATTGTCTCTACAGAACCTGGGAATACAAGCCTTGGGAATAACACAGCATTATGAGTCGGTAAGTCGTGGGGTATTAGATACCCGCGACCTGGTTTATTTCCTGGTGCTGTCTGGCTTTTTCTTGTTGCTTACGCTGGTTGCATTGCACAGGCAACAGCAAAAGAAGCTTACGAACGCCTTGTTTATCAGTTCGTTTGGTGTACTGTTTGCATTGGCACTTTCATCCGGAAAGCTTTTTACACGATTTGATTTTACTAAAGAAAAGCGCTTCACCATATCACCCATCAGCCGCAAGGTGCTGGATAGTTTGCCGGCTGATGTTAATGTCACCGTTTACTTACAGGGCGATAATTTTCCAGGAGGAATCAAGCGGCTCCAAACATCAGTAAGGGACATGCTGAGCGACCTGCAGGCTTACAGTCATGACCGGCTCCAGTTTGCCTTCGTTGATCCTATGAAGGGGCAGTCGCAGGAGCAGCAAAAACAAACTTACGAGGACCTTGAGGCAAAAGGTATAGAGGCACAAAACCTGAGCGTGAAAACTGATGATGGGATACAGCAAAAAATAATGTTCCCGTTTGCATTGGTGAATTACAATGGCAAAAGCCTGCCGGTAAAGCTACTTGAGTCGCAGGCGAACATGAACCTTTCGCCAGACGAGATACTGAATAACTCTATCCAGAATTTAGAATACGCGTTTACATCAGCCATAAAAAAAGTAACAACAGGCGGCAAGCAGCGGATAGGTTTTACCGAAGGACATAACGAATTGAACGACCTTCAGCTGAATGACGCTATGCGTTCACTGGCTGATGGGTATTTGGTTGGTCGTGTAAATCTGACTACTATACCGTTTGATAGCCTTCGTAAACTGGGCATGCTGGTGATTGCCAAGCCCGACAAAGCTTTCACGGAACTGGAAAAGTTTAAGGTAGACCAGTACATTATGCATGGTGGTAAAGTGCTTTGGGCCATAGACCAGGTAAGTGCCGAGCTGGATAGCCTGCGTGGAAAAGGCGGGGAACAATTAGCGTTTAATAAACAGCTTAATCTGGATGATCAATTGTTTAGTTACGGTATCCGGATCAACTACGACCTGATAGCCGATATAAACTCATCGCAAATACCGGTTACAACAGGCAACGCAGGCGGTCAACCGCAAATACAGTTGTTAAATTGGTTGTTTAATCCGGTGTATCTGCCGCTAAGCAAGCATCCTATAGTGAAAAACCTGGACGGTATTACCAGCCAGTTTGCAAGCACCATTGATGTCTTGGATATAAAAGACGTTAACAAGACCGTATTGCTCAACACTTCTCCCTACAACAAAAAAATAAGCACGCCGCACATGTTGTCTCTGCGCGCGCTGGAGCAGGAGCCAGATCCGAAAGAATTCCAGAGCCCGCAGAAAATTACAGGCGTACTTTTAGAAGGCGAATTTAAATCTGACTTTTTGAACCGCCCAGTGCCGGCGGGAATTACCGAAAAGATACAGGTGCTGGATAAAAGCAAGCCTACAAAAATGATTGTGCTGAGCGATGGTGATATTTTGCGCAACCAGGTAGGGGCAGACGGTTCGCCATACCCGCTGGGTTATGACCATTACACCCGGCAAACCTACGGTAATAAAAACCTGCTGCTGAATATGGCCGACTTTATGGCCGACGACTCGGGCCTGATATCGTTACGGAACAAAGAGATACAAATAAGATTGCTTGACAGGGCACGGATCAGGAGTGAGAAACTGCAGTGGCAGCTCATCAATAATATTGTTCCTATAGCCCTGGTGTTGATATTCGCTATTTTTCAACATTATATCCGCAGGCGAAAGTATGCCCATTAAATTTTATACTTTTGGTTGAATAAACTAGACAACCATTATGAGATTTATAGTTTCCACCACAACATTACTAAAGCAATTGCAGTCGGTTAGCGGCGCTTTAAGCAATAGCACAGTATTGCCTATACTGGAAAACTTTCTATTCGAGATAAAGGACGGTAACTTAACCATTTCTGCAACCGACCTCCAAACCAGCATGACCACATCTTTACAGGTGGAAGCTAAGGAGAATGGCCGCATTGCCATACCATCCCGTATATTACTGGACACCTTGAAATCGTTACCTGAACAGCCGGTGGCATTTTCGGTAGACGATAAAACGTTTGCGATAGAAATAAGCGCGGGAGACGGTAAATACAAGCTCAGCGGTGAGAACGGTGAAGATTTTCCAAAGATACCTGTGGTAGAAAATGCATCATCTGTTAACCTGCCGGCTTCTGTGCTAGGCGAGGCTATCAACAAAACCATTTTCGCGGTTAGCAACGATGAGTTGCGCCCTGCCATGACAGGTGTTTATTGCCAGCTAAGCAGCCAGCACCTTACTTTTGTAGCTACCGATGCACATAAGTTGGTGCGCTACCGTCGTAAAGATGCGAAGGCCGAAAGCACAACATCTTTCATACTGCCAAAGAAAGCGTTGACCTTGCTGAAGTCGGCATTGCCTGCTGATGATGTGAACGTATCTGTGGAATATAACAACACCAGTGCGTTTTTTAAATTTGGCAATATTAACCTTGTTTGCCGCCTGATAGACGAGCGCTACCCGGATTACGAAGCGGTTATCCCTAAAGAAAACCCGAACAAGCTGAGCATCGACCGATTGGCGTTCCTGGGATCGCTGAACCGCGTAGCTATCTATGCTAACAAGACCACTCACCAGGTACGCCTGAAAATAAGCGGCAGTGAGCTTAACATATCATCAGAAGACATTGACTTTGCAAACGAGGCGCACGAGCGCTTAAGCTGCCAGTATGAGGGAGACGATCTGGAGATTGGTTTCAATGCACGTTTCCTAATAGAGATGCTTAAGAACCTGAGCGGAGAAGAGGTGTCACTGGAAATGTCTACACCAAACCGCGCGGGTTTATTATTACCGCAAGGCGGCGACGAGAACGAAGATGTGCTGATGCTGGTGATGCCGGTAATGCTGAACAGCTACGCATAAAGATATTCAACAAATTATATCGACCGCCGGCCTCAAAGCCGGCGGTTTTTTGTTGGGAGATAATGGCACCGGGTCATAAAATATCCGGTACTATAACAAACGTCGTAAAAAGCAGTTATTATTGCATCTGTTTATTCTATGAATTTTAAAGCGCCTGTTTTTTTAGTGTGGTTTTTGATGGTTTTTGTCATTGCTTCCTGCAAGAAGAACGATGACGCGCCATCCCAGGAATCATCGCTGACGACCAGTGTAAATGTTATAAATGCCTCGGCTGACACGTTGAACCTGTACTCTAACGGCAGCCGTATAAATACCACATCATCTATTTACCCTTTGGGTTCAGCCGGGTACCTAACGGTGAAGTTTGGCGAGCGGGAGTACCAGTTTAAAAAGTACGGAAAATCTGAAGTGCTATTTACCCAAACTTTAACGCTGGATACCTCAAAGGTTTATTCGTTATTTATTACAAATCAAGCAGATAAGCCAATATTTACTACCCTGGATACCCTGGTGGCAGATACCTCCGGAAGGGCAAAGATCAGGTTTGTTAATGCCTCCCCGGACGCAGGAAACCTTGATGTACTTATTGGTGATACGGTAAATTTCAAGATTAGGGGGTATCAATCAGCATCGGTATTTTTGCCCGTAAGTACAGGTTTAAAGCGCATTCGTGTATTTAAAAGCGGTTCTACAACGCCGTTGTCTGATACCACGCGAACACTTGTTGGCAGCAGGGTATATACCTTATTTTCAAAGGGATCGATAACGGGTGCGGGTGGTCGTAAATTTGGCACCGGGCTGATAGTGAACAGATAACGAGCAACATGGCAAGTAAAAATAGTAGCATTTTTAAGTATCTGTGTATGGCAATATGTGCTTTACTGGCAGTGCCGCAATTAATGTCTTGCGGGAAGGATAATACCACATCTGTAGGTACTGCAAACGCCTATTTGAATATTGTTAACGTAAGCCCTAATATTAATCCTGTGTATTTATATGCAGAATTCATCAGGCAGGGTAACACTACTTACAGGTATCCTTCAGCTTCAAATTACTTCCTGATGAATATTGCAGATACGCCTTTGCAAATTCGTCCTGCTGTAAGTAACAATACCATACAAAGCAATTTGCTAACCCTGGCAGAGCGCATGAACCGAAACGTGCGCTATACGTGGTTCTTAACGGGCTTGCGTAATGATAGCTCACTCACCTACATTTTTACGGTCGATTCGGGTGCTATACCTGCGGTTGGTCGAAGTAAAATAAGGTTAGTAAATGCTTCACCAGGCAGTGCAGGGCTAACTTTAACAGCCAATGACACGTTGGCTTTCAAAAACATCACTTATAAGAAAGTGTCGGATTACAAGGAAATTACCGCGGGTTCATACAACTTCAAAATAACCGCTACATCAACACCGGGAACTGTACTTACAACATTGAGAAACACAACAGTGTTGGACGGCAAGCTTTACACGATTTATGCTTATGGCTTACCCAACAGAACAGATACCGCTACCTTTAATGCGGGTATAATCCTGAACACCATCCCCGACAAAAATCAGTAGTCGGCTGTAAATACGCTTTATTTGGCTATTTTTGAGGCAAAAACACGCAAGCCTTGGAACTGATACACAGCCTCATCGACTTTATTCTACATATTGATAAGCATCTGGTAGAGATAACCAGCCAATACCAAAGCTGGACTTACCTCATCTTGTTCTTCATCATTTTTGCCGAGACTGGATTTGTTGTTACTCCTTTTTTACCCGGGGATTCGCTGCTTTTTGCGGCAGGTGCGCTTATAGCAGGAGGTCAGTCAGGGCTGGACATCCACCTGCTTGCTCTGTTATTAATTGTTGCTGCCGTTGCAGGTAACAGTGTAAACTATGCGCTTGGTAATTACCTAGGGCCAAAAGTGTTCAAAGAAGAAAATAAGATCCTAAAGCTTAGCTATTATCTGCAAACCAAAGCTTTCTTTGATAAGCATGGAGGTAAGGCGGTAATCTTTAGCCGTTTCATGCCGATCATTCGTACTATAGCCCCGTTTGTTGCTGGTATAGGTAAAATGCCGTTTGGCAGGTATACAGTTTATAATGTAATAGGCGGGCTTTCCTGGATAGTACTTTTCCTTTATGGTGGCTACCTTTTCGGCAATGTGCCCTTTTTCAAGAAGAATTTCTCTTTAGTAGCTATCGGCATTGTTGTAGTATCATTATTGCCACCAATAATAGCTTTCATTAAGAGTAAGGTCTCTAAAAAACCGGACGAGGCGCAATTGTAGTTATTTGCTCAACGCAACAACTTTGCCCTTACGATACAGGGCATCCTCTTCATTCAGCTTTCGCTTTTGTTCTAGCGAAAGAGGCGTTGCAATAAGTTTGTTCAGGTCCGGCTGCCCTGCGTCTACCCAGGCCGAAAACCAGAAGCTGCCTACACTAGCTATCGACGCCCGCATTTTGCGCTGCACCATGCCTTTTAGCAATTTGTGGTAAGCGCTGCTGTAAGCTACCGAATATACCTTCACTATACGTGTGCCGCGCTGTTCCTTGGCGTATTTGGTTGCATCGGTAAATTGCTTGCTCAACAGCCGTTCTACCCGGAGTACGGTATCTATGCTGACATAAGAACTACGGCAGATCCTGAAAGCTTCGGAAAGTGGGTTATTGATGTACCTGGCTTTACCTGCATTATAATTGTAGCTCTCGCTAAATAATTCCGGCAGGCGGCTTTCCCATAGCCCATGCAGGCCGGTTTGTCCGGTAAGTTGCCCGTCGTAGTTTTCGGTTAGGTGCAGTGGCGTGTACGCGTCGGACACGTAATGGCCAAGGTTAGCAGATAGCGTGAGTATAGCTGTTGTATCGTGCCGTTTAAAAGCCTTTACCAGCCAATAGTAGTTAGATGCTATGGCCCATGGTAGTGTACCGTACTTGTTCAGCGTATCTGTCGAATACTTTGCAGCGGCATCTATCCAATGCTGGGGGACGTAACCAAATGGGCGCTTGCCATAATGGTCGGCATCAAAAAAGTGGTGAGGCGCTTCGGTGCTGTCTACATAGCGCTTTTTATCAGCGCTGATGGCATGTTCGGTTATGTAGTTGATGTTCGCCCGGTAAAATGCTGCCATACCTTTAGGAAGCATGAAAACTGCAGTGCGGTGGATGCGTTTGTGAGCATAGAACCCCCACGAACTGCAAAGTACAATTATGCCAATGCCGAAGAAAAAGGACGGAAGAAAGCGGCGCATCGTTCAGGTCAGTGTTAAGGGAGAAAGATTATAGTGCTAAATTAATACAATATTTGCAGCAGGTGCTTGTATCTGGTGTTCAAGGCGTTTTATAATGTTGTAAGTGTTGTTAAAAGTTTCATAAACTATTGCATAATAAAATAAACAACACTATATTTGCAACCTCAAAAATACAAGAAAAAGAATAACAAGCTGTAACGATGGCAAATCATAAATCATCAATTAAAAGGATTAGGGCAAACGCTGCGAAGCGTCTGCGCAACAGGTACCAGGCTAAAACCACCAGGAACGCAATAAAAAAATTAAGAGGCACAACTACTAAGGCTGACGCGACTCCGCTTTTGTCTAAAGTGATCTCTATGCTGGATCGTTTAGCTAAAAAGAACGTTATTCACAAAAACAAAGCTTCTAACAACAAGAGCAAGCTTACAAAATTTGTAAACGGCTTAAGCTAATAGCTTATACACCATATTAGAAGGGATAATGTAGCGCATTATCCCTTTTTTTGTTTAATTTTTTAACGGCTACGTTTCCTTAAAAGTGTTTCACCTGGGATTACTTCAGGGTGCTTCAATGCAAAATCAACCTAACGCTAATTTATCGTAAACAGTTAAATAACAAGTAGTTGTATTAAATTAGAGCTGTTTCAGGCTGTTTCACCTTCAGTAGATAATCTATTGATTTACAATTACTTAATTAGTTTTGCTGTTTCGGGGTGTTTCGCTTTAACCGAAACAGTTTGTTTCTACCAGATGATCATTAATTTAAGTTACTTCTTTAGGGATAATTGCTACATTGGCGAACCAAACGCCTGACAGTTGGAAGACTACACGCAAAAAATAAGCATTAAGTCCTGGGCCGAAGAAGACCGTCCCCGCGAGAAGCTAAGCGGGCAAGGACGCCGTGCGCTCACTGATGCAGAACTAATTGCTATACTGATAGGCAGCGGTAGCCGTGACGAAACCGCGGTTGAATTGAGCAAACGAATACTGCACCATTACGACAACGACCTCAACAAACTTGGGAAGGCATCTATAGCCGAGCTTTGCAAGTTTAAAGGAGTGGGGGAGGCAAAGGCTATCTCCATTATTGCAGCCCTCGAAATAGGGCGGCGACGTGGCGAGACGGAAATAAAAGTCACAGACCAGGTTACCTGCAGTCGTGATGGTTACAATATCATGCGTCGCCACTTAATGGATCTCAATCACGAAGAGTTTTGGATTATGCTGCTCAGCCGATCTGCCAAGGTTATTGCAAAGGAGCTGATTAGTAAGGGCGGATTAAGCGGCACCGTGGCCGATCCGAGGGTGATATACCACATTGCTATCCAGCACCAGGCCAGCAGCTTGATACTCATTCATAACCACCCATCAGGGAATATTAAGCCAAGCAGGGAAGATATCATCCTTACAAAGAAAATAGCCGAAGCCGGTAAACTGCTGGATATAAATGTGCTTGACCATCTCATTATTACTGATAATGGCTACTTTAGCTTTGGCGATGAAGGAATGCTTTGACGTTAGATTGCGATTAGCTGCATAGAGGCATGATTATTTAATCAATTCAAACAACAGCATGTTCACAACGTTCTATCACTATAAACATAAACCATACTACCATGGCAACTCCAGACGAACAAGACGATAACCTGTTACAACAGGACGACCAATTAGGCCAGAACGATGAGCAACCAAGCCAGCAGGATGTGCATGGCAACGGCTTCGACGAAACTAACGACGAAATTGGCGAAATAGATGAAACTTCACAAGCAAGTCAGGCTTATGACGCTGCCGAGCCATCTTACACCCTTAATTTGGGCGAAAATGGTAACAATAGCGACGACGAATAATATTGTCAGAATTAGTTAAGCAGTGCAGTATTCAGGCCCCTATTGGGGCCTTTATCATTACATTAAGATTTAAGAGTGGGTATTCTGTAATTCTAAGATCCTGTCAAATCTCCTTCAGGGAAAGTGTTTAAGCTTTCCGCTCTATGCTTTCATCTTTTTGCTTTCCACCCAAACGTAGCCTGTTTGCCCTTTCACCTCTCACTGGCAAATCCTATCTTTGCCGGATAATGAAGATATCATACAACTGGCTAAAAGAATTTATTGATACCGATAAAACGCCTGAAGAAATATCGCAGATACTTACAGGTACCGGCCTTGAGGTAGAAAACCTGGAGAAAGTTCAGGCTGTACCGGGCGGCTTAGAGGGTCTTGTAATTGGCTATGTGCTGGAGTGTACCGACCATCCTAACAGCGATCACCTGCACCTTACCAAAGTTGATGTAGGCGGAGTAGAACCCCTTAGCATAGTATGCGGTGCCACTAACGTGGCTGCCGGGCAAAAAGTAGTAGTCGCTACGGTGGGTACCACAGTATACCCTACTGTAGGCCAGCCGTTCAAGATAAACAAGAGCAAAATACGCGGTGAAGTATCTGAAGGCATGATATGTGCCGAGGATGAGATAGGCTTAGGTATCGATCATGCTGGCATTATGGTGCTGGATGCTGATGCGCCGGTAGGCACTGCTGCCAAAGAATACTTTAAGCTGAATGATGATTACATGTACGAGATAGGTTTGACGCCTAACCGTGCTGATGCTGCATCGCATTTGGGCACTGCCCGCGATATTGCGGCTTTCCTTAGACATCCCGTGATAAAGCCGGATGTGTCGGCATTTAAGGTAGACAATACCGATAGTCCGATTCAGGTGATTGTAGAAAACGAGCAGGCAAGTCCCCGCTATGCTGGCTTGGTGCTAAGTGGTTTGCAGGTAGCAGAATCGCCGCAATGGTTAAAGGAGCGCCTGGCTGTTATTGGTGTGCGCAGCATTAACAACGTGGTGGATGTCACCAATTATGTTTTACATGAACTCGGCCAGCCACTACACGCATTTGACGCAGCTGCTATAACGGGTAATAAGATAGTTGTTAAGAATGTAGCCGAAGGCACAGTATTTAAAACACTGGAAGACGTTGACCGTAAGCTGAGCGCAGACGATTTGATGATATGCAATGTAGAAGAAGCAATGTGTATAGCAGGTGTTTTTGGCGGAGCCAAAAGCGGTGTTACGTCATCAACCACAAGCATATTTTTAGAAAGCGCCTACTTCAACGCAGTGTCGGTACGTAAAACAGCCAAAAGGCACGGCTTGAAAACTGATGCATCCTTCCGCTTTGAGCGCGGTACCGATCCGGATATGCCGGTGTTTGCACTTAAACGCGCCGCTTTGCTTATACAGCAGGTTGCAGGCGGTGTGGTATCGTCGAGCATTTTTGATCATTACCCCAATCCGGTCTTGCCGTTCGATATAGAAGTTAGTTACAAGAATATTGACAGGCTAATTGGTAAAGCTATCGGGAACGATACTATCAAAAGTATTCTTACCGGTCTGGATATTAAAATTGAGAACGAAACCGAAAAAGGTTTGTCGTTGCAGGTACCGCCATACCGTGTAGATGTTACCCGTGAGGTTGATATTGTAGAAGAAGTTCTGCGCCTATACGGTTATAACAATATCGAGATACCTACGCAAATCCGCGCATCGCTAAATAATTCGGTAAGACCAGAAAAGGACACTGTTCAAAACCATATATCTGACATATTAAGTGCCAATGGTTTTAACGAGATACTGAACAACTCGCTTACTAAACTAAGCTATTCCGATGATCCTGATCGTGCGGTGAAGATCGTTAACCCGCTAAGCAGCGACCTGGACGCGATGCGTCAAACCATGCTGTTCTCTGGACTGGAAGCTATAGCTTATAACCAGAACCGCCGCAGTGCAGACTTAAAACTTTACGAGTTCGGTAAAATTTACAGCTACGCGGAAGAGAAATACAACGAAGCGCAACGTTTTTCGGTTTTCCTGACCGGGGCGTCTAAGCCCGAGCAGTGGAACCAGAAAACAACAGCTGCAACGTTTTATAATCTTAAGGCGATTGTTGATGGCTTGCTCAAGAAGTTAAACATTACATACTACACTGTAGAGGATGCAAGTGGTAATTTTGCGTATGGCTTGCAGTACAGCAGAGGTAACAAAGTGCTGGTAAGTTTTGGTTCGGTAGCACAATCGGCACTTAAAAAGGCAGATGTAAACAACGAAGTTTTTTATGCCGAGTTCAACTTTGATCTGGTGCTTAACTTTGTGCGAAAGAACAACATAGTGTACCAGGAGGTATCAAAGTTCCCGGCCGTACGCCGTGACTTAAGCATGCTGGTGGATGCTGCGGTAACCTTCGGCCAGTTAAAACAGATAGCGGGGCGAGCAGACAAAAAGCTGATAAAAGAAGTAAATGTGTTTGATGTATACCAGGGTGACAAACTACCCGCTGGTAAGAAGTCTTACGCGTTAAGCTTTATTTTGCAGGATACCGAAAAAACGTTAACCGATAAAGCTATTGACTCAACAATGCAAAAATTAATATTTAATTTAGGCAAAGAAGCAGGAGCGGAGATAAGGAAGTAGTTAGTTTAGACCCACTAACTCACTAATTCATTAATTAAATAAAAGATGCCTTCAACAGCAGAACAATTAAGTAAAGTTGTATATAAAACCGAGAGGTTAATTGAGCTTTGTGCTGCGCTGCAGGAGGAAAATGACCTGCTTAAACTTGAGAGCGAAGCCCTTACTACTGCGCTAAACGTAAGTACAAACAAAACAAAAGAACTGGAAGAGAAGCTTCGTGTATTGAAGCTGGCAAAGTCGTTTTCAGAAACAAATGAAAAAAGTGTTGACATTAAGCAAAAAATTAACGACTTTGTGCAGGAAATAGATAAGTGTATTGTATTGCTAAAGAAGTAATACAAAAAGTGAAAAGCTCAAATGGGAGAAATCTCAATAAAAATAAATATTGCTGACAGAGTTTACCCCTTAAAGGTAAACATGGAAGAGGAAGAGATTATAAGACGGGCAGCAAAGCTGATTAACGACCGCATAAAGGAGTATCAGGAGAACTATGCGGTTCGCGATAAACAAGATCTGCTATCGATGTGTGTGTTGCATTATGCAACATCCTCATTAAAGGCAGACCGCAAAGTCACTACAGAAGATACTGAAGTGGCAGAGAAGGTTTATCAGTTAGATCATATGCTGGACGATTTTTTTTCTAAACAATAACGTTCTTTAAAACAAAGCTTAAAGCAGAAAGCTTAAAGCAAAAGCTCCTAAATATGCTTTTCGCTTTGGTCTGTTCGCTATAAGTTCATAACAGAGCCATTAAGATTTAACCGCAGTTAAATTTTAAGTTTTCACTATTAAAAACTTAACGCTTCAATATCTTAGGATCAAAGAGGCATGCGTTGATCGTGTATTTACGGTAACCCGTGATCCCGACAATCCTACAGAAGTTTTAACAATACATGAACACTTAGAAGTTTAGTTGCGGTTTTTTTATTATATAACCTAAAGGAATGAATAACATATTGTACATTATTATCGGGCTGCTGGTCGGCATCCCTACGGGGATAGTCATCGGTCGGTTCCTGCTACGGAAGCTGTTTAAAGATCAGGAGATAAACGCTCAGAACAAAGTAAAGAAGATACTTAAAGATGCCGAAAATAACGCCGAAATACTCAAAAAGAACCGTTTACTAGAGGCTAAAGAAAAGTTTCTGCAGTTAAAAGCCGAGCATGAGCAGGAAGTAAATTCAAAAAACAATACCCTTAACCAACGCGAGAACGGCATCAAACAAAAAGAGCAATCTTACAACCAAAAGCTCGAGAACATGAACCGCAAGGAGAATGAGCTGGAGAATGCGCGTAAAAAGCTGGAAGCACAAACAGACATACTGCTTAAAAAGCAGGAAGAAGTTGATCACCTGAAAAACCAGCACGTGCATGAGTTAGAAACTATTGCAGGTTTATCTGCGGAGGAGGCGAAAAATCAGCTTATTGATAATTTGCGCGAAGAGGCACGAAGCAAAGCCATGGCGCAAATTAAAGATATTGTAGACGAGGCTAAGCTTACTGCTACTAAAGAAGCTAAGAAGATAGTAATTCAAACTATTCAGCGGACCGCTACAGAAGCGGCTATTGAAAATACTGTATCAATCTTCAACATAGAAAATGACGAGATTAAAGGGCGTATTATAGGTCGTGAAGGGCGTAACATTCGTGCACTTGAAGCTGCTACAGGTATCGAGATCATTGTGGATGATACCCCGGAGGCTATTATCCTTTCGGGCTTTGATCCGGTTCGTCGTGAGATTGCCCGTTTGGCTATGCACCGTTTGGTAACAGACGGGCGTATTCACCCGGCGCGTATTGAAGAGGTAGTTGCCAAAACTAAAAAGCAGATAGAAGAAGAGATTGTTGAAATAGGCGAGCGTACGGTAATTGATCTGGGGATCAATGGTCTTCATCCTGAACTAATCCGTATGGTGGGCCGTATGCGTTACCGGTCATCTTACGGACAAAACCTGCTACAGCACTCGCGCGAGGTTGCAAACTTCTGCGCTACTATGGCTGCAGAACTTGGACTGAATGTAAAACTGGCAAAACGCGCAGGCTTACTGCATGATATAGGTAAAGTACCTGATGACAATCCGGAACTTCCACACGCTATACTGGGTATGCAACTTGCAGAAAAGTATAAAGAACATCCTGAGGTTTGTAACGCGATAGGCGCTCACCACGATGAAGTGGAGATGACCTCTATGTTGTCGCCAATTATACAGGTTTGTGACGCTATATCAGGCGCAAGGCCGGGTGCTCGCCGCGAAGTGGTAGAAAGTTACATCAAGCGCTTAAAAGAGCTTGAGGAGCTTGCATTATCATACCCAGGCGTTGAGAAGACCTTTGCTATCCAGGCCGGTCGTGAACTACGTGTGGTAGTAGAAAGCGAAAAGATAAGCGATGCACAAAGCGAAGTGCTTGCTGCAGACATATCTAATCGTATACAAACAGAAATGACCTATCCAGGTCAGATAAAGGTTACCGTTATAAGGGAAACCCGCTCTGTTGCATTTGCTAAATAACTAACTAATACTATAAGCCCTCTTCTTAATCAGGAGGGGGCTTTTTTTGTTTCTATGGGAAAACAACACGACAAGCAACAAGCGTTTGTTGACAAAAATGCTGATGAACGCTCATTAACAACATACTTTGGACAGTTTGATGTTACACATAAGCAAAGAGCTAACCGACTACTGCATTTTATTTGCGTGCCTCTGATGGTGTTTGGTGTATTGACACTTACCTGGGCGTTCCCGTTCCCGCAGCTTGCTTTTCTTAAGGCTTACAACGGCTACTTTAATTGGGCATCCTTTGTTATTGCCTTTTGGATTTACTATGTGCTAAAGCAATCTCCGCTGCTGTCATATATCATGCTGTTTATTATGTTCGCATTTAGCTACTTGGTTATGCAGCTGCAAAACTGGGATAAAAGTGGTGGCTTACCACTAATTTGGACAGGAACAGTAATTATAGCTATGGCTGCACTCGGCCAATACTTGGGTAGTATAAAGGAAGGCCGGGCTTCCTGGCAAATAGACAAAAAGCTATTCCTAATAGCACCATTATGGGTGCTACATCAGTTAATGTCGCGGGTTGGTGTAAGCAAATATTAACTACCCGGCTGAAAGCTTAAAGGTTTTTGCCAAGCTTTTCCAACATATCCTGAGGAACCTTTTCAAGATCCAGCACCAAAAAGCCATCTAAGCAATCGGCAAACTTCGGGTCGATATTAAAGCTGATGATCTTAGCGTTCAATTGCATGTACTGCCGCAGCAATACAGGAACTTTCATGTTTCGGGTCTCCACCTCTGATATCAGGTTGTCTAATCCTTTAAAGCTATCACCGCCTGCAAGCAGTACATCGGTATCAATATTCTCAAAATTGACCTTAAACTTCTTCCTTGGCTTTACATATTGCGCCATTTCATGATCAAAGTGGTTACGGTTGATGTAATCTACAATTAGCGACTTCGAAAAATTAGAGAATGTATTGCTGATACTAACCGGACCTATTAAATAACGGTATCTCGGGTTATCAATTACGTACTTCAGAATGGCCTTCCAAAGAAGGAACAATGGCAGTGGTTTTAGCTGATATTCCTTGCGTATCCACGAACGGCCAAGCTCCAGGCTTTTCTTCAGCACAGGCGTAAACTGTTCTTTCAACTTGAACAGCTCATTTACATAGAAACCCTTTTTGCCTACGCTATAAAAGATTTCATCCCCCAAGCCAATTCTATAAGCTCCCACTATCATCTTTGCTTCAGTATCCCAAATAAAGAGGTGGTGATAGTAGATATCGTATTCGTCCAGGTCGGTTTCTTTATTGGTTCCTTCACCTACTTCACGAAAAGTGATTTCTCTTAGGCGTCCAATCTCACGGATAATACAGGGAATTTGCGACGTAGGAGTAATAAATACCTCATAGTTCTTCTCTACCCAAACACGGTAGTTTTCCCGTAACGGCTCTACTTCTTTCTCCAGTTTCTCAGCTGCCGTTTCGGGTACTATCTCCTGCGGCTGCTTCTTAATTTTAAAAATATTGCGCGGGTTGAATAGCCGTTTTTCTTCATCAAGGCCGGCACCTAAAGCGTAAGTTTTTGCACGCAGGTAATTGAGCACCTTAGCGCTGTTGTTATTATCTGGGATATCCTCAACCTTAATTGGCTTACCTATGCGCAGTTTAATAGTGTGCCCTTGCTTATTAAATAACTCCGACGGCAATTTTGCAGTGCGGAGGGCGGGGTGTATGAGGCTGAGCAGATTGAATAACAACCCGTTGTTGCCATGAAAGTAAATAGGAACTACCGGTACTTTAGATTTTGTGATGATCTTGCCCACTACAGGATGCCACAACCTGTCTGTTACTTCCTTTTTCTCTAACTTAAATGTAGAAACTTCGCCGGCCGGGAAAATGCCGATAGGTGTTCCGTTTGCAAGCAACTCTAAAGTGTTTTTTAGGCCACTAATGCTTGATGAATGTTCAACGTTTTCAAACGGATTTACAGCAATAAAGTAGTCGGCCAGATTAGGAATCTTTTTTAGAAGAAAATTAGCCATCAACTTGGCGTCTGGTCGGGCCATGGTAAGAATCTTTAGTAGTACCATTCCTTCTATTCCGCCGTAAGGGTGGTTAGCTATTGCAATAAAGCTCCCTTCTTTGGGTATATGTTTCAATTCACTTTGGTCAAAGTCAATTTCAATACCACAGCCTTCTAAAATTGCATCTACAAATTCGGGACCTTGTTTAGGCTGCGCTTGAGCAAAAAGATCATTAACCTGGTTAATTTTCATCAACTCCATCAGCAGTGCTGCTAAACCAGGCATCTTCAGCTTATCTAGCTTAGTTGCTTTTGCAAATTCTTCGGTAGTTATTATTTTCATCCTGTTTTTAACGGATTAAATGTTATCAAAATTATTACCTTAACGGTGATTAACCAACGATGAAAGCCCGGGTAAAAGATCAGTTGTCACTTACCAAAAAAGAATGGAACGGAATGATAGTACTAATTGTACTAATCATATTGGTGTTAGCCGCTCCGTATACTTATCAGTGGTTTCACAAAGATAGCACAATAAACCCTAATGAATTTAAAGCAGCACTTGCGGCATTAGAGAATAGCAAGGCAAACAATTTTGAAGTAACTAAAGGAACTACGCATAGTGCCGGTACACTTTTCAAGTTTAACCCAAATCACCTTTCTACGGAAAAATGGCGGGCGCTGGGGTTGAGCGAAAAGCAGGTAAATACCATAACTAACTATGAAGCAAAGGGTGGCAGGTTTTACAAGGCCGACGACCTCAAGAAGATCTACGGTTTGAGCGACGCAGACTTTAAACGTTTAGCTCCTTACATAGTTCTTCCTTCCTATAAATCTGCCAGAGTGAAAGTTCTTGAACTGAATTCAGCAGATTCCGCACATCTTACGGCCGTAAGTGGCATCGGACCTGCATTTGCAAGGAGGATCGTTTACTATCGTGAGCGTTTAGGCGGATTTGTTGATAAGAATCAGCTAAAGGAAGTGACAGGCATAGACGAATTGAAGTACTTGGAAATTAAAGATCAACTTACTGTGAACGCTGCGCGGGTTCGTAAAATAAACATCAACACAATAGCTTTTGATAAGCTTAGGCTAATGCCTTATCTGAATTACAAGCAAGTAAATGCGATAATAGAGTACCGCAATCAGCATGGAGCTTATGCATCTATTAACGACCTCAAAGACATACCTATTCTCACTGAAGAAATTTTGCGTAAAATTGAGCCTTATTTAAGTTATTGATGATAGAGCAGCAAATTAAATCCGCAATTCGTGATATTCCTGATTTTCCTAAGCCAGGTATAGTCTTCAAAGATATTACCCCAATTTTAAAGGATCCCGGCTTGTGCGGTGATATAGTTGATGCATTTGTCAGAGAAGTTAAAGGCATTCGCATTGATGCTGTAGCTGGTGTTGAGAGCCGTGGATTTTTGTTTGGCCTTAATCTGGCTCAAAAATTAGGTGTACCTTTTGTGCCGGTACGTAAGGCTGGTAAACTACCTCATACAGTTAAGCAAAAGGTGTATGAGTTAGAATATGGCACTGCCACTATCGAATTGCATACGGATGCTTTTAAAGCCGGGGATCATATATTGATACACGACGATTTGCTTGCTACCGGTGGTACTGTTGCTGCTACAAGCGAATTAATACAAGAAATGGGCGGAAAGGTTGCAGGTTTTATGTTTGTAGTAGGGCTTGGTTTTTTAAACGGGCACGAAAGAATAGCGCCAATAAACAACAAGGTTATTGTGCTCGCCAAATATTAGCTCTTTTCTCAGTTGTATAATTAAATCAGCAAGCTATATTTTTCATTAGAATAGAATAGAAAAAACGCCCAAAGCAGCTTGTTTTGGGCGTTTTTAGTTTATAAAAAATCTTCATAAGCTTAGATTTCTTTCAGGAGCAAAGTATGTGTTATACTTTCATTGCTTTAATGTTGTCTCATCTGATCAACTGCTTTTATAAACAATTATTTACCATATAAATGAAGATATCTCTACGTTGCCTTTACCTGGTGTTATGCTTTTCTATATTAACACAACTTACCTTTTCTCAAAATCCGGTAAAGAAAATTGGAAAAGTTACAGGCGTTACCATAAACAATCAGGAGCTTGACATAAGAACAGAGAATGCTTTTGTTAAAGTTACAGCTTACAGTCCCGGTGTCATTAGAGTACGTGTAGATAAACAGCAACTTGCAGAGGATTTCTCCTACGCTGTGATTAGTAAGCCGCAGGTTACCAAAGTATCAATAACACAAAACGATGCCGAGATAAATCTCGTCACTGATTCCCTTAAAGTAAATATTAAGAAAAATCCTTGGCAAATTACCTTTATGACCACTACAGGAGAAGTTATTAACCAGGACGAGCCTGGCTTAACAACGGCATGGGTGAGTGAAAGTGTTGCCACTTACAAGAAAATGCAGGATGGAGAGCACTTTATAGGCTTGGGTGAAAAAACCGGGGGCTTGGATCGAAAGGGCAACGCTTATACCAACTGGAACAGCGACGTATTTGGTTATTCAGCTGGACAGGACCCGTTGTACTCCACCATTCCATTTTATATAGGCGTTCACCACAATGTACAGTATGGGTTGTTTTTTGATAACACTTATCAAAGCGACTTTAACTTCGGTGCCAGCAATAATCGTTTTTCATCTTTTGGGGCCAAAGGTGGCGAGATGAATTATTATTTCATATACAACTCCCATTTACGTGACATTATAACTTCTTATACGTGGCTTACAGGCCGTATTAAAATGCCGCCACTTTGGAGCTTGGGTTATCAGCAAAACCGATACAGCTACTATCCTGACACTGAAGTTTTCCGTATTGCCAATACCTTACGCGAAAAAAAGATTCCTGCTGATGGTATAACGCTGGACATCCATTATATGGATAAATATAAGGTGTTCACATGGGACAAAAGCCGCTTTCCTGATCCGCCCGCCATGACCAAAAAGTTAAAGGACATGGGCTTTAAAGTGACGCTAATTGTTGATCCCGGTGTAAAGGAGGAGAAAGGCTATGGTGTTTACGACCGCGGGGTTAAGGAAGATATATTTGCCAAATATCCTGATAGTACTTACTACACAGGACAGGTGTGGCCTGGATGGTGTCACTTTCCCGACTTTACCAGTGCAAAGGGACGCAGTTGGTGGGCAAATGAGATGAAAGTTTACGCTGGAGATGGAATTAGCGGAATATGGAATGATATGAACGAGTTCTCTACCTGGGGACAAAAAGCGCCGGACAATATTCTTTTCGACTTTGAAGGGAAAGGAGCATCGCACATGCAGATACATAATGTTTATGGTCTGGAGATGATCCGCAGCAGTTATGAGGGATACCGAGCCGCCCTTGGTGGGAACAAACGTCCGTTTGTGCTTACACGGTCTGGTTATGCCGGACTACAACGTTATGCTGCATTATGGACGGGTGACAATCGCGCAGAAGACAGCCACATGATGGCGGGCATCAGACTGATGAACAGCCTTGGGCTTAGTGGAGTGCCTTACACCGGGATGGATGTAGGTGGTTTCACGGGAGGTGCCTCACCTTATCTTTATGCCCGCTGGATGCAAATCGGGGCGTTTAACCCATATATGCGCAACCATACTCAAATTAACACTAAGTCTTCAGAACCGTGGGCTTACGGAGAGGAGGTACTGGAGATAACCCGCAACTACATTAACCTGCGTTATAAGTTGCTGCCGTACCTGTATTCTACTTTTTACGAAGCAAAGGAGAGTGGACAGCCCGTTATGCGTTCCTTAGCTATCGATTACACGCATGATGAAAATGTATATAACAGCACTTACGAAAACCAATACATGTTTGGCAACGCCTTCTTGGTATTCCCTTTTGACAGCCAGACGCAGATAGGGCGAATGTACTTTCCGGCAGGTAAATGGTATGATTTATACAACGGTACTATCCAAAACGGAAATGCTTATGTCAAAACGGAATTAGCTATGAGCAAGCTGCCTGTTTTTGTTAAGGAAAGCAGTATAGTACCTATGCAATCGCTGGTACAAACAACAGCTGAGCGGCCAACTGATACCTTGACGATTCATGTTTACCAGGGTGCTGTAAACAATAAGTTTGTTTACTACGAAGATGATGGTGAGAGTTACGATTATGAAAAGGGTGATTTTTATAAACGCAACATCACCTATAACGCCGCAAAAAGAGAAATTGCTTTCGGTAAAGTTGAAGGTACTGCTAAATCTAAGTTTAGCAATATCAAGCTGGTACTGCATGGCTTTAGCAGTACCGCCTTTAAGTTTAATGGTAAGAATAGCAAGGTTACAGATGATCTTTCGATACTTATGGTGCCGATTTCACGCTTCGATCCAACAGGTTTATCCAATCCGGTAGAAGGGGAGAAGGTTAAGATCATGTCAATTAAAAACTCAACTGAACTTTTTACAGTCGCCTATTAAATATTAAATTATGAGCACAAAAGGCCTGCAGGTTACTGCAGGCCTTTTGTGCTTGCATACAAATGAACTTTAAATTATCAATTTTGAATTAATGGTTAATACCATTTTACTACTCTTTGAATAAAAAGAGCTTGATAGCATCACTTTGATAAAAACGATCAAACACCGTTTACTCTATTTATTCATCAGGATTTACTTCTTAACTTTAATCGCCGTCATAGACATTTATGAAGTTACTTTTACTTTCAATCTTTTTAGTATGCTTTGCCCTGCCTGTTTTCTCGGCAGACAATGCAAACTTGCTTGAGGAGCTCAAATCAGAAATAAGCAAAAAAGATGTTTATGATGGTGCAAAACGCCAGCGTATACAGCAGCTAAAGCAATTGCGCGTTGCTACTGCCTCTACTAATTACACCCGTCAGTACGATCTCTGCCTTAAGCTTTATGATGAGTACAAGTCTTACCAGTACGATTCTGCTTACGTGTATGTAAATAAGCTGAAGAACTTGAGCGTGCAAATGAATGACATGGCCCGCGCTTATTACAGCCAGATTAAACTTGGATTTATTTTGCTTTCGTCCGGAATGTTCAAGGAAACTTTCGACTGCATGAGTAAAGTAAAACCGAAACTGTTAAGTGATAGCGCCAAAATGGAGTACTATTTCATTATGTATCGGTGTAATAGTGATCTGGCTAAGTATAACAACGATAAATATTTTATGCAAGGGTATATGAAGGCCAGTAACGCCTTTATCGACTCAGCTATAATGCTTACTAAAAAAGGCAGTGTAGATTGGTACCACTTTTCAGGGCTTAAAAGTGCGCAATCCGGCGCACCGCTAACGCACGACAACGAATTGAAACTTTTGCTGAGTTCCGGTAAACCTATATCAATGCACTTGAGGGCAATGGTAAATTGCTCGTTGGCGATATCTTACCTAAATATCAACCGGCGAGATGAAGCAATTAGTCTGCTGATACGCTCTGCTATTGCTGATATAAAGTCTTCTACTAAAGAAACGGTAGCCTTGTTTACGCTTGCCGAACAACTTTACAAAGTAGGTAATACCAAAGACGCGTATGCTTTTGTAAAACTTGCTAAAGCAGATGCAGACTTCTATGGTGCCCGGCAACGAAAGATACAGATAGGTGCAATTTTACCGCTGGTAGCTGCTGAAGAGTTGGATCATTCGGAACATGAAAAGCAAAGAATATTGATGTTGTTGTTGGCTATAACCGCATTGGCATCGTTGGTTATACTTTTCCTGATAATGATTTACAAGCAACTAGCCAAGCTTAAACATAAAGAAAAAATAATCGAAGATAAGAATGTGCAGTTGAAGCAAGTAAACTACCAGCTAACAGAAGATGCGCACATCAAAGAAGAGTATATAGGACAGTTCTTTAAAATTATTTCAGGGTATATTCTGAAGTTGGAAAAGCTAAAAATGTCTGTAGACACAAAGTTGTCGATAAAAAAGTACGAGGATATAAGAACCATAATCAACAATATAAACATCAAGAATGAACGTCAGGTGCTGTACCACAGCTTTGACCATATCTTCTTAAAGATATTCCCGAATTTTGTGTCGGTATTTAATTCTCAATTTGCTGAGAAAGATCAGATTTGGCCGCAGGAAAATGAAGTGCTCAATACTGATCTTAGAATTTTTGCACTTATCCGCATGGGGATCAATGACAATGAAACTATAGCCAAAATACTTGAGTACTCTGTAAATACTATATACGTGTATAAAATGCGTATTAAAGCAAAGTCTAAAAATCCTGAGCAATTTGAACAACATATAATGGATATCAAGGCTGTGGATATGGTTGAATAATTAGTAGGGCGAAATTTAGTGATCTATTTAAATTATCAGAGGTTTAGTATGCTAATTATAGCCAAAAAACAGTTATATTTTTAACATGTATTTAATAGTTAAATTGCTGATTTACAATGGTTACATTTTTATATACTCTATATTTTTTCTAAAATGATGTAATTGAGTAGGGATTGACAATTAGTACACACATATTTGTATAGGTGTAAAGGTAGTTCAGCAAATGAGAGGTGTTGATGTACATTACACAAATGGCATTTTAGCCGTATAAACCAATTTTAAACAACGTTCAGGATCTGTTTTATGTACATATAGTAGTGCACTACATGCATTGCATTTGACAGCAAAAAGATTCTGCATAAAAGCTTATATAACCAATCTTAATTAAACCACACAGTATGCAATTTAAACACTTACTCACACTATGTTTTTTTGCTTTTACCTGCCTCTTCTTTGAGCCCGCGTTTGCTCAAAACAAAGTGCTAACAGGTAAAGTAACCGACAAAAAGGACGGGTCGCCTTTGATAGGGGTATCTGTAGGCGCTGCCGGCGGCAGCGGCACCTTAACCAGTGTAGATGGTACTTTCCGATTATCAGTACCGGCAAGCACTACATCATTAACTTTTTCTTACATCGGCTACAAGCAAGCAACCGTTAGTATTGATGGACAAACGTCAATAGCTGTAAGCCTTGAATCTACAAGTACTTCCCTTAATGAGGTTGTAGTAATAGGTTACGGTACACAGCGCGTTAAGGATGCAACCGGATCTGTTGCAACATTAAGTCCTAAGGATTTTAACAAGGGCGTTATCGCTACTCCAGACCAATTATTACAAGGCCGTATAGCAGGTGTACAAGTAACGCCATCAAGCGGTGAGCCTGGTGCAGGTGCTACAATCAACATCAGGGGTGCGGGTTCAATTCGTGCTAACGATAACCCATTGTACGTAGTTGACGGAATCCCGTTGGATAACGGCGGTACAAGCGGTGGTTATGGTGTTGGTGCTGGTAACTCATCTGCACGTAACCCACTTGCATTCATCAATCCTTCTGATATTGAGAATATTTCGGTATTAAAAGATGCGTCTTCAGCAGCTATTTATGGTGCTCGTGGTGCAAATGGTGTAATTTTAATTACAACCCGTAAAGGTCGTAAAGGTCAGGGCATCCAATTTTCAGCCACTACAAGCGTTGCTTCGACAGCTAAGCGTTATGATGTGCTAAACCGTGATGAGTTTCTTGCAGCAGTTGCAAGTGTAGGTGCTAACGCAGGTACAGTTGCCGCTGGTGGTGTAGATTACGGCGGTAACACTGATTGGCAAGATCAAATATTCCGTAGCGCGGTATCACAGAACTATAACCTTGGCTTTGGTGGTGCAAGCAATACAGGCAACTATCGTGCGTCGTTAGGTTATGATAACCAACAAGGTACTGTTAAAAACTCCGCTCTGAAACGTCTGAATGCTCGTATCAACGCATCTCAGTCTTTCTTCCATGAGCGTTTAAAATTTGATTTGCAATCAACGTACTCTAATGTGAAAGACCAGTTTGCGCCTATCACCAACAACGCAGGCTTTAATGGTAGCCTGATTGGTGCAGCTATCCAACTTAACCCAACTGCGCCTGTATTCGATGATCAGGGCCGTTATTTTAACCTTAATGGTTACAACACCGATGGTTACCCAAATGGCAATAGCTTCCGTAACCCGGTATCGTTATTAGACCAAATTGACGACAGAGACAATATCAACAGGTACTTAAATAACCTTACACTTACATTAAGATTATTTGACGGCCTATCTTACAAAGGCAATTTTGGAGCTGATATATCAAGAGGTTTACGTAAAACTTTCTATGACCCTAAAGTTGTAGGCTATACTGATGCAATTGGAATCAGGGAACAAAACTTCCCATCTCCAACCGGCAATGGTACTGCTATTTATCAATACAATGAGTTAACCAACTATACAACAGAGCACACTCTTAACTATGATAAAAAGTGGAAAGACAATAGCTCGTTAACTGCGTTGGTAGGTTACTCATACCAAACATTTAAAAACTTTAACCGTAACGAATTTGGTTTTGGTACATCTCAACCAGGTGTATTAGTTAAAGATTATGATGATTTTAAAACTCACCTCGCTTACCCGGTAGGTGATAGCTCAAGCTACAGGCTGCAATCATACTTTGCACGTGTTAACTACTCTTATAAAGATCGTTACATCTTGACAGGTACTATCCGTCGTGACGGTTCAACCCGCTTTGGCCCTAACCACAAGTATGGTAACTTCCCGGCCTTAGCTGCTAAATGGCGCATCAGTAACGAGTCATTCATGCCTAAAGGTGGTTTCTTTGATGACCTGAGCCTTAGATTAAACTATGGTAAAACCGGTAACCAGGAAATCCCATCTTATGCATCACTTGCAATCAGGCAAATTAACTACAACGGTAACTCTAATCCGCAACAATATTTGCCAAACCCTGACTTGAAATGGCAGGCAAATACAAGCTACGGCGCCGGTATTGATTTTGCTATCCTTAAAGGCCGCTTAAACGGATCTGTTGATTATTTCCACAAATCTGTATCTGATTTGTTGTTCTTCCAGGATATTGCACAACCTGCTCTTTCTTCAAGAATTTACAGAAACCTTGACGGTAACGTAATCAACGAAGGTGTCGAAGTTGGCTTGAACTATTCTGCTATCCAGGGTAAAGACTTTACCTGGGATATATCTTACAACATGACCTTCATCAAAAACACACTTGAAAATTTCAAGAACTATATCGTAACAGGTAATATTGATGGTCAGGGTCTTTCAGGTGCTTATGCACAGCTAATTACTAATGGTGTTCCACTTTACACCTTTAACGTTCCTAACTACGCTGGTCTTGATGCAAACGGCTTCGGTATTTATCCACAAGGTTTAGATGTTTCTTCATTACAGGGAAGCCCTAACCCTAAATTTACAGCGGGTTTAACAAACAACTTTGCTTACAAGAACTGGACACTGAGCTTCTTCCTGAATGCTGCAACCGGTTTCTATGTATACAACAACACAGCAAATGCATTCTTCTACAAAGGCAACCTTGTTAGTGGTCGTAACGTAACCAGGGATGTAGCTGCAACTAACGAGAATCCGTTAAACTCAGGTGAGGTTTCAACTCGCTTCCTGGAAAAAGGTGATTTCTTGAGGTTAAGCAACGCAAGTGTTGGTTATACTTTCCCGCTGAAAGAAAGCAAGATTAAAACCCTTCGTATATCAGTAACTGGCCAAAATCTATTCCTGATTACTAACTACAGCGGTTTAGATCCTGAAATTAACACAGATAAACAAAGGAACGACGTAGCATCAAGAGGAATTGATTATACATCATACCCTAAAGCGCGCATATTCACATTAGGCTTAAACGCAAGTTTCTAACATTATGAAAACTAAAAATATTATCTCAAAGGCAGCTATTTGCGGTTTGGTTTGTTTAGCCGCCGCGGGTTGCGCAAAACTGGACGAGAAGCTATATGGCTCAAAGTCTCTAGTACCAGATGGTGCTGCCGGATCGACAGATCTGGGTGGTGTTTATTCACAATTATACGGACAGACTGACCAGGCAAATACTTATGCACTGCAAGAGCATCCAACAGACGAAATGATGGGACCAACCCGCGGTACCGACTGGGGTGACTTTGGTACCTGGCGTAAACTGCACACCCATACATGGACACCTACACACAACCAGGTGAACGATACGTGGGATCAGTTAAATATTGGTGTATTTCGTGCAACACAGGTTGTAGACAAAGCTACAGATCCGAACATAAAAGGTCAGGCAAGTTTTCTTCGCGCTTACTTTATGTTCCAGGTAGTAGACTTGTATGGACAACAGCCATTCCGCGACCCTAATGCGCCAACATCAGATATCCCTAAAGTAATGAACCGCGCAGAAGCAACCGCGTTCATCATTAAGGATCTGGAGTTTGCTGAAGCTAACTTACCTGCTACATCTGCCAATATTGGCGTTGCTAACAAAGCTGCAGCTCAGGCATTACTCGCCAAAGTTTATCTAAACAAGGCTGTGTATACTTCATCTACAGTAGGTGGACCGTTCACATTTGCTAAGGCAGATATGGATAAGGTTATTGAGTATGCTAATAAAGTTACAGCAGCGGGTTATACGCTTGAGCCTGCCGGTAAGTATTTTCAGGATTTTGCCTGGGACAACACTGAGCAATCTCACGGCAACATCTTTGGGTTTAATAACACTACAACATCAGCACCTGCTTCAGCTAAAAACCGTTGGAGAATGGGCTTGCATTACAACCAAACACCAGATGGCTGGAACGGGTTTACAACGCTTGCTGATTTCTACAATTCATTTGAAGCAACTGACGAACGCCGTGGTGTTGCATATCCGGGCTTAACAGACAAAATTGGTTTGCGTGCAGGTTTTGCCGTAGGTCAGCAATTTGGTCCTGGTGGTAAGGCGTTGACACAACGCAGCGGTAAACCACTTGTTTTTACACCGGAGGTTAATCTTAACTTCTCTACAGAAGCACAGGGTATCCGTGTATTTAAATACTTCCCGCAGCCATCTGCAAACAACACAGTTAACGATGATAACTCAGCAAATGACTATGTGATTTTACGTTATGCTGATGTATTACTTGAGAAAGCAGAAGCGATCCTGCGCGGCGGAACTGATCCAAATGGTCAAACTGCTTTAACTATTGTAAATGCTATACGTACTCCTCGTGGTGCTACACCTCTGGCAAATGTAGATCTTACTGCAATGCTAGCAGAACGCGGCCGTGAGTTGTATTGGGAAGGTTGGAGAAGGAATGACCTTATCCGTTTCGAGAAATTTAACGACCCGGTAGATCAGCGTCCTAACGCAACGGATAAAACCCGTACTTTGTACCCTATACCACAGCGTGCTGTTGATACTAACCCTAACCTGAAACAAAACCCAGGTTACTAATAACTAAAACAGTTTACAATTAGTTATATTTGATTTTGAACGTAGCGAAGTAAAATTCGCTACGTTTGTTTTTTCTGAACGTGTGATGTTTAAGAGAATACCCCTGATTGTAGCTTTTCTTTGCAGCTTTTTTGTCCTTTCATGCCACAAAAATGGTGTCGATAATCCCTTGTTTACCTTACAAGATAATAGTTCGCTTGGCGTAAACTTTATTAATCAACTCAATGAGCAGGACAAGACCAACGTATTTACCTTTCGCAACTATTACAATGGAGGCGGTGTAGCTATCGGCGATATTAACAATGACGGTTTAAACGACGTATACCTCACTTCCAACCAGGGCGGCAACCAACTTTACCTCAACAAAGGCAACTGGAAGTTTGAAGATATCACCAACAAAGCTGGTGTAAAAGGAACAAAGTACTGGAGCACGGGTGTAACCATGGTAGACATTAATGGCGACGGTTGGCTGGATATTTATGTTTGCCACAGCGGTAACATTATAGATAGAAAGGGAAACGAGCTTTTTATAAATCAACACAACGGCACATTTAAAGAAGAGGCTGAAAAGTACGGCTTAGTTGATAATGGATTGTCTACCCAGGCCATATTTTTTGATTATGATAATGATGGGGACCTGGACTGCTTTGTGTTAAACAATTCTTTCCGGCCGATAGGATCATTTGACTTCAGTAAAAATTTACGAGCCGTTGTTGACCCGCTTGGGGGTGCCCATTTATACCGGAATGATAATAGCCACTTCACCAATGTTACCAAAGATGCAGGTATATTTTCTAGTGACATAGGGTTTGGATTAGGGGTGTCTGTAGCTGATGTAAACAACGATGGTTACCCTGATATATACGTATCTAACGACTTTTTTGAGAGAGATTATTTATACATCAATCAAAAGGACGGTACTTACAAGGAAGATATACAGAACGAAACCGGGCATTTAAGCCTCGCCTCTATGGGCTCGGACATTGCTGATATAAATAACGATGGTAACTTGGATATTTTCACAACCGAAATGTTGCCGGAGGGTGACAAGCGGCTTAAGCAGATGACCTCGTTTGAGTCTTTCGACGTTATTAAACTTAAGCAACATGATGGCTACTTTAACCAGTACATGCAAAATTGCTTGCAGCTGAACAATGGTGATGGTACATTTTCCGAAATCGCTTTTAATGCCGGGGTAGCAGCTACCGATTGGAGTTGGGGTGCGTTGTTCTTTGATATGGACAACGATGGCTGGAAGGACATTTTTGTATCTAATGGCATTTATAAAGACCTTACCGACCAGGATTACATTGAGTTTTTGGGCAATCGGGAGAACATGGATAAAATAGCCGAGAAAAAGAAGTTCGACTACAAAGACTTCACCAATAAAATGATATCAACTCCTCTGGAGAACTACGCTTTCAGCAACAACCATAACCTAACATTTGCCAACAAAACAGCCGCGTTCGGGCTTGACAAACCGTCGTTTAGTAATGGCGCAGCTTACGGCGATCTGGATGGCGATGGCGATAATGATTTAATTGTTAATAATGTAAACTCCCCGCTTTATATCTATAAAAACAACGCCGAAGGGTTGAAAAACAACTTCATACAATTAAAGTTGCAAGGCGACCAACTTAACCGGTTTGGAGTTGGCGCGACAGTAAAAGTATTTGCAAAAGACCAGTCGATAGTTTATTACCAGCAGCCTACCCGCGGGTTTCAGAGCAGCACTTCGCCAAATTTGATTACCATAGGGCTCGGTAAAGTGCAGAAAATCGATTCAGTGCAAGTAATTTGGCCTGGAGGCAAATACCAGGTGGATAAAAATGTAGCAGTTAATAAAGTACTTACATACAATATTAAGAACGCTGCTTTACAGTACAACTATTCAAAAAAGCCAGTTAAAACCTTAATGGTTGCCGATGAGAATACACTCTTCGATTCAGTACCTACGCATACGGAAAATGGATTTATCGATTTCGACAACGAGCGTTTGATGCTCCAGATGCTGTCGACCGAAAACCCCTACATGGCCAAAGGTGATATAAATAACGACGGCCTGGATGATTTTTATTTTGGTTCTTCAAAAGATAGTCCGGCAGCAATTTACGTGCAGCAGCCTACAGGCAAATTCAAACAGTATATACCCGATGACCTTGGCAGACAAAGCTACCTGGAAAATGCAGGTGCAGCCTTTGGAGATTTTGACGGCGACGGAGATCAGGACCTGATTATAGGCGTTGGCGGAAATGAAGATGAGGCCGGCACGCCCGTGTACTTCCCTCGCTTCTACGAAAACGACGGTAAAGGTAATTTGCGGCTTAACCGGCAAAAAATGACACCAGCCGCGGTAAACGCGTCGGTTATAATGGCCTGTGATTATGATAAAGACGGCCACCCTGATCTTTTTGTTGGCGGCAGGAGTGTACCCGGAACATACGGTGCTTATCCAAAATCATATGTTTTCCATAACGATGGTACTGGGCGCTTTACGGATGTTTCATCAAAAGTGTTAGGTGCCGACACCAAATTGGGGATGGTAACGGCTGCGCAGTGGGCCGATATAGACGGTAATGGGTACCCTGATCTGGTGGTTGCGGGCAACTGGATGGGTATAAAGATATTTAAGAACAACAGAGGTAGCTTTACTGAAGATAAACAACTTGACAGATACAAAGGCTGGTGGAGCAGTTTGCAGGTTGCCGATGTAAATGGCGATGGCAAGCCCGACATTATTGCAGGTAACATTGGCCTTAATATAAAGTTCAAAGCCACTACCAAGGAACCTATGAAGGTGTACGTAAAGGACTTTGATAACAACGGCACTAAAGAGTGCATCACCTCAGTTTACAAAAGCGATCACGTAAACTATGTGTTCCATATGAAGCCTGACTTGGTTGGGCAAATGCCGTTACTAAAAAAGAAATACTTGAAGTACACCGATTATGCCGGTAAGCCGTTTGACGAAATCTTTACAAATGAAGACCTTCAAGGTGCGGAAGTTCACGAAATGAATTACCTGGCGTCTACAGTATTCCTTAACGACGGGAATAACTTTACAGCTAAACCCTTACCTTATAACGCCCAGCTTTCTAGTGTGAACACCATTCTTTGTGATGATATTGACAAGAGCGGTATACCCGCTATTATACTGGGCGGCAACTTTTATGGCTTTAAGCCTGAAGTAGGCCGTTTAGATGCCAGCCGCGGACAAATTTATAAGTACAGTAAAAGCGGATTTACGTATATTTCGCCATCGCAAAGTGGGATGGATCTTTCCGGTCAGGTGCGGTCATCAATCATGATAAAGAACAGTAGGGGCGAGAAGAATTTCCTTTTTGGTTTAAACGATGATAAGCTTAAAGCCTATAAATTACGTTAAGCTGCCATGCCTAGGACTACCACTTACAAAAGCTTCACCCTGATTTTTCTGGCTGTTCTGGTTGGGATAGCTTTATTTAATTCATGCGAGAAGAAAAAGCCGGGCGACGGGATATTTCGGCTTATACCTACAGAAGACAGCCATGTTGATTTTGTAAATCGCAACATTGCTACCGATTCTGTAAATATACTGGACTACCTCTACTTTTATAATGGTGCAGGCGTAGCTTCGGCTGATTTTAATAATGACGGCTTACCCGACCTTTACTTTTCTTCTAACCAGGAAAACAACAAACTATATCTTAATAAAGGCCATTTAAAATTTGAAGATATTACAAACAAAGCCGGCTTGCAAGGTAAAGGCAACTGGAAGACCGGCGTTACCGTTGTAGATATCAACGGCGACGGCTGGAAAGATATTTACGTTTGCGTTGTATCAAACTACAAAGGATTTAAAGGTAAGAACCAGTTATACATAAATAATCACGATCTTACTTTTACGGAATCTGCTGCAAAGTACGGGTTAGACTTTTCGGGGTTTAGCACACAGGCAAGCTTTTTAGATTATGATAAGGATGGCGACCTGGATATGTTCCTGCTTACATCATCGGTACACAGCAACGATACTTATGGCGACTCTACACTCAGAGTTAAGACCAATCATGATGCCGGCGATCACCTGTTCAGGAACGACAATGGGAGGTTCACAGATGTTACGGAAGGTTCAGGTATCTACTCGGCACCAATAGGTTATGGCCTTGGCTTAAGCGTTGGCGATCTGAACAACGATGGGTGGGACGACATATACGTAAGTAACGACTTTTTTGAACAAGACTATTACTACGTAAATCAAAAGAACGGCACCTTTAAAGAAGAGATGAAGAGCGCGTTTGGGCACGCCAGTTTATTCTCGATGGGAAATACGTTGGTAGATGTTAATAAAGACGGGCATCTGGATGTGATAAGTACCGATATGCTTCCGGAGGATATGAAGGTGCTTAAATCTACCATTAACGATGAGCCGCTGGACATTTACAACCAGGAAGTAAGCGCAGGGTATTATTATCAGTATTCCAAAAACTGTTTGCAGCTGAATGTTGGTAATGGGACTAAGTTTGTGGACCTGAGCCTTTACTCCGGTGTATCTGCTACCGATTGGACATGGTCGCCGCTTGTGCAGGATTTTGATATGGACGGCCATAAGGACATGTTTTTTAGCAATGGCATAAAAAAACGTTTAAACGACATGGATTACCTTAAGTACCTGGGTGATCCCAACGTAGTAAAAGACTTTAAGACCAGCCGTTTCTTTGATAGGGAAAAGATAAACCTGATGCCCAATGGCCAGGTACATAATTACCTCTACCGCGGCAGCGATAAATTGAAATTTACCGACATATCTGAAGGTAATAATATGCGCGATACTTCGATATCATCCGGCGCAGTAGCGATAGATCTGGATAATGACGGAGATCTGGATATGGTGACCAATAACATGGATGTTCCGGCATTTATTTATCAGAACATGACTATGGAAAACGCAAAGGACAAAAAGCCAGCGTATCTTAACGTCAGCGTTCACTTTACCAATCAAAACCCGGATGGTATCGGCACCAAATTTTTCCTGCGAACCGCTAAAGGAATAGATCACCAGGAGATACAAACCAGTACCGCATACGAAAGCACACAGGGCGATAATGTTACTTTTACCTTTGCACCGGGCGACAAGGCATTAGAGTTGCTCATTGTGTGGCCGAATAACAATCACCAAATCATTAAAAACTTCAATCTTAATAAAAAAACTATTATCAAGTACGATGCTGCTGCTGTTTTCCCGCCGACAGATATCGCTTCCGTAACAGATAGTTTTATAAAAGGCAATGCACAGTTCACCTTTAAACCGGTGAAAGCAGCCACAGTAGCTATGGTTGCCCCCTTTGAGACGCCTGACTTTAACTATTATGGCCTGATACCTCATGCTTACCTTCCACATACACCTGCTGTTGCAGTGGCAGACGTAAATAACGATGGCTACGATGATATTTATACCGGCAGTATAGCAGGAGAGGAGAAGTATATTTTAAGCGGCAATAAATCAGGTGGCTTTACTAAGGTAATGGTTGATGCCTTTACCGCACACAAAGCTTACGGCGATACACAGGCGCAGTGGACTGATGTAAATGGAGACGGCATGCCCGATCTGGTGGTGCTTAGTGCCAATCATCCTTTTGCAGAGGCTGGCAAACGTATGCAGCCCCGTTTATACATCAACCGGGGAAACTTCAAGTTTGAATATAAGGCACTTCCGTTGGTAGAGCAACTGGTATCGAAGATATTTATCTACGACTTTAATGGCGATGGAAAGCAGGACCTGTTGCTTACATCTGCAGTACCTTTTTATAATTACAACATGCCCGCACAATCGGCTGTGTTGTTAAGTAAAGGAGAGGGAAACTTTACACCTGCAGGAAAAAAGGACTATCCGGAACTTACACGTATCCCCTACATAACCAGCGTCACAGCTGCTGACGTAGATAAGGACGGCAGGCAGGACATTGTGGTATCTTCTGAGTGGAACCCGGTTCAGATATTCTTAAATAAGAACAAAAAGCTGGTGAAGTTCTCATCTGCTTTGCTGGATGGTATGAAGGGGTGGTGGCAAAGTGCTGCCATTGCAGATGTTGACGGCGATGGCAAGATGGATTTTATCGGTGGCAACTGGGGCGACAACAGCAAGTACAATGTAACTCCAGATCATCCGGTATATGCTTACAACGATGATGTAGATGCCGATGGCAGAAATGATTTGCTTATATCTTACTTCTATAAGGAAAAGTACTATCCTTTCCGACCAAAGAACGATTTGGAACAGGAACTGCCATACTTGAAAAAAGAATTTCTAAGCTTTCAAAAAATGGCTGATAAAACAACAGATGAGGTATTTAAGGACAAACTTAGTGAGAACTCGAAACTTGTAGCCAACCAGTTCAACAGCGTTTTCATAAGCGATGTAATGCATGCTAAAACTGCTGCAGAGTTGCCTTACCTATATCAGCAGGCACCTGTTCGTTCTATTACTTCTTTAGATAAAACCGGTGAGGTATTATTAAACGGTAACTTCTGGGGCGTAGTACCTTACGAAGGTAAGTACGATGCGTTAGGTTTGGTAACAGCGCGTTACAACAAGGCCGATAAGCAGTTTTCACAGCCGGAGTATTGGGTCAATCCTCTGTGTAACTTTGAGGAATGCACAGCTCCGCAAAAGATCAGAATCAGCAAGGGTGAAGCTTTTATAACGGTAACTTACGAAGGCAGGATAGTTATAATAAACAAGTAGCTTAAAATATTGGCCAATAAACCTTTGTAACCCACTTAGCAGTGTCTTTATCCATTAAGCGGTTGTTCATCATCACTTCGTAAGGCATTGCTGGTGATATCAACCCGTGATCTTTCTGGTAACGTTTTAGCTGTGCAAAAGCATTGTTTATCGCTCCGCGACCACCTTTTGCTTCGGTCTCTAATAAGTTGCCGCCAACCACCATTTTATTGATTACTGATTTTTGGTCAGGCTGTATTTCTTTATTTATTGGTACCGCTACCATTATATGGTACTCTTTCTCGTCAACCTGATTGATATTGAGCATCGGTTTGTTGGACTCATTTGCACCTGCTGCGCTGATTTGCTTGCGCAATCCGTCTATTAAGTTGTAAATAACCTCCATGTTGGGGTAGGTTGTTGTAGATGTACTTGTCGCGAGCATAGTACCGTCTTTGACTTTGCTCAACTTAATTTTTAAGCCATAAACATTCACATCAGTTTGGATAAATTTTTTAAAGGATTCAAGTATCTTCTCTAACTCAGTATTCTCCTTTTTAATCCTGAAATATTCTGAAATACGGGTAATAGGATTCAAACTGCTCTGCTTAGCAGCCTCCCAGGTAATGTTTGTTGCACCTTCGCCGGAAGCCTGGTAGCTCACTTTCCCCTTTAGCACATCATTGCCGGTGTTTACGTCGCAATCAACATAGCCGGCAGCGGCATTGGTTATGGTTATCTTGTTGCCGTTAAATTCATAAACAGAGTCTCCTGCCACTACTTTCCCCGGCCACCACTTTGGCCATTGGTGCTGATCAACCAAAAAACGAGCAACGTTAACGTCTGTGGCATCAACGCTTACTACCGAAGTGGCAGTTATATACTGAGGTATGATAAAATAGATACTAACGACGATAATTAACAGCGTACCAAATACCAACAGTGCGGGTCTTTTCATAAAAGGTTTTATAAAGCCTGGACGCAAGTAGCGCGTTCTTAAATGTTGTGCAAAATAAATATTAGTTTGTGTTAAATTCAAACTGTTTTTAGCAGGCAGATGTGGTAAAAAACCTATCTTAGCATACAGAAATAAAGAAAGCCAATATAAGCGCAAGCCTCCCGAAGCAGCGTATTTTCTTAAACTGATTTAGACTATGAACCGTTTCCTGTTGATTTTTGCAGTTGCTGTAATTTGTTTTTCTTCTTGCAAAAAAGCCGATTATCAAAAAATCACCCACAATCCGGAGCTTTACCGTACCACTGTAAAAAAGCTTAACGATATTGTTCTCGAAAATAACTTTCCACCGGTAATAGCGTCCCGAAATTACGCTTACGCCAATATAGCTGCCTACGAAGTGATAGCGGCTGGTGACCCTAAACATTACAGATCACTGGCGGGCCAAATAAAGCACCTTACCACAGTACCAAAACCCGGTAACGATAAAGAAATTGATTTTCAGTTTGCTTCGCTGCTCTCTTTTTGCGTAGTGGGAAACGCCGTTACTTTCCCCGAAGGAAGTATGGAGACTTACGTAGATGAGCTAAAGAAAAAAGCGGAAGATGCCGGCATGCCGTCTGATGTATTCGATAATTCGGTGGAATATTCAAACCTAGTAGCCAAGCACATTTTGGCTTGGAGCAAAAAGGACAATTACGCCCAAACCCGTAGCGCCAGCAAGTATACGGTTACCCGTAAAGACGGGCGCTGGATACCCACTCCGCCTATGTATGCTCAGGCTTTAGAACCGCATTGGGGAGAGATACGGCCGCTTGTGCTTGATTCTGCTGCACAAATACCCTCGCCCGAGCCGCCACCGTATAACATGGCTGATAAGAATAGCGCCTTTTACAAAGCTGTAATTGAGGTAAAAGCCATGGGAGACAGCCTTACGGAGGAACAAAAGCACATGGCTGATTTTTGGGATGATAACGCCTTTAAGTTGAATGTAATAGGTCATGCGTCTTTTGCCACTAAGAAGTTTTCGCCCGGAGGGCACTGGATGAACATTGCAGGTATTGGTTCGCAAATAAAGAAAGCCGATTTTGGTACCACGGTAGCTGCCTACACCGAAACATCTATTGCCCTGTTTGACGCTTTTATAAATTGCTGGTACGTTAAATACAAGGCAAATAGCGTTCGCCCGGAGACGGTAATAACAAGAGTGCTTGACCCTGAGTGGCGCCCGTATATACAAACGCCGCCCTTTCCGGAATACATTAGCGGTCACGCGGTGATATCTGCTGCAGCTGCAGAGGTGCTAACCCGCACCTTCGGCGACAATATTATTTACAGCGATTCTTCGGAATCGGAATTTGGGATCGCGCCTCGCACCTTTAAATCTTTTAGAGATGCTGCGCAGGAAGCTGCTATGTCGCGCGTTTATGGCGGTATTCACTATAAAAATGCTTGTATAGTAGGCACTATGCAAGGTCGCAAAATAGGAGACCTGGTCACAGAAAAACTTAAGCTTAAGATCAAATAAGACATATAGATGAAAAGAACCCTTTTCCTGCTAACGGTTGCAATGGTTTCAATTGTAAACACGTTTGCACAAAATGTTAGTCCATGGATTATAAAGGCCGATAAGATAGATCCTGCGAATTACTACGGCATCACGGTAGCTAACGGGATGATAGGCATTGTATCCTCACCGGAGCCGTTCAAGGTAAAAAATGTGGTGCTTGCAGGCGCTTATGATTTATATGGACGGGGTAGAGTAAGCAACTTCCTTAATAGCTTTAACCTGCTAAACATGTATTTAGAGGTAGACGGCAGACGGCTCGATGCAAAAATGGTCAGCAACTTTAAGCAGGAATTGGACATGCAGCACGCCGCCATGACCACCAGCTTTGATTATGCTGATAAAGCGACAATCAAATACACCTATTACTCACTGCGGCAGCTACCTTTTACGGTATTGATGGATGTTGCGGTAACCGCTAAGAAGCCTATTAACATTACTGCAGCCAGCGTGATGGAAGCTCCTGACGCGTTAAAACAAGTAGAGAATTATTACAATGAGATAGATCGTCCGCATGTTACCATCAGTCTGCTTACTTCAACGGCTAAAAGCCCGACCGGTAAGCTGCAGTTGTGTGCGTCGACATCTTTCCTGTTTAACGAACCGCACGGACAGGAACCAAGAGTGATCCACGAGATGTGGGATAATAACATGCACCTGATGAAGTTTAGCCACCAGATAGGAGCAGGGCAGACTTACTCTTACGGAGTTACCGGTTCTTCCATCACCTCGGCACATCATCCTGATCCGCTGAACGAAGCTGAGCGCCTGACCATATTTGCTTTGCTGGAAGGTAAAGACCGGTTGATTAAGTTCCATAATAAAGCTTGGGACGAGCTATGGAAAAGCGACATACAGATAGAAGGTGACGACCAGGCACAACAGGACGTACATAGTATGCTATATCACTTGTACTCGTTCTCTCGCGAGGGAACAGCCTTGTCGCCGTCGCCTATGGGTTTGTCGGGCCTGGGCTACAACGGACACGTATTTTGGGATACTGACTTATGGATGTTCCCGGCTATGCTGGTGCTGCATCCGGAGATTGCGAAATCAATGGTGGAGTACCGGTTCGAGCGCCTGGAGAGTGCCCGCAAGAACGCCTTTTCGCATGGATACAAAGGAGCGATGTTCCCTTGGGAGAGTGCTGACAGCGGGGTAGAGGAGACGCCCGTATGGGCACTAAGCGGCCCGTTTGAGCACCATATAAGTGCCGACGTGGCGAACGCCGCATGGGCTTACTACTGTGTCACGCAGGACAAGCAGTGGTTACGTGAAAAGGGTTGGCCTTTATTATCTGCCACTGCGGATTTTTGGGCAAGCCGGGTAGAGCGTAACGGTGCCGGCCATTACGACATCAAGAATGTGGTAGCAGCAGACGAATGGGCGGAGAACATCGACAATAACGCTTTTACAAATGCTGCTGCTAAAGCAAACCTGACGAATGCTACTGCGGCTGCAAATATATTAGGCGTAAAGGCCGATCCGGATTGGGCTCATGTGGCGCAAAACATTCCTATTCTTAAGATGAGTAACGGTGTAACGCAGGAGCACGCGCAGTATAAAGGCGAAGGCATTAAACAGGCAGACGTAAACCTGCTGGCTTATCCTTTAAAGGCCATTACCGATCCTGCGCAAATTAAGAAAGACCTGGAGTACTACGAAAGCCGTGTGCCTAACGAAGGTACTCCTGCTATGACGCAAGGGGTGTTTGCGCTGTTGTATGCAAGGCTGGGCAATGGAGAGAAGGCTTACCATTGGTTTAAAGATGCTTACGAGCCTAACCTTAACCCACCGTTCCGGGTAATAGCGGAAACAAAGGGTGGTACCAACCCGTACTTTGCTACAGGTGCAGGCGGCATTATTCAAGCTATGCTGATGGGCTTTGGCGGACTGGATATAACACCGCAGGGCATAACACAGATCAAGAGCAAGCTGCCATCCAACTGGAAATCGTTAAAGATCACCGGTGTGGGTGTAAATAAAGCTACGTATTCGGTAAAGTAATTTTTGACACTGTGCACTGTAACACGATAAGGTGTTACACCTGTTACAGTTTTTTGGTGCTAAAAACACTTAAATTGCTGTATGTCTTTTAATTAACGAAAATTCATGTTACAGTTTTTGAAACCATGTTACAGTTTTTTTGAAAAAAACAGATGTGATACAGTTTTAAGTAGTCGATGTGAGACACTACTATAGTATTGCCGCATTCAAATAAGTTCTTGCGCGTTTTAACGCAAGCCTAGTTCTTTCAGATGTGCAATAAGCGCCGCTGGATGGTCAGTTTGCAGGCCGGTAAAGCCCAGTGGCAATGCTTCATCCCAATGCTTGTCCTCGTCGGCACTTTGTATATCCGGCCAGGCAGGTAATTTACTTTCTGAGAGATATTTTAAAATGTCAGCATTATAGCTTTTCCAGTTCCCATCCAGTAGGTCAGGATGATATCGGTCTACAAAGGTTTTAACAGCATTTACGTCTTTGGCGTTACCAGGCAGGCTGAGCATCAGTGGCATTGTGGGTGCAACTGTTCTCCAGTCTTTAAACTGACTTGCGCTGTTTATATAAACAATCACCTGCTTTTCCATACCATACTTGCGCAAATCCTTGTAGGTAGCGGCAGCGGATGCATCTTTAAAATCAAGGTAAATGTAAATTTTGTTCTTACACGCTTTCAGGATCTCCTCAAATGTTGGTACACGATAGATGTTAGTGTCGGTAGAGTCTTTACTTCGTATTGCCAGGTCCTTTACCTGATCTAATGTAAGGTCTTTTATGTTCCCCGGTTTACCTGTCATGCGGGTGATGCTGCCATCGTGCATGCTCACCAGGGCGCTATCCTTAGTGGTGCGCAGGTCTATCTCCACGTAATCCGCGCCGTTCCTGATCGCCTCCTGGTACGCAGCCAGTGTATTCTCGGGGTATTTAACGTGATCGCCGCGATGAGCAATTACGGTGAAACGGTGCCTTGGTTTGGGTAAGGGATTTGGCTGCGCATTTGCATGTAGTGCATTAACTAAATAGATAAGAAAAGTAACGCCGACCTTTATAGCATTCATAGAAGCCAAATTAGATTGCTATGGTTAATTAAGCTTTGTGTTACCGTTAAATTTGATGCAAGATTTAGTTTGAGTAACGCTGCATTAACCTTAACAAGTTGGCAGAGTAGATAGGTTTTTAGTGCTTAATAAAAGGTACGATTCTTAAGTAAATAGCTACTTATAACAGTGCGTTATTGACAAATAGCGCATCTCCCTGTATTATTTCACCATCGGGGTTTACCCAGCCCTTTGAAGTATTTACCAGCCTGAAATTGCATTCCGTAAGAATCTTAAACAAGTCAAAGAAAGTGGAAGAGCCCTCGTACATTGGCTTGTAGGATATTTCGGTATATACCAGTTTAGTCCTTTTAAGTGTGTTTAATCCCGACATCAATACTAAATGTTCTACGCCCTGCACATCAATTTTAAGAAGGTCTATAACGTTTAAGTTGTTCCGGTTGGCAATCGTATCCAGTGTTTCAGTTTCAACAGTAATTAATGTAGGCTTGGTTAGGTATTGATCATTATGATATTCGTCTTTTATCTTGAGTATCGAACTTAAAACATCCGCATCCTTTGAGAAATAAAAGTCGACACTTCCGGACTTATCAGATACTGCAACACTTTCAACCACAAAACGGGACTTATCCCGAAACTTATCGTTTAAAATTACTTTGAGGTCGGTAAGCGGTTCAACTAAAACAGCTTTATTAATTTTGTAATGGTTAGCAATAGCCTGCATGAAAATCCCCTTTGATGCACCTACGTCTATTACGTCAATAGGTTTATCGGCGGGTAAGAACGCTGTTATCTCAACAGGAACTTCGGATCTATTGTAGGGTATTTTAAGCAGTCGGTAAAGTAAATACTTACTTTCCTGCTTAATTGAATTGGGAATAATTTTTTTGATGTTCATTAAACGGGGCTATAGCCTAAAGGTAAAACGTTTGCCTTATCAATCTTTAACAAAAAAGAAATGGTTTGTTCGTTCCCGGTTTTCTTGTCCAATGGCATGCTTTAGACCGGTGCCATGTATTTGCAGGCCGCTGGTCACAAACTGTAAATGAACAGAGATAGTTTAGCTGTTTAAAAGCGCCACACCAATATACGGCTGGTTTTTTGCCCTTGCGACATGTTGATGGTTTTTACCTCTGCAGCACCTAAATAGTCTAGCGACTTATAGCAGCCCGGGAGTGTTGTCTTCTGGGATATTAGCGATGAGAACCATTTACATGACTTGGAGAACTGCTTGCTTTCGCTCATCATCTTGTTCAGAAAACGCGGTTCGCCACCCTCGCACCAAAGCTCGTTATTACGGCCGCCAAAGTTTAAGCCGGCGCCGGCATCCTGTCCAAGTTTCTCCCATTTACGTTGCGATTTTGCCTGCACCTCTTTAGAAGACGAATGGAAGGGTGGATTACATATGGTGATGTCGAACTTTTCGCCGGGTTGTATAATGCCCTCAAAAATATGAGCGTACGATGTTTGCTTGCGAATATCAATAGCCTTGTTAAGGCCGTTAGTTTCAACTATCTTTTTGGCCGATGCTGCGGCAATATAATCGGCTTCGCTGCCAACAAAGCTCCAGCCATAAGCCTTGTGACCAATAAGCGGGTAGATGCAATTTGCCCCAACGCCAATATCCAGCACTCTAACACTATTGCCTGTTGGTATTGTGCCCTGGTTATCTTCGGCTAAAACATCGGCTATGTAGTGAATATAATCGGCGCGGCCCGGGATAGGGGGACATAAAAATCCTTCGGGGATATCCCATGAAGCAATGCCATAGCTTTGTTTCAACAACGCCTGGTTAATGGTTTTTACCGCTTCGGGATTGGTAAAGTTAACAGTAGGCTCACCTTGCTCGTTCTCGATAATGAAATTACGTAATGCAGGGAGGGCTTTAACCAGCTCTTTAAAATCGTACCTGCCGCGATGAAGGTTGCGCGGGTGCAGATTAGTTTTTTCGGTATTGTTATTCTGTAGCTGATCTGCCATTATGTTTTATTATAAGCGCGGCTGCGGGCAATTTAGTTTGCCCGCGCTTAGAGCGGTGCCACAAAGTTATAAACTTTTACTATCAGCTTGTAACTCATGGGCAGGTTAAGCTGGGTTCTCTATTGTTAATACAACTTTTATTCGAAAAAGAGTAGTCTGCATTATCGTACTTCACATGTACATCAATTGTTTTGGTGATTTATACTGTTTGTCAAAAGCAAGTCCTCTAAGTAATAAGCACTAAGGTCACATTGTTGAGTAAGATAATCGATTTTGCAATCAATCTCCGAAAGCTAGGAACCCCTCTTTTACTTTCGAAAGCTCTGTGATTATATACATAAGTGTTTGTTTCTGACTTGCGTCGTTGGTGTTATTCATCTTCCTTTTAATTATCGATATCAACAGCTCTGCATGGCTTTTGTATATTCTGTTGGAAACATAGATATCGAATGTATTACCAATAAGTTTTTTAAGCTCCCAAAAAACATCGTTAATCAAGTCCAATTGTTTATTGCTAATCTGAAACAATAAACTTTTTCTATTAGTATCGTTTATTTCGTAAAAATCCAAAGCCATGTTAATTGTGTTATCTAAAACAGGTTTATAGCTAGTATATACCCAAGTTGGAGGTTTAATATGCTCAACTTAACCCTGTTGTTCTCACAGAAGCAGGACTTGCAACTTGTATCTAAGTAAATAAAAAAATGCTACAATCTTATTTTTTCCAATTCAACCCATTCGACCTTGGTTCGGCTTGACCTTATACCAAAGATTTGCGGCTTTAAACTAAGTTCCCTATCGATCAACTTTAACTTACTCGTTATGAAATCGGGGAGCGCCATTTTGCTTTCTTCTACCAAATTCAACAGATTGTCTTCAAAGGCGTCTAAGTAGTATCTCGGTTTGTTGTTTTTGTAAATCAACCATTCTCCATATGACATATCACCTAGGGCATAGAGGTACTTTATGCCGGTGAATGTGTAAACATGCGTTACGAAAAGCTTTAATTTAACCACCTCCATACTACACTTCTGTTAGTACTTATTTAATTATTAGTGTTCTTTGAGATCTTACTCACCCTTTTTCTCCCCAAAATAACCGCTTTCCAAATAGCCATTTAAAAACGGTAACAACGGCACATTGCCTTTTATCCATAATACATTCTGCTCGTATATACGCGAGATTATTATTACGTTGTCCACGGCTTCCAAAATCAAATCCGTCCATTGATATTTAACTACAGCGCTTACAAGATTTTCTTGATCTTCGGCATCACCTAGAAAAATTATGCTGGGAAATTCAATCGAGTCCCAGATATCTTGCAAGATGTTTCTATTGAACATTAAGTTGGATTCCTTAAATTAGAACAAGAGCTTGCGACGGGGGCCAGGTTCATTTACAAACACGTGTTCCGCAACAAAATTTACGTTTTTATCAAAGTCTTCCGTAATAAAGTTCTCCAGATAACCACTAAATAAAGCCTGATCAAACACATATGTCAAGTTAGCAAACAACTTATCCCATAAAGGTTGATTAAGTGCAAAAATATCTCCATCCATCATGATGGACGCGCTGTACTCGCTATAAATCACCAGGTCGTAGCTTTTCATTTAAATCCTTGGTAAGTCAATTTTGCCTTTCTGCTTAGTTTTATTCCCCTTTTTTCTCCTCAAAATCGTACCTGTTCATCAGTTTTAGCAATACGCCGTTGGTCCAGCCGAAGCCGTCCTGTAAGGGGTATTCGCCGCCACCGGCGGTAAGGCTGGTGTCAACCACGTTGTATTTTTCCAGCAGTTTGCCTGTTTGTTTAAACACGCGCACGTTCAGGTTCATCCAGCGGGTGGCAATATCCTTTGCAAGCGCATGATAGTTGTAGTTCTCCAGCCCGTCTATAGCCATGTACTGTAAAGGCGCCCAGCCGTTAGGTGCATCCCATTGCTGGCCGCTAAAGTTTAGCGTGGTTACCAGTCCGCCAGGTTTTAGAAAGTTTGCCTTTAATCCGTCGGCTATTTTTTGTGCTTGCGCAGGCGTGGCAATCTTAAACTCCAGAGGGAAAACCGCTGCCAGGGTAGGTATGGTGCTTAGCGTGTTGTTGGTCCAGTTATAATCGCCAAACCAACCGGCTTTTGCATCCCAGCAATATTTCAGTATCGCCTTTTTGCGGGCAAGTGCCTTTGCGGTATACAGCCTGTACAGGGCACCATTGCCTTTTACCTGGTAAGCGCGCGCAATGGTAAGCTCCATATTGTACATGAGACAGTTAAGGTCTACCGGTACCAGGTCGGTTGTGTGTATAGTGCTCAGCTTAGCCGATCCATCAAACCAACGGCTGCTGAAGTCCCAACCGGAAGCTGCGGCAGCGCGGATGTGGTGGTAAAACACGGGTAGTTGCTGTTGGGTCTCCTTGGCTGCATTTACGTCTTTCATGTACGATTCTTCGCGCGGCTCGTCGCTTTCATCCCAGTAACGGTTAAGCAATGTACCATCCGGCATGCGCACCGCGCGGTGAACGGCTTGTCCTTTAGCCAGTGTGGCACCACCCTGCATCCAATAGTTATATTCTTTTACCAGCTGCGGTTGATATTTTGCAAGCACCTTATTGCCCTGGCTTTTGGCGAGCAAACTCACCATCATGGGGAAGAACGGCGGCTGCGAGCGGGTAAGGTAGTAGGCCCGGTTGCCGTTGGGGATAAAACCGTAGGTATCTATCAGGTAGGCAAAGTTTTCTATCATATTGCTTATTACCTTTTCCTGGTGGCTTTGCTGCAGCCCCAGCATGGTAAAGTACGAATCCCAATAGTATACCTCGCGGAAACGGCCGCCTGGCACAATGTATGGGTTAGGCAGCGCCGCCAGCGAGGAGAACTTTTTACCCGCATCGGGCTGCCGCTGTAGTACCTGCCACAGGGTGTCTATATGTTTACGGATGCCTTCTTCTACATTGGTTTGGAAGGCGTGGGTAGCAGAAGCAGGAGGGGTAAAGTTAGCCAAAACAAAGTCGCGCAGGTTAAATCCGCCTTTTCCCTTTTGCTCGTTATACGATTTCATGATCTGCGATGGCTCGAACTTAGGCGTGCAATCCACAAAGGTTTTATTATCCGGAAAGATGTCTGACGATTGTACCGCCTCAAACAAGCCCGGGAACTGCTGCCGTGGGGTTTGCTGCTGGGCATTAGCTCGCGCGGCAAAGAACAGCGCAGCAATAAGTATTAGCTTTTTGATCATGAAAGTAGCCGTTTGTGTAAGCAGGTTACAGATTTATATGGCTATAAATTTAAGCTTTAAACACTATAATGGATAATAGTGCTATTGTAAATTTTTAAACCTCATCCGGCTTGAGAATGTGTGTGGTTGCCAGGAAAATAGCATACACAAATATTGGTGCGGCAAGCACGTCTATAGTGTAATGGATGTGCTGTATCAGCAGCAGCACCATTACGGCGATAAGGCCGGCAAAAGCAATTATCTTATCGGTACGTTTACGCAGACATAGGAAGATGAGCACCATAGTAGAGGTGTGCCCGCTAAAGAAGAGATCCTTGGTAATTACTTTATTCCCGTAGAATATACCCGTAATAGGATCTATAAGGTGAACCATGCCTTTAGGCGGGTCTAGCGCGAATACGGTTATGGTAAATAAGCGGGCCAGGTTAACAAAAATCAGCGTCCAGGAATACTGAATGTAAATATGCGGATTGTATAAGGCCCTGTATAAAATAAGGGCGCCCATTCCCCATATAATAGCAAAGATGAAGTACGATACATTGTACGCGGGCAGGTAATCGAGCAACCAGTCGTTCAATACTGTACCATCCCGTTTTTCAATATGATTAAAGAATACCGGCATAAGTGCCAGTATTATAATGGTGATTACAGATGACACCAGCAGCTTTGGCCGGGTTACGGGCGATTGAATGGCTTCAACCCATCTTTCTTTTATGCTCTGCTTTTGTTGTTGGGGCACTATCTGTCTGTAACTAATCAGGGGTGCAAAGTTAAAAAATCGTACAGTATTAAGTAATGGTTATTTAAATATTAGATTACGATAACATCAGCTGTAAAATGATCGTGAGGTTCAAAAGCACTTCCTGAAAATCAAACTTAATAGCTATCTTAAAGGCACTAAACGCCGGTATTGGAAAACACACATTCAAAACAGCTTAAGCGGGTACTTAAGCCCGTGCACTTATGGGCTATTGCAGTGGGGCTGGTTATCTCCGGCGAGTATTTCGGCTGGAACCTGGGCTGGGAGGTATCCGGCACTATCGGCTTTTTGATAGCAACGCTGGTAGTGACGGTAATGTACGTTACTTTCATCTTTAGTTATACCGAACTTACCACATCTATACCACACGCGGGCGGTGCATTTGCTTACGCCTACAGGGCCATGGGGCCATTTGGGGGATTAATAGCCGGCTATGCTACGCTCGTCGATTTCCTTTTTGCTACTCCGGCAATTGCGTTTTCGCTGGGCAGCTATGTTCATTTTCTGCACCCGGATATCGGTGTACTTCAGGCTGCTATAGCGTTTAATGTTGCTTTTATACTGCTCAATATATCGGGGGTTAAAGAATCGGCTGTGTTCTCTGTTTTTATTACAATTCTTGCTGTGGCCGAGCTGCTGCTGTTTATGGGAGTGGTTGGACCGCATTTTAAATTGGACAATTATTTAAGCAACCCAATGCCTTTTGGATGGAGCGGGGTTTTTGCCGCATTGCCTTTTGCCGTGTGGTTTTACCTGGCCATAGAAGGTGTTGCCATGGTGGCCGAAGAGGTAAAAGATCCCAGGCGCAACATCCCGCGCGGTTACATATACGCGCTGGCTACGCTTGTATTTTTAGCTTTAGGTGTGATGATACTTACGGGCGGCGTTACCGACTGGCGCAGGCTAAGCAAACTGGACTACCCACTGCCGGAAGCCATCAGCATTGTATTAGGCAAAGGCAGCGGGCTTACCAAAATTTTTGCCAGCATTGGTCTGTTTGGCCTGGTGGCATCTATACACGGTACTATACTGGCATCTTCAAGGCAGGTGTTTGCCATGGCACGCAGCGGCTACCTGCCACGAGGATTAGCGGCGGTGAACAACAGGTTTAAAACGCCGCACTGGGCAATAATCGCAGGCGGTGCTATCAGCTTTTTGGCTTTGTACACAGGTACTACCGGGCAAATAATTATACTTTCTGTACTGGGTGCAATTGTAATGTACATGATGAGCATGATCAGCCTTTTTATCCTCCGTAAAAACGAGCCAAAACTGGAACGGCCTTTTGCAGCTGTATTTTACCCCGCTTTCCCGGCCATAGCGCTGGTTATTTCTGCAGTTTGCCTGGTAGCTATTATGTATTATTCTTTTTTCATCAGTCTTTTATTCTTTGCCGGTCTTGCTGTTACTATAGGTTTATTCATGCTTACTGGCAAGCATAAGGCGAGAATAATAGATGACGATATGTTAAACACGCCCATCTATAACTAACAACAAACAAATCACCGGAATGTATCGGCACACCATATCAGGACGGGTTTACAGCTTTAACAGCTTAAGGGAACTGCTGGCAAAAGCATCCCCGTACCGTGCGGGTGATGTTTTGGCCGGCCTTGCAGCGCAGAGTTACGAAGAACGTGTGGCCGCGCAAATAACCCTGGCTGATGTTCCACTTAGAGATTTTCTTACCGAGTTGTTAATTCCTTACGAGGAGGATGATGTAACCCGGCTAATAGTAGACAGCCATGATGCAGAAGCTTTCAGTTTAATTAGCCACTTAACTGTCGGCAGCCTACGCGATTGGCTCCTGCTTAACGAGACAGACACAAAGGTGCTTGCAAGTGTAGCTAACGCGCTCACGCCGGAAATGGTAGCGGCGGTAAGTAAGATCATGCGCAACCAGGACTTAATAGCCGTAGCCCGTAAATGCGAAGTGGTTACCCGTTTTAACAACACCATAGGCCTTCACGGCCGTTTCGCAACCCGCTTGCAGCCTAACCACCCTACAGATAACCCCCGTGGTATTGCCGCCAGCCTGATTGACGGCCTGCTGCTGGGTAGTGGCGATGCCTGTATCGGCATAAACCCGGCAACGGATAGTCCTGTAGCGGTTTTAAAGATACTGGAACTGGTGGATCGACTGCGGCAGCAATTTAGTATACCCACACAATCCTGCGTTTTAAGTCATGTAACTACCACATTGCAACTGGCCAATAGCGGTGCACCGGTAGACCTTTGCTTTCAATCCATAGCAGGTACGCAAAAAGCCAACGCATCGTTTGGTGTCTCTCTGGCCTTGCTTCGTGAAGCTCAAGAAGCCACGCTGTCGCTTAAACGTGGTGCTGTTGGCAATAATGTAATGTACTTTGAAACAGGGCAGGGCAGCGTCTTATCTGCAAATGCCCACTACGGGGTAGATCAGCAAACCTGCGAGGCCCGGGCCTATGCGGTAGCCAAGCAGTTTAGCCCGCTGCTGGTAAACTCAGTTGTAGGTTTTATTGGCCCCGAGTATCTGTACGATGGTAAACAGATAACCCGCGCTGCATTGGAAGACCACCTTTGCGGCAAGTTGCTGGGCCTGCCTATGGGAATAGATATTTGCTATACCAACCACGCTGAGGCCGACCAGGACGATATGGACAACTTGCTCACCTTATTGGGTGTTGCAGGCTGCAACTTTGTGATGGGTATCCCCGGCAGCGACGATATTATGCTGAATTATCAGTCCACATCATTTCACGATGCTTTATACCTGAGGCAGGTGCTTGGCTTAAAGCCTGCACCGGAATTTGGAGGATGGTTGATGCAACAGGGGATTACAGATGATAAAGGCCGGCCTTCCACCCGCGGCAGGACGGAGTTTTTAAACAGAATGGAGGTGCCATGGCTGACTTAAATGAACTGTTAAGTAATCAAGATGAGCCTTTGAAACACTTAACACAAGCACGAATAGGCTTAGGCCTGGTTGGTGCCGGTATCCCTACCAACCAATACCTGCGCTTTAAGCTGGCGCACGCGCATGCACGCGACGCGGTGTACTCGGCACTGGAAACAGAGCGGTTGTATGATGAATTACTTCAGCTTAACCTGCCCGTATTACCACTGCACAGCCTTGCAGGCAACAGGGAGCAATACCTGCAACGCCCGGATCTTGGCCGCCTGCCTGATGAAGCGTCTATGAACAGGCTTGCCGATCAGGTAACTGGTAACGGGATAGTTTTTATCATAGCTGACGGGTTATCGGCCGCTGCTGTCAATCAAAATGCGGTAGCACTGCTTGGGTTGCTTATCCCTAAGCTAATTTCCGCAGGTCACAAAATAGCGCCGGTGTGCTTGGCTGAACAGGCCAGGGTAGCTATTGCAGACACCATTGCTGCAGAACTGGGTGCAACGTTGTCCGTAATTTTAATAGGCGAACGGCCCGGCTTAAGCGCTGCGGACAGCATGGGCGCTTATCTGACATATAGCCCTAAACCGGGGCTTACAGATGATGCGCGCAATTGTGTGTCTAATATTCGTAAACGGGGACTTCCCATTGCGGCCGCCGCCGACAAAATTTTTTACCTGATACAGGAGGCTTATCGTCTTAAGTTATCCGGAGTGAATTTAAAAGATCACCAGGCGTTGCTTACTTAGCAAGTCCTGGTAATTCTTCAATTTTTTTCTTATCTTTAATCTTGCACCTTAAGCCTAGCCATGCCTGCTAACACAAACTTCGGTAATTCGCCCGCCACGTCATTCAAACTACTCGTTATTATACACCTTGCGCTACTTGCAGGACAGGTACTATTTGCGGCGGTGTGTGTGCTTATCACTCCTAAGATTATCATCAATGTGCGTGATACGCAGAGCCCCTTTGTGTACCTGGCTCCGGCACTTGCATTGATTGGTGTTCTCATGAGCAATTTTCTGTATACCTCTATGCTGAAGAACATAAGCGATAAAAAAGGGCTGGGTCCAAAGCTGAGCATCTATCAAAGCGCGCACATCGTGAGGTGCGCCTTGCTGGAAGGCCCTTCCTTATTTGCCATAGTTGTGTTCTTCTTAACAGGCGAGTTATATTATCTCATTATATCTGTTTTCATTATGGGATACTTCATCTATTTACGTCCTACTAAAGAAAAGGTAGCGGAGGCCGCCTCTCTTACTTATGAGGAGAAAGCGGAATTTAACCAAGCCGGTACTTACTAGATAATCTGTCAGGTCCGCGACGTATTGCTATTTTATAATAGCTGTATTTAATTTAATAGGTACCATATTAACTTAGTGCTATGAAAAACATTCTTTGCTTTAGCATAATTGCTTTGCTCATCAGCAGCTGCTCTTATAGCGTTTACGATATGAACAAAGGCGAACTTAAAATTGCCAGGAAGAGCAGCTACACCGTAACATATACCACTATAATTCCGCCGGGAGCTACTGCAGATGTAAGTTATACCGACGTGAACAACACTACCCAAACCGTAAAAAGCGCAAGCGGCAGATGGGAGAAAGTTGTACAGCTACCATCTGGACAAGCTGTAGAAATGCATGTAAATGCAATATTGCCAAAATCTGATCCGACTGGTAAACTGGTAACCTCCGAAGCAGTTGACGGCGTTGTAGTTAACGAGCAGGTACAAACTGGTAAAAATAAAGTGGTTTATAAGTTTGCATTTAAACTGCCGTAAACGGTTAAAGCTCTTACATGTACCCCGAACTGATTGCCCACATGAAACGCTACATTAAGCTCACTCCCGATGAGGAGGCGCTGATATGCAGCAGACTGGAGCTAAAGAAGTTTAAAAAGAAGGCGATGATACTGGAGCCCGGCAGACACTGCCAGGGAAACTATTTTGTCTTGAGCGGATTGCTGAGGCAATACTATGTAAATACGAAACTGAACGAGCAAATAGTACAGTTTGCACTAGAAAGCTGGTGGATAGCCGACCAGGAAAGCCTGCTGAACAAAACGCCTTCTGCTACCTATATACAAACCATAGAGCCCTCGGAAGTGCTGCTTTTGCCAGAACGCAATCGGGAGCAGCTATTTAAAGAGGTGCCTGCTTTGGAAACCTATTTTAGGCTGATGATGCAAAAGTCGTTTGTGGCTGCACAGCGGCGTATAGGTTTCATCTTTAATCAAACGGATGAAGAGCGTTACCGCTATTTTTCTGATTTGTTTCCCACTTTTATACAGCGCATCCCGCAGTACATGCTGGCATCATACCTTGGTTTTACCCCTCAATTTTTAAGCAGGCTGAGGGCGAAGAAGGTCTAATCCCGCCCGTTTAAAATTATTAACCAACCTGGTGTTTTCTTAAACTCAGTTCATTTTTCAAGGGGTGTTTGATGCGCAACTTTGTCTTAACAAAAAACATTAAGACAATGGAAAGATTAAAAATGGACAAGGTGGAGCCGGCAGGATACCGGGCACTGATAATGCTTGAAAAGTATATAGAAAGTACCCCTATAAGCCGTAAACACCGCGAGTTGATAAAGATCCGCGCGTCACAAATAAACGGCTGCGCTTTTTGTATAGACATGCACACTCGTGATGCCCGCAAAGAAGGCGAGACCGAGCAGCGCATCTACGCGCTTAATGCCTGGAGAGACACCCCGTTCTTCGACGAGCAGGAGCAGACTATCCTGGCCATCACCGAACAGGTGACGCTAATCAGTAATCACGTTAAAGATGAAGTTTATAACAAAGCGGCAGAAGTGCTGGGCGAAAGTTACCTTGCCCAAGTGATCATGGCGGCTATTATCATCAATAGCTGGAACCGCTTAGCCATTACCACCGGACTACAGCCGCAGCTGGCCGTTTAACACCCGCGCTTTTATCGTAATTATTCCGCAAAAACAATGAAGGTGCAAAACTCAGTTGTAATTAAATTACTCCAGCGTTTTGCACCTTTACGTTTTATAATTTAGTGTGGAAAGTGAAGATTTCTGAAGGTATTATTGAGCTATATTATTGATTATTAATAATCTAAAAAATCAAGTACAAGATCGGCTGTTATCTTTGGCAGCGGGCTGTCGGGATTGGCTGTCATCACTTCGCCTATGTAGGTGCCATGGTCGCTTGGTAAAATTACCAGTCGCGAGTTAGGTATCAGCCGGTGCATAGCTACGGTGTGTTCGGGTGTCATCACGTCCTTATCACCTGCCAACAGCAGGGCAGGCACTTGTATGTTTTGGAGGTATTCGTCCGGCCAATCGGTAAAATTACGCATGCGGTTAGCATCCTTATCATGCATGTTAAGTAGTGCTTCCCTGCTTGGATTTATAGCTAAAAATGCCTCCTGAAGCTGCTGAGGCATGTATTCGAGACTGGCGTCTTTCATGAACTCCCAAAACCAGGGGTACATCCCGTCCTTTTTGTAAAACGCTGAAGCAACTACAATTTTGTTAACCACTTCCGGGTGTCGTATAGCTACTTGCAAAACAGTACTGCCACCGTTGCTAAATCCAAAAAGGTCTGCTTTGGTAATGGCCAGTTCTCTAAGTAATTCGGCAACATCATCAGCGTCCTGCTCAAATGTTTCGGGTGCGTCTCGGTCACTTGTGTGGCCGTGAGCTTGTAATTCCACAGCTATAATCTGCCTTTTTATTGCTAGCAACGGCAGTATTCGCCCAAATGTCGTGTAGATGGTTGACCCGCCGCCATGTACCAACACAAGCGGTGCTCCCCCGCTACCATGTATCTCGTAGTACATCTTGATGCCGTTTACAAGCTTATACCCGAGACTGAAAGTTTTATCCATTGGTTTTGAAAATTTGAAGCGCTTGCTTTTAAACCAAATTAAAGCACTTTATTTAAATTTTCGACGAAAAAACTTGAACCATAAACAATTAAAATACGTACTTAGTACGTATACCAATTTACACCAAATGCCTGCTACGCCGATCCCAAGCAACGAAATGGACAGGATTATAAGCCTGTCCGACTATGATCTTGATTACACCAGCTTTCAGGATACCTTTAAAGACCTCGCCACTTTAGCAGCAAAGGTCGCGGGAACATCCATTTCGCTGGTTAACTTAATTGACTCTTTTACACAATGGACTGTTACTAATCACGGGCTCGATATTGATCAGATGCCGCGTGAGGACTCAGTTTGCCAGTATACTATAGCCGTGCCCGAAGGTCAGTTTGAGGTGCCGGATCTTAAGGCTGATGAGCGTTTTAACGATAAGTTTTATGTTACAGACGGCCCTTTGTTAAGGTACTACTTCGGTATTCCTTTAAAAACAAGTGATGGCCATAACCTTGGTGCACTTTGCGTGCTGGACAGGGATCTTAAAACACTATCGCCAGAAAAGATAGAACTGCTTAAGATAATTGCCGGCGAAATTGTGAGCCGCTTAAATGCCCATAAGGTTATTTCAGGCCTTAAAAGCAAGCTGCACGAGGCTAACGAAACCAAAAAGAAAGTTGCGCATGATATCCGTGGGCCGTTGGGTGGCATAATCGGTCTTGCCCAGGTAATAAGTGAGCAAGGGCAGGAAAACGAGATAGACGAAGTGCTGGAGTTTATAAACCTGATACAGCGCAGCGGCCGATCTCTACTGGAACTAGCAGACGAGATACTGAGCACAGACCTGCCGAAGGCTGCCGCATTGCAGGCAGATCAGTTTAATTTACTGGTTTTTAAAGAGAAGTTAGAGAAACTCTATACTCCGCAAGCAATAACTAAAAACATCGACTTTGTAATTAACACATCGGTAAACTCCTCTACTATACCCTTTAGCAAAAACAAATTGTTGCAGATAACAGGTAACATGATATCCAACGCGATGAAGTTTACTCCTGCAAACGGCAAAATAACCGTCGATCTCAGCCTTAAAATAGAGGAAACCAAGAACCTTTTGCAGGTTAACGTAACTGATACAGGCATTGGACTTACCCAGGATGGTATCGATAATATATTAAGCGGAAAGGCCACTTCGACCGATGGCACAAGCGGCGAGCACGGTTATGGCTTCGGTTTGGCTTTGGTAAAGCACCTTGTTGATTCATTGAAAGGTACTATGCATATTTACTCTCAGCCGGGCCAGGGTGCCAATTTCGAGGTTGTGTTACCGCAGGATAAGTAGTATAAGATAGTGTGAGTAAGTGTTTTCATCAGATTAATATATCCGGTGAAAAACTTACTGTGCATTCTAAGGTTTAATATTTTATAATTTTCACTTCCATGGCGTTTATTGATTATTATAAAGTTTTAGGTGTAGAAAAAAATGCATCCGAAGAGGACATTAAGAAAGCCTACCGTAAACTTGCCCGTAAAAACCATCCCGATCTAAATCCGGATAACCCGGAGGCTAACAAACTCTTCCAGCAACTAAACGAAGCTAACGAGGTACTTAGCGATCCTGAAAAGCGCAAAAAATACGATAAGTATGGCGAGAACTGGCAGCACGGCGAGGCTTACGAGCAAGCGCAGCAGCAGGCCGGTCAGCGCAGAAATTCAGGAGGCGGGTACGGAAGTGCCGCAGGCAACGACTATAGCGGGTTTGATTTTAGCGGAGGAGATGGCGGTGACTTCTCCGATTTCTTTCAATCGATGTTTGGGGGAGCCGGCGGGAGGAGGCAAACGGCTTACCGCGGACAGGACCTTAATGCGGAGTTACACCTCAACATGCGGGATGTGCTTGAATCTCAAAAACAAACCTTAACCGTAAACGGAAAAAATATCAGGCTGACCATCCCTGCCGGAATAGAGAATGGCCAAACCATAAAAATTGCGGGACATGGTGGCCCGGGTGCAAACGGCGCACCTGCAGGCGATCTTTATATTACTTTCTCAGTAGCAGACGACACGGATTTCAAACGTGTTGGTGCCGACCTTTACCGCACCATTGACATCGATCTTTATAAAGCGGTGCTGGGTGGGGAAATTACAGCAGATACGTTGACAGGTAAGGTTAAGTTGAAAGTTGCTGCAGGTACGCAAAATGGCACTAAAGTAAAGCTGAAGGGCAAAGGTATGCCTGTTTACAAGAAGGATGGAGTATACGGGGATTTATATCTGACATATAATATAAAGATACCAACCAACCTTACCGACCAGCAAAGAAAACTGTTTGAGGAGCTATCACAATCATAATTACTGTTATGGAAACAAGAGATTTGATAAGCATACAAGATTTCTGTGTGTATAACAAAGTTGAATACACCTTTATAGATCACCTAATGGATGCAGGCTTAATTGAGGTGACTTTAGTAGACCAAACCGCGTTTATACCAACTGTACAAATTCAGCGGGTTGAACGGTTGGTAAGATTGCATACTCAACTGGACATTAACCCGCAGGGTGTGGTAGCTATTGATAGTCTGCTGGAAAAGTTAGATTCAATGCAGCAGGAAATTTCGCTGTTACGCAGTAAGTTACGTCTTTACGAGGAAATTTGAAGCTTCTTTTGGCATGTTTTTTTAAACCCTTGCGTTAGTAATTAGTCATACTTACAAACGAACAAGAATTAGTAACTAAAATTTCAGTCATGAAACTAATTAAATTTTCGATTGTCGCACTGGTGCTAACCGTTTCGGCACAATTTGCAACAGCTCAGGTGAGGGTGGGTGCGAGTATCCATATTGGTAACAGTTACCCGGTTTATGAACCAGATTATTACCCTGCACCAGTTTACGAACGCCCGGTATACTATGCCCGCCCTGCTTACCGTAGGGTTTATTATCGTCCCGCTTACCGTAGGGTTTATTACCGTCCGGCTTACCGCAGGGGCTTTTATGGGCCAGGCTACTTCCGCGGACACCCTGGTAGGGGTCGTGGGCACGCTTATGGCAGGAGGTGGTAATTTGTTACCGGTGTTCAAAAGTGTTCAGCTTTTTTTGACTAACACGCTTTTGAACAGTTAAAAGATCAGTACACATACCTCAATAAAAAACGGCCCTGATCGCATGATCAGGGCCGTTTTTTGCATAAATACCATTCATAAACCTTCAAAAATCACACTGTTTTTATGTGCTAAATAAAAATAAATTTGGAAGGTGTTGTTTTAATACAGGTGTAATCGAGTATGTTGATTGATGATCGTTTACCAATTTCTACTTTTTTAGAAAGCTGTTAAGAGCTGCTTGTGTAAACTCCGATAACACCAGTTCTCCGCTTATTGCAGCCCGCTCTGCCAGCAATGTATCCCAGTCTTCTGTGCCTTCCCACAATATCTTTTTTAACCCGGTGAGCGCGTCAGGGTGGTACAATGCCAGTTTTTGTGCAAGCTCAAGTACCGCCTGGTCCAGCGTAGGAATATCCTCATATAGCTCATTGTACAATCCCTTCTGCATAGCCCATTCAGCCGACTGGAAATCGCTGGCGCGGATGGTTAGCTGCGAGAACGCCTGCAAACCTATTTTACGCTGTACAGCAGGTGATATAACAAACGGGCCTATGCCTATTGCCAATTCGCTCAGCTTTACCGCTGCAGCTTCGGTAGCCAGGCAATAATCTGCAGCAGCAGTCAGGCCTACTCCGCCACCAACAGCTTTCCCCTGTACACGGGCAATTACTATTTTGGGAGATTTACGGCAGGCATTAATCACGTTGGAAAAGCCCGAAAAAAACCTGGCACCGGCTTGTTTATCTTTTATCTGCAGCAATTCGTCAAAACTTGCTCCCGCGCAAAAAGTGCGGTCGCCTTCGCTTTTCAGTACTATTACCCGGGCATCTTTGCTGGCGCCAGCTGTGTTTATAGCATCAGTAAGCTGGCTTAACAAAGCCGATGGTAACGAATTTTGCGCAACGTGGTAGAAACTTGCGGTTGCAATTCCGTTGTTAACAGTTAATGATACATGTCCTTCCGTCATTGTGATGGTACGAAGTTAAGCTTCTTCGCTTTTGGCAATATCCGAAAAAAGGTGGTATAAGCAAACTTATTGCTTTGGAACAGAAACAATGGGCAACTCAAAGTAAAAGGTTGCACCCTGGTTGGGTTCGCTCTCTACGCTTATAATGCCATCATGGTTGGCAATTATTTCTTTTGAGATGTAAAGGCCCATACCCAACCCGCTGGTCATGTTCTTTTTGTCTTCCACTCGATAAAATCGTTCAAAGATGCGGTCTTTTTGGTCTGCCGAAAGGCCAATGCCGTTATCGGTAACAGATACACGTACCATGCCCTGGTGCCTGCTTGTATTTACTACAATATGCTTGTTAACATGAGAATACTTCACGGCATTGTTCAACAGGTTCATTAAAACCTGTTCCAGACGCTCCTGATTACCTTGAATAATATAATCCTCGCTTATCTCCGTCTGGAAGTCATAGGTGCTGTAAATGTGCTTTGCATTCTCCACGCATTGCGCCACCATGTCGTTTATACTGACAGCTGTTTTGGCATATTCCAGTTTCCCTGCTTTTATCTTACTTACGTCAAGCAGATCGCTTACCAGCGTTTGTAGCTTATTTACGGCAACAGTAGCTTTTGATAAATGGTTTTTAACAATCGCCGGCAACTCATCTTTTTTATAGCCGCTAATCAATTGCAGGTACCCTTTGAGGCTGGTAAGCGGGGTTTTAAGTTCATGGCTGGCAATACCTATAAACTCGTCCTTACGCTCCATTTCCTGTTTCTGGTCGTCAATATCAGTAGCAGTACCTACCCAATAAATAATCTCTCCTTCATCGTTCCTTAGCGGGTTGGCCCTGTTCAGGTGCCAGCGGTAAACGCCATCATGCCTGCGGTATCTGTTCTCATGCTCGTAAGGCACACCGGTTTGCAGCGAAAAATCAAACCTTGCCAGCACAGCCGCAAGATCATCTGGATGTATAACAGCTTTCCAGCCAAAATCGCCGGCAGTTTCAAAGTTGGTGCCTGTATATTTATACCATTGCTGATTATAGGAGTTTACGCTACCGTCAGGCAGGTTTGTCCATGTCATCTGGGTTATGTTGTTGGTAAGTACCTTAAAGTGTTCGCGGCTTATTAGCAGATCGTGGGTGCGTTCTTTTACCGTACTTTCCAGGGAGTCGTTCAGTTTTTCAGTTACTGCACGCGCTTCCTCTAGTTCATCGTTTCGCTGTTTAAGCTGGTGCTCCGTATTCTTAAGTATGGTCAGGTCTGTAATGATGAGACTTAATGCCGGGCCGGTGTCCAGCTCAATATTGTTACAGCTAAAAAGGCAGTGCATATCCTTACCACGGTTATCTTTAAGGATAATTTCTTCCCGGCAATCTTCTTTCCAGCTACTCTCAAGTACCTGGGTAAGCTTCTCTTTAGATTCCTCAGGTACAAAAGATAGCAACTCAAGCCCCATCGTTTTTTCGAGCGGCACGCTTATCATTTCCGCAAAACGGGTGTTGCAATATAGTATAATACCTTCGCGGCTTACCGTAACCGCGCCTTCGCTCATCTTTTCGATAAACACGCGATAGGTTTGATCTGCCGTTTTAAGCGTATACAGCTGGTGGCCTTCATCGTCTTTAATAACCAGCGCATCCACCTGGCCAGACCGGATGGCATTAATGGTGTCATTAGCCTCTTCCAGTTGCTGGCGCAGCTCCTCAATTTCGCTTAACAAGCTAATATTTTGATCTGTTGACTGCATAGCTAGCTTATCTCCGGCAGGCCTAAGCCTTTTAAAACTCTGTTGGTATTGCTCATATCACCAATGAGGCGCCTAACGGTGCCGGGTGCTTTTTTCACAAGCAAAGGTAACGCTATTATATCTTCATCAACAGCAAGTTCGGGCTGCTGATGCACATCTATTATCTCTAACTGGTAATTATTTTGGAGGTGCTTTTCGCAAATGGCGGTCAGATTTTCTACAGCGCGAATAGAGTTTGGCGATGCGCCAATAATAAACAGCCGTAAAACATAGGCGGGATTGTCCTTATCGTACGGGGTATTCTCTAAAAACTCATCCAGACCGGCCATAATGTACTAATGATACAATTAAGCCGGCCTAATGTTTAATCCTACAAGTACCTTTTCTTCGTTACTAAGGTCACCTATTATCTTTCTTATCGGCTCGGGTACCTTTCTTACCAGGGTTGGTATAGCCAGTATCTGGTCTCCTTCAGCCAGTTGCGGTTGCTCTAGAAGGTCAATCACTTCAATGCGGTACTGATCTTTTAAATGCTCTTCGCAATATTTTTTAAGGTTAGTTAACGCAGTAACAGATTTTGGGGTCTTTCCGGCTACATAAAGCCTTAATTCCCATTTTTTATCAACTTGTGGTTCTTCCATGTTGTTATTTTTGCTCAGGGCTTTTCCCTTCAGCACTGTCACCTCTTCTCAGCCTTGTTAATTCTTCGCGGTTTTTTTCAATAATCTCTTTCTTCAATGCTTCTTCCAGGTAAACCTTGTTCAGTTCTTCCTCAACGGACTCGTACTCTGTATTCAGGCTGGCTATTTTAGCTTCTAATACCTTTCGTTTGCGTAATATCTCCCTGTCCTTACGGCCCATGGCCTGCGAATGAATAGCTTCACCGGTTTGTTCCAGCAGCATTTGCTGCGCGCGGGCCGAGCCTGTAAGTACACCATCCGGTCCAAGGTAAACGTCTATAAGGTTGAGGCCTTTATCAGTTATAACAAATTCGCGCACCTGGTTAGAATGCTTCATCCCGCGCGATTTCATTACATATAAACCACGGTTGCGCTCCCCGTTAAATTCTATATCACGCACCAGCAACCAGGCATCAACAAGCGACGATACGCCTTCGTCGGTTTGTTCATTAACTATAGTGTTTAAGGACAGTGCAGTGAACATTACCGATATCTGTTCGTCCTGCAAAAAGTCTATCAACCTTACCAGCATGTTTTTAACTTCGCTTACAGAGCCTATATTAATAAAATTGGTTATAGGATCTATTATCACCACTTCGGGCTTTAGCTTCTTGATTGTCTTGTGCATAGCAACCAAATGCATCTCCAGCCCATACAAGTTTGGCCGCGATGCGTTAAAGTGCAGCATACCACTTTCGACGTGCTTTTGCAGGTCTATACCTATAGATTGCAGGTTACGTATGATCTGGTTAGGCGACTCCTCCATGGCAAAGTAAATGCATGTTTCGCCGCGCTGGCAGGCTGCGTTAGCAAATGACCCTGCTATACTGGTTTTACCAGTGCCTGCTGTACCGGATACCAGCGTACTGCCTCCCCTGTAAAAACCTTTGCCGCCAAGCATCTCATCCAGCGCCGGAATGCCCGTTGACAACCGTTCTGTAGATACCTGCTTAGATAAGGTTAACGAGGTAACCGGCAGTACAGATATGCCCTCTTCATCTATTAAAAACGGATATTCGTTGGTGCCGTGTACCGTACCACGATATTTAATGATCCGTAACCGCCGGGTAGAAATTTGGTTAATAACCCTATGATCCAGCAGTATAACGCAATCACTTACATACTCTTCCAGCCCCTGGCGGGTAAGTGCGGCACCCTCACCGCGTTCGCCGGTGATAATGGCAGTAACACCTTTATCTTTAAGCCAGGTAAAAAGCCTGCGTATTTCTGCACGCAGCACACCCTGGTTAGTAAGTCCCGAGAAAAGGTTTTCCAATGTATCCAGCACTACGCGTTTTGCACCAATGCTGTCAATAGCGTAACCCAAGCGGATGAATAATCCTTCAAGGTCATATTCTCCCGTTTCCTCTATTTCGCCCCGGTCAATATGTACATGGTCTATGCGCAGCATTTTTTCGTCCTGCAGCTTCTTTAAGTCGAACCCAAGCGAGGCCACGTTCATAGCTAATTCGTCACTTTTTTCTTCAAAGGCTACGAACACGCCGGGTTCATTAAACTGCACAGCGCCTCTTACAATAAATTCTATGGACATTAACGTTTTACCACAGCCGGCCTGTCCGCATATTAGTGTGGGCCTGCCTGTAGGTAAACCGCCTTCGGTTATCTCGTCCAATCCTGTTATACCGGTGAGTGATTTGGGTAATGTAGGATAAGACCTTGTTGTTGTATTTCTTTTATCACTCATTTTATTGAGGGGTTAATCAGATAGTTTTTCATAAAAGTATAAAAATTTACCTGAAGTATACTTCGGCAAAAGCCAACTTATGACAACAAGCGGCCATCGGCAACCGATTTTTAAATCTTGTAAACCACTATATTTTATAAATGTTTGATAATTAGCTGAATGTATGCCTACAGTTAAAAAATAAACCATTGTTGGATAATTTATTTCTCTGTAAAAAAACTATTACTCAAAAGTTGTCACTTGTGTAATTTCCGGTGATGATGTATTTATTATAGAACGGTTTCTGGTACCATGGTTTAAATTGCACGTGTATTTACGCGTTTAATTTGACCACATTAAAGCTGCTGACTCGCTTAGAAATTTTGATAGACAGGTTTAGAGCTTCCCCGATTTGGGGCTGGTATTATACACTGGTTTGTAAGTTAACCTGCCCGAAAGTGCACCAAATGAAGCGATTACATTATCTATAACGAAAGGCTTGCTTTTTGATATTGTTTAAAAAGGCAAGGCTGTTTAAAAACTAGAAAATTGTTCTGATATTAGTTAAACCAGAGTGAACTTAGCCGGTCAAAATTACATAATGAAGCAAAAGAATATAATGATAGCGGATGATGATCCGGGGATTGTGGATGCTGTGGAAATGCTGCTAGAATTTGAAGGATATAAAGTTACCAGTACGTTAGATGGGGCAGCGGTGCTCGATCTGAAAGATGACTTGCCTGATCTACTCCTGTTGGATATTTGGATGAGCGGAGAAGACGGGCGGGAAATATGCAAGCAGTTGAAGAGTAGGGACGTTACAAAAAACATCCCCATATTGATGATATCAGCCAGCCGCGGTATAAAAGAATCCGCTTTTGCTGCCGGTGCCGACGATTTTCTGGCTAAGCCTTTTGAGATGAATGACCTGCTGCAAAAAATAGAGGCGCTTACCGGCAACTCCACTTTAAGTACTAACTTGGCAGTATAAAAATTCCGGGATGTTTCCATGTGTAAATATTGCTGATTACGCGCAGGTAAGCGCGTTGCTGAATTCCCTTAATGAAAATTGCAAACCACAATGGGGTAAAATGACTCCGCAACAAATGGTGGAACATTTGGTAGACCAGCTGGAATATACCAATGGCAAGAAGACGCCTACCCTGGATGTACCCGAAGCCGACGCGGCAGCAGCCAAGCAGCAGTGGATTTTTACACCTTTGCGTATCCCCAAAGGTTTGGTGTTAGTACCATCCCTTGGAGAATACTGTTATGCTGACCTGGCAACTGCAAAAAAACAGCTGCTGATTGAACTCACAGATTTTCACCACCATTTTAGTACACCAGGCATAACAGAAATACACGGCGGATTTGGTGCCATGAACTATGCCGAATGGATAAACTGGCACAGCAAGCACTTCACCCATCACTTTGCGCAGTTCGGCTTAGTTGCCGACGAAGATTAATGCTGCTGCGCGTTCTCCGGCTTGTCGGCACTTCTCCATGGTTCGAAATTGAGGCCCGGAGTAAGCCAATATAACAGGGCAACCCTTGAATAGCGGTAGTTAAAGGGCGATAGCAAAAAGATAATGCCTAAAAGCAGGCCCACGTACAGCCAGGGGGAGTTTGAGCCGGTAAGAATGTAAGTGCCCACAGCTACAGTAACCATTTCGGCAACGTTAAATGCATAGCTTACAAACATGGCTACATACCAGTATCCCGGCTCCCGCTCGTAATGTAAACCGCAATGAGAGCAGGTTTCATGCATTTTTTGGCCAGACAAGCTGTAGGTGGGGCTGGAGAATATGTCACCTCTGCGGCACCTTGGGCATTTAGCTTTAATAAACGCACTTAGAACTGGTTCCGGCCTTGCGGGGGTATTATTATTGATTGCCATGATTGATGGTGTTTTTTCTGAATTCGTCCGGTGTTACACCGGTATATTTTTTAAAGAATTTTGTGAAGTAAGAGTTATCGGCAAAGTTTAGCTGATTTGCAATCGCCGTGATATTCAGTTCAAGGTTAATCAGCAGGCGCTTTGCTTCGAGTATTACACGGTTGCGTATTACCTCACCGGCCGATATTCCGAGTATATCATTACACAATGCATTTAAATGATTGGGCGTGATATACAATAGCGCGGCATAGTCTTTCGGCAGCTTTAAGGTAGCGTAATTCTGATCTATTAACTTTCGAAAGCTTTGCAGTAGTGTGTAGTTATAACCAGGAGCGGGTAAGTTGTTCTGCTGCTGGCTTTGGCGGGCAACAAGTATAAACAACTGCATCATAAGCGCTCTTACCATATCTTTTCCCATCCTGCTTCCATTTTCGTTTTCTGTGATCAACTGCTCAAAAATCCGTTCTACTGCAGGTTGTTGTTCTGCAGGTATGTTTATTACCTCATCATCAAGGTTTCCGCTGAAGAACGGCAGGCTATCCAGATAATCGGGCCGCAGTAAAAACGATTGAAAAAACAATGCCGAAAAGTTGATAATGTAACCATCTACAGCACCTTTAAAGCTCCAGCTATGCACCTGTCCAGGCACCATAAAGTAGATCTGAAAGGGTTGTACTGAAAAGGTTTTGAAATCTATGGCATGTGTACCGCCGCCTTTGGTAAACAATACCACGTGATAAAAGCTGTGCTTGTGTGCCAGGCTCAGATTATGATGTTTTTCAAGGTAAGGCGCAAACCGGCTGATAAGCAGATCATCCTGCTGCTGATCAGACAGGGTGCAAATATCAACAACCGGGAAGCCTTTCTTCATAAAACAAAGATACCCATCATTTACCTTCTTCTATGGTAGCTTATAGTGTATTTATGGTATTTTTTACTGATTGCAATAATTTAGTGGATATCACACAATGTTGTTTAAATTCACCATTATTATGCAGAAACCTGACAGCTTAATTTTTGACATGGACGGCACCCTTTGGGATGCCGTGGATACCTACGCGCACTCGTGGAACGTGATGTTTGAAGAACTAGGTATAAATAAATCCATTAACCGTGAGCAACTTGCCGGCATGGTAGGCTGGGAAGGTAAAAAGGTGATAGAAGTAATGATGCCTGAGTTTGAGCCGGAAAAGAGGTTGGAGATATATGCACAGGTAAACGAAAAACGGAAGATACTTATTCCGCAGATGGGTGGTATTCTTTATGATGGTGTTATAGAAGGACTGGAGGCACTTGCTAAAAAGTACCAGCTATTTATATTGAGCAACTGTGCTAAAGGGGTTATCCGCCAGTTTATTGACTGGAGCGGTATCGACCAACACATAACTGATGAGATTGCCTATGGTATTAACTACATGCCTAAAAACCACAACATAAAGTTGCTGGTTGACAAATACGATCTAAAAAACCCATACTACGTGGGCGATACAGCCGGCGACGGTGAGCAGAGCCGTATTGCAGGAATACCTTACGTATTTGTAAGTTATGGCTTCGGCGAAACGGATGATTACGATCTCAAGTTTGACGACTTCCCGTCCCTAACCAATTATTTTATAAACTTATAGCGATACACCTTGTTAGCATAACAACTGAAGACAGGATATATGAAAGGCCGTGTAATTACAATTATAGTAGTGTTGTTAGTAGCAGTACTTGCCGTAGTGGGATACTACCGCTACTACTTTGTGTTTGGCGAAGGCGTTAAAGCCGGCACCATGAATTATTTTGTAAAGAAAGGCTACCTATTTAAGACTTACGAAGGCCGCCTGATACAAACAGGTATACGTACGCAAACACAAGGAAACATCCAATCGAACGAATTTATGTTTTCTGTTACTGATGAAAAAGTTGCTGATAAACTTAACCACAGTGCCGGCGCCATGCTGGAGCTGCATTATAAAGAGTATAACCATACCCTGCCCTGGAGGGGAGTAAGCGTTTTTGTGGTAGATAGCGTAATGTCGGCTACTCCCGTCGCTACGCCAACCCCATAATATTTAGCCTTAGCATCAAAAAGAAAAGCCGGACAGTAATGCCCGGCTTTTCTTTTTATATATCAATCAAGTGGTTATGCCTCTTGTTCTTTAACAGAATCGCGGAGCGCCTTAATTGCGTCGTGAGCTATCTTAAGCCCATCCATGTGGCTGGTAAGCAGTGTTAAAACTTTTTCGTCTTCCCAAATAAGTTCTTTATCATCCAGTGCTTTACGGTACGAGCTTTTGGCAACGTCCTCGCCGTATTCACAATCAGAAAGTACAGAATAGTTGTCCTTTTTGGTAAAGGCAGACTTAACATCTATCCAGGTGTGGTAAAACTTACCTGAAAGCGTGGTGCCATCTGTAGGGGCGCCGCCTAATTGATGAACGTAGTCGTTTAGCTCGTTAACGTAGCCTCTGCTTTGATCGGCATAACCTGCAAAAACAGATTTAAGACTTGCGTCTTCGGTGCCTTCGGCCGCTTTCTGGTATCCTGTGATACGGTCATTATTGGTTTTGATCAGATCATTAAGAGCTGATATTTGGTGCTGGATATGCTGTAGAGTTCCCATGGTAGTGAAAATATATGTGTTGATAATTATATACTACATGGTAAACGCAATAGCTATGCCCGATAGTGAACTTGGGTTGATTTAACCTACAAAGAATGAATTAAGCATGAAAGATGGCGTATCCGTTTAACTGAAGCTAAGTTGATGTAGGCTTTTAAGTACAAGATTACTGATAAAGCTCCTGTTCGTCGGTGTAGTACGTTTTTCTGGCGGCATCTTTTATGTGAATGGGTTCACCAGTGGGGCTTTCTTTCTTTTTGGGATTATGAATATTCAGAAAATCGCGGACCTCGCCATTAATAATGTCGGGGTTTGAATGGATGATCTGCTTTTCGGCATTTGTGAGTACACTGCGTATGGATGCTGCAAGATCTTTTACCTTCACATCAGGTATTTTATTAGACGGGGAAAAAGGGGATATACGCGCATCCCACAAAATTTCATCTGCATAGGCATTACCAATACCGCGAATGACCTTTTGATCCAACAGTACCGTCTTAACAATGGTCTTTGTTTTACCCAGTTTCTCCTTCAGGTACTTGTAACCGGCAGCTTCATCCATTGCATCAGGAGCTGTTTTCTCTTCTGGGTTTAGGGTAGGGGTTGCCGCTTTTTGGAAATCGGTAAGTACAAGGCCGCTTCCATCAGTAAATTGCAGTTCCAGTATCGGGTACTTGTTTGCGTTTTCGCCGTCAAACAAAAACAGCTTGCCGTGCAGCATAAGGTGCAACGCTAAAACATCTCCGCTTGAAAACTTAAGATGAAGTTCTTTGCCCTCCCGGTAAACTTTGTTCAACTTATGGCTGGCAAGTGCAGAGTGTAGTTCTTTTTCACTCACGTTTAGCTTCTGTGAAACGTGAACGATGACGTTTTTAACCGTCTTTCCGGAGAGTTTTTTCTCAAGATTATGGCTGAAGGCTTGCAGGTCTGGAAGTTCGGGCATGGTGGTAGTTTATCAATCAACACTTACAAAAGGCTTTAGTTTAGCGAAGCGTTAAAAGTCGTGATAAAGGTTCCTGAAGGTGCTCCTCAAACCAAAAGTTAACAATACGTTCTTGTTGGCACTAAGCGCATTTTTTTCATTGCGGTAAAGACCACCAAGTTCAAAACGTAAGTTGTACTTGGGATTGATAAGCAATGAAACTGTGCCTTCGGCATAGTAAAGATCGGTAGCTAATCCCTGCCCAACATTGCCACTCGGGTTAGTTACCGCGAACGGGAAATTTACATCCTTACCGTTGTTCTCGCCATTTGCATCCAAGCCGTACTTAGCGTAATTAAGCTGTCCCTGGAAATCAAGTCTTCCAACTGAGTAATTTAAAATACCTACTACTTCACGGAAGTTTGCACCAAGGGGGTGTGCCAACGGCTCGCCATAAAACGTATAGCTGCTTAATGAGTAAGAGCTGCTGTAAGTATATGGCTTTACCCTGTTATATTCAAAAAGGTAGCTCAAGTTTTTAATTCCACCAACATCGCCGCCACGAATACCTGCCTGCAAACCATAGGTTTTATTTGCCTTTGTGTTTTGCCCATTAACATTATCAAGCAATGCCTGACCGTAAATGGCATTCTTATCAATGAATTTATATTTTACGGTATAGCCTACCAGTGAGTTGGTCGGCAAGCTTCTTTCATTACTGCTCGTGAAGAACAACGGATTGATGAAGTTAGGGGAGAAGCCAACACGGTTGCCCTGATCATCAGCTTCAGGCATTACTACCGCATGGAACAAGCCCATTGATACACTGTTGGTGATATTCCAGTCGAAATAATGATATAGGGCGTACTTGCGACGGTTGCTGCCCAGGTCATCAAACTTGGTTGCTTTAATGTCTTGCAGATAGGTCCACATCATCATGTAGCGCACTGGGCCTAAATCGGCAGTTACACGCAAAAGCGGGTGATTTGCCGAGTAATCAGACAGCAGGAGGGAACGGTAACCATCGCCAATAAAGGTTTTATCCTGTCCTAGCGTGATGTTGAGGTAATTAGTTGGGGAGTACGATAAAACAGCGGTGGCGTATGACCAGTCCTTTTGTGTTTTACCGAAACTACGGTCATAAGCCTGTCCAGGTACCATGCCGGTGCTATTAACATAGTTGCTGTAGTAATTGGCAAACACCCCCTGATTTTCGTACCCGCTTGTATAAAAAGAGAATTTTGTTCCGATGGTACCGCCAACCTGGAAACCGCGGGTATTTATGCCCAATTGAGTTTTAAGCCCAAAGCCGATTGGTTTAAACGTTGAGCCAAGGGCTTTATCTTTAAAGTCCTTGCCACCGATATTCTCCGTAAGTAGGTCGGCATAAAAGGTGTAATCCTTTGTGTTTACTTCCAATAAGTGTTCATTAAAAAGTTTTCGTGCAACCCAGCTGGTTCTGCTGCTGTCAACCCCTATGCTCATTAACTCATTATACCTGCCGGTAAGGGAGCTGTCAATTAAAAAGGGGCGCAAAGATGTATGCAGCTTGTTACTTTTAGAATATACTTGTCCATTAAACTTCTGGTAAAACTGATAAGACTGTGGAAGGTATACCGATTGCGCTTTAGAGATAGTTGCGAAGCTTATAAGCAACACGGCTATCATAAAAACTCTGCCGGGAGCCTGTGGTAAGTATTTTTGCATACGCAACAAAATAAAGCTAATTTATTGTAACATTGAAATAAGGTGATTAATAACAAGCACCTTTTAACAGTTAATTTGTGTTAAATTGATGGCCCGCATCATGCGGTAATCAAAACAAGTTATAAAAATTACTGATATTTGCGCCGCTCATCAGCACCTCATCATTTCATGCAGTACAATAAGATCAATAACCTTTTAGGATGGCTTTGCTTTGTTATAGCCTTAATCACCTACACATTAACACTAGAGCCATCAGTTAGTTTTTGGGACTGTGGCGAGTTTATTTCCTGCGCGTTCCGCCTGCAGGTTTCTCACCAGCCGGGTTATCCAATGTTTGCCATGCTGGGTAAGGTGTTTTCGTTGCTATCCTTTGGAAACAATGCTAAAGTGCCTTTCTATACCAACATGATGTCGGCAATAGCCAGTGCTGCAACGGTAATGTTCCTTTTCTGGACTATTACGGCTATGGCGAAAAAGCTATTGGCCGGGCGCAAGAATGAATTTGGCGACGCTTACACCATTGCCATTATGGGTAGTGGTTTGGTAGGGGCATTGGCATTTGCTTTTACAGATACTTTTTGGTTCTCTGCAGTAGAAACCATCGTTTTCGCGCTTTCTTCGCTGTGTATAGCTGTGGTTTTCTGGGCAATATTGAAATGGGAAGCTCATGCAGACGAGCCCGGTGCCGACAGGTGGATCATTTTTATCGCTTATGTAATCGGCTTATCCATAGGTATTCACTTGCTTAACCTGCTTACCATACCAGCAATTGCTTTGGTATATTACTTCCGCAGGTATAAAAATATCAATACTAAAAGTGCCATCTTGGCTTTTCTTACAGGGGTTGTTATACTCGGCCTGGTGCAATACGGCATCCGTGGCTATACAGTTAAGTTTGCTGCCTATTTCGACTTTTTCTTTGTGAATTCGTTAGGAATGGGTTTCGGTGTCGGCGCCATTTTCTTTCTAATATTGCTGGTAGCAGCGCTTGTATTCAGCATACAATACAGCATCCGTAAGCGCAAACCGGCACTCAATCTTATTTTACTATGTGTAGCTTTCATTTATTTTGGCTACGGTTGTTTTGCTTACATCCCTATCCGCGCGGCAGCAAATCCTAACCTGAACAACTCGCACCCGGATAACCCTTTTATTATGTACGGTTATCTCAATCGTATCCAGTACGGAGAGAACCCGTTGCTTACAGGGCCATATTTTGATGCCCAGGTGGTCGACCAAAAAGAAGGTAATACTATTTATCGCAAAGGCGAGAAGAAGTACGAAGTTGCCGGTAAGCGCCCGAACTATGTTTACGACCATACCACCATATTCCCCCGCATGTACAGCACCGATGCTAACGACGTGGGATTTTACCGCGGCTGGTTGCAGATGGCCGACACTCAGAAGCCAACCTTTAAGGATAATCTCGCGTGGATGGCCAGCTGGCAAGTTTACCAGATGTATTTCAGGTATTTCCTGTGGAACTTTGTAGGCCGCTATAACGACCAGGACGGACAAACCAGCACTGAAGCGATTGACGGTAACTGGACTACCGGCTTGCTTGATGGTGGGAGGCATCTGCCTAAATCTGTTATTGAGGATCCAAGCTATACCCCACTTTACGGTATTCCGTTCGTGCTGGGTATTGTTGGTTTGATATACCACGTTAACCGCAAAAAACGCGATGCACTGGTAATAGCTTTACTGTGGTTCTTTACAGGATTAGCTGTCGTATTGTATGTTAATCAGCCAAGTGTACAGCCCCGTGAGCGCGATTACTCTTATGTGGGCTCCTTTTATGCCTTTGCAGTTTGGATAGGTCTGTCGGTAATTGCTATTGCCGATCTAATGAAAAAGAAGGTAAATGCGCGTACTTCCGCGCTGGTTGCCACCATTATTTGCCTGCTGATAGCACCTGTGCTGATAGGCTTTAAAGAGTGGCGCGGCCATGACCGTTCTACCAAGCTTACCCCGCATGATATGGCGTATAACTACCTGATGTCTTGTCCGCCTAATGCTATACTGTTTACCTATGGCGACAATGATACCTATTCGTTGTGGTATGACCAGGAAGTTGAAGGTATACGGCCTGATGTTAGAATAGTTAACCTGAGCCTGTTCACCGGCGACTGGTACATCCGCCAGATGCAAAAGCCAATGAACCAAAGCGCGCCGCTGCCTATCACCATGCCTTATGACAAGTATAAAGAAGGCGTACGCGACGTAATCTATTATAGCGACAGCAAAATAGCGGGTTACACACCAATAAAGGACATATTTGAGTTCCTGACATCAGATGACAGGAACATGCAGGGCCAAAGCCAGGGTGGAGATTACGTTAACTATTTGCCAACTAAGAACTTCAGCCTGAGTATTAACCCGGATGATGTACTTAAAAACAAGGTAATAACACCTGACCAACGCGGGCTGCTCGCCGATACAATGAAGTGGAAGTACACCTCCAATTATGTTACCAAGGAGAACCTTGCCATTTTTGATATGCTTGCACACAACAACTGGAAACGGCCGATATGCTTTACTACCACCATGGGTAGCGAAAACCTAATCGGCTTACAACCATATCTTTACAAGGAAGGCTTCACCTATAGGTTGCTGCCATTAAAAGCAGATACTGCAAATCATGATCAATTAAGCAAAACCAATACTATGGTGATGTACAATAATATGATGACCAAATTTAAGTATGGTAATTTTAAGACAGCCAGGTACTTAGATCACGAATCGCGTAACATGTTCTACCCGGTGCTGCTTACAACGTTCCTTGACCTGGCCCGTGGATTGGAGAAGGAAGGTCACGGCGATTTGGCCATTAAAGTATTGCATAAGTGCGATGATGAACTGCCAAACCTTTATCCGTACATTGATATAGCCAAGCGTAAAATGTATATGGTAGAACTAGCTTATCGGCTGGGAGACATTAGTTTAGCTAATAAAATCACTAATGATATTAACAGTTTCCTGACCGATCAACTGGATTATAACGCCTACAATATGACTGCAGATGCCAACAAGGTTAATCAGCGTGATGTGTATATTGGCTTACAAGCACTTAACGGTTTGGTAGAGGCCAGTATACGCGCCCACCAGGATGCTGTAGCCAAAAAATTATCTGCCGAACTGAAGGATTACGAGACTAAATTTGCATCAGTACTTAGCTCTATACAATAACTAACAAGAAGACTTTGTCACCTGGTTAAAGTGCCGGGTGATGAAGTTTTAGTGACAAGATGCTGTCACTGCTACTTTTGTTACGCGTAATTTGGTATTTTGCCGCGAGCAAAAACCTTCAAAAACCACATTTTTTGGAGGTGAATTTAAATTTGCGCAGAAGCATATGCAACTCAATGCAAAAGGAGCTGCTGATTGCAGTAAGGCATCAAAAAAAAGGCAATGCCAACGAGTTTTCAACTCCCTGCTACGCGTTAACGTTAGCGTAGTGGTGTCCGTTTAAAAACTCTTTCATTTGGTGGGGCATTGGGTAGTTCCCGGTCATGCGGCGGATGAGTACAACCTCGCCAACATGGTAGGCCAGGTGGGTAGATATTTCCTGCAGTAACTTTACTTTGCTGGTAAAATGCTCTTCCTCGGGGTTCAATTTTTTAGCTTGTTTTTTTACCTGATCCAGCAGGTCGTAAAAAAGAACTACGGTTTTATCCAGTTCTTTTTGGCTGTTGGCTTGCTCTTCATCAATCCAGGTCTCCAGTTCGTCAATCTCGGCTTTATGCGCAGGATCTTTCAAAACTTTTATCTGGTGAGTGTGCCAGGCTATTAGGTGATTTATAATCTGCCATATGGTAGTAGGCATTTTAGCTTTGTGCAGTTCCCTGCCGCTTTCAACCGCAATCAACCCGTCAAATGCCTTAAAGGTATCAAACGCATCCTTGTAAAGCTCTTCAAATAATGTCTGCTGTATCATATATTAAAGTATCTGGATAGATGTTTCTGATAACCAGGGGCGACAAATCTAGCGTTACTATTCTAATTTGTTTGTAAACATTAACAAATAAAAAACCTTGGTTATGGCCGACCCTTATCGTTCCCGCGTTTCCCTGCTTGTTAACGTGCTGTGCTGCAATAATGTTTTACTGTATAAAGTCAGGGTATAACGCCAATGGTGGAGAAGGCGACAAAGTAATAATTCGTAAATTCACGCTAAATCCTGAAATTCGTACCACTAAAATTAATTATGGCAACAGAAGTAAAGTGCCCAAGCTGCGGGCATGGGTTCCCGATAGAGGAGGTGATGGCAGAAGAATACAAGCAGCAGTTGCGTGTACAAATGGCCGACTTTAAAAAGCAAAAGGAGGACGAGTACCGCCGCAAGGAAGATGAATTTGCCAGCCGCGAAAAACAACAGCAGTTACTGTTTGAACAGCGTATAACAGAAGAAAAAAAACAATTGCAGGCTTCATTAGAAGAAAACCTGCGTAAGAACATAGCGACCGACTTTGAGAACCAAATAACCATGCTCCAGAACTCGGTTAACGCCAGTGCCGAAAAGTTAAAGGAATCGCGCCAGAAAGAACTGGAGTACATGCAGCGGGAAGAGGTGCTGAAGCAAAAAGAGCAGGAACTTGAACTTGCCCTGCAGCGCAAACTTGCAGAACAGCGTGCGGAACTTGCCGAGCAGATACGCAAACAGGAAACAGAGCGCTACGCCATTAAAGATACCGAGCACCAGCTGAAGGTGAAAGAAATGGAAAAGCAGCTGGAAGACCAGAAGCGGCTGGTTGACGAAATGAAGCGCCGTGCCGAACAGGGCTCCATGCAGTTGCAGGGCGAGGCGCAGGAATTAATACTGGAAGAGCTGCTGCGACAGTACTTTCCGTTTGATGTGATCAGTGAGGTTGGTAAGGGCGTGCGAGGAGCCGATTGTGTGCAAACTGTGCGTAACCAGTTTGGGCAGGAGTGCGGCAGGATTATTTATGAAAGTAAACGTACTACCGCGTTTGGCGGAGATTGGATAGACAAGCTGAAGAAAGACATGCGCGCCATGAATGTGGATGTTGCCGTAATAGTTACCCAATGCTACCCCAAAGGTATGGAGTGTTTTGGCGAGCGCGACGGGGTTTGGATATGCAGCTTTGATGAAGTGAAGGCGGTATCATACATCCTTAGGGATGGGGTGGTAAAGCTGGCCAACATGGCTAAGGCGCAGCACAACAAGGGCGACAAAATGCACCTGCTATATGATTACCTTACCAGCAGCGAGTTTTCTGAACAATGGAAAGCCATACGCGAAGGTTACATGGGCATGCGTCTGTCCATACAAAAAGAGCGTGACGCTATGGAAAAGATGTGGAAGGCCCGTGAAAAGCAATTGGAAAAGGTATTGCTTAACGCAGCGCATATAAAAGGGTCAATTGAGGGTATTGCCGGCAGCGACATGATACATCTTAGTTTAGGTGATGAAGAGGACCCTATTCTGCTTGATTAAATTGCAGAAAAGGTAATCACCATTTGTTGTAGTCATGGCGTAATTACTGTAATTAATAATTAAATGGGTATTAATACAGCTGGCTCAGACGTATTAATACCCATTCGTCCAATATTCTTTTAAGCAACTTTGGAGTAAACACTACTTCTATGAAAGCTGTCTTAAACCGATCGTTGGTTAGGCATTTGGTACTGCAGGGTTATAAATACTGCCTTTCTAAAACAATTAACATTCAAAAGCAAAACGCTTCAGTACAAATAACGCTTACGCCAACGCGTTCCCGGCCCACTACCCGTCTGCTCCCGCCAGGGTACGATACCTATTTTAGCATCATGCACGAGCCGCTTCAAATGGCCGACGGTATAGATGATACCGAAGTCTTAATAAACCTTCATGATACAGATATAGAGCGCTATCGCGGTAGCGTAAGTTTTATTTAATACCTGCCGTTATGGTTAACACTGCAGTACAGGAAAACGGGACACCCAAACGCACAATGCTGAGCAATACCGGAGTTAATAAGGCAATACTGCTGGGTGAGGTATATAAGGAGCCTTATAAACAGAAGAAGAGCGGCGAGGAACAACTTTACTTTACGCTGGTTACGCATGAAAATGTAAAACGCGGCGATGGTAATATACCGCATCACGAGTACCACACCATACACATACCCGAGGCTTTAAAAAACATCAGGTTGCAACAAGGGCAAACAGTTTACGTGGAGGGGAAACTGCATACCATTTCGTTTGTAGATGACCAGCATGTAAAACGGTATGATGTCGAAATTAGTGTTAGTAGGATAGAGGCTATTTAGTAGCCGTTGGTGTGTTTTAACAGCATAATTTAACACTAAGCTAAACCGGGTTAATTTGCTACCTGCCATAAAATAGGTAATTTTGCCAGACACCGCAACGTGTGCAAAACATCATGGCCGATATAACCACTTTGCAGCAGCAGGCAATAACGCTGCTTCAGCAACTCATATCTATACCCTCGTTTAGTAAAGAGGAAGACCGCACAGCTGATCTTATTGAAGAGGTACTGCAGCAGCATGATGTGCAAACCCATCGTAAGCTCAACAATATATGGGCCTGGAACAAGCATTTTGATGCAGCAAAACCAACCATACTGCTTAACTCTCACCACGATACCGTAAAGCCCAACTCCGGCTACACCCGCGACCCTTACGACGCAAAAACCGAAGACGGCAAACTTTATGGTTTGGGCAGTAACGATGCAGGCGGTTGCCTGGTATCGCTCATCGCGGTATTCCTGTACTATTACGAGCAGGAAGGGCTTAAATACAACTTTTGCCTGGCAACAACTGCCGAGGAAGAAATATCAGGTGTTAACGGATTGGAACTGATTATTCCCGAACTTGGTAAGCTGGAGTTTGGTATAGTAGGCGAACCCACATTGATGGACCTTGCAATTGCCGAACGTGGACTAATGGTGCTGGATTGCACCGCCCACGGCAAAGCCGGACACGCTGCCCGCGAAGAAGGCGAGAATGCTATATACAAAGCCTTGGCGGACATCGAGTGGTTCCGCAACTTCAGGTTCCCTAAGGAGTCGGAAGTTTTTGGTCCGATAAAGATGTCGGTCACCATCATTAACGCAGGTTCTCAGCACAATGTAGTACCTGCCACCTGCACCTTTACCGTTGATGTGCGCGTTACCGACGCTTACCGTAATGAAGAAGTACTGGAGATCATCCGTCAGCATGTGCAATGCGATGTAAAGCCACGCTCCATCAGGCTTAAGCCATCTTCAATAGATAAGAATCACCCGTTTGTACAAGCAGGTGTAGCTCTGGGCCGCAAAACTTATGGCTCACCAACAACTTCAGATCAATCCCTGCTGGACATTCCTTCAATCAAGATCGGTCCCGGCGATAGCGCCCGCTCTCACATGGCAGATGAGTTTATCTATGTTCATGAAATAGGTGAGGGAATTGCGTTGTATATAAACATGCTTTCAAAGATTGTTTGATCTGAGCAGTTTAGTTACGGTATTGGCTACCGGGTTGTTCTTAATTTAAAGTAGGTGCTGACTTGACTGCTTGTCTGCTCATTGCCGCAGAGGCTACTTCTTTTCTCTTGAAAGAAAAGAAGCAAAAGTTCAAGACGAAAAAAACCTTCATCCCTCAGGCCTTTACCCCGGCCCGGTTTTTCGTCGTTCCCTGCGCTTTATACGGATGATTGTGGTGATGAATGTACTTAAGTTGCAGAGCCTGAAGGACCATCGAAGTCCGAATATTGCGGCCTTAGAACAGGCGGGTGGCACAAGCAACGGGTAAACACTACCTTGCACAGCCTGTTATACAGCCGCGAGTTTTTTCTTTGTTACTTTCTTTTTTGCGGAAAAAAAGAAAGTAAAAGCACAAGCCAAACGATCACTACTGACTTTGATAATGAGCCTTCAGGTAACATAGTTCTTACCACATTCCATTTAATTCTATATTTGCACCATGAGCAAGCTTTGGCAAAAAACCACCAACGTTAATCAACTGGTAGAAACCTTCACCGTCGGTCGCGACCGCGAACTTGATCGTGAAATGGCCGCTTTTGATGTGCTGGGTTCACTTGCTCATACCACCATGCTGGAGAGCATAGGCCTGATGAGCGCAGATGACCTCGCCTTGGTGCAAAAAGAGCTCAAAGCCATTTATGCCGACATCCAAAATAACAACTTCACCATTGAGGATGGGGTAGAAGATGTACACTCGCAGGTAGAAATGCTGCTCACCCGCCGTATAGGAGATGCCGGTAAGAAGATCCATAGCGGACGGTCCCGTAATGACCAGGTTCTGGTAGACCTTAAACTCTTCTTCCGCAGCAGGATAAAAGACGTGGTAGAAGCAACAGATACATTGTTTCGCCAGCTGATCGCCCTGAGCGAAGAGCATAAAAAAGTGTTGCTGCCTGGCTACACGCATTTGCAGGTAGCTATGCCATCCTCATTTGGTTTGTGGTTTGGCGCTTATGCCGAAAGCCTTGCGGACGACCTGGAGATGATGCTTGCCGCATGGAAGATCACTAATAAAAACCCGTTGGGTTCTGCCGCGGGATACGGCTCGTCGTTCCCGCTGAACAGGACGCTTACTACAGAGCTTTTGGGCTTCGAGAGCCTGAACCACAACGTGGTTTACGCGCAGATGGGCAGGGGTAAAACGGAGCGTATTATAGCGCAGGCGCTATCATCTATAGCGGCTACGCTGGCTAAAATGGCTATGGACCAGTGCTTATACCTAAGCCAGAACTTTGCCTTTGTAAGCTACCCTGAGCACCTGACCACGGGCAGCAGCATCATGCCACATAAAAAGAACCCGGACGTGTGGGAAATTATGCGCGGCAAGTGCAACCGCCTGCAGGCTTTGCCAAATGATGTTGCGTTGATGACCACCAACCTGCCATCGGGCTACCATCGCGAACTGCAATTGCTTAAAGAACTATTGTTCCCCGCCTTTACCGACCTGCTCAGCTGTCTGGAGATGGCCACCTTTATGCTGCAGAACATCAGCGTCAATAAGAATATCCTGGACGATCCTAAGTATGCTTACCTTTTCAGCGTAGAAGAGGTGAATAAGTCAGTATTGAACGGTGTTCCATTTCGCGATGCCTACAAGCAAATAGGGCTTGATATTGAACAGGGAAATTTCGACCCTGAAAAAGCTGTTAACCATACTCATGAAGGAAGCATAGGTAACTTGCAAAATGAGCAGATTACCGCGGCAATGGGGGTTGTACTCAGCAGCTTTGGTTTTGCCAGGGTTGATGAGGCTATTGCAAAGTTGATTAGTGAGTCAGAAAGTCCGAAAGAGTAAAAGTAAACCGGACTTCCAGCAAAAAAACATCTTCCGGACTATCGGTCTTATCGGACTTCCGGACTAAAATATTATTATGCACGGACGTAACAGAGCAGACATATATCCCGGACTAGAGGTAGACATCATACTCAAGAAAGATCAGCGGAGCGGAAAGTTGACACGCGGCGTGGTAAAAGACCTGCTCACCAGCGCAACGTATCATTCCCGCGGCATTAAGGTGCGGTTGGAAGACGGACAAGTGGGCCGTGTAGCCAACATTGTGGAAGAAGATTTTTAATCTCAGCCAGCATAGTATATACTTCAAATAAGTTCCCGACCTTTCCCTCGTCTATAGACCATAGACTTATCAGATGAAACCCGTTTCCGATCCTAAAAAATATGTTATGCTGCGCCTGGATGCGCATTATCGTTTATACCTGTCCTTACTAATCGGCGTTATTGCATTCCTGCTTGCCAGGCATATACCATCGGTTCCGGCAGTTACCCTCATTGTTTGGATCTCGATAGCATTAAGCATCATTGTACTCGATTGGATAGTTATCCTGTGGGCGCACCCTAAGGATATTCGTAAGCTGGCAAGTATAGAAGACAATAGCCGTTATTTCATCTTCCTGTTTGTAATGTGTGCCTCGCTTGTAAGCCTGGTGGCTATGTACCTTTTACTGAAGTCGACCAAAGGCCAGTCGGAAGAGACGGTAGGTGCTTACATCTTTTTGGCCATGGGTGCCGTTGTAGTATCCTGGTGGCTGGTACACACGGTATATACAATGCGGTATGCGCACCTGTATTATTCTACAGAAGAAGGCAAAAAAACGCTTGCAGGCGGATTGGACTTCCCCGGTGATATAAAAGAGCCTGACTACCTCGACTTTGTGTATTTTTCCTTTGTAATAGGCATGACGTTCCAGGTGTCAGACGTCGAGATCAGCTCCCGCCGTTTGCGCAGGCTGGTGTGGGCACACGGGCTTATATCCTTTGCCTTTAACACCGCAATTGTGGCGTTAAGCATTAATGTGATTTCAGGACTTGTATCCAAGTAACAAACCTCGCGTAACCCTGCCCTGAAGGGGAGATAACCCCACCCAACCCTCCCCTGAAGGGGAGAGCTTTAAAAATTTTATATGCAAAACAACAAGTCTCCCCTTTCAGGGGGAGATTTAGAGGGGGTTTGTACTGGGGTGCTCCTCTATCTTAGAATGTTTATGCGTGTCGCGCATGGTAATGTACACGATCAGTGATACAAATATGCATACCGTAACATACCAGTAAAACCATTCGGGGTGACCCCATATCTTCAGCTGTAATGCCACATATTCCGCCGAACCACCAAATGCCGAAACAGCTATGGCATAGGGCAGCCCCACACCCAGTGCACGTACATGCGCCGGGAATAGCTCGGCTTTAACCACAGCGTTTATAGAGGTGTAATTACTTACAATCAGCAGTGCCAGCATAATCAGCCAGAAGGCCGTCCATTCGTCTTTAGTATGGCTCAGCGCCATCATAATGGGTACGGTGGTAAGTGTCCCTAAAATACCAAAGGCATTAAGCAGCGGCTTGCGGCCAATCCTGTCAGACAGCATACCAAACACCGGCTGTAGTAGCATAAATACAAAGAGGGTAATTGTTGATATAAGGGTAGCGGTATTCTTGCTGAAACCACTGGTATTCACCAGGAACTTTTGCATGTAAGTGGTAAAAGTGTAAAAGGCAATGGTGCCGCCAAGTGTTAGGCCTATAACTGTAAGTACAGCACGAGGGTGCTGCAGTAAGGCCTTGATGGTACCTCGGTCGTGCTTTTCTTTATTCTCTTTGTTAGTAAAGCTGGCAGGCTCGTGCAGGCTGCGGCGCAGGTACATGGTAATGATCGCCAAACCCGCACCAATAGCAAATGGGATGCGCCAGCCCCAGGTATGCAGTTGTTCTTCGGTCATGAACACGCGCTGCAGCAATACCAGCACACCAAGCGCCAGCAACTGCCCCATAATAAGTGTTACATACTGAAAGCTGGAGTAAAATCCGCGATGCTTTTTGTCGGCCATTTCGCTCAGGTAAGTGGCGCTTGTACCGTATTCGCCACCAACGCTAAGCCCCTGTATTATGCGGGCAAGTACAAGCAGTAGTGGTGCTGCAACACCAATAGTGCTGAAGTTAGGTGTTATTGCGATAATAAGCGATCCTGCGCTCATGAGCAGTACACTCCAGGTAAGCGCGGCTTTACGGCCTTTTTTATCAGCAAAGGTGCCCATCAGCCAGCCACCTATTGGCCGCATCAGGAAACCAATAGCGAATATGCCTGCTGTATTAAGCAATTTGGCAGTTTGGCTGCTTGATGGGAAAAAAGCATCTGCAAAATAAAGGGAGAACGCGGAATAAACATACCAGTCATACCACTCCACCAGGTTACCCAGCGATCCGCCCACAATAGAACGTATGCGTGCTGCCGTAGTAAGGTGCTGATGAGGGATTGAGGTATTCATAATGGCTTATAGGTTGGCAAGGTATAAACATTTTGCCGGTTTATAAACCTGCAACGGCGGCAGTTATACGCTCGTTTTGTTGAAATAAAACACACAAATAAATTGATAAACACTGATGTACACCGAGATATAAATTAAAAATTAAACCTTTTATTTGATAACTTTATATTTGCAAATTAGCCGGAGATACAGCAAGGATGCCAGTAAAAGGAAACCAGTTCAGGACAAATAGTTTTAGAGACGAAGAGGCACCGCGTACTAAGGGCGGTAAAGCCGAAAAAGCAAAGCCCTCGCGGCTTCAGCGGGAGGCGTTTTCCTTCAGACAGCTGCGTGATGAACGGGTTTTAAAGATCACTGGCTTATTCTTTATCGTTCTTTCGGCGTTTTTCCTTATCGCGTTTACCTCTTACCTATTTACCTGGGAGCAGGATCAAAGCTATGTGTCGCCTGCAAACGGCGGCTGGCACAACTTGTTTAAAACCACCAAAGAGCTAATGGAAAGCGGGGTAAACAGCCCCGTAGTAGATAATTGGCTGGGTAAGTTTGGCGCCCTGCTGGCAAATCAATTTATCTTTGAGTGGTTTGGCGTAGCATCATTCATTTTTGTATTTATTTTCTTTATAGTTGGTTTCAGGCTGCTGTTTAAAATACGTTTGTTCTCCCTTGCCAAAATGCTGGCTTACTGCTTATTCGGTATTGTTTTTATATCTATAACAATCGGCTTTATTCACGGGATGATCATTGATTATCCGCACTTCTTGGAAGGCGAATTTGGTTATTGGAGCAATCGTTTGCTTAGTGCCCAGGTTGGCCACGCTGGTACCGGCGGCATACTCGCATTTGCTGGTTTAACAGTGCTTATCATCGCCTATAACATAGATTTTAAACTACCCACTCGCCGCGAACGCACCAACGAGGATCATGTCGATCGTGTTGCTCCGGAGCCTGTTGAATTAGTTGAGGAGGAGATATCTTTACCGGTAGAATGGCCACGTAATGGCCGCACCCGTAACGAGGTTGCCGCAGAAAACGCCGTGAAAAGCGTGACTTTAGAGCCGGTTGTTGCCGCACCGTTGGTGCAAAATGCCATAATTCATGAGCCTGTTGTGCTCACCCCTGAACCATACGCACCAAGCGAACCTGAAGAAGAAACTGAGATACCGCTTACTATTGATGTGGCACGGCCCACACCAGTAATGAACATCGAGAAAAGCGACGATGATAAAGCGAAGGCGCTGGTTGATGAGTTCGGCACATATGATCACACGCTTGAATTAGCATCTTATAAATACCCTACGCTTGACCTGCTGGAGAATTACGGCTCTAACAAGATCGCTGTTAATACTGATGAGTTAGAGGCCAACAAGAACAAAATTGTTGAGACGCTTAATCATTACAATATCGAGATTGATAAAATTAAGGCGACCATTGGTCCAACAGTTACTTTATACGAGATCATACCGGCGCCGGGCGTGCGTATCTCTAAGATAAAGAACCTGGAGGATGATATTGCGTTGAGTCTTGCCGCTTTGGGTATCCGTATTATTGCGCCAATGCCTGGAAAAGGAACTATAGGTATAGAGGTTCCAAATTCACATCCGGAGATGGTGTCTATGCGTTCGGTACTCGCGACCGAGAAATGGCAGAACAATACCATGGATCTGCCTATTGCAATGGGTAAAACCATTTCCAATGAAGTATTTATTGCCGACCTTGCCAAAATGCCGCACTTGCTGGTAGCCGGTGCTACAGGTCAGGGTAAATCTGTTGGTATAAACGCGATACTGGTGTCGCTGCTCTACAAAAAACACCCTGCGGAACTTAAATTTGTACTCGTTGATCCCAAAAAGGTGGAGCTTACGCTGTTCCGAAAAATAGAAAGACACTTTCTGGCCAAACTGCCTGATGATGGAGATGCCATTATAACCGACACTAAAAAGGTGGTAAATACGCTAAATTCACTCTGTATCGAGATGGATCAGCGCTATGACCTGCTGAAAGATGCCCAGGTACGTAACTTGCGCGAATACAATACCAAGTTCGTAAACCGTAAGATAAGCGACCCTGAAAAGCACCGTTACCTGCCGTTTATAGTATTGGTAATAGATGAGTTCGCCGACTTGATGATGACCGCCGGTAAAGAGGTAGAACAGCCAATAGCACGTATAGCGCAGCTGGCACGTGCCGTGGGTATTCACCTTGTTATTGCTACGCAGCGTCCGTCGGTAAACGTTATCACGGGTACCATCAAGGCCAACTTCCCGGCAAGGCTTGCCTTTAGGGTATTGTCTAAGATCGACTCCCGTACTATTTTAGATGCCGGTGGTGCAGATCAGTTGATAGGACGGGGGGACATGTTGCTGTCTACAGGAAGCGATCTTATACGTCTTCAGTGCGCCTTTGTGGATACTCCCGAGGTAGAAAAAATATCTGAATTCATAGGTAATCAGCGTGGTTATGCAACTGCAATGTACCTGCCTGAATATGTTGGCGACGGGGAAGCAGGAAGCAGCGCTAAAGAGTTTGATCCAGATGACCGTGACCCGATGTTTGAAGACGCAGCCCGTCTTATTGTGCTGCACCAGCAAGGCTCTACGTCCCTTATACAGCGTAAAATGAAATTGGGTTACAACCGTGCCGGCCGCATTATAGATCAGCTGGAAGCAGCAGGTATTGTTGGAGCATTTGAAGGCAGCAAAGCTCGTGATGTGCTTTTCCCCGATGAATACAGCCTAGAACGCCACCTGGAAGAACTACAGAAGCCTCGCGATTAAACCAATTAGAGCGGCCGTCATCTAAACTATTATAAAACCCATTGGCTATTTACGGGTTTGTAAAGCAGTAATTATGAAAAAAGCAGCACTATTTATATTCGCCTTATTGTTTTCGGCAACTGCCGTTTTCGCCCAAAAGGACAGCGACGCAAAAACCATCCTGAATAAACTAAGCAAGCAATACCGTAGCTACGACGCGGTTAAAACCGACTTTAGTTTGCTTGTAGACAACCAGCAGGCAAACGTTAAAGAAACGCAAACCGGTACATTGGTGGCGCGGTCAAAAGCTAATAAGTACAAAGTTATCATATACCAGCCCGGCAAAACAAATGCTGTAACTCAGGAGATCATAAGTGATGGTAAAAGCCAGTGGACATACCTGAAAGATGCCAATGAAGTACAGCTGGCAAACGCAGACAACAGCGACGAAGGCTTTAACCCCGCCAAGATATTTACCATGTACGAGAAGGGGTATAAATACATTTATACCGGTTTACAAAAAGCAGGCGGTAAAACTTACCAGGTGGTAGACCTTACGCCGGAAGATGCAAAGGCCTCGTTCTTTAAAGTAAGGCTGATGATAGATAAAGTGAAAAATCAACTATACAGCGCCATGATTTTTGATAAGAACGGCAGCCGGTACACTTACACTTTAAAAACCTTCGCGCCGGTAAAAGTTACAGACGCAACTTTTACTTATGACAAGAAAGCTCATCCGGGTGCAGAGCTGGTAGATCTTAGATAAGGGGATTAAAGTTGTTTGCTACCGCATAACGATAAAGCAGCAGCGAGGTACAAGAGTCATGCCCTTCTTATCAGTGTGCTAAACAGCTCATTTATACGATACGAAAACATATATGCAGGCAGAAGAAATAGAGCGGCTGATACGGATAAGCAAGGAACGGCAGTTAATGCCCGAGACTTATGTGCCCTGGAAGGAGCAGCCAAAAGCCACTGACCTGTACCTGCCCGAAAAGCTTACCTCTTTAGAAGGCTTGCCTGTTTACAATATCTTAACTCAGGAACAGAAAATCGACCTAGGCCGGCATGAGGCGGTGCAGGTACTATACTCCTATGGTTGGGGAGAGGCATTGTTTTGCGTATTCATGACACGGTACCTGCTTCAGTTGCCGCCAGATAGCCCTGAGCACCGGTTTCTCATTCGTGAGATCATTGAAGAATATCGCCACCAGGAGATGTTTTCCCAAGCTATTATACAGCTTAATGGTAAAGCATTGCCGCCAACAAAAATGCATCAGTTTGTTGGCAAAATCAGCACCAACTACCTGCCTGCCGATTTCCTTTTTATGGGTAGCCTGGCGGTTGAACTAATAACCGACATGTACGGCAATTACAGCAGGCGAGCGCCGGAAATTTATGTTGTGTTACGGAAAGTGTTCGAGTTGCATAACATTGAGGAGGGCCGGCATATCCACTTCACAAAAGGCCTGCTGCAAACCTATACAGCAAAAGCCGGGTACATCCGGAAGACGCTATACAGTTTTGTAATATTGATGAACATTTACTTCGTGCGTACGATGTACGTTCGTAAGGAGATATATGAACGTATAGGCATCAACAACGCTGATGCAGTATTTAAAGAAGCAACCCGCAACTACCGCAGCAAATTTACTCAGAACTGCCTAAGCCACATTATTGAGTTTGTAGACAGTTGGGGCGGTTTTAACCGCCTAACACGATGGGCATGGCGTTGGTTATTGCATGCCAAAGTGTGAATGATTCTTTAGTGGCTTTTAGCTAATCCAAAAACTTAATACCACTTTCCTCACCCACGAACCGTTCTCTTTTTTGTAAACCCCCCAGCCTCCAGATCCGCACAGGTCTCCACAATTGTTTGATGAGTAAAATAAACATACTGTGTTGCCGCGCAGAAAAATAGGTTTTGAAAATGTTAGAAAGTGATTCCCATATTTTTTATAAAAATATGGCCAGCCTCGTTTCTGATCATTGAAAATCTTATTGATCGTATCACCATTGATTGCTGTACCTTTTTTAAAGGTGTCTTTTTTCCATCTAAGCAACTTTTGTTCTTCAGCTTTTGACAATATGTAGGCTCGTTCTGCTTTAGTAAACTGAATTTTATTTGTATTCGCTGACTGGTTGCCAGTCTTTTCACCTAACACACTTTTAAGCTCACCCACTTCAAAAGAAGTTATAGCATCACTATAAAGGAAATCTTTTTGAGTGACAATAGTTCGCAAGAAATTTGATGTCTCAGAATCCGTTTGGGCCAGCGCTTCCTTAGCACTTAAGAAAACGGCTATTAGTAAAATGAAGGCCTTTCGCATTGCTCCTGTAATATTAAACCCTTATATAAATATTCCTTTTCTCGAGCAATTTACCAACCAGCCAACAAACCAGCATATAGCTTACAGCAAACAATAAAGAACCTACCGGGCCTGGCGCTATAGCTTGATAAAACGAATGGTTTACGGTATCAAAAAAACTTTTGCCGCCAAGTGGAATCATCCAGAAAGCGATAATAAGTATTTCTGACAGAATATAAATGGCCAGCGGATTTTTACCTACCGTGGTAAAGAATGCAGGCCAATTGGCTGCCCTCCAACTGCGAACTTCAACAGCGTAAATAAGCGCGGAAATAATCACCAGGTCAAGCCCAACGGTAAGAAGGGTGAAGGGGCTGGTCCAAAGTTTTTTTCCTATCGGGAAGCTCATGTTCCAACATACAGCAATGAATATGAACAAGCAGCCTACTAACAACATTTTTGCAAGTGCTTCGTACTCTTTTCCTTTTTGCTGAATGAATTTGCCAGTGTAATAGCCGCAAATAACGTTTACTATCGCCGGCAGCGTGCTGAGTATCCCTTCAGGATCAAATGGCATCCCTTCGCCGTGATAAAGGTGATTGTCGCCCAAGATAAATTTATCCAGATAGGTGCCTGCATTGGTAAGCATCCCATATGGAGCATCATGATCGCCGAAGGCAAGAAGAATAACCTGGTAGCCTACCAATAATAAAATGCTGATTACTACAACTGTTCTGAAAGATTTAACGAAGTAAACGATAATGGAGGCGAACAGATAACACAAGGCAATTCGCTGCAGCACACCCATTACACGCGTATGGCTAAACGGCTTAAAGCCCCAAACACCATTGTGCTGCTCAAAAAACGGGAACCAGTACATTAAGTAGCCTAGCAGGAAAATGATAACCGCACGTTTAAATATTCTGCCCAACACTGCGCTTGTTGTCATTTGCGCAAACCTTTTTGATGTAAAGCTCATGGCATTACCTACCGCAAAAAGAAATGACGGAAAAACCAGGTCAGTAGGCGTGAAACCGAACCATGCAGCATGTTCTAACGGCGAAAAAGGCGCCGAGCCACTGCCGGGCGTGTTAACAATGATCATGAAACAAATGGTAAGTCCGCGGAACACATCCAGGGAAAGGAACCGCTCGGCTTTTGCATCCATAATAAAATAGGCTTGTAGTTGTGGTTTATAAAGGCAAGATAGAAAATAATTATTTCTAAAAGTGTCTCTTGATTAAAGATGGTAAAGGTTTTAAAAATCCGATGTAAGTGAATATGGTTTGATATAGTATTTTGAAAAACCTGTTTGATTAGGCTTGCGTTATGCTATTTTTGAAAACTCTGATGCTGACCATTACTAATCATACGCTCGAAAAATTGGAACTGTTGCTAAAAACGGCAGGGTACAGGGTGCGTTATGAAAAAGGGAATTTTAAAACAGGTGCCTGCCTGTTACAAAACAGCAGGGTGGTGGTGGTAAATAAATTTGCCAACCTGGAGAGCAGGATAGCTGCCGTTGCTGAACTGGCCCGTACCCTTGAAATCGACATTCACCTGCTGGACGAAAAACAGGCAGCATTCTTGCACCAGCTAAAGCAAACAACTTTACAACTGTGATATTTACCTTCCTTGGCACCGGAACCTCGCAGGGCGTACCTGTAATTGCCTGCGAATGCGAGGTATGTACTTCTGTTGACACGCAAGATAAACGCCTGCGAACGTCCGTACTGATAGAGGCTGAGGATAAGACAATCGCGATAGATTCCGGGCCTGATTTCAGGTACCAGATGCTGCGCGCCGGGGTAAAACACCTGGATGCGATAGTTTTCACCCATGAGCATAAAGACCACGTTGCCGGTATGGATGATATCAGGGCGTTTAACTATAAGCAAAACACTGCTGTAGATATTTATGCGGAAGCGCGTGTTCAGGAAGCATTAACAAGGGAGTTCCCGTACATCTTTGATAATAAAGGATATCCTGGAATACCACAGGTTAATATGCACCAGATTGGGATGGAGCCTTTCAGCGTGGGATCCGTTAACCTGTTGCCTATACGTGTAATGCACTATAAATTGCCGGTACTTGGCTTCAGGATAAAGGATCTGGTGTACATCACAGATGCCAAAACAGTTTCCGAACCTGAGCGGAAAAAGATCAGAGGAGCTAAAATACTAGTGGTTAACGCCTTGCAGAAAGAAAGGCATATTTCGCACTTTACATTTGATGAAGCGGTGGCTTTTGCGAAAGAAATGGGTGCTGAGACCACTTACTTTACCCACATTAGCCACCGCCTTGGTCGTCATCAGGATGTTTCGCAGGAACTACCGCCTAACATCAAATTAGCTTATGACGGCCTCAAACTTGAGTTCTAATCTTCAATACCGCGACCTGTTTTGTGCTGAAGCTCATCTATCTTTTTAGATGCGTCTGCTTTACTTAACGTCTCGTCCATCTCTTCACCTGCCTGGTCGCTTAATGTTTTCAGGTAAGATTGTTGTGCACCGGTCATCGGCTCATCTCCGGTAGTCCATTCATCTGGATCCTTAATAGCGTTTGTACCTTTTAAATGATCGTTGTTAGGTGCTGATGCGTTAGCTGCATCGTTTTGTTTATTATCGTTTGCTGTAGCCATAACTTGTAATTTATTATATCAACAAGCAAAGAGCGTAAGCTGTTTTAAGAAATGCTAATTTTATTAGCTATTATTTAAGTTCGAGATAGCTAATATTGTTGAGTATAGCCGCAAAGCCGTTGTGTAATCCGCGTTTATGCGCGTCTACCCGGCATTTGATGGTCATCAAATGGTTATTTACTGAAGCGTAGTGGCCTTCCTCATTATCAAAAAAGCCAGTATGGGTGCCTTTTTGTACCAGCGGGCAATCAGGCGTAAAATTGATCCATAATTCCTGCTTTTCTGTAGCTTCTGCGCTATTTTCAGCCTGTAGTGCAGATATATGTTGAGTGCCAACAAAGCGGCCGGAGATCTGGATATACTGCCCGTCGTACGCTATTGGGTTGCGAAGTAGGTCGGCAAATTTTACCTTCCTGAATTTAGCTTCTTCGTTACAATCGCTTGTATATACTTTAGTGGTATGCGAGCAGCTGGTGCAAAGCAATAATAATGCTGTGAGCAGGGATATAAATGAGCTGTTTTCGTGCTGATACATGCACTTACAAGATACACATATATTGTATTTAGATGTTATTTGTTGAGCAATCTTAATCTATAGCGAATATATGCGCCGGCATTGGTAAGCTGCTCTTCTTTCCAGCCACCATTAACGGTTGCGCCCGGTTCTAGTATAGCAGTTGTTTCATCCTTATCTGTCAAGTTCCAGTTGGCCCAGCTTAATTTGTTTGCCTCTAGCCAGTCTACCCAAACCTTAGTTTTACTTTTGCTGAACTGTCCGTTGCCGGTCGCCTCACCAACACCCCATTCGGTAACTAATAAGGGCATTTTCATTTTAAGCGCGTTGTCAGCCTTATCGCGCAGCAATTGCTGGTGGTTCTTGTCCGAAGCGTAGAAGTGGAAGGAGTAAGCAATATTATCAAATCCTGTCACGGGGTCTGCTGCTGCAATATCCACATCCTGGTCCCAATGCGGGCTGCCGACAATAATGAGGTTCTTTTTGTCGTATTTTCTTATTTCAGGAATTACTTGCAAGGCATATTTCTTAACGGTATCCCAGCCAATGCGCTCTGGTTCGTTCCATATCTCATAGATTACATTTGGTACCCCTGCGTACTTCTTAGCCATCTCCGCAAAAAATGCTTTTGACTGCGGAATGTGCAGGTGACTATTATGATCGTGCCAGTCAATCAGCACGTATATGCCCTTTTTAATGGCTTCGTCAATTACCGCCACTATCATTTTCTTTTGACGCTCGGGCTCCTGGAGGTAACCATGTGCCGGTTGTACGCCCATTGCGGCTCTAAGGATGGATATTTTGAAATCTTTTGCCAGCCAGTTAACAACCTCGGGGTTATAGTATTTTTCCCCTTGCCAAAGGCTCCACGACATGCTTACACCGCGTAGTTGTGGTGGCAGGCCATTCTTATTAACTATAATGCCGTCTTTAACAGATAAGAAACCGTTTAAGGCGACCGGCGAAGCCTTGGGTTGAGCCCAAGCTGCAGTTAACATAGTGATATAGCAGAATACAATTAACGCACACTTCTTCATAGTAGAGCCAATTTAAGGCATCTTTATAAGAACAACCTGTTATTGTATGAAATGTACAAGAGATTGGTAAAATGTGAACAGCGCCCCACCTTTCTCGGCGTTAAGCAACATTAATGTTATAGTACAATTATGTTAATGCAGTTTGCCTAATTTTGGAGCTATACTCATGTACATGAAAAGACTCAGCTTTTTATTCGCATTTATTTGCCTTTACAGCATTGCATTTAGCCAATCTATTGCGATTGTTGATACCGTTCAAAAGATCATTCCGGGGCGTAAGAACAGTCCAGCTCAGCAAAAGAAACCTTACGTTATCCTGATTTCTGCCGACGGCTTTCGTTGGGATTATACGGACAAACATAATGCAGTAAACCTAAAACGTTTCCGTGCTGAAGGCGTGCAAGCAGCTTCTATGATTCCATCGTATCCCTCGGTGACATTTCCTAACCACTACGCCATGGTAAGCGGACTATACCCTTCGCACTCCGGCCTGGTAAATAATACCTTTTACGACCGCAATCGTAATGATAGCTATAGTATGAGCAACAAAGTAAAGGTTGCTGACGGGAGCTGGTACGGCGGTACACCACTGTGGGTATTAGCCGAGCAGCAAAAAATGTTGTCTGCAAGTTTTTATTGGGTAGCGTCGGAATCAGCCATAAAAAATACGCGTCCTACTTACTATTACATCTATAACGAGAAAATAGATATAAACAACCGTATACAGGCTTTAGTGAACTGGCTTAAACTACCGCCTGCAGAACGCCCGCATTTTATAACTTTTTACTTCCCGCAGGTAGATCATGCCGCACACCTGAAAGGTCCTGATGACCCAGAAACAGCGCACGAGGTGCATTTTGTAGATTCAGCAGTGAATGAGTTGTACAAGGCGGTAAAAACAACAGGGCTGGATGTGAACTTTGTTTTTGTTGCCGACCATGGCATGACCAAAGTGGACAATCAGAACCCTATAGGCATACCAGCCGCAATAGATACCGCAAAGTTTAAGGTATCTGGCGATGGTATTTTGGTAGAGCTTTACGCTAAAGATAAGACAGCCATAAAAAGTACTTTTGATGAACTTACCAAAGAAGCAAAGGATTATAAAGTTTACTTAAAGACTAACATGCCTGCGAAGTTTCACTACGGTGCAACAGACGATTGGCATAACCGCATAGGCGATATTTTGCTGATACCTAACTGGCCGAAGGTGTTTAACCTTTATAATAAGAAAACCATTAACCCGGGTTGGCACGGTTACGACCCAACGGTTGTTAAGGATATGCATGCTACCTTTTACGCATGGGGCCCCGCATTTAAAAAGCACCTTAAGATACAACCCTTTGCCAATGTTGATGCTTACAACATGATAAGCCGTATACTTGGCCTTAAAATAACCGGGAAGGTTGATGGTACCGGTACACTTGCAAACGAAATATTGATCAAAAAGAGATGAAGCTGAAGTTCAGGATATTGTTGCTGCTGCTATTGCCGGCAACGCTTTACGCGCAGGACACAACGGTAGTGAAGAAACAAGCTGCAGTTGTAGCCAAAGCTGTGCTTGATGGCAACTATGGCACCGTGATTGACTATATGTACCCTAAGGTTGTACAAATGAGCGGCGGCAAGGCCAAGTTGCTGCAAATGATGACTAAAGGTATGAGCCAGATGAAAGCGCAGGGCGTAAGCTTTAGCGATGCGAGCGTAGGTTCACCGGGGCCGTTTTACAAAGCAGGTACAGAAATACACTGCCTCGTGCCCGAGTACATCACCATGAAGGCTGGGGCAAGTACTATTCGTACTAAAAGTAACTTGTTGGCAATTAGTAAAAATCGCGGTAAAACCTGGACTTTTCTAGACCTCAACAAAAATACTATAGCTGCGATCCCCAAACTTTTTCCAAACTTTAATAAGAACCTTAAAATACCTGAGCCTACACAACCGTTTGTGCAGTAACTTACATGAGGTTATATTTACAACTACTTTTGTTTTTATTGTTGCCCGGGTGGGTTTTTGCCCAGGACAATCCACTTGTTAAACAACAGGCGGACCTTTTTGCTCAAGCCACTTTTAAAGGAGATTACCAAACGGTAATCAGGTACACATATCCCCGTTTAGTTGCACTATCAGGAGGGGAAGAGAAGATGCAGCAGCTTATTACCGACCGCATAGAGACGCTGAAAAAGCAAGGTGCGCTTAGTTTTGAAGGGTCGGTAGGGATGCCGGGTAAGTTTTACCAGGCGGGTGATGAACTGCACTGCCTGCTGCCCGAAGAGCTTGTTATTATCACATCCGCAGGAAAATATACCGGCCGTACATGGCTGTTGGGCATTAGCGGTAACGATGGCAAATCGTGGACGTTTATGGATGTTGGCGCTATGCCCCATAACGTGCTGCTCAAGCTACTTCCAAGCTATAACAATGCCCTTGTTATTCCTCCGCCTGTAAAAATGGAATTTTCTGCTAATTAGCATTAGCATCTGCTATGTAATTCAATCTTTTCCTAAATTAGGATGGATTTACTCCCCTTACTCTATGCAACGAAGAAATTTCTTAAAGACCGGATCATTGGCTGGTCTCACCTTAGGTACACTGGTAACTGCATCATGCACAAGTACTGTTAAAGACTCGAAAGAACAGGCTGGAACAGGTGCTGCAACCACGGATGATTTTGAGCTGAACGAAGCTACCATCGATGATCTTCAGCATAAAATGCAGAGCGGCAGTCATACATCACGCTCTATAACCGAATTGTACCTGAAAAGGATTGAAGCGATAGATAAAAGCGGGCCGAAGCTGAACGCAGTAATTGAAGTCAACAAAAATGCATTAGACATGGCCGATGCCATGGACAAGGAACGTAAAAACGGGAAAGTGCGCGGGCCACTACACGGCATACCCGTGCTGATTAAAGACAATATTGATACCGGGGATAATATGCACACCACTGCAGGCTCGCTTGCATTGGGCGATCATTTCGCTAAGCAGGATGCTTTTATCGCGCATAAATTAAGAGAGGCAGGCGCGGTTTTGCTTGGAAAGACCAACCTGAGCGAATGGGCAAACTTCCGGTCTACACATTCTACCAGTGGCTGGAGCAGCCGCGGACGGCAAACTAAAAATCCGTATGTGCTGGACCGGAACCCAAGCGGGTCAAGCGCTGGTTCGGGTGCTGCCGCTTCCGCAAACTTATGTACAGTTGCAGTAGGTACCGAAACCGATGGATCTGTGGTATCCCCGTCTTCAGTAAACGGACTAGTAGGTATAAAGCCCACAGTTGGGTTGCTTAGCCGTACCGGTATTATCCCCATATCAATTACGCAAGATACAGCTGGACCCATGACCCGTACCGTTAAGGATGCCGCTATTTTGCTTGGGATAATGGCAGGAGCTGACCCCAACGACAGCTACACTTTAAAGAGCAAGCCAGAGAAGGATTACACAAAGTATTTAGATGTAAACGGGTTGAAGGGAAAACGAATAGGCATAGAGAAAATAAAGCACCCTGCAAACCCGGGGTTAGAATTTTTGCTTAACGATGCAATAGCTACATTGAAAAAATTAGGTGCGGAGGTGGTAGAAGTAGAGCTTTACCAAAAACTTAAAGCAGCAGATGGTGCCGAGTTCCAGGTGCTGCTTTATGAGTTTAAGGACGGATTAAACAAATACCTTTCTACAGCAGGTGCTTCGGTTAAAAACCTTGCTGATGTAATAGCTTACAATAACACCAACAAAGGTAAGGCGATGCCATTTTTCCAACAGGAAACACTGGAGATGGCTCAGGCTAAAGGCGATCTTACCAGTAAAGAATACGTGGAAGCGCTTAAGAAGTCAACCGGTGTAAGCCGCAATGCAATAGATAGCATTTTAGCTGACAATAAGCTGGATGCTATATGTGGGGCTACCAATGGCTTTGCAGTATGTATTGACTTGGTGAACGGCGACTATGATAATGGGTTCTCCTTTTCTACCCCGGCAGCTATGGCGGGTTATCCGCATATAACGGTGCCTATGGGTGCCTGGCATGATCTGCCGATGGGTTTATCGTTCTTCAGTACTGCGTGGAAAGAGGGCGAGCTGATCTCAATGGCATACGCGTATGAGCAAGCCTCCAAAAAAAGAAAGAAACCTGAATTTAAACCCGGACTATTTGAGTAAATACATTTTAGATATTAATACGGCCATCTCTACACGGCTAATTAACTATATTTGATAATGCCGCAGCCGCTACCAAAAAAGATATTTGCACGCCAGCATGAAATAACGCAGGAGTATTTAAAAGCTATTGACAAGCATCTGGACGATGTGCTGAATGAGCGGGTGACAGATATGTTAGAGATAAGGGACTTTGCGGAACTGCTACATATCCATCCAACCCATCTTAGTAATACCATAAAGCTGGCTACCGGTAAGCATCCATGCTTTTTTATTGAAGAGCGCATAATGGAGATTGCCCGCGAAATGCTGCGTAATCATACCCCAATAAAAGAAGTAGCATATAAGCTTACGTTCGATCCATCAAACTTTACCAAGTTCTTCAAGCGTTTTTCGGGCATCACACCTAAGCAATACCGCGAGCAAGTGTTAGAGGCGGAAGTTACCGAGGTGATGTGAACCTTAGCTTGCTGGTCTTCATTACATGCATCACATCCATACGGCAAAAAATACTGAAACTGTCACCATTTTATCGGAACTTATCACCATTTTTTTGGTTTTAGTTTGTTGCACCTTTGTATCAACATCTAAAATTATAAAAAATGACTACAACAAAAATTGCATTGATAACAGGCGGCAGCAGGGGCCTTGGTAAAAACGCTGCTTTGCACTTGGCAGCTAAAGGTATCGACGTAATACTTACTTACCGCAGCAAGCAGGAAGAAGCAGAAGAAGTGGTAAACCAGATATCTGCAAACGGGCAGACAGCGGCAGCGCTTCAGCTGGATACATCAAAGGTAGCAACCTTCGCCGATTTTAAAAAGCGGCTGACTGCGGTGCTTCAAGAGAAATGGGGCAGGGACACGTTCGACTTTCTGGTGAATAACGCAGGCATAGATGCCGCATCACCTTTTGCAAAAACAACCGAAGAGGATTTTGATAATTTGTTTAATGTCCATTTTAAAGGCGTTTACTTCTTAACCCAAACTCTGGTTACTACTATAGCTGATGGCGGGCGCATTATAAACATCTCTACAGGTCTTACCCGTTTTGCAACTCCGGGCTATGCAGCTTATGCCTCTATGAAGGGCGCTATTGAAGTATTTACCAAGTACCTGGCCAAAGAACTGGGTAGTCGTGGTATTGCAGCTAACCTGGTAGCACCCGGTATTGTAGAAACTGACTTTACCAAGGAGGCTTTTGGAAGTCACCCTGGTATGCACGATTTTATATCGTCAATCACCTCGTTGGGCCGCCCGGGTCAGCCAGATGATATTGGCCCTGTAATAGCATTCCTGTGCACAGAGGATGCGCGCTGGATTAATGCCCAGCGTATAGAAGCATCGGGCGGTATGTTCTTGTAACCGAATGCACTAATATCTAAATGCGTGAATGTTTATACGTTCGCGCATTTTTATTGCCGACTATTGTTAATTTTAGCTCGTTATGGCAGAGCACGAAATAACAAAACATACCAAGAAGATAATTACGGTTGCACGTGGGCATGATGATATCAAACATAAAATTAAAGACATCCTGCTGGAGATAGCAATTATTGTTTTTGCAATAACGCTTTCTTTAATAGTGGAACGCTGGCGTGAAAACAGCGCTGAAAAAACGCTGGAGCATAATTTTCTTTCTAATCTTGTAACTGATCTGAAAGAAGATCAAAAGCAACTTGAGGAAGATTCTGCCTCTTACGTAAACATGAAAAATGCCTTCGCCTATTATCGCGCTGCTTATAGCGGCAAACAACTTAACCCCGACACAGCTTCGCGCATGATTGACTACATGTACAATGTTGTAGGGTTTGTTCCATCAAGCGGGCGATTTGAAGCTCTCAAGGCTTCCGGCAAATTGGATGTTATTGAAAATAAAGACCTACAAGTTGAAATTGTGAATCTTTATCAGCAAACTATTCCGAGCCTTGTTGCGTCAACTAATCTGTTTGGTGATTTTAAAGCAAAGTTGGCGGATCATGTTGATCATAATTTTGTTATCAAAAACGGTAAGGACAACATTCAGCAGTTAATGGAGATGCCGCTTACCTATAATTTCCTTAATAGGGATGGTTATATAAATGCGATTATCTATAAGTATCACATCACTCTCGATAGCACCCGAAAGATAATTCGTAAAATAGAAGAAGAGGAAAAGTAATGGAATTTGGCCGTGTTACAGACGATGAACTAAAGTTGGTAGATTTTACGCTGCCACCTGACCCGCAATTTACAACAGATACTTTGCAACAGACTGGTACTGTCGAACCCTTACAGGTGCGTGCCGGTTGTGCCAAATGGGGCCGCAAGGAGTGGGTAGGGAAAATATACCCACCCAAAACTAAAGACGCGAACTTTTTAGATGAGTACGTTAAGCATTTTAACTGTATAGAGCTAAATGCCACATTTTACAATGTTTATCCTGCTGAAACGATAACCAAGTGGAAACAGAAAGCAGATACTAATCCAGACTTTCGTTTCTGTCCAAAGTTCTCTCAAAGCATTAGCCACATACGTCGTTTAAAAAACGCGGAAGAAGTTACCACCGCCTACTACGAAGGCATAATGGCCTTTGGTGATAAACTAGGGCCTTTGTTTTTGCAGTTGAGCGACAACTATACACCGAAGAGCTTACCAGAACTTACTGCCTACCTGGAGCAACTACCTACAGATATACCAGTGTTTGTAGAGTTAAGGCACAAAGACTGGTTTGCTGTTGATGCCAACAAAGAGGCGGTATTTAGCTTATTTAAAAGACTGAACATTGGTGCGGTTATAACAGACGCGTCCGGTCGGCGTGATTGTGTGCACATGATGCTGCCTACACCTCATGCTTTTATCCGCTTCGTAGGAAACAGCCTGGATCCAACAGATTACGCAAGATGTGATGATTGGGTAGAAAGGATAATACAATGGAAGGAGCAAGGCCTGCGTTCTGTGTGGTTCTTTATGCACCAGCACGATGAAAGGTACAGTCCTGAGCTGTGCGACTATGTAGTAGATAAGCTAAATCAGCGACTAGGCTTGAGTTTGCCACGGCCACAGTTCATAAACAGAGATAAAGGCCTGTTTGAGTAGCAACTACCAGTCTAAAGCACGTTTTCTTTTGCGCTTTACATAGTTGCGAATATCCAGAACGATACCTGCAAAGAAATAAAACATAAGTGGAAAACCTACCGCCAAAAAAGACGAGTAGATAAAAAACAATCTAATCTTAGCGATAGAAACGTTAAAACGCTCGCCCAGGTAAGTGCATACTCCAAAAGAGTAACGCTCAAAAAAGGTGATAATCCGTTGTAACATATCAGCTGGGTTTTAAGATTTTAATTCCAACGCCGCATTGCAGGCATTTCTTATGATCACAATAGCTATTTTTTAGTTCGAGTAGCGCCTGGGACTCGAAAGCTGTAAAAATGTTCACTCCTAAGTTAGCAAAATCCGCTGTAATGTGGTTATTCTCAGCCGGAATATTTTCCAGCAACTTCAAGGCGCGGCTCACAAAAAATTGCTGTTGCGTGTATTTGCCGTAAGCAAACAAAAACAAAGCAACTGTATTCAGTAACAATGTATCAACAGTGGACTTGCCCAAATGTTTGGTGGCAGGTGGCGAGAGTTTATCAAACCGATAATGATCTGTCCAGTATTGATGAATTTCTAACCCTAAGAACAACTCTCGGAGGTTCTTTACCTCTTTGGTTTCCAGTATCTGCGAAAAGAGATGGGTGCTGCGTACTATCAGCACGGCAAATTGTGCAAGCCGTATGGTGGGGAAGTTCTGCGGTCGCATGCGCATAAACTTCCATAGATGACTTTCAATTGGTGTGAGATTAAATTTCTTGCGGAGATAGGCGTATTCCGTTCTAAGCTTTACCGGGTATCCATCGGTAAGGTCATCCTTTAATAACCCCGCTTGGCCAAATACCAGCGCCTCAATTTGCATTGGGTTGTTCTTGTGCTTGGCCAGTATATTTTGAGGGAGGGATTTGGCTAAAAGTTCAAACGGTAATGCATTTGTTTTAAAACCAAAGTTGGCAGCCAGGAACTGGTAGAATGTTTCTTCCCAATCCCCCCGGTTTTTTTCTAATGCGGCTGTCACTGCTTCAGCGCGCTTTTCTAACCGTTCAACAAGTATTCTGGTTAACCAGTTTTGCATTGTAAGCGGGTCGACCCGCTTGATGCTTCCCTCACAAGGTATAACAATGTTGTTGCCAAAAACCAGGTTATGATAACTATGATGAAGTTCACCAGGAATTCTGTCTTTGAGTTCTAAAGTAGGTAGTAACCTGCCATTAGGTAGTATTATGGGCGTGTCGTGATTATATACAACATGTAAAATAACGTTGTCGTAAGCTCCGTCCGTCGAGTGGCCGTGCTTGTGCCAGTCCGAAGAGTTAATGTGTATTTCAACTGTTCCAGCCCACGTTTCATCTCCTACGCGTATACGCGCGTTCTGAAAATCAGCGCCTGCATGCTTGTTGTGCAATCCGGCAGAGTAAATTTGAATTTCTTCACCATCAGTTGTATACAGTCCGATCCTGTTAAACAGTCGGAATTTCCAAACGTAGTGCAAGAAGTCTTCTGTGAAAAGCATGGGACAATTTAGTAATTGCCCCACTTATTGCACAAATTTTTAGCAAAAAGGATGTTTAATAATTATTCGAACTGAAGTTCCCACTTGTCTTCGCCACCGTCCACAATCCTGAAAATGGTTTTTTCTACAGCAGCGTGCCCGTCCGATGATTCGACTCTCACCACATCATGATCATGGAATATATCAGATTTAGGAACCCATACAGCACCGAGTGATGCAGGGTCACCTGCAATGGTTATTGTTTTCATAGTAGTTGTTTTATTAGATAACAATCAGCAACGGAATTTGATTTTATGGTTTGTTAATGATACTGCTTCATACATAAGTCACAGAAGAAGCTTGTACGATGCGAACGGCCGGTATCTCGCTTTTGCAGCGGAACTTTATCCCGCGGACACTCCTTTTTGTTATAGGCTTGCCAATGTTTTTTTAGCGTTCCCGCCTTTCTTTGCTCAAAGAATTCAAAGCTGTACTTTATAGCTTCGTTAATTATATCATTTAACTTTTTAGCCGGAATAGAACTTACCAAACTTTCTGGGTGTACCTTAACCGTAAACAGCACTTCGTTCTTTATGATATTACCTACACCCGAAAATATCTGCTGGTCCATCAGAGCATCGCAAATTAATAGTTCCGGAAGCGCTCTCATTTTTGCAATGGCTTTTTTGCTGCTCCATTTGGGGCTCATGATGTCGGCATGCCAGTCGTAAACATCATCAAGCGGCTCCTCTATTAACTTAAGCTGACTGGCATAGAAGTTTAATTCTGTGCCGTTCTCAAATTCCAGATGCAAACGGGCAGGCTTTGCTGTATGCGAATTGATACGGTAAGAGCCGAACATCATCATGTGTATTCGAACGGTAAAGTTTGGAAAGCAAATCAGAAAATGCTTGCCCCAGCTTTTGAGGTCAGTAATGGTCTGATTTTTTAATAATGTAGCATCTAGCATGCGATTATTGCAACTGGCGTCTACAATCTTTCGTCCTTTAAACTGCTGTACAGCTTCTTTTAATATGAGTATACTCGGTCCTTCCGGCATTGTGTCTCGAATAAATATGAATTGAGAACAATCCGGGGAATAAATGTTTTGCAGGCCTTGTTAGTGCTTTTTCTTCTTAAGCAAGCCGCCGGTAGTATCATCAACGCTTTGTTGTACTATAAACGCAGCCGGATCTATCCGCAGTATTTCTTTTTTAATAAGAGGGATTTCTAACCGGGTAGCTACAGTAAAAATTATTTCCCGGGGCTCGTTAATATGCCCATCTTTTCCATACCCACTTCTGCCTTCGTAAACTGTTACGCCGCGACCAAGATTTTGGGTGATCGCTTCGCGGATCTGACCGCCCTTAATGGATACTACGGTAATACCAGTGTACTGTTCTAAGCCGTTCAATATAAAGTCGATCATTTTAGAAGCTGATAAATAAGTAAGGATGGAATATAGCCCTTCCTCAACCCCCAAAATAAAAACAGCAGTAGTAAATATCACCACGTTCAAGATCAGGATAACGTCACTAACGCGGACAATCTGAGCTTTCTTGCTTACTAATAATGCTGCTATTTCGGTACCATCCAATACCGCACCACCTCTAATGGCCATCCCTATACCTGCGCCAATGAACAGACCACCAAATACTGCAGTAAGGAGCTTGTCTGGTGTTACATCCGGGAACTTCATAAATGCCAGGGCTAAGGACAAGCCAGCTATCGCCAACCCGCTCCTGATAGCAAATGCTGCACCCAGCTTACGATATCCAAGAAAAAGGAAAGGAACGTTTATCACGAATATCAAAATGGAGAGCGGCACGTGAGTAGTGTCGGATAGTAGGATGGAGATCCCGGTAACGCCGCCATCAATAAAATGGCTGGGCAGCAGAAACCCTTTCAACCCCATCCCTGCCGAAAGTATACCCAGTACAATGAGCAACGTATCTATAAGAGCACCCCTGTATTTCATAGTTCAGTAGCATGTATGGGTGTTAAGATAGCGAAAACATTTTAAAGCTTGGGGCAAATTATGCCGTTCTGTTGCTTTGTAGTTGGTATTTAAAACGTTGTAATTGCAAAAAATCGTTATCACCAGCCGCTTTTCAGCCCTTCTTTCAAGGCTTCTTTGTACTTTTCTAAGTCGAAAGAATATAGGTAAGGTGCTTTGTGCGCGCCACCTTTACGGGTTTGTTCCAACTTATTGAGGATGCCAAAGCCAAGCATACGCCGCTGAAAGTTGCGTCTGTCTAGCTTTTGATCAAGGATGGTTTCGTACAATTTCTGCAGCTCGGGCATAGTAAACTCTTTAGGCATCAGGTTATACCCTATAGGCTGGTAACTGAGTTGCAGCCGCAGTGTATCAAGAGCGGTACGAAATATCAGTTCATGATCAAGCAGGAATACGGGTAGGTCGTTAAGGTCGCGCCAGGTGCAAAGGTCAGAGAACTCGTCAGGCGTAGGGTTTACGTTCATGAAATCTACCAACGCGTAATAGCCGATAGAAATAAAACGGTGGGCAAAAAAATTGCTTTCTTTAGGAACAATGTCAGCGTACATTTCATTATGCTGTTTATTACGGTCGTTTGCACCAAATACATGAAACTGTTTCAGGAATATGTCTTGTAGGCCGGTACGTGTTTCTAAAATACGCGTAGCAGCAACATCTATATGTTCGTCCAGTTCAACAAAGCCTCCGGGAAGTTGCCAACCTTCTTCGTTTTTGCTTTTTAGCATTAAAACTTTCATTTGTCCCTCATGAAAGCCAAACACTACACAATCAATAGATATGTGGTCTAAATAAATCTCCTTCGCACGTGCCGAAAAATCTTCCAGTTCCTCTTTAGTAAGCATTTACAGTGTTCAAAAAAATCTTTTGATTGTTTGAATTTAATATCTACAATTGTGTGCCAATTACACCCTTGTTTACATTGGTTTAATATCCAATTATAGTTAATAAGTTTAACATTAGGCAAGGACATCGAAAAATTACGCTTTCAATTTCTGTTTAGCAACAGTACAAATTTGTTATCCTCAATGAAGAAAAACTCTATAAAAAGGCTATCCATTAAAATTTCGGCGGTAACACTGTTCATGTTACCATTGGGCAAAGCTAATGCGCAGACTGCTGCAAACGACGCTAAAATGAATGCGTTTGTCACTAGCCTGATGAAGAAGATGACCATTGATGAAAAAATAGGTCAGCTTAACCTGGTAACAGGTGGAATGGCTATCACTGGTTCCGTAACAAACAATGGTATAGATAAAGGTATTGTGAGTGGATCCATAGGTGGCATATTTGGTTTGTACGGTGCCGACAACGTGCGTAAGGCACAAGATGAAGCTGTTAAGAAAACACGGTTGCATATACCATTGATATTCGGCTTGGACGTGATACATGGGCATCGTACCATATTCCCTATACCCTTGGGTATGTCGGCCACGTGGGATATGGACCTTATACAGAATTCTGCAAAAATCGCAGCGAAAGAAGCCACTGCCGAAGGTTTAAACTGGGTATTTTCGCCTATGGTTGATATTGCACGCGACGCAAGGTGGGGACGTATATCTGAGGGTAGTGGAGAAGACCCTTTCCTAGGCGGAAAAATTGCAGCTGCTATGGTGAAAGGTTACCAGGGTACAAGTATGAAAAATGCAGATGCTGTAATGGCCTGCGTAAAGCACTTCGCACTTTATGGCGGTGCAGAGGCCGGCCGCGAATACAATACGGTTGACATGAGCCGCATTCGTATGTACCAGGATTATTTGCCTCCTTATAAAGCAGCGCTTGATGCGGGCGCAGGCAGTTTCATGAGCTCGTTCAATACAGTAGATGGAGTACCCGCCACAGCAAATAAGTGGCTGCTTACTGATTTGCTGCGTAAGGAGTGGGGTTTTAAAGGTTTCGTTGTGAGCGACTACACTGCAGTGAATGAAGTTAGCAACCATGGGCTGGGTGATTTGCAAACAGTTTCGGCATTATCTCTTAAAGCTGGTCTGGACATGGATATGGTAGGAGAGGGGTTTCTTACAACGCTTAAGAAATCGCTTCAACAGGGTAAAGTTACACAGGCGGAGATAGACCTTGCCTGCCGCCGGGTATTAGAGGCAAAGTATAAGTTGGGATTGTTTGATAATCCATATAAATCAATAGATGCCGAACGTGAGAAACGTGATGTATTTACTGAAGAAAACCGCAAAGCCGCCCGCATTGCTGCAGAACATTCCTTTGTGTTGCTTAAGAACACTAATCAGGTATTGCCGCTTAAAAAATCTGGCGGTAGCATAGCGCTGGTTGGTCCGCTGGCCGATAACAAACGCGATATGCTCGGAACATGGGTGATTGCAGGTGAGTGGGAGAAATCTGTAAGTGTAATGGAAGGCATCAAGCACATCGTTGGCGATAACGTAAAAATTAATTATGCAAAAGGTTCAAATATTACGGATGATACAACATTTATGAAACGCCTTAACTTTGGCCCGGGCATGGTAAGCCTTGATAGCCGGTCGCCGGAGTATATGATAGACGAAGCTGTAAAGGCCGCAAAAAAATCAGATATCATTGTTGCTGTAGTTGGCGAATCGCAAAGCATGAGCGGCGAATCATCAAGCCGTTCTGATATCGACATTCCTGAGAGCCAGAAAAACATGTTGAAAGCTTTGGCCAAAACAGGTAAGCCAATGGTTATAATTCTTTTCAACGGACGACCGTTATCACTTACCTGGGAAAATGAGAATGCCGCCGCGATACTGGATGTTTGGGCACCAGGTACTGAAGCAGGTAACGCCATTGGTGAAGTATTATTTGGCAACTACAATCCTTCGGGTAAAATCACCGCAACGTTCCCTCGCAGCGTAGGACAGATACCTATATATTATAACCATAAAAATACCGGTCGTCCATATACTGATGGTCCCACTAAATTTAAGTCTAACTACCTTGATATTTCTAACGATCCACTCTACCCGTTTGGATATGGGTTAAGTTATACAACTTTTAAGTATAGTGGTATTAAGCTTTCTAAAACCAAGTTGAAAGGCAACGAGACTTTGAAAGCAACAGTGACAGTGACTAATACAGGTAAATATGCGGGAGAAGAAACCGTGCAACTATACATTGGTGATCCTGTGGCAAGTATTTCAAGGTCGGTGAAAGAACTTAAAGGCTTCTCGAAAATAATGTTACAACCTGGTCAACAAAAAGAGGTCAGCTTTAATATCACCCCTGAACTACTTAAGTTTTATAATACACAATTAAAATATGATTGGGAGCCTGGCGAGTTTACTATTGAGGTGGGTACAAATTCTTCTGATACACAATCTGCAAAAATTCAGTGGATGAAATAGCTGCTTATTAGCTAAATATTTGTTATACAAAATTGTTAATTATGTGCCGCTGAGCTAATCTGTGGCACATTTTATTTATATAACTGTTAGATTGGCTTCTCCTAATGATCCGATCATACACTCCAAATATTGGAGAATGGCAGTAATAAAAATGTTAACAATAACTTATCAAAATGATAATCTTGTGTACATAGTTGTTGCTTCTAAAAAGTGCTTGAAGTAAAAAAAACGAGTGGAAACTGCAATTTTGTGATGGGTGTTTTCTAAAAACTTGATTAGAGGAGTTAAAAAGTGTTATTATAACAACATTTTTACATTGTGAATTTTTCACATAAATCGATCATTGATTACCATAGGTTTAACAAACTTTTTAAAAATTATTAAATTGTTGTAGAACGTCGAAAAAAAATAAATAATTCACAATTCTATAAATCATTCTTGTGTAACCTGTACACTCTCTTTATATTAGAGCATTACCAATTATAAACTTTTCCAGATACAGAAAAGTATTAGATTTTTTATAAACAATAGATAACCCTGACCGGATTATCAAGAAACGTACAGAATAAAAGGCTTAGAACAGTTTTACGATATATGATAAAACTTTTACGATTTTCTTTTCTCGATTACATTTCAATCAAAGGGCATCTCACCCCTTTTTCGAAGGAAAATTCTGCAAAGTTTTCTTGCCTTGCTGTGCCTTGCTGCCAAAATCAGCTCCTGGAGTGACCACACGATCTTAAATCAAATATATTAATCAACTAAATCTCAATCTCATGTTTAAAAGTTTACTCCTAAAGGGAAGAGCACTGTGTCTGCTACTATGCTGCATGGTTTCTTCATTGGTAGTTACAGCTCAAACAAAGCACACTGGCCGTGTTATAGGCAGCGATGACAAGCTGCCCGTAGTTGGCGCCACCGTGCGTGTAAAGGGCACAACTACCGGAACGCAAACCGACGTTAATGGACAATTCACATTAAGCGTTAAGTCGGGCGACGTGCTTGTTATCTCTTATCTGGGATATCAAACACAGGAAGTTGCCGTTGGTGCCAGCGACAACATTAACGTTACGCTTGTGGCAGGTAACAACACGCTGAACGAAGTTGTTGTAACGGGCTACACCTCCCAGCGTAAAAAGGACATCTCGGGCTCGGTAGCTACAGTAGATGTTTCCAGCGCTATTAAAGTACCCGCTTCCAGTTCTGATCAGTTATTACAGGGCCAGGCTTCTGGTGTTACTGTATTAACTCAGGGTTCTCCGGGCGCGGGCGCGCAAATCACCGTGCGTGGTACATCAAACTTCGGCAATTCATCGCCTCTTATCGTTATCGACGGTGTGCAAGGCGGTAACTTGTCTAACGTAAACCCAAATGATATCGAGTCTATCAGCGTACTAAAAGATGCCGGCGCGGCAGCTATCTACGGTGTAAGCGGTGGTAACGGTGTTGTTGTGGTTACTACTAAGAAAGGTAAAGCTGGCAAGTCAACCTTTTCTTACGATGGCTATTATGGTACTCAAAGGCCACTAGGCGGTAATCCTTTTAACGTATTAAACGGTAGAGATTACCTTGCTTTAGTTAAACAAGTTGAGCCAAACAGTCCGCTATTCCTTGCAAACGGCGCAATCGCAGACTTTGGTGTGCAAGGCCCCGGCGTTACAAAAGGCAACTATGCGGCAGGTAATCCGGCAGTTGACCCTTCTCGTTATAAATACGATGAGTTTAACCCTGGTAACGACTACTTAATACAACAATACAACAATAACGAAGGTACCGATTGGTTCCACGCTATTTTCAAGAACGCTCCTATTCAATCGCACACCATTTCTGCAAGTGGTGCAAACGACAAGAACTCTTATTATGCATCTTTTGGCTATCTTAACCAACAGGGTACATTAATTTACACTTATTTTAAACGCGCTCAGGCACGTATCAACACTACCTTCAACATCAAGGATCATATCCGGGTAGGAGAAAATGCTACTTTATTCTACACACTAAGCCCTAATGGTCAGGGTGGTATTCCAGGCGGCAACCAAAACGAAGGCAACGCTATCTCTATGAGCTATCGTCTGCAACCGCAAATTCCTATTTACGATATTTCAGGGGTACAATATGCCGGTACATGGGCAGGTCCAACTGCTTTGGGTAACGCAACCAACCCTGTTGCAACTCAGTACCGCCAGCGTAACAATGAAAACCGTACCTGGAACATTGAAGGTACAGTGTTTGCCGAGGCTGATTTCCTTAAACACTTTACTGCACGTACCGCATTTAGCGGACACATTGACAACTTCTACAATTTCGCTATCACCTACACGCCTTATGATAGTGGCGAAGGTCATGCAAATAAGAACGGCTATTCTGAAAATGCGGGTTACAACAACTATTACAACTGGACAAATACTATCCAGTATGGCCAGATTTTCGGCAAGCACGATGTGAAATTGTTTGTGGGTTACGAGCAGAAACAATATTCAGGACGTGGCATTGGTACATCTGTATCAACACTGCCTTCACTTGACCCTAACTTCGTAAATATTGGTGCAGGTAGCGACGTTAACAACCGTTACAGCTACTTTGCGCAGCCAACATCAGGTCAATCATTCTTCGGTCGTTTAGATTATATTTATAACTCTAAATACATCTTAGGTGCTACTCTTCGTCGTGATGCTTCTTCTGTATTTGCGCCAGGAAGAAGAGTTGGTTACTTCCCTTCAGTGTCATTAGGCTGGAGAATCAGCCAGGAAGATTTCATGAAAGGTATCAACTGGCTTAATGATTTGAAACTACGTGGTAGCTATGGCGAAGCTGGTTTTCAGGCAAACGTACCTGGATCTAACGCCGCTACATTATTCGGTTTAGACAGGGCGTCTTCATTTTACGCTATTGACGGTTCAAACAGTAATATTACTCAAGGTTTCTTCAACAGCCAATTGGGTAACACTGCAACAACATGGGAAACCGACAAAATCATGAACTTTGGTTTTGATGCAACTTTCTTTAATAAATTAGATGTTACAGCAGAGTATTACAAAAAAACATCTTCTGACTTGTTATTTGCTGTTACCTTACCTGCAACTGTAGGTGGTGGTTCTGCTCCGTTCGTTAACATAGGCGAAGTTCAAAACAAAGGTTTAGACATATCAGTAAACTATCGCGATAAAATCACCAGCGATCTTTCTTTCAACGTTGGCCTTAACTTCACTTCTGTTAAGAACAAGATTACTTCTCTGAAGAACAACTATACAGACGTATTCCTACGTTTTGGTGCAGTAGTTAAACAACAGGTTGGCATGCCAATTGGTTCGTTCTACGGCTATAAAGTTGTGGGTTACTTTAAAGATGCAGCCGACGTAACATCATCTCCAACTCAGGACGGTGCAGGCCCAGGCCGCTTCAAGTATCAGGATGTTGACGGCGATGGAAAAATCACCGATAACGACCGTACTTTCTATGGTAGCGGTAACCCCGATTTCATATATGGTTTGAACTTGGGCCTTAACTATAAAGGCTTCGATTTCAGCACTGTATTCTACGGTTCACAAGGTAACGAAGCGTTCAACTATGTTAAATACTGGACTAACTTCTACTCTTCACTTACAGGTAACAAAAGCAACGATCTGTTATACAACGCCTGGACACCAACTAACCTTAATCCTGCAGCTCCAAAAGCTGAGGCTGTTAACAATTTTAGCACCAGCGGTGTAGCTAACTCTTACTACGTAGAAAATGCTTCATTCCTGAAATGCCGCGTTATGCAGTTAGGTTATACTTTCGGTGCTGCTAAATTAAAAGCAATCGGTGTTGACAAACTAAATGTTTATGTACAAGGTACCAACTTGTTCACTGTAACTAAATACAGTGGCATGGATCCTGAATTACAGGCTAATGGTGGCAGTGCTCCTGGTATTGACCAGGGTAACTACCCTAACAACGAGCGTAAATTTATTTTGGGTGCTCGTTTAACATTTTAATTATCGGAAAGTAAAAACATTATAAGATGAAAAGATTTAATCACAAACTGATCATTATAGGGTCTGTTGCAACCCTTGCCTTCTCTATGTCGTGCAAGAAGTTTCTCGATAAGACGCCTACTAACACGCTGAACAGCACAGTGTTAGCAAATAAGGCCGGTGTTGATGGATTGTTAATTGGTGCTTACGCGCTTGTTGATGGTAGCTACAACGGTCAGCCAGGGGCAACCTGGAGCACAGGTACTGATAACTGGATATATGGTAGTGTTGCTGCTGACGACGCTCACAAAGGCTCGACTCCGGGTGACCAGCCAGATGCTGCTGCTATTGAAAGCCGCACACCTACAGCCACAAATGGTTACCTTGATCCAAAATGGCGTGTAATGTTCAACGGAGTACAGCGTGCGAATGACGTTTTGCGCGAAATTCCATTGGTGAAAGATGGTTCATTATCTGCAGACAATATTGCACAAGTTACTGCCGAAGCAAAGTTCTTACGTGCCATGTTTCACTTTGAAATGGCTAAAATTTGGCGCAACGTGCCTTATGCTGATGAAACCGTTACTTATGATAATGGTAATTATAACATTGGCAACCCGGGCCCTATATGGGACAAAATAGCTGCGGACTTTGCAGCAGCGGCAGCAGTATTGCCAGAAACACAGCCACAGGTTGGCCGTGCTAACAAATGGGCTGCGAAAGCTTTCCAGGCGAAAGCGCTAATGTATGATCATAAATATACTGAGGCTCTCGCTATCTTGAAAGATGTTATAGCAAACGGTAAAACTGCCGGTGGCGCCAAATACGCTTTAGGTAAGTATGCAAACAACTTTAACCCATCTACAAAAAATGGTCCTGAAGGTGTGTTTGTCGCACAAACTTCTGTTAAAGACGGTGCTAACGGCTTAAATGGTAATGCTGGTTCTACGCTGAACTTCCCATCAGGTGGCCCTGCTACTTGCTGCGGTTTCTTCCAGCCGTCATTCAGCCTTGCAAACGCATTTAAAACTGATCCGGTAACTGGTTTGCCATTAGTAGATACTTACAATAATACTGATCTTAAAAACGATCAGGGTATAGATGCATCAGCTGCATTTACACCATCTACTGAAACGCTTGACTCTCGTATAGATTGGACTATTGGTCGTCGTGGTATCCCTTATCTTGACTGGGGTATTCACCCTGGAAAAGCCTGGGCTCGTGACCAAGAAGACGGTGGCCCTTACAGCCCTATCAAAAACGTGTACTATCAAGCAGCACAAGCATCAACTTCCGACACTTACGGCGGTTGGGCTGCAAACCAGTCTACTGCTAACAGCTACAACATCATTCGTTTTGCTGATGTTATCCTGTGGGCTGCAGAGTGCGAAGTGGAAGTGGGATCGTTAGAAAACGCCCGTGCTTACGTAAACCAAATACGCACCCGTGCAGCTGATGCTACCGGTTGGGTACATACTTATGTAGACGATACAAAGCCAACAGGCGGTTACACCAGCACTCCTGCTGCTAACTATAAGGTAGGTTTGTATCCTGCAGGTTCTTTCACTGACAAAGCTACTGCACGTAAATATGTTCAGTTCGAGCGCAGGTTAGAATTTGGTATGGAAGGTCACCGTTTCTTCGACTTACAACGTTGGGATGGTATCACTGGTGGGCAAATGGGTAACGGTTTTATGGCCGCCCAAATCAATGCTTATCTTGATCACGAAAATCATGTACCAAATTTCCCTATCGAACTTATTAAACAAGCTAAATTCACCGCAGGTAAAAATGAGTTGTTCCCTATACCACAGGGTCAGATCGACGTTACCCAGGGTGCTATCAAGCAAAATCCTGGCTATTAATAGCTAATACGCTACTTTGAAGAGGAGGGGGTTTTTACCTCCTCCTCTTTTTATTTATTCAACATTTGTGTAGTATTGATCTGATGAAAACGTGCAGGCTGCTGTTGCTATTTGTATTACCACTCGCTTTTATTTCCTGTAAAAAAAATACCCTCTTCCAACGGGTAGACTCTTCCCATTCGGGGATAAAATTTAATAACCTCATCGTAGAAAACGATTCGATAAATCCGCTTGATATGTTAAATATCTACAACGGTGGCGGTGTAGGTATCGGCGATTTTAATAATGACGGTAAACAGGATATTTATTTTATTGGCAATGCAGTATCAAACAAGCTTTACCTTAATAAAGGCGATATGAAGTTTGATGATGTTACGGTTAAAGCCGGTGTAGGTGGCAAAGGCGGATGGGGTCGCGGAGTTGCAATAGTGGACATTAACAACGATGGACTAGCCGATATTTACGTCTGCAATACGTTACTTAATAGTCCTGTAAAGCGAATGAACCTGCTTTACATTAACCAGGGGCCAGATAAACAGGGTGTTCCTCACTTTAAAGAGGACGCCGAAGCTTACGGTTTGAATATAAATGTTCATTCTACCATGGCATCGTTTTTTGATTATGACAACGATGGCGATTTAGATATGTACCTTACTGTTAACGAGGCACAATCGACTGATAACACAAGTGCGTTTCGTACGCTTGCTAAAGATGGCTCTGCGCGCAGCACCGGTAAGCTTTATCAAAATGAGTACAATCCGGTATTGAAACACCCGGTTTACAAAGACGTTTCACAACAGGCAGGTATCCTGATAGAAGGATATGGCCACGCAGCCAGTACGGTAGATATAAACCGCGACGGCTATAAAGACATTTACGTTACAAACGATTTTCTGCCCAACAACATCCTCTACATAAACAACCACGACGGCACATTTACTGATCGTTCTAAAGAATATTTTAAGCACACTGCAACGAGTGCAATGGGTCAAGACATACAGGACATCAATAATGATGGCCTTGCAGATGTATTTGAACTGGACATGGATCCCGAGGATAATTACCGCAAAAAGATGTTCTCGCCGCCTTTACAGTATCAGCTTTATCAAAACTTTGATCGCTACGACTACCAGTATCAATATAATCATAACACCTTGCAGCTAAATCAGGGTCCGCGTTTGGGTCAAAACGACAGTATAGGCGCGCCGATCTTCAGTGAGGTGTCTTTTTTTAGCGGGGTGGCACAAACCGATTGGAGTTGGGGGCCGATGATTACCGATTTTGATAATGACGGTTTTAGAGATATTGTAGTAACTAATGGTTACCCACGTGACGTTACTGATCACGACTTTATTGCATTTCGGGAAGAATCGTATGCAGTAGCCAGCAAGAAACAAGTTTTGGATCAGATACCAGTTGTAAAAATTGCGAATTACGCGTTCCACAATACCGGTAAACTTGGGTTTGAAGATGTAACCAAAAACTGGGGATTAGATATCCCATCTTTTTCAAATGGAGCTGCTTACGCTGATTTAAATAATGATGGTGCAATGGACATGGTCATTAATAATATTGATGATGAGGCGTTTGTTTATCGTAACACTTCACGCGATAGCGACAAACCCAACAACAATTATCTGCAAATAAAATTTACCGGTGGTGCCCAAAATCGTGACGGCATAGGTGCATGGGCAGATATTTACTATGACCATGGCAAGCACCAGGTATATGAAAATACACCATACAGGGGCTATCTTTCCACTATCCAAAATGTTGCTCATTTTGGACTGGGTAATGTTACTACTCTTGATTCTGTGGTTATCAGGTGGCAGAACGGAAGAAAGCAAACTCTTAAAGAAGTTAAAGCAAATAGCTTGCTTAAGGTGTATATTAACGATGCAAAGGATAGCTATGTTTTGGAAGGCCAAAGCGTTAACAAGACGTCTTTGTTTGAGGAAGTAACTAAATCCCTCGGCATTAACTATGTTCACCAGTCAGAGGATTTCATTGATTTTAACATACAGAAACTTATTCCTCATAAACTGTCCGAGTATGCACCTGCCGTGGCAGTAGGTGATGTGGATGGCAATGGGTTTGACGATATGGTAGTAGGTGGTACATCAAAGTATCCTGCTCAGCTGTTTTTACAGCAAGCTACCGGCAAATTTCTACAGCGTAATTTAACGTCAACAGCGGCATCAACCATAAAATATAAGGACGAAGGACTGCTGCTATTTGATGCCGACGGCGACGGCGATCTTGATCTTTATGCGGCGAGCGGAGGGTACGAGTATGAGCCTAACTCGTCAGCCTATCAGGACAGGATTTATGCTAATGATGGAAAGGGTAACTTTATACTACAGCCAAATGCGTTACCGGCCAATTTTACCAGCAAACTTTGCGTAAAATCAGTAGACTATAACAAAGATGGTTCACCAGACTTGTTCGTGTCGGGCAGGGTGGATCCTTGGAACTATCCTAAGCCGGTGTCCAGCTTTGTGCTGCGGAACGATAGTAAGAACGGTCAGATTAAATTTACTGACGTTACACCAACTGCGGCAAAAGACCTAAAAAATATTGGGCTTGTTTGCGATGCCACATTTACTGATTATGACAATGATGGTTGGCCCGACCTAATACTTACCGGAGAATGGATGCCTGTTACTTTCCTGAAGAACAATCGTGGTGTTTTTAAAAATGAAACTCAGGCAACCGGTGTAGCTGGTAAGCTGGGATGGTGGAACACTATTGCCGGTGGTGATTTCGACCATGACGGAGACATTGACTACATTGTAGGTAATACAGGTACAAATACTTTCTACAAGGCTACAGACCAATATCCTGTGTATATCACTGCTAAAGATTTTGACAATAACAATAGCTATGACGCTTTCCCATCATTGTTCCTGAAAGATAAAGAAGGAAAGATGCAGGAGTACCCGGCACTTACCCGGGACGATATCGTTAAGCAAATGATAAGCATGCGTGTGAAATATCAAAACTACAAGTCCTTTGCAGTTTCTACTATGGATTCTGTGCTTACACCGGAGATGCGGAAAGGCGCCTTGAGGTTAAAAGCTAATGAGCTGAGATCTGTCTACATGCGTAATGATGGTAAAGGTAAGTTTACAATGATGCCTTTGCCCGCGCAAGCACAATTATCGCAGTTAAGCGGTATTGTGATAGATGATTTTGATGGAGATGGTAATTTGGATGCGGCCCTTAGCGGTAACGACTATGGTACCGAAGTAGCCACTGGCAGGTACGATGCGTTTAACGGTTTGATATTAAAAGGCGATGGCAAGGGTGGTTTTAACCCTCTAACTATACAGCAAAGCGGTTTGTTCATTCCTAATAACGGTAAGGGTCTCGTAAAACTTCGCGGCACTAATGGGCGGTATTTACTTGCAGCCACACAATATAAAGATGCTATGAAGCTGTTCCAGCTAAGGAGGACAATACGCGCCGTTGCCTTGCAGCCGGGTGATATGTTCGCTACAATAAGGTACAATAATGGCAAAACGTTCAAACAAGAGTTTTATAACGGTCAATCTTTCTTGTCACAGTCGGGCAGATTTTTTAATATTGACAGTTCTATGGCTCAGGTGATTATTACAGACATTGCCGGTCATAAAAGAAATATACCCACCAATTAATTGTAACTGTTGAGATGATGAAGTTCTATAAAGTATTATTTGCCGCTGCCCTTTGTTTGTTTTCTTTTAGTTGTGTTAAAAAGGACAAAATAAAATTAAAGAAAGATGCTGATGTATTGCACGAGAATGTAGATCAGCTTACGCAAGTAATCATTTACGACGTTTTTACTCCGCCTGTGGCGGCCCGTATATACGGCTATACATCTTTAGCGGCTTATGAGGCAATGCGTTTTGCTGATCCTAAATACAACTCGATAACTGACCAACTACACAATTTCAAAAAAATGCCTCAGCCCCAAAAAGGGAAAAAGTACAACTATACGTTAGCTGCTACAAAGGCCTTTTTTACAGTGGCCCGTAAGGTTACATTTTCTGTTGATACGCTAAAAAAGTACGAGGATAAAGTATATGCGATGTACCAGGATAATTTGGACGACTCTACTTACGCCCGTTCTGCAGATTTTGGTGAAAAGATAGGAAAAGCAATACTAGCACGTGCGGCAGTAGATAATTATCCGCAAACACGCGGTAAGCCCCGTTTTTTGGGTACAAGCGATAATGGCAAATGGCGCCCAACAGCGCCTGACTACTTGGACGGCGTAGAATATTGCTGGGGCACAATGCACACATTTGTTGTAAAATCATCATCTGACTTCGCTTTACCTCCGCCCCCTGCATACAGCGAAGATCGTAACAGCGTTTACTTTAAACAAAATGTGGAAGTTTACGAACAAAGCAAGAACCTTACTGCCGATCAGCTACAAATAGCCAAGTTTTGGGATGATAATCCTTTTGTTATACAGCATAACGGGCATATGATGTTTGTAAACAAAAAGATAACTCCTGGTGGACACTGGATAGGAATTACCGCTATTGCATGCAAAAAAACCAAGGCTGACGCGGTTAAGACCGCACAGGCATATGCTCTAACTTCTATAGCTTTGTTTGACGCATTTATTTGCGGATGGCAGGTGAAGTATACCACGCAATACATTAGGCCAGTAACGGTAATCAATGACAAGATAGATCAAAAATGGTTGCCACTGTTACAAACACCGCCATTCCCGGAATATCCTAGCGGACACAGCGACATCAGCGCTGCTTCAGCAGTAATACTTACACATCTATTTGGTGACAACTTTGAGTATGATGACACCAGTGACCTGCGTTATATTGGCCTTCAGCGGCATTTTAAATCATTTTTAAAAGCATCTGATGAAACGTCTATCAGTAGATTTTACGGCGGTATACATTATAAAGTTAGTGTAGATGCCGGTGCCACTCAAGGCCGGCAGATAGGCGAATACATCTGGAATACCCTGAAACTGCAAAACTAATCAGTTATATTTTTATCAAAAATGAGAAAAGCGTTCTTATACTCTTCTTTTATACTATTAGGCGGAGCGGCGCTTGCTGCAAGTACATTAATTTATGGTTGCGGGGGTAAAACAAGCAATACCACTCAACTTACCGGTGATACAATAGCTGATGGCAAACATTTAGTTCAGCGGCATTGCACCCGCTGTCACTCATTAGTGCCGGTAGATGCGCTAACTAAAGATGTTTGGACCGTGCACACCCTTCCAGCTATGGCAGGTTACTTTTCAATCAAAACTTACGGCGCGGACTATTATAAGGAAGAAGGAGACACCACCGGCCTTTCCTTATTGGAGTGGCAAGCTATTGCAAGTTATTACAAGAAATTAGCGCCAGACACATTGCTGCCGGCAAAAGCACCTGTAGCCCTTTCTAAAGATTGGGCAGGTTTTACGCTTAGGAAAGCCGCACGTAGCAACGATATCAGCTTTACAACCATGATCACCGCTAATCCTGCAACTGGCAAAATTTACAGTGGGGATGTGGTATCTGGCATGTTAACTGAGTGGGACAGTCAGCTTAAAATTTCAAAGAGCATAAACCTACCCTCCGCGGCAGTTAACCTCAACTTTCTTCCAGACTCTGCGGGCGTAAAGCAGGCTATTGCTTCCTGTATTGGCAGGCTGGACCCAATAGACTTCCCCAACGGGCGTATTTTTAAAATAAATCTTGGCCCTAAACTTACAACATCACAAATGCAATCGGAACTGCCAAGGCCGGTACAAACTTTGTCAGCCGACCTCGACAAGGATGGCAATGCAGAAACCATCATATGCTCGCCGGGTAATCTCAAAGGCGGCGTATATGTGTTAAAGCAGGATCCAAAAACAAAAAGCTATAAGCAAACAGCAATAACAGAAAGGCCGGGAGCGGTGCAGGCAGTTACTGGTGACTTTAACAACGACGGTTTTACAGATTTAATGGTGCTTTATGGTGTAAACGATGAAGGGTTAGCCATGTACCTAAACAACAAAAAACGTGGGTTTGATACTCATGAGCTGCTTAAATTTCCGCCAGTGAATGGTTCGACAAGTTTCCAGTTGGCGGATTTGGACCACGATGGTGATCTTGACCTGGTTTACACCTGTGGTTATAACTTTCGAGATTCTCGCATTTTAAAGCCTTATCATGGAGTTTACATTTATAAAAATACTGGTAGCTTTAACTTTAAACAAGAGTGGTTCTATCCTATAAACGGCTGCAGCAAAGCAATAGCAGCCGACTTTGACGGCGACGGAGATTTGGACATTGCTACTATAGCGTTTTTTGCAGATATGAAAAATAATCCTGCCGAAGAGTTTATTTATTTTGAGCAGGATAAAGGACTGCATTTCAAGCCACATGCTATACCGGTAAATAAGAACGGGCGTTGGATGGCTATGGACGTTAATGACGTGAATGGTGATGGTAAGCCGGATATTTTACTGGGGAATTATGCAAGTGGTTTTTTATTTCAGCCAAACTTTTCACCCAATTGGGATGAGAATACTCCGTTTATTGTACTCGAGAATCACATTAAAAAATAATCCTGTATAAATAACAGGCGGGACTGAAGGATGGGGCGTATAAAGTTAACTTCAAATAAACTAGCTATGGGTATAGTCGCTGTTGTAACGGCGGCTATATTTGTTTTAAACGGCTGTGATAACCACCCACATGTTAATACACCTGCGGAAGACATTACTGCCGGCAAGCAGCTTTCGCAAAAGTACTGCGGCAGCTGCCACCGCTATCCTGACCCACAACTACTTGACAAATCTACCTGGGAAAGGGGTATAATGCCGCAAATGGCTAAACAACTAGGCATACAAAGCGAAATGGGCGGCTATTATGCTGACGAACACTCAGCATTAAGCATGGCCGATTGGCAGCGGATAATGACTTATTACCAGAAAGTAGCGCCTACCAAACTCACAATGCCTGCACGTGACGCAGTTACTGATTGGGCGAATTTTAAGCTTAAACTATCCCCTGTAACAAACCGGAAAGGCGCTACTGCGATGACTACGATGGTAAAGCTGAACCCTTATGATGGTTTCATCTACACGGCCGATGCAGGCAATAACCTGCTAAAGTGGGATGCAGGGCTAAATGCTAAATTGGTTAAAAAGATGCCGTCCCCGGTATCTGATGCGATATTTAATCGATTGCCGAAAGGTGAGAATACCGGAATTTTCAGCTGCTTGGGGGTACTACCGCCTAATGATTATTTAAAAGGCAGCTTGGAGAGTGTCGATCTGAAAACTAGCAAACCTGTAATGAAAACACTTATGGATAGCTTGCCTAGACCGGTATTTACGGCATCAGCAGACTTTAACAAAGATGGACTTCAGGATTATATTGTTTGCGGATACGGTAATACAACGGGCGCTTTATTTTTGCTACAACAAAAGGGAAATAGCAGCTATAAAAAAATAGTAATAAGAGCTGTACCCGGCGCAATACAGGCTGAAGTAGGGGACTTTAATAATGACGGTTGGCCGGATGTAATGTGTTTATTCGCTCAGGCAGACGAAGGTGTTTGGATGTTCCTGAACAACAAAAAAGGAGGATTTATTACCCAAAATTTGCTTCACTTTCCGCCGGTTTACGGTACCAACAGCTTTCAGTTGGTTGATATGAATAAAGATGGATTGAAGGACATTGTTTATACCTGCGGCGATAACAATGACTACTCCAATATATTAAAACCGTATCATGGGGTTTACGTCTTCAATAACCTTGGCAACTGGAAGTTTAAACAAAGCTACTTCCACCACATTAATGGTGCATCTAAGGTGATGTCGGCAGACTTTGATGGCGATGGTGATTGCGATATGGCAGTAATTGCATTTTTCCCTGATTTTGTAAACCATCCTCAGGAGGGGTTTACTTATCTTGAACAAACAGCGACCTGGAAGTTTAAAGCACATGAAATACCTATAAACAGATACGGGCGGTGGATAGCAATGGAAGTGGCAGACATAGATCACGACGGCGACCAGGATATTGTACTAGGTAATTTCTCTATTTATGCGGACAGGCTTATCAACCAAAAAAACTTTAAGCCCAACTGGGACATGTACCGGCCGTTAGTGGTTTTGGAGAATAAAGGTAAAAAGGTTAATTAATGTTTACAGCTGCGTAATTGAGGATATTTGCGAAATATTAAATAAAAAATAGTACTATGTATTGCATAATACCATGTAATGTTTATTTTTGTCTCAATATAATTTTATCAGAGATGAAAACTGTAGTAAAAAACCTTAAAATGATAACAGTCAGCATAATGCTGATTGCAGTGGCTGCTTGTAAAAATGGGCACACTACCACCATTGTTGAACATGATGACAACCATCATCAAAAAATTAAATACAGCGGCACAATTGTATTTAATCCCACAAACGATGGCATAGAGCACATTTCGCCGGGCGGGTACCTTGAGTTTGAAGATAACGACAAAAAGTTTGAAGCGAAGCAGCACACGGTAGGCGGAATCTATTACCGCTTTAATGGAGATAGCGAAATTAACGTGCTTGACGCCGATCAGAAAAGGCTTGTTGCAAATGCGGTAAAGGCTATAGAAAAAGCAAACAGAAGACACTAGAAAAAGAACTTGGATATAAATGTGAGCATTTAAGTGCCCTGCATTTATATCCAAGTTTACAATTAATCATCAAATTGCTTCAAATTCGTTTTAATATTCTAAATGTTGAGAATAGCACAAGCAAAACATTTTTGATATTATAGGTTGTTAAGCATTTCGAGTGAAAACTTATCCAATCCGCTTACTACAAGGTCGGCTTTGCTCAAAGTCTCTTTTGAGCCGATACCTACAGCTTTCATTCCTCCATTCTTTGCAGCTTCCACTCCGGCTACAGCGTCTTCAAACACCACACAATCTTCAGGCGTAACTCCAAGTGCTATTGCACCTTTTAGAAACACCTCAGGGTCAGGTTTAGGATTGGTAACACTGTTTCCGTCAACCACTGCATCGAATAATTGCGCTAACTGTAGTTTGTTCAATATGGTTGGGGTATTTTTACTTGCCGAGCCTATGGCTGTTTTAATTCCGGCATCACGGCAGCTTTGTACAAATTCCCGTGCGCCTGGTAATATTTCAGCAGGCGTCATTTGGTTTATCATTTCGTTGTACCACTCGTTTTTACGAGTGGCCATTTCCACTTTTTCAGCATCGGTCTTATCAATAATATTGCCCCAGCTTAAAATGTATTCAAGAGAAGCCATCCGGCTTACACCTTTTAGATGTTCATTTTGTTCTTCGGTAAAGTCGAACCCCATTTCGTTTGCAAGACGTTTCCAGGCTTGGTAATGGTATATGGCGGTGTCTACTATCACGCCGTCGAGGTCAAATATGCAGGCTTTCATCTGTTTATAAAGTTTACGGCAACAAAGGTATTGCTTCACTTGTTAATAATTATTCTAAATAGTTTCGCATTTCTATTTGGATTAATTATAAATAGTAGCATATTTGCATTGTTAATGGTTACAACGACACAAACTTCTGCTACCCCTACATGGGCCAATGTGTTCAGCACAGCCAAAGGAGCTATATATCAGTGCGACGAAGAACGCTGCTGGTATGTAGATTTTGCAGGTAAGGTTGCCAGGTTTGATTATCGCTGCTTGCTTAAACTAAAAAAAGCAGTTTATCACGTAGATATAGAAGACCGTCTGCTCAACAGCGGTAAAGACCCTGATGTCGAGATTATCTTTATTTGTGCTTGTGATCACTGCTATGTGCTTTCGCTATTGCAGATTATCGCATTGAAGGAGATACTTGAGGGTACCTTTGTAATGTTGCAGCTCAACAACATTATTCACGACGTGCTTTATCGCGTTGCCTGATATTTAGACTGAATTCATATTGTCTTTATTTAATCTTTCCCGGCACTTATAACGTTATACTTGTGTACCTAACAAATCGGCATGCTTGTTGCCGTAGTATTAACATATAATTGCAACAGTAATGAGAGATCTTATCCGCATAAAAAGCCTTATTTCTACTGAAGTTGAGGCTTTACTAAATCAGCAAGTTAAAAAAGAAGCCTATTCATCATCAGCTTACCTGGCTATGGCTTCATGGTGCAACCGTAATGGTTTCGATTATTCTGCCGAATACTTTTTTAAGCAATCTGAAGAAGAACGTGAGCATCAGCTTAAGTTTTATAAATACATCCTGGATATGGGTGGCAACGCTATCTCTCCGGATGTTAGCGGCATAAAGCAAGAATACAACTCTTTCCGCGAGGTTTTTGAGGATGCTTTAGATCAGGAGATTAGTGTTACTCAGTCCATTAAGAACATCTACGCACGCTGCTTAAAAGAGCAGGACTTTGTAACTAATGAATTCCTGAACTGGTTTTTAAAGGAGCAGCGTGAGGAGGAATACAAAGCCCGCCGTGCTCTGGAATTATTTGAAGTGATTGGCGAAGAAGGTACAGGCCGTTGGGAAATTGATAAGCATGTTGGTAAGATAAAATACGACAGCGAAGCTTAATTATCTCTCTAATAGCTTTAAAACATCCTTTTCGGAATATTCTTTTAACCAGATATTACCTGGAGATATACTACAGACCGGTGCCCAATCGCACCGGTCTGTGCATTCTATACGGATTACTTCCACATCCTGCCCGTGGTACTTGGCAAACTTCTTTGCAGTTTTAAACATATCCTTGCCGCCGCGTTTAGCGCACTTACTGCCGGTACACACATATAAAACTTTATCGGGTATAGGGAACTTGCTCATTTGAATTTCATTAATAACTATCGAATATCGGGTTTAGTTTCAATTGCAAGGTAACTTAAGTAACACACTAATCGATGTTGGGCTAACTTATTTCCCATCCAAGTTTTTACTTTAGCGGCATGCTTAAGAAAGCCTTCATCTCCTGCCTTTTTCTTGTTTTGCTAATTACAGCTTGCAACCGCCGGGAGGAAACACTTTATAAAGTAGTTAAGATAAAAGACGGTGATACAATGGAGCTGCTGTCTCCCGACCATCAGAACATAACCGTACGGCTAGCGGAAATAGATTGCCCCGAAAAAAGCCAGGCATTTGGTCAGGCGGCAAGGCAATTCACGTCCGATCTTTGCTTTGGAAAGTACGTCAAACTCGTCGAAAACAACAAAGATCGTTACGGGCGTACAGTAGGGCAAGTGTTGTTGGAAGATGGAACAAACGTTAACTATTCCATTGTGAAGAATGGTTATGCCTGGCAGTACCGTGCGTACTCTAAAAGTATGGAGCTTGCCATGTTGGAACAGTCTGCCCGGCAAAACCGCCTAGGCCTGTGGCAGGACGCTAATCCTACCCCGCCATGGAACTTTCGTAAAAATGAGAAAGCGGTGCGCAAAGACACAACAGACCCAAACGGCATTACAAAAAACGCCGAAAACATTACCAGCCTTAGCCTGCTTTATAATATCCGTGGATTTGGTAACTTGGTGCCAGATAAACCTTTCTATGAAGATATTTAAGGCCGTATTTTCCTGCATAATTACAGTTGCGCTAATATGGGCACTACAGCACAAGTTTGGTGATGTACCACCTATTGGGAACTTTTTAAACCCAGGCAGCGGCTTTTGGGCAAATGCTGAAAGTAAAGATTCAGATGCTCCGAAACAGCTTAAGCTGAAAGGATTACAAGAGGAGGTTACCGTAAAGTTTGATGAAAACCGCATCCCACACGTTTTTGCTGCTAACGATCACGACCTTTATTTTGTGCAGGGTTACTTAACCGCTCGAGACAGGTTGTGGCAATTGGATATACAAACCCGCAGTGCGTCTGGCCGACTGTCTGAGGTAGTAGGGCCAAAAGCACTGGAGGTGGACAGATACCACCGGCGCATGGGAATGGTATATGGTGCAGAGCACGCCGTTGACGCCATGATGAAAGATCCGGTGATTAGTAAAGTTATAACAGCTTACACCGACGGCATAAACGCTTACGTGCACAGTTTGTCTCCTAAGAACTATCCAATAGAATACAAACTTCTTGATTATAAACCCGAGGATTGGAAGCCGATAAACTGTGCATTTTTGCTCAAGCTGATGTCTGAAACACTGGCAGGCGGCACTAACGAGCTTGCGATGACCAACGTGCTAAATAAGTTCGGCGCTAAAATAACCAACGATCTTTTTCCTGATTTTCCAATGCATGAAAGTCCAATAATACCTGTAGGTACAAAGTGGGACTTTAAGCCGCTACCCATTCCACAGCCCCCAGCCGCGTCCAAGGCGCAGATGCTTGAGGGTATGCATGTCAAAGAAAAAATTGAAGGAATTGGCAGTAACAATTGGGCTATTAGCGGTAGTAAAACTGCATCCGGCTATCCTATTCTTGCTAATGACCCGCATCTTAATTTAACCTTTCCATCTATATGGTACCAAATGCAGCTATCTGCACCAGGTATAAACGTGTACGGAGCTACCCTGCCAGGCGCACCAGGCGTAATTATCGGCTATAATCAGCAAATAAGCTGGGGGGTAACTAATGTAGATGCTGATATACTGGACTGGTACCAGCTTAGGTTTAAAGATGAATCGCGTAGCGAATACTGGTATAACAACAAATGGAGCAAAGTTGCCCACAGGATAGAAGTTATCAAAGTAAAAGGTCAACCAGATGTAGTCGACACCGTACGTTACACTAGGTTTGGACCTGTTGTTTATGACAATGCAGCAATGGCAAAGAAAGGTCGTGACAACATCCCGGTAGGCAATGCGCTACGTTGGATAGCGCACGACGAGTCGGATGATCTTAAAGCTTTTTACCTGCTTAACCGCGGCAAGAACTATAATGACTATCGCGAAGCGCTGACTTACTATGCAGCACCTGCACAAAATTTTGTTTTTGCTTCTGCGGATAACGACATAGCGATCACTCCGAACGGAAAACTACCGTTGAAGTATAAAGACCAGGGCAAGTTTATAATGGACGGTAGTGACCCAGCTAATGAATGGCATGGTTGGATACCTAATGATCAGAATCCAACTGTAAAGAACCCGCCAAGGGGTTTTGTAAGTTCGGCCAACCAATCCTCTACCGATCCTACTTATCCGTATTATATCAATTGGCAGTTTGCACCTTACGAACGTGGCAAGCGCATCAACGACCGTCTTAGTGTTATGCAGAAAGCTACCATAGACAGCATGCGGGTACTTCAAACAGATACCTATAGCATACGTGCACAGGATATACTTCCGGCCATGTTACGGCAGCTTGATATAACAAAGCTTGACGCCAACCAACTTAAAGCTTACAATATTTTAAAAAGCTGGAATAAGTTTTTTGATGTTGGATCGGAAGGAGCATCAATGTTTTCTGTCTGGTGGACAAAGTTTTACTCAGAAACATGGGGCGATAGCTTTGGAGGCGTTATGCAACTACCTTCTATGGACAAAACTGAAGAGCTGCTGATAAAATCACCTAATTCCGTTTGGTTTGATGACACCAGAACACCCATAAAAGAGAATGCGGCCGATCTGCTAAGCCGCACCTTCAACACAACGGTTAACGAACTGCTGAAGCAACATGGTGCACCGGGTAATTGGCAGTGGGGCAAAGTTAAGCACTTTGAAGTAAGCCATTTAGCTAATCTGCCCGGCTTTGGCTCCGGTAATTTCGCTATTGGGGGCACCGGTTCTACCGTAAATGCGTTAACAGAAGGGCACGGCCCATCCTGGCGTATGGTTGTACAAATGGGGCCGGAAGTAAAGGGTTACGGTATTATTCCGGGCGGGCAATCAGGCAACCCTGGTAGCTTTTACTATGACGATATGCTGCAAACCTGGAAGGATGGAAAACTAAATGAATTGCTTTTCCTGCAGTCGCCTAAACAAAAATCATCCCGTATCAAATCAACTTTAATCTTAAAAAAATAGTTATGCTGTTCTCTATCATATTGCTGGCAACGCTTATTCTTACTTATTTACTACCTTGGTGGACTGCTTGTATACTGGCATTTATTGTGGCATTGTTTATAAGCAGGAATACTTCCCATTCATTTTGGATGGGTTTCTGTGGTATGGGATTAGCCTGGCTCGCGATGGCTATGCTGGCGAGCTTTCCTAATCAGCACATATTAGCGGTAAGGGTGGCGCAACTATTCCACGCTTATAGTGTGGTTGCGCTATTTGCAATAACGGCCCTAATTGGAGGCTTGGCAGGTGGTATGTCTGCGATGTCGGGCTTTTTGGTTAGAAAGGCAGCAAATATCAATAGCCTGAACAAATGAAAATGGCGCCAAACGGCGCCATTTTTCATTTGTTTTGAATGCTACTAAAATGCTGTTAACGTTTCTTTCAACTGCAATACTGCCGGTACGTTACTTGTTGATCTTTCGAATATTGCACCGGATGTGGTGCCTTCGCCGTAAAATTTAGAGTTAGCACTTTTATTAATTGCAAGGTTTGAGCCGTTCACGCTGACGCCTGCGAAAAGGCCTTTGCTGCGCGAGTAAGAGTAAACCTCGGCTTGTAGTTTGTAATCCGTGCTGGCTGTAGAACTACGTCCAACCGGGCCGGCGGCTGCGGAAATGTCTCCACCGATAGTGAAGTCGCCGTTCTTAACTTTTGTAAGTACTCCCTTATTACGGAACACCAGCACCAGATCAACCGACTGCACACCTATCTGGAAACCAATACTGCCACCAGTTAACGTAACAAATACAGGGTCACTCCATTTACCGTCAGGTAGTTTCACCATAGCTACGCCGTTACCACGTTTGCCGCCGATACCAAAGCCTGCATTAATTAGTTTAGGAATAATAACAACACCCTCATATTCCTCTAGTAACTGGCGGGGAATGCTCTCTTTCATTTTGCCAAATTCTTTAAGGACGTTGGTTGCATCGTGTAGTTTCTCAATGCCTTTCTCGTCTGTAGATTTTGCTGATGTAAGTATTAGAAACGCGCTCAACAGAAATGTTAAGCTTAAAAATTTGGTAATCTTCATAATAGTTAGGGTTATGTATTTTGTTGTAAGTATGAGTAAATAACTAAAAAAAAGAGATAATGTTATTGCCGCAGCCTCAAAACAGCCGTATGGCGGCCAAATTTTACAGCTGCGTTATCCTGAAGTTTGTGATTAAGCTATCTTTGACCCTGCATGACAAAGCCAACCAAAGAGCAGGTATTCTCCATTACAAATCAGGATCAGTTTAACGCTGCCGCCTTGCAGGTGTTTAATTATCAATTTACTAATAATGCTATTTACAACACCTTTGTAAAAGCTATTGGCCGAAGCGCAGCTAGTGTAACATCTGTTGAACAGATACCTTTTGTGCCGGTAGAGTTTTTTAAATCGCAACGGGTGGTTACGGGAAGTAATACAGAAGAAGTTGTGTTTACCAGTTCCGGAACAACGGGTATGATCACCAGTACCCATCTGGTAACAGATGTAAGCTGGTATGAGGATAGTTTTCGTCGGGCCTTCAAGTTATTTTATGGTGATGTGAAAAACTACACTGTTCTGGCCTTGCTGCCTTCATACCTTGAGCGTGAAGGCTCTTCGCTTATTTACATGGCTAAAGACCTTATAGAGCAATCAGGCAATCCGGACAGTGGCTTTTTCCTGTATGATCATGATAAGCTTTACAGTATTTTAAAGAAGCAACAAGCAGATGGAAAACCAACTCTGTTAATAGGGGTAACCTTTGCCTTACTTGATTTTGTGGAACAGCATAGCATTAACTTTCCTGAACTCATAGTTATGGAAACAGGCGGAATGAAGGGCAGGCGGAAAGAGATGATCCGTGAAGAACTTCACACAATTCTTTGCAGCGGCTTCGGGGTAAAAACCATACATTCTGAATATGGTATGACCGAGTTGCTTTCTCAGGCATACTCAAAAGGCGAGGGAGTATTCAATTGTCCACCCTGGATGAAGATTATACCCCGTGATACTAACGACCCGTTAACGCTTATTGAAGGTGAAAAAACTGGTGGTATAAATATTATTGACCTGGCCAACATCAACTCTTGCTCATTTATCGCCACTCAGGACTTAGGACGTGTTTACGCCGATGGTTCTTTTGAAGTGCTGGGCCGTTTCGACAATTCGGATATCAGGGGATGTAATTTATTGGTAGGATAACGTTACACCAGGGCTGCTTATTTTTTAATTTACAATGGCAAAAATTTTTAATTTTGCAACCATCACAACATCAACGATATGATTGATAAATTTTTGAAAGAAGAACAAGATCCCAAAGCTGTTGAACGTATTTACGGCCGTTTGGTTGACCTGCTTACAACAGGCGAGGAGATATTGTATATAGCAGTACAAAAAAAACCGATTGTAAATCTATTCCCGGATTGCATCGCGCTCACCAACAAACGTATACTTTTCTTTACCCCAGCAAACCTCGGTCTGTCTATAAAGTTTGTAGACTTCGTATGGAAAGATATTGTTGATGTTTACACTAAAGAAGAAATTATAGGCGCAGTATTCAGTGCGAAAACGGTTAACGGTGCCGAAATGGGCGTAGATTACTTGCCAAAGGTTCAGGCTCGTAAACTTTACCAATATGCGCAGGAACGTAAGGAAAACGAGCGTGAACTTCGACGTCAGCGTGAACTGGAAGAAAAGCGTGCCGAATCTGGTTCATTTGATTTAGCACATACTACGTCTGCGCCATACCAGCCAACAGCTCCAATCGTACAGCCGCCTGTAGCCGCGCCAGATCCGGTAGTTGCACCAACACCAACTCCCGCGCCGGTAGTGCAAGAGGAACCTAAAAAGGATGAGTTGACAGAAAAGCTAAAACGTTTGAAAACGTTGTTCGAGAACGGCTTAATCTCGCAGGAGGAATATAATTCCAAAAAGCTGGAGTTATTAAGCGACTTCTGAGAAGTTTAAGAACGCGACAACTTGATAAAAAAGAAAGGCCCTTCAATATTGAAGGGCCTTTCTTTTTTATCACATCATCAACATTATTCGGCAATTATCAAAAAGTAATTTTTCTTACCTTTTTGTGCTACCAAGTATTTATTGTTAAGGAGTTGTGCGGTTGTTATTACATCTTCCGGCGTGCCGACCTTTTCACGATTAATAGATACCCCGCCACCCTGAATTTCTTTCTTTGCTGCAGTTTTAGATGGGAATACTGTGGTTTTTCCACCTAGTAAATCGGTAGCGTTGATGCCGGCGGCCAATTCATCTTTGCTGATAGTGCAATTAGGCACGCCACTAAACAGGCCAATTACCTCGTTGTGGCTTAGCTCGTTCAGGAATTCTATTCCGGTTCCGCCAAAGAAAAACTCGGTGGACTTTATAGCTTTTATAAACTCTGTTTCGCCATGCACACGTATAGTAATATCTTTCGCTAAAGCCTTTTGTAATACGCGCAGGTGTGGAGCTGCGTTATGTTCTGTTTCAATGGTTTCTATGGTGTCTCTTTCGAAAAGAGTAAATATCCTGATGTAGCTTTTGGCATCGTCGTCGGTGGTGTTTAGCCAAAACTGGTAAAACTTGTATGGAGAGGTCTTTTCAGCATTCAACCAAATATTGCCGCCTTCAGATTTACCAAACTTGGTGCCATCTGCTTTTTTTATCAATTGGGTGGTTAAAGCAAAAGCTTCGCCGCCTGTACTTTTACGGCGAATAAGCTCTGTCCCTGTAACAATATTTCCCCATTGGTCGCTACCACCCATTTGCAGCGAGCAATTATGGTTCTTCCACAAGTAGTAAAAATCGTAACCCTGTACTAGCTGGTAAGAAAATTCAGTGAACGACATCCCTTGACCAGTCTCGCCATTCAAGCGGTTCTTTACCGAATCTTTAGCCATCATGTAATTCACGGTGATGTGTTTACCCACATCGCGAATGAACTCCAGAAAGTTAAAGTTCTTGAACCAATCGTAGTTATTTACCATCTCTGCGCTATTCGCACCGCTGTTGAAGTCCAAAAACTTTTTCAACTGATTCCGAATGCCCTCTAAATTACGTTGAAGATCTTCTTCAGAAAGTAAGTTACGCTCTGTAGATTTTCCCGATGGATCGCCAACCATCCCGGTAGCACCGCCAACTAGAGCAAATGGCTTGTGCCCGGCACGCTGAAAATGTATAAGCGTCATGATCTGGGCAAGGCTGCCCACGTGGAGCGAATCGGCGGTTGGATCGAAGCCGATGTACCCCGAAGCCATACCTTTATTCAACATATCTTCGGTGCCCGGCATTATGTCGTGCAGCATGCCGCGCCAGCGTAGTTCTTCTACAAAATTCATCTTTGTATTGCTTAAAACGGCAAATATATAATAATAATTGGTTGAGTACGGGCAAGTAAATGGCTTTGTAAATGTAAACAGAGCGTGATATTGTGGTTATATCTTAGCTTATGGCTGTAGTTTATCGGATTTTTTTTGTTTATTGTGAAAACAGGTAATTACAACTGCATCTATGAATTTTCTGTCGCATTATTATTTTGACCGGGATACAACTGATTGCTACTTTACTCTGGGTACTGTATTGCCAGACTTGTTAAAAAATGCTGACAAGTCCATTGTTTTACATCCGGAAAAATTAGTGCATGCTGATGGTGCAGTAAATTCTATAATAGCCGGATGGAACAAACATTTGCTGGTAGATAAGTTTTTCCACTCATCGGAATTCTTTCTTTACCATTCACATACATTAAAAAACCTGTTAACGTCGGCAGTGTCGGGTTCTCCGGTTAAACCGTTTTTCCTGGGCCATATAGCTATAGAGTTGATACTGGATAATTTGCTGCTTACAACAGGTGAGGTTGACGTAGATGATTTTTATGGACATCTGAATAATTGTCACAAGGGCGTTATATCAGAGTTTCTGGACTTTGCCGGAATGAAAAACCCGCCAGTGTTTTCTAAATTCTACGAAAGCTTTAAAAGCAGCCGCTATCTTAGTACCTATGTCCACCTGGACAAGGTTACCTACGCACTTAAGCGCATTTGCATGCGTGTTTGGCACGACCCTTTTAAGCCAGAACACGAGTTAGCAATGACAGAGGTAATATTAGCTTATAGGGAGTTCATACTAAACAGCTTTATGAGTATTTATGAAGAGATAGAGAGAAAGATGAAGCTTGTTTAATACTGTGCTGAATGATCCTGAAACTTTTTATTTAAAAATGCTTTTACCAGGCAGTTTGGTTTCCAAAACAGCTTAAAAGTCAATAATTAACAGTAAATTAATTTTTATCTATAAAAATTATATCCGTACCTTTGCAATCCCAATTAAGTGTTGGGAAAAAGGAGTAAAATTATTTAATGGCAAAAAAACAAGAAGCAGAAAAAGAATTAAAGGCGAAGGAAGCTGAACTGGGTACAGTTGAAGCAACCTCAAAGGAAACTGTTGAATCAGAAGCTGATTCAATTTCTATTGAAGAGATCAAATCTAAAATTGCGGCTACACCAAGCGAAGATTTCGACTGGGATGCTGACGATAAAAAATTTGGTAACTACAGCGACAGCGACCGTGAGCAATTAGAAAAAATGTATGATGGAACTTTTAGCTCAATCACTAAAGGCGAAATCATCACCGGTACTGTAGTAAACATCAACAACAAAGATGTGGTATTGAACATTGGCTTTAAGTCTGATGGTTTAGTATCAGTTTCTGAATTCCGTGATACACCAGATCTGAAGATCGGTGACACTGTTGAAGTATTTGTAGAGTCGCAGGAAGATGCTAACGGACAGTTGGTGCTTTCACGCAAACGTGCAAAAACTCAAAAATCATGGGAGCGCATTAATTCAGCTCTGGATAACGATGAGATCATTACCGGCTTTGTTAAAAGCCGTACCAAAGGTGGTCTTATTGTTGATATTATGGGCGTTGAAGCCTTCTTACCAGGTTCACAGATAGACATCAAGCCAATCCGTGATTACGATGTGTACGTTGGTAAAACAATGGAATTTAAAGTTGTTAAGATAAACCACGAGTTTAAAAACGTTGTGGTATCGCACAAAGTGCTTATTGAAGACGATCTTGAAAACCAGAAAACAGAAATTGTGGCCAAACTTGAAAAAGGCCAGGTATTGGAAGGTACCGTTAAAAACATCACCGACTTTGGTGTATTCATCGACCTTGGTGGCGTTGACGGCTTACTTCACATTACCGATATATCTTGGGGCCGCATAGAGCATCCACGTGAAGTATTGGCATTAGATCAGAAGATCAACGTTGTTGTTCTTGATTTTGATGACGAGAAAAAACGTATTGCTTTAGGCTTGAAACAACTTACTCCACATCCTTGGCAGAGCCTTTCTGAAGACATTCAGGTTGGTAGCAAGGTTAAAGGTAAAATTGTTACTGTTGCTGATTACGGCGCGTTCCTTGAAATCATCCCTGGTGTTGAAGGTTTGATCCACGTTTCAGAAATGTCTTGGTCACAAAACCTTCGCAATCCACAGGAATTCCTAAAAGTTGGTGACGAAGTTGAGGCTCAGGTATTAACACTTGACCGTGACGAGCGTAAAATGTCTTTAGGTATTAAACAGCTTACTCCAGATCCATGGCAGAACGCTGGCGAGAAATACGCTATAGGCACCAAGCACGTTGCTACAGTTAAAAACATGACCAACTTTGGTGTGTTTGTTGAATTGGAAGACGGAATTGATGGTTTGATCCACATATCTGATCTGTCATGGTCTAAGAAAGTTAACCACCCTAACGAGTTCACTAAAGTAGGTGAGAAGTTAGACGTGGTAGTTCTGGAACTTGATATCGACAACCGCAAATTAAGCTTAGGCCACAAACAGCTGGAAGAAAACCCTTGGGATACTTTCGAAACTATCTTCACTATTGATTCGATACATGAAGGTACCGTGTTGAAAGTAACTGACAAAGGTGCTATCGTTGCTTTACCGTACGGTGTTGAAGGCTTTGCGCCAACCAAACACCTGGTTAAAGAGGACGGCAAGTCTGTAAAAGCTGAAGAAACTGCTGAGTTCAAGATCATTGAATTTAACAAAGACAGCAAGCGTATAGTTATTTCACACTCACGCATTTGGGAAGAGGCTCGCGCTGATGCCCGCATGCAGGACTTCGAAAACCGTAAGAAAGAAGCAAAATCTGCTGTAAATGCGGTTAAGAAAGTTAAAGATTCGGTTGAGAAATCAACTTTAGGCGACCTTAGCGTTCTTGCTCAGTTAAAAGAGCAGATGGAAGGTGCTGAAAGCAAAGCCGCAGGTAAGAAACCTGCTGCTAAATCAGAAACTGAAGAAGAAGCTAACTAAGCTGAATTTTAATTAATACAAAGCCCTTCCGGTTTCCGGAAGGGCTTTTTTATTGCTCACGTGCTATCTTATCGCTATGAATGATAGAGTAACTGTAAACATCCTTAGGCGTTTATGTTTAGTATTGGTGTTATCACCAATATTTGTTTTTATGATCGCGATATTTTTTGAAGAAAGAAATTATGCTTTATCGCAAACTCTTGCTAACGAAGGTAAGCCGCTGAGTGTATGTCGCTATTGGGTAGCTTCGCTTATTTGTGTTTTAAAATAAGTCGCTTTAAGCAACAAACGCCCTTAAACATATTTAATGATGTTATGAAGATTATGATTGCGACAAGTTTTACGGCTTTTTTTGTTTACGCCTTCGGCTTTTAGCCAACTTAGAGGGTCGGCGCGATTCTAATTCTTATTGTCGTTTGATAACGATCTCGCTTGTTTTGCTGCCGAAGTTGCCATTCATATCTGCACCTTCAACTGTGATGGTGTATTTACCCGGCCTATCAGCAGTGTAAAAGGATAGTGTTGCACTGCCATCTTTATCTGTGATCAGGTTCGGCTCCCAGTGCAATGTGGGGCGCGCTATAAGAGGAGCGGTATCGGCTGGCTTATAACGGGGGCGATAAAATTGTGCAGGGAAGCAGTATGGTACCGGCGTGTACCGCACAATGTTGTTGTTAGTGCGGGTAAAATATCCATTGCCGCTGCGGGTTGTAACAGTAATAAAGTATTCAAAGTCACCGGCAACTCTAATGTCTTTAACTTCATCGGCACTCATATACTTTAAAAAATCAAGCATTTCATTTGCTAACCCTAACCCCTCAGATAAACCCATCATTGCCAAACTACTTTGTCCGTCAACAATAATGTCGGCGACTCGTTGTAAGCCGATAACTAAAGCCGGATCAGGATGGAAAGCTGCGCGCCCAAAAGGTCCTTCGCTGTAAAGGTTGCTTACGCCTAATCTTTTTACCTTTGAGAGCAGGATATCGTACAATGTGCTTTTTTGGGCTTGGATCAACTCTTCCTCAGTGATCTGTTTTATTTCGCTTCCAGAATATCTACCCGATTTGATGTAAGCTTTTTTACCCTTTATGGTCACTTCGTTAAGTAATCGGCCTTTTACATCTGCTGGGCTAATACCGGGTAACGTTCTGACGGGTTTAGGCCCTTTCAAATAAGCAGCGAGCGAGGTGTCATTTGCTACTGTATACCAGGGAGCATATGTGATAAACTGCTTGTCAATTTTTGCGGGGATAAACTCATTTAAGTTAATATTTGGAATAGATTCACCGCCTTTTTCCTTTACAACCCGCAGAGTGTAATTAATGGTATCAAGTACAGGTAAGTTGTCAAATCGAAATTCACCTTTGTCGTCACTCGTGGTGTCTTGCAGGATAAGCCCATATTTCTTACTCATTGAGAAGAGTTTTACCTTGGCCTTTTTAATTGGCTTTTTAAATAATCCGCGTAGATTACCTGAAAGCTGCTCGCTGGTTTCAGGAGCAAAGCGTGGCTTCACAATTGGTGCGTTAACGAGCGACCAATCAAAGCCACGCCAGCCCTGGCAAAGCATTAGTATATCTAATGCTTTCGTTCGTTCCGGATCATTTTTAGCAAAATACCAGCTGCTTTCTTCAACATAACCCGATAGATCTGACGACAGCAGCAACCTGCTGGTGATATCGTCTACACCGTTGCTGGTTTTATTAAGAGCGTTGTCAATTACAGCCACACCAAAACTGCCTACCACTGGCCTACCTTCAGCATCGCACACGTTTACGGTTAATGACACACTATCCCTTAAGCCGGGAGTAGGTGTACCTGGGGTAATGCTTAGTTGCAGGCGATCGTTATGATCAATAAATATCCGCCGTGAACCAACAGGCTTGCTGCCGTCCAAAAGTGATATACTTACAATGCCCGAGTTTAGTAGTTTTTTCGATATTGCAGTACGCGCAAAACCATTGCTGAGCTTTATTAACGAGCCGTAGTAAACCAAATCTGCACTATGCACTACCAGATTATATTTTTTGTCAGCGGCAGCAATGTCAGGAGTGGCACGCATTACGACAAAGACCGTATCAGTAGAAGAAAGCGCGTCTGCGCGCAACGAGATACCTGATGTTTGAGCAACCGGTAATGGCACGGTATGGCTTACACCACCAAGGTTGTATTTTGCTGAATATGTTTTTCCTGCTTCAGGTATTAAAATAAAAGAACCCATTCCTAAATGGGTAGCAGCAAAGGTATTTACTTCTTGCCCCAAGTTATCTATAATACTTCCGCGAATATCAATTCCCAAGCCGTTTTCAGCAACAGCTTTAAACCCCACACGGACAGGCAAACCGCTGATGATTGTGCCCCCTTCCGGCATAAACTGCAGGTCTATTTTCTGATATTGGCCACCAGGGCTGAAAGGAAGTGAAAGTTTCTTTTTTGTTATCTTATCGGTAAGGATGATTGACAGGTTTGACACATCCTTCGCATCAGGCAGAAGTATAGTGGCTTTAAGGTTGCCGCCGTCGCTTGTAGTAAACGTTGACTTAAATAAATTTCGTTTACCATTAGTAACCTGTAATTCCACATCGCGGTAGGCAACTGCCATTTTCGAAAGGTCCGTAAGGTGTAAGGCGAGATTAGCTATGTTCTCGCCATTTTGTGATTTAGTTGTATGCTCCTCGCTGATAAGCCAATGGTCGGTTGCATATACATTACGAACAACGATATGTTTATTTGCAAATACTTCGGAGCTGAAGTTTTGCAACCAATTGGTATAAGCACGGATAGTATAGTTGCCGTCCTTCAGCTTATCATTTAAAATAAGCTGTCCATACCCAAACCCTGACGCTAACGGGAGAGCAAACCGGTTAACTACGTTACTGCTATCGTTTATTAATTCGACATAGATCTTACTGCTTAATGCCGAGGGGGTGTAAGTTGCAGCGTTGAATAAATAAGCCTTTAGCCATACTGTGTCTCCAACGGTGTATTGCTCCCGGTCTGTTTGGAGGTAAAGCTTTTCAAAAGGGAACGCCTCTCTATATTGCTCTGCACGGTTGAGAATTTGCTTCAGACCGGTAGTGTCTTGAGCAATGGAATAATTACAGAACAAAAGATTAACGGATAAAAGCAGGCATAAGGTAAGCGCTTTTAAATACTTGTAATTATAACAAGGCATAATTTAGGCAGATAGTTACGTAAATGTAGCTCATCTGCCTTTAATATTACAGTACTATTTTAAGTGTTGTTAGATTACTTTAAGGCAGGGAATTTGCCGGCGTCGAAGATACTCTTTTCCGCACATGCTTTTTCCACATCCTGCCATTTGCGTGGCGCATCTGCAGAAAGATTTATGCCACCAGTTTTACCTATTTGTACATCGTCTTCAATTCGTACGCCAATGTTCCACCATTTCTTATCGCATGGGCTACCGGCTGGGATGTAGATGCCGGGTTCCACCGTAATAACCATTCCTGATATCAGGTCGCCGCCGTAAGCTCCTTTATCGTGCACATCAAGCCCCAGGTGGTGCGATACTCCGTGCGGGTAGTACTTGCGCAGTTCTTTAGCATCTTTTATAATACCCAGTTTTATTAGCCCGGCGGTAAGTACCTCAACCGTTGCGTCTTCTAATTTGCTATACGTCACACCTTCTTTGCAAAGTTTAAACACTGCTTCCTGTGCATCATAAACTATCTGGTAAATGGCTTTTTGCTCTTCTGTAAACTTGCCGTTTGCAGGGAAGGTTCTGGTAACATCAGCAGAGTAGCCATGGTATTCAGATCCTACATCCATCAACACCAACTGGTTTTTTACTTCTGTTGCAGCATTCTCTTCATAGTGCAGTATACAACCGTTACCACCAGCACCTACAATTGGCGGGTAACCTTCATCCTCAGCACCATAACGTTTGTGCACATACAGCATAATGCCTTCCAGTTCACGCTCACTGGTCTTTGGTGTTACAGCGCGCATTGCTTCTAAATGAGCAAGGCTGGATAACACAACCGACTTTTTTAACAGCGCCAGCTCTTCAGGCGTTTTTACACCCCGAAGGTCAGTGGTAAGTGCTTCGAATAAACTCATGCCACCCAGGTTTGCGCTAATTTTAGCTTTAACGGCCATAAGTGTTGCCGAATCTGGCTTGGCCAAAATTTCCTGTATAAGCTCGTTGTTCTTGTAGGCGTCGAGTGTAAGCTTGCTCTTTAAGTAAGCTACGAGCCGGTCAATATTTTTCGGATTAGCACGCTGGTTAATAAAAGATAAATCTGCAGACAAAGCTTTATCCACGTCTTTCAATCCGGCTTTATTTTTAAACGTTGTTACCAACTCACGCAAGCTCCCCTTTGATACATCTGCACCTAGGTCGTCCGGTAATCCATCGTACAAAATGGTAGTGTATTTTTTGAAATCAAGCGGGAATGATGAGAATGTCTCGCTGTCGTAAGCGCGTTTGAAGCCGAGCTTGCTTTTAGCGCCTTCAATACCCAGGCGTTTGCCCGTCCATTGTTCGCGGGCTGCATCGCGGCGGCGCACAAACAGCAATTCGTTATAACTGCTATCTCCGGCGGTCTGCATATCTTTAAAAATAAGCAGTACAGAGTTCGGCTCATTATAACCCGAGAAATAGTACATGTCCGGGTTTTGGTGAAAAACGTAGTTCACATCATTTGAAAAGACCTGCTCGGGATACGCAAAAACAACCGCAACTGAGTTCGGCGGCATCGTTCAATGCCTGTCGACGGCCGGCATGGAACGATGCCGGAAGGTAATCTGTTGGTAAACTCTCCTGATTACCAGTTTGGGCGAATGAAGGTGATGATATTATTAAGGCAAAGGCTGCTGTAAAAAATAGTTTGCTAAAAACTTTCATCGGTACTATAAATTGTGATGGTTAATACAGGCTCAAGATAATTATAAATATTATAGTAGTTTAATCTTATGCTTTAGTATTGCAAATGCTCATTTAAACAAACCGCCAAAATTATTACCTTTGCCCAAATCCACCCATACGATGCAAAATCTGACGCTGCTCGACGGACAAAAATTTCAGATCACTATTCAGCGTTTATGTCGTCAATTAATAGAAAATCATAACGACTTTTCTGGCTCTGTACTTATAGGCATACAGCCACGGGGCATTTACCTTGCACGCCGCGTTGCCGAAGAGTTAAGAAAGATACTTCCCGAAAGTAAAATAGAGCAGGGCGACCTGGACATTACCTTTTATCGGGACGACTTTCGCCGCCGTGAGCAACTGGTTCCCAATCAAACCAAAATTGACTTTATAATTGAAGGGAAAAGAGTCATAATGATGGACGACGTGCTGTGGACAGGCCGTACCATTCGTGCCGCTATGGACGCCATGCAAGCCTTTGGTCGGCCCGAGAAAGTGGAGTTGCTTGCACTGGTAGACAGGCGATACTCGCGCCATATACCCGTATCTGCAAACTATGTGGGTATAGAAGTGGATAGTATAGCATCGCAGAAAGTAGTAGTAAGCTGGAAGGAGACGGATGGCGAGGATAAGATTGTATTAGTATCAGAGGCGAAATAGAAAATGGCATTAAGCACACGGCATTTACTTGGCATAAAAGATTTAAACCGCGCAGATATTGAAGAGATATTTGAAACCGCGGATAACTTTAAAACGGTGCTTAACCGTCCTATAAAAAAGGTTCCATCGTTAAGGGACGTAACCATTGCCAATATCTTTTTTGAGAACTCTACCCGCACCCGCTTATCTTTTGAGCTAGCGGAGAAAAGACTTTCTGCCGACGTTGTAAACTTTGCAGCTTCCTCGTCATCAGTAAGCAAAGGCGAAACGCTGGTGGATACGGTAAACAACATCCTGGCCATGAAGGTGGATATGGTGGTGATGCGCCACCCGTATGCCGGTGCCGGTGTTTTCCTGTCAAAACATGTAAAAGCGCAAATAGTAAACGCAGGTGATGGTGCTCATGAGCATCCTACCCAAGCGTTACTGGACGCTTTCTCTATACGCGAGCGTTATGGGAATGTTGAAGGCAAAAAGGTGGTTATTGTTGGTGATATACTGCACTCGCGGGTTGCTTTATCTAACATCCTTTGTCTAAAGCAACTTGGTGCCGAAGTAATGGTTTGCGGGCCAACAACCCTTATCCCAAAGTACATTAGTTCTTTGGGTGTTAAAGTGGAACATAATCTGCTGAAAGCACTCAACTGGTGCGATGTTGCCAACATGCTCCGTATACAGCTGGAACGCCAGGACATCAAGTACTTTCCTACAATAAGGGAATATACCATGCTCTACGGGTTAAACAAACAGATACTGGATAACCTTGACAAAGAAATAACCGTAATGCATCCTGGCCCTATCAACAGAGGAGTGGAGATCACGAGTGATGTGGCAGACAGCAAACAGTCTATTATCCTGGATCAGGTGGAGAATGGAGTGGCTGTGCGTATGGCAGTATTGTATTTGTTAGCTGGACAGGGGGCATGATAGAATGCTTGGTAAGTTAGTAAGGTATTTAAAGGCAAATTTGCTGGGTGTATTTATAGGCTTTGGCGTTGTGTCGTTCATATATGAAGGACTTATATTGCCGCCGGGAGATTTTTATGCAACACAGTTTTTTGGGATAGTGATTTTCATTATCGCTACTCGCTCTAAATACAGAGACAGGTTATTGGCGCAACAGGGTTTAAAGCAAAAAGGGCTGACTCACGAAGACCTGAGCAATATTGATTTCGTAAAAAATTGGGAAGTAGCGCGCAGAGTAGGGCCGCTTAAATATTGCTTTTTGCAGGGAGGTTTGTCTATTGGGCTCATCATATTTCCACTTTCGTTACTGTTATTTGTATTTCTTGTTTTCTTTTCTGCTGATGCGGAATACTTTAAAGCATTAATGTACCCACTTGCGCTAGTTTGTTTAATCATACCGTATGTTACAGGTGTGCTAATTTACGCAGTGAGATATCAAAGAAATCAGCATCGCTTTCATAGGCTTACAGATCCACTTAACCTGAACAGATATTAACTAAAGTGCTTTTCTCAAAACCATTGTGTGTATAATTGCTTTATGCATGTTAGCTACACAAGTACCTTATTGCTCTAATACCTTGCCTTTATGAATGCCTTTTTGGTTGTTTTTGCAGTGTTGTTATTGTCTTTTACGTTATTGTCTATAATCAAGCATCAATACTGGATCTTCCGCATTTTTGATTATCCCCGCATACAGAAACTGGTATTATCTGTAATCTGCTTACTTCTTATTGTTGGCTTTTACGATGGGAATGATGTTGTTTTCTTGATTGTTGTCATACTGATGGGAGCCAACATACTTTATCTGGCCTTGCAGGTACTTCCTTTTACACCGTTGGGCAAAAAGCAGGTGCTAACTGCTGTAACTGATGTGCCCGATCAGTCGGTATGTGTAATGATTGCCAATGTTTATGAGGACAATACAAATACTACTGGATGCCTGCTGGAAATAACGAAGCATGATCCGGACGTGGTTTTATTGCTGGAGACCAACGCGCGGTGGGATAATCAAACATCCACACTTGGCGAAACTTACCCGTACAACGTAAAAGTGCCGTTGGAAAATACCTATGGAATGTTATTGTATTCTAAACTGCCTTTGGAAAGTCCTGAAGTAAAGTTTTTGGTAGAGGATGATATACCATCAATTCACACGACAATAGTTTTAAAAAGCGGACAAAAAATCAAATTGTTTTGCGTGCACCCAACACCACCTGTACCTAACGAAAATCCACGCTCTACCGAACGGGATAAAGAGCTGCTATTAGTTGCGGACATGGCTAAGGCATCTCAACTGCCGGTTATTGTGGTCGGTGACCTGAATGATGTAGCCTGGAGCTATACCACGGAACTGTTCTTAAAAATGAGCGGTTTGATAGACCCAAGACGGGGCAGAGGCTTTTATAATTCTTTTCATGCGCACTACCCGTTCCTGCGTTTCCCGTTAGATCACGCCTTTATCTCTACGGATCTTAAACTGAAGAAAATGCGCAGGCTTTCCAATTTCAATTCAGATCATTTTCCCATCTATATCAATCTGCAGTATGAAGCAAAGGCTGTGCAGCAGCAGGAATCTATGACACCTGATGCAGATGATCTGGAAATTGCTGAAGAAAAGAAGGCAGCGGTCTGATTATTGAGTTAACATCGCCTTCACCGCCTGTGTTGCGCTGCTTAATGCTGCCTCTACAGTTCCCATCGCAGGGCCACTATACAGGTATTCTCCGCAAAAATACACGGTGTCACTTATTGGTGTATTAAGGAGTTTACGGGCATTTGGCGTCTCAACAGTATCATAAGCGTATGACCCGCGTGTGAAAGGATCGGCCGTCCAGTTCATAATACGCCGGGCAACAAGTTTGCTCTTCAGTTCAGTAACGTCACGTTTAAAGATGTTTGCTAACGATTGAAGGCCTTCAGCCGCGATCATATCATCTGTAAGATGCAGCTTTTCGGCAGCAGCAGGGCCACCAATCCATCCGGTAAGTACGTTAGATGTATCTGGTGCTTGTGTCCACCAGGTTGGTATCTCTTCATTGCTGAACAGGTAGCCCATCTTCTCGTCTTCTTTTCCATTAAGGTGGGCTGATTTATTATCCAGCCAAAACGGCTCGCTAAATTCAAATAATATCTTGATAACTGAACCGAACCCTATCTGTTGAATGGCCTGGCTATAATCAGGTATTTCGGGTGAAAAGGACACGGCTCCGGTTTCCCCTGCTGAGGCTTTTAGCACGCCGAGCGGCATAGCTATTAAGACCTTTTCTGCTTCGTACGTCTCGCCCGTTGTAGTGGTAGCTTTAACACTTCCTTCGCTCCACTCAATGGTGTGTACAACGGCATTTAGGAAAACCTCGCCTCCTTTTGCTTTGCATTGTGACGCAAGCCAACTTATCATGTGGCAATAGCCACCTTCTATGCGGTGTTGTGCGTTTTCACTTTCATTTTGCCACTCATTGCGGAGGGCAAAGGCGCTGGCATCACGCGGATCAGCTGTGTCGTAGCCGGAAACGAACTGCCAAACGGCATCCCGTAGTTCTTGATAATTATCAGTGGGAAATTCTTTTTGTAGAAAGGCATCTATGTTGGTATCCTCTTGAAGTTGGTTCAACTTGTTTATTAATGGGTCCCAGTCTTCAATAACCATGATGTTTTTGTGGAACTCGCCGTTCTCAGAACGCCACATCTCCGCATTAGCGCTGCGGTAAGGTATAACAGCTTCTCTCAGCAGCCTTAGCGTAACAGGCAGGTCCCCGTGGATAAACTCCGCACCAAGTTCCGTATTCCTGAAAAAAGATTCATCTCCGAGCGTATGGATGCGGCCACCAGTTCGGTTTCTGGCTTCCAGTACCGTTACCTTTTTGCCGGCATCTGCCAGCAAACGAGCAGCCATAAGCCCGGCGGCACCAGCGCCAATTATAAGAACATCATTTTTCATAGCAGGTGCCGCAAGGTAAAACGATTAGTTGTAAAGTGCAAGATTCATGTAAGCGCCAAGCAAACTACAGAGATCAACGCCTTGCTGCAAGCCCGGACGTGGATAAATAAAGCTTTTCCTGTTCAGGTATTACAATCCCCTTTGTTAATTTAGCAGGCTAGCATAAACGTGCGTTATGAAACAGTATTTTAAGATAGACGAGTGGAAGATCATCGAAGATGGCTTCGATCCAAAATATAATGAAGTTGCCGAGAGTGTATTTAGCTTAGGTAACGGCCGTATGGGCCAGCGCGCCAACTTCGAAGAGGCTTATAGCGGCAAAACCCTGCAGGGTAATTATGTAGCAGGCGTTTATTATCCGGATAAAACCCGCGTAGGCTGGTGGAAAAATGGCTACCCGGAATATTTCGCCAAGGTGCTTAACGCTGCAAATTGGATAGGAATAGATGTGGTTATCGAGGAAGAGCAACTGGATCTTGCCAAATGTGAGGTGATTAGCTTTACGCGTGAATTGAATATGCGGGAAGGTTACCTGAAGCGCAATTTTACAATTCGCACAGCATTAGGTAAAGAGGTGCAGGTAGAGGCTATTCGCTTTTGCAGCATGGTCGACGATGAATGTGGTGCCATTAAATACAATATTACCCCGCTTAACTTTGAAGGAAAAGTATCCTTTACCCCGTATATAGATGGAAATGTTGTAAATAAGGACTCTAACTACGATGAGAAGTTCTGGGATGAAGTGAGCAAGCAAGCTGAAAATGATGTGGCCTGTGTACAGCTGCGCACAAAAAAGACCGGCTTTGAAGTTGCCACCGCAATGAAGGTGACCGTGTTGATGGATGGCAGTCCTGCCAATTTTAAGTCAGAAGCTCTCCTAAAAGAGAAGTACGCCGCAGTACAAATCACCCTGGATGCTAAACAAGGGGAGGCTATTTCGCTCATTAAGTACGCCACCAACGTGTCGTCTCAGAATTACCCGGCGGAAGAGCTAATATCTAAAGCTCACGAACGCCTGAATACAATCGCCGCGAAAGGCTTCGATCAAATGCTTGAAGAGCAGGCAGCTGCATGGGCCGAGAAATGGAAGCACAATGATATAGTTATAGAAGGTGATGCCGCTGCACAACAAGGCATCCGGTTTAACATATTCCAATTGAACCAAACCTATACAGGTGAGGACGACCGCCTGAATATTGGCCCTAAGGGTTTTACCGGTGAAAAATATGGAGGCTCTACTTACTGGGATACCGAAGCGTATTGCGTGCCGTTTTACCTGGCAACAGCCGAGCAAAAGGTGGCCCGTAACCTGCTGCTGTACCGGTATAAGCAGTTGGGCAAAGCTATTGAGAATGCTAAACTTTTGGGCTTTAAAGATGGAGCGGCACTGTACCCTATGGTTACCATGGACGGTACTGAGTGCCATAACGAGTGGGAAATAACTTTCGAGGAAATACACCGAAATGGCGCTATAGCTTATGCCATTTACGACTACGTTCGGTACACGGGTGACGAAGCTTACCTGGCCGATTACGGATTGGAAGTTCTGATAGCTATATCCCGGTTTTGGGCTCAGCGGGTAAACTGGTCGGAAAGCAGGCAGCAGTATGTTATGCTGGGCGTTACCGGGCCAAATGAGTACGAGAACAATGTAAACAACAACTGGTACACCAGCACCATTGCAGTTTGGTGTATGAAGTATACACTGGAGGTTATCAGAAAAGTAAAACAAGCCGATGGCACCAAATACCAGGCCTTAGCCAATAGGATCAGCTTTAATGAGAAGAGTGAGTCAGCTAAATTCACTGACATTGTAGCCAAAATGTATTTTCCTAAAGATGATAAATTAGGCATATTCCTTCAGCAGGATGGGTATTTAGATAAGGAGCAGATACTGGTTAAGGACCTGCCCGCAGCCGACCGCCCGCTGGTGCAAAAATGGAGCTGGGACCGGATCCTGCGTTCTGTATTTATAAAGCAGGCAGACGTATTGCAGGGGCTCTACTTTTTTGAAAATGATTACGACCTGGAGACCATCCGCCGCAACTACGACTTTTACGAACCGAGGACCGTACATGAGTCCTCCCTTTCACCTTGTGTACACTCTATATTGGCCGCAAAACTTGGAGATGTAGAGCGCGCCTACCAGTTTTACCTTCGTACGTCCAGGCTCGATATAGACGATTACAATAACGATACTGAAGATGGCTGCCATATCACCTCAATGGCTGGCACCTGGATGTCGGTTGTACAAGGTTTTGGTGGCATGCGGGTGAAGGATGGTCAGCTTCATTTTAACCCGCTGCTTCCGGCTGAGTGGAAAGCATTATCGTTTCAAATTGGTTTTAGGGGAGCGTTGTTGAAGGTGCGCATAACTGAGGAGGCTATAGTCATTAAAGCTTCAGGAGAACAATTGAAGCTGATAGTGAACAATAAAGAAGTTATGATTGAGGCAGGTAAAGAGATGAGCATTGCACGCTAAATGCTTCTGTAATAAATAAGTCCTAAAAAGCATTAATTTCCAATGGAAAGTTCGGTTGCCCATCATAAACTCATTATCTATCAGTTACTGCCAAGGCTGTTTGCAAATACCAATACCACCAATAAATTTTACGGTTCGGTAGAGGAGAACGGCGTTGGTAAACTGAACGACATTAACGATAAAGCATTGCAGGAAATTGCCGCAATGGGTTTCAGTCATGTATGGTATACCGGCGTAATTGAACATGCCACCATGACGGATCATTCGGCGCTTGGTATTACCCCAGACGATCCTGATGTGGTAAAAGGCCGTGCAGGTTCGCCTTACGCAATCAAAGACTATTATGATATAGCAACTGATTTGTCTGTTGATCCGGAGTTCCGCATTTCTGAATTTAAAGAGTTGGTAGGCCGTACGCATGCTGCCGGGCTTAAGGTGATTATTGACTTTGTGCCTAACCACGTAGCACGCACCTATGCATCTGATGTGAAACCCGATGGCGTTCGTGACATCGGGGAAGACGATGATACAACGATCGCCTTTTCGCCGGAGAATGATTTTTATTACCTGCCTGGTCAGCATTTTAATGTACCCGCGGGTTATAACCCCGGCGGAGATGAGTTGATTTCGCCTTTAAAGGATGGCAAGTTTGATGAATTCCCGGCAAAAGCCACGGGTAATGATGTGTTCAGCGCATCGCCAGGAATAAACGATTGGTTCGAGACTGTTAAGTTAAACTATGGCGTGTATACCCCAGACGGTATTCGCACCAATATTACCGCGCCAACCCCGTTGTGGCTCAAAATGCACCATATTCTTAGCTATTGGGTTCAAATGGGTGTAGATGGTTTCCGGTGCGATATGATTGAAATGGTCCCGGTTGAGTTTTGGTCGTGGATCATCCCCAAGCTAAAGGAAGAATATCCACACTTAATATTCATTGGCGAAGCTTACGACAAAGGACAATATTACAATTACATCCATAACGGGCATTTTGATTACCTGTATGATAAAGTTGGCCTCTATGATACAATACGGAGCTTGACCTGCAATGAATGGGACGCGAGCACTTGGCAAATAAACAACGTTTGGAACAACCATACCAAGGGAATTGATGAGCACATGCTCCGCTTTATGGAGAATCACGACGAGCAGCGAATTGCCAGTCGCTTTTTTGGCGGCGACCCGTGGCTTGCAGTACCGGGGATGGTGGTGAGCGCCACCTTATCAACCGGGCCGTTAATGGTGTATGCAGGCCAGGAGGTAGGCGAACCTGCGGAAGGTGCAAGTGGTTTTAGCGGCGATGATGGCCGCACCACCATATTCGACTACTGGGGAATGCCGGAACTTCAAAAATGGGTAAACGGTGATAAATTTGATGGCAGGGGACTTTCTGAAAATCAAAAATCCTTACGGGCATTTTACAGCAAGCTCCTTAATACTGTAAAAGACAACCGCGTTTTTGCAAAAGGTAATTTTTATGAGCTGATGATAGCTAACGAACGCCAGCCCAGGTTTGATACAAAGCTTTACATCTATTTAAGGTATACCGGCAATCAGCGGGTGATGGTTGTTGCCAACTTTAACAGGGAGGATCGCCAATTGGATGTGCAACTACCTCATGACTTGCTCGAACAAATTAACATTAGCGGCCATCAGGTATTTACGGACCTGCTTACCGGGGCAACTTTTACTACAACTAACGTATTTATGGGGATAAATGTCTCCATTGCTGCTTCCTCTGCATTACTGTTAAATTTTTAAAGGATGGGGCAGAGTCGATGCCGAATACTATCGTCTTGCCGGGTTTAGCAAATATGAATCTGGATATCACCCGCCTTAACAATTATCAATATTGTAAATCTTCTTGCACAATCATCCGTATAACTACTTTGGCTTAATTATCGCTTGAATATTGGTTTAGAAATCGTTATTTAGCTGATTACTATTGCAGATAAAAGAATTTTGAGCTTTGTTGAGTATAATTAACAAGGCAGCACAGATATAGAAGTTTCACATGGAAGAAAAAGTACCTAATCCCGAGTTGTTAACAGCGCGCCTTCTTGTAACTGAGGATATTGTTGTTGACGAGGAAGAATTTCACCACCTTAATAACCCTGCCGATGGCATTAAACCCATCGTTAAAAAATATCTTGGCGTACCCAATCACGCCGAACAAAAAGGCAACAAGTTTATATTTACTGATGGTGATGCAAGTGTTGAGGTAACTATTGTTACCAAAGACATTATCAGGGTTCGTCTTGCACCGCACAGCGTTTTCCTGGAGGAGTTCTCTTACGCTGTGCCCGAACTGCCTTCTAAAGCCGTCAAATTTGAGCTTTCAGAGAGCGATTTAGAGTTTAGGGTATCTACCGAAGCTATAAACTGCCACATACGCAAACAAGACTTTTTTATCTCTTTCTCAGATAAGGATGATCACGTCACCAGTACCGATGCTGTGCCGATGCATTGGGAAGAGAACACCAAGTTTGGGGGCTATTATGTGTTCTGCACCAAAAAGTGCGATACTAACGAAAGCTTTTTTGGCCTTGGTGATAAAGCCACGGAGTTTAATTTGCGAGGTAAAAGACTTAAGAATTGGAATACTGATGCTTACTCTTACAGCTGGAACCAGGATCCCCTTTACCGCTCTATACCGTTCTACATCAGCGTAAATGAGGGGATTGCCCATGGTATTTTCTTCGACAATACATTTAAGGCGCATTTTGATTTTGGCGGTGAAGACACTACTAAAACCAGCTTTTGGGCAGATGGCGGCGAGTTACAATACTACTACATCCACGGCCCGCACATGATGGACGTGGTAAAAAACTACCATATACTTACCGGTACACACCCCATGCCCCCTTTATGGGCGTTGGGTTACCACCAGTGCCGCTGGAGCTATTACCCGGAAAATAAAGTTAGGGTTATTGCCAACGGCTTCCGTAAAAACAAGATCCCGTGTGACAGCATTTACCTCGACATAGATTATATGGACGGGTACCGTTGCTTTACCTGGAATAAAAAATATTTCCCTGACCCGCGCAAGCTGCTGGAAGATCTTTCTGCTAATGGCTTTAAAACGGTAGTGATCATAGATCCGGGAATTCGTGTCGACGACAATTACTGGGTGTTTAAAGAAGGCAAGGAAAAGAAATACTTCTGCCGCCGCAGCGATGATTACTTTATGGAAGGCCATGTATGGCCTGGCCGCTGCCAGTTTCCTGATTTCACGAACCCCGAGGTGCGTGCCTGGTGGGGAGACCTGTTTGATGAACTGGTAGACCTTGGTGTAGCCGGCGTTTGGAACGATATGAACGAGCCTGCGGTGTTTGGTTCGGGCACTTTCCCCGACGACGTGCGCCATCAATATGACGGCTATCGCGGTAGCCATCGTAAGGCGCACAACGTTTACGGTATGCAAATGGTGCGCGCCACATACGAGGGCCTACGCAAGCAAATGAAGAACAAGCGCCCATTCACCATTACCCGTGCAGGATACGCTGGTGTACAGCGTTACTCATCTGTATGGACGGGTGATAACGTGGCGTCATGGGAACACCTTAAAATAGGTAACGTTCAGTTGCAGCGTTTGTCGGTGTCGGGTATCTCTTTTTGCGGAACGGATATCGGCGGTTTTAGCGGCGAGCCCGATGGTGAACTTTTCACCCGCTGGATACAAATGGGTACTTTTTCGCCCTTTATGCGCGCACACTCTGCCGGTGATACAAAAGAACGCGAGCCATGGAGCTTTGGCGAGCCGTTTACCAGCATAAACCGCAAGTTTATAGAATTACGTTATCGATTGCTGCCTTATCTTTATTCGGCATTTTGGGAGCATCATCGCTACGGCTTCCCTATACTGAGGCCGGTTGTAATGCATGATCAGGCAACCGTGTCTAACCACTTCCGCCAGGATGAGTTCTCCTTTGGCGATAAGATATTAGTGTGCCCCGTATTAGAGCCTGGTCAGCAAAGCCGCAAGGTGTACCTGCCTAAAGGTACCTGGTACAACTTCTGGAGCCTGGAACCTGTAGAAGGTGGGCAGGAAGTTAGTGTTGCTACACCAATAGACATCATGCCGCTGTTTGTGAAAGCAGGATCAGTTATACCCGAATATCCTGTAATGCAGCATACCGCCGAACGGCCGATAGAAGAAGTTAAGCTGAATATTTATTACAGCGATTATGAGGTGAACTCGTTCCTTTTTGAAGATTACGGCGAAACATTTGCTTATGAGCAGGACATCTACCTGGAGAAGAAGTTTATTGTAAAAGGTTCGGCCAATACCCTTACCATTAAGCAAAGCATGGAAGGTTTGTATACGCCGCGGTACGAAGGCTATCACTTTAAGCTGAACGGCCTGCCATTTGTTCCAACCAAAATAATAGCAGATGATAAGGAGATAACCGAGATAGCTGTGAATGCTGATAAAACTTACGAGTTTAAGTTCAGCAAAAATTTCAAGCAGATAGAAATATTTAAATAATATAAGGCCCCGTAAGGGGCCTTATTGTTTCTAAGGCTTATAGCTTTGTACTAAGCTCATGCTTTATCCGGCCACAATGTTTCGCCTTTGGTTATCCAGGAGATACCAAAAGCCTCAACGGCGATGGTCTCAAACGTGTACACTATGGGGAAGTTATTTACATCGGGTTTAATAACAAAATAAACTCCCAAAAGAACAACACTCACCACCATAACAATGCCGCAAACCATATACACGCGATTTCGGTTCGCTTTTGGCGTACGCCGGCCAATCGATGTTCTTAATTGTTCGGGGCTATCTGTTTGCCGGAAAAAGAATAACGACATAGCTGCAAGTGATAGCAGGAAGACAGCTGCACACGCGAAATGCCAGCCTGTACCAGCAATGGTCGGGAACACGCCGCCGTTATCGGTATGCACCGAAAGCAGGCAATCGGCACAGGTTTTCCGGGTTGGTACAAATGCCACACCAATACCGGATATGGCCGCCAAAATAGTGAGCGCACGCTCTACCTTGTTATAACCTTTGTAAGTGAGCAGGAACACGCCGATGACACATAAGATAACTACAAGGATATCGCCGCGGTCTGTATAGTAATAATCGCTGATGGATGGTTCCAGGCCGTAATAAGCCGTAGTTCTTTTGGGTGCGATAGCCAATGCAAGTGGTAAAAGCATGCCAGTAAGGCCGATAAGGTTGCGTTGAGTGAGGTAAGAGATAACAAGGCCGTTGTTGTTCTCCTTTTGCCTGTTGTTGGTGTTTTGTGTCATGATATGTAAGGTTTTAGTTATACTAATATAAGCTTCTTTACTGAATATCAGGTTATTATGCTTGTTACAAAACACAAAGCTTGATTATATACTTAAATTAGTGAATGACTATCTGGGGGTGTCCCACTTTGGGTGACCCGCTCTCAAAATTCAAAACCCTTAAAAAAGGTTTATTGGTTTGGTTGACAATTGCTTGAGGGATTTATCTAAACTTTTTGTACTGTCCCGGGGTGTCCCGCTTTGTTGGCGTAAATAGCTGACATTTAATACTATATCTATTTTAGGTGTCCCGGGTGTCCCACTCTCAAAGCGGGACACCTGCGGCACCTTTTTGCTTAGGAGCCTTTGGCTTATAGCGTTTGGTTTTTTGTATAACCAGAAACATCTACAGCCAATGTATGTTCAATAATTATATATTTGACAAACAGGAACCGTTTCCTGCAACCAACTAACCTGGCGCAGCCCGCTACATCTGATCATGGCAAAGCAAACTAAGAAACCCTCCGACGAATTGAAAGAATCGATGCCGATTAAGGTTAAGAAAGAACCAAAGCCGAAGAGTGAGAAAGAGAGCTGGCCGGAATCTGAAGAAGTAAAGGTGAAAAAGCCTGCAAAGAAAGCAACAACCGGCAAGGCGAAGGCTGCACCAGAGAATGTTGTTGCGGAATCGCCTCAAATAGGGTTAAATTCTGTTGAACCCTACAGCCGGTTTACTGACTTCGACATCGACCTGTTCAAGTCGGGAAAGCACTTTAAGCTTTATGAAAAGCTGGGATCGCATGTAGTGCAGCATAATGGCATCACAGGTACTTACTTTGCCGTATGGGCACCTAACGCGCAGCATGTATCGGTAATTGGCAACTTTAACGGGTGGAACCGGGAATCACATCCGCTTAACTACCGTTGGGATGCTTCCGGTATATGGGAGGGCTGGATCCCAAATGTAGGTAATGGCGAAACATACAAATACTTTATAAAATCATCAACAGGGGAGAACCTGGAGAAGAGCGACCCTTTCGCACTTCGTTGGGAATTACCACCGCATACAGCTTCCATAGTTTCAAATACTTATTACGAATGGAGTGATCAGGATTGGATGGCTAAGCGTTACCAATACAATGCGCTGGATAAACCATGGTCTGTTTACGAGATGCATGTAGGCTCGTGGGCGCGTAGTCCCGAAAGTCCGGATGAGTTCCTAAGCTACCGGCAGCTTGCAGAAAAACTGGTGCCATACATAAAAGAGATGGGCTTTACACATGTAGAGTTCATGCCAATAATGGAGCATCCGTACTACCCAAGTTGGGGTTACCAGATCAGCGGATTTTTTGCGGCATCATCCCGCTACGGTTCACCACAGGATCTGATGTACCTGATAGAGGAACTACACAAAGCAGATATCGGTGTGATACTAGACTGGGTTCCGTCCCATTTCCCCGGTGATGCCCATGCACTATATAATTTTGACGGCACGCATCTTTATGAGCATGCAGATGTAAGAAAAGGTTTTCACCCGGACTGGAAGTCATATATTTTCAACTATGGCCGTAATGAGGTAAGAGCGTTTCTCATCAGCAATGCATTATTCTGGCTGGACCGTTACCATGTGGATGGCTTAAGGGTAGATGCAGTGGCATCAATGCTTTACCTGGATTACTCCCGCAAGCATGGTGAGTGGGAACCGAACGTATTTGGGGGCAACGAAAATCTGGAAGCGATATCCTTTTTAAAGGAGCTTAATTCAACAGTATTCAGCAATTTCCCAGATGTGCAAACCATCGCTGAAGAATCGACGTCCTTCAGCGGCGTTAGCAGGCCGGTTTATACCGGCGGGCTTGGTTTCGGTATGAAATGGATGATGGGCTGGATGCATGATACCATCAACTACTTCGCGGAAGATCCTATTAACCGCAAGTACCATCAGGACAAGCTTACCTTTAGCCTGGTATACGCATTTACCGAAAACTTTATGTTGCCCTTCTCTCATGATGAGGTAGTATACGGTAAAGGCTCGATGCTGGGCAAGATGCCTGGTGACGACTGGCAGCGTTTCGCTAACCTGCGGCTGATGTACAGTTTTATGTATACACATCCCGGCACTAAATTACTGTTTATGGGCAGCGAGTTTGGTCAGACCGCGGAGTGGAACTTCCAGCAATCGCTTGATTGGCACTTACTACAGTATGATAGTCACAATGGTATTAAAGAAGCTGTAAAAGCTATCAATCACCTTTATAAGTCTGAGCCGGCGTTATACGAACGGGCTTTTGACTGGACAGGCTTTGAATGGATTGATGCCAGTAATCTAGCAGACTCAATAATTGTTTACTTACGAAAAGGAGTAGACGCTGCAAACGACCTGGTAGTGGTGCTGAATATGACACCTGTAACGCGAAGCAATTACCGCATAGGTCTGCCCGCAGGCGGCACATGGAGCGAGATATTCAATTCAGATGCTACAGCTTACTGGGGCAGTGGTTCGCTCAATACAGAGCCAATAGTTTCTGAAGCTCAAGCGTGGCACGGAAAAGAAAACTCTATGCATGTAAATGTTCCCCCATTGGCAGTTTCTATCTTCAAGAAAACACAAGCAGCAATTAAAGCGGAATAAACGTATGAGTGGAAAGTTTTTTTATTTATACCTGATAGGTGGCTTTGCAGCACTTTCACTGCTTATTTACGAGCTAATAACCGCTTCTGGAGACGTAAATGGCAGAGGTGTGCTGTTCTATATTATTCCAACAGTGCTGTTGTTTTACATGGCTTATAAAACGTGGCATGTAAAAAACGACCAGGAGTTAATGTAAGCTCCTGATCGTTACTCTGCTTCTAATTGAGCTTTAGCTTGTGCAATTTTATCAGCTTCTTCTTTAGGCAGCTCAGGATATTGCATTTTTAATCCTTTTAGTGTCTCGAGGATAATAGAGGAGACAGCTATCCGTGTAAACCACTTTTTATCTGCCGGTACCACATACCAGGGGCTGTCAGTTGTGCTCGTCTCTTTAATTGCTTTTTCATAAGCGTCCATGTAATCATCCCAGTGCTTACGTTCCGAAAGGTCGCCAAATGCAAACTTCCAGTTCTTTTCAGGATCTTCTATCCGTGCTAGAAAACGTTTCTTTTGTTCTTTTTTAGAAAGGTGCAGAAAGAACTTGATTATTACTGTGCCTTCTGCATTAAGGTGTTTTTCAAAGTTTCTTATGCTTTCGTATCGCTGCTCCCAAAACCTTTTCTTAATATCTTTTACATCTGTAATACCTGGGATGTTCTCTTTCAGAATAAACTCCGGGTGCACTTTTGTAACTAACACATTTTCGTAATGCGAGCGGTTGTGTATGCCTATACGGCCGCGCTCGGGCAGGGCCTTGTAATGCCGCCACAAAAAATCATGCTCATAATCTTCGCTGGTTGGCTGTTTAAAACTGTAAACCTGGCATCCTTGAGGATTTAAGCCAGACATGGTGTGTGCTATAGCACTGTCCTTACCCGCAGCGTCCATCGCCTGAAAAATCACCAGTAATGAATAGCTATTAGCCGCATACAGCTCCGTTTGAAGCATGGCAGTTTGCTTAATCAGATCGCTTAGCAACTCCTTAGACTCTTCTTTTTTGAATCCTGCGGTTTCGTCAGTTTCCAGCTTATCTAACGAAAACTTTTCGGTGTTTACTATTCTAAACCGGTCGGCAATTTCCTTCATTTTAATTCTTTTATTCACTTGTTTCACGTAACATACATCCGTTGGTAAGCAGCGCATTGTAAAGAGCCATTCCGGTATGCTTAAATGAGTAATAGATGTGCAGCTTATATGTTTTCAGAATATTGATGTTTTGCCTAAAACAAAAAAGCCCTGCGTTCACCGCAGGGCTTTGATATCTATCATTAGTACAATTTACAACTTACCAATTTCCTGAACAAGGTCAATCAGTTTGTTTGAGTAACCCCATTCGTTGTCGTACCAAGATACAACCTTAACAAAGTTTTCGTTCAGCGCGATACCTGCTTTTGCATCGAAGATAGAAGTGCGGGAATCGCCTTTAAAGTCTTCTGATACTACTTCATCTTCGGTATAACCTAGAATACCTTTTAATTCGCCTTCAGAAGCTTCTTTCATAGCAGCTTTAACAGCATCATATGAAGTTGCAGTTTTAAGGCGTACTGTTAAGTCAACTACAGATACGTCAGCAACCGGAACACGGAATGACATACCGGTAAGTTTGCCTTTAAGTTCCGGAAGAACCAAGCCAACAGCTTTAGCAGCGCCGGTAGATGAAGGGATGATGTTCTGGTAAGCACCACGGCCGCCTCTCCAATCTTTAGCAGACGGGCCATCAACTGTTTTTTGAGTAGCAGTTACCGCGTGGATAGTGCTCATTAAACCTTCTTCAATACCAAACTTGTCATTTAGTACTTTAGCAATAGGTGCCAAACAGTTGGTAGTACATGAAGCATTAGAAACAATGTTCTGATCTGCTTTTAATTGTTTGTGATTAACACCCATTACAAAGGTAGGGGTATCATCTTTTGCAGGCGCGCTCATTACTACTTTCTTGGCACCAGCATCAATATGTTTTTGAGCTGTTTCCTGAGTAAGGAACAAGCCGGTTGATTCAATAATAACTTCAGCACCTACTTCACTCCATTTAAGGTTCGCAGGGTCCTTTTCAGCAGTTACACGGATAGTTTTACCGTTTACTACCAAGTGGCCGCCTTCTACAGCAACAGTGCCTTTGAACTGACCGTGGGTCGAATCGTATTTTAGCATGTAAGCCATGTAATCCGGCTCAACAAGGTCGTTAATACCTACTACTTCAACGCCTTCTCTTTCAATGGCAGCGCGGAAAGCTAAACGGCCAATACGGCCAAAGCCGTTAATTCCTATTTTCATGATTTTATTAATTTTTATTTGAATAATACGTCAGCAAATTGTTTATGGGTTCTTTTATGATGCCTGCTATTGTTATACCGGCGGCTTCGGCAGATTCATTCAAGTACTCTTGAAAGTTAAACGCCACCGATCCTGCGAAATGAAGAGGCGCCCCTAGATGTTCTTTCTGCAAAGGTAACAAATACGTGTTAATCAGCTTAGTGAAACCTGTTTTAATGATATTGCGCAGATAAACATCGTCCTTATTTTGCAAGTAAAACTCAGAAAACGAGCTTAAATACAATGCGGGCTGTTTTTGGCGGTATACTTTTTCCAGTAAGGTCTTACGGTCGGCATCGTAACTATGTTCAAATTTCTTGCGGAGATTTGATGGAAGGGTTTCGTTCATAAAACTTTTGATCAGTTGCCGGCCGAGCCAGTTGCCCGATCCTTCATCTGCTAAAATATAACCCAATCCGTAGTTGTTTGGTTTTACTTTTTTGCCGTCGTACCATGCAGCGTTGCTGCCACTTGCGCAAATGCTTACAATACCCGGATTGTTTTTACAACAGGCAATTGCTGCCGCGGCTATATCATGCTCTACAGATACCTTAGCAAATTTGAAAAATGAAGAAAGCGCGTTATGAACTACCCGCTGCCGCTCGGGCGAAGATGCACCTGCACCAAAAAAGTATATACGCCTTATTTCCTCTGCATGATGAATGAGCGTTATATTGCGGTTAAGGAGTTGCAGTATGTACTTTTCGTCGTTAAAGTACGGGTTTATTGCATTGGTATTAAAAGATGCAATTGTCCGTTCCTTGTCGGCTAATCGCCAACCTGCATTGTTAGAGCCGCTATATACAACTGCCAGCATTTATATTGATAGGATTTCTGACATCTGCATCAAATCCTCTTCCAGTTTAAAAGTATGTTGATTTAGCGCTTCCTCCAGGCTGGTAAGTTTAATGTGGTTTGCCTCCAGGCCAACCATCATTTGTGATTTACCTGCAAGCAGAGCGTTCACTGCTGCAAAACCTAAGCGGCTACCTAATATCCTGTCGAACGCAGATGGGCTGCCACCACGCTGTAAATGCCCGAGGATGGTTACCTTAATATCGTAGAATTTAACCTGAGCGCGAACACGTTCGGCAAGGTCATATACACCGCCGGTTTTATCACCTTCGGCAACAATAACTATACTGGAAGACTTTTTGTTGAACTGACCTGCTTTTAGATTTTCTATAAGTTCATCTATCGCCGTAGCTCTCTCAGGCAGTAGTATTGCTTCTGCACCGCAGGAAATACCTGCACGTAACGCGATAGCACCTGAGTCCCGGCCCATTACTTCGATAAAAAATAAGCGATCGTGCGCATCAGCGGTATCACGTATCTTATCTATAGCTTCTATTACCGTATTTGTGGCTGTATCAAAACCAAGGGTGTAAGTGGAACCGTACAGGTCATTATCTATAGTACCGGGCACACCTATTACAGCCATATCCGGGAATCTCTTAGAAAAGCGGAGCGCACCGGTAAAGGTACCATCGCCACCAATTACTACAAGAGCATCAATGCCGCGTTCTTTAGCGTTTTTATAGGCCAACTCCATTCCTTCATCACTGCGGAACGGAAGGCAACGTGCGGTTTTTAAAATAGTGCCACCCAGGTTCAGGATATTACTTACCGAACGGGTGTTCATATCATACATGTTGTTGTCAATCAGGCCCTGGTAACCCTGCCTGATACCAACAACGTCCAGGCCGTTATAAATGGCAGTACGAACTACCGCTCTGATGCAAGGGTTCATTCCCGGTGCGTCGCCGCCCGAAGTAAGCACCCCGATCTTTGAAATTTTATGCATATGTATACATTAAAATTAGTGGCACGAATATAAGGTGTCAAAATTACACACCATTAATTATTTTATTTTTTTTTGGATTAAGATTTAAGACTATATATTTAAACCTTTAACTTAATACACTAAGGGTGGAAGTAAAGTTACCTACATTTGACTCGGTTTTCTCTATCGACTGCGTAATTTTTGGCTTTGAGGCCGGAGAATTAAAAATATTACTCATTGAACGTAATGAGGAACCATTTAAGGACTGGCTGGCCTTGCCGGGCTATATTGTTGAGCAGGATGAAAGCATTGATGATGCAGCCGAGCGTATACTTTACGAACTTACCGGCTTGCGGGACTTGCATATGCAGCAATTTCACACGTTTGGAGAAGTAAAAAGGCACCCACAGGGCCGGGTTATTACCGTTGCTTACTACGCACTAATACGCATAAACGGCCAGAAAGAATTAAAGCCGGTTACGCAATACGCAAAATCGGCGTTTTGGCACCCGGTAAATGATCTGCCCAAATTAGCCTTCGACCATAGTGAGATATTTAATACAGGGTTCAATAAAATCCGCCGCAGGTTAAATTATCAGCCAATTGCATTTGAGCTATTGCCTGAGAAGTTTACACTAACCCAACTACAATCTTTATACGAGGCTGTACTCAACAAAAAGCTGGATAAGCGTAATTTTCGTAAAAAGATGCTGAGCTATGGTTTCCTTAAAGAACTTGATGAGAAGCAGAAAGGCGTATCATACAGAGCGGCTAAGCTCTATAAATTCGACCGGCGCAAGTACGCAAAGATTTTTCAAAATGAGCTGAACTTGGTTCAGTAAACCGATAAACAGGGGCTTTAAAAGCCCTTTTTTGTTTAATATACTTCCTTTTACCATGAGACGCGTTTTATCTATTATTTCCTTTTACTTTGTTTTTGCTTTAGCAGCTAGGGCACAAACCAAATCGTTAACAGAGCTGCAGCAAAGGTTTGTCGACCTTCGTTTTGGTATGTTTATCCACTTTAACATGCCTACGTACAACAATGCCGACTGGCCTGATCCTGAAGCATCTCCTGCGTTGTTTAATCCTAAGAAGCTGGATTGTAACCAATGGGCTAAAGCAGCCAAATCTGCTAACATGAGTTATGGTTGCCTTACTACAAAGCACCATAGCGGTTTTTGTATTTGGGATACGAAAACAACTGATTATAGCGTGATGAATAGCCCTTACAAAAAGGATGTGGTAAAACAATTTACCGACGCGTTCAGAGCTAATGGATTGAAGGTTATGCTGTACTACAGTATCTTAGATACTCACCATAAGCTCAGGCCAAACAGCATCACGCCAAAACACTTCGAGATGGTAAAAGCACAATTAACAGAGCTGCTTACCAAATACGGCAAAATAGAAGCATTGATAATTGATGGCTGGGATGCGCCGTGGTCAAGGATCTCTTATGACGATATCAACTTTGAAGATGTATATCACCTGGTAAAGTCGCTGCAGCCTGAATGTGTTATAATGGACCTTAACGGTGCAAAATATCCGGCTGAAGGCTTGTTTTACACCGATATTAAAACCTACGAGATGGGTGCGGGGCAGCGGATTGCTAAAGAAACCAACAGGATGCCGGCACTCGCCTGCCTGCCTATAAATAGCGCCTGGTTTTGGAAGACAGATTTCCCAACTACTCCTGTAAAGGACGCTGCCAAGCTGGTTAGTGAAGACATAATCCCGTTAAACAAGGTTGATTGTAATTTTATACTGAATGTAGCGCCAAATAAAGACGGCCTGATAGATGATAATGCTCTAACAGCGTTAAAACAAATAGGTGCCTTGTGGAAGAACGACGGACCGGCTCCTAAACTTGCACCTACAGGAGCCCCCATTACATCTACCAACCTGGCTAAAAACAAGCCGACAAACTCTAGTTGGAGCGACGATATGAACATTATGGATTTTGCTAACGATGATGATTTTAAATCATCCTGGACGTCTAATTCTGCTGTTGAAAAGCCATGGTACGAGGTTGATTTTGGTAAGAACACCGACTTTAACGCGGTAGTCATATCCGAAGAGAAACCTAACATAACCAATTATCGTATAGAGTACTTGCAAAATGGTGTTTGGAAGCCTGTACCAACTGCAGAAAACGGCAGCAGAGTAAAGGTGAACCGCTTTGATAGGGTGTATGGGGATAAAGTGCGTGTTTGGATTGACAAAGCAGACCACCAGGTATCTATAGCGGAACTTGGCGTTTACAACGAGCGTCGTTAGTAGGCAAGCGGCTACTCCGGTCCGCTATAGAGTTGCAAAAACTTTTAGCGGACATAGTCGTTTTATGCTTTAATTCTAAAAACCAACCATTGAGCCGATACGCACTTATTAGAAATCTTGTTGTTGCACTGGTACTTATGTTTACCTCATTAAGCGCCGGGGCTTATTCGATACTCGCTCATGAAGCGATTATAGATGCTTCTTGGCAGCCGTCGATGGTACCTATGCTAAAGCAGAGGTATCCCAACATAACAGATGCAGATATCAAGAAAGCTCACTCTTATGCTTACGGCGGTGCAATGGTTGCTGATATGGGCTATATGCCGTTTGGTAACGCGTTCTTTACCGATCTGCTGCATTACGTAAGGAGCGGTGACTTTGTACAAGCGCTGATCCGAGATGCCCAAAATGTTAATGAATATGCATTTGCGTTGGGTGCTATGTCGCACTATATGGCTGATAAATATGGACATTCACTGGCAACAAACCGCAATGTCCCGCTAATATATCCTAAGTTGAAGCAGAAGTTTGGCAATGAGGTAACTTACGCAGAAGATCACACATCACATAGTCGTATGGAATTCTCTTATGACGTACTGCAAACCGGCCGTGGTAGTTATACAAGTGAAGGCTATCACGACTTTGTAGGTTTCAATATTGCTGTTCCGGTGCTGGAAAGGGCTTTTTACGAGACTTACGGACAAGAACTTACCTCTATATTTTCGAATATAAACGGCAGTATAAACAACCTGAGATGGGGCGTGCGTAACCTTTTTCCAAAGCTCACAAAATCAGCTTTCAAATCGCATAAAGATGAGATATTGAAAATGAACCCCGACATGACAGCGAAGAAGTTTCAGTATAAAATGAGCAAAAAGAGCTTCAGGCTGGAGTATGGAAAGAATATGCAGCAGCCAAAATTCTTCGCCCGTTTGGCTGTCTTTTTCATTAGGATATTGCCTAAAATTGGCCCCCTCAAAACGCTTAAATATGTATCACCTGGCAAAGAAGGCGAGAAGTTATTCGCGCAAAGCTTTGATTCTATAATAGTTAACTATAATCTGGCATTGAAGAAAGTAGATAGTAAGTCGCTTGTGCTGCCTGACATCGACTTTGATACAGGTCACAATACTGCTTTAGGAGAGTACCCGCTTGCCGACAATACTTTCGACCGTTTGCTGGTGAAGCTTCAGGAGCAAAAGTACAGGAATATCACCCCTGAACTGCAGAAGAGCATAGTTAGTTACTATAAGAACGCCGATACATCAGCATTGGCCCGCAAGAAAGTAAAAGACGGCGATAAAGTAATCCTGGCGCTGCAAACCATTAGAAAAATGAAGGGTGGCCCACAGGAGCCTTTAAAGCCCATTGAAGATCCAAACGGATCAACTGAGTAGTAAAATGCTTATAATTAGCTATTTACTTGTTGGTTTTCTTGGGCAAATCGCCAAATTCAATTTGTCCGGGTTGGGCAGCAACTATCTCGGGCCTGCCTTTATGCATCTCTAATACGCCGGTAACGCACATCTGCTTTCCCTTTAGATTTGCCCAGTCAAGCACAATTTTGTTGCCTTTTACAGCTATTGTGTACTTCTGGCGCGGGTAGTCGCCGCCCATGTTAATAAGCGTGAGGGTGTCGCTAAATATCTTAATGGATGATACAACATCACAGAGGGTCTTGGTCTTACCCAAGTTAGCCTGGAACTCTTCGGCATTAAAGCTGTTTTGCGCGGATGCCTTGCCGGCAAGGCCAGCCAGTATGATTATAGTAAAGAGAATTCTTTTCATGGTGATAAATATACGGGAACAACAGAGGATAACTCTTTAAGTTTTCATGAGCAAAAACCTTCAAAAACCACATTTTTTTCGGCAGGTTATAAAGATTGTGCAAGCACAAACTTTAATTAGAGCAACCTATTACATTTTTTTGCATTCTTGCCGTTTTCCGGAACACTAAGTAGGTGGTTTACCTTTTGGAATTTGTGTAACGGGATTAACATCGCTATCTTTATTAAAGCAGATTATACAACCTATTTAGGAAGATATCACCTGTAATTGCTGTATCTATTCAGGAGGTTTAAGAAACTTTGTCAGCACGCTAAAGTTTATACAAATATAAGGCTTTAGGACGATAATCATGATCTACATTACTCAACTCATTTACATCAAGCCGGGGCAGGAGGAAGTTTTTCACCGGTTTGAGGATGTTGCCATCCCGATCATCGCAAAGTATAACGGCACTCTGCTGATGCGTTTACGGCCAAACCATGCATCGTACATCGAGACAAGCATCGATAAGCCTTATGAAGTCCACCTGGTAGAGTTTCCTGCCGAAGCAGACTTTGAAAACTTTATGCGTGATGAAGAACGCAAACAGTTCCTGCACCTGAAAGAAGAATCTATCAAGGCGGTGCTGCTCATCAAGGGAACGAAGTTGTAACTACGTGTGTGTTACGCCACTTCAATCCAGCATAAATAACCTGAACTTAGCTTGCGTTGCTACGGGAGCATCTGCAGGATAGGTGGTGTAATTAAGGGTGAGCGTATAGTCGCTTACATTATAGGTGGCGTTCTCAAAAACCTTCTCGCTTGAGGGAGTTACAACAGGGGTGTTGGTACCGTTAGTTTCTATCTTTTGGGAAATTGTTATAGCCAGTTTATTACCATCTAATTTGTAGGTTCCTCTTAAATTGAGCTGATACTTTGGGGTATTGCTCTGTTGTGTTGCATCCAGTTGTACAAAGATCATCTGAAACTGATTACCCCTGTAAAACTGCAGATTAGTGATCGTAGACCCGGGTAATTCATCAATTTTCAGCCAGGTTCCTTCAAGCGTAGTGGCGCTGGATTTTACCGGGTTGCTGTTTTCTTTTTTACAGGATGCTGCAAACAGGCAGATGCATAACACAGTAAAAGCTTTAAGGAAGGTTGTAACAGTGCGCGTCATAATAGTGGTTTTCCTGATATTACGTTAGATAACAACAGTTTGCTACAGTGCAGGTTAAATAACATTAAGCTATTTATTAACGTACCTCTACATTTTTTAACTGCGCTGTAAACTTAGCCATAGAACGAGCTGAGATGCTCCAGTCCGGTGCCTTTATTTTACCCCATGCTTTTGGGTTGTCATACAGGTTAAAGTAGCATGCCCCAAAAACATGAGGATTATCGTTTATGGTTTTAGCAGCACCGGCCAGCCATTTGTCCTGGTATGCTTCGGGGCCTTTTACACCAAATTCAGTAATGAAGATTGGCTTATCTGAAAACCGCATCCGGTAGTATTTACGGTTGAACGCGCTGCTGAACGATTCCTGTTTGTTTGGGTCGGTAATGTTCTTGTCTGGCAGGCCGTAGATAGCAACGCTGATGAAGTCTACCACGTCATCTCCTGGCCAAAAATCTATTGAGCCCCTGTCACCTGCCGGGCCCCAAACTTTCTTAACATTTTTTGGCGGGCCTCCTTCAAACAGCATAAAGTAGCGGTAGGCTTCTATATATTCAGCAGGATCCTGGCTTTGCCAGGCGTAACGGTGTATAGGTATCTCCATTTCGTGCATCCACCGTAGTAATACTTTCTGGTTTGTTAATGCCAGCACCCTGAACAGCTCCCTTATCACCTTATCGTACTTGCCTGCCAGAATGCTGCTGGTAACCACGCTATCTGTTCTGCCGGTAGTGTCTCGCCATGGCTCCATGGTAACTATTACATCACGGTGGCGGTTCACAATCTCCATAAAGGTTTTTTCGAAAGTACCCCGTTGCACATCACCCAAGTCTACAAAAATGTGCTCAATAGTTATTTGCTTCTGATGAATGAGCTTGCGGTTTGGGTCAAAAGCTCCTATCTGCAAAGTTGTACGCTTAGGCTTGGGGCGGTCTTTGGTGATGTAGTTTACAGGCGAATAAACCGTATTAGCGTACTCGTTCATATACGCAAGCTGGTTGGTTAGCCATTCTTGCCTAAAATACCCCTTTGCACCATCATCGGCACCAATTATTAAAACCGGAACATTTAAAAACCTTAGCCTGTGCAGTTTTGCCTTTAGCATATCAGGTATGGTTTTAGCAAAGGGGTAAGAGGTTGTGCTGTACTCCGACGGGCTGCCAAGGGTTATGCTCGCGTAATCAACATGAGCAAGGCCCGGCCAGTATTCTGTATCTCCCGGATAGCCGGATGGGCCCCAAACAATTTTTACTTTGGGAGCATCTTGCTTCATTAACTTAGCTACATGGTTAAAGGCAGCAATATAGTCGGTAGAAGAATGGAGCTGCCAGGGATAGATATACGCGTTCACTTCCATATCAGGCGCCCAGCGTATGTATACCTGGTGACCGCTTTTTGCTACCAGCCTGGCCAGCTTTGTAAATTTACCATCAAAATCTCCTTCGTTCACAGCGTCAAGCACACTGCGGTCGCCTGATGGGCCTTTAAGCCAGGTTTCAATGGTGATCAACACATCATGGTTAGTCAAAGCCTCTTTAAGCAGCTTGTCGTCAAACCAAAATGCGGTATTTTTTAAAACTACGTCGTAATGCTCAATATTACCAAGCGTCCGGTTTTCACCGGGCTTGTTCCTGTCAAACAGGGCTACTACCGGTTGCGTAGTTTTGTAACAATCGTTAACCAGGTAAGAGCCAATTAACGGTCTTGCAAATACAAACGCTGCTATCAAAATAACCGCAATGGTGCCAAGAATAATGTAAAACCTGGTTGCCTTATTTTTCACTTTTCTTATCTGCTTTTATATCGTCGTTAAGCGGAAGGTTCAGAATAGAGCTTGCATCAACAATATCATTGCCTTTTGCTGCTATAAGGTAAAGCCTGTACGACTGCATATTCCATGGTATGGTTACGTATACTCTCGGGCCTTTGCCCACTTCCTGTATGTCCACAGGTTTACCCCAGCCGTTAGTACGTACCAGGTACCACTCAAAGGTCATACTCCTGGCAGAGTCTACCGCTAAGTTCCATTTATCTCCGCTATAAACCATAGCGTTGTACGGCAAGCTGTTGCCGCCTTTTGCTGTTAATGCCGGCCTCAGTATTTTAACAGGTGGCAGGGCTTTGTAGGCAACACCGCCGTGCCAGCTGGCGCTTATCAGGCCTAAGTAAGGCTTGTTGCGCCCCCAAATGTCCTTCAGCCCGTCAAACGTTACTATAGATGCTGTTTTTTGGTCCTGCCAGTTGGCATAGAACACACCACCAGCAGGTAGCGGAAGGCTTTGCATGGCTTTGGGGTTTAAACTGCTGTAGAAATACGGTGCTTTTAAGTTTGTATTAACCTTTGTTAAAGCTGCCCTGTCGCCTACAATTAAACCAAACGCGTCAAGCTCCGGCACCTGTGCATGCATTACCGCCATAGATTCATCAACGGTAGGGCCAGCGGTAAGATCTATAGTAACCGGCCGGCTGCTATCCGCCGCTTTAATGGATTTTACCAGTTTTTTAACCCATAGTATGTAGTTGTACTGGGCGTAAGGCAATTGCGATGCTGCATAGTAATCAGTCAACTGCTGTAAAGCATTATTACCTATGTTCCAAGCGTGAATGGCTTTATTACCCTTGTTATCCTTTACGGTCTTAACTATTGTTTTTTCCAGATCGTCAAGTACGCTGGTGTCATATATAAATGCCGAAGGGTAGGGGATCCAAAAACTGTAGTCAATTTTTACCCCTTTTTGCCGTGCTACATCAAAAGTAATGTGGTCGTAAATGTTTGGTCCGTAAATTTTAACCGTATTTACGCCTACAACCTTCATCTCGTCAAAATCACGCTCTATAGTTTGCTTGTTAAGGGGGAAAAGGTTTTTAAACCAGAACTGCCCTTTGGTATAAATTACGCCCTTAGTTTCGGGGTAATACTTAGGCGTACGTGCTGCAGCGTTTACCTGTATAAGCGAATCTACATTAATGTTGTCTGCCGCAAGAGTATCTGTTGCGTTAACGGGTTTGCTGTTTTGCTGGCCCATAACACGCAGCACTCCGGCTTTATCAACGTGGGTGTAATTGAGCAGTGTATTACCGTCCGCCGGGGAGGATTTGCTTATTTTGATGCCCGGCGGCGTTGCAGAAACCTGCACGGTGTTCTCGTCTGACTGCTTTGCAATGTAAATACAGGTGCATATAACCAACACGGTAACCAACAGGCTTACCCGCCTTATACCGGCGTATATTTGCCTGCGCAATAACCAGAAACGTTTTTTAAAGTACTTTACGTAGCTGTAGGTACTTGATACCACGTAGTGGTTCTTAGAGTATTCCTTAAACTTGAGCTCTGAACTGGCCATGAGCATAAAAGCCATAAACAGGCAGTTAAGGCTGGCAATGCCGGCCATAAAAAAGGTAAAAGGATTCCAATCGTTATACAGGCCGTAGAAAATCGCCGCTACTGATATTACTATAACAGCAATGTTCGGCATGTTAATACCCAGGTTCTTTTCTTCCCGTATGTCCTTGGGCGTAGGTATGTAGGGTACATTTTTCCTGATGATGGTATAGAGGAAACCGAGTATGAACACCCACCACGAACCGATAAGCAGCAGCCCCCCAACAATGTGGAAGCCACGTTCTTCGTCTTCCATCACCCATTGCTGCACGTAGTGCCTTATCAACACAACCGACGTGATAAAGGGTATGCTGATCACAAGGAAATCAGAAAAATCTATCTTAAGCGGATAAACATCGGCAAAGAGGGATATAACCGGAATGCAGAAGTTAATAAGAAACACGAAGCCGGAAAGGTAGAACAACGGCAATAACCCGTAATGGAGCTTTTGCCGCCAGGTAAACTTGGTGAAAAGCTTTACATAAGATGTCACCAGTAACTCAAACACACCGCGCGACCATTTGATCTGCTGTTTATAATAGGCGGAAAGAGTGGCCGGCACCAGGCCGCGTGCAAGTACCTGGGGTACATAAACAGATTTCCAGTTTTTGGCGTGCATCTGCATTGCGGTGTGCATATCTTCCGCCAAGCCTGCTGCGTGCCCGCCAATTGATTCCAGCGCGGTACGCCTGAAGGTACAATTTGCACCTATTGCCTGCACGGTACCGTAGCTGTTCATGCACATCATCATAGGCCCGTAAAACTGATAGGTTTGCTGTGCAGAGCCTTTAGCAATCCAGCCGGTATCCTGGTTATAGTAAGCTTGTACCACCTGTACATACCCTACCTCGGGGTTGTCAAAATGAGACACAATAGGGTCAAGGAAGTTCGGGAACGGTACGTGGTCAGGATCCAGCACAACGCACAACTCACCTTTAGACTGGCGCAGAGCGTTATTAATATTGCCTGCTTTAGCATCAACCTTAATAGTACGTGTAACGTGGTGAACACCCAGCTCTTTACAAATGCCTTTTAGGTACTGGTCGTCAGCCTCATCGCATAAGTAAGTTTCGTGCGGATAGGTAATGGCTTGTATAGCGGTTAGCGTTTCAATAATCATTTCATAAGGTTCGCCCTTAAAAAAAGTAGTGAAAATGTCTACCGTGTATTGCCTGGTGGTTGGAGGTGTTACCGGTACTTTAATTGCCCAGTAGTGATACCACTCGTAAAGGATCTTAAAAAAGGTATAAACGAATGTGGTTATCAGTAACCAATACAGCGGACGATAACCTACAACTTTATTCCTGAGTAAGCTATCCATGAAAAAGCCCATGCATATAAAACCCATCACGATCATCAACCGTAATGTAATTTGCTGCTGGCGCGTCGGGTTTTTAACTGGCTTTACACTCATGGATTGGACAGCACGTAAAAAGGGGTATTTGATGTAGCAACATAGCCGCGTTCATTATAAACGTAAACAAATAAGCGGTAAGGGCCTTCCTGCGATGGAGCGGTGAACCTGATCTCGTCTCCAGAGCCTTTTATGGAGTTCGTTATCTCAATCGGCTTATCCTCTCTGAAAGTTCTATTGGGCTTATACCAGTCTTCTTTGTACAGTTTCCATTTGTAGCTCAGGTGGCCGTTGTTGGTGCCATTTATATAAACGGCGGCAGGATATTCGGTATTTGTTTTTAAAAGAATATTGTCGTGCGCGCCTTTATAATTTACCAGCGTAAACTTAATGTCGGGTGCGTGAGCTGTAGCTTTTTTACCCGTCCAAATATTCTGCATTACGTTAACAGCTTCAGTTTTGTACCCAAGCTCGTCAAATAAGCTGAACCAGGTTGGGGTAAACTCCTGCTTTTGGCCCCAGTAAAACACCATGGAGCCCAAAAACCTGGAATTATTTGCAGGCATGTAATTTTTGTAAATAGACATGTACTGCTCCGCTTTCTTTGAACTGGCATCTTCTACGTATGAACCCCAGATGTTTTGGCTTTGGTATACCCACGGTCCTTCAACGCCCCACTCGGTAATCAGGAACGGCCCGTCCCAAAACCAGTTAAAATCATCCAGATTTTTCTTAAGGGTAGCGATAGCCCCGAAAATGTTAAAGGAAACAAAGTCGATATTGGTCCTGAGCTTGATGTTGGTAAGATTCTTTTTTTGGAACGACATTACCGTAGTAGTAACCGGGTGGTTAGGATCAATCCGGTGAAAGGTGTTCACCAGGTCACCAAACGTGGTATAAAATGCATTATAATTTGGTTTCAACGGAAAAGCCAATTCGTTGCCCAGGCACCAGGCCAGTACAGCTGGATGATTTTTGTAACGGTTTACAAACTTGGTAAGTGCTAGTAAGTTGGCCTTAACCTTAGCGCCATCACCATAAAAACCCGAAATGTCATCGCTGGGCGGCAAAGGGAGCCCAACAACTACCGCAAGATGATTGGCTTGTGCCGAATCCAATATAGGCTTTAGGTTAGCCGTATCCCATGTGCGGATGGTGTTGCCGCCACTTTCGTAAAGCGCCTTTAGGTTAGTAAATCCCGAAGCTCCCTTTACAAAGAACGGTTTACCATTACGGTACATCGTGTATTTGTTGTTTTCCTTTTTTATATAAACAGTGCGGTTGCGGGTATGGTCGGCACTGTCAGTATTGCAGCTGACGACAGCTGCGACAACAATCATAAAAATACTCAGCCGGAAAATAAAAGGTTTTGTAAAGGTTTTAATCATCAACGGGTAATTACAGGGTACTTACGTAAAAGGGATAAATAAGGTTGAAACAGCGTTGATTTTTGATATATCGTTTGCATTGAAGAGCTAAATATAATACTTCATGAACAATATTATCACAAAGAAAAGGAGGATTTTGCGGTTAAGCAAAACATACTTGACGGTGTTATTCGGCACCTTTAATAATGATTCCCAGAGCACCAAGAATCTTGCAACCTATATTTATTTACTTCCCGCTGTTGATTTTGACGCGAAATGTAATCTCAGTTCTCGTCGGTAACAATCCTAATACATTGCTATGTTATTTGCCTTTATCTTAGTGTGATGAAAATAATTTGCGTTTGGTGATTTGCTAATTAAAATTAGTTTCCTGATATTTCAAATTATATCATTTTACATTTTAAAATAATTGTATGAGGAAACATCTACTTATCCTTCTACTGTTGGTTAATTGTTGTGCCCTGCAGGTAATGGCGCAAACCAAAACAATAACCGGTACAGTAACCTCTGCCGCCGACAACGAGACTATCCCCGGCGCAACGGTTAAGATCAAGGGGACAACAACCGCTGTAGCAACTGATGCCAACGGTAAGTACAGCATTAATGCCACAACAGGGCAAACACTGGTATACACCTTTTTAGGTACAGTAGCAGCAGAACGTGTGGTAGGCGCAGAAAGCGTTATCAACGTGGTGTTGCAGGCTGATACCCGTACCCTGCAGGAAGTAGTCATTACCACAGGTTTTGGTGTAAAGCAGGAAAAACGCGACCTTACATCATCGGTACAGGTGATTAAGGGTTCGGCCGTGCAGGCTACCCAACGTGAAAACTTTGTGAACGCTTTACAAGGCAGGGTGGCGGGTGCCACCATCACCAGTACCAGCGGCCAGCCGGGTGCATCGTCTTCTATTGTGTTGAGGGGTATTACCTCAATAGGCAACAGTAATCAGCCCTTGTTTGTAATAGATGGTATACGGGTTAACAACGACGCCTTAAGTCAAAGCTCACTGGCATCAAACGGCGATAACCGCCGTCAGGACTTCACCAATCGCATAGCGGATATTAACTCTGATGACATTGAAACTATTACCGTTCTAAAGGGTGCTGATGCAGCCGCTGTATACGGTTCAGATGCAGCAGGCGGTGCTATTGTTATTACCACCAAAAAGGGCCGTAGCGGCAACGGGGCGCTCACATACGATAATAACTTTAGTTTCTCTAATGCTTACCGTTTCCCGGCAGTGCAGAAGATTTATGGGCCAGGATCGTCGGGTAACCTGGATCCATTGGTGAGAACAGCCTTTGGACCGGCATACGCACCGGGAACACAGACCTATGATAACTTGCAGAACATTTTTCAAACAGGTTTTTCGCAACAGCATAACCTGGCAATGGAGGGCGGTAACGAAACTGCAACTTATCGCATTTCTGCCGAATATCGCCATACAGGTGGTGTGCTGCCGGTAGCTTACAACGATAAGATATCCCTGCGCTTTGCCGGTTCTGCAAAGCTGGCACCAAAACTAACCAGCAGCGCCAGTTTTAACTATTTTAATATCGATAACCGCAAGCTTAACAAGGGTAACTCGGGTACTTACATTAACGCGCTGGCCTGGCCCACTAATGATGATGTGCGCAACTACCTCAACCCGGATGGTAGCCGCCGTACTTTGTTGCCGCCAAAGCTTACCAATGTTACTGCCGATGGTACAATAGATTTTGACAATCCGCTGTGGGATGCCAACAAAAACATCAGCCGCGACAAAACCAACAGGATGGTTGCCAATGTAGATCTGTCTTACGATCCAGCTAGTTGGATTAATTTAAGAGCTTTAGTCGGCGTGGATTTTTATACCACCAATGGTAACAACCTGCTGAGTCAGTATAGTTCGTCGTACCAAAACTCTCCGCTTAATAGCTTTGCGTCTACTAACGGTATAGCAACAGGTGGTATTATAGATAACTACAACGATAACAATCTGCTTACCAATGGGTCGTTATTCGCCACGTTGAAAAAGAATTTCGGCGATTTCCGTACAACGCTTGCGCTGGGTGCTGAGGTTTACGACAACCGCGACCAAATAAACGGTTTCTACGGTGAGAAGTTCCTGCAGCCGGACTTTAACACTATTAATAATACTACACCAACTACGCAAAGAAATTCAAGCAACTTTTTTGAGACCAGGCGTATTGGAGAAATAGCCCGTTTGGGTGTGGTGTATAAAGAGATGATCACCATTAATGCTACCGGTCGTAATGATTACTCCTCACGACTGTCAGGCACTAATAACAATACCTTCTTTTATCCTTCCTTCGGCGCGGGTTTCATCTTTACCGAATTGCCGGGGCTTAAAAACAACAAGGTGCTGTCTTATGGTAAGTTAAGGTTTTCCTACGCAGGTGTAGGTAAAGACCCATACGCGCCTTACAAGATCAAGTCCAGCGTTATACAGCAGGCAACTACAGGCGGCGGTTTCGCATATGATGTTACCGGTAACAACCCTAACTTGCGTCCTGAAAAAGATTATCAGCTTGATTTTGGCGCGGAACTACAGTTCTTCGGTGGCCGTTTAGGTACCGACTTTAGCTTTTACCAATACCGCGCAACCGACCAGATATTTGATCCGCGGATAAGTTATGCATCGGGCTATATACTGGAGCTGGTTAACGGCGGCGAGATCCGCAACCGTGGCGTGGAAGCGCAAATAACCGGTATACCCGTTAAAACCACAAATTTCACCTGGAATACATTTTTAAACTTTACGCTTAATCGCGGCAAAGTGATCAACTTGGGTAACCTGCCGGAATATTACAATTCCGACACGTGGATGTATGCCAACGCACGCGCCAGTTTGTTCCCGGGCAGCAGCCTTACCAATATTGCCGCTTATAGCTATGCCCGCAACAACAAAGGACAGATATTGGTAGATCCATCCAGCGGGTTGCCTGTATCAAACAACGCCTTTGTCACCGTTGGCGACCGCCAGCCAGATTTTACTATTGGTTTGGGGAATACATTCAATTATAAATCTTTGAGCCTTTCATTCCTGTTGGACATACGTAAAGGCGGGGACGTGTTTAACGGTAATGAATTGTTCCTGACACGTTATGGTTTAAGTACACGTACGCAAGACAGGATGCAGGCCCGCATTATACCGGGGGTGCTGAAAGATGGTAACGAGAACACCGACAATCCTACGGTAAATACTATACAGGTGACACCATACTATCAAAATACCTATTACTCAGGTGCTATCGAATCTGACTTTGTGGAACATGATATTAACTGGATACGGCTGCGTGACGTCACTTTAAACTATAACCTGCCGCAAAACGTGCTGTCCCGTCAAAAGGTATTTAAATCTGCAAGCTTATTCTTAACAGCTACGGACGTATTTCTTATCACCAACTATTCAGGCGCCGACCCGGATGTAAACGGTAACAACTCTTCCACAAGGGGTTCCGGCTCTGCCGGCTTTGATTATGGTACACTAGCCACGCCCCGCACCATTTCTGTTGGTTTAAGGGTGAAACTATAAGCTTATAACTCATGAAAAAAATAATATACACCTTCACTGCTTTAATTGGGCTTAGCCTTGCAAGCAGTTGTAAAAAATATATCGATATAAATAATAACCCTAACGCGCCAACCAGTGTAGATGCAAGCACTTTACTGCCGCCTATGCTTGCTGGTATGGCAAGGGGTAACTGGTATGACAGCCGCTACATTGGGCAATATTCGCAAATATGGGGGGCGCCTACAGCTAACAACATATGGGACCAGGAGGGATATGCTCCCGGCAGCGACTCAGGTGGCGAAATGTGGCGTACTGTTTACTTTAGCCTTGGTCAAAACGTTGGCCTTATGCTGCAGGATGCCACAGCCAAAAACAAGTACGACTACATTGGCGTAGCCTGGGCCCTCCGTGCATGGGGATGGCAGAACGGATCGGATGAGTATGATTACATGATCGTGAAAGAAGCTTACGACCCCACCAAATTAACCTTTAACTATGATGCGCCTGAGGCTGTATACGCCGAAGTGGTTAAAGATTGCCAGTTAGCACTCAATTACCTTAACCTCGCAGTAAAAACCGACGGGCAAACCGTAGGTGCCGATCTGGCCAAAGGTGATTATATGTACTATGGTGACCGCAAAAAGTGGATAAAGTTTGTATACGCTATACTGGCGCAAAACATGCTTCATATCAGCAATAAGAGCTCTTTTAAGCCGGATATGGTTAAGATGTATGCCGATAGTTCATTTACCAGCAACGCCGATAACGCAAGCGTACAATGTACCGGATCGCAATCCGGGGATGCTAACTTTTGGGGACCAACACGTGCAAACCTGCCTAGCTTTCGCCAGTCGGACTTTATGGTTAAGCTGCTGGACGGTCGTATTCTGGCAGGTTCTGCAACACAGGACACACTTGCCGACCCGCGGCTACCATTATTGCTGAGCAGGAGTAAAGACCGTGCTTACCGGGGCGTTGTAGCACCGCTGGGTGACCCTAATACAGCCGACGCGAACACCTCTATACCTGCAATGGCCGGGGCTACTACGGCAAACGCCGCAACAGCTGCTGCTAAGTACATCTTTAACGACAACTCTCGCGGAGTGCTGATGACCTATCCTGAAGTACAGTTTTTTGTGGCAGAAGCATTATATAAAAAGGGAGATGCGGAAGGTGCTTATGCAGCTTACAAGAAGGGGATTGCCGCCAGTTTAGACTTTGTGAGCAACCCGCCAATTGCAAGCTCATTAACAGGTACACAAAAGTATATCTCTCAGGCTAATATAGATAAATATATGGCTGGCCCATCTGTTCGTCAAAGTGCCGGACAGCTGCAAATTAGTGATATAATGCAGCAAAAGTTTATTTCGCTATTTGTGTGGGGCGCACCAGAGGCGTGGGCTGATCTGCGGAGGTATGAATACAATACATCTGTGTTCCAGGGGTATGTAAAGCCTACTACTATTTACCCCGATAATGCAGGCAAACAGGTTTACCTGTTAAGGCCGCGTTACAACTCTGAATACATCTGGAACGTACCAGCTCTTCAACAAATAGGGGCCCTTAACCCGGACTATCACACCAAAAAACCGTGGTTTATTTTACCTTAAAACAATCTAAATGAAAAGTACACTATATATTGCCTGCGGCTTGCTTTTGGCCATCACAGGCTGTACCAAAACAACAATTAAACAGCCCGGCGAACCTGTTACCGGCGCACAGATAAAGTTAATACACGTTGCACCGGGCGTACCAGCGGTTGAGGGGCGCATTAATGGCGTCAAAGTTTCGGCTTCAACAACTTACTCGGTTACAGATGCAGAAGTACCCACCTCAATCACTACGGGTTTTCCTTACTTATCTGTTTTTCCCGGGAGTAATTACCTTAATGTAAGCTCTGGTAATACCAATATTGTATTTGCTACCGCTACCCCGTCGCCTGTATTAAAAAGCAGGCAAACAGTATCTCCCGCTACAGTAGTAGGCGAGGTGAACCAAACTACTTCAGACGGAGGGGCTTATTCGGCTTTCCTAATTGGCTTGCCAAGTGCTACAGGTAGTACTACTTCAGTTAAGGTAGTAGAAGACAAATTTCCGGCGCCTGTTGCCAGCAAGGCTTTTATCCGCTTTGCGCACATGATACCTAACGGCTCGGCACTTGATGTATATGGCACTTTCACTCTTTCGGGCGGTACTGCCACAACTAAAAAGCTTGTTAGTGCAGGTACCTACACCACCGTTACCGATTTTACACCTGTAGATGTAAATGCAGCAAGTACTACCAACTACAAATTACAACTGTATTTAGGCGGAACTACTACAACGCTGGGAGCAATTACTGCTGATATTCCTCTGGCACCCGGCAGGTATTATACCGTTATAGCCCGTGGTCTTGCTGCGGACTACGCTGTACCGGGTACCAGCATTGTACTAAAGGCAAGCGACCGGCCTAAGTTGCCGCTTAGCGATCCAAATACCCGTGCACCGGAAATATACTACAACGCCCCGGGTATTACTTACTATACCAACAAGTAATAACTCACATTTTTACAAAGGCGCCTTGCAAGGCGCCTTTGTTGTTTAAATCTAGGTTTAAAGGCCATACGGGCTACTTTTCATTATTATTTGTAATTAGTCTAAATAAACATAGATTTGCGGTGACAATAACATCATCTAACCCCTATACAATACCATGATCCGTTTATCTCTACTTATTTTCATCTTTAGTCTAATCTCCTTTAAGGTTTTCTCACAATCTACAGCCACTATCAGTGGAACCATAACCGACGAAAAGGGCGAACCGCTGCCCGGCAGCACCGTGCTGGTAGAAGGCACAACAATAAGCGCAGCTACTAATCTTAAAGGTTTTTACCATTTGCAGGTTACCCCTGGTAATTACAGCATCCGTGTTACTTTCACAGGCTATCTCCCTGCTACCAGGCAAATTACTGTTGTGGCTGGCGGTACGGCTAAGTTTAACACATCGCTCACCGCAAATTCATCCTCGCTACAACAGGTAGAAATTACCGGCCGGAAGCAAAAGACCTATAAAACGAAATCAACCTTTATCGGCAATAAAACAGAAACAGACATTAAGGACCTCCCGCAATCTGTATCCTACGCCAGTAAAGAACTAATGGCAGACCAGGGTGCCATCAGGGTAGGAGACGTTGTGAAAAATTTTAGCGGCGTTAACCAATTTACATTTTATGATGATCTTACCATCCGCGGCTTCAGGGTTAACGGCCAGAGCAATACGCAACTGGTTAACGGCTTGCGCACCAGCACCGGGTTCTGGAAACAGCCACTTACCAATTATCTCGAGCGTGTTGAGGTTCTTAAAGGCCCGTCATCAGCCTTGTACGGCAATGCGAGCCCGGGCGGCGTAGTAAACAGGGTAACAAAAAAGCCATTGAACGAGACCCGGCGTTCAATCAGCATGTCGTTAGGAAGTTTTAACACCTTCCGCGGATTGGCAGATTTTACCGGTCCGGCATCTAAAGACAGCTCACTGCTTTATCGTCTTAACCTGGGTTATGAAGATGCCAATTCTTTCCGCGATCTGCAGTTTGACAAAAATATTGTTGTTGCACCTTCTCTTTCGTTTGTTGCATCTGAAAAGACGCGCATCAACTTTGATATGGTGTACAACAGTTCCCGCTCTCGGTTAGACAGGGGGCAGTCTGTTATAGGCGACGACCTTTATTCAACTCCGCAGTCGCTGGCACTCTCTACTGCAAATGACTTTTTAAACGAGCAAACATACATCATCACCCTTTCTGCAAATCACCGGTTTAATGATAACCTGAGCTTTAACCTGGCCTATTCAAAAACCGGGTATACCGAAGATTTATATGAGCACAGAAGCGCCAACGCGTATGCAAAGAACAGAATAGGTGCAGATATCCACAACCTGGTGGCAATGCAGGTTTTTCAACGAAAAAGGAAGCGTTATATAGATAACCTGAGCGGCTATCTTAACTACCAGGTGAAAACAGGTGCCGCGGAGCATAAGATTGTTGCAGGCTATGACTACGGCAGCGAAAAAATGCCGGTTGGCGCCTCGCAGCTCACCGCGTCAGGATACCGAAATGCTGCAAACACGGGCACCATTGCAAATTATGTTGTTAAAGACAGCTTGAAGTACATGAGGGATAGCAAAGGCAACCCTGTACCGAACATACCATCTTTTGACCTGAGTAATCCTTTAAATTCCCAGCGGTTGCAGGACGATAGTAAAGCATTTTTTGCGCCGACGACGCTGGGGCCTACCTATTATTATCTGAATGCCGGTTATGTACAGGATCAAATAAAATTAGGCAGGTTTCAGGCCTTATTAGGCGTACGGTACGAGTACTATACCGATTTTGTAAACTATGCTACTGCCACCGAAAAAAAAACCCACTCAAGTGCACGGCTGCCGCGTTTTGGCCTGGTTTATACGGCTACCAAAAACATTAACCTATATAGTTCGTACGTAATGGGCTACAACCCACAGACTGCTGCAAATTTGGCCAACCCTAACGCAGGTGGCCCTTTTGACCCGGTAACCAGCAATATGGTTGAGTTCGGGGCAAAAAGCAGCTGGTTTGATGACAGGTTGAGTATTACTACTGCCATTTACCAGATTGAGCAAAAGAACACCTTGTACAATGCAAATGATCCTAACAACCCCGATCTGCTAAGGCCTGTGGGCAAGGAGCGTTCACGGGGCTTTGAGTTTGACATCACCGGCCGAGTATTACCAAACTGGAGCATCCTGGCATCTTACGCCTATAATGATGCTAAAATTACCGAAAGCGGCACACCTGCGGAGGTTGGCAGGCAGAAACCGAATGCACCAAAAAACTCAGCCAACGTTTGGACCAGGTATAATTTTCCCAACGGCGCACTAACGGGGCTAGGGGTAGGGTTCGGAGCAAATTACGTGGAGAAACGAAATTTATCCATCAGCTTAACGCAGACTATCCCATCTTATACGCTGATGAATGCGGCACTGTATTACAACTGGGGCAGGTCGCAGATCCAGTTCAACGCTAACAATATCACCAATAAGAAACAGTGGGTGGGCGGATATGATTATATCAGGCTGTTCCCCGGTACACCGTCAAACTACCTGATTACCTTAACCCATAACTTCTAACAAGATGATCTGGAAACGGGTAAAAGCAATAGCCGCCTGGCTCCACCTTTGGGTGGGGCTCGTAACCGGGATTGTTGTAGTAATAGTTGGTGCTACAGGATGTGTGCTTGTTTTTGAAGATGAACTTTTTGATCTTTTCCACCATAACCTTGTCCATGTTAAAGAAACCGGCCCTTTAAGGCCGGTTTCTCAATTGTTATTAACAGCTCAGCAGGCTGTTGGTGAAAGTAGACTCATAACAGATATCCGGATTAATGAAGAAGGGAATAGTTATGTGTTTTCGGCAACAAAAATCAACAAGCGTAAGGATATTAATCTCAGCTACTTTAGCCAGTTTAAATATCGTACAGATATTTACGTGAATCCCTACACGGGTAAGGTGCTTGGAGCAATAGACGTTAGGTACGAGTTCTTTAATGTGGTGGAGCAATTGCACAGGCAGCTGTTATTGGTTAAGCCTGTTGGCAGTGTAATAGTAGGCTCGTGCATATTGCTGTTTTTGCTGATGATGATAACAGGTTTCATGCTTTGGTTGCCAAAGAACTACCGCCAACTCAAGAAGAACTTGTCAGTAAAGTGGGGTGCCAAATGGAAGCGCGTTAATTATGACTTACACAACAGCCTTGGCTTTTATGTGTTGCCTATTGCCATCATCATCGCCGTTACCGGCCTTACCTGGTCTTTTAAATGGTGGGAGAAGGGGATATACCAGGTGCTTGGATCAGCAAAGCCTGTTCAGTTAATACGCAAAGCACCCGCGCTTACCGTCGCAGATACAAGTGCTAATCACCTTGACGCAATAATAAGCGATATACAACAGCAAGTTAAAGGAAATTACAAAACTATCGGGCTCAGTTTACCAGAGAAAGGCGAAGCCACAATAATGTCCTTTGTTTACCTGAAGAACCCTGGCGACGGCCGGCGCAATCTCAGCTATTACTATTACGATAGCCGCACAGGCAAAAAATTTGATCAGCTTGAACACAATCAAAAGCCGTTAGGCTTAAAGTGGCGCAACTCTAATAAGGATATCCACACCGGGAGAATATACGGCCTGGGCACGCAGATACTTGCTTTTATAGCAAGCCTTGTTTGCACCAGTTTGCCTGTCACAGGCTTTATGATATGGTTGGGTAAACGGCGGAAACCCAGGAAGCGGGGAAAAGTATCTACAAAAAAGGAACTTCAATTATCCTGAAGCGCAAAGTTTGCTAAAAAAAACGCTCCGGATCTCATCCCGGAGCGCTCAACTAAATCAGGTCAATCTCATGCTGGTCCTTTCTCAAGGGACCAATAAGACCTGATACCTTTAATGGCCGTTTATAAAAGCCATAATCTTTTTTATTTCCTCAGGGTAAACGGCTATCCTGTGTGTACGCACGAGGTACGGTACCTGCAGTTTTTTGCTGTTACCTTCAACCTGTATCAGGTTTGATGGCTTTGCCGGCATATGGCAGTCGATGCATTTAGTTTTCAAAGCATCACCAAGTTTTGGTGCCAGCTTACACACGTTATGATTAGCCGATGTATGGCAGCTAAGGCAGCGCTGTACAAACACTTGTGTGTTGCCGCTTTCCTTTGTGTGTACGTTGTGGCAGGTATTACAATCCATATTGCTGGCCACAAAGCACTTGCTGGAAGCAAGTAGATCGCTTTGATTGCCATGCACATCCAGCGTTGCCGGGTTGGTGTTTTTAGGCCCGAAGTTATGTTCTTTAAACTTAGCAAGCGTGTCGCCCATTTTAAAGGTAAAGGTGGAGCGTGTAAAAACATCTTTATTACCCGAGTGGCAAACCGCGCAGGCGTCAAGTTTTTGTTGCCTAGTTAATTTTTGATAAGTAGTAATGTACCTTCCTTCTTTAACTTCCGGGTATTCTGTGTGGAAATTTACATGGTTAGCCGCCGGCCCGTGGCAGCGTTCGCAGTCTATTCCACTTATTAAGGAGGCCTTATCATACTCAACCGCACGATTAGTGAGGCTGAGGTTTTGATTAGGTATTTCTTTTATGTATGAACTATGGCATTCCATACAACGGGTGATAATAGGCCTGGTAAAGTTAATCCGGCCGGTATCGTAACCAGGGCTGTTCGTCCAACTGTGCAAAGCGCTGAAGTAAGACATAGGCAATTGAAAGAGTTGATTACCTTTCCAGTATAAATAAGTTTCGGCTTTGACACCACCAATGGTAATATCAAACCTTTCGGCACCTGCAAGTTTACCGTTAATGTAACCCGCCTGGTATAAGCCGTTTTTGCGCTGCTCCATAGCTACCGTCATGCCATTTCCAAAGCTGAAGACGTTTTTTCCGGCAGCAAAACTACCGTGTATGCTATTGATATCTGCAGGTCGGGAGGTGAGGTAGTGCGCAGTATGCAGGTAAGAGTTGTATTGTGCCTTATGGCAGCTCTCACAAGTTTTAGATCCTGCGAAAACCTGGTCTCTTGGATCGTTTTGCTCTTTGCTGCTTAAACATTGGATTAATATTGCACAAACTGGCACCGCCAAAAACATCAGGAAAAGTAATGTTCTTTTAGATACCATTTAATTCAAGCAGTGTTAGTGTGATAAGGGAAATAAAAGGGCTGCCGGACATGTCGGCAGCCCTTTTCTAAATTAGTAACCAGGGTTTTGTTTAACCTGGGTGCCGTTAAGTGTTTCAGTTAATGGAATAGGTAAAATCTCGTTTGTACCAGCTTTGAAACCTTTAAATGCCAGGGCAGTTGGCGCCTGACCAGTTCTAACCAGGTCAAACCAGCGGTGACCTTCAGTAGCAAGTTCCAGGCGGCGCTCTTTATAAATGTTATCCAGCGTAGCGGCAACCGGAGCAAGCTTAACACGTGCTCGTACAGCATTCAACAAGTCAGCAGCACGGCCGGTGTTGGTACCTGCCTGTACTAAAGCTTCAGCTTCCATCAGGTAAGTATCTGCAAGGCGTATCTCAATGTAATCGTTTGGCCAGTTAAGGTCGGTAACACCCGTGGTAACAATGTTAGCCACCTTTGGTGCATATTTCTCGATGTAGTAACCTGTACCCTGGTAGCTTTCGTTATAGCTTGTTTTGGTAGCTTTTGTTAAGCTATCAATATTAGCTATAGTGTACGGGTAACGTGGGTCGCCTTTCATAGCAGTAACCAGCTGTGGGGTTATTGGATTAAATCCGTAACCACCTGCATAGTAAATCGGCCCGTTAAAGCTACGCGGACCAACCATCTGCACGTAAACGTTAGATTTAAATTGGTTCCAGTTGCTCCAAGTGTAGTTTTGCATACCAGAGTGTACTAACTCAAATATCGACTCGCTATTAAATTTGTTCTTAGGGCTAAAGATGTCGCCAAAGTTGGTTTGTAACTTGTAGCCGTAGGTGCTTGTGCCACCTGGTGTGCCGTTCACCTTTTCAAGTGTAGAAGCAGCCTGAGCCCATTTCTTTTCGTAAAGGTAAACCTTACCCAGCAAAGCAGTTGCGGCACCTTGTGTAACGCGGCCATTTTCGCTTGCGGGTACCGTGGTTGGTAAGTCGTTCACAGCAGCTGTAAGGTCTGCTTCAATTTGTGCGTACACCGCTTCAGGAGTGGCCTGCGGCTGTTTGTATACGTCATTTACCTGTAGCGATGTTAATATCAAAGGCACGTTTTTAAACAAACGAACCAGATCAAAATAATAATGCGCACGTAAGAAGTGTGCTTCTGCAGTATACCTTTTTAAGGTAGACTCGTCAAGGCCGGGTACTTTAGCTAGTTTCTCCAGTAACACATCTGCACGGTTAACACCCTGAAAGTTGGTAGCCCAAAACCCACCCTGCGGACCAACGGAAGGCCCCATAGTGTAATTGTTTATAGCCTGCCATGCGGGTATATCCGACGAGCCGCCGCCACCTGCAAAACAATCGTCAGATGCAGAGTTTAATGGTCCAAGCGGGTCTATATAAGTATTGTCCAAGCCACCGGTTTCAGTGACCATAGGGTCGTATGCCGCTACCAGGGCAGTTAATGCCTGTTGTGGATTTGCGTAGTAGTTGCTTTCCAGGAACTGGCCATTAGGCGTAAGTTCCAGGAAAGATTTTTTGCAGGATGCGGTAATGCCTATTGCCAGCAATACTGCTCCTGATATGATGTAATGTTTCTTCTTCATGATAATTGTACCGTTTATAATGTAATATCTAAACCAACCATAAATGTGCGTGCCTGAGGATAGATGCCCATGTCTATACCGCCGCTGATCTCGGGATCATAACCTTTGTAACCGGTTATAGTAGCCAGGTTGTTGCTGCTCAGGAATATCCTTGCTCTTTGTATATCAGCTTTCTTTAAAAACGTGTTTGGTAAAGAATAACCTACCTGCAGGGTTTTAATACGGAAGTAAGCGCCGCTTTGCAGGTAAAAGTTTGATGGGTTTTTGAAGTTGTTGTTCGGGTCTGCATCGCTCAGCCTAGGGTAGTTGCTGGTAGGGTTTTCTGTAGACCATGCATTTAAAGCAGCAACCGGGTAGTTTGCGGAAGCGATATCTAACCTGCGGTATGCCTGGTAAATTTTATTTCCCCAAACACCCTGGCCAAATAATCTTAGGTCGAAGCTCTTGTAGTTAGCACTTAAATTAACACCGTAAGTAAAAGTAGGCAGTGGATTACCCAGGTATTTACGGTCAGATGCGTCAATTTTACCGTCATTGTTAACGTCCTGCCATTTAAAATCACCGGCTTTAGCATTTGGCTGTATTAAAGCGCCTGTTGATGAGGTGTAAGCATTAACTTCTGCCTGTGATTTAAATGTGCCCAGTTCCTGGAAACCGTAGAAAGCACCAACAGGCTGACCAACAGCCGTACGTCCAATCTCATAGTTTGAGCTCTGAACGCTTCCTACTGTGAAGAAGTTGATCTGGCTGCCCAGGTAAGTTACTTCGTTATGGTTGTAAGAGATGTTACCGCCGATGTTGTAGCTAAACTGACCAATTTTGTTGTTGTAGCCCAGGTTTAACTCAACACCTTTGTTCTCCATATCGCCAATGTTCGCTGAAGGCTGACCGGCAAAACCAGCATAAGCAGGTAGCTGTACAGTTTGCAGCATGCCTTTTGTTAGCTTACGATAGATATCAAAGGTTACCGTTAAATTGTTAAGGAAGGTTGCATCAAAACCGATGTTAGCAGAACGGGTTTCTTCCCATTGCAGATCCGGGTTTGATGGTGCATTAGGGCTGTAGCCAACATACACCGTCTCAGGATTACCAAAAATGTAATTGCGTCCGCTTCCAATAGTCGCGGTGTATTGAAACGGATTTAACGACATTTCATTACCCACTACACCGTAAGACCCACGCAGTTTAAAGTAGTTTACGAAAGAGTTTTGTGGGAACCAGCTTTCTTTCGACATTACATAACCAACCTGTCCTGATGGGAACACGCCGTAAACGTTGTTGCTGCCGAATTTAGATGAACCATCACGACGTATAATACCGGTAAACAGCCATTTGCCATCATAATCGTAAGTTAACCTAGCAAAGGTTGATGCCAGTGTATAAGGCTGGTTATCAAAGCCATTTGCTATTTTATTAACGTTTGCTAAAGTATAGTTTGCAGATGCTTCTGCAAAAGTATTTACCGGCAAGCCTATGAAGGTACCTGCAATGCCCGATCCGCTTTGTTTTTGGGCACTTGTACCAATTAAGGCAGTGAAGTTGTGTTTGCCGAAAGCACGCGAATAGGTAGCAGTGTTATCAATATTCCATGAAAGGTTCCTGTCGTTTTCGCGGTAAAAAGAGGTATTAGACAAGTTACTTGTGCTGGAGTTCAGGTAATAGATAGGCGTGAACGACTCATTACCATAGTAAGCCTGTTTAGCGCTTATCTGTGAACGGAGTTTCAAGCCTGCAATCGGCTCAACCTCAACAAAAGCGTTACCCAACAGGTTGGTTGCATAACCATAATTTCCGTTTTGGGTTTGTGTGTATGCTAACGGATTGGTGATCTCCTGTGATACGTAGTTGGATATACCGTAAGGTAAACCCTGTGCGTTCCGGATGATGTTTGCAGAGTTGTTGATATAAGTGCTGGCATTAGGCTGTGCATTTATATCATTAATGGTAACAGGGGTAATAGGATCAAGGTTAAGTGCTGAACTTAACGGACCGCCGAATACACTGTTGGTATTCAGGTTGTTCCTGCTTCTTACGTAAGAGTAGGTAAAGTTTTCGCCAACGGTTAACCATTTTTTTGCCTTGTAGCTGGTGTTAACAGTAAAGGTGAATTTTTTGTAATTTGATATCTCGGGCATTACAATACCTTTCTGGTCTAAATAACCAAATGAGGTGTAGTAGTTTGCCTTGTCGTTAGCACCATTCAACGCCAGGTTATGGTTTTGGATCATCGCACTGTTGCTGAAGATCTCGTCTTGCCAGTTTGTACCTGTGCCGAAAGCCGAAGGGTTGGCAAATAAGGCAGCCTTGCCATCGTTAGTTAGCGATTGATTCCTCAGGGTAGCATATTGAGTAGCATTAACCAGTTCAGGTTTACTTACCGGGCCTTGCCAGCCTACGTAGCCGTTATAAGATACTTTCGGCGGGCCTTGTTTACCTTTTTTAGTGGTGATGAAAATAACACCGTTCGATCCGCGTGAACCGTAGATAGATGCAGCTGCGTCTTTTAACACGTCAATAGATTCCACATCGTTAGGGTTCACCAAGTCCAGGCCACCGTCCACTACCACACCATCAATCACGTATAACGGATTACTATTGTTTATAGAGGTTACACCACGTACACGTACTGTTGGGGCCGAGCCCGGAGCGCCTGAGCTTTGTACTACGTTTACACCTGCAGTACGGCCTTTAAGCGCATCATCAATACGGGTTAACTGCTGGTCTTGCAGGTCGGCAGCTTTTACGCTGCTGATAGCACCGGTTACACTGCCGCGTTTTTGCGTTCCGTAACCCACTACAACTACTTCGTTTAGGCTTTTTACATTTTCAACAAGGGTTATAGTTAAAGCAGTTTGATCGCCAACTGCAACCTCCTGGCTGTTGAAACCAATATAAGCAATAACCAACACCGATGAAGGACCGGCAACGTTAAGTTTGAAGTTACCATTAATGTCGGTGGTTATACCGTTGGTAGTGCCTTTTTCTAAAACGCTGGCACCGATAATAGCCTGCCCGTTTTGATCAACAACTTTACCAGTAATCGGGGTGGCAGCTTTAACATCTGCATAGTTAACAACTGTTTCCGCCGCCGCCATTTTGCCCAGCACTATACGGTCTTTTAAAACTTCGTAAGAGATGCCGTTGGTTTTTAATACCTGGTCTAAAACGGTTTTCAGCGGCTGATTAACTGCGTTAACGGTAACCTGCTGGTTTACATTAATGGCGTTGTTGCTGTATATAAATTTAACATTGTCGTTTTTTTGCAAGTAATTAAGCACATCCTGTAATGTCATGTTGCTTAACGATAGCGTCACTTTCTTATCAAGCACGTTCTGTGCATTGATGGTGTTTGAGTAAGCCATGCTGCTCAATACTGCCATGAGAAAGATTTGAATAAATGTTATCCGCATGATTTGGTACCAGGGAATAGGGTTTCGTAAATGAAATTTCATTATATTTGATTTGTTTCTTTTGAAAAAATGGAACAATTAACGCCCCTTCACCACTTGGTGGTGTCGATTGCTAACGGGCTGAATTTTAGGCTTAGGAGTGCTCGCAACACTTCTAAGCTTTTTTATTTAGGACTTTTTCTTTTAAGTAGGATTTTTGGTCATCATAACTGGTTTTAATGTTCTAATTGATTGGTTTGCTAAGTTCTATTGTGCTATTCTTTACAGCGTAATCTATATTCATCGATTTGCTTAACGCTTCCAGTATTTCAGGGAGGTTAAGACCCGATAGATCTGCATTGAGCTTGTACTTGTTAATTTCACCATTTGTAACTTTTATACTCACGTCAAAGGTGCTATTCAATACTTTAACGATGTCTTTTAATGGCTTATTATCAAAGTTGAGGCTTACGTGCTGCCATATTTTCAACGTTGAATTATCAACCATTTTTTCCTGGCTTAGTACATGAGTGTTGGCCAGGTACGTAGCTTTTTGCTGTGGGTATAACATAACCTCACCTTTGTTCAGGCTCAGCAAATTCCCTGTGTTCTGATCTTTAATGCTCACCGACACCTTACCTGTAACAACAGAAACATTTGCTTTTTCGCCGGTGCCATTATCCCTTATCAGGAAGCTTGTGCCCCAAACCTTAGTTACTATTGTGTTACCGGTAATAATAAAGGGCCGGGCCGGGTTCTTTGTTACCTCAAAAAAGCATTCGCCGCTCATGCTAACCATGCGTGCATTAGCACTGAAAACCTTAGGGTAGTGTAAAGTAGCGTGTGGGTTTAACCAAACGGTTGAGCTATCTGGCAGAACAGATCTATATATATGGTCAGAATTATTAGTAACAGCTATAGTTTCCACCGCAGTAGTATTCAGCGTGGTTGGTATGTTGCTGTTCGTCCTAAAGTAAAGTAGTGCGGCGGTACTTATCATTAACAATACGGCCGCGGCACCTGCTACTTTATACCACTTGCCAGGGCGTCTTGCTGGTAAGTCAACAACATTATCTGCATCAGGAACTTCTATGTTAGCCAGTATGCGGCTGTAAATCTTATCTTCTAAGTTTTGCAGTTCCGTAGCAGCAAGCGTATCCAGGTACCCTGATTCATTATCAAAAGAGGCGTACCATTGCTTAACTAACGCTGTTTCCTCTTCGGAACAGTCGCCACGCAAATACTTTTCCAGTAACTCAATGGGTATGGGTTTCTTCATGAAAAGAATAGAGTATAATTTGGCTTATAAAAACAATGACGTACAGGAAGGGCGTTCCCCCTACGTTGATATGAAAAAAAAGTTACAAATTATTTTAAAAGGAAAATCGCCAGCAGCGATGCATAGTGGCCCAACCCCAGCCGAATGTGCTTTAAGGCTTTGGTGATATGGTTTTCAACCGTTTTTTCCGAGATGCCCAGTTCAGAGGCAATCTCTTTATTGCTTTTGTGCTCTATCCGGCTAAGCTGGAAAACCGAACGGCATTTGTCGGGCAGGGAGTTTACTTCCTGGTCAATAGATTGCTGTAGTTCTTTAGCTAACAATGCATCCTCCATTGATGTATCAGCCTGACTGTAAGCTAGTTGAAATGACGATTTATAGCGCTCTCTCACCAGTTCTTTACGATGATAATCAATTACCATGTTGGTCACCGATGTGAACAGATATCCGGCAAGATTTTGATTGATGTTTAGAGTAGTACGTTTATGCCACAAGGTAGTGAATATTTCCTGTGCAATTTCCTCTGCTGATTCTCTGTTCTGGAGTCGTTTGTAAGCTTCTGAGTAAAGTTGTTTCCAGTACCTGGTATAAATTTCCTTAAACGCGCCTAGTCGTCCTTGCTGCAGCAAGGCAAATAAGTCTTTATCATCTAGCGTATTTAAACCAGTCATTTCTTCAGTACAAATGCAAACAAACTTTACATTCTATTAACGTGCAAAAATCCATAAAAACATCTATTTAAAAACTCCGGAGTGTCATTTGTTATTAATATTTATGCTTATGAAGTAAATTTTATGATACAAAGGAATTATCTTTCCTTTGTTAGCAGGAAAATCATCAACAGTTAGTAAATCTTGTCTAAAGCATTGCGCCGCGAGATGATGACGGGCTATAAGAAAAAGTGGAAAGGATGTAGTCACACTTTTGTTGACGGTTAGTAAGAAAACAAAATAACGATGAATGTTATCGTAATTTCCTTGTTGCGAATCTGCCAGAATAAAGCGCATTGTTTACATTTACACCGCTACATGTCTTAAGGGCAACTGTAGTGAGTGATAGATAAACCATAGGCAAACATGTTCGCATACGATGTACAGGCGTTAAAGGAATTGGTTGGCGTCATCTTACAACAAAATATTACCGGTGATGCTTGGGCATGGTTAAACAAGCAGGGCGATATCGAAAACACGAATGCTTTTAACGTTGCGTTTGTAATGATGCCGCGTAAAACAGGTAAAGCTGTTGTGTCGGTTAGTACAGAACAAGCCGCTGAGTTAAATGCCATTCGCCCGGGTTTTGATATCCAAGGGTGGACGGCTGAACGTTTAGGTAGAGTATATCTGCTGACGCAAGCCGACCCAACTAATCAGGGCCGTTACATTAAATTGATAGAGAACCTGTTCTTAGCAGGCGAGATGAACGAGTTAGTGGCCTTGTACTCTGTCTTGCCGGTATTGGCTTATCCCGAATTATGGGGTAAGCGTTGTGCCGAAGGTGTCCGTAGTAACATCGGCCTTGTGTTGGAAGCAATCATGTATCGCAATCCGTATCCAGCAGAACAACTATCACAAGAGGCGTGGAACCAATTGGTGATGAAAGCGATCTTTACCGAGAAGAACCTTGAAAACATCACCGGTTTGCACGAACGCAACAATGTCGAATTGGTGCGCATTTTGCTTGACCACGCCCGCGAACGTGGCGCTGCCGGCCGGACCGTAGTACCTGAACTGTGGCAACTTTCCGAGCCCATAGTTGGTGCCGCTGCCATTGCCGAATTGAAACAACAATATAGTTTAAATTAGAACCGAGATAATTCTTAAATACCGAACGATATGTGCTGCAGCCATTCTTTTGAGAACCCGCCTTACCCATCCGACGCTAAGCCGGAGATCTTTGATATTAGCGCCGTAAAAGGCATGAAGTTTTTTGACCCGCATGTGCACATGACATCGCGCACTACCGACGATTATCAGGCCATGGCCGATGCCGGTGTGGTGGCTTTGATAGAGCCCGCCTTTTGGTTAGGTCAGCCGCGTACAGGCTTGGATAGTTTCCGCGATTATTATAGCAGCCTGATCGGTTGGGAGCGTTTCCGTTCGTCGCAGTTCGGCATCAAACATTATTGCACCATCGGACTGAACTCGCGTGAGGCTAATAATGAAGCCCTTGCCGAGCAGGTGATGGATCTGTTACCTTTATTTATCTACAAAGAAGGCGTAGTTGGTGTGGGTGAGATAGGCTTTGACGACCAAACCGCTGCCGAAGAAAAATATTACCGTGCCCAACTGGACCTGGCTAAAGAGGCCGGGTTACCTGTGCAGGTACACACTCCGCATCGCGATAAAAAACGGGGTACCCAGCGCAGTATGGATATCGCCTTAGAACAAGGCATGGATGCTTACTCGGTGATCATTGACCATAATAACGAAGAGACTGTGAAAGAGGTACTGGACCGTGGTTTTTGGGCTGCGTTTACTATTTATCCGTTCACTAAAATGGGAAACCAACGAATGGTAGAGATCGTGAAGCAATATGGTTCAGAACGTATTATAATCAACTCTGCGGCCGATTGGGGCATCAGCGACCCGCTTGCCGTACCAAAAACCGCCGCCCTGATGCAGCAACAAGGTATCAGCAAAGCCGATATCGAACTGGTGACCTACCATAACGCCATCACTGCCTTCGCACAAAGCGGGCAGATAGACGAGGCCGATTTCGGAGTCAATATCGATCAGAGTGCCAAGTTTGCGGGTAACAGCATTTTGCGTGGTGGTCAGCAACCGCGTATAGATAAGTCGTCCATCATCATAAGCTAAGTTTTGGGGAAAGCGATTAGTTATTTACGTATGATGCGCCCAGCCAACGTGGTTACCTCGGTAGCCGACGTACTGGCGGGTATAGCCATCACCGGTGTATTTACTCAGCCGGGAACGCTGACCATGCAGGGCTATCTGCCGCAGGTCTTATTATTGAGTTTATCTACCGCTTGCCTATACGCGGGTGGCATTGTTTTTAATGATGTATTTGACGCCGACCTGGATAAGGTAGAGCGTCCCGAGCGCGCTATCCCAAGCGGTATTATCACCGTTAAGCAAGCATCCACCTTAGGTATGGTGTTGCTGGTAGCGGGTATCACAGCAGCATTCGTGTGCAACAATATTTCAGGTGCCGTTGCCGTAGGCGTTGCGTTCTTTGCTTTACTGTACAACAAAAGCAGCAAGCATCACCCATTCTTTGGTCCGCTTAATATGGGCTTTTGCCGGGGATTTAATTTGATGCTTGGTATCAGCATCATGCCGTCCTTATTGTTTACATGGTGTCCGTTGGCCATCGTGCCTATTATCTACATCTTCTGCATTACGATGATAAGCAGGGGAGAGGTGCACGGTGGTAGCAGGCGAAACCTGTATATCGGCGCGGGGCTGTACGCCATAGTAGCCGGTACTATCATCTACTTTGGGTTCCGAAATCATACTTTGTTAATGACGGCCATATTCGTTATTCCGTTTTTATATATGATTTTCAAGCCGCTGCTAAAGGCCATTAAAGAGCCTATTGGTAAGAATATCGGCGGCGCGGTGAAGGCCGGGGTGATATCATTGATATTGATGGACTCGGCTTGGGCGGCTACCTTCAGCACCATTTATGTGGCGCTGCTGATAGCCTGTTTGTTACCTTTATCGATGTGGTTGTCGCGTATATTTGCCGTCACATGATCTTTTAATTTTTTGTTTTCTTACCCCTCATGGAGCATTTACAACAGTCGTTCACTGTAAAGTTTAAATATAACGTGTTTTTCACAGCCGGCCTTTTTAAGGTAGGTAATAACATCTTGGCCAATTTTTTATCGCAGGCAAAAAGTGCCGCGCAGCGCAAGATCTTTTTTGTGATCGACGCCGGTGTGGCTGAGGCGCACCCGCAACTAAAATCGCATATCAAGACCTATTTTGACACGCATACAACTGTTAAATTAGTACCTGATTTTCTGATTGTTGCCGGTGGCGAACAGGTCAAGAACGATATTCAATATTTTGAAAAAGTGGTTGAAGCTGTAAATACCTACGGTATTGACCGCCACTCATACATTGCAGCTATTGGCGGTGGATCGGTGCTGGACATGGTGGGTTATGCCGCCGCAGTATCGCATCGCGGTATCAAACACATCCGCATCCCGACTACCGTGCTGTCGCAGAATGACTCCGGCATCGGCGTTAAGAACGGTATCAACTATTTTAATAAAAAGAATTTCCTGGGTACCTTCGCGCCACCGGTAGCGGTGTTTAACGATGAGTTATTCCTGCATACATTAAACGATCGCGACTGGCGCTCGGGCATATCCGAAGCCATCAAGGTAGCCCTGATTAAAGATGCTGACTTTTTCAACTGGATAGAAAAGCATGCCTTGGCATTGGCCCAGCGCGATATGATGGTAATGGCCCAGCTGATCTGGCGTTGCGCTAAACTGCACATGGAGCACATTGCCGGCGCCGACCCATTTGAGAGCGGCTCATCCCGTCCTCTGGATTTCGGCCATTGGAGTGCCCATAAGCTGGAATACCTAAGCAACTTCGAAGTTAGACACGGCGAAGCTGTTGCGATGGGTATTGCATTGGATACGGTCTACTCACAATTATCAGGTAGATTAACACCTGCAGATAGTCAGCGTGTTATCGACGTGTTGATCACCCTAGGTTTTGAGGTGACACATCCATTGATGCAGGTTAACGAAGGCAGAAGCCCTTTACTTGCAGGTCTGGAAGAATTTAGAGAGCACCTTGGTGGTCAGTTGACTATCATGTTGCTAAGTGCCATCGGTAAAGGCGAAGAAGTTCATGAGATGAATGCCATTTTATTAGAGGAAGCGGGTCACATATTAGCTAACACTACGCATCAGCCAATACAATAAGCCTATGCAGATTCATAATGCACATCTAACATACTGTACCAATATCCACCCGGGCGAGAGCTGGGCGGCTCACTTCGGGTCGTTGAAACAGAATTTTCCACAAGCGAAATCCGAGGTTTCACCTGATGCGCCAATGGGTATTGGTCTACGTTTATCTAACCAGGCAAGTATTGAGATATTGCTGGGCGATAACCTGCAGGAGTTTAAACGATGGTTGGTAGATAATGATGCTTATGTCTTTACCATGAATGGTTTTCCCTACGGCGGGTTTCACGATACGGTGGTGAAAGACCAGGTACATGCCCCGGACTGGATGACCGTAGACCGTGTGGCTTATACCCAGCGCATCTTTGGCATATTAGCGGCGCTGTTGCCTGAAGGTATGGAGGGTGGTATATCCACTTCGCCGCTGAGCTACAAACATTGGTTCGCTACCGCGGATGAAATGCAGGAGGCGACGGTGATCGCTACAAAAAATATCCTGGCAATAGCCGAGCAACTGATTGATATTTACATAAAAAGCGGTATCACCCTGCATCTTGATATAGAACCGGAACCGGATGGTATTTTAGAGACCGGCCGTGAGTTTATCGATTGGTACGAGCAGGTGTTATTGCCATTAGGTGCTGAGCATTTTGGTGATGGCGCAGAGGCTATCATCAAACGCCACATCCAACTGTGTTATGATGTTTGCCACTTTGCCATCGGTTACGAACCGCACAGGGAAGTGGTGGCCGAATTAGCTTCAAAAGGTATCAAAACAGGTAAGATCCAGATCAGCGCGGCCTTAAAAGCTTCTTTTGATGCTGATAACAAACAGGTCATACTGGACGAGTTTGCTAAGTTTGACGAGCCGACCTACCTGCACCAGGTGATCGCAAGGTTGCCTGACGGTCAGTTAGCCCGTTATCCAGATTTGCCGGATGCACTGTTATTGAAAGACTATGCTGCGGAGTGGCGCGCCCACTTCCACGTGCCGATATTTTTAGAAAGCTTTGGACTGCTTAATTCAACCCAAAGCGATATCCGCGAGGTATTGGCGATCTGGAAGGAGCACCCATTTACCAACCATTTAGAGGCTGAAACCTATACCTGGGGCGTATTACCTGCAGAACTGAAGATCCCGATGGCCAACTCCATCAGTCGCGAGTTGAACTGGGTGATCGGTCAGCTTAATCTATAAAATCTACTACCTATGAATAAAACGGTCGTTATTGATATTGTTGGCCTGTCAACCTCGGTGATCGGCGAGCATACTCCTTTTTTGAGCGCGTACATCGCCAAAAATAACCTGAACGTTATTGAGCCGGTATTACCTGCCGTGACCACTTCGGTACAATCGACCTACGTAACGGGTAAGTGGCCGTCAGAGAACGGTATCGTTGGCAATGGTTGGTATGACCGCGCGGATAGCGAGATCAAGTTCTGGAAGCAATCTAACAAGCTGGTTCAGGGCGATAAGATATGGGATAAAGCCAAAGCGCTGGATCCGTCGTTCACTACATCAAAAATGTTCTGGTGGTACAATATGTATTCAACGGCCGATTATTCGGTAACACCACGCCCGCAATACCTGGCTGATGGGCGTAAACAGCCTGATTGCTACTCGCAACCGCCTGAATTGCGTGACGAACTGCAAAATAAATTAGGCCAGTTTCCGCTGTTCCAGTTTTGGGGACCGGGTGCAAATATCAAGTCGACGCGATGGATAGCTAATGCAGGCATGTATACTGATGATCAGCATAACCCAACCTTGACGCTGATCTACCTGCCGCACCTCGATTATTGCCTTCAAAAATTTGGTCCGGATCTGACCAAGATCGCACCTGAACTGAAACAGATAGATGAGGTGGTAAAAGACCTGGTGACCTTTTACGAGCGTAAAGGTGCAAAGATTATCCTGCTGTCCGAATATGGCATCGCCCCGGTAAGCAACCCTATCCATTTGAATCGTCTTTTGCGTCAGAACGATATGCTGGGCATCCGTGTGGAGAATGGTTTGGAGCTATTGGATCCCGGCGCATCAAAAGCATTTGCTGTAGCTGATCACCAAATAGCCCATATCTATATCAATGATCCGTCGGTTACTGAAAAGGTGAAGGGCCTGATCAAGTCGGTAAAAGGAGTGGAGCTGGTGCTTGACCGTGCTGAACAAAAACACTACAACATCGACCACGAACGCGCCGGCGACTTAGTTGTTATGGCCGATAAAGACGGCTGGTTCACTTACTATTTTTGGCTGGACGATGCGGTAGCACCCGACTACGCCCGCATGGTTGATATTCATAAAAAACCTGGGTACGATCCTGTAGAAATGTTCATGACCTCTAAAGGCCGTGCGGCTTATAAATTGCTGCGTAAAAAATTAGGTTTCCGCTATGTGATGGATGTTATCCCGCTGGATGCTACGCTGATCAAAGGATCGCATGGCAGAGTGAATATTGAAGACAAATTTAAAGCTGTGCTGGTTACATCTAATAAAATTAACCAGGAGATGGTCACTGCCGTTGATGTTTATGATGTAATATGGAAGGCGCTAACTGAACAATAGCGCACGCTGTTACTTGTTAATTATTCTCTTTCGTAGGTACAAGCGTCTGACCATAATGGGCATCCCGTTTAGTAATTGCGGTATTGCTCAAACTCAATTATAAGGGAAGGAAGTCTTGTTTAAAGATAATTAATAAAAAAGTCCTCTTAAATTGTATTTAAGAGGACTTTGAGTCCAGGTACTTCCTGGTTGGTGATCTCATCAGGATTCGAACCTGAGACCGACAGATTAGAAATCTGTTGCTCTATCCAGCTGAGCTATGAGACCATTTATAAATTGCGTCGCAAATATAGGAAATAAGGTTTTAGCGCCAATAGTTTTTTATCAAGTACAATAAACTTTATGCTGCGATAATGCCCAGCTAATATCTTGAAAATAATTATTTATAATAGTAGTGTTAGTTTCCCTAAGGAGCTTAAGCAGTCACTTGATTAAAGGTGAGTAAAAAAATGCTACACTGCAGATTTGAAAATTTTATAAAAAATCGGAAAACATTTTGGTTCTCATATTTAAAACCATCTTTTGCTATTTGATTTGCAAAAAAGAAGGTTGGAACTTCAAAGTGTTTTTTTTACAATAAGTTAATCCTACTTTTAACCAATTTTAAAATCTCACAAAAAAATATGATCATAATTGCTGACGGTGGCTCAACTAAAACAAATTGGTGCCTGGTTACTGAAGATGGTAAGAAAGTGTATTTCAACACCGAAGGTTACAATCCGTATTTCGCCCCTAAGGACTATATAATACAATCGTTAAAGGAAAGCTTGCCGACAGACCTGGAGAAAGATAAAATAACAGAAGTTAACTATTACGGTGCAGGTTGCAGTACAGATGAAATGCGACAGCTGGTTAAAGAGGCGATGGAAGCTGTATTCACCAAGTCTAAAGTTAACATTGGCCATGACTTGCTTGCAGCTGCACGTGCACTGCTTGGCAACACCGAAGGCTTTGCTGCTATTTTAGGCACTGGCACCAATACTTGCCTTTATAATGGTAAAGAGGTAATTAACAATATTGATTCCGGCGCTTACATTTTAGGTGATGAAGGTAGCGGTTGCTATATTGGTAAAAAGTTATTGATCGATTATCTACGCGGATATATGCCCGAAGCTGTACGTAAGGCGTTTTGGGAAGAGTTTAAATACACTCCGGATGATATCAACGAAATTGTTTATACACAACCACGTGCAAACCGCTTCTGCGCAAGCTTTAGTAAGTTTGTTTATGATAACAATGTGAACATAGAGTACTCACGCAACTTGGTTCGTACATCTTTCGAAGACTTCTTCAAAAACCTGGTTACGCATTACCCGGATTATAAAAAATATACCTTCAACTGTATTGGTTCTGTTGGCTACAATTTCCGTAATGTATTAGAAGAGGTAGTTACCGAAAATGGCATGACTGTAGGTAACATCATTCGTTCTCCTATAGATAACTTAGTGAAATTTCACCTGGAGCTTGCCCCAAGTCAGCTTTAATTTTTACAAGCGCAAACGAAAAGCCGGAAAGTCATTTCCGGCTTTTTTTGTGTTCACCTATTTTAAATGGAGCCAAGATTAGCGTTGATGTTAAATTATAAGACATATTTTTATCTTAAACAAAAACAGAATGGATAGGTTGTATAAATATCAATGCGACCCGACATGACATTAGGTGAACAATTACTTAAAATCCTTAATAAAAACTACGAGCCGGACACCTTTGTACAAACCTCTTTTAAAAGATACGATCTCGGATTTAAAACGGATGATGCCGGGCGGCCTATACTGTTGTTTATTGGCAAAATGGATGAGAACGGTAAAATAAAGGGCGATCGTTTTGCAAGACGATTAGTGTTTAATTCAAGTGGAGAAGTAGTAAAAGATCATTGGGACAATAAGGGTAGAACTAATTAACTTATACATATGCCATCAGACGTTGTAGTTAAATGCAGTAAATTATTGTTAGAAAAAGGCCTTACTATGGCTTTTGCCGAGAGCGCAACCGCCGGGCGCTTATCTGCCGAGTTTTCCCTGGTGCCTGATTGTGGAAAAATGCTGAAGGGAGGACTCGTGTGTTACGATGCGGATATAAAGCAAAAGGTGTTAGGCGTACCTGCTGATGTAGTAGAGCAGTTTACCCCCGAGTCGGCCGAAGTTACGAAAGAACTAGCTGAGCGTTTACCCAGGTTATTTGATGTAGATGTTACGGTAGGGGTGACCGGCCTTACTATGCCGGGAGGTAGCGAAACCGACGAGAAACCGGTAGGTACCATGTTTATACATGCTGTTGTAAATGGACAACCGTACGCGTTGCGGGAGCTTTATGAGGGAAGCCAGGAAGATATTGTATTGCAAACGGTAGACAGAGTTGCAACACTATTACTAGAAAAATTAAGCTAAAAAAATGGAACCAGTTACCGTTATAGTAGAAAGCCCGAGAGGGGCTAATCATAAATTTAATTACGATCCTAAAGAGAATCGTTTTAAGCTAGCGAAAATTCTGCCTGCGGGCATGGTGTTTCCGTTTGATTTTGGATTTATCCCGGGCACCAAAGGTGGCGACGGTGATCCGCTTGATGTTGTTGTGATATCTGAGATAACCGGGTTCCCGGGTTGTGCTATGGATTGCCGCATTATTGGCGCGCTTAAAGCGGAGCAGACTGAGCGCGACGGAAAAACCACACGGAACGATCGTTTTTTGGCTGTACCAGTAGTGTCACAGCTTTTCGCAGAGGTTACATCCATTCTTCATTTGTCTGAAGCAGTTATGAATCAGATTGAACATTTCTTTAAAAATTATAATGATCAGGCTGGTAAGAAATTTGAGGTTCTTAGCCGGATTAATGAAGAGGATGCATTTAAACTCATCAAATAACAGTTTATTTTACATTTCTTAAATGCAATAAAGTTGCATTAGCTGTATATTTGTTTCATGAATCCGCCAAAACCCTCCCGTAAGCTCGACCATATCGGGATGACTGCTTCTACACTCTGCGCTATACATTGTGCTGCTGTACCGGTATTATTTACCAGTTTACCGTTAATGGGTATGGAGTTCTTAGCTAATCCGGTTGTAGAATGGACTATGATCTTGCTTGCATTGGTAGTGGGTGTATGGGCAATTGGCGGTTCTTATTCCCGCTCACATCATAAAATTCTTCCTGTCTTATTGTTAATTGCCGGCTTTGTTGTTATTATTTTAGGGCACCTTTTTACAAAGGGTACGCTGGAGGCCATTATTGTACCCCTGGGAGGAATTACTATTGCAGTTGCTCACTTTATTAATTATAAGTATGCGGGTACCTGTCAGGCAAGTGATAGCTTTCTTCACGTTAAACATACACATTAATGGCAGGGAAAAGTACTACAACTCGCTTTGAAGAGTTACTGGAAAAGCACCAGCTAAAGAAGACAACTGCCCGCCTAAACGTGCTGTCCACTATGTATGGGAAAAAATCTGCAACATCTCAACCAGAGCTGGAAAGCGTTCTGCAGGATATCGACCGCGTAACGCTTTACCGTATCTTAAACGTGTTCGAAGAGAAAGGCATTATTCACAAAGTTTTTGACCTGAACGGAACAGCAAATTACGCTGTTTGCTCTTCAGGCTGCCAGGAACACCATCATCACGATGAGCATCTTCATTTTAATTGCAAGGTATGCAAAGGCGTGTTTTGCCTTAATGATATGAGCTTGCCCGGCATTACGTTACCTGCCGGTTTCCAAGCCGATGGTTTTACAATTTATGCTTCAGGCTTGTGCCCAAGCTGCAGCAGCAAAAAGGCTTAATTGCCAGGTTGCAATATCTTCATCTCCAAATAACACTCTTAAAGGCGTTTTCCGCTTATTTGTTAGTACTTTACCATCACATCACAACTATTAACAACTAATTGCCAATGCCTTATTTTCAGCATTATTCTTTCGATTTGTGGCTGACCCTTATTAAATCTAGCCCTGCTTTTAAGCCAGCCCGTGCAAGGTATTTTCATCAGCATTACAATAGTTATAATAAATCAGAGGAGGAAATAGCCGGCATCTTCCGTCAAGTGGACCTGATGTGTAACGCTGTAAACGAGAAGACAGGAAAGAATATTGATGCCGACGAGATGTATCTGATGGTTATCAACTTTATTAATGATAGTAATTTGGATTTGGATGATGTGGACCTATTAAAGGTTCTGGCCGATATGGACGACCTGCTGTTCAGCCATCCGCCCGTGATGTATTCCGATGTAACAATTGACACGTTATTGCATCTAAAACAAAATAGCGGGGCAACTTTTAGTTTGCTCAGCAACACAGGTTACATCACCGGTAAAACATTGAGAAAAGTATTGGCTTTGTACGGGTTAAATGATTTTTTTGACTTTCAGTTGTACTCGGATGAGGCTGGGCTCTCCAAACCAAATCCGGAGTTTTTTACTGTAATGCTCAAGAATATTGACATATGCAATGCCGGAAAGTCGGTGCCATTAACAAGTATAATTCATATCGGAGATAACCCGAAGAACGACGTAAAGCCTGCTGATTTGCTTGGCATTAACAGCTTGCTCATCAACTCAAATAACAAAACAATCCTACACCTGCTTAGCTAATATGACAATTACATATTCGTTACACCACATTAGCAATACTGCGGCGTTTGGCTTTAATGCTGACGACTACAGCCGGTTTAAATTCGGCGATGGCGTTGTTTCCAGAACATTCGGCACTCAGCTTGCCGACGGCTTTATAAAAGAACACTTAGGTAAAGGACACATCAATCAACAAATTGTAGTTATTTCCAGTCCTTACTCTTTTATACCCACCGCTACCTTTGCTATGAAAACCTGGTTTGTGTATCGTGTAAACCAATGGCTCGCAGCGCATAATTTGCCTGTGGTGCAAGAGGCCAAGGTACACCGTACAATTACTTACAAAGAAGATTACGGCGAACTGGATGCCGAACAGCGGATAAAGCTGATTGGGAACGACCAGTTCCATATCGATAAGCATTTCCTGACTGGCAAAACGTTGATATTTCTAGACGACATCAAAATCACGGGTAGCCACGAGCGGATGATCATGAAGATGGTAGGAGAGTACGGTTTAGATAATGACATCTACATGCTTTACTTTGCCGAACTTGTTAACAAAGCAATTCATCCAAACGTAGAGAATTTTCTTAACTACCACTTTGTAAAAAACATTTTTAGCCTGGAGGATATTGTACAAAGCGCAGCGTTTTGTATTAATACCAGGCTGGTGAAATATATACTAAATTATGATCACGACCAGTTCTGCATATTTATTGAAGGGCAGTCGGTTAGTTTTATGGAGGAACTTTATAACATGGCATTGGGTAACAGTTACCATACCATTCCGGCTTATCAGCAAAACCTCAACTTTGTTAAAAAACTTTTATTTTTAGACAATTACAAACTTATACAATATGGCAATTAATCTTCAAAAAGGGCAACGCGAAGCAATCGACGCACCTAAATTTACTATAGGCCTAGGTTGGGACACCAACTCATCATCAACAGGTGCGGCATTTGACCTTGATGCTTCTGTTTTTGTTATGGGCGATAACCGTAAACTGGTTGCCGACGAATTTTTTGTGTTTTATAACAATACAGTGTCACCTGACGGTGCTGTTGAACATACTGGCGATAACCTTACCGGTGCCGGTGACGGAGACGACGAGCAGATAAAGATAGATCTGTCTAAAATTGATCCGCGTGTAACAGAGCTTACCGTAGTGGTTACTATTCATGAAGCCGAGAACCGCCGCCAGAACTTTGGGCAGGTTCGTAATTCTTTCATCCGCATATTTGATAGCGGTACAGGTGCCGATCTGCTTAAATACGAGTTGGAAGAGGATTTTTCAATTGAGACCGCTGTGGAATTTGGTCGTATTTACAAACGTGACGGTAAATGGAAATTTGAAGCAGTAGGTGCGGGTATGAAGGGTGGTTTACAGGATTATTTAAACAAATACAACTAAACTATACACAATGGCAATTAATCTTCAAAAAGGGCAGCGCATTAGCCTGGAAAAGGAAAATGGCAGTAAGCTCCAAAATATTTGCGTAGGCATTAACTGGGGCGCTATCGAAAAGAAAGGCTTGTTCGGCTTTGGCAGCAGTAAAGAAGCAGTAGACCTTGACGCAAGCTGCGCGTTGTACGATCAGGATAAAAAGTTGGTGGAAGTTGTATATTTTGGTAATCTTAAATCCAAGGATCAGTCGGTACGCCATAGTGGTGACGACCTTACCGGCGACATGGGCGGTGACGACGGATTGGATAATGAAGTGATTACTGTTGATCTTGCAAGGCTCAACCCATCAATAAGCTATGTAGCCTTTGTGTTAAACAGCTTTCGCGGACAGGATTTTGGTGCTATCCCATTTGCATCCATCCGCATTTACGAAGGTACACCTAAGCGCGTGAACGAAGTATTTGCAAAGTACGACATTGCGCATGGTGCAGGTTTTGCCGGTCACGTAAGCATGGTGATGGGCGTGTTCTATAAAAAGAACGGCGAGTGGAAGTTTAACGCAATTGGCGAGCCAACCAAAGACCGTAAGCTGGAAGAAACAGTACGCACGGTTACACAAAACTATCTTTAATAGTTATTAAACAACGAAGCAATGGAAACCAACCCAAGCAATAACGAGCTGAGCCTGAACTCTCCGGATATAATGGCTAATATACCTGAGGTAAGCAACACTGCTCCTGTTAAATTAGATAAGCAGGGCAATGTTGACCTTACTAATATAAAGCCCGAAGAGGAGCAAAAGTTTAAAGAGATAGCGAAGGCTATTGACCCTAAGGATGTAAACTCGGTATTAAACTTCGGTACAGAAGTGCAGGCATCAATGGAGCGGTATAGCAATACTTTCCTAACATCGGTGCGTACTTACAATTCGGGCGAGGTTGGTGTATTAATAACAGATCTGCTGAATGAGCTAAACTATATTGATGTAGACGAGCTGAACCAAAATGGGTTCACCCGTTTCATATCAAGTATTCCGTTCCTGAAAAAAATAGTAATGGACACTAAAAAGTTGTTTGCCAAGTACGACACTGTGGTAAACAACATTGATAAGATTACTACCAAGATAAAAGCCGGGCGGGTAAACTCCCTTAAGGACAATGCTTCACTGCAAACTATGTTTGATAGTAACGTTACTTACATCCATCAGATGGAGGAGCTTATTATTTCGGGTCAGCTTAAATACAATGAGCTTAATGAACAGCTGGCAGTAATGGATGGCAAGCCGGACGACTACCAGGATTACGAAATTGCCGACCTGCGCGATTTTGTTAACCGTTTGGACAAACGCCTTGCCGACCTGAAAGTGGTAAGATTTATAATGCTGCAATCGCTGGCGCAGATACGTGTGGTACAGAACAACAACACAACTATCGCTGAAAAAGCGCAGTCTATAGTTACTACTACTATACCTGTCTGGAAAAACCAGCTTACCATTGCCGTAGCGCTGCATAGGCAAAAGGAGAATGTGGAAATGCAGAAGAAGATATCTGAAACCACAAACACCATTTTGCAAAAAAATGCTGAACTGCTTAAACAAAACAGCATTGACGTGGCACGCGAAAACGAAAAAACCGTAGTTTCGATAGAAACTTTAAAACGTACCACGCAGTCGCTAATAGAAACACTTACAGAAGTGAAGCGTATACATGACGAGGGTACGCAAAACCGCCGCACACTTAACACCGAACTGCAAACGTTGGAAACGGAGTTAAAGAAAAATGTGACGAATACGCGTTAAGTGAATGATGGATGAGAGCAGAGTAAATATTCTAAATGAATCGACCCGGGTAATAAGCAAGCTGCAATTGCTTACCGTATTCTTTAATAACGATATCATTTACAAAATTTACCTGCGCACCCAGGTTATACATCAGCTGTTTGCGACCAACCCGGAGTTAGACATAAACAAGCTGGAGCTGTTTCACGTACAGTTTACAGCTTCGCTTATTGAGCTATTAAAAAGGGTAAAGAAGCACAACGAGGTGAATGCCGATCTGCTAATGGATGAGGTTCGGCTTAATAATGAGCTGATCAACCAGATGGACGATACGGCATTCACCGAAAGCAGCTTTAAGAACGACAAGCAACGGCAGGCACTTAAAATGAGCCAGTCGTTACGGAGCTTATACGAATCTCTATCCAATAATCTGGATAACTATCCTTTCGCTAAGAACATTAACTTGTTTAGCTCCCGCTACGCCGCGGATTACTTCGCCGAGATATCTCCTGAAATCTTGGCGGAACTTCTGCAATACAACCCTGCAGAGCTGTACGCGAATAAATATGCTACCATACAGCGAAAGCTGATTGGCCGCCTATGCAAGTACGACTTCAAGATTGAGTTTTTTGCAGGTTTACGCACAGCCGACATCACGCTGGAAGTATACAAGTTCGCAGCAGTAGACCAGCAATTCTTGTATTCTCCGGCCAACAACATTTTCTTGTTTTGCGATTTAAGTAAAATAGGCAATATCTCAGTGGAAAGCACCCTATCTAAAAAGGAGCGTATAATGCAGGAGCTGCTGGATAAAAACGTTCGCCTGCAAAGCAGCGCAGGGGTTATAAAAAGCCATTTACCTACAGAAATACTACAGCTGCTGGAAGAAGATTACAAGAAAATAAGCGATGTAGACTTTCTGCAGCACATGAATAATTTTGATGTGCAGGCCAACATCCTTAAGGCAATGTTGAACACGGATATCATTTAACTACTTCCGGAATAAGAACGATTGTAACATACGGCCATATTATTAATCAAAGAAATACGACTGCCAGCAACTGTATCAGTTATTTTCTGTTATAATTGCAGGTACAACAAGTGCAACTGTTATGGATATTTTACATACCCTATTGGGCGAGGATATTAAAGCCGGGTTACTGGTAATCTTAAACCTGATCGTTATCGAAAGCCTGCTGTCTGTAGACAACGCAGCCGTGCTTGCCACAATGGTGATAGATCTCCCTAAGGAACAACGGAGCAGGGCGCTTAAGTATGGTATAGTAGGTGCATACGTACTAAGAGGCGTCTGCCTCTTTTTAGCTGCATGGCTGGTAAAAATTTGGTGGCTTAAACCCTTGGGAGGCCTATACCTTATCTATCTGGCTTTTGATTATTTTAAAGGAAAGGCCGATAAAGCAGCAGGCGAAGAGGAGGAAATAGATAAAAGCAAGAACTGGCTTTATAAAGCAACGGTGGGCACTTTCGGTACTTTTTGGGCTACTGTTGCATTAGTAGAGTTGATGGACCTGGCTTTTTCAATAGACAACGTGTTCGCAGCCGTCGCCTTTACAGATCATGTGTTTCTTATTTACACCGGCGTTTTCATTGGTATATTGGCGATGCGCTTTGTTGCACAGGCCTTTGTCAAACTAATGGAAAAGTTTACGTTTCTGGAAACTGTTGCCTTCATTGTAATAGGCGTGTTGGGTATAAAGCTTACCGCATCATTATACACGCACTTTTTCCCGGAAAGCCCTGTTGCTAAGTTTATGGAAGGTGAGACCGCAGACATTATCGTATCGGTATTTACCGTAGCCATATTCCTGATACCGGTTATAACATCAGTACTATTTAACTTTCCTAAAAAGCATACTATCGAGCCTGAAGTTGCCGAAGCGGCAGAAGATGTTCTGGATAAAAGCTAACATTGCATCGTGAACAAGATCATTGCTTCTATATTCGGCATTGGGTACATTAAGGGTGGGGGCACTCTCGCTGCCATTGTTACTTGCCCGTTAATATGGGCCATTTGGCAGCTTAACGTTTCCTGGGCGTTACCTGTAGCTACTTTATTGGTCACGCTATTAGGTATATATGTTGGTGACAAGGTTGAGCCTGAATGGGGTAAAGACAGCTACCGTGTTGTTATAGATGAAGTAGCAGGCATGATGGTCACCATGCTTTTTATACCTGCAAACTTGTACTTGCTATTAGGTGGGTTAATACTGTTTCGTTTTTTTGATATTGTAAAACCACTATTTATAAGGCGTATGGAAGCACTTCCCGGCGGAACCGGAGTGATGATGGACGATGTGCTGGCAGGTGTTTATGGTAATATACTTCTCCAGGTAGTAGTTGTTGTATTTAAATTCTAGTTCGTTTTCGTGTCTAGTGGAATATGGTAAATTGCCTAAACAATTACCAGTTGTATGCACTGCTTTACGGTAAGATCTTTTGAAACAGCTCCCGGCATTATGTCTTTACCGGTCTGGTACTCTTCCGCAATAAGCCTCAGTTTAACTTCAAGCGTCCTGCACAGTTCATCATTGTTCTCGTAACCAATTGCATAAAGCGGGGTATCGGTCATTAAATTATAGGCTCTTGCAGCAGATTGCCCGCTGACAGAAAGTACGTCGTACTTTACCTGATTGCTGATGTAAACGATGTCCATTTGAGCCTTACATTTAAGCTTACGCAAATACAATATCTACGGAGTTTAACCATTTGTACGTTCAGCTTTAAAAAATGGTTATAACTTTTGACAGATAAATCTATATCCTCAATGTATCAACGACCAGTATTTACCCGCAATGTTCAGCAATCAATGTGTAATTGTGTCGCGTTATTAGTGGTTTTAAGAACAAGTACACTTATCATAACGGCACGTCTAGCAAGTTGTATTTTATTGCAAATAGCACCAGACCAGCAGTGTTTCGGCAGTTTGTTTTCGCTAACAGATTATTACGATGACCTTCAACAGTACGTATGCTTAAAAAAAGTTTGTCAGCTATCTCTGCGTTGCTGTATTCATTGCAAATAAGTAACAAGATCTCTGTTTCGCGTTTAGTGAGCTCAACAGGTAAGTTACTTATTAGGGTTTGGGTGTTTCTGTAATGCACACTTTTGCTTATGGCTTTTAGTGCTTCGTTGTTAAAGTAATAACCCTTTTGATATACCTGCGTAACAGCGGTTATTAGTTCATCTTTATCACAGTTTTTTGCAAGGTAAGACGCAGCCCCCGCATTTATCATTTGTGATATTAAGGCCTCGCTAACATGTACGGATAAGATAATCACTCTTATTTCCGGATGCAATTCGTGCAGTGCTTTGTTCAGCTGTATGCCATTCATGCCCGGCATGTCCATGTCAATGATCGCTACATCTACCTGGATGGTTTTTGACGCAAGTATATTTAAAAAGTCCTGACCGCCGGCACTGTCATTTACCAGGTTAAACTCATCTACCGAGTTTATGAGCAATGCCAGGCTTTGCCGGAAAAGGTTCTGATCATCAACTATGGCAACATTTATCTTGTTCATTTGTCAATCTGTGTTATCGGGCATTTCATCAGCACGTTAAATCCCTGTCCGGGTTCAGTACTTATCAAGTATGCTGCATTAATATTTAGTAAGCGGCTTTCTATATTTTGCAGCCCCATTCCCTTTTTTAAGGTTGATTGTGCCTGCGCTATACCTTTACCGTCATCAGTATAATTGATGCTCAAGCCATTTTCATCGTTCGTAAATTCTATTTCGGCCCTGCTGGCGCCCGAATGTTTAATGGTGTTGTTCAGCAGCTCTTCTAATACACGGTATAGTGCCGTAGCTGTTGTTAGTTCAAGATTGTTAAGCAGTTCTCCCGAATTATCAGTTACAATGACTTCTAATTTTCCCGATTGATTGATAACGTCGATATGCTCTTCAATGGCTGCAGCAAGCCCATAGTACCCTAAAGTTGCGGGGGATAAATTATGCGATATGTTGCGCACATCGGTTACTATCTTGTCTATAGTAGCTTTACTTGACCTTATAAATTCCAGGTAATGGTTGTCCGTTTTATCGGTTGGCTTAAACATTTCAATAAGCAATCGGAGTCCGGAGAGTGTGGTGCCTACATCATCATGAAGGTCTTGGCCTATGCGTTTACGTTCTGTTTCCTGCGACTCAATAATAGCGCGTAGCAGCTCTTTTTGATGCACCAGTTCGGCGTGCTGAAAACGCTGGCGCTGCTTTAACAAACGGTTCTGATTGCGTACAGAGAAGAGAATGAAAGCAGTAACCAGTAAAAAGGTTCCGCACATTCCAAGTACTATCAGTATGTAAGCGTTATCTGTCGTGATCTGCATTTATAAAAACTAATGGCGAACAAAATATATTCGATCAAGAGAATAAGGTTATGAACATCCCAAATAATAGATACGATAGTACTCGGTACAAGCAGGTAGTTAAAAAAGATGAACATGAATAAGGAACATGAATAGTAGAGCAATAGGCCAGCTGTAATCCAGTTAAGCCCCTCGCTGCTCCATTCGGTAGTTTCCTCATGCACATCCTGTTTAAAAAAATACACAAGGCTATACCCAATAAGAATGATAGCACCTACAGACCTTGTATACGAATTCATGATCATGGTGCTTTGCCAAAAAAGGGTATTAGCAATGCAGAACAATACAAAAAGCGTAGCCAGACTATAAATGATATTCCGTTTTTTTGGATCATAAATTTCTGCAAAGTAAACCGACAGAAATATAAACTCAAAAACGGTATATAAATGGATAAAGCCTGTAGTACGCAGGTGAAAACCTTGCGAGCATATTATTGATGTACCATTAATTACAAAGCTAAAAAGGGCAAACCAAAAAATGATGCGATATGGGCGCAACAGATGTTTGTAGGTTGTGATGCCGGGTATTATCGCTGCAAAAACATAAAAGGGAGCTGTGTAAAATTCAATTGTTTGTAGCATGGAAATTTATGAGCCTTAAAGATATTAAAGCTCATAAATTTAAACCGGTTAATTTGCAAATTAAGCATACATAATGCTGTCGTTTGCCGGGCAATTAGGAGGGCAAGCCTGCGTCATATCGTAAATGTTGCTTTGTCCGTCTCCACCACCCAAATAAGGATGTACAACAACAACGTCATGGCCGTCGACAACAGGTACAAGAATAAGCTTTGCTGTCATTGGGTTGGTTGGGTCTGTTAGTCCAATGTACGCTCTTACTGATTCCGCACCAGGGTTAAACGTTAAAATGTTCTGGAAGTCTACAATAGGAATGTTAAAGTACTGGATGTGGAAATCATTGTCTGATTGATCCAGGTAAGTTCTCCAGTTTGTTGTCCAGTTTACACCATCTTGTACAGGAATGGTACCATCAGGTCCATCGGTTGGGTAATTTGCTTCGCTCATTTCGGGGGAATTAAGTGTTAAAGGTTAGGTTAATTAATAAGTACGCAGTTAAGCATTACAATAACATAAAGCTGTTTTGAAAGCATTTGTGCCATTGCGAGGGTAAATTAAGCAAACAATACAGCTAAATACAAGCTCCTGCAAAAAAATAGATTTTTATATATTATTTCATTCACTTTAACTATATGTTGTACAATTTTCTATGTTTACCCTGAATTTATACCGTTTAACTCTAAATAACCTATCGTTATGGCTGCAGGCGAAATTGTTTACCAGCGCGAACATACCCTTGACCCCCTGGAGTTTATTGATGTATTGCAACGCAGTACCCTGGCGGAACGGCGGCCTGTGCATGACTTAACCCGCATACAGCAGATGTGTGATACCGCCAACATGATCATCACCGCTAGAATAGATGGTAAGCTGGTAGGAATAGCGCGTTCGCTGACTGATTTTTCTTTTTGTACTTATCTAAGCGATCTGGCGGTTGATGAATTTTACCAGCGCAAGGGGATTGGCATAAGGCTAATAAAAGAAACGAAGCTTCATACACCCGTTGCCAAGCTAATACTGCTTGCCGCGCCCAAGGCTGTTGATTACTACCCCAAAACAGGCATGACTAAACACGAACACTGTTTTATATTAAGTGATGTTAACGAGCTGAAGGTTTAGTACTTCGGCCTGCTATACTTTATAACATAGGGTTGATTACTGCTGATTTTTTTGCATTTTGCTTACGCTATAAGCTTCCGCACCAATTATTACAACTCATGAAAAAGTATATCAGCTATGGCCTATTCTCAGTTGTTCTGTTAGTTGCCGGTTGTTCAGGGGAGGATAAGTATTCCACCTGGCAGCAATACCGCGGATCTAACGAGAATATCCATTATACATCCTTAAAGCAAGTAGATACCGCCAATGTAAAGCAACTTACAATAGCATGGGAGTACCACACCAGGGATGCGGATACAGTAAATAAGTCTCAAATACAATGTAACCCTATTATCATTGATGGCGTGCTTTACGGCACCACACCTCAAATGAAACTTTTTGCTATTGATGCGGCAACGGGTCGGGAGAAATGGAAGTTTAACCCTTTCGATTCGCTGGAAAGCAATAAACGTAGCTTCTTTATTATGAATAACTGCCGTGGTGTAGCCTACTGGGCAGATGGAGACGATAAGCGAATACTCTATACAGCCGGCCCTTATCTATATGCAATTCGCGCTCTCAACGGCAAACCCGTGAAAAGCTTTGGAGATAATGGGAAAATAGACCTGCATGACGGGCTGGACAGGGATGTAAAAGACTTCTTTGTAACCGCCACATCTCCGCCCATTATCTATAATGACATAATGATTGCCGGTACAAGGGTAGACGAAGGCGCCCATGCGGCCCCGGGACATATACGCGGATTTGATGTGCGTACCGGTAAACGTAAGTGGATATTCCACACCATACCTTACCCTGGCGAACCTGGTTTCGAGACTTGGGAAGACAAGAATGCCTACAAGTTTATAGGTGGCGCGAATGCGTGGGGAGGCTTTAGCCTGGATAAGGATAGGGGTATTGTGTACGGCTGCACCGGATCTGCCAGTTACGATTTTTACGGTGGGAAACGGTTAGGCAATAACCTGTACGCCGATTGCATTTTAGCGCTGGATGCCAATACTGGTAAATTAAAGTGGCACTTTCAGGATATACATCATGATGTATGGGATAAGGATATACCTGCACCGCCAATGCTGGTTAAGATAAAAGGACAAGATGCTGTAGCGGTAACCACCAAGACCGGGTTCATCTTTGCCTTTGACAGGGTTACCGGTAAGCCTGTCTATGAAATAAAAGAAACGCCGGTGCCAACAGCTACAGATCTTGTAGGCGAGAAACTATCTCCAACACAGCCTATCCCTACCATTCCTGTATCTTTCATGAGGCAGAACATGACGGAAAAAGACATAAACCCGTACCTGCCGGATAGTTCTTTGCAAAAAGTAAAGAAAGCGTTGGCGGAGTATCATCATGGCAACGTATTTAACTCTATATCTCTCAATGGAACTATCGTGTTCCCCGGTCTTGATGGCGGGGCCGAGTGGGGCGGTCCCTCTTATGACCCGGAAACCAGTGTGCTATATGTGAATGCCAACCAAATGGCATGGATAATACAGGCAACTAAAGTAAATGAAGCCGCGGCGCAAGAAACAAACCTGCAGGCAGGCGAACGGATATTCAGAGCTAATTGTATGACTTGTCACGGCGCAGACCGGAAAGGTTCGGGCACGTTTCCGTCGCTGGTCAGTATAAACAGGAAGTACACCGCAGCCAGGTTTGATACCTTGGTACAATCGGGCAGGAGGATGATGCCTGCTTTTCGGCAGTTGAAACCCGAGGAAAGAAAGGCGCTTGCATCTTTTGTGCTCAATATAAAAGAAGATCAGCCAAAAACTTTCGTGAATCACGAGAACAAAGCAGACGATGTTTACAAAATGCCGTACTCTATTGTGGGCTACAATAAGTTTGTAACTACCGATGGTAAGCCTGCAATTGCACCACCATGGGGCACCTTGAGCGCGGTTAACCTGAATACGGGTAAGTACATTTGGCAGCAACCACTGGGGGACGACCCCGAGTTTCCGCATGGGAAAATCCAATCAGGGACAGAAAACTATGGCGCATCGGTAATTACCAAAGGCGGGCTGTTGTTTATAGCCGCCACCAAGGATGGCAAGTTCAGGGCTTTTAATAAACGTAATGGGAAACTTTTGTGGGAGGTAACCTTACCTGCACCCGGCTTTGCAACACCATCTGTATACGAAGTAAACCATAAGCAATATATTGTGATAGCCTGCGGTGGCGGAAAAATGGGTACACGTTCTGGTGACAGTTATGTTGCTTTTGCCTTGCCTGATAAGAAGTAGATTATGAAAAAATATTTGTTGTTGATCCTTGCTTTAGCTTTTGTTGTTTCATCAAGGGCTCAATTTACAGTCAGCGAAAACAAACATTACTTATTGAAGGATGGCAAACCCTTTTTTTGGTTGGGAGATACCGCTTGGGAGCTATTTCACCGTTTAAGTAGGGAAGAGGCAGACAAATACCTGAAACACCGCAGTGAGCAGGGATTTACGGTAGTACAGGCTGTAGCACTAGCCGAGTTAGACGGGCTGAATACGCCAAATGTTTATGGTGAGAAACCGCTGATCGACAACGACCCTGCCAAGCCTAATAAAAAGTATTTTGGGCATGTCGACTATATCATCAACAAAGCAAAAGAATACGGCATCAACATAGCATTGCTGCCCACCTGGGGCGATAAGCTATTCAAGAGCAGTTGGGGAGTAGGGCCGGAGGTGTTCACAGCCGGCAACGCCGAAGTATATGCAACCTGGTTAGCTAACAGGTATAAGAGTTATAGTAATATCATTTGGGTGCTAGGCGGAGATCGGCAGCCCCGCGGCAAAGCGGACGTGGCTGTTTGGCGTGCAATGGGAGAGGCTATTATGAAGGCAACGTCTGGTAAAGCCATAATCACCTACCATTGCCAGCCGAATCAGCTGGGCTCAGCCGAATGGTTCCGTATTGAGAGCTGGTTTGCCTTTAACATGTTCCAGAACGGGCATTGCCGTGATACACCGGTTTACGACAGGATATTTGCGTCATACAATTCCACACCTGCACGGCCGGTACTTGATGGCGAACCTATTTATGAAGATCATCCTGTCTGCTTTAACGTTGCAGACCTGGGTACTTCCAGCGCTTATGACGTACGTAAGTATGCTTACCTGGACCTGTTCTCGGGTGCATTCGGGCATACTTACGGCTGTCATGATGTGTGGCAAATGTATAACTCTAAAGTAGCTCCACTTAACGGACCGCACCTGTACTGGTACGACGCGTTGGATTTACCCGGAGCAAAACAAATGCAATTAGTGCGAAAACTGATGGAATCGCACCCGATGTTGGATAGAATGCCGGATCAATCCGCCATCAAAGAAAACAACAAGGGTCCTGCAGATCGCATACAAGCTACAAGAGGCAAAGACTACATATATGTTTATACTGCAGCAGGGCAGCCGTTTACCGTTTCTGCCGGCAAGGTTTCAGGCGACAAGCTAAACGCGCGCTGGTTCGATCCGCGCAGCGGAAAGGTAATTGCACTTGATCCGGTATCCAATAAGAAGGACAACAAATTTGTGCCGCCATCAACCGGTTACGGGCAGGACTGGATATTGGTGCTGGATGATGCCTCCAAACAGTACAAAACCCTGTAACTGTTACTATTTAAGCATCACCTTAGTTGCGCCGTAGCCAAACTTCTCTTTGCGGGCATCTAGAAAGGTTTGCACCTTTTGGTTCTTGCTAAGCAATTTGTGCAGCTCGTGCTTAAGTATGCCATTGCCGGTGCCGTGTATAAAAGTGATCTCGGGCATTTGGTGAACTACAGCCGCTTCTAAAGACTTTTTAAAGTGGCTTACCTGTATGTTCAGTATCTCACTGCTGCTCAGGAATTGGTGATCATCGCGCAGACGTTCAATATGAAGGTCTATCTCTCCTGAAGGTTTGGCAACCTCCTGCTTTTCTTCTGCAGGTTTAAAAAAGCTTTCCTTTAACTTTTGAGCGTCAAGCACCAACTCAGGCTCGTCCAACTGTATAAGCCACCCCTGCTGGTTAAGAAAAGGAACTGTCTTTTTTGCACCTGCAAAGTCTTTAGCCTTAAATTGCTCTGTGATGTTGAGCGGCTCCAGCACCGGCTGATCTTGTTTAGTATGAAACAGCACCTGGAAGATTAGCTTGGGCCAAAGCTGCAGGTCTGCAAGTTTGTTGGAGTATACTTTAGCAAACGAACGTGGCTCCAGTATGCCCGCAAATTCACCTTTAAATTGCTTCTGTTGCTGCGTACTTACCGACGTTAACAACTGATACGATGTTTCATTCACGATGAACAAGTGCACAACCGACGATGCTTTGGCATCTGCCACTACAGCAAGGTATACGCCTTTGTTTTTGAACTCACCCGGCACAACCGGAACATCGGTGGTTGGTTCTTCATCGCCGACTTCGGTTTTTTGACCGTGTATGTAGGTTACCTTACTTGCCAGCACCGGGATCTCAAAATCATCCTCGCCGGTAACGCCAATCATCTGCTCATCAATAATGCGGGTTACGTAACCCTCCATCTTCTCATCTATAAAGCGCACAAAGTCGCCTAACTTGTATTTCATAGTAATATACCTGCAACAAAGGTACCAATATCCGGCTGGTATAGCTGCCGGGTATTGTCAAAAGAATGGTAAGCATATCCGTAACACTGTAACACGACAACGTGTTACACCTGATACACTTTTTCGGTCGAAAAACAGTTAAGTTATTGATAGATAATTATTTGAATAAAACCGTGTTACACTTTTAGAAACCATGTTACAGTTTAATCGCCATTTTTGGGCTGATAATACAGATTTTAAATGCCTGTTACAGCGTTGTTAGCAAGAGCTGCAGCCATTATTTTAAACAACAAAAGCCAGGCAAAATGCCCGGCTTTGTACAGTTATTTAATACCCCTACTAAAATAACTTTAAACAAAGAACACCATTAAAACGGTGGTAAGCAAATTAATGTCAATTGGTTTTTGTAACAATTCGTTTACCTGTAGGGTCATATGTACGCTCGGCAAAAATGTTAAATTTGTCGTTCAATCATCCAGGTATCACACTAAAACTTAGCTAACATGATCAGAAAAATAGCGCTTACAGCGTTAAGCGCCTTATTCTTACTGCAAACACAGGCACAAAGCCTTTACATGCCCAGAGACATTAAACAAGCGTATGCAAAGGGCACCCGTTCTGCCGATGGCAAGCCGGGCAGCAAGTACTGGCAAAACTCTGGCCGCTACAATATATCAGTTTCGGTAGCGCCACCCAACCGCAGGGTTACAGGCAGCGAACAGATCACCTACGTAAACAATAGCCCGGATACACTTAAACGTATCAATCTTAAACTGATCCTGAACATTCACCGCCCTGGTGCCCCGCGTGATGGTTCAGCCAGCCTTGATTACCTTACTGAAGGTATACAGATAGATAGTTTTGTAGTTGGTGGGCAGAACAAGGCATGGAATAACAAAACTAATGCGCTTACCAACCAAATGGTGAACCTGCCTAAGCCGCTGATGCCGCACGAATCATTAGCGATGAACATTGCATGGCACTACGACCTGAGTAAGGAAAGTGGCCGTGAGGGCGTGATAGATTCTACTTCATTCTACCTGGCTTATTTTTACCCGCGCGTTTCTGTTTATGACGACTATAACGGCTGGGATAGGCTGAACTTTGTAGACTCAAAAGAATTTTACAACGACTTTAATGATTATACCTTAAGCGTAACCGTACCAAAAAACTTTGTTGTTTGGGCCACAGGTACGTTACAGAACCCAACACAGGTTTTACAGCCGGAGTTTGCTAAACGCCTGCAAACATCTATGACCAGCGACTCTACCATACATGTAGCTACGCTAGACGAATTGAACGCCAATAAGGTTACCGCACAGGGTGCTACTAATACCTGGATATGGAAGGCCGAGAACATTACCGATATGGCTGTTGGTATAAGCAACCACTACATTTGGGATGCGGGCAGCGTAGTGGTTGATAAAAACACCGGTCGCCGTTCTAGCATGCAGGCTGCTTACCCACTGGCAGCAACAGATTTTAAAAAGTCTGTACAATATGGCCGCAATGCCTTGGGCTGGTTCAGTAACAACTGGCCGGGCGTACCTTACCCTTTCCCTAAGATGACCGCCTTTAAAGGCTTTGCCGATATGGAGTACCCAATGATGGTTAATGATAGCCAATTTGGTGATGCTACTTTTGCGCAACTGGTTCAGGATCACGAGATAGCACACACCTGGTTCCCGTTCTACATGGGTATAAACGAAAGCCGCTACGCATTTATGGACGAAGGCTGGGCTACCACATTTGAGTATTTGATCGGTATTGCCGAAAACGGCCCTGAAAAGGCGTCGGCTTTCTACAAGCAATTCCGTATAAACGGCTGGATAGGAGATAAGGCTACTGCCGAAGACCTTCCGGTTATTACGCCATCTAACGAGCAAATAGCCGGTTACGGCAATAATGCTTATGGCAAACCATCATTAAGTTACCTGGCGTTAAAAGATATGCTTGGCGATGATTTGTTTAAGAAAGCATTGCACGGCTACATGGACCGCTGGCACGGCAAGCACCCAATCCCATGGGATTACTTCAACTCTATGAGCAACATCTCAGGCCGTAACCTTAATTGGTTTTTTAATAACTGGTTCTTTACCAACTACTATAACGATGTTGCCATTGCAAGCGGCGTAACAGGTAAAGATGGGTATACGCTAACGGTTACCAATCCGGGTGGTTTTGCTATCCCGTTTGATGTGGTACTTACTTTTACTGACGGCAGCACCAAAACAATCCACCAGACATCAGCAGTTTGGGAGGCCAACCAAAAACAAACATTGGTTACCTTTAAAGCTGTCACTGGCAAAAGCTTGAAATCGGTAAAGCTTGATACCGGCATCTTTGTTGACGCAAACACTGCCGATAACACGTGGTCGGTTAAAAAGTAAAATTCAGCACATAAAAAAAGCCGCTCTAAATAGAGCGGCTTTTTTATGTATAGCTATCAGCTTAAGCGTTTTGGATAGAATTGTTCCAGTCGTTAGCTGTTGATTTTGCTTTGTTAGTTGCATTTTCTTTAGCACCGGCTACAGCATCTTCTGCTTTGCCCTGTACGCTGTCAATAGCGTTACCAGCTTCGCCAACCAGGCTGTTGTATTTATTCTTTACAGAATCAACAACTGTGCTGCTGTACTCTTTAACGTTGTCTGCAGTTGATTGCGCTTTTGTTTTAGCACCGTCAATAAGGTCGTTAACGTAATCAGCGATGTCGCCTCTTAACTCTTCGCCTTTTTCTGGCGCCAACAATAAGCCTAAAGCGGCACCTGCCGCAGCACCCACTAAAAGTGCTGCTATAATTTTTGCTTGATCTTTCATATCTGTTACTTTTTAGTAGATGATTTCATATAAGGTAACAAACCCTATGCCGTTGTGTTTAAATAAACTATAAAAATCAAAAAAAGCTTAGTTTAGGTAGTAACTGCTCCATGAGTTTTCTTAGAACACACAAACGTAGCCTCAAAACGTTAAAAAAAGCAGCAACATATTTTTATTATGGACGATCTGTTCCGCTCTATACATTTCCGGCAATATTTTTACCTCATCAGCATAATAACTTTACTACTACTGTTTGTAATAAAGTACAAAGTGTTACCTGTTATAAACCGGCGGGAAACTCAGCCTAAGAAAACGTTGCGCCTTTTTCTGGATACAATGATAACGCTGATAATAGCAGCCCTCGTTATATCGGGCTTGATTTTTTGGTTGTACGGTAACGCCTAACATAAAGAAAGCCGCTCCATGAGGAGCGGCTTTCTTTCATTTCTTCTTATCACCTTATGTTAAAAGCGCCGGTTTGGTTTTGTAGGTTTCCCACAGCAATTCGCCAAACAGCGTATTGGCCCAGGCAAACCACTTGCGGGTAAATTTGCTCGCGTCGTCTTTATGGAACGACTCATGCATAAAGCCGGTTCCGGCATGTGTTTTACGCAGCAACTCTATACATTCTTTAATCTCTGCATCGCTGGTGCTGGTTAATGCACGTACGGTAATGCTTATCGGCCATATCATATCTTTACCCGCGTGCGGGCCACCAATACCTTCGCCGGCCTTGCCCTTAAAGAAGAAAGGGTTATTAAGCGACAACAGCATTTTACGGGTATTTAAATATACCGGGTCGGTGTTCTTTACGGATCCGAGATACGGCATTGCCAGCAAGCTGGGTACGTTTGCATCATCCATAAGGTTAAAGCTGCCAAAGCCGTTTACTTCGTAGGCGTATATACGGCCGTATTCAGGGTGGTTTATAATGGCATGTTTTTGCAACGCGGCACTTACTTCGGCAGCAAGGTTCCATAATTGTGTAGCAAGGGCTGCATCTTTATGAATGGTTTTTACCATTTCAGATGCCTGCTTCAGGCTGCTAACCGCAAAAAAGTTTGATGGTACCAGGAAGGAGTATACGGTAGCATCATCGCTCGGGCGGAATGATGAGCAAATAAGGCCAACCGGCTTAACAGGATAACCAAACCCATTCATTGGAACACCATCAGTAGCCCATGAGGTCTTTCGCTGAAAAGAGTAGGGGCCATCGTTGGTTTTGCGTTGCTGCTCTTTGAAAGTTTTTAATGTGCTTTGGATAGCGCTCTTCCATTTGGCGTCAAAAGGTGCAGTATCGCCGGTAAGCTTCCAGTAGCGATAAGCCAGGCGAATAGGGTAGCAGAGGGAATCAATCTCCCATTTGCGCTCATGAAGGCCTGGTTTCATATCGGTAACATCGTCCTTCCACTCACCTGTTTTGTTAGGGTCGTCATAAAAAGCGTTGGCGTAAGGGTCGCGCAGTATGCAGGTTGTCTGGCGGTTAATTACACCTGCCACCAACTGTTTTAATTCCGGGTCTTTATTTATAAAAGTTATGTATGGCCAAACCTGCGCGGTACTGTCACGCAGCCACATCGCATCAATATCGCCGGTGATAACATAAGTATCCGGCCGGCCATTGTTCATTTTATAGGTAACGGTAGTATCCAGGGTATTTGGGAAGCAGTTGTTAAACAACCACGCCAGTTCAGGATTTTTCACCTTGGCGGAGAATTCGGAAATTGCCAGTTCTACCGACTTGCTGGTAAAGTTGCGTTTAGACGCAGCTTCTCTCACAACAGGGAACGGAGCTGCTGCAAACGAAAACTTACTTGTTAAAACACCTGCGCCTACAATGGCTGTGTTACTTAAAAACTGCCTTCTTTTCATGAATGTTACTATAGATAGATTTATTGGGGCAAATTAATCATAAACATTTGAAGTGCAAATGTGCAGCAACAAATGCGCGTGGACTAACGGCAAAGTTGGTTTAGTAAAGCGCTATGATTGGGATAGGTTGCCAGCATGGTTGCTTTATCAGCCATTTCAAATTCGCTAAATTCAAATCCGGGCGCTACGGCGCAGCTTACTAATGTATAAGCTGTTTTTGATGGTATTTCTGCGGCAAACCAACGCCCGGCGGGCACAACAAGCGAGAGGTTCCCTGACGGAAGATCGGATAGCTCCATTGGTAGGTGCCGTCCATCTTCTGTTAGCACATGAACTACCAGGGGAACACCTTTGTGGAAATACCAGACCTCATCGGACTGGATATGGTGAAAGCCTGAAAAGTCCGCACCTTCTAAAAGATAGTAAATAGAAGTACACGCCCGTCTTACTTCTGTTGACCCTATACGGTTAACTTGTTCCCGGGAGCGAAATACTTCTTTATAAAAGCCTCCTTCGGGATGAGATTGCATGTTTAGGTGTTCTATCCAATATAAAGCTTCAGTTTCGGGCATAAGAAATGATAAAGCATAAAAATAGCGATGAGTTTAACACCCACCGCTATTTTCAGAAATTAAAAGAAAAGGTTTTATTTGGCTTTCGGCATTAATATACCGTTAAGGCCGTTTACCACGCCGTTGGCGCCTATAAGGTCAAACAGGGTTACCTGGGCCGAACTGCCAGCTGCGTTGGTAAGCTGCAGTTTGCTGCCGGCAAGTGAAAGTGTGAGCGGCTGCCCGTCTAACGTAGTGAGCGTAAACTTACCCTTGCCGGCGGTTAATGCTTTAATAATATCTGCTTTACTGTATTTACCTGTAACTACGTGGCCCTTTAGCAGGGTGGCAAGTTTTGCAGGGTCTTTACCTAAACTATCCAGCTTACCTGCAGGCAAATTGCTGAAGGCGATATTATTAGGTGCAAATATGGTGTACGGGCCGCCTACTTTAAGCACGGAGTCCAGTTTTGCGGCTTTTACCAGCGACAGCGCTGTACTGTAATCAGCATTACTTGCAAGCGCGCCAACTACGTCACTCGCACCTTCTGTAGTGGTGGTGGTTGTAGTAGTAGTGGTGGTTTTCTTGGTGGTGTCTTGTGTGGTTTGTGCAAATACCTGGCTTGCCGTTAAACTTAAAACGAATAAGGCTGACGCCATTACAATGGATCTTTTCATACTAATGCTTATTTACTGTTTTATTTAAAAGGGTTAACAAATAAGTATAGTTTTCTGCATAGTTGGTTTGATTGCTCTCCGGGTAAATAACTTTACCAGTAAAGAAATGTTTAGTATTATTTCTTTTTAAACGCAAGAAAGTGCGTTCTCATTGCGTTAAAGCGGCCTTGTGGTTTAAGCAAAGGCACAACCAATGCCTCTAAGCTGTTGAACAAGAATGGTTTTAAATAGCAATTGGGACAAACAAAAAAATTGTATTATCGTACTGTTAATAATTTGTAAACTGGAGATATTTTGAAAAGGATACTATTAATACTACTAAGTTTTATTTCGATAACGGTAAACGCGCAGGTTACCGACACCCTAAAGAGAGATACAGCCAAACTCGATTCATCTAAGATAACGGCACTGCCGGATACGGTGCGCCACCTGGAGAGCACCTGGCAATCATACATTCCGCCGGCCGTGTTTGTTACTTACGGCGCGCTGTCATTTTACGTGAAGCCAATACGTAACCTCGACTTCAGTATTGATCGTGACGCGGAGCTGGATCACCCGGGGAAATTGTACCCGGTAGAAAACTTTCTTCAGTATGCGCCAATTGTGCTTACTTACGGATTGAACTTTGCAGGTGTACAGGGTAAGAATACTTTTATAGACAGGTCAATATTACTCGGCATGTCTGAAGGGATATTTGCTTTAACAACTTTCGGCCTGAAAAGCTCCTCGGACCGTTTGCGTCCGAATGGGTCAGACAGGCTTTCATTCCCGTCCGGGCACGCCGGCAGCGCCTTTGTGGCAGCCGAGTTTATGGCGCAGGAATTTGCAGAGAAATCTCCATGGTACGGTATTACCGCTTATACGTTTGCCTCCGCTACGGCTATCCTGCGTGTATACAACCACAAACACTGGTTTAGCGATATCGTAGCCGGTGCCGGTTTTGGTATACTGTCCACAAAGGCTGCTTACTTCCTTTATCCGCTATTCAGAAACAAGCTGTTCCATGACGATAAATCAAAAAGCACCACGCTAATTATGCCACAAGTTGGCAACGGCATGGTGGGTTTATCATTCAGCGCAAGGTTATAGCAGGAGCTTGTCAATTTGCTGCCAGCTTACGGTCCGCCACGGGTGCCTCAAAATGGTACGTGCCCGATCCTAGTTCTACCATAATATAGCTTTCCTTCCCGTAGGTTGGCTGAAACGACTTGCCATTTTGCAGCGGCTTGCCGTCGGCTATGATACCCGTTGCATCTTTAGCAGGTATATACACCGAGGCTGTAGTATTAACCGGTATTGCCACATCAAGGCTCAGCGTACCCGAGTCAATCTTCCACCCGGAACTTACTTTTCCATAGTAGGTTTGTAAACTGGCGCTCGCGCTGATAAAGCCGCCGCCCGGGTAAGGCATAATTTTTATATGCCGGTAACCTGGTCCGTCGTTATATGTGTCCAGTCCAACCATTACCCGGTACATCCAGTCGCCAATTGCACCGTAGGAGTAATGGTTAAAAGAGTTCATGCTTGGCGTTTCAAAACTTTTATCCGGCTTAATGCCATCCCACCTTTCCCAGATGGTTGTGGCGCCCATCTTAACAGGGTAAAGCCATGACGGATAGGTATCCTGCAGCAGCAGGCGGTAAGCTACGCTGGTATAGCCAAACCTGCTTAGTACATGGCATAAGTATGGCGTACCCAGGAAACCGGTAGTTAAGTGGTTGTCGTAGGCCTTTACATTGTCCACCAGCCTTTTAGCCGCCTGGGGGCGCATTTCTTCGGGCAGCATATCAAAATTCAGTGCCAGCACGTACGCTGTTTGCGTACCCGATACCATACGACCATTGGCGGTAATGTACTCTTTTACAAAAGCGTCTTTAACGCGCTTTAGTAGCTTGCCATAGCTTTCGTAGTCTTCTTGTTTGCCCAGTACCTGTGCGGCGTTAATAAGCAGTTGCGTGGAATACGCGTAAAAACATTGTGCTATCAGGTATTTATCTGTTACTGCAGAAGAGCCATCGGTATCGTCATTCAGGCTGTAGAACAGCCAGTCGCCAAAGTGCGAGCCGGTGTTCCATAGGTCGTCCTTAGCCTGGTTCTTCATGTAATCTACCCAAGCCTTCATACTGGCATATTGATCTTTAAGGATGCGTTTATCGCCGTAGGCTACATACATATTCCAGGGAACCACGGTAGCAGCTTCTCCCCATCCCGCGCTGCCGGTAGCACCAGCACCTAGTACGTTTGGAATTACATAAGGCACAGAGCCCTTGCTGTCCTGCTCGGCGGCAACATCCTTCAGCCATTTTGAAAAGAAGTTGTCCACGTTCATGTTGAACGATGCTGTGCGTGAAAATACCTGGGCATCACCTGTCCAGCCAAGGCGCTCGTCCCGTTGCGGGCAGTCAGTAGGCACATCCAGGAAATTGCCTTTTTGCCCCCACTGGATGTTATGCTGTAATTGGTTTATGAGCGCGTTTGATGATGTGAACGTTCCTGTTGCAGGCATATCAGAGTACAGAGCGATTGCCTCAAAATCGTCGGGGTTAAGTTCGCCATTATAGCCTTCTACTTTTATGTATTGGAAGCCATGAAAGGTAAAATGCGGCTCGAATACCTCTACACCCTGCCCGCTCAGTATATAGGTGTCCTGTGCTTTGGCCGAGCGCAGGTTCTCAGTGTAGAAGTCACCATCTTTATCCAGTACTTCGGCATGAGATATGGTTACTGTTTGCCCTTTTTTGCCATGTAATTTAATTTTTACCCAGCCCACCAAGTTCTGTCCGAAATCAACCAGGTGCTCATTCTTTTTGGTTTTTATGACCCGGACAGGTTTAAACACCTCGTGCTTACGTACAGGCTCATTGTAAGTAGCCAGCAGGTTGCTCACACCAAAATCCATCACCTGCACGCCGCTCCAGGCAGCATCCAGATAGCCGCCGGTGGTCCATCCTTTCTTTACTTTTCGCGCATCTATGGTCTCACCGTTGTAAATTTCTGCATAAGTAATCTCACCTGTAGATGATTTCCAGCTTTCGTCGCTTACTACCATTTCTGTCGAGCCATCAGTATAGGTAATGTGCAGCTGCATCAGCAAAGCGATATCTTTCCCGTAGATGTTCAGGTGATTAGTAAAGCCAATTATTCCCCTGTACCAACCACTGCCCAAAGTAACGCCAATTACATTGTTTCCTTCGTTCAGCATATTAGTTACGTCATAAGCCTGGTATTGCAATCTTTTGTTGTAGGTAGTCCAGCCCGGGGTTAGGTAAGCGTCACCAACCCGCTTGCCATTGATCTGCGCTTCATACAACCCATGTGCAGTTATAAAGGCAATTGCCGAGCTCACCTTTTTGTTGGAGTTAAAGGTTTTTCTAAATATAGGTGAAGCCCTTAACGTATCTTCTTTAAAACCCGGACCTATCCATTTAGCTTTCCATTCATTATTATTAAATAGCGCGGTTATCCAATAAGCAGGGGTGCTCCAGGCTGATGCTTTTTTTTGATTATCCCACACCCGTACCTGCCAGTAATACTTTGTATGAGACATTAGCGGCTTGCCTTTGTAGGCAACGTGCACAGATGAATCTGAGGTGATCTTGCCGGAGTTCCAAACGGCTTTACTAAAATTTGGATGCGTGCTTACCCGTATCTGGTAGGCAGTTTGCGTAACGTTCCGTTTATCTGACGCCAGCTCCCAGGTGAATCGGGGAGCAGTATTATCAAGGCCAATAGGATTAGCGCGGTTTTCGCACAAAAGGGACGTTATTTTAACCTGCGCGTGCGCGAAGGCTGTAGTAATAACAACAAGAACAAGAGTAAACGTTTTTCTCATAACAATAACGAGGGGCAAGAAAATGCCGGTAAAAGTTACGGCTAAATACACATAGTTAACATTATTTTTATAAAAATGTACATTTGACACATTAGTCCCACAACGGCGGTTTTTAACTTTAGACGAAATTATAAACAGACTAAATTATGCGTTTACATGCCCGGGGGATAAAGACAGCCTTTATCCTTCTCCTTTGCATTTTTACGGCCGCTATGAGCAAGGCCAAAGTGCTCTCTTACACAAAAACTTCAAAAGGGATAACCTTTAAACTCGACAAAGGGTTAATGCAGCTTAACATCTGCAAAGCCGACATTGTGCAGGTGAAGTATACTATCCTGAACGCCTTTGAAAACAAGGAGTCGCTGGTGGTGAATAACAAATGGGATCAGCCCGGAGCATTTACTAGCACAGATATGGGCAACCAGGTTGTTATTAGTACAAGCAGGCTCAAAATTAAGGTTGATAAAACTACAAATGCCATAACCTATTGCAATGCTGCAGGAAATGTAATAGCCGCCGAAGCCGGTACCAACAAGAGCATGGCCGCTGCAACTATTGCAGGCATTAACACATACAACTGTACCAGCCAGTTTACCTCACCGGCGGATGAGGCATTATTTGGAATGGGTTGCCACCCGCTGGACTCCCTGTCTATAAACTACAAGGGGCGCAACCAGGATATGGCAATAAAATATCTTACAGGTGCTATCCCTGTTATGCTTTCTACTAAGGGGTACGGGCTGATGTGGGATAATTACTCGGCATCGAATTTCTACGGGGCAGAAGCGAATAACACGCAGTATAAATATGTATCGGAAAGCGGTAAAGAGGTAAATTATTACTTTTTTTACGGCCCTTCATTCGACACCATTATCGATCTTTATCGTACGGCAACCGGTCGCGCCCCAATGTTTGGTAAATGGGCGTACGGTTTATTTCAATCTCAGGACAGGTACCTCAGCGAGGCGGAGATACTAACGGTTAAAGATAACTATCGTAAAAACCATATCCCGGTAGATGTACTGGTGCAGGATTGGTACTATTGGGACCCATTGCCAATTGGCTCGCACATAATGAAACCGGAGCGTTATCCACACCCAAAGCAGCTGGTAGATTCTTTACATAAAGCCAATTTGCACGCCATGATCTCCATCTGGCCGGTGTTTGGTAAGGGCACACCTAATTATGATGCGTTGGAAAAGATAGGCGGACTCACCAGCATTACCTGGGACAACGTGGTGACACATACCTTTGATACCTACTACGATGCGCATAATCCAAAAGCACGTGAACTGTACTGGCAGCAGGCACGTGACAGCCTTGTTAAGCGTTATGGCTGGGATGCATGGTGGATTGACCAGTGTGAACCAGATAATGGCGCTTTGCTTGATGAGAGACGTAAAGCAAACTTTTACACGGGCAAAGGCATTGACTACTTTAACACTTACTCATTACAGCATACAAAAGGTGTTTACGAGGGGTGGCGCAGGGATATACCCGGTAAAAGGGCGTTCTTCCTGGTTAGGCAATCGTTTGCCGGAGAACAGCGCAATGCCTCTACACTGTGGTCGTCAGATATTGAGTGTACCTTTGCTAATTTGAAGAACCAGGTGCCGCAGGGTATTAACGCCTGTGCATCGGGCATACCGTATTGGACATCGGACATTGGTGGCTACCATTGGCATTGGACAGCGCCAGATTGGTCAAAACCAGAGTTTCGCGAGTTGTTTACCCGTTGGTTCCAGTTTGGAGCTTTTTCACCTATCTTCCGCATCCATGGCAAAGGCGAGCGCGCTATCTTCTCTAAGAACTGGGACGAAGACACACGTGCTATACTTTTAAAATACGATAAACTGCGCTACCGCTTGCTTCCTTACATTTATTCTCTTGCCGGCAGGGTGAACACGGAGAACTACACCATGATGCGTTCACTGGCATTTGATTTTCAAAAGGATGCAAACGTGTACAGCATACCAGACCAATATATGTTTGGCCCGGCTTTCCTGGTGAACCCGGTAACGTCTCAGCTATATACAGGTACAGGAGCGGCAGGAAAAGCAAAAACGCGTGACGTATACCTGCCTGCTGGAGCCAGCTGGTACAATTTCTGGACAGGAGAGGTGCTTAACGGTGGCAAGAAACTTACCGTTGACGTACCTATGGCAACCATGCCATTGTATGTAAGGGCAGGATCAATAATCCCGATGGGCCCGGTTATGGAATACGCGACGGAGAAGCCTGCAGATAAAATTGAACTGCGTATTTACCCTGGCGCGAACGGCCAGTTTAAGATGTACGAGGACGAGAATGAAAATTACAATTATGAAAAAGGTGCCAGGGCTACCTTTACATTAAACTGGAATGATAAGCTTCGTCAGTTAAGGATATCGGCTACCAACGGCAGTTATTCGGGAATGCTTAAGCAGCATACTTTTAACATAGTAATGGTGAAGGGTGCGCATGGTTCAGACGCCGGGGAAACCCGTACTTACGAAAAAAGTGTAGTGTATAAAGGCAAACCTTTAACGGTGAAATTATAGTTACACTGTAAGAAATTATTGCCGTACTTAAAACTAAGAAGCGCCTGGACTTTGTTCGGGCGCTTTGTGTTTAATTTATTATAAGTTTATTGATGTGGTTTTTTGGCACAGTATTTATACCTATAGTTAATAAATATTCACCAAAACACATCTATTATGAAAAAGATAATTGTAGCAGCAGTATTCGCATTAGCATTTGCAACTGCAGCCGAAGCCCAAACAAGACGTGATACATCTGTTAAACCAAGACAACGTACGCGTACAACTACTCCAACCACGCCTACGTCTCCAACAAGCCCTACAATGCCAAGTACGCCGGTGCCAACTACACCAACATCGCCAACAATACCGAATAGCCCGACAAATCCTACTAACCCGAGCTATCCAACAACACCTACTAATCCAACAACACCAACCAGGCCGATGACACCAACATCGCCAACAAGTCCTACTAGTCCGACGTTGCCTACAAGTCCAACTTCACCAACTAGCCCGACTACACCTACAACACCAATGAGTCCGACTACTCCGAGCAGCCCTACAGCGCCGTCAACTCCGCCAACAAGGCCGTTCTAATTAGCCGACTAATTAAATATAAAAAGGCCCGCGCTTAATGCGCGGGCCTTTTTTGTTTCTAATCAAGTTAAACTTCTTCTACAAATTTCTTCAGGCTTGTTCCTAAAATGTATGTCCAACCTTCAGTAAAGCTTGAAATTGCAAAGTCAGGGCTGTCTGGCATAGTTTCTAAACCTGTATGCGTAATGCGCACCAGCGTGCTATCGCCCTCCGCAAACAACTCAAAGCTCACCTCGCTATTACCGGGATAATTTTCATATGCCCAGGTATAACTCAGCTTCTTCTCGAACTCAACTGCTGTAACCCTGCACTTGTGTAAATACTTTTCGCCCTTGTGGCCCTGGCCCACAAACTCAAACTCAAAACCAACACGGGCCTCAAAGTTTTCCAGTTGAAAGTACCACTTCTTCATTTTTTCATTATCGGTAAGTGCCTGCCATACCTTGCTTATCGGTGCAGCTAAGGTGCGTTCTACAATTAACGGTTGTGTTTCCATGTTATAGGTTATTGGTTTGTTCTTCGTTAAGAAAGTTCTCAAGAGCGTCAAGTTTGCTGTTCCAAAAGCTACGATACTGCCCGGCCCAGTCAGCCACCTGCTTCAATTTTTTTAGATTGGCTTTACAATAGCGTTCACGGCCTTGCTGCTGAATGGTGATAAGCCCGCATTCGGTCAGTATTCGGATATGCTTAGATACAGCAGGCCTGCTGATATCAAAATTTTCTGCTACAGCATTCAGGTTAAGTTGCTGGTTTGCAAGCATATTTATAATCTCGCGCCGGGTAGGGTCGGCAATTGCCTGGAAAACATCTCTTCTCATATCGTAACCGAATGGTTTCAAATTTAATGAAACCATTCGGTTACGCAAAGGATTAAAAAAAATCCTGCTCTTGTTGATGCAGAGCAGGTTAATTGATAACGCAATTACTACCAGGAGATCTTTAAGGATGTATTCCCCGGTATTTGGTACTCTATGTTGCCGTCTTTAGTTGGTTTACCTTCAAACGCGTGGTTCTTACCTTTGATGGTGACACTTAACTTAGGGAGCTTCTTTTCGCCTTTGATGATCATCAATCTGCAGGTAAGCCGCTCATCACCAAGAACCGTAAATGAAACAGGGTTCTTTTTAACAGGCGAGAAACCGGAAGTAGGATAGTCTACACAGATCATAAAATCTTCATCCTTCACTCTTATGTAATGCCTTGGTAATATGCCGAAAGCATTACCTGCACCATAAACCTCCTGGCCCACCTGCCCGCATTTCTCCCATCCATCCTGCATATCCTCCAGCGCTATCCATAGGTGAGGCGCCAGTTCGCCTATTTTGGGCTTGTCTGCAAGCACCTCTTTGGGCAACATTGGCGGATAATAATACACCGCCCGCGATACCAGGTAGCGAATGTATTCTGCAAGTAGGAGTCTTATAGAAGGTAATAGTTCTTCCACGTCTTCGGCGTGCCGGAGAAAATCATGTAAAGCGCAGAAAACCTCCTGTTCTTCGTAAACCGCAGTGTATGGCGCATTTTGTAACGGGAACATGGCAAAGAACGATGAAAAGAACTTGCCGTTGCCGTAACTGCAATCCCATAGCTGTACGTTGCGTAATACATTGGCAATGCACAAGTAACTGAGGTCGAGGTATGTTTTGTCCTTTGTTATTTTATATAAGCGAAGCAGGGCACCGGCACCAAAAGAGGTATTGTTGGCCTGGTAGAACAGTTCGAAACCAAGACCCTGGAGTTTTTTAACGGCAGTTTCGGCCTCTTTTAAGTAATTTTTATCTTTAGTTAGTTCATAAGCCTGCAACATCACATGGCAATAAAGCCCCGGTACATCTTTTTCGCCGCCCTTGCCGGGTTCGGTTTCAGGTTTTAATACTTCCAGCGTGTCCATCTTGTAAAACACCGGCCACTGGTATTTAAAATGGTGAGCAACCTTAATAGCATAATCTATTGAACCCATAAACAGGCGTTCGGCTTCCTTGTCACCCGTCAGCGCTAGCCGCGAAAGGTTTAAAAGCGGGTGATGTAGGTACCACGAATCCATCACCAAAGGCTTTTTCTGCTCTTCTTCACCTTCCAGCTGATCTACGTTGGCAGGCAGCCACCTCATTATGGTTTTAAGCTTATCGTCATAAAAAGCAGGCAAGCCGTCTTTGATTACCTTTATTGCATCCAGTGTTTTACCGCTCCACTCTACGTAATCCATTAACGGCAACAACACGGCAAGCTGAACCATTATTTCGGGCGGAGTGGTGTAGTCGCTTACGTAAGCGTTAAAGTAGTGGTGACCGTCAGCCTGCGACCAACATCCCGGGCTGTGCAGCAGATCGCGTAAGCCAAAGTCCAGTATTTCCGGCCAGTTATGGTATTCTGTACCCGGCTTTGGTAATTGCAGATACACCAATGCAAGTGTGTCCAAAAACAAGCGTACCATAGCAGGCTCGTCATCGGGTACATCAGGATTAAATGCTATAAACGCGTCGGATAATATAACCTCTTTGCCCTTGGCAAGCTGCTTATCAGTACTGGGGGGTAACGCAAAACCCAGTTCGGGCCAGTTGCCGCCAACAACGTTGCCTGCAGATGTTTCAGTTTGCTGGCAGTAATCTGCCAGCGCTGTAAGATTTTGTAGGTAAAGTACCGAACCTGCCTTTGGCTTCGTCATGCTAAAGAACACCATGCCGGAACGGGTACCTTCCTGGCTCATGTGTATTTTTCCAGCTGTGTTTTCAGGCTTGCCGTCTTTACCGGGAATAACAATGTCCCTTGGCCAGTAGGGGATAAGCAAATCGGTTTTTGGTGTAAGTTTGGTTTGATAGTGTAAGACCCCACCGGTTGCCAGGGTAGGGAAGGACACCGTTACTTTATAACTGCCTATCAGCGAGTTTAAGTGATAAGTAATAGTACTGCCATCAACTTTGCTGTCCCGTAGTTCAATTCCACCATCAGGTGCATAGGCCATGCGGAAAGCGATCTTGCCGCCTTTAGGCCAGGTAGCAATACACCATAGCGAGTCGGTAGAGCAATAAATGCTAAATTCTGTTTCCCCGTAAGCCTTAGTATCTATAAAAGTTAAATTGGTATCGGAAAAGATATTGCTGGCCACGGTAGCCCATGGAGAAATTCCTTTCATAATAATTGTGATTTATTCTTGTTTCAGATAGCTAACCACACATGCTATAAAATTGTTTGATTTTTGCTATACACCCAAAGCGGTGAATATTTCCTTTATGGAAAGATGTGCTCCGCAAACATGCTCGTCTGCTGCGCCATAGTACATGGTAATGGTATCGCCATCATCTTCCACAATATGGCCATTGGTAAATACCACATGGCCGAAAAATCCGGTAAGTTCGTACGGCTCCGAAGGGATCATAATCGGGTCCTGTGTACGGGCAATTACCTTTGATGGATCATTAAGGTCAAGCAGGAAAGCACCAAGGCAGTATTGGTGTTCAAAGTTTGCACCATGGTAGATTTCCAGCCAGCCTTTTTCCGTTTTTATAGGCGAACATCCGCCGCCTACCCGCGCACGGTCCCACATACCTTCGCGAGTTTTTACAATACATTTATGATTTCCCCAATGTACACCATCAGGAGATTCGGCCAGCCATATGTAGTTACCACCTATATCTACACTGCTTGGGCGGTGTAAGGCGTAATACTTACCATTTATCTTTTCTTCGAATATTGCTACGTCTTTGTTATGGGGTGGCAGTATCATGCCGTGGCTTTCAAACGCTTTCCAGTCGGTGGTGGTCCGCATCCCTACACCAACACCACTGTCGCTAACGGCTGTAAAGGTCAGGTAAAACTTTCCTTCAATAGTGGTTACACGGCAATCCTCTATTCCAAAGGTTTGTAGTGGCCCGAATCCGTACAGGTATTTATAACCCTCCGGCTCGTGAAAGTTTACGCCATCGTCGCTACATAACAAGCGCAAGTGCGATAAAGTAGTCAGGTAATCTACACCTTTATAACGTACCACCCGTACATCAGTAGCAATAAGGTCGGCATCGTTCAAGGCGATCTCCATAATTTTAGTTTCGCCGGTGTCTGTTAATATAGGGAAGGATACATGCACCTCTGTTTGCTCTGGCCGTTCAGCAACCCGTACCAGTAACCATGTTTTACCTTCATATCTAAACACGCCCGGGTTTAGCAAACAGGCAATATGTAAGCCTTGCTGGCTGGGTTTCAGGTGCGAAGGCGATAACAGAGGGTTTTGCGGGAAGCGCTTGGCAATGTCGGGCATAATGGTAACGGTATAATATGATAAACTAACAGGCAAAAAACGAATGAGTTTTATAAATTTGTTGATCTGATTAGTTAACCTGAAGCCTTTTTTATGCACGTAGCGGCGTTTTTGACGCTCAGCTTATGTTGTTGATCATTTAAGATTTAGTTATGTTGTATGTTCTTGTATTTGCCGCGGTATTACTGTTTGTACTGCATGTGGTTTTTTTACTGATCTCTTTTAAAGGCGGTGCACTGCTCACCCGCAGGTACTTCTATTCGCATCTTACACTGTGGCTCACTGGCGGCTGTGTGTTTTTGCTGGCCTTTTTATACAGCGGCCATGGTATTTCGGGGTTCCTGGACTACTTTAACACTGCTACCAAATTAGGGATGATATTACTTTTTACGTTTGCCTTATCGCTGGTAGCACACCTTATTGTAAGCAGAATTGTGCTGCCGCTCATGCGTAAATAACATTTACCGGAGTTTTAAAGCCAGGTTCTATCATGATTTTAGCTTGTAAAAGCTATGCTTTCCAGTAGTTACAGCTGGAATGTAGCTTGTGAAGTCACAATAAGCAATTAATAATCAATTTATTACTGTTAATGACAAATTAATGATACGCTCGTTGATTTATCACTGTACATTTGCTTAACGCTGTTAAATAAGTTATCGGCGTTTTAGCAATGGGAAGTAAAGACAGGATATTACGTTTAAAAGAAGAGACCAGGTGTAACATCCTGACTGCTGCTTTACGTATTGTGAAGGAGGAAGGTTGGCAGGCACTCAGCATGCGTAAGATTGCTGATCTGATTGAATATACCGCACCTATTATTTACGAGTACTTTGCTAGTAAAGAAGCTATACTGTTAGAACTAACCCGAATGGGTTATCTGAAACTGGCTCGTGAATTACAGGAGGCTAAAGATAAGCACACCTCTCCGGCTAAACAGCTGGAAGATATGTGGCTTGCCTATTGGAACTATGCTTTCGCTAATAAAGAGTTGTACCAGGTAATGTTTGGCATTACAACTACCTGTAGTTGCGAAATGGTGAACAAGCTTGAAGAAGCCTCTTTACCGTGGGATTTGATAAGCAGTTCTATAGGTGAACTGATGAAGATTGATGATCTCGACTCCGACATCATCTGTACTAAATATTACACCTTTTGGTCGGTGGTACATGGGTTGGTTTCTATTAACCTGCTGAACCGCGACTCCGGTGACGATATAAACAAACAAGTACTTCGCGATGCGATAACCGGAATTATCCGGTCTATCACTCCGTAAGTTTTTTTATCAAATTATTAACGCAGTTAGATTATTTAACAGTGTTAATCAAAATTTGATAATAAAAGTGATTAATATTTGAATGTATTACAAAATGAAGACTATTACCTTATTAATGTCAACAAATCTAACACTGTTAAATACTTTAACGATGTTGTAACATTTAAATACAGTAAATGTCATTAGCCGGGTTATTCAGCGCCGATAAATGACACTGTAATAAATGCAACACTACTGAAATGAAAACAACCGACTCTATATATATAAACAGCCTTCGGGCAGCACTAGACCCTATTAGCTCACCATCAAAACTACTCATCATGAAAAGTATCTTAATTGCAATTATAGCGATAGCTTTATTTAGCTGTTCGCCAAAGCCAGAAACGGCGCAGGCCCCGCCTCCGCCATCATTACCGGTTACCAGCATTACAGCCGGTACCCAAACTACTTACCAGGAGTACCCTGCATCTATCGAAGGAACTGTTAACGTAGAAGTTCGCCCACAGGTAAGCGGCACATTAGACCGCGTATTTGTTGACGAAGGTGCATTTGTACACGCCGGGCAATCATTATTTAAGATAAACGAACAGCCATACCGCGCTGCTTTAAACAACGCATTAGCAAGCCTGCACGCGGCAGAAGCTGCAGCTGTTAATGCACAGCTTGAGGTTGATAAACTTACCCCGCTTGTTGCTAATAAAGTAGTGTCCGACTATCAGCTTAAAACCGCTAAAGCTGCTTACCAGGTAGCAAAGGCAAACATTGAATCTGCAAGAGCAAATGTATCTACCGCGCAGATTAACTTAGGGTATACCTTAATAAAAGCACCTGTAAGCGGTTACATTGGTCGTCTTATTAAAAAGCAGGGCAGTCTTGTTGCTCCTCAGGATGTTGAGGCATTAACCCAATTGTCTGACGTTCACGATGTGCACGTTTATTTCTCGCTGGGAGAGAAGGACTTTGTAAACTTTAAAGACCAATATCCGGGCGAAACTATAGCAGCTAAACTTAAGCGCCTGCCTCCTGTAACACTGCTGTTGTCTGACAATAGCGAGTACGCTAAAGAAGGCCGGATTGATGTTGTTGACGGTCAGTTTGATAAAACTACTGGTGCAATAACTGTTCGCGCAAGTTTTGCTAATCCGCAGGGTTTACTTCGCAGTGGCAACACCGGCAAAGTTAGGTTAGGCCTTCAGCACACCAATGCACTAATAGTACCTGAGTCGGCTACTGTGGAAATGCAGGACAAAGTATTTGTTTGGGCAGTTGCAGATAGCAATAAGGTGAAGAAATTACCTATCACTATTGAAGGCAAAAGCGGCAACAACTATTTGGTTAAAGACGGCATAAAAGTAGGTGACCGGATAGTACTTAGCGGCATTGACAAACTGCAGGAAGGTGCTGTTATCAAACCGGAGCCGGTAGCAGCTGAAAAAGCCATTGCAAGTAACTAAGCTTGGATAAAAGTTAACAGTACACACTCGCAACTTTGATCTACAACAGAAATCTTTAAAAAGGGAATCAAGGATCAGGATAAGGAGGGGAGATAACGAGGTATAAGCTCTCGTCCTCGTTCTTACATCTTAATTCTTGGCTCTACAATATCAAAAATCATGTTTAAGAAATTCATAGAAAGGCCGGTACTATCAACCGTTATCTCTATCCTGTTGGTGATAGTAGGTATACTCGGCCTAACCAAGTTGCCCCTGGAGCGTTTTCCAAACATCGCCCCTCCGGCTGTGTTAGTTACCGCTGTATACCCGGGCGCTAATGCCGAAACGATATTACGTTCGGTAACACCTTCTCTTGAAGAAGCTATTAACGGTGTAGAGAACATGACCTACATGACTTCTACGGCAAGTAACGACGGCTCGCTGGCCATTACGGTGTACTTTAAACAAGGTACCAACCCGGATCAGGCCGCTGTAAACGTGCAAAACCGTGTATCACAAGCAACAAGCCAGTTACCTGCCGAAGTTGTACAGTATGGTATTACCACCACCAAACAGCAAAATAGCTTTATTGGTGCATTAGCTATCTATACTGATGATCCTAAAAAATATGATGCAACGTTTGTTGCCAACTACGCGCAGATCAACATCGTTCCGGAGATCAAACGTATCCCGGGCGTTGGTTCGGCACAGGTATTTGGCGGCGTTAAGGATTACAGCATGCGTGTTTGGCTTAGCCCGGCGCAGATGGCTGCATACAAAATCACTCCCGCAGAAGTAATGGCCGCTATACAGGACAAAAACCTGGAAGCAGCTCCGGGCCGTTTTGGCGAACGCAGCGATCAATCGTTTGAATACATTATTAAATATAAAGGTAAACTTACCAAGCCTGAGGAATACCAGAACATTGCTATACGTGCTAACGCAGACGGAAGCGTGCTGCACCTAAAGGATGTTGCTCGTGTTGAATTAGGCGCTTATTCATATAATAGCTATAGCAACCTTAACGGGCACGACGGTGTAATTATCGGTATCATACAGCTATCAGGTTCAAACGCCAACGAAATCCAGATACAAATTGATAAGCTGATGGAAAAAGCTTCAAAGAGCTTTCCTGCCGGCATCAAATACAATCAGTTCTATCGCACAAAAACGGATCTTGACGAATCTATAAACCAGGTTGAACACACACTTGTAGAAGCCTTTATCCTGGTGTTTATAGTAGTGTTCATCTTCTTGCAGGATTTCCGTTCCACGCTTATTCCTGCCATTGCGGTTCCGGTGGCAATTGTGGGTACGTTCTTTTTCATGAACCTTTTTGGGTTCTCCGTTAACTTGTTAACGTTGTTTGCACTCGTACTCGCTATTGGTATTGTGGTGGATGACGCCATTGTGGTGGTCGAGGCCGTACACGCCAAAATGGAACATGATCCCAGCCTGAGCCCTAAAACTGCTACAACAGAGGCTATGCACGAGATTACAGGCGCTATCATATCTATTACCTTAGTTATGGCGGCGGTGTTCTTGCCTGTAAGCTTCATGACCGGCTCTACAGGTATATTCTACAGGCAGTTCGCATTAACTATGGCCATAGCCATCATTATTTCGGCTGTTAATGCTTTAACCTTAAGCCCTGCACTTGCAGCTTTATTCTTGAAGAACAAGCACACCGCTGACGGACACGATGCACCTAAGAAAGGCTTCGCAGACAAGTTCTACGCTGGCTTTAACGGGAGCTTTAACTACATGACCAACAAGTATGTAGATGGTATAAAGCTGCTTATCCGCAATAAGTGGGTGAGTATGGCAGGCCTGGCGCTGGTAATTGTTGCTACCGTATTTATGGTTAACAAAACCAAAACAGGCTTTATACCTACAGAAGACCAAGGTTTTGTGGCTATTGCAGTGTCAACACCATCAGGTACTTCGTTAAGCGGTACAAACAAGATATTTAAACAGGCAGAAGATCAGCTGAAAACGTTGCCTTCAGCACGATTTGTTACCGCCCTTTCCGGCTTTAACTTTCTAACACAATCAAGCAGCCCGTCTGCAGGTGTTATATTCCTTTTGTTAAAACCTACTGATGAAAGGGGAGATGTTAAAAATATCGACGAGATACAGAATATTGTTAGAGGAAAGTTAGGCGCTGTACCCGGCGGTACGTTCTTCGTGTTCAGTTTTCCAACTGTTCCGGGCTTTAGCAACGTGGAAGCACTTGATGTGGTACTGCAGGATAAAACAAACGGAAAGCTGGATAAATTCAGCGGTATCACCAATAACTTTATTGCAAAGTTAATGCAGAAACCTGCTGTAGCCTACGCTTTCACGTCGTACAAAGCAGACTATCCGCAACTGGAATTGCAGATTGATGATGAAAAGGCAAGTCAGCTGGGTGTTAACGTGAAGGACATCCTCTCTACCATGCAGGCTTACTTTGGTACGGCACAAGCATCAGACTTTAACCGCTTTGGTAAATACTACCGCGTAGTGGTTCAGGCTGACGTTGCCGACCGCACCGACCCTACAACAATCGACCGTGTTTTTGTTAAAAATAATGCAGGCGAAAGCGTGCCGATCAACACACTGGTTAAACTGACCCGTGTATATGGTTCCGAAACCGCCTCACGTTATAACCTGTTTAACTCTATCGAAGTAAATGCTATTCCTAAACCAGGGTACAGCTCTGGTGATGCTATCAAGGCAATTGAGGAAACTGCTAAGGAACAATTACCTGACGGGTTTACTTACGAATTTTCCGGCCAAACCCGCGAAGAGATATCATCAGGCGGGCAATCAGCTGTAGTGTTCTTGTTGTGTTTGGTATTTGTGTACTTCTTACTATCTGCACAATACGAAAGCTACATCCTGCCACTGGCGGTTATCCTGTCTATCCCTACAGGTATATTCGGTGTGTTTGCTGTACTGGGCTTAACCGGTATCGAGAATAACATATACGTACAGGTAGCGCTTATCATGCTTATCGGGTTGCTGGCGAAGAACGCCATCCTTATTGTGGAGTTTGCCGTTCAGAAAAGGCGCTCAGGTTTAAGCCTGGTGAATGCAGCAATTGAAGCGGCCCGGTTAAGGCTTCGCCCTATTATCATGACATCGCTTGCATTCGTGTTCGGGTTATTTCCAATGAGTATTGCAACTGGCCCGTCTGCACAGGGTAACCACTCTATTAGTATAGGTGCTGCGGGCGGCATGGTGTCCGGGGTACTGTTGGGCTTGTTCATCATCCCGGTTCTGTTTGTAATATTCCAGCACTTGCAGGAGAAGATCAGCGGTGTCCCGTTTGACAGGCACCGCGACGAGCATGGCGTGAAACAACAGCAATTAGAAGGAGAATTAGCTTAAGACTCTGATTCCGGCTCGCCCCTGCAAAGGGGAGGGCCGGGACCAAGGGATTCATAACAATTTAAAACAACTCAGTTATCCAGTATAAGTGCTTCCTTGAAGCGGGCTGGTAATAACCAGAAAAAGTATAAAATAATGAAAACGTTAATAAACAGGCTGGCAGTAATACTGGTGGTACTTACCGGCTGTTCGGTATCGAAAGATGTCAATACGCCTAAACCAGAGTTGCCTGCTTCCTTCAGGAACGCTGCGGCTACTACCTCGGCAGACACCACCAGCATTGCGGATATAGAATGGAAGAATTTTTTTGCTGATGCTACCCTGCAAAAGCTTATAGATAGCGCCATTACAAGGAACTACGACATGCAGATCGCTGTCAAGAATATTGAATCTGCACAACTGCTTTTTAAACAGGTAAAATGGAATTATTTGCCATCAGTAGGTCTTAATGTTACCGCATCAACAAACCGCCCCAGCGATAATAGCCTCAATGGCCTTAGCCTAAACCAGTTTGTAGGCACAAAGCATATTGAAGATTACAATGCTAACCTTGCTCTTTCATGGGAAGCTGACATTTGGGGTAAGATAAAAAACCGACAGCGCGCGGCCTTAGCAACCTATCTGCAAACCGCGGAAGCTAAAAAGGCAATACAAACAAATATTGTTGCCAGCGTATCACAGGGTTATTACAACCTGCTGATGCTGGACGAGCAGCTAAACATTGCACAAAGGAATGTTACCTTAAACGACAGTACACTGCGTATCATACGCCTGCAGTTTGATGCTGGGCAAGTAACTTCACTGGCTGTACAACAAGCCGAGGCGCAGCGCCAGGCAGCAGAGCAGCTGGTGCCGCAGTTTGAGCAGAACATAGCTATACAGGAGAATGCCATACGCATACTCACAGGTGCGCTTCCAGATAAGGTAGAACGCACTGCAAGGCTTAACGATCAGCAGGTTCCGGATAACATTTCTGCAGGGTTACCATCGGCTATTGTGAGCCGCAGGCCCGATGTAAAAAGCTCTGAACTGGCCCTTACCATTGCCAACGCACAGGTAGGTATTACCAAAGCGCAGATGTACCCGGCACTTACAATTACAGCACAGGGTGGTGTAAACTCTTTCCGGGCAAGTAACTGGTTTAATGTGCCGGCATCTTTGTTCGGTACTGTTGTGGGCGGTGTTGCCCAGCCGCTATTTGCACGCAAGCAGCTTCGCACCCAGTATGAGGTTGCCAAGGTTGAACGTGAGAGAACAGTATTGCAGTTCCGCCAGTCGGTATTGAACGCCGTAGGTGAAGTGAGCGATGCGCTTGTACGTATAGAAAAGTTAAAGCAGCAGCAGGCAATTGCCGCAAATCGTGTGAAAACACTACAGCAGGCAACTACCAATGCAAACCTTTTATTCAGGAACGGTATGGCAAATTACCTGGAAGTAATAACCGCGCAAGGCAACGTGCTGCAAAGCGAACTGGAACTTGCATCGGTAAAAAGAGAACAGTTGAGTGCTGTGTCTGAACTTTATCGCTCCCTTGGGGGCGGTTGGAAATAATGATGGATGAGCATTAGTTCAGATAAAACGCCCCGCGGTTTTCGCGGGGCGTTTTTAGTTTAATGCCTCCAGATATGATCTCAGCCTTTAAAGGCCAATGTATATTCTATTGTTGTACTACACTATCTGGCCTGTTTGTATGTCTACAGTGTAAACAATTCCGTTAATAGTGATCTTCACCTTATGATTGCCTAAAAACACAATGCTGCCTTTGTAGTTCCATTTACCTTGAGGGGTATCGCCTGTAGTTTCAAATGTTGCGGTTCCGCTTTCGACATCACCGTCTTTTGTTGGGTCTATAATCAACGAAACAAGCTTGTAATTAAACAAAGTCGTTAATTTTTGCTTTGATCCTGTTTTATACTGAAGACTAGCTTTGGTATTCAATATCCCGCTAAATCTTAGTTTCGCATCCGGGTTTTGAGGATTTACACTGCTCATATTGACGTTTTGCAGTAAGTTGTACTTTGCTTCCATGCTTGGAGTGGTCATGGCTACCAGCAGGCTGTCGTAAGCACTTAACCCACTTGGCTCATCATTGGTGCAAATAGTACTGTATTTAAAGCGGCCTCCAACGGTCATCTTAAGAGTATCCACACTTAAATCAAAACTCATCGTAGTATCCACCTGCATGCCGCACTCTGGGTTTACAGAATTGATTCGTATTTTAGGACGGTTGGGTGGAGTTGCATTTATTTGCGGACTTAAGCCATCGTTTAAGCTAAAGCCGCCAAGGCCACCGTAAAGGCTTTGCGCCAGATTTAATGCAATTTGCTGACTTACTTCTTTGGAAGATACACTACTGGTGCCATAATCTACTGGGTCCTTTGTACAAGAAGTATAAAGAAATGAGACGGCAACAATAGCAAGAATACAAGAGAGTAATTTTCTTTTCATGTGATAAAGATTCGGTGTTTATTTTCACTTGTAAAATTAAGTAAAAAGGGCAAAACTTTCAAAGTATTGATAATCAGTTTGGAAGATATTTTAAAAGATAAATTTAAATTTTCTTTACGTAAAAAGCCCTGGTTGCACAACAAACAGGGCTTTTCAAAACATTTGTGATTAAGTTACTTACTTGCCAGTATCTCAACATGTTCTATCAAGGGTTCCAGTGCCAGCAGTTCTGGAGCTTTGGCCATTAAGGCCGCGGCAATTTTACCTGCCAGGTGGGCCTGCCGGCCTTCGTCGCCCGGGAAAGTATCAAATATGCCAAATACGCTTTCACTAACGCGGTAGGCATACCAGTTAATGGTTTCAGGTTCATCTTCGGCAAGGGGCTGGGCACTTTTTAAAAACTGCGCCAGATCGTACTCATGACCAGGCTTGGCCACGAGCTTTACTAGTAATCCGGTTTTTATCATAATGGATGTAGGGCTTTGATTCAATTACGTTTAAGCAATGGTAATGGTTTTACTATGAGCAGAATGTTTCCCCAGGACCATTAGTCCCATAGCGAGGTAGCCAAGGTCTTTCAAAATGAAAAACTCGGTTGTTGGTACGCCTTCAACTATCTTCCACACACCGGGAGTGGTAAATAAAAAGCTCAGAGTTGTCGCGAAGATTATTATCGTAAGGTATCCTGCAATGCTGCCCAGCTTATCATTCCAAAATGATGCGATGAGCAAAGCACCTGTGACTATTTCAAAACTCCCAATGAAGTTAGATACTGCTTGTACGGTTGCCACCTTATACAACCAGCTCATTAAAAAGCTGTGTTCAACTAAAGGCATTATAGCGTTTGCCTCCGTAACGGTAAATTTAAAAATGCCAATCCACAGCAGGATGAGTGAGGTTGCCACTACGCCCAGCGTGTAGCCTGTTTTTGTAAGTTTCATTATTGTGATGTTTTACCGCTTAGTACAGCAAGTGGCAAATACCTTACAATTAATTTAACGCACGGATTAATGTCTTGCAACAAACGCAAATCGCCCCGGCTAAACAGCCGGGGCGATTGCTATCAATGGGGATTATAAATCTGCTTATTATTAACTGTAATCCGGTTTAGAACCTGGTAGATAATGTAGCACCATATACCCTTGGGTTACCCAGGTGCGCGGCACCGAAATCGTAAGCATAATCAATATAGTGTTTGTTGCTTAAGTTGCTTCCCCAAACAAACAGGTCAAAACGCGTTGTACTTACGCCAACACGCGCATTGAAAGTGCTATAGCCATCCTGTTTTATCTGATTAGCCAAATCAAAGTATTGATCGCCAAGGTAGCGCCATTCGCCGCGGAGGATCAGCCTGGTTTGCTTGTTATCCAAAGCATAAGCATATTGTGCAGCCAGCATGCTGGTGATATCAGGAGTGTAAACCTGGTGGTTACCATTCAGGTTCACTACAGCGCCATTGCTTGGTACTTTTAGGTTGGTGTAGCGGGCGTGAGTGTAGCCGAAGTTATAGGACAAGTCTAAACCCTTAAGTAAAGTTGCGGCAACTTCAGCCTCCGCACCTTTGCTATGCAGTTTACCTGCGTTACGCGTAACGGTAAGGCCTTGCGGAAGTATCAGTGTAGGCACCTGCGCGTTGTTGATGTCTATATAAAACAGGGATACATTAACCCGCAATTTGTTGTTGAACAACGAGTTCTTAGACCCCACTTCAAAGTTGTTGCTATACTCTGGTTTGAAGGCATATAATGGTGGCTGTGTTTGATCTGCCCCTAACTGGCTTAAGCCACCCGCGCGGAAGCCCCTGCTGTAAGTGGCATATACGTTGTTCGATTCAGACGCATGATAAGCCAGGCTCACCTTTGGCGAAAAAGCATTAAAGTGTGCCGCTGCCGAGCTATCGTTTTGTGATACGATTGGGTCTGAACCACCGGGTATATATAGGCCTGCAACACGGCTCTTTTTGTGCTCATAATCGTAACGTAGGCCGGCAGTGACGTCCCATTCTGGATCAATAACAAAGGTAGCCTGCGCGTAAGCAGCCCAGCCGTAATTTCGTTCGATGTTGGTATTAACAGCCGCATCGCCGCCAAAACCCGTGGCCGACTTAGTTGGCGCATAGCGATAAAATCCATATAGTCCTGTGGTCCATCTAATTTTCGAAGCGGATGCAGGCGAGGTAAACCTGAATTCCTGCGTGCCAACTTCTACCTTATTAAATTTAGGGCCGTAATTATTGTTGATAGTGACTGCATCAGCAGGAGAGAAATCACCATCAATTGGAACGGTATAGTAACGGTAGTTTTTTTGGTAAGCACTGCTGGATGTAAAGTTAAATCCTTTACCGGCGTAGCTTGCAGTTAACGCCGCATTCAGGATGTTGTCAACCATTTTAGTGGTTGCATTTTGGCTCACCTGGAACGGGGTAGCTAATGCATCAGCAGGGGAAGACGCCAATGCAAATGGGCCATTGTTGCGGTTAGCATAGTTCTTCACGTTCAGCGTTAGCGAGAAGTTTTGCGTGGCCAGGTACTTCAAGTAATAATTACCCATAAAGGTGTGCTGCTTGTCCAGTTTGGTATTGTTGTACAGGTTGTTGTAAAAGCCATCAAAGCCGGTGTACAAGCCCGCTACACCCAGGTACAGTTTGTCTTTGACTAAAGGGGTGCGTATACCAAGGCTGATGCGCTTCTGGTCGTAGCTACCATAGTTGAGTTCGGCAAAGCCGGTAGTTTCATTGGTTGGCTGTTTGGTGATAACGTTAATAACACCACCCATTGCGTTTCGCCCGTATAATGTCCCCTGCGGGCCGCGCAATACTTCTATGCGTTCCACATCAAACAACTGCGGTATATAAGTGTCCAGGCTAAACTGGTTAACCCCGTCGATATAAGTAGCTACGGCGGGATCATAGGAGGTTGTAGCCACACCCCTGATGCTGGTAACGTTGCGGTTATCGCCAGGGTTTGAGGAGTACAGGTTAGGCACTATAGCTGTTATATCCCTCAAATTCCAAACACGGTAATCTTGAATCTGCTTGGCGGAAAGGGTTGATATGCTAAATGGTACTTGCTGCACTTCTTCCTCACGCTTTTGCGCGGTAACTACCACTTCATCCAGGCGGTTACTGGCTTCAGCAAGTTGTATATTGGTATATTGCCTTCCATCAGCAATGGTTACAGCTTGGTTTACCGCTGCAAAAGCTACGCTGCTTACATGCAAGGTATAGGTGCCTGCAGGTACGTTATTGAAATGGAATGCGCCATTAACATTGGTAACTGTACTGTAATTGGTATTCAGCAGGTTTACGTTTGCTCCCTGGATGGGGGCTGCGTGGGTGTCGGTTACAATGCCGGAAAAGTTTATCCGGGGTTGAGCGAAGGCCTGGTTAATTGATGCCAATAGGGCAAACAGCACTAATATCTTTTTCTTCATAAAAATAAAAAGCGGATATGAGTTTAGTCATATCCGCTGCAAAGAAAACAGTTTTATTATTTAAGTGAATAAATCCAGTTCACAATCTTTTTGGTATCGGCAGGTTTCAGGTTAGGGTGTGCAGGCATATCAACATCGCCCCAAACACCGTGTCCGCCGGTTACTATCTTCCTCATCAGGTGAGCGGTAGAAGCAGCGTTGTTAGGGTACTTTTTAGCAACATCTGTAAAAGCAGGCCCAACAGATTTTTCGTTTACCTTATGGCATGCCGCGCAATCAAGCGACATAACCAGCGCTTTACCTGCGGCGTTAGCTGCAATGTTGGCCACTTTAGCTTTCATGTCCGGAGAGTCCTGGCCGGCAAGGATTGAAGCGGTTTTTGATTCGCTTGTAGCGCCTTCTTCGTCCTTAGCTACCACAGATATATTATAGTTGCCTTTTTTGGTGAAAGTATAAGTAAGCTTTGGTAAAGTGGTGGTTTTAGTTACTCCGTTACCAAGGTTCCAAACGTAGCTCATCTTGTTCTTTTCAGGATCGGTAGCCTTTACGGTAAGCACGGTAGTAAGTGGTACAGCGCCGTAACCTTTGCTCGATGTTACAGCAGCTACAACCGGCGCACGGTTTCCGCTATTGTAATCTATACGCAGTATACCGGCGTCCTTGTTTTTGGCAAACCAGCCCGAGCCATACTCCAGTACATATATTTTACCATCCGGACCAGTCTCCATATCAATAGGATTATGGAACTTAGTGTTGGCCATAAATGGTTCCATTTTATCCAGATCGCCGTTTGGCTGCAGGGTAAGCAGTTTAATGAAACCGCGTATCCAATCGTAGAAAACCACTTTTTTGTCGAAGTAATCAGGCATGCGTGTTGCTTTCGGGAACATGTCTGTATAATATGCCGGGCCTGCCATTGCATTACGGCCACCTGAACCTACCTGAGGAAAATCAGGAGAAGCAGCATAAGGGTACCAGATAAATGCCGGCTGTGCTGGCGGCAGTTCTCTTAAGCCAGTATTGTTTTTTGAATCATTAATAGGGTGCATCGGGTCAAACGGTGCACCTGATTTGCCAGTCGCATAATCATACGGGCGATAAGGGTAGTTATTACCCACAAACAATGGCCAGCCGAAGAAACCAGCTTTACGGGCCTGGTTAAACTCGTCGTAACCGCGTGGACCGCGGGTCTCCAGGCTGTCGTTCTGCGCATCGGGGCCAACTTCACCCCAGTACAGGAAACCATTCTTTTGGTCTACAGATATACGGTAAGGATTACGGTCGCCCATTACATAAATTTCCGGGCGGGTTTTCTCAGTACCTGGTTTAAATAAGTTGCCTTCAGGGATGCTGTATGTTCCATCATCCTTTACTTTTATCCTCAGAATTTTACCTCGCAGGTCATTAGTATTACCTGCAGAACGGCGTGCATCATGGTTAAGGAATTCAGGACGATCGTCAAGCGGCGCAAAAGCGTGTGTGTTATAAGCTTTTTTACCAGGTTCGTCAAAAGGTGTGCTATTATCTCCGGCAGATAGGAACAGGGTCCGGTCTGGGCCAAAGGCTATAGAACCACCTGTATGGCAGCAGATCTCGCGTTGTGAGTAAAACTGCAGGATCACCTTCTCAGATTTATTATCAATGGTGTCGCCGGTCATGGTAAAGCGTGAAAGGCGATTAACTGATGTGTCTGATGGGCTGTAGAAAACATAAACCCAGTGGTTTTTAGCAAAGTCAGGGTCTGTTTTAAGGCCAAGTACACCTTCTTCGGCGTTAACACCTTTAGTATGCGTTTTCCAGTATACATCCAGGAAACCGGCCTGTTTCATCTTCTTAGTATCGTGCTTGTACAGCATAAGCTCGCCGCGGCGCTGGGCAACCAATATGTCCAGGTTTGGCAGTATTGACATTTCGGTCGGCTCGAACAGGGTACCTTCGTTTAGTTGAGTTTTTACAAAACGGTTCTCCTCGGGTACACGTACAGTAGTGGCTTTGCTGTAGTCCAGCTTTTTGTTATCGCCAATAGCGTATTGTATGCCACCCAGCAAGTGCTTTAAATAAACCGGGTCGCTGTATGATTCGTTAGTGTGACCCATTTCGGTGTAGAAAGAGCGACCGTTCTCAAAATTCTGGTACCAGGCCATCGGGTGATTATCGCCGTTAGCGCCGCCTTTGTAGCTGCTCTCGTCAATTTTAACCAGCACGTGTATTTTGTTGCTGATCATTTTGTAATTGTACCACTCATCCTTACGGCGCCAAACATCAGGCATACCTTTGGTGGACGGATGGTTCTTGTCTACAATCTTTAAATTGGCTTCCTGTTGTTCCGGGTGGCTCAGGAAGTAAGCACCAACAAGGCGGCCATAATACTTCCAGTCGTACTCTGCATCTGCAGCGGCATGTACGCCAACAAAGTTGCCGCCCGCCTGCATGTAGCGCTCCAAGTCGGCCTGCTGGTAGTTGTTGAGCATAGAACCGGTCGTGTTCAGGAACACCAACGCGCTGTATTTGCTCAGATTGCTCTCGGTGATCTTAGCGGCGTCAGAAGTGGTATCTACCAGGAAGCCATTTTCGGTGCCCAGTTTCATAATAGCAGGGGCACCAACAGCAATAGACTCGTGGTGGTAACCCGAAGTTTTGGTAAAAACAAGTATCCTCGGCTTAACAGGTATCTTGCTGAAGTTGAACAGCACAACGCATAGCGCAAGCAGAAGGGTAATTTTCAATCTCATATAAAGTGTTTAATTGGTAATTCTAAATTGGGTATAATTCATTGTGTACATTATACGCAATAAATATAAAGCTTTAAATTGTAACAGCTAAGGTATCTTAAAAAAATTGTTCTTAAATACTTACAAGCGCTTTATATGTAGGTGTGCCATATTGTAATGTAATTTTTACTCAGTAGCTGATTTGACGGGTTATACTTTGTTAGCATTGCCTTGCTGATCATTCCCACAGTCTTTCTTTCTGCCCAAACCTAAAACCATAAATAAAGCTTTTGGTTGTAACTTCTACAGCATTTTATAGTGCTGTGCCAAAATCAGCAAAGAATGAAACACGGGTTAATGATTGACATGGATGGCGTTATATATGCCGGGGATACGCTGATTGAAGGAGCGGATAAATTTATTAAACGCCTGCTTGAGGAGGATGTACTTTTTACTTTCCTGTCTAATAATAGCCAGCGCACGCGGACAGAGTCTGTTGAGAAACTGGGCAAGCTGGGTATTGAGGTAACTGAAGAACATATTTACAACAGTGCTATGGCTACCAGTACTTTTCTTAAAGATCAGTACCCAGGGTGCAGTGCTTACGTACTGGGCGAAGGCGGCTTGCTAACCAGCCTGGAAGAAAATGGAGTAGTGCTGGTGGATAAAGACCCGGACTTTGTTATTCTTGGTGAAGGGCACGAATTTACTTTGCAGATGGTGCATACTGCTGTTGATATGATCCTGGCGGGTGCAAAATTTATTGCCACTAACCGCGATCCGTCTCCAAGGAAAGCCGGGTGGAACAACCTGGGTATAGCAGCTACCGCTGCCATGATAGAGGAGGCTAGTGGCCGCGAAGCCTTTGTTATAGGTAAACCAAGCCCGGTAATGATGCGCTCTGCAAGTGCTTACATGCAACTGTCACCCTCGCAGACCACCATAATTGGCGACACAATGGAGACCGATATAAAAGGTGGTATTTATATGGGCTTTAAAACTGTCCTGGTATTATCAGGCATGGCAGATGAAGAAACTCTTTCTACCTACGCCTATAAACCAAACCTGGTAGTAAAGGCTGTAAATGAAATAGAGCTGCCCTTAAAATGGTGGTAAGCCGCTGAAAGCATTGCAGTAAAGTTAAGGGTGCCTTATTGAGCAGGAGCGTCAAGCAATAAGTGTAAAGATTTTATCAGGTAATTTTCGACAATGGCGATGTCCATACCCGTTGCTACAGGTGTTTGGCCGGGGATGCCCAGCGTCCAGGTAATGTGCTGCACCTGGTGGTTAACATGCGATGGCCTGCTCAGCTCAAATTTAAACTCCAATGGCCATTGCTCCTGCAGTTTAGTTATTAGTGCGTTTATAGCCTCACAGCCCTCAATTGCCGGTCCTTCGTTCGATTCATAGAAAACAATGTCTGTAGCGTAAACCTCTGCCATTGCCTTAAGCCTTTTTTCCGGATCACGGTCGTTCCATATTACTAAAAGGCTGTCCTCTAAAAGTTTTGCACTGCTTTCCATTGTTGATGTTGTTTGTTTCAAATATATCATTTCTGATGAATCTGACATGCGGCAAACGCAGTCCGATGTATAAATTCTTAATTTTACGGCAGATAAAAGTTTCACCATGTCTATATCCACCGAAAACGAAAGAACCGGGATGCAGCAGGCCAGCGATGCGGTTGCCATTACGCTTAAAAAGATGCGGGAGTATGCAAAACCCGGTACGTCTACAAAGGAACTTGACGACTACGGCGGCAAACTACTGGCAGAACTTGGCGCATCATCGGCACCGTTGCTTACCTACAACTTTCCCGGGTATACCTGCATAAGCGTTAACGAAGTAGCCGCGCACGGCATACCATCGGCCAATAGGATACTCAAAGAAGGTGACCTGGTGAACATAGACGTATCTGCAGAGCTAAACGGCTATTGGGCCGATAACGGTGGCTCATTTGTGATAGGTGAGGATCTTTATGGTCACGGCAAGCTGGTAGAAGCATCTAAAGAGATACTGAAAAAAGCCATCAGCAACATTAAGGGTGGGGTAAGGATATCTGATATTGGCAAGCTTATAGAGACCGAAGCTAAAAAGGCAGGATATACCGTATTAAAGAACTTAACAGGACACGGCGTAGGCCGCAGCCTTCATGAAGAGCCACACGAGATTGCTAATTACTGCGACAGGTATAACACTACGCGTTTCAAAAAGAATTCTGTGGTGGCAATTGAGACTTTTATCTCAACAAAGTCGACCATTGCTGAAACACAGGCCGATGGATGGACACTTATTGGCAACCGCGGCGGGTTTGTTGCACAGCACGAGCACACTATAATGGTGACTGGTGGCCAGCCGATTATTTTTACCGAGCAGAACGGTATTTGGGATTAAGCGATGCCAGCTTATTTGCGTAGTATTTTGTCCATAGCTTTACCTTTTGCCAGTTCGTCTATCAGCTTATCCATATAGCGTATCTTCTGCATCAGCTCATCTTCGATGCCTTCTACACGGTAACCGCAGATCACGCCGGTTATTTTTGAGGCATTTGGGTGTAGCTGAGGCGCCTCGGCAAAAAAGGCTTCCAAGCTGCATTTATCATCAATTTGCTGCTGTAGCTGTTGCTGGCTGTAACCCGTTAGCCAGCAGATAACCGCATCTGCCTCTTCCTTTGTGCGGCCTTTCTTCTCTACTTTGTTAATGTAGTGCGGGTACACTCCCGCAAAGGACATTTTAAAAACTTTTGCGTTATCCATTGATGCCAGGTTTATACACAATTATAGTACTTGTTAATACAACTTAATAATCTATATCTACATCAATTCTCGGTTTTAAAAAATGTAGCAAGCAAGCCCCCGTTTACTTATCTTACGGGCCATTATACATAACTATGATCTCATTTCTGCAACGCGCTCTACTCATTGCTGCTTTCACTTTAGCTGGATACAACATACACGCCCAGGTGGCCCGTTTTACTATTAAGAGCCCCGATAATAACGTAACTGCAACGTTTTTTAACAGTAGTGGCGCATTGTATTACCAGGTGCAGTTTAAAGGACAAGCTGTTATTGAACCATCCGCCATGGGTTTGGTGGTAGATAGTAGTGTTTACACAAAGAGCAAGGCGATGTATCCGTCAAAAATAACCCTGATAAAAAACAGCTTTGCCTGGCGGGGTGTACACAGCTTGGCTCAACACCACGCAAACTCATCAACAATTAAGATTGTGTCCGATGATAAAAGCAAAGCTGACTGGGCCGTTGATGTTCAGGTGTTTAATAATGGCGTCGCTTTCCGGTACAATATTCCTCATAACAGCATTGCAGAAGTTAGCCGGGATTTAACGGAGTTTACTGTTCCTGCGCAGTCTGCAGTGTGGTGGCAGGGAGATATCCATAACTATGAAGGTGAGTATATCAGGAGCCTACCATCTGCCATCAAAAAAGGACAACCTATAGGTATGCCGCTTACTTTAGTGCTGCCTTCAAAGCTCGGCTATGCATCCGTTACAGAGGCTGGTATTAACAACTTTGCTGGCGCACACCTTGTAGCTGGTGGTTCCAATTCGTTTTATACTGCTCTTGACGGAAACGTAACGCTAAAGGGCGATATCAAAACACCGTGGCGGGTGATCAGCATAGGGCAAAACCTTAATGAGCTGGTTAACGCTGATATTGTGGCCAGCTTATCTGCTAAGCCCGACGCGACATTGTTCCCTCAGGGTTTTAATACGAGCTGGATAAAACCTGGTAAAAGTGTATGGTCATGGATGACGGCTAATCGCGCTGTTACCCCGGAGAACATGCGCAAGTTTTCTGACCTGGCGGCACAATGCGGCATCCCTTACAATCTTGTTGATGATGGCTGGGGAAAGTGGCGCGAGCCAGGCAAAGACCAATGGCAGATATTGAAAGATCTGGTTGATTACTCTGCGGCTAAAAACGTAAAGATCTGGGTTTGGGCTGCCTACCCGGACAACAATGGCTTACCGGGACTTAGGGACTCGGTTTACCTTAAGACATTCTTAACCAAATGCCACGAGATGGGTGTAGCTGGGGTAAAGATTGATTTCATGAGCAGCGAATCCCAAGATGTTATGGCTTTTTACGAGCGTGCTTGCAGAGAAGCCGCCACGCTTAAACTCATGATTGATTTTCACGGTGCAGGTAAACCGTCTGGCCAAAGCCGTACCTGGCCTAACGAGCTTACAAGAGAAGCCGTACGAGGGTTGGAGTACAGCGACGAAACCGACTGGCCTACCCACAATACCATTATCCCGTTTACCCGCTACCTGGCCGGGCCCGGTGATTATACGCCGCTTAGTACGGCTACGTTTGTATCGAATACCACGCTTGCGCACCAGGTTGCTTCAGTGGTGACATTTACATCGCCTTTTTTGTGTTTGGGTGTTGACCCGGCCGACTTGCTAAAAAGCGAAGCATTGCCCTTTGTACGTGCTATACCCAGTGTATGGGACCAAACAATAGTGTTGCAGCCAAGCGCCATTGGCGAAGTGTGCGTACTGACCCGCCGAAGTGGCACAAAATGGTTTTTGGCTATACTAAACAACAAGCGGGCAAAAGATATAACAGTACCACTGTCTTTTCTTGGTAATAAAACTTACAGCTGTAAGTCGCTTGGGAATACTACGCTGGCAGGCAAAATAAACGGTGGAGGGCAGCCCTCGAATAAAACGATCAAGGTTACGCTAAAATCCGGTGACGGGATGGTGGCTATTTTCGAGCCGATGTAAGGAAAACTATGGTCCTGCCGACCGGTTACAACAGCGCGGTATACGGTAATTACATAAAAAATGAGTAGACAGTGTTTATCTGCCTACTCATCCCGCTTTATAATTTCGTTATCTCCTTCTTGCGGCACTTCATCAACCTGGCTGTCATCGCTTTTCAACAGGAAGTTATTAAGCTGGCGAACTATTAAGGTTAAAGACTCATCGTTTCCCGCCAGTGCAATAACTTTCCTGATTTGTTCAGGAGTTGCTTCGATATCTATTTTCATGGTGATAGGTAAACAATACAAAGGCCAGAAATATTATATATGGTTGAGGCACCCTTAGCTAGCGCACCGGTGCCGGCTTGTGTACTTTATATTGTAATATGAAGTTTTATCACCGATATATCAGGGAAGTGAAATCCAGTTAGATGTCAATAATTTCTTAAGACCTACTTCATTTTCATTGCTGACATAAATAATCCTAATCTTCCTGTCCAGCTTTGTAACCCTTAATTCGTCCAAACTAAAAATATTGTTTTCCAGTACGAAATTTTTAAGCGGAGGATAACGTAAATGAACTAATGTATCGAAAAAATTATCTTCAAATTTTCTTCTTTTTTTATCTTTAACTATATCGTAATCTACAACTAAGATTTTTCTTTGAAGATTTTCATTTTCTATTACAAAGTGATTTTTTTTCAGATGACCACTTATTGATTGGAGGTTTTTTGATCGAGTAATCAAAGAGCCGTCATGTCTAAGATCATCTTTATTGAGGGCAATTAGTGCATTAGGATCGTAGTAAACACTCTTGATTTTTTTAAGGTTGAAACTTATTTTTAGTTTGCAATGGCTTTTATTTTTTGCTAACGAAATGTTCATCTCGTGCTGAGCTTCTTTCAGGTTTTTATCTGTAGCTCTGTCAAACCTGCAGCTCCATATTGAACAAATACATATAAGTAAGCTAATTATTCTCATCTTATAATACAGCTTTATACCATTCTACACTTTGTTTGAAGCTTTTGGATGTTGATGTATAAGGTTTCTTGTAAATATTAAGATCAAACAATCCATTGGTTTTAATATCACGATACAACATAAAGTTATCCGGTAGGATTAGCTTATTTTCAAGATATAGTTTGTTGTTTCGATATATTCGATATCTGAGTTTTTTTGAATCTATGGTCAATATATCATTTGGTTGCACCAGTTCAAAAGCGGTGATCATGAGTATCCGTTTTCCTTCGATTTTGCAGAAAGTGTCTCTTTTATTATAGATCACGTTAAATGAACCCGGCTTGTTTGAAGACAGCAAGCTTCCGTACATAACACCGAAGCCATGATTATTTGTAGGCGTTACTTTAGAAACCTGAAGTTTTAAGGTAAGATCTAAATCAACAAGAAATTGTTCCCGTTTGTTGAATTCACTATCCCCAAAATAAATCGCGGTAATTCCAAATAGGAGCATAGTTAAAAATAGCCCAAGGCGAAAGAACAAGACTCTTTTTGATTGATCAGCGCTGAATTTTAAGAGGCGTTGCATAATATCTGTAACTATATAGGTGAAAATTGCCTATCGTGTAATTAAACCAATTCCTATGTCCCTTCCCGCAAGCGTCCTCGCTTGTGGTGCATGTGCTAAGTAGCCGCTTGTAAATTAGCGAATGATTGGTACATTTAAAGAGCGAGACAGCGAACAAAAGAATTGGCCAAAATAGCAATTAGTAAGCCCGTGTGTTTGCCACTTGTCAGCGGCTTACAAGCGGAGACGCTTGCGGTAGCGGCATCTTAACAGTCTTATCAATCATCAACTAAATAAACAATATGGACTACCCAGGGTACGACCAAAAGACGATAATAATGCTAATTAGTCTATTGTTGGTTTTCATTGTTTCGTGTAGCACGAAGCAATCATACGAAAGTTCCATTTATGTCAACGTTTATGGGGATTTTAAGGGAGAAACAATGCTTCAATTTGATGAAGATATCGTATATTATAGAAGAAGTAATGCAAGTCAAAGTGTATATATCGAGGCGAGACGAGGACCCTTCTGCTATAAAAAAGATAGGATCAAAATCCATTTTTCAGCAGACGGGAAAGACACTTCATTTGTATATGTTTTTAAAAAGACTAATTACATCAATATCGGCTATTCAAAACCCAGACGCGAACTTCAGTTTTTTTTACCGGATTCAACACGTTTCTTTTCCCCTAGCATATAAAATGAAGCAATGTGGGCACACTTGCTGCAGCAAGCGTATTAGTCTTGGTACGGCTGGTAAGTAGCGTATACTACCGTAAGGAGCCATGCTTGCGGTGCACGTGCTAGATACCTAGCTGGCGCAAGTATGCAGCGTAGGAATGTGGGTTGAGTACTTGTGCGTAAATGTAATACCATCAACTAAATAGTGTTTTTACAATTTAAACATCAAGATATACAAGTAGGCCGCGTTTTAAGCAACGCTACATACTTGCGCTAGCAAGTTATGAATTGGTTTAATTTAGTTGCAAAACGATTTCCTTATCTGTAATGCTAACCTGTATCCAGTCCGAAGTTTTTTCGCTTGGGATGCAATCATGAAAAGAAAGTCCATCAATAATATTAGCAACTGAACATGGCCCCAGTATTATGGTCATTTTGTACATATCTTGCCCTGTAATTCCTATCCAAGCTTCCGTTTCTACCTGTTTCGTTTTAATCAACCTTTGCATAAACAGTTGGTTTTCTTCGGGCATTTTGATCCCGTCGCACCACAGCCACCTGACACTTTTATCAGAAGACCTTGCAAACGTTCTTGATAGATGATGTTCCAGATCAGAACAAAACTCTTTGTTGAAAAAATTATATAAAGGGATTTGACTTAACGACATAATTCGCTCTCTATTCTAGCTGAGTAAATATCAGTAAATAAATTTTGGTAATGCAGATTGAGTTTTCGGCAAAGAAGAAGTATGCTGCGTACGATGTTATCAGCTACTTTAGCTTAACTTTATTGGTATCAGTTGGCAACGCCCGCCGTTTCCCCCAACTTCCTCACTATCCTTGCCACCGACGCATGCGATAGCCCGGTTTGTGCCGCTATCTTCCTGAGCGTTACGCCGGAGTTGTGCAGTTGCATAATCCGGTCTTCGGTGGCTTTGCGCTGCTGCTCGGTGTAGTGCAGCAGGTGTTCGGCTTCGGTGCCTTCGCCGGTAAATTCAAATTTTAAAAAGTTGTCGTGTTTTTGTATGCGGCACAGGCATACGTTATCGGCACCGTGGGTAAGTGTGCCGGTACGCTGCTTTATTTGCTTGAGGTAACGCAGGCCGGGCGTGGTTTGGCTCTCGCCTATGGCAAAGGCGCTGTCGGCAAAGTTGAGCAGCATTTTGCTTCCCTGCAAATCGTTACGGGTAATGGGCCGGGCCACGTTGCGCTTTGGCGTATGGGCCAGCACCAGTACGGATAGTTTGTATTTGCTCCGGAGCATCTTGAGGCTCTGCATCAGCTTTACGGCCCCGGCTGCCGATTCGGTACTGGTGCGCAGGCAGGTAATGTTATCAATAATAATGGTGCTGGCGTTGGTGCTTACCAGCACGTTCTCGAAGGCGTTAATAATATAATCATGAAAGCTGGCAAACTTGCGTTCGCGCCCGGCATCGGGATTGATCATGAGGCGGTGAAAGTTGGGTGCAAAACCGTAGCGATTGTTAATGTAGGTGTAGCGTTCGGCAAACTGCTGGGCGGTAAGTTCAAAGTCGAAGTACAACACGGCTTCGTCTTGCCTGGTGGTTGTGTAATTGCCTATGTGCCTGCCGGCGCTAATGGCATCGCCTATTTGTACGGCCAGGATAGATTTGCCTACGTTGGTATCGGCAAACATAATGCATAGTTCGTCCTTGCGCCAAAACTCGCCAAACAGGCGTTGGTAGCGCGGCTGGTCCTTAGGTTGTATTAGCCACTCGGCAGCGGTTTTACTGATAAAAGCATCGTCGGTGTTGGGGTGCAGGTCGTCATCATGTTCGCGTTTCAGCTTAAAGGCTTCATCTTCGGTAATTTCGCCACGGATCATTGAGCGCAGTAATTCAATTTCATAGGGGCGCTCGCCACCCGGAAGGTAGCTATTGTATTGTGTCATAATAAAAGTGTTGGGATTATATACAAAGATACCCAACACTCTGCAGTAAAGTGCTGACAGTGTTTTGTCAGTAAGATCAGAATTTACAGAATTAGAGAATTTTCAGGATGTCTGAACTCGAATTTCAGGATGGTTTATTCTTTGGCGTTCAAGAGGGCTCCGCCGTTTTGGGGAATTTGGGAATGGGCAGAATGATTGGGTCTGAAACTTGTCTGGAACTCGAATTTAGGGATTTCGGAATTGGCAGAATGGAGCGTTGAGAATCCTCTACTTTGGAATAATTAGGTGTATTGACTTGTCCTGGAATGAGTTTACACGGTAAAAGGAGTAAACGATGAAAAGAAGTAAGGAGCAAAAGATCATTGATG